>CBFHBA010000007.1:0-204187 GCA_965653675.1 uncultured bacterium
TTCACGTTTGAGTGCTGCGAATAAGGCCCGCCCTTACGGTCGGGCTTCTGACACCACCCGTTTGATTCTCTCCACTCCTTCACGCAAACGATCCAACGATGTCGCATACGAAATACGAATGAATCCATCCGCGCCAAACCCTGCGCCGTCGGTGACGACAGTGTGTTCCTTCTCCAATAGCTCGTTGACGAAATCTGCCGACGTCCTTAGTTTGCCGCCTAAACAACCACGTACGTCGGGAAAAGCATAGAACGCGCCTTCAGGTTGGGGACAACGCAGTCCGGGAATTTCGTTTAGAGCGTTCAGCAGCCATTCACGCCGTCGCGTGTACTCAGCGAGCATCGTCGCGACCGATTCCTGCGGGCCGTTGAACGCCTCAGTGGCCGCCGCCTGAGCAATCGATGTGGTATTAGTCGTCGAGTGGCCCTGCACTTTAAGCATCGCGCGCGTCCAATCGGCGTTGGCCAGAGAGTAGCCGACTCGCCAACCAGTCATCGCGTACGTCTTCGAAAACGAGCCGGCGATGCACAGACGCTTTCGCAACTCTGGCCGCAACGACGCGGCGCTAAAAACTTTATTCGGCGGATAGACAAAGCGCAGGTAACACTCATCCGAGATCGCATAGCCATCGTGCTCAGCGATGATCTCCATGATCCGCTCGAACTCGTCAGGCGGAATCACACGACCGGAAGGATTCGACGGTGAGTTCAGAATGACGAGCTTTGTCTTCGGCGTGATTGCTGCGCGCACCATCTCCGCCGTCAGCACAAAATCATTCCGTTCCGTTTCAATGAAAACCGATTTGCCGCGAGCGAAAGTGACGATTTCCGGAAAGGTCACCCAGTAGGGTTTCGGAATCAGCACTTCGTCACCGGGATTGATTAGACACACGACCGCATTGAAAATGGCCTGCTTGCCGCCCGCCGTACCCATCACTTCGTTTCGTTCGTACAGTGCGCTGAACTCGCGTTGGTAGAAATCGATGATCGAATGCTGAAATTTGCGCGTACCCGCAGTCGGCGTGTACTTCGTTTGTCCGGCTTGAATCGCGGCCGCCGCGGCGTCCTTGATGTTCTGTGGCGTATCAAAGTCCGGCTCGCCTGCTCCCAAGTCGACGACGTCAATGCCATCCGCACGCATGGCGTCCGCCGCGGCCGCCGCGGCGAGCGTCGATGACGCTTTCATTTCCGCAACGCGCTCGGAAATTGGAAACCCGGAAGTGAACTTGGTGGCTGCCATAACTAGGGGTTCTGAACTTTGGACTTTGGACATTGGACTTTAGACTTAGCGCGCATTCGTTCCTGTACTAACGCGGGTACCAGGCCCTCGATGCTGCCGCCGAGTTGAAACACTTCTTTCACCAGACGCGAGCTGACATACGAATAAGCTTCGGCCGGCATCATGAAAACAGTTTCCAATGCCGGCCGCAGCCGCCGGTTCATCAAAGCCATTTGCAACTCGTACTCATAATCCGAAATCGCGCGGATGCCGCGCACAATGGCATGTGCGTCGCGTTCGGCCGCGTATTGCACGAGCAGTCCTTCGAAACTGTCGACGATGACTGTGCAGCCGCCTTGCTCGATGCCTTTCAGGACTTCGGCAAGAATTTCCGTGCGCTCTTCGACTGAGAAGAACGGCGTTTTTTCCGGATTGATGAGAATCGCGACGATGATTTCGTCGAACAGCTTGCAACCTCTTTGAATAATGTCGAGGTGCCCGTTGGTAACGGGGTCGAACGAGCCGGGATAGATGGCGCGGCGCATCGAATAAAGAGAGTAAATGGTAAATCTTAAATCGTAAATAGAAAAGGCAGGTCTCGGATACCCGGTGACGTTTGACACAGTGCCATCGCGATGTTTCAATAGGCGGTGACAAACGTGGTGAGTTAAGGCGACTTGCGGCCACGTAAAATAATCCGCTAAACAGCTCGGCGAGTCTTTCAAAGGTTCCGGAAAGTTTTGATGAAGGCCCCGCGTTGTTAGCAGCGCGGGGCTTTTTCTAGTGAATCGTTAATGCTGAATGGTAAATAGACGAGCGGACGCGGCGTAACCTCCATTTACCATTTACGATTTACCATTTACTACCTGATGAAGTCTTTTCTCGACACTCTTAAAGATCGCATCGTCGTCTTTGATGGCGCGATGGGGACGAATCTGCACGCGCAGGACTTAACGGTCGATGACTACGGCGGACCGCAATTTGAAGGCTGCCCGGAACATTTACTGATCAGTAAACCCGAAGCGGTTGAAAAGGTCCACGCAGGCTTCTTCGAGGTTGGATGCGATGTCGTTGAGACCGATTCGTTCGGCGGTGCATCAATCGTGCTTGCCGAATACGGCATCGCGCATCTGTCATACGAACTGAATAAGAAGGCCGCGGAACTCGCGAAGCGCGTCGCGTCTGATTTCTCTACCAAAGAGAACCCGCGCTGGGTCGCCGGCTCAATGGGCCCAACCACGAAACTCCCCACACTAGGACACATATCGTTTCTTGATATGAAAGCGTCATATCGTGAGCAGGCACGTGGTCTGCTCGACGGTGGCGCTGACTTGTTGATCGTCGAAACGTGTCAGGACATTCTGCAGACGAAGTCTGCGCTCGCCGCGATCTTTGAAGAGTTCGAATCGTCGAAACGACGGGTGCCGGTGATTGCGCAAGTGACAATCGAAGCGTTCGGCACAATGCTGATGGGAACCGAGATCGCTGCTGCCTACACGGCCATCGAACCATTTCCCGTCGACATAGTCGGCATGAACTGCGCCACCGGCCCGCAGCAAATGGCCGAGAACGTTCGCTACCTTTGCCAGAATTCGAAGTTTCCCGTGTCGGTGATTCCGAACGCCGGCATTCCTGAGAACGTCGGCGGTCACGCCGTCTTCAAGGAAACGCCGGAGTCGCTGTCGAAAGACTTAGCGCATTTCGCGCGCGATCTGGGCGTGAACATCGTCGGCGGATGTTGTGGGACAACGCCCGCGCATTTGAGGGCCGTCGTCGAAGCGGTCAGGGATGTCACTCCGCTGAAGCGCGACGTGCCGCGTACTCCGGCGTCTTCATCGATTTTTATTCAGCAGCCGTTTCGACAAGATACGTCATTTTTGATCATCGGCGAGCGCGTGAACGCAAGCGGATCAAAGAAGATGCGCGATCTGCTGAACGCCGAAGACTGGGACGGTCTGGTGTCGCTGGCGCGCGAGCAGGAGCGTGAAGGCGCGCACGTGCTTGACGTGAACGTCGATTTCGTCGGCCGCGACGGCGAAAAAGACATGCACGAACTCGCGTCGCGCCTCGTGACGAACGTCAAAATTCCTCTGATGTTCGATTCGACCGAATGGCAAAAGATGGAAGCGGGTCTGCAACACGCGGGCGGCAAATCGATTCTGAATTCGACGAACTATGAAGATGGCGAGCCGCGGTTTTTGAAAGTGCTCGACCTGGCAAAAAAATACGGCGCCGGCGTTGTCATCGGCACGATCGACGAGCAGGGCATGGCGCGCTCTGCCGAAGGCAAATTTAATATTGCGAAGCGGGCTTTTGAACAAGCGACGGCATTCGGGATTCCCGCCGACGACATTTTCTTCGACGCACTGGCACTGCCGATTTCTACCGGCATCGAAGAGGATCGGCGCAACGCACTGGAAACGATTGACGCGATTCGCCGGATTAAGACTGAGCTTCCCGGCGCGTTCAGCATTCTCGGCGTTTCGAATGTCTCGTTTGGGTTGAGTCCGGCCTCGCGCATTGTGCTCAATTCCGTGTTTCTGCACGAAGCGGTTGCCGCGGGACTCGATTCTGCCATCGTGAACGCCAGCAAGATCGAGCCGCTCAATCGCATCGAAGAAACGCAATTGAAAGTCGCGCTCGATCTGATTTATGACCGTCGCGAATTCGACGGTGATGTTTGTACCTACGACCCGCTGGTCGAATTCACTAAACTCTTCGAAGGCGTCACCACCAAAACGAAGAAGAAAGAAAGCCGCGGCGAGACGGTCGAAGAAAAACTGAAGTTTCACATCATCGACGGCGAGAAAATCGGCCTCGAAGACAATTTGAAGCTGGCGCTTGAGAAGTATTCCGCGCTCGACATCATCAACAATATTCTGCTCGACGGCATGAAAGTCGTCGGCGATCTTTTCGGCAGCGGCCAGATGCAGCTTCCGTTCGTGCTGCAGTCGGCCGAAGCGATGAAGACCGCCGTGCGCTTTCTCGAGCCGTTCATGGAAAAGAAAGGCGGCGCGACCTCGAAAGGCACGATGGTGCTGGCGACCGTCAAAGGAGACGTGCACGACATCGGCAAAAACCTCGTGGACATCATCCTGACAAACAACGGCTACAAGGTGATCAATCTCGGCATCAAGCAGACGATTGATGCCATCTTGAGTTCTTATGAAGAACACCAGGCCGATGCGATCGGAATGAGTGGCCTGCTCGTTAAATCAACGCTCATCATGAAAGAAAACCTCGAAGTTATGAATGAGCGCGACATCAAAGTGCCGGTGGTGCTGGGCGGCGCAGCGCTCACGCGTCGTTACGTCGAAGACGATTTGAAAACGCTCTACAAGGGCACGTTATTCTACGCGCGGGATGCCTTCGCTGGCTTACACACGATGGACAAGTTGATGTCGAGTAATGGCGACGAACAAAAAGGGATCGGCGTGGATCAGGAGTTAGTACCGGGAGCGGTAGCGACTGGGTCCCCAATAGAAGATGAAGAGCTCATCGCCGAAGAGGCCAAGCTCGGCGTGCGCAAACCGACCCGAGTGCGTGCAGTTGTGGGTGACACTACGCACACCGTTCGTTCTAATGTCAGCGCTAATGCGCCGATTCCGGAACCACCGTTCTTCGGTTCGCGCGTCGTGGATCGGATTCCATTGAATAACGTGCTCGCTTTCGTTAACGAAACTGCACTGTTCAAAGGGCAGTGGCAGTTTAAGCAAAGCAGGAAATCGAACGAAGAATACCAGGCGTTCGTCGCCGAACAGGTGCGACCGGTTTACGACGAGCTGAAAGCCCGCAGTGAGCGCGAGCGTCTGCTAATCCCGAAAGTAGTCTATGGTTACTTTCACTGCCAATCGTCGGGCAATGACCTGATCATCTATCAAGATAATCAGAAGACCGAGCGCATGCGTTTTAGCTTCCCGCGCCAACCGTCAGGCAAGCATCTTTGTCTGGCCGATTACTTTGCTTCAGTTGAATCTGGGCGCATGGATGTCGTGGCCTTTCATCTGGTGACGATGGGCCGGCGCGCCAGCGAATACTCGCGGGAACTTTTCCAGAGCGACAACTATGCAGATTACCTGTACTTCCATGGCTTGAGCGTCGAAGGCGCCGAAGCCTTAGCTGAGTTGTGGCACAAACACATTCGCCAGGAGTTGGGCATTGCTGACAAAGACGCGAAGAACTTGAATGAACTTTTCCGCCAGGGTTATCAAGGTTCGCGGTTCAGTTTCGGCTATCCCGCATGTCCAAATTTGGAAGATCAAACAAAGTTGTTCGAGCTGTTGAATCCTTCACTTATCGACGTGGAGTTGACGGAGGAGTTTCAACTCGACCCCGAACAATCCACATCTGCTATCATCGTGCATCATCCCGAAGCGCGGTACTTTTCGATTGACTGAATAATCCGCAGATTGCGCAGATTCCACAGATTGGAAAACCACAATCTTGGTCGCAGCTTGTGACTGCTAATTTCAGCTGAATCTGTGTAATC
The DNA here is from genome assembly GCA_965653675.1 of uncultured bacterium. Classification (GTDB taxonomy): domain Bacteria; phylum Acidobacteriota; class Blastocatellia; order Pyrinomonadales; family Pyrinomonadaceae; genus UBA11740. The sequence goes on from CBFHBA010000007.1 coordinate 5,708, forward strand.
TGGGTAATCTGCGGATTCATCATGCCTGACACCATCGTCCCTTCTGCGGAAGAACTCGCTGTTCTCACATCATTCGAGCGGTTCGCCTTTCGCCTTACGCATCGCATGAATCTCGGCCGCTGGAAGCGATTCTGGACGTGGTGCCAGACTGTCTTCGGCGCGGGCTGGATACACATTTCAACCTACAACCTGATGCGCGTCTACGGCCTGGAAAATGTTGAAGCTGTCGATCACTCGCGCCCGCTCGTGCTGGTAGCCAATCATCGATCATTCTTCGACATGTATGTGGTTTCGACGACACTGTTTCTCAAAACAAAGTGGCAGAAGCAGCTCTTCTTTCCGGTGCGCGGCCGCTTCTACTACCAAAATCCGGTCGGGATGTTCGTGAATCTGATTATGGGTTGGTGGTCGATGTATCCGCCATTTTTCGTGACGGGCAAAGACCCCGTGCCCGCCAAACGGCTTTTCGACAAGTATTCGATGAGGCGCCTCGTGCAGCTTTCCATGCAAGGCGGCGGTAACGTTATCGGCTTTCATCCCGAAGGAACGCGTAATAAGAACGACGACCCTTACACTTTTCTTCGGCCGCAGCCGGGCATCGGCAAGCTGATCAAGGACGCCAATCCCCAAGTCATTCCTGTCTTCATCGCCGGTCTCGGAAATAACTTGCCAAAACAGGTTTTAGGCAATTGGTTTGGCGGCGACAAAATTAGAATTCATTTTGGCCAACAGCTCGATCTCTCGGAATTCATCGCGAAAAAAGATCACGTCCGAACTTACAAAGAGATTGGGGAATTTCTGATGAGCAAGATTGTCCTTTTGGGCGAGGCCGACCGCGCGATATACGGATCATCAACCAGAGAGGACACAGAGGAAATACCGCACATCTAACAGAATAGTTTATTTTCCTGTCCAGAATTTCAGCATACTGGTCTCTTTTTAATTATCTTCCTCTGTGCCCTCTGTGGTTAAATTCGTTCGATGAGTCTGCCGCTTGTGATCGTTAACCCCGCTTCCGCCGATGGCGCGACGCGCGAGAATTGGGCAAAGATTGCCAGCGACCTGCGTACGCACTTCGGCGCGTTCACGGTGACGTTCACCGACAGCGTCGGTCATGCGCGCCAGTTGGCAGCAGACGCTGCGAAGCAGGGAAGCAAACTGATCATAGCGTGCGGCGGTGACGGCACGATTTCTGAGGTTGCCAACGGTATTATCGAATCAAAAACTGAGAGTGAATTAGGCATTCTGCCTGCGGGCACAGGCAGCGACTTTCGCCGGACCTTAAAAATCTCAAACAGTGTCGCCGACGCGGCGCGCGCCCTGCGTGATGGGCGCACGAAAACAATCGATGCGGTGCGCGTGACGTTCATCAATGAAGCAGGTGAGCGTGAAACTCGCTATTCCATCAACGTCGCGAGTTTCGGCATGAGCACGGAAGTGCTCGATCGCGCGGCCTCTGGTGGAGCAAAGAAATGGGTGCCGGCATTTACGCCGCGCAAAGTCACGAGCAAACTTTCCTACGCGGCAGCGACCGTTCAAACTACGTTCGCAGCGTCTCCGTCTGACGTGCTTTTGCAAATTGATGAACGTCAGGACCGACGCCTGCGCGTCGCCGAGTTCTGTGTTGCGAATGCTAAGTACTACGGCGGGGCGATGAAGATTGCGCCGGATGCGAAACTCGATGACGGCTACTTTGACGTGGTGACAATCGGCGATGCGAACTCGTTTCGATTGTTGACAAACGCGCCGCGACTTTATTTTGGCGCGCACCTGCGCATGAGCGAAGTCACACATGAACTCGCAAAGCAAGTGGTCGCCCGCCCCGCCAGCAAACACAAAGAAGTTCGTGTCGAACTTGATGGCGAGGTCGTCGGGCGATTGCCTTCGACATTTCAGATCGTGCCTCGCGTGTTGCGCGTGCGATTTCCCTAGTGTGAGAACCCGGAGAGCGATGGGATCAGTAATTCATGTTGAATGTAGATCCGGTCGCTACCGCTCGCGGTTCTGACACTAACGCCGGAGGTCCTTACGACATTGAAACATGATCCCTGGAGATTTGAGCGGAAACAGGAGCGGCTAGCTCCGTTTTCGATCTTCGCGCAACGCGTAGCGAGTTCGTTTGTACTTGCTCTGGCCTTGATCGCATTCGCATTGTCAGTTGGAATTTTCGGTTATCGTTGGCTCGCCGGTTTTGACTGGGTAGATTCTCTGCTCGAAGCATCGATGATTCTTGGCGGGATGGGCCCGGTTCACGGCAGTGACCTCACCACCAGAGCTGCAAAAGTCTTCGCTTCTATTTACGCGCTGTTCAGCGGGCTGATGTTTATCGGAATTATCGGAGTCGTGCTGACTCCGATCGTGCATAGATTTCTGCACAAGTTTCACATTGAAGAGAAGTAGTAAGTGTCAGAAGCCCGACCGTAAGGGAGGGCACTAAGGCATTGCCGATTGCCAATTGCCGATTCTTGATTGACGCAAGAGTCAACACGATCCTCGGGAACATCGTTTTCAATCGGCAATCGACAATCACAAATCGGCAATAATAGGAGGTTCCTCATGTCTGAATACAACACTCAGGAAACGAACAAGGCTTTGATTCGCCGGTGGTTCGAAGAGGTGTGGAACAAGGGCCGCGCTGATGCAATTCCGGAGATGTTCGCTGAAAATGGGATAGCGCACGGCCTTTCTGACGACGTCGACAATCCGCTGCGCGGGCCTGCCGGCTTTCTGCCGTTTCATGCGCAATTCCGGAATGCTTTTCCAAACATGCAAGTTGTCGTTGAAGATCAGGTTGCCGAAGGCGATCTAGTCGCGACGCGCTGCACGGTGCGCGGCAAACACACCGGTGACGGACTCGGCATTGCGGCGACGCAGTCGCCAGTAGATTTTACCGGCATGACCATCACGCGAATCGCGGACGGTAAGATCATCGAAGCCTGGAACAATTTTGATTTTATGAGGATGTATCGGCAGTTGGGGACCCTTTAGTGGTTATTTCCCAACGCGAAAATTCTCGCGCAGGTAACGCACCGTATCGTTGAGCGTGTCTCCTGCGTCGCGTGGGGAAAAGCCGAGTTCGCGTCGCGCTTTGTCGTGTTTGAAGTACCAGAAGTATTCAGCCATCTCGATTTCATCGGCTTGCACTGGCGGCGTGAAGTTCCACTGACGAAAAAGTGAATCGATGACATGCGCGCCGGTGACGGCTACTTTCGAAGGAAAAGCCAAACGCGGCGATGAGACTTTTGTTAACCGTTCAAGTCGATCAAAAAACTTCACGAACGTCCAATTAACTGCGCCGAGTAAGTACCGATGACCGTGACGGCCCTTTTGCATTGCGACGCGAAACGCCTGCGCGGTGTCGCGCACGTCGACAAAGTTCAATCCGCCATTCGGCACCGCGGTAATCTTTCGCGCCATGAAGTCCAGCACCACTTTAGTTGAACTGAGGCGATCGTCGCCTGGTCCCAGCAACAAACTAGGATTCATAATCACGAGCCGCAAGCCGTCGCCGGCGAATCGCTCGAGCGCGGCCATTTCCTGGTAAGCCTTGCTCGCGTAGTACGGCCAGCGGGCGATGATATCCAACGGCGGATTGTACGTCTCGTCGACAATCATGTCTCCCTTTTCCGCCACCGCAATCGTTCCGCTGCTTGATGCCAGCACCATTGTTTTGACGCCAGCGCTTTTTGCGGCGTCGCAGAGCAAACGCGTGCCTTCAACGTGCAGCTTGTACATTTCACGCGCGTCGTTTTTGTCGCGCGAAACTTTGCCGGCAAGATGATAAATCTCAGTTACCCCTTCAACCGCACGCGCGGCATCATCCGCGTTCGTGATCGAACCTTCGAACGTATCGACGCCGAGGCCCGTTAACCACTCCGGAATCGTCGTCGCCATGACGCGAATATCTTTCTGGCCGGAATCGACGAGTTGCCGCACCAGATGCGCGCCGAGAAAGCCCGTGCCGCCCGTGATCAGCGTCGTCGCGGGGACCTTCTTTACAATCGCAGCGTGACGTTTCGTGCTCTTCTTGGGCACAATCTGAGCAGTGCGTTTCTTTGGAGTCTTTGTCGGCATTAAGAATTTATCCGCAGATATGAGGTCGGTACCACCTGCGTAAGCAGGTGGGTTCAGCGCGCATGTTAGGAATTTGACCCATCCGCTCACGCGGATGGTACTGACTCCCTATCTGTGTAATCTGCGGACTAATCCTACGCATTCGCCATCGCGTATTCTTCGTCGCTCGCTTCAATGCGCAATTTGCCGGCGCGGCGCTCGGCTCTCCATTCTTCGTGTATGGCCGACGCGTCGAATTTCGTGTTCGTCCGATCACGCAGGTTCACTACTTCATGACGCACACGTTCCGCGATCAAGCGATACGCTTCCGCACGCGGCAGGCCTTGGGTCATTTCTTCGAGTTCCTCAATCGAAATCAGACGGCCAATCCGTGCGCCGACATCGCGCCGCTTGAGAATCGTCGAACCTTTCGGGTACGCGTCGTACGTTCCCTCGAGATACACCGGCACAATCCCCACGCGCGCTGCCAGGGCCAGATAGCCGACGACGGGTTTGAAGTCCGCCATCGTCCCCGTCATCGAACGCGTGCCTTCGGGGAAGATGAGCGCGTTGTAACCGCGATCGAGATACGAGCGCGCATGACGCAGTGATTGTCGCAACGACCCTGAGCGCTCCATCGGCACAAGATTCGTAAAATTCTCCATGTAGGCGCGCTTGTACTTCGTATCGAAGAAGTAATCGGCCGCCGCCAGAGCGACGAGATCCTTGCCGGCATCATCGAGCGCCATCTTCACCAAACCCATGTCGAGGTGCGATTGATGGTTCGCCGCGACAATGAAATTCGTGTGATAGGGAATGTTCGACTGGCCTTCGTATTTCGTCCGCAGAATGCGGTCATACAACGCCCGCTGCGCAATCTCCACCACCTTATTGCCGACTATGCGCACGGGCTCGGGAACGTGAATCTCGTCGTCTTTTTCCGGCTCAAGCCGCAAACGCGGCGCGTCGCGACGTGGGGCCGCGGCCACCCGATCGACTACGGTGAGAAGCTCACGCACGTCCTGCACTTCGTTCAGGCGGTCAGGAGCTTTCAACGAGCCGCCTGCATTCTCGATCGCGGCCGCGAGTTCGACAAACATCAAACTATCGAATCCGAGATCGCCAAGGCGCGAATTGAGCGTGATTTCCTGGACCGGGCGACTGGAAACTGACGCTACGATTTCCGCTAGCCACGCGGCGTCGCCGGAAACTTCTTCGCGCTCGAGACCAACTTCACCACGACCTGCTTCCATTTGCTGCACGATGAGCAGGACTTCGCGCCGTTTAACTTTGCGGGTTGCCGTGCGTGGCAATTCTTCGTCGGTGAAGTGCAACACCTTGACGCGCTTGTAGTAAGGCAACTTTGCTGAGACGTCGCGGAAATGATCTTCAATCTTCGTGCGCAGCTCCGTTTCTGACAGGGCGATGTCGTACTCCTTGTCCGGCACGACAATGCACGCGACCTTCTCGCCGATGCCGTCTGGCAGACCAAAGACGCTCAGCTCTTTGATGTAAGGCGAGTCCTGATAGACCTCTTCGACTTCGTCGGGATAGACGTTCTTGCCGTTCGTATCGACGATAATATCTTTCGAACGACCCACGAGATAGAGGTTACCGTCATCATCCAAACGTCCGAGGTCGCCGGTGTTAAGCCAACGATCAACCAACGCTTCGCGAGTCGCTTCTTCATTACCGAAATAGCCGAGCATCACATTCGGTCCGCGCGCGATCACTTCGCCCACGCCGCTTGCGTCCGGATCCTTGATGTCGATCTGCACGCCGGGCAACGGCCGCCCAACCGTGCCTGAAAGCATCCGATTTTCCGGACGCGTCACGGTCAACACGGGCGACGCCTCGGTTAAGCCGTAGCCTTCGAGAATCGTGAAGCCGAGTCCCTGAAAATCGCGCTGGAGCTTTTCACTCAAAGCCGAGCCGCCGCTGATGAAATAACGGATCCGGCCGCCCATGCCTTCGTGAATCGGATAGAAGAGAATCTGTCCAAAATTGAGCGGCGTTTTGTCGCGTAGCCAGGCATTGATTTTCATCAAAAGGTCCGCGGTGTCACCCACCAGCTTGCTGCGTTCGTGCAGACGATTCTTGATGCGGCGATGCAGCAGTTCCCAGAGCGCAGGCACGCCGACCATGCCGGTGACGTGACCGTTCTTGATTGCCTTCGCGAGATTCTCGCTGTTCAGTTCATCGAGATAAGTAATCTGCGCACCGCGGCTGATTGGCGTCAGAAATCCGGTCGAGAATTCGAACGTGTGGTGCAGCGGCAACACTGACAACACGCCATCGCTCGTATCCATGTCAAAGACAGACGAAAGCATCGAAACCATGCTCGTTAGGTTGCGATGCGATAGCATCACGCCTTTCGGCCGGCCGGTTGTCCCTGACGTGAAGATTAGCGACGCGACTGACTGCGGTGAGATGCGCTGTGGCAAAAGCGCGATTCGTTCATCTTCAACTTGCTGGGACGTCAGTTCGTAGATTTCATCAAACGTCCAAATGCGCACGTCATTCGAGCCTGCCGCCGAAAGTTTGTCGCGCAGATCATCATGTTCGTCGAGCAGGTTTTGGCTAATCACAATTGCTGCGGCGTCGCCCGCGCCGGCGAAGTTGACGACTTCAGTTGTGGAACTCTCGGCGTCGATCGGAATACACGTCGCCCCGGCCTTTAACACGCCAAAATAAGTCAGGCCCCATTCGGGCGCGTTGTGACTGAAGAGAATTATGCGATCGCCTGACTTGATCCCGTGGCTCGCAAAGAAAGCCGCGGCACGCGTCGACAGCTCGCGCAAATCACCATAGGTGTATTGCTCTTTGCGGCCATCGCGTTCGATGCGCATGGCGACACGCGTCTCGTGTCGTTTCGTTGTCGTCTCGAATAACTCCACGAGATCGCGATACGTGTAAACGCGCTTCGGTTTCGCGCGCATGTCTTCTTCCAGGGTCGGCAGCACCCACTTCTTCAACCCGGGCAGATGGATGTTCAGCCAGTAGTCGTACCAATCGAACTGTTCCGGATTCCACGTGAGCAGCTGTTGTTCGTCTTCGCGAATGCGATTGAACAACGCGCGCACATTGTCGCAACGAAAGACGTACGCGTTCTCAACCGTGAAGGGAAGAAACATCTCAAACGCTTCGGTCGCTTCGCGCGTCTGTTCTTCGACCGTATCAACGGTCTGCTTGATGCGTTTGATTACGCCTTCGTAACGGCCGCCACCCCAGCGCGGCTTCGCGCGGTCGAGCAGGTCAGAAGTTTTCTTTGCCGCCTTGTTCATTAATGGCACGGACGTCTTTTCGAATCGTTCCGGCGAAACTGGAAATGGCTCGAAACGGGCGGAAATCTCACGAAACAAACGGAACCCGTCCTCTTTCTTCAACTCTTCCTGACGACGAAACAGGCCGCAGAATCCGATGATTCGCTCCATGTTGTCGGGGTTGGCATCGCCCGTCGCAGCCTGATAAACGAGCTTTGGTTGTTCGACGCATGCCTGGGCAGCAACGGCGAGCATCACGGCGGCAACTTGATCGACCGGCGTGATATCGAGAATCAGTTTCTTGTTCGCAGGCAGTTGGCGCTGACCTTTGAGCGTGAGGAACACAATTGGGGCAGTGGTGGTGAACCCTTCATTCCAACCGGGGAAGGGATAATCTTTCGCTGATTCGACAATGCTCGGCCGCACGATGCTCCGTACCATGCCGGTCTCGGCGGCCACCAGTTGTTCGCCGAGCGCTTTTGTGTAGGTGTAGATGTTTGGCCAGCCCCAAAACTCCGCGCGCTGAATCCCCATCTCAGTGAGACGATTGCGCACCCACACTTTTCGCTCGCGTGCGACCGCGAGTCCGAGGGCATCGGGATCGTCACTGTCGCGCATTTCTTCGTTGAGCCGTTTGCGTGCTTGCTCACGAAAATACGCGGCCATCATCGCGTCTTTCGCTTCTTCGCGCGCGCGTTCGGCCATCTTCGCGCAATCGCGAATTTCTTCGGCGACCGAAAACTGCACGCCAGTTAGTTCAGCGCGTCGCGGGAAGTAGCCCAGCACTTCATCGTTTTCCCAAATCGATCCCGACCGGTTACCGGCCACGAAACATGTTGAGATATGGACCAGCGCCGGCCGCTTCATGCGCTTCGCAAACGCGATCACGTTCTGGGTGCCGACAACATTCGTGCGTAACGCGCTTTCGAGCGTGGGGTTGAAAGTGACATTGCCGGCGGAATTGATAAGCACATCGATGTCGCCGGCGACGCGCGCTGCTTCTTCTTCGGTGAACCCAAGATTATCTTCCGCGACGTCACCACCGACGATGGCGACTTTCTCGCGAATGAATTCGTCAAAGGCATGGCCATATCGTTCACGAACAGGATCGAACGGTGGCGCAGTGATGACGTTGTTCCAGAAACGCGTTTCAGATTCTTCCTGCGAACGCGCACGGACGGTCACATAAACTTTGCCGATATTCGGAAAGCGATGCAGCAACATGCTGAGCGTGACTTTGCCGACAAACCCGGTCGCGCCGATGATGAACACTCGGCGTCCCTGGAAAATCTCAGTTGGTGAAAGCTTTGCGGTCATAATCAGCCTCGTTTACGGAACGTCCCTCGTGCTTTTTGCGCCGTAGTGCTTCAAGAGCTCGATAGCGTCCTCATGTTTCGTGTCGATGGCGATATCCAATGGCGTGCCTTCGTCGCTCAGCGCGTTCAGCTCTGCGCCGCGAAGAATTAATTCTTTGATCACGAATGCATTTCCGTTGAACGCTGCTTCAGTCAGTGCGCTGCGACCGCGCTCATCCCGCGCGTTCACATCCGCGCCCTGGTCGAGAAGATAACGAACCGCATCAAGACGACCTTCGCCCGCAGCGAGGAGCAGCGGCGCACAACAACTACCCGGACTATTCACCGTGGCGCCGGCCATTTGCAGCAAGCGCATGCTGCGCACATTCCCATCGGCAGCCGCGCGCGCGAAGTGCGTCTGGCGCCGCGCACGAGCGCTCGGCAGAAAGTTGAGAATCGCGATCGAGAGCATCAACGTGCTCGAGAAAGCGATTGCTCTTGAGATAATTGCTGAACTAATCATTTTCGAAGTGGCACAGATTTCAGTCTGTGCGTTCCCCCGGGTTACCAGATTAAAGTCTGTGCCGCCTATTCCATGTCTGCGATGCCGATCATTGGTTGATGCAGCATAGTAATCTCCGCTGAATTCCCCATGATGTTGCGCGCCATCGCAACCGCTTCGGTGAGATTGTCGGCGCGGTCCCAGCCAAGCATCGCCGGCACGTGGGCGTTTTCGGCGCCCGCCGCGATAACTTTGCCGACGTGCTGACGACCGTTTTCGCCCCAATACCACATGAAAAACGGATGCGCGCCGTGATAAGCGTTCCCGCGGCGATACATCTCGACATAGCTGGGGTTGTTGGCGAATTCGCGCTCGTACTTGTCTCGCAGGTAAAACGCGTCGCGCGATTCCGGCAAAAGGCGATTAAAGAATTCGATGTAGCTTGGATGAAAATCGTGATCGAACTCGTCGTAACACGGGTGATGGACGATCATCACGCCGCCTTTCTTGAGCAAGGGCTTATTACGATAAAAATTGAAGTGATAACCCAAGCCCATCACCTGCACGAGCAGGGGATTCAAAATCGAGTACACGTTGTATGGCGAGATATCCGGAATTCCAGTGATCAGGATGTCGCATTGTCCGCGCACCGGAATCGCGTACTGCTGAAAACCCTTTTCGATGATCTTTGCGTGAACTGGCTCGGTCTTTCCCGCATAGCACGCCGTCATCTCGTATTGTGCAGGCCGCGTATGAAGTAGCTTGCGACGCGCCGGCCGCGGCAGCTTGTTCATCGTGTAGCGCATGGCTTCGAACTTCATGCGATCGAACGCAGTGAAGTCATCCTCGTTCTTGAGGAGAAAATCCATGTCGCCTTTGTACATGCGATTGTTGATGGCCGTTTCGATGTGAAAGACGTTCAGTTCCTTGTCAACAATCTTGCCAAGTCGTATGCACTTGTTCGCGAGTTCGGACCGGGCTGGGTCCATGTAGCTGTCGGAATCACGAATCGTTTGCGGATCGTGATGCGCACGCAGCGATTCGTAATCACAGAGGCCGACGGCGACCGACTTGTGACCACCATCCATCGGGACAAAGTTGATGTTGCAGTAAATCAACAGGTCGCTTTCGGCCGCGCGCCGATTCAGCACCAGCGGTTCTTTGTGACGCGTCTCGCCAATTTTGATTAGCCCTTCTTTCCATTCCGCGTCGTGGTTGTAATAGCGGTCGGGATAGAACTCGTCGTAGATCTTTTGTCCCACCATTCGCTTCATTTCCCACGGCGTCATCTTGCGGTGCAGCGAATTGGCGATGATGATGTGCACGTCATCGATCGCGTTCGCGGCCAGCAGGTCCAGCACCACTTCCAGCATTGTCTGACGAATGTCGGGTGTCGCCATCGGCGGCAAAGGGAGACTAATATCGTCCACAGCGATCGTCACCTTCATGCCCGGCTTGAGTTGCGCATACAGCGGATCGCAATCGAACGGATGATTGACCGCATAACGAATAGCTGCTTCTCGATTCGGCAATCCTTTCAGCGGTGGGTTTGGATAAAGGACGCGCGTGCCGACCGGGATGTCTTCAAGAATGAAGTCCTCGCCTGACGGCATGATGCGCGGTGCGCTGTCGTTGTCGATGTAGACGATCGATTCGTGAGTGCTTTTGCGTAGTTGTAAGGCCATCGGGTTTCTTTGCTACTTCAAATTCAAGATCGGCCAATCATGATGCAGAGCGGTTTGTCGCAAACGAAAATCGGGATTCACTGCTGCCGGATGGCCGACGATCGAGAGCATCGGCAGATCGCTCATGCTGTCTGAATAAGCAAACGATTCGCTGAGGTTGATGTTTTCGCGTTCGGCGTAAGTGCGAATCCATGAAGCTTTGGTCGCCGACGCGAGCACGGGTGGCAACAATCGTCCAGTCGCAACACCTTTTACAAACTCGAGACGATTGGCAACCCAGTTGTCAATGCCGAGATAGTCCATCAAGGGCTTAACCGAAACCTCCAAAGCGCCGGTGACTACCACTTGACGCAATCCAAAGCTACGGGAGTTGTCGATCAATTCGAATGAGCCAGGAAAGACCGCGGGCTTTAAAACCGTTTGGAACAACTCGTCGGCAAAGAACCTCATCCGATCTTCTGATTCGCCTTTGTACCGCTTGAAGAAAAGGTCGTTAAAGACTTTTCGGCTATACTGGTCGCTAACGGCGAACAAAGGGACGCTTAGCAGGGTTGTGGCGCTCTTGCGTAAACTGCGCAAGAGGTCGGGCTGGTTCCGAGCATAAAACCCCAGAGTGTGAACGAGGTTAGTACTGACTAGAGTGCCTTCAAGGTCATAGAATGCTGCCGCTGCCACTGTTTCTCCGTCAGAGTTTGGGTTGCTGAGGCGTTCACTATACCTGAGAGACCTCCATTTGGAAAGGGTTAACAGAGTCTGTATGCGAGAACCATACAATTCAGGGAGATTTGGTCAGGGAGTTTCAAATTATGGCCGAAATCTGCGTATTTATGTCTGTGTCGCAAGCCTTATGGTTGGCATAATTGGCTGCCGGAAGACCGCCGGAGAGGCTGTGCCGGCGCCACCTCCGCCCCCCTCGGCTACTGATCCGAAGGCGCAGGCCGACGATTTCTATGCCCAGCGGGCTGACATCATGAAGGTTCGTCAGGCTCTGATCGTGCTGCGGCAGGCTTTCACCGCAAACCCCACGGATTACGAAATCGCGTGGCGGATATCGCGAGCTAATTATTATCTGGGAACGCACAGCACTGACGATACCGAGACCGAGAAAGCGTTTCGTGATGGAACTGAAGCTGGCAACGAAGCGGTCAAGCTAAACGACAGCCGGCCGGAAGGTCATTTTTGGCTTGGCGCAAATTATGGCGGCAACGCGCAGATCAGCACACTTGCGAGTCTGAGCGATATCGAAGACATCAAGCGTGAGATGGAAGCAGTGCTGAAGATCGACGAAGGGTTCGAGGCTGGGAGCGCCTACATGGCTTTGGGCCAGGTCTATATGAAGGCGCCCAAAATCTTTGGCGGCGACGTTCAGAAGGCGATTGACTATTTCCAGAAGGGCTTAAAGGTTGGCAACAACAACGCACTGCTATATTTGCGTCTCGCCCAGGCGTACGCCGAAGAACATCGGACGGAAGATGCGCGGCAGGAGTTAAGAGTTCTTTTCGAAAAGAAGGCGACGCCCGGCTACGAACCTGAGTACAACGATGCGATCAAGCAAGGTCACGAACTTGAGCAAAAACTGAAACAACAGTAGCTACGGCTTTGCCGCTGCCCGCTTCAATTCTTCGAGCGTGCGCTTATGTTCTTCGAGTTTCTTTCCGGCTTCAGCCAGTCTCCCAGCGGCGGTTAACTTCTGGTACTCGTCAAATTCCTGCACCGCGCGATTGATTAGTTCCTGGGTCGTTAATTGAGCCGACGGTGTTGGTGACGGTTTCGTCTGCGCCTCAGTTGATGGTTTTTGCTCAGCTGGTTGTTTCTGTTCGGTTGCTGTTTTCGCTGCATCGCCGAACAGATTGGACATCGCCTCGTCGAACGACTGGCCAAAGCCGAGACGTTCCTGGGTCGCGAGGACAACCAGACGCAGTTCCGGCATCGGACTGCTCTCGGCCTTCAAGTAAATCGGCTCAACGTACAGCAGTGACTTGCCGATAGGGATTACGAGTAAGTGACCGCGCACCACCCGCGAGCCTTGCTGGTTCCACAGTGAGAACTGTGCAGAGAGCTGGGCGTTCTGATCTATCCGCGCCTCAATCTGCAGCGGACCATCGATGAGCCGTGACTTGGGAAAGTTGTATGCGAGGAGTTTGCCATAATCTTCGCCGTCCGAACGTCCGGCCATCCAGCCAATCATGTTGTTCCGGTTCGCAGGAGTAAATGGAAGAATCAGTGCGAACTCGTTCTTCTTCTGCTCACCCGGCAGCTGCATCAACACAAAATAAGGGTCGATTGGCTGCACCTGCTTGCGGCTTTGCTCGTCCAGCACAATCTGTTGCGCAACGTTCCAGGCATCTTCCTGCTGGAAGAACACTCGCGCATTTTGCACGTGATAGAGTCCGAAGACATCGCCCTGCGCCCGCAAAAGCGTCTCGGGATAGCGAACGTGCGCGCGTAAGTCTGCGGGCATCTGACTGACATCCCGGAACAGGGAAGGAAATGTCGCGCGATACGCCGCGATCAGGGGATCTTCGGGGTCGAATACGTAAAAGTTCGTCGTGCCGTTGTAAGCATCGATGACGACTTTGACGCTGTTTCGAACGTAGTTGACGTCGTTCTCATCGACTTTGTGATGACGCGAATATGGGTACGTGGACGTTTCCGTAAAGGCGTCGATAATCCAGTATAGGTTTCCGTCAGCGCCGGCAACGACATAAGGATCGCGATCGTAAATTAGGAACGGCGCGAGACCGTCAACAATCTCCCGAATGTTTCGATTAATGAGTAAGCGACTGTCGGGAGTGATCGCGTCTGAGAATGGAACTTTGCTCAAGTCGCCTTTCGCCCAGGCAATCAGCAGGCGTCGCAGGCCGCTCCCGATCCTGATGCCGCCGGTGCCGTCATAGATTGTGTAGTTGTCGGATTCGCCTTGTGGGAAATCGAACTCCTTTTGTTTTGTGTTTGCGTAGACGTGATCGCTGGTTTCCTGGCCAAAATAAATCTGTGGACGTTTGACCTGAATGTCGCTTGCAGATGTCTCGACCGGCATGTTCGAGAGAATAAAGCGCGGACGTCCTTCGGCGGTGAACTCATTCGCCGTATTCATCGTCACGCCATAACCGTGAGTGAAGATAAGTCGCTGATTGACCCAATTCTTCGAGCTATCAGGCAGCTTGTTGATGTTCAACTCGCGCGCGGCAAGCATCATCTGGCGCGTTTGTCCGCTGGTTTGATATCGATCAACGTCGACATCGGGAAAGTCGTAGTAGATGCGAATCGCCTGCATCTGCTTAAGCGTGTCTTGCAAAGCGCGCCAGTCCCAGAGCCGAATGTTGTCGAGCGTGGCGCGGTTATCTTGCAAACCAAAGGATTCGACGGAAGTTTCAGCCTCGAAGTTTCTTTGTTCGATCTTGTCGATGGCGAAGGCGCGGCGTGTCCAAGCGATGTTTTGTTCGATGTATGGCGTTTCGCGACCGAGTTCGTTCGGTTTGACGATGAAATTCGTGACATATGCCGGAATGAACACTGCCGCAATCAGGTAAACCACGATAGGCAAGGCGACCGCTCCGATGAGAATCCGACTGCGCCGGACGCTCAGCGCATTAATCACACAGATGATTGCGGCCACCACCAGTGCAATCGCTACCCAGCGCAATCCCGGAAGCAGTTGGTTTGCTTCCATGTAAGTCACGCCGGAAAAAATTTGATGGTCGTCCCAGAGATATGGATAGCGCGACAAAAGCGTTTGCCACGCGATCACCACCAGACAAATTGCTAACGGAATTGAGACGACGGTGATGCCAACCCGCCACGGCTTTTTGTCCCTGGCGCCAGCGAGCACCGTCTCCTGAGTAGCGGCCAGCGCCGCATACGCGATCGCGGCAATTAGTATGATTACCGCCAGATACAGCAGCCACGAACTGATCGAGTCATAGACGGGCAGCGTAAATAAATAAAAACTGACCGGTTTGTTGAAGATTGGATCGGCGAGATTCGTTTGCGGCCCATGAAAGTAGAGGGCAAAGTCGCGCCACTCTTCGCGCATGCCAAATCCGAATATCAGGGCCGCGACGATTGCGACGACCCAAGCAATCGGCCGCAGAAATCTGCCGATCGAAATGCTGACTGGCTGTTGATTGATAAAGACGGTGCGGGGGCCGATATTGAAGGATGCAAATGCGCGTTCAATCAGCCAGAACCCTCCCCGTAAGATCGCGGCGGTAAGAACGAAGAAAACGAGGAACAGTTCGAGCTTAAGTTTGAAGATATACCAAAAGACCGCCGAGTAACCGAGCGATCCAAACCACAAGGCCGACATGTAAATCGAAAGTCCGCGCGAGCTTACCAGAAGGAAGAGGATTACCGCGGCGACAATCCAAATCCACCAGCGGCGTCGTCGCCGGGGTCGAGGGCGACCAGGTGTGACGTCGATAACGTCATCGTTGCGATTGAATGGAATCGGGTCACTCAAGGCGGCGGTAGCATACTTTAACAGCCCTAAAAGACCAATCATTCTGCTGACGGGTCAAAACAGAACTGATTGCATTTACGGTCGTGTAAACACTTACGTGATTGTCTTCTCAGGTTAGCCTTGCCTAACACGGCAATGATAAACTCTCGAGAAATTTGGCATTTGTTTTAGACGATGTTGTCACCGGAAACAGTTTTACAGGGGCGTTACCGGATCGTGCGCCAGCTTGGTCAGGGCGGAATGGGTGCGGTGTACGAAGCAGTGGATCTGCGGCTGGACACCGTCGTGGCGCTGAAGGAGACCCTGTTTACCGACGAAAAACTGCGGAAACAGTTCGAGCGCGAAGCGCGTCTGTTAGCGCGGCTTCACCACCAGGCTTTGCCGCGTGTTAGCGATCACTTCACCGAAGGTGAAGGGCAGTTCCTGGTGATGCAGTACATCCCGGGCGAAGACTTGTTCGAGATGCAGACGCGCCGGCAGAGTGCTTTTCCGCAAAGCGATGTTCTGCGGTGGGCAGATCAGCTTTGTGATGCGCTCGACTACTTGCACACCCAGGACCCGCAAATCATCCATCGCGACATCAAACCGCAAAACTTGAAACTCACTGCTCGCGGACAGGTTGTCCTGCTCGATTTCGGATTAGCAAAAGGTTCAGCAGGACAACTGACCGCGGTGACGACGTCGGCGAGTATCTTCGGCTACACGCCAAATTACGCGCCGCTCGAGCAGGTGCAGGGACTGGGTACGGACGCGCGCAGTGATATCTATTCTTTGGCCGCGACCTTGTATCACCTGCTGACGAATGTGAAGCCGCCCGACGCGCTGACTCGTGCTGGTGCAGTCGTCAACGCCATGGAAGATCCCCTGGCGGCGGCCGATGCTGTCGCGCCGCAAGTAAGTCCAGCCGTCGCCCATGTGCTGGCGGTCGCGATGTCGCAGAAGCGCGATGACCGATACGAGTCAGCACAGATAATGCGCGAAGCGTTGAATTCGGCCGCGACGGGTTCGCTGGGTGACGCAGCGACGGTGCTAACTTCTACAGGAACAACCGGGAGGGCAAGTACGGTCACTCCAGTTGCGGCAAGCGGAACTCAACTAGCCGGCGGGCAGACAAAAGGCTTTGCGAGCGAAGCACAGACGCTGTTGGCTGATGAAGGAACCAGAGTCCGTGCGGGTACGGTCGCGCCTGAAACCGCGACGGTAGTGCGCCCAGCTGCGGACGGCCGCAGGAGTTCGCGAACCTGGATCGCCGCGGCCCTGATTGCGCTCGTGATTGGGGGCAGCGCAATAGGCTTCTTTGTTTATCGCACGCGTAAATCGCAGGGAACTGCGAAGGCGACACCGACTCCAACTGAGAGCCCGGTCGTGCAAACGACACCCGCGCCGATCAACGAGAAGGTTGGCCAAATAGCCACGCCCGAAAACAAGAGTGCGACAACTACTCCAGCGAAGTCGGAACCACCTAAACACACCGCAAAGCAGACGGAAAACGCGCAGACAAAGCCGACACCTCCTGCCAGCGATACGCTGACGCACGATCGCCCGCGCGTCCCGGAACCGCCGGCCACCAACCAGTACGGTCCGCCGCCCGATACGCAACGCCCGCGGCGCGAGGAACCGCGTGTGCAGACATTTCCGAATGGCGTCCGCATGGAGCGAAGACCGGATGGCACTACGATCATTACTTTTCCAAACGGCGTGACCCGTGTAATTCCACCGGGCGTGACGCCGCCCAACCGTCCCCGACCGCATCCGAATCGCACACCGCCGAATTCTGATTAAACGCGCATTCATGGCGTAGATCATTTTCAGATGAAGCACCCAGAGGATGAAATGATGAAAAAAACCTTGTCAGTCTTGATCACGATCGCCGTTATCTCGGTTGTGCTGGTCCCAATATCACACGCGACGGTTGCGGCCAACACCGAACCGCCGATTCGCATTACGCCGCCCGCGCCCGTGTTCGACGACGCGAAACGTTTGGAAGAACTCGCGACGCGTCGCAAGAAGGTTGCCGACACGATCGGACCCAAATCGATGCTCATTCTGTTTGGGGCTGAGCCCCGCGTTTACACAAACGATGTGGACTTTCCGTTTCGACAGGAGAACAACTTCTTTTATCTCACGAATCTCAATCAGCAAAGGGAGATTCTCGTGCTGATGCCGGGTGACGCGGACTCGCCGGAGATTTTGTTTCTGCCGCGACGCAATGCGAGAGCTGAGACGTGGACAGGACATATGTACAGCCCCGAGGAAGCCGCGCAAATCTCAGGTATAACGGAGATCTGGGAGACGAGCGAGTTCGCTCCTTTCATTGCCGCGTTGCAAAAGCATGGGGGTTATCGGCCGAAGCCGGAGAATATACTTCACACCGCAGGTCATCCGGCCGGCGCTAATCCTTCGAACGTAATTGCTGCCGCAGAAAAGAAGGAAGCTACCCTTTATCTGTTGGCGAACTTCTCCGCGGACGGTGACAGCCGCGAATATCGCCAGGAACAACGGTTCGCCGCGGCCTGGCCCAAAGATGCGGGCTTTAACATTCAGACCGCGTCGCCGATTTTTGCGCAGATGCGCTTACGCAAATCGCCGATGGAACTGGAAATCATGCAGCATGCGATCGACATCACGATCGAAGCGCATCAGCGTGCGCAGGCGTTTGCCTCACAGGCACAGTGGGAGTACGAAGTCGATGCGCAGGTCGCCTACACGTTCAAGCTGCGTAATGCAGACAATTGGGGCTATCCGGACATCGTCGGATGCGGCAAGAACGCCACGACACTTCACTACGAGGAGGCGCAGAGTCGCGTGCATCCGGGGCTGCTCATGCTGATGGATGTCGGCGCTGAGTATGGACACTACTCGGCGGATGTGACCCGGACGTTCCCGGTCAACGGCAAGTTCACGAAAGAGCAGGGCGAGATTTACCAGATTGTCTATGACGCGCAGGAAGCGGCGGCGAAGGTAATCAAGCCTGGCGCTACGCTTTCGCAAGTACACAACGCCGCGACTGAAGTCATCAAAGATGGATTGCTGAAGCTGGGACTTATTACCGATCGCAACAGCGAGCAGTATCGTGTCTGGTTCATGCATAACACTTCGCACTGGCTCGGCATGAATGTGCATGATGTCGGTGGCGGCGCGACGCTCGAGCCGGGCATGGTATTCACCAACGAGCCGGGCATTTACATTCGGCCGGACGCTTTGGATAACTTGCCGAAGACGCCTGAGAACGAAAAGTTTATCGCCGCGGTAAAGACCGCGTTTGAAAAATACAAAGGCATTGGCGTGCGCATTGAAGACGACATGCTGGTGACTCAGACCGGCACAAAATGGATGACCGGCGCTTTGGCGCGCAGCCTTCCGGACGTGGAAGCGTTTATCGCGCGTGTTCGTCGTCAAAACGACAGTCGCTGACCGCAAACAGGTTCTTGTTTTAGGCGGGCATTGCCCGCCTCTCTTTTGTCAGAGGAAACATGATGAGATCACTTATCCGTCAATCTTCGCTTATTGTCGTCTTGATCGCGATTTGTTCTGCCCCTACTGTCGCTCAAAAAGCTGACAACGAGTACCAGGTCGGCGCTATCCTGTGGACCCAAACATCCGGAGAGAAAGCGGCGTTGTCGTACCAGGCTTTCTCGCTAGCACGTCTGCGTTTGGATCAGGACTTTCGCGCCAATCGAAACCGTCGGGTAAAGCGCGCGGTCATTGTCGATGTTGACGAAACGGTCCTCGATAACAGCCGTTACCAGGCGAAGCTGGCGAAAGAACGGAGAGCCTTTGAGTCAAAGACCTGGACGGATTGGTGTAATAGCGCGCAAGCGACGGCGTTGCCGGGTGCAGTTGAATTCTTGCGGTACGCGAACTCGCGCGGCGTGCGTGTCTTTTATATTACTAACCGGCGCGCGGCGGAAAAAGACGGAACCGCGCGGAATCTGCGTGCGCTCGGTTTTCCGGACGTAAGCGACGACACCTTGCTGGTCAGGACTGATGGCTCAAGCAAAGAGACTCGGCGCCAGTCGGTAGCCGCGAAATATCGAATTGTGCTCTTGATGGGTGACAACCTCAACGACTTTGCCGAAGTGTTCGAGAACAGTAAGACCATCGACAGCCGCCTTTCCGCGGCTGAACAAAACAAGAACCAGTTTGGTGCTCGCTTCATCGTGTTGCCGAATCCGATGTACGGTGCGTGGGAAGACGCTGTGTACGGTGAAGGGCGTCTGACTGATGAACAGAAGGCAGAGAAGAGAAGAGCAACGTTAAGGGGTTACTGACGACGAGCCGGTCACTGCGGCTTCGAGTTTAACAAAGAATTGCGATGCCATCATTTTGGCGGCGCCTTGGACCATGCGTTGACCGACACCGGCGATCGAACCGCCAATCTGCATCTCGCCTGAATATCTAATCAACGTGCCGCCATCTTTGTCTTCCAAATCAAAATCAGCCGAGCCTTTGGCAAAGCCCATCGCACCCTTGCCTTGCACGACGATGCGGTAGTGTTCCGGCGGTCGCATATCTTCCAACCGTACTTCACCTTTGAAAGTTCCCTTGATGGCGCCGATGCCCGCCTTCATCGTGGCCGTATAGAGGCCGTCACCGGTTTTCTCCAGTGACTCACAGCCAGGAATTGCATGACGCAAAACCTCCGGATCAATCAACGCAGCGTAGACGCGTTCGCGTGGGGCTTTCATCTCGTAAGTCGCCTCGATGTTCATGTCAGTACCGCCCGCATCAGCGGGTGGGTTCATCACTCATCGTAACTTACACTCAGAACCCATCCGCTCACGCGGATGGTACTGACTTCATGGCGGCGGCAATCGCACGTCGCGTGTACACGGCCGCGAGGTGGCGACGGTATTCGTCCGACGCAAACACATCGCCGTTCACATCAACGCCATCAGTCGCATGAGCTGACGCGGCCGCAATTGCACTCTCGTTCAGATTTGCGCCAGCCAGGGCATCTTCTACTGCCGCCGCCCGGTACGCTTTTGAAGAAATACCCGTGATGCCGATAGTCGCCGATTTGCATTCGCTTCCGCCGTTGAATGAGAGATTGGCCGCAACGCCGACTACGGCGAATCCCGATGCCGGGTGCGGCATCTTTACGTAGGCATGCCCCGTGCGGCCATGCGGTTTGTTGATGCGAATCTCTCTCAGGATTTCGCCGGGCTGAAGCGCCGTCGTCAGTAAATCAACAAAGAAATCGCCGGCTTTGATCGTCCGCTCGCTGCTTTTGCTCACCGCAACTAACTCTGTGTCAAGCGCGAGCATGGCTGCGGGCCAGTCACCCGCAGGATCAGAGTGCGCGACGCTTCCCCCGATCGTGCCCTTGTTTCGCACTTGCATGTCGCCAATATGCGACGCGCATTCGGGCAGTAACGGGCAAATGTTCTTCAGAAGGTCTGACGATTCGATTTGATAGTGCGTTGTCATCGCGCCAATGCGAATCTGGCCGCCCTCTTCGCGGATGTACGAGAGTTCTTTGATCCGCGCGATATCAACCAGCATCGGCGGCATCGCCAACCGCAGTTTCATCGCCGGAATCAAGCTGTGGCCACCAGCGAGAATCTTCGCGTCCTCATTCTGCGCGAGAAGATTCAATGCCTCATCGAGCGTGTGCGCACGCGCGTAATCGAATTGTGCTGGGATCATAATGACCTCCTTTTTGGAGTGCGCCGGCAGAGCGGAGCGGCGACGGCGCTTTGGATCCAAAGCGGTGTCGCGCTTCGCTTGCCACCGCACGCCAAATCATTGTGCATTGATAATCTTCCAAATTTTCTCCGGTCGTACCGGCATATCAAGATGCTTTACTCCGTATGGAGCTAGCGCATCAACGACCGCATTCACAATAGCGGGTGTCGCCCCGATTGTTCCCGCCTCGCCAACGCCTTTCACACCGAGTGGATTAACCGGCGAAGGTGTCTCGGTGCGATCAGTTTCAAACCACGGGATCTGAGAAGCCTTCGGCAACGCGTAGTCCATCAGCTCACCAGTGACCAATTGTCCCTGGTCATCGTAGATAACTTCTTCGTACAGGGCTTGCCCAATCGATTGCACGATGCCGCCGTGCACCTGACCGTCGACGAGCAGCGGATTGATCACCTTGCCGCAATCGTCAACGGCGATATACCGCACGATCTTTGTCTCGCCTGTGTCCTTGTCGATTTCGACAACGCAGACGTGCGTGCCGAACGGGAAAGTGAAATTCTTTGGCTCGAAAAAGTAAGTTGCGGACAATCCTGGTTCCGTGTCCGGCGGAATCTCTTTCGCAATGTGCGCGGCGAGCGCGATGTCCTGAATCGTCAGGCTCGTCTTGCCTTCCGTAGACGGTTCAGGCAGTGCTCCGGCGGGCGCCTGGCCCACCGGCACGACCGGTTCCGAAACTCCAGCCGCTGCGGCAGCTTGTCGAGAATATCTGCCCGCTTCAAACGATATTGCTGACGCGTCGCATTGCATCATGTGCGCGGCGATCTTCGCGGCTTTCTCTTTCAGCTTTTGAATCGCGATCAGCACCGCAGTGCCACCTACGGCCGTGGCGCGACTGCCGAACGTGCCGATGCCGTACTGCACTACGCCCGTGTCACCGTGAATGACCGTCACGTCGTTGATGTCGACGCCGAGTTCGTCGGCAGCAATCTGCGCGAATGAGGTTTCCTGGCCCTGTCCGTGTGGCGAAGCGCCAGTGAGAACCGTCACCTTTCCGGTCGGCTCGATGCGCACGGTTGCGCTTTCCCAACCGCCTGCGGGCATCGCCTGCGAAGGGCCGAGCGCGCAAATCTCGACGTAGCTCGACACGCCAATGCCGATCAGTTTTCCGTTGTCGTCCGACTTTTTCTGTTCTTCACGAAGCTTCTGATATCCGGACAAATCGAGCGCTTTTTTCAGCGCGCC
Organism: uncultured bacterium; assembly: GCA_965653675.1. Taxonomy (GTDB): domain Bacteria; phylum Acidobacteriota; class Blastocatellia; order Pyrinomonadales; family Pyrinomonadaceae; genus UBA11740. The sequence goes on from CBFHBA010000007.1 coordinate 27,856, forward strand.
CTCATAATCGCCGCTGTCATAATCCAAACCGGTCGCCGTGTGAAATGGAAATTCAGATGCGGCGGGAAAGTTTTTGCGCCGAACATCAACTGGATCCATGTTCAATTCACGCGCCACCACATCCATCACGCGTTCGATAACGTAAGTCGCTTCCGGCCGACCGGCGCCACGATATGCGTCCGTGGACATCTTGTTGGTGAAGACGCCGGTAACGTTCATCTGAATTGCCGGAATCTTGTAAGCGCCGCTCAACATCAATCCGGTCAAGGTCGGAATTGCCGGTGTAAGCAATTGGTGATAAGCGCCGAGATCGGCGATAACGTTGTAACGAAGACCGGTGATCGTGCCGTCGTTCTTCACGCCGACTTCAACCGTCCCGACCTGTGCGCGGCCGTGAATAGTTGCGGCCACGTTCTCGCGACGCGTTTCTATCCACTTCACAGGTTTGCCGAGCTGCATCGAGATCCAGCCGAGCAAAGCTTCCTCAGCATAAACATTCAGCTTTGATCCAAATCCACCGCCGACTTCGGGCGTGATGACCCGCAGCTTGTTCTCCGGAATTCCGATCATCAATGCCAGTTGCGTGCGCAACAGATGCGGAATCTGCGTCGAAGACCAAACGGTGAGTTCTTCTTCTCCGGGAAAATATCGAGCGAGTACGCCGCGCGGCTCCATTGCGATCGGGGCGAGACGCTGATGAATCATTTTTTGGCTCACGATTCGATCGGCAGCCTTCATGGCGGCTTCGATGTCGCCTTCACCGGAGGTTAGTTTGTAGGCGATGTTGTCTCCGAAGTGTTCGTGAACCACGGGTGTCGTGGGAACCCCGTCGATGACGTGCACCACTGCCGGCAACTCTTCTATCTCGACAGCCGGATACAGTGCCTCGGCGGCGTCGCGTGCCGCATACTTGTCCGTGGCGACGACCGCGGCGATGGGATGACCGACAAACAAAACCTTTTCCGTCGCCAGCACCCGATAATCAGGCACCTTCAAATCCGGCAACGCCGCCGCGCAGGGAACTGGGCCAATCTTTGCAGCGATGTCCTTGCCTGTATAAACCGCTACGACGCCCGGCATATTCGCAGCTTCGCTCGTGTCGATGCTCTTAATCCGGCCGTGCGCGTAGATTGACCGAACAAACGCGACGTGCAACGTGTCCGGCAAACGAATGTCGTCCACGTAATGGGCAAGCCCTTTGATCAGTCGCGGGTCTTCGGTTCGTTTGATTCGTTCTCCAACGTACTTAGCCATGATGCCTCCATCGGAGCGCACGCATCCCGCGTGCGGTTCGCGCGCATCTTGCGCGCATTAAGCGCTCGCCTTTTTCGCCGCATATTCGACGGCCTCGACGATATGTTGATACCCGGTGCATCTGCACAAGTTTCCTTCAAGCCCATGGCGAATCTCTTCGCGTGATGCATGCGGGTGGCGATCGACGATCTGTGTCGCAGTCATGATCATTCCCGGGGTGCAATAGCCGCATTGCAGACCGTGGCACTCCCAGAAGCCCTCCTGCACGGGATGGAGATTGCCATTTGCCGCCAGGCCTTCGATTGTCGTGATGTTCGAGCCGTCGGCTTGCACGGCGAACACTGTGCAGGATTTTACGGCCTGGCCGTCGAGCAACACCGTGCATGCGCCGCAGATCGAAGTCTCACAGCCGACATGCGTGCCGGTGAGCCCCAGCGCATCGCGCAAGTAATGGACCAGCAGCATGCGCGGCTCAACTTCAGCGGCGGTGTCGACACCATTGACGTTGATACTGATAGCTTGTTTCATGAGCTACCTCGTTTTCTTTTTATGAAATTCTGAGAGGGGAACTGCGTCAGGTTTTCTATGCCAGTTTGCACGGAAAGTCAATTAAGACACAGTCTGAGTAGTGCCCTGGATTAGGTTTTCTCTGATCTCTGCGAAAGCCTCGGCGCTTCTCTGCGGTTGTTACTCATGTTCCTTTAATTTACTCCAGAGGAAAATCCGAGGGCTTCGCAGAGAACCGCAGAGCCTGAACCCAGGGCACTACCTCAGGTCGGGTGAGAAAAAAATAGGCGGGCATTGAGCCCGCCTGTGGAATTCATTCTTGCGAATTTCCTAATGGTTCCGTTTGCTGTCCTTGATTTGCATGTCGACTCGTTTCTTGGCGGCGTTTGCTTCATCACTGGTCAAGCCAAGGTTGCGCAGTGTCTTTCCGATGCTGTCGCCCTTCGCAAGTCCCGCAAGAATAGCCGCGCGAGTGATCGCCGGAAATCGTCCGCCAAGGTTTTGCGCTAACCTTGTGGCCGCGATGTAGTTTCCGAAAGTCAAATTCGGATTCGTAAGCAATGCGGCTTGATAGCCTGCACGCAGATCGTTCGCGTTCACATGCATGTCGCTCGCGATGTTCGGATGGTGTCGCAGATCGTTGTCTGCATCATGTAAGTTTTGGCTGGCAATCCGCGCGCGTTCCAGGCCCTCGTCTGAACGCCCATTGGACCTCGTCGAAGCGTTATCACGGCCGTTGTCCGAACGTCCCGTCGACGTTTCTGACGAGCGGCCCAGCCCGCGATCGACACCGACACCGCTCGGGGGCCCGCCTGGCGATGCTCCTCCTCCTCCGCCACCGCCACGACCTTTACCTTGCGCCGCTACGCTCGGGCCCGTGGCTATTGCGAACGCGAATGCCATTAGCAGCGCGACGAGTGAAAAAAGGTGCTTATTTCGCATATCTCTTCTCCTGAAATCTGTTATTACCTGGCTTGGATAGTGAGGAGAGACCAAAGGGGTCACCAGAATTCTAGGCAGATCCGATGGCTAGATTACCAACCGAGCCGCCGGAAAGTGCAGAGAGATTCTTCGCGTTTTCTTGCGTTCAAGTTACACCGCGAAAAATGATGGTGATTCTCAACCTCGGCGCCCTTCCTGAAGTCGGTTCCGCGGGTTGCCGCATCATTCACCGAGCCGCACACAGCGCCATTCGTGCTGACGCCTCCGCCGCCGGCGACAATTGAGTTTGTTATTTGAAATGTGCCTCCGCCGGATTGGGCGAAGGTTGTCAGTGTTAGTGACCGGAGAATCCCACAGAGGCACAGAGAACTTCAGAGCAAAAGAAGCCGCAGAGCGATCTGTTTTTCATTCGATCATTTCCCTACGGCTCCTCTCCTCTGCGGCAATTAGTTCTTCGACGAGCAAACTTTAGCCTTCGGACGATCGGCGCATACCAGCTTCTTCAGCGCATCAATCTGCTTTTGCTGCTGCTCGATCTGCATCTGCTGTTCATTAAAGGCATTGACGAACACCGTGCTAAAGCGATCGTATTTCACACCTTCTACTTGGCCTTGGTTGTTGTAGGTGACAAACAGCGGATTAATCTTCGCGACGTCTTCGGCGCCAAAGCCGACGTCATGCATACCATCCTTTTTCCAATCAAATAAGATCGGCCGCAGTTGACGAATGAGGCTCAGTCCAGAAATAAACGGCGCGATGTTTGTCTTATACCGCAGCGAAGACGAGCAGTCTCCAATGGCAAAGTTGCTGTCACGACAAATTGACTGTTGGCCACCACCGATGTTGACTGTGTCGAGTATCAACCCGTTGAGCTCGGTGTAGAAGTCAATGGCCCTCACTTTAATTACGTCGCCGACACCGTTAAGGCTTAGTCTTGCAACTGATTGACCGTTGTTAATGCTTGCATGCCACCTCCAGTCAAAGCCCACATCCGGGTCACGAAACGTGAAACCCGCTTGCGCCCCGGTCGACAGAATATCGCCGGTCACCTGAAGTTTCTGTTCAGGTGCGTTAGTGCCGGTGCCGATGCCGACATTCCCGTTTTCCGAGACCATTAATCGGCCACCTGACACGCCCGGCGCGTCAATTTGAAATGCACCATTGCCGCCAAACGACGCAACGGTGCCCCCAATTGTATTAGTTTGCACACGAAGACCAGTGTTTGACTGATCAACTACATGTAATTGAAAGGTTGGACTTCCGTTGCCGATGCCGACTTTGCCGTTTTCCAAGACTGTGAATCTTCCGCCCGCACTGTTGGGGCCGGCGCCTTTATCAATCTGAAAGACGCCGTTTGCACCGAACGACGCGACTGTTCCGCCCCCTGAATTGGTGTGCACGAGAAGTCCCTTGTTGCCAGGGTCAAGTACCGACAGTTTGTATTCCGGAAAGTCATCGCCGATGCCGACCTGGCCGCCCGGACTGATGCGCATGCGCTCAGTGTTGCTGGTGCCGAACAATAACGGCTGTGATACCAGCGTTCCCACTCCCAGGCCCAGGCTGTTCGGACCATCGGCAATCAAAAAAGTTCGGTCGGCCCGCGGCACTCCAAAGAACTGGAAGGAGTTGGTTGAACCGCCGGTCAGAAGTCCGCCATAAGCCGAGAAATTTCCTCGATTGTTTTCAAAGTAAAGCGTCGCATTTCCGGCGCCGCTTGTCGTCGTCACATGAATACCCGTGCGCCCAGATGCATTCGGTGGCCCGCCAATATCCAGGAAATCGCCCGGGTTCGCGACGCCGATTCCGACCTGTCCACTGATTTCCGTGACGGCTGAGTCTCCCAATGTGCCGGAGTTATCAGTCCATTTCGCCAGCTTGTTCTGAGTGCCGCTACCGGTGGCATTAGCGACTACAGTGCCGTTGCTGTCAGTCAGCGTCAACGTGCCTTTCTCATTCACGTTCAAAAGACTGCCGTTATTGAAGACCAGCCCTTCACGCGCGCTAACAGCGCCGGCGACATCCAATTTAAATCTGGGTTTCGAAGTGCCGATTCCGAGATTGCCGTCCTCAGTCAAACGCATCTGCTCTTGATCGGAGCCGGAAAAGAAGTTGCCGAAGCGAAAGGTAAGCGAGCCTCGACCGCGCGTGATTTGCGCGTCAGTACCATCGTTCGCTATTACGGTCGTAGTCGGATTCTCGTTGATGTCCGGAACAGTCCAAGCCGACTTATCTTCGATGGGGCCGATTGTTACTGATTGTTGCTGAGTAAGTTGAGCGGCTTCCAACGGATGAACGGCAGCATTCTTCTCACCAACTGTTACGCTTCCTAACTTTTGTGTCATGCGGCCGGCGATGTTCTTGACAGTGACCACGCAGGCGTAATCACCGGCTGGCAACCGCTGCGCTTGGCCATCTTGCATATGCCAATCAAAAACATTGCCACGAATCTCGCTATCCCAAACCTTTGCTCCATTGCCGCCATAAACCTCGACGCGCATTTGCAACACTGGCGCAGGTGCCGTAATGCGGAGCAGGTCGCCGGAAGCGACCGCCGTAATCGTCGTAGATGTAGTTGGAACGGTATTCTGTTGTGCCCGGATTCCGGTCGCCAGCAAAAGAATCGTTGCGGTCATAAGCATGTGTCTCATGAATTGTTCCTTTCTGTAGCATGACTGATGTGAAATCGTTCGTCAGAAGTTTGGGGCTACTTGCCAGTATTAACGAACTGAATACAATCGCCCTGATTCTTGAATCTTGCGAAGTCCTTCCAACCGTTGTTCATGCATTGGTTCTTTATGAGTGGCAACAGCGATGCAGCCTCGAACGCGCCAATGTCACACCTGCCGTCGCTGTGCGCGACTCCGCGTTGATCAGTCGCCGGACAAATGGCATTGTCGCCGGGGCCTCCGCCGTTCTCTTTTCAGTTCGGTTTGTTTGGCGTCTTGGAAAGCTTGTAGTAGATGTGAACTTTAACCTTAGTCTTGGTGTTGGGTTTTGTCTTTATGAGTGGCTCGTCGGGTTCAACGTCGCCGGAATCATACTCGACATAGCCGCTAACTACATCGAGCGGGACATCAATCTCGTGGTGAATCACTCCGCCTTTCAACAAATAGCCGCCTCTCTTCGGATCAGTAACCGTGATCCCCGAGATGCCAAAGAGTTGTCCGTCCTTGAATGGGACATCGTGAGGACCAGGTTCCGTAACGGTTTCCTGCGGCTTCTTATTTACCAACTCTCTTACTACCTGTTTTACCGTTGCTTGCTGCTTGTCGCTTTCAGGTTTTAGCGGAATGAAGATGTTATACGTTAAGTGTTCTGTGTCAGCTACGAAGCGCGGCGTGGCTAAAGAGAAGTCGCTACCATCTCCGCTTCTCGTGTTCGTCGTGGACGATTCGTCGCCGCACGCGTCCTTGCCACCGTAAAGGGTCATCTCATGAATCTTGATGTAAAGAGGCAAGAGCCCATTGAACATGACTTCCATCGGCCGTACCGGAGTAGCTATCCACTGGATTTCACTGTTCATTTCCTTGAGCACGTTCATCGCTGCGGCCATCTGTTCCTGCTTACTCATCGTCGATGTTTTCGTCGTCTTGTTATTCGTTTTGATCAACGGCGCGCGCGAATTCAGCGCGACATTGCCTGAAAAGCTGTCGTGAACGCTCCAGCTATCCGGTTCACCCGTATCATTCTCGGTCCCGTTTTCGCCATCGATCGTTACTTTGAAGTAGAGGTACCAGGTGTTCACATTCTTAAACCGGGCGGCCTCACCTTGCGGTGGTATCGCGGCTTTGCCCGACACAGTGGGAGAGAAGGTCGCGCCGCTCAGGCAGATCAAACCGCATCCAATCGTAAAGAGCGCTGACCACAGTCTGAAACATCTTGTATGCATTACACTATTTCTCCTTTTGTAAGGATGCCGCCGGCGCGTGATCAACTCCCTCTCAATCGAGAAATGCTATGGCCTTTGCGCCTTTCCGGGGGAGACTGCTTATCTATCTACGCGCAGAAAAAGCTGGGTTTGGCTCAACCCAGGTCATTGAGCAAACCTTTTGGCTGGCTTCGCTGCAAAAATCATTTCTGGCCGATCGGCTCAGACGACAGCTAATCGGTCTGAAGAAGGCTTTATGCAAAAAAGTTGACGGGCTACTTTGTCGGGTCGGATACTCGACCGGAGCCGCTTCGCATATGGCCGTCGAAGAGCATGATGTAACCGGATTGCTTCGTCAGTGGAGCGATGGAAATCAGCAGGCGTTCGGCGAGTTGCTGCCCATTATCTATGACGAACTGCGCCGAGTTGCCCATCAATACCTGCATCGTGAGCGCCACGAACAGACATTGGAAACGACGGCCCTGGTTCACGAAGCCTATCTAAAACTGATCGATCAGCGTTCGGTGACCTGGCAGAACCGAGCCCACTTTTTTGCGATTGCCGCGCAAGCGATGCGACGCATTCTGATCGACAATGCGCGAAAGAGAGGCGCCGCCAAGCGCGAAGGCGAGAAGATCCCACTGGATGATGTCGCGATCATCTCGACTGATCGCGCACAGCACCTACTCGCTCTCGATGATGCTTTGCGACGGCTCGAACAGATCGATTCGCAGCAGAGCAAGATCGTCGAGCTGCGTTATTTTGGCGGTTTAACGATCGAAGAGACTGCCGAGGCGATGGATCTCTCGCCGGCAACGGTCAAACGCGAATGGGCGATGGCGCGCGCGTGGTTGTATCAGGAGCTGCAATGAGCGCTGAGCCAGTCATCGAGATTAATGCGCGTAATAAGTAGGAAGAGGTCTGCGCAACCAGCACCAGTCCGGCCAGAAGCCGATGAAACGCGATGGGCTGAAGTCAAGCGGCTCTTTCACTGCGCGATCGATTTGCCTCCTGAAGAGCGCGACGAGTTCTTGCGGGCTGAGTGCGATGATCAGGAAATTCTCAACCAGGTCAACTCACTTCTAAAAGCGCACGAATCCGCAGAGGACTTCATTTCGCAGCCCGCTTTAGTCGAAGCGGGTCTAGCTTTCCGCGACGAAGACGCCAATTTCTTCGATGCGTCGTTCGTCGGCAAACGCATCGCCAATTACGACATCATCCGAGAATTAGGCCGTGGCGGCATGGGCGCAGTGTTCCTCGCTACCCGGGCTGATTTCAACAGACAAGTCGCGTTGAAGATCATCAAACGCGGCATGGACACGGAAGCGATTCTGCAACGCTTTGTGTTCGAGCGACAGGTTCTCGCAAACCTCCAGCACCCAAACATCGCAGGCTTCCTGGATGGCGGCACGACCGATGATGGCTTGCCGTTTTTCGTGATGGAGTACGTCGACGGTGAGCCGATTACGAAATATAGCGACGTTCATGAACTCAACATAACGGAACGACTGAATCTCTTTCAGAAAGCCTGCGCGGCAGTACGGCATGCTCACCAGAATCTGGTCGTGCATCGCGATCTGAAGCCGAGCAACATTCTGGTCACGCGCGACGGAATTCCAAAGCTTCTCGATTTCGGAATCGCAAAGTTGCTTACATCTGATCAGGTCGGAGATGCCGAACGAACGGAAACCGTGCTTCGCTTGATGACGCCTGAGTATGCAAGCCCGGAACAAATCCGTGGTCTTCCAATCACAACTGCGACTGACGTTTACAGTTTAGGTGTGGTCCTTTACGAATTGTTGAGCGGACACAGACCGTTTCGCTTTTCGAGCCGGGCCCCCGATGAAGTTGCGCGTGTAGTTTTGACAACCGATCCTCTTCCGCCGAGCGAAGCGATCACGCATCAGATCGCTTCTATCGATCCAACTGTCACTAATTCGGCAGCTATTAACACGGACAAGACATTTGCTTTCCGTAATGCCAAAGAACTGCGCGGCGACCTCGACAACATTGTGCTCAAGGCACTGCGAAAAGAACGCGATCGCCGCTACGCCTCCGTCCTGGAACTTTCTGAAGACATTCGGCGACACCTTGCGGGCCTACCGGTGACTGCACGCCGAGACACTTTCGCTTATCGAGCAGGGAAGTTCATTCAACGTCATCGCGCCGGCGTGACGATGGCGAGCTTACTAATTGTGATCCTATTCACTGCGACCGCAGTAACATCCTGGCAGGCATACGTTGCGCGGCGCGAACATGCGAAAGCTGAACTTCGCATGGCCGAAGAGCGGAAGCTCGTGGGATCGCTAATTAACGAAGTGCAGAAGTCTTTGAAAGACGTGCCGTTTTCGTTGACGGCCCAAAGGCTGCTTGCTCAGAAGTCGCTCGATTATCTGAACAATCTGGCCAAGGACGCGGGCGACAAACCGGATTATTTGGGCGAACTCGCGGAAGCTTACAAAAATTTGGGCTACTTGCAGGCGTGGACATTGCAGGACAGACCGAACGCGCTCATTAGCTATGAAAAGGGAATCGAGTTGTGTCGTAACCGCGTGGCCATCCAGCGGAACAATACAAATGCCCAACGTGCTTTGGCCGATATGCTCGGAGCCAAAATTGAGTCGCTTAGGTTAATGCAACGTGGCGAAGACGCGGCTGAGACATTTGCCGAGGCGCTTAACATTCAACAGCAATTGTTAGATCAAACGCCGCAAGATGCGTCAGAAATGATGACAGTTGCCGAAACCTCTGAAGCTTACGGAGAAGTGCTCAAATCGATTGAGCGGGCCGATGAGGCAAAAGGGAAATTCCAAACGGCGATCGAATTGGGTTCACGCGCCGTCAATCTCGCGAAAGCTGAGGCAAATACTCCGCAGCAGCAGGTTGATCTCTCATTGATGCAGGAGAAGCTCGGCTCGATGTTCGAAGACGTTGGAGACTTGAAGCAAGCGGAACAAATCTATCGCGAGGCAGTAGCGACGGCCACATCAGTTCATCAGGAACATCCAGAGATCGCACAGGGGCTGCGCAACACAACTTCCTCGCATTGGTACCTCGGAATGCTTTTGGATCGGGAAGGCGATCACCAGGGCGCGCTGGAAAATTATCGAGCGTCTCTGAAGGCGAGTTTAGATGCGCGGGCGTCTGATGCGAGCGTCGATCCCGTACGCGCCGGCGAGATGAAGTACAGTGTCGTTGTCGGGAGGGCACTCTGTAAGCTCGGACAAGCCGCCGAAGGCGTGCCTCTGATTCGTCATGGAATCGAGATGGCGCTCGCGGGAATCGAGTCAGACAAGGGCAACCGGCAAAGCACCTATTACGGAAGCGAATTGCTCTCATGGGCGGTCGAGGGTTTGGCGGCGGCGGGTCAAAGAGACGAAGCGAAGAACATTTCGTTGAAGATGATTGATTGGGCGGAAGAGACTTCCGCGAACGCTCCTACCGACGGCGGCCCAAGGCTGCATCTAGCCATCTTGTACGAACGACTCGGCGATGTATATGCAGGTTACGACGCAGCAACAAAGAAAATGGGCGCCGGCGATCACGCCGGTTTGATCGAGGCGCGAGCGTGGTATGAGAAATCCCTCGATTGCTCGCGAGACATCGATCAGAACTACACCTTATCCAAAACGATCCTGCAGCCCTATCTCACTTCGGCACAGCAGAAAATAACCCAGTGCGACGAGCGGCTCCGCCGCTAGAGTGCGGGGATCGTTTTGTGGTCAGTCTTAAACGGTAGCTTTGTGAATCTGGCGCTTCAGACGATGGATGGAACGCCGGGTGCGTTTGAGTTGGGCGTGATCATGCGCTTCGAGTGCCGCGTCGCGCTTCTTCTTCCACTCTTTGATGCGTCCTTTTATCGCGGCCTTATCGATCCCGACCACGTCGTGATGTTCATGAATGTCGATATTCAGCGCTTTGCAGATAGCCACGACTAAGTGCTCTTTGTTGAGCTGTGTGTAGCCCTGCACAGCTTCGTGGTCGATGTCTTTCGCGATGTCGCGCAATTCCGCGAGTGTCATATGTTTTAGTTCGTGGTGTGTGTAAGCCATATCGGTCCTCTCAAAAAAAATGATTGCGGTTAACGTGTTAAGCCCGAGTTTTTTGCAGCGAACGTCCCGTGAGCCACGGAATTATTAACAGAATCAAGTATCCAAGCCAAACCGTGAGCGACGCAAAGTAGCCAAAACCCGCTTTCAGCAGCAATACAAGTATCAGCAGATCTAAGATCAGGTTGATACCGGCGAACACGGTTCCGATTCTGAAGCCTTCACCCGTTGGGTTCGAACTCCGCGATAAACAAACTCGTGCGAACAGATACGTGATTGGGATCCAAATGAGCAAAATAGGAAAGCTGATCGCCGGATTCGCCGAAATGTATGGAATCGCGGGTGTGGCCTTCAACGGCGGCGTCATGAAAACGACGCTGCCCCAGACAAAACCGATGATCCAGATTAGAATGGCAACACCCAGCGCTTTGAAGAGACTCAGCACGATATGAGGTCCGGAAATATCACGTCTGAGCCGCGATGTCGAGACTCAAGATAAAGAAGATCGTCTTTCGTTCAGTGCTTCTGATCGCGCTGCTGCTCGTCGGTGGTGTCCTTTACGATCTCTATTTCCCCCGTACTGCCAGGATGCGCGAGTTCGACGCGGATGAGGTGGCGCGACTCGAAACGGCAATGTGGCGCTCGTACTACGACAAAAAGCAGCTGCAACTTTTCAACCAGTTATCAGAGCTGTTGCGCACGCAGTATCACATGCCGTTGGTGCGTTCGAACCAGGTCGCTTACTACGCGGTGAATGCGGCGTTCCTTTTCAAGGACGGAAAGACCGAAAAAGAGTACGAAAAGGCACTGCCGGATTTGGTCAAGTTCTACGGCGCGATTCGCCAGATGAGCGACATCCCGTTCGATGTCGATCGCGTCGCGCATCTGGAGCTGCAATGGTGGATCATTCACCGCGAGCGCTGGAAGCGGCAACCGGACGAGCTGCCGAAGGCATTGGCTGAGCTTCAGGCAGCGATTTATGGTGTTCCGATCGACCGCGTAATGGAACACGGACGCCTGCGCGCGCAAGCGATGGCCATCCGGGACACGAAAGCCGATGACGGGCAAGCAATGACTGAAGCAGACTGGACCAGGATTAACGATCTATTGCGTCAGTCGTGGCGCTCGTTGGCCAACGCTGTCAAGAGTGCGCCTAACGCTCTACCGAATAACCGAGTAGCTAAAGAATCTTCAATAGCCGATCAGTAGGAGAGCCTTATCGCACATCAGAGGGCAGAGGCGCGCTACTCACAGTCGCACTTCAAGCTCTTCACGTTGCTCGGTGTCACATACTAATTCGACCGAGCCCCACTCGTTCAGCCACAGCCCAAGCAGCCGGACGTTCAAGTCATACGATTGCAGCACGCGTACGCCGAGCGTGATCTGTTCAATATGTTCTTCGCGATTCGCGTGGTTCCCGGCGCAATCGTGATGCCCGCACAACGCGACTACGGGTGATTCGTGATAGCGCACTGAGAAGCTGACTTTGCGAATGATTTCATCGACGACGTAGGTCGTTTCCGAACTCAAGACCTTATCAGGTCCCGGCTCAGTAATCAGGTCGACGTACTCGACGTTTGAATGCAGTTTCATCCAGTCAGCGACCGGCTGCTGCACACGTCCGTCGATGCAAGTGATGGCGGTAGCGAATTTGTGACGAGGCATATCGGTTTTTCGATTGTACTTGAGAAACCGATTCGATCAACGTGGGATGTTTGAGCGTGGCGGTGCAAGAAAGAGAAAAGCAGGCTGACGGCCCGCGTTCATTTGCTGCGATGTTTAACTGATGACAGCTCTTCCTGCAGAAGCGGCGCGACGGCGATGCGATTACGGCCCTCGTTCTTCGCAACGTAAAGCGCGGCGTCACTTGCTGCATACAACGCGCGTTCCAAAGTAGCGTGCTCAGGACAAGCGGCGACGCCAATGCTAACTGTGATAGGGCCGACGCCTTCGACGCGCTGCTGACTCAGCACTTCATGTAAACGCTTTGCGGCCAGTTCGGCCTTGGTGGCGTCAACGTTTGCGCACAGGAGCGCAAACTCTTCACCGCCCAATCTGGCGGCGATGTCATTATCGCGGCACACTTTCGATAATGTTCCCGCGATTTCCCGGAGCACGCGATCACCGGCGGGATGTCCATACGTATCGTTGATTTGCTTCATATGATCGATGTCGAGTAGTACCAGGGCGCACGGTACGCCGTACCGGCGCCATCTCTCCAACTCGCGATTCAAAGCTACACGAAAGCGGCGTCGATTCGCCAAGCCCGTCAAGGTGTCGAAATCGGCCTCGCCGTGAAGCTGGTCGATCTTTTGTCGCAACTTAATTAACTGTTTCGCGCGCAGACTCAGCAGATCGAATTGTTCCGGTATCTGAAAATAATCGGCGGCCCCTGCAGTCATTGCGGCTGCACGCCATTGCATCGTTGCAGCTTCCGCACCCACCAGAATGAACGGCAACTCATCGTCGCGTTGAGTAAGAATTTGGGCCAACTCCAGCAATGACAGGCCGTGAATTGTTACGCTGGCAATAACGAGATGGGGCCGTGAACGGCTCAACAAAACGGGCGCAGCCGCAGCCGTAGAAACCCCCGCGATTTTGAATCCTGCGGCCTCAAGTAACGACACGAGCGAGGCGTCCGGCTCGTCTGCGATGACGAGAACTCGTCTTTGATCGGGAGCGTACCGTTCGGCAGTCACCTTTTTTTGGATTGCTTTCACAATTATGATACGTCGCCAGGACGTAGTCCGTTTGATGAGGTATAGGGCAGTTAAGTTGACGGGCCGTAAAACCGAGTACCGAAAGTCGTAAAATTACGACGCTACGGCCGAATTCGTCTTCATCTTGGCCGGGTCTGACTGAGTCGGCTCAGACTCTGGACCCATACCAACCCACTTCATGAAGATTTCGTAGCCGAGCGCCAGCGCAGTCGCGCCCACAAACATCCCGAGGATGCCGCCGGTTGCCATACCGCCGAGTGCGCCGAAAAGGATTACCGGCATCGGTACATCAACGCCGCGGCCTAGCATCATCGGCTTCAGAATGTTGTCAGCCATTCCGACCAACAGCAGAATGATCGTGTGCGTGATCGCAGAGCCGGTGCCGTAATCACCACTCGCCCAAATGTAAACGATTACTGGAAGCGTTACGATTAACGCCGGCACTTGAGCGATGCCTAGCACTAATGTGATTATCGCCAGGACGCCTGCGATCTTTATTCCGGCGAACATTAACGCCAGGCCGACCAGTAGCGCCTGAATTGCGGCTACGCCGATTACACCCTGCGCGACGGCGCGAATAGTGGCAATTGAAAGTTGTGCCAGTGACTGGCCTCGGGCTCGTCCCGCCACTCGAGAGAAAATGTTTTGTCCGCTACGCTCGGCGGACTCGCCATAGGCCATCAAAATCGTCGCTACGATGAACGATGCCATGAACAGCAGCATCGCGCCGCCTACGCTGGCGACCATCGAAAGCGCTGCCCGGGCCAAATCGCCAATTTTGGGCTGCATGGTCTTAATCAGTCCGGGGAGATCGGTCTGCGCCTTTGACCAACCTGCATGAATTTTGTTGCCGACTAATGGCAAATTCTTAACAGATTCTGGTGGCACAGGTATGTGCAGGGTGTTCTGCTGCACTGCGCCAACAAAGCGCTGAACAGAATCGGCAAATGAACTCATCAGCAACCACGTCGGAACAACGATCAACGCAATACCCAGGACTACCAGGAGCACCGAAGCCAATCCTTGTCGTTTACCGAGCTTGCGGGCGAGCCACTGATGCACCGGATACAGATTGATGGCGAGGATAATCGACCAAGCCATTAGTTTTAGGAATGGGGAGAAGACCGTGAAACACATCCACGCTAGTGCGCCAATCAATGCGACGCGAACTAACGTATCCCATATACTGGCAGGCCTGTTGGGTTCGGGTTCTCGCTGCATCATCGGCTTCATTGGTTTGTCCTCCGATCGCAGTAGCGGGGTTTTAGACGCAAATAGCGACCACGGTTAAAAACCCCGACGCCTGAGTTCGTCACGCGGCGCCGGGGGTTCTCTGAGTTGCATGGCCGACGCCATACACCTTGTTAGTTAGCACTTCTGGCCGCCGCTTTGAGCTCAGCGACCTTTCTGACAATGCGGCGCGTTCTTTCGACGAACGCTAGATTATCGGCCAGGCAGCTCTCGAGCAGCACGCCGACGCCGAAGTTACCTGTGGTGTCTGCTGCCGCCACGAGCATCAAGTATTCACCGATTCTGAAGTGAGTCAGATGAATGAGCTTGGCCAAGATAAACAGACGCCGGGCGATCGTTCCCTTGATCTCCGCAACTTCACGACGGAAGTCGTCGACGAAGACCTCTTCGACGCGTCCACTAAGCGCCACTGGCTTCTGACCGATCTCCTTGAATACCCGATCGATCTTCGCGAGTGACTCCCCCGCAATGTATGCTCGTGCCGCGAGGGCCTCTTTGATTTCGGGATCTTCAGCCAACTTGCTCACTTCGGTGAAGAACTCGATGGAACGCTCGGTTTTGCGTCTCACGTCGCTGAGTAAGTGAACGAAAACCTCCGCAGGATTATTTACTGGCATTACTTTCTCCTTTCAAACAAAAACAAAAAGCCCTTGTCAATCCGCACGACTAAACACACTTGTGCGGAATCCTTACGATACGAGTAAGAGGATATTCTCGGTTTGAACCGATACTAGCAGAGAACGACGGCGAGAAGACCTGCCACTTTTGACAGTATTCAAGCTCGCTTCAAAGCAGCATGATTATGGATTTTGAACTGTTGCGAGGATGGCCCAGGCATGCCGTGCGTCCCAATCAAAGACTGAGAACGCGCTGACAACTTCACTCGTTCTTAAACTTTTCAAGCTCTGACGCTCTTTGAGCGGTCATCATCAGATATCGATCAGCACCTGTGAGTGTGCCGGCGGTTCCGCCGCTGGAACCTTCGTAAAGAGAAACGTCGGCATCACGAAATTTTATCCACGCTCTTTGGGCTTCAACCAGTCTCTTCTTGCCGCTTTCGTCAAGCTGAGCCATGGCATCTTTGTAGACCTTGTTGAGCCTCGCATCCTGTCGTTTAGTTTCGGCGCCGATGCAATCGAGCATCCTTGACGTCACACCGCCCGATTTATCCATGCACGCTTCGTATTCGCGGCTTAAACCAATGGCCTTCTCGTCTTGCGCATTCGTCTTTACGAAGCAGACCAACATCACGGCGATAGCGGCTACGGTGAATAGTCTGATCGTTTTCATCTGAGCTCCTCTCCTATCGCCCGAAAAATCCGGGATCCATCAGATACCAATTCAACAAACCGGCTGCTAATCCCACGGCGAAAACCACCATGACAATAATCTTGTCCTTCGTCGTCTCAGGCTTACCGGCTTTGGTTGGAAACAAAAGCATAAAGATTCCGCCAACGACTCCGACTGGCCCGAATGCCGCCACCTTCAACGGATAACGACCTTCGTTCATCAACTGATGCCAGCCGTAATATGTAAGGCCGGCGCATATCAGGATGAGGACCACTCCGAAGAGACGAGTCTTCATTTCATGTCATCCTTTCGCTTTCATTGTCCCAATATGAGGTCAGTACCGGGAGCGGTCGCGACCGGGTTTCAATACGCATTCTGAATACTTAGCTTCTGGACCCGGTCGCTACCGCTCCCGGTACTGACTCCAAAACACCTTGGATCTTTTGCAGATCCGCGAGAAATCCTGTGACGTCAGATGCTTCCGTCGCCCAGGAAGTTACGAGTCGAACGATCGAACTTTGTGCGTCGAACTTCTCCCAAAGGTGAAATCCGTAGTCTTTTTGCAGCTTATCAATCAGGGTGTTTGGAAAAATCGGGAAAACCTGATTCGTGGGAGCGTCGACAAACAACTGGTAACCGCAGTTCTTAATACCATCGGCCAACTGTTGCGCGAGCGTATTCGCGTGTTGCGCCATGTCAAAATACAGATTGTCGCGAAACAATTCCTGGAACTGCAGGCTGACCGCCCGTCCCTTGGCGAGCAGTCCGCCGCGTTGCCGCAGATTGAAACGAAAATGATCCTTGAGGTTGGGGTTGACGATCACGACGGCTTCGCCAATCAGTGCTCCGTTTTTCGTGCCGCCGATATAAAACACATCGACGAGACGCGCCAGCGTTGCTGCATCTAAATCGCCGCCTCTTGCCGTCAGGGCTGCGCCTAGGCGCGCACCATCGACATAGAGATAAAGATTGTGCTCCTTACATTTTTCAGACAGCGCGGTTAATTCCGCGCTTGTGTAAACAGTGCCAAGCTCGGTGGATTGAGAGATGTAGACGGCCTTCGGTACGACCATCTGATCGAAGTTATGCATTTCGACCTGTTCCTGGATTTCATGCGGCCTTACCTTTCCGTCCTCTCCTTTCACCGTATTTATCTTGTGGCCGGTGGCTTCAATCGCGCCCGCCTCATGCTGATTGATGTGACCAGAGTCCGCCGCAATTACTGATTCCCACGGCTCAAGGATCGCCGACAGCACGCAAAGATTTGCCTGCGTACCGCTCGCGACGAAGTGAACGTCAGCATCGGGACTGCTAAATTTCTCTCGAATCAACCTGGTCGCCTCGATCGCAAAAGAATCCATCACGTAACCGGGCTCCTGCTGCACATTAGTACGTTGCAAAGCTTCCAGGATGCGCGGATGCGCGCCTTCCGAATAGTCGTCAAAGAAAAGATGCTTGTAGGTCATAATCAAAGTTGCAATTCAGTTAATCGATTCATTGTCGCGCAAAGTAACTTGCTGAGACGATTCCCACGTGCGTAATCATGTGAGCTATGATGGCGGCTTCCAGACCTTTGCGCCAATAGAGATAGCCGGCTATCAATCCAAACATTGAATTAGCGGTGACGATGTAAAGCCCGATCGGCAAAGTAATCCGGAAGCCCAGCCCCACTGCGATCGGCAAATGACCCAAGCCAAAAACAATCGATGAGATTACAATGGCGCCCACCAAGTAACTGGTTCGCGGTTTTCCTTGACCGCGCTGGAGACCTCTCCATGCGGCCCACGCCAAAAGCGTTAGCAGCCCCCACCTCAAAAGGACTTCTTCGGTGACTCCACCGTACAACAGTCGAGTTGGGATCGGCATCAGGCGGTTGAATTGCTCAGCACGAGCAACAAATTCTGCCGGTAAAGCTGGCCTCGTCAGAACCCAGCTTAGAACGACCGCGGCAGCACCGATTAATCCACCGGCTAAACCCGAAATAATTTGAGTTCCGAGAGCGGCGAAGAAACTTGCGCCGCGCGCGACCGCCTCGAAGCCTGGTGCCGATAGTCTAACTTTCTCCGCCAGTAAGACTCCAACCAATGTCGCCACGGCAACCAGAATGGTCGGCTGGATTAGGCCCACAAGTTTGATTAACCATGGCGACATCGGAAGGGGAGTGCCGGAGGTAACCGGCAAGATCCTTACCACTGCGTTTAGGTCAATCAAAAGGGTCGAAAGAACGCCGGTGAAACCTGCGAGAAATACGGTTCCAAACAAACGCGTTCTGTACGTCATTAGGCACGATGTAATAATGCCAACTCTAGGAAGAGTCAACGTCAGTGTGAAACTAAGGTTTGAGATCAAGCGCAGTTATCTCTTGGTCAACTCCAAAACTCGTTGACGAACTCACGCGCCCATGAATTCATTTCCTCTTTTCGAGTTCCTCTTTGACCGTTCCGGAAGGCAACCCCTTAAAGTTGCCACGGACAGGAAAAGGCGGCAATCCTGACGTGTTCTTGCCTGATACAACGTTCTTGCATTGCGTGAGTCGGAGAAGGAAGGTGCCGTCAAGCTTGTCGCCGCGCGCGGTGGTATTGAAATAGCCGACGTTAGGGCTCAAGGTATTCATCTGATTACTTCGCCACTTCAGTACTAACAGAAGAAATGGGCCGACCAGCAACGCCAGCCCAATGATGACCAGTAGTATATTTTTGCCGCGCATTATTGCCGCGTCTATTCCTGGTCGAATTTCAATTCATCATCGTTGCTACTCGCCGCGCTGGACGAAGCGGATGCTGTTATGGTCCGGATCATGCACTACATTTCGCGATTGCCCCAGCTTTGATCAGTCGGTTCGAGATCAATCGTGACACCATTCGCCTTCAGTTCGTTGTGGAGTTCATCAACATCTCGCACCCCGACAAAGACCACACCGCCGGCTACGCCGTCACCGGAAAAAGAGGAGACATGAATTTCAACATCGTCGCGGTTCAGACCCATATAGCATGGGTCGGATCCTCCAAACGGTCGATAGGCAAAGGTCTGCTCGAAGCCGAGACGCTCACAGTAAAATTCTTCTGCGGCGATCGAACTGGTGACATGCAAGACAGGAATCGCAAATTTGAGCATCATCGATCTAGAGGGTGACGTGAGCTCCTTCTTCGGGCAAGGGCTCATTTTGCAAGAGTACAATCTTGCATGTCACGCCTCCGCCTTCGATCAATTCCTGGGCGCGTCTCGCTTCAGTGCGTGGAAGGCGTGCCGCAACCAGAGGCTTGATCCATATTTTCATTTCGCTCTCAGTGTCGTCTTTCTCAATCTCCGTGCCTCGGTGGTTGAGGTTTTTCAGAGACACTGAGAATGCACACGGACACCGAGAAGAACTGGAAACCAAGACACTAATTTAAGTCTGAACTATGTCTTGCCTTGAGGTCTCAACGTCGGGCTTCTGAAACGCGCGCCCCGAACCACGGAGTACCGTAATATGAGTCCGCCACCACCCAACCTGCGGCCGTCAACGCCAGAGTCATCACGACCTCGCCCCATTGAAACGCGTTGAGAGAACCTCTCGCGACGATTGGTACCCATACCAGCAACGCGAACAGAGCCATCTGCAACACCGACAGCGCCGCAGCCAACCGTGCGAACACACCGATGATTATCGCAACGCCCGCTGCGATGAAGGTACTGCCGGTAAAGTATGCCCAGAACATATGCCATGGCAGCCACGCCGGCACCAGCGACACAGTCCCTTTGATATTGGCGAAATGGGCGTACCCGAATGGAATCAAAGCTAAACCGTAGAGCACTCTCGCGATTCGCACACCATTGTTGCCGGTGGCGAAACCGACGTGCTGCCAATCCCTGGCGAACCAGGCAAACAAGACGCATGAGGCCGCCATCATGACCATCGTCTGGCCGCAACTCCATGTACTTTCAATGAGTGATGCGATGAAAAGAGCGCGCACTCGCCACACCAGGAACCAAAGAATGAAAGAAGCGAGTAACACTGCGGCAGCGATAGCAGCTGTGCGTCGCCAGAGCAAACTGACACCTGAAAACAAAGAGACCAACGCGGTGAAGTACACCAAGAACTCTCGCGCCGGCACTCCTTTAGGCGCCCCTTGCCATACAACGGTGAAGTCACCTTTGACCAGGCTCAGGATTCCCAGACCGATCATGGTCGCGGCAAAGAGCGCATGACCTACGCTGGCGATGCGAATCGCCCTTCCTGCGGGGCTGGTCCGATTCATCTTTCTTAATCAACGCTTGGCAAGATAGGTTCTGTCACCTGCGGCGTTTTCATTCTCGCTTCTGGTTGTGGCCGGAAACCTTGCGGCATGTAACCTCGCCGATAGACCATGATCGTCCGGAGAAATTCGATTACGGTGACGCCATCCTGATTGAAACCCATAGTCCGTAGCTTCACAATGCCCATCGCTGGACGCGAGCGCGACGACCGCGCTTCTACTACTTCACTCTGAGCGTAAATTGTGTCGCCCTCGAAGACGGGCGCGGGCAAACGCACTTTATCCCAACCGAGATTGATGGCATTCAGTGACACGTCTGAGACCGAGAGCCCGGTGACGAGTGCGAGCGTGAACGTGGAATCTACTAGCGGCCGCTGGAAGTCAGTGCGGGCGGCGTAAGCGCTGTCGAAGTGGATGGGGTTTGTATTGACGGTCAGTAAAGTGAACCAGATGTTATCTGTCTGCGTGACCGTCCGCCCGAGCGGGTGCTCGAAGGTGTCACCAGGTTCAAAGTCTTCGAAGACACGCCCTTGCCATCCGGGTTTGATTGCCATCGGTAGTCCTCCTAACAGCCAAACAATGACCGTCTTCAAGAGTCAGAGTCGATGTCGCGACAACAAGCTGCGGAGCGGCGACAGAATGTTGAGTGGCTTTGTCTCCAAAAGCCATTCCGCGCGTTCGTTTCGTCAGCTTCGGGACTGCCGTGCCGTAGGCACGGAATGTTTATAGCCTGCCATTGCTATTTAATTCCTCGAGCCGTCACTCTTCCGACCGGGTCCGGACTCTCGCGCTATTTCATCCTTCGATTTCGCCCTTTTCACCCACGTCGAATAGTTCTTGGGAACATCCATAGTTTTGAGTTCGGCCCATGCGGCAATCGCGTCTGCACGCGTAGCGCCTTTCTCGTGTGCGAGAAACTCGGCCACGAAGTTGACGTAACACCCGTGAGGGATCTTCTCGAACCTTTCCATTTTGTTTAGCGTGATGTACTGCTGCACGAGGTCACCATACGTCGGGTGTTTTCCCTTCGTGATTTGCTCTTCTCGCCAGCGATTTAGACGATACCAAACACCCGGCTTCTGACGAATATCACGGGCGGACTTCTTAGCCTCCCGAACAATGAAGTCCTTTGTCTCGCGATTGCTGATGTAGTGCTCGATGCGAAGGTTCAGGGTAAGGCCGCGTTCGATATCCTTGACGCCGGTCTTGCGCAAAGCGCGCTTGGTCGGCAACTGAAGCTTACCAGTGCGCAGAAACTGTACGATGGCCTGTTCGAGTTCATCCTTGCGCAGCAGAGCCGCTCCAGGAATCGCGACGCGTCGGCCGAAGTCCCTTAACTCAGCAGCATACCAGTAGCCATTCTCGAACTCGCCCAGCGTCATTGTTGAAGAGAGCCTTCTCGTCATGCGATTGGATCCCGCGACGGTCATTTCTTCCCAAGATACTTCTCGAACCACTCTATGTTCGCTTGTGCGGCGGCGAGCTGCATCTTCGGTTCGTTGGGCCCGTGTGGTTGCCGCGGCAGAACGATCATGCGCGTCGGTACGCCTTGGGCCTTCAGCGCATTGTAGAACTCGTAGCCCTGCGAAATCGGCACACGAATATCGGCGTCGCCATGTTCAATCATCGTCGGTGTTGTTACGCCTTTCACATTGAACATCGCGGAGTGCTTCTGATACGCGTCCGGCTGTTCCCAAAACTGTCCGCCGAAATAGTCGGGCACGAACGCAGGGATGTCGGCGGTGCCGTTGAAGCTCATCAGATTGGTCACCGGCGCGCCCGCCGAGGCCGCTTTGAATCGATTGGTCTGCGTCACGATCCACGAAGTCATGAAGCCGCCGTAGCTCCAGCCCATCACGCCGAGCCTTTCCGGATCGGCCACACCCATCGCGATCACTTTGTCGACTCCGGTCATCAAGTCCTGATAATCGGCGCCGCCCCAGTCCTTAATATTTGCGCGGCGAAATTCAGTGCCGTAGCCGGACGAGCCGCGCGGGTTTGGCCGCAGGATCGCATAGCCCTTCGCCGAGAAAGTCGCCAACGGATAGGGGCCGCGACCGCCCAGAAACGTCTGTTGAAAGACGCCGGTGGGTCCGCCGTGAATATTCAGAATCAACGGAACTTTTTGGCCAGCTTGATAGCCGACTGGATAGGTGAGCAGCCCTTCGATCTCTTTGCCGTCCTTTGAAGTCCAGCGAATAACTTCCGTCTTGCCGATTGGCGGGAGTTTCACATCCGCGTTCGCGTGGCTGATCTGAACCGGCACAAAGCTCGACACTCCCGAAACAAACGCGTCTGGAGGTGTGTCGGGAGTCTGCCGCACAAAGCCGAGCATTATTCCCGTGCGATTCAGGTTGATGCCACCGAGGACAGCCGGCGTCGTCTTGATTTCATCAATCTTATTGCTCACAACATCCAGCGAATAGAGCGCTGTAGCGGTGCCTCTTGCTTCGTTGAAGTAAATGCGCCGGCCATCTGCGGACCAGCCGATAATGTTGGGCTGCGCATCAAATGAACCCGTCATTGCTTTTGCTGGTCCACCTGCAGCCGGAAAAATTTCGATCAGCCCACTCGCCGCCCACGTCGGAGGATTGTCACTCACTGTCATTGCGATCCATTTGCCGTCAGGCGAATACAGCGGCGAACTCTCGGCGGCCGCGGTGCTTGCAAAGACTGTCGCTTTGGCAGTCGCGACTTCAACAATCGACACGTCACCTGTTGTCCAATCGTTAGCCACGGGCGTCTTGGTGTGATCGAACACAATCCGCGCCCCATCAGGCGACCAATCGAAACTGCCAACATTGTAATTTTCGGCGGTCAGCTTGCGCGGTTCGCGTTTGCCGCTCGCATCCTTCTGCACCGGAATCACATACAGGCGCGACATCTTTAGGTTTTCATCGACCCAGCGAAAATCGTTCTTCGCCTTGTCGTTCTTCTCTTCGTCTTCGGTTTTTGCGTCGGCCATCGTGAAAGCGATCCATTTGCCGTCGGGCGACCACTCGAAATTCGAGACACCGGTCTTCACGTCAGTCAGCGGTTCCGCCTCACCGCCGCGCAGCGATAGCAAATAGAGATTGGTTTTGTTTTCTTTGCGATTGGATGTGAAGGCGATCCAGTTTCCGTCGGGCGACCACTTTGGACCACCAGACGACTTGTCGTTGAACGTGAGCTGAAAGTTTTCCTTTCCATCCGTCGTCGCCAACCAAAGCTGCGTCACGAACTCGCTCTTGTCGGCAGTCATCACCGCGTCAGAGATCGTGTAGACGACTCGTTTGCCATCAGGTGATACGCGCGGCGTGCCCACCACGCGAGTCTTGATTTGCAGCTCAGGCGTCCAGGCGCTGGGTGCATTTGTTTGGGCCTGGGCGACGACGACGAGCAACATGAACAAGACGGAAATGTTCACTAGACGTTTCATTTTTAAGTTCTCCTTACACAGAGTTGGGCCGGCTCGAGCGCGCCTCGCGTCCAGTCCGACCGTCCGGGATTGCATTGTGCGCACGGTTGATAACGCTAAGCTGGCAAAGAGTCAATGTTGGACGTTCGGAACCGCCGCAAATGGAAAAGGCATAGGGACCTTGACCATATTGCTGGCAGCTATGAGTGGAATTTCGACGGTACGTTTTCGCGGCCCCATCTCAGGACTTGCGCCATCCAAACCAATTCATCCAGAAAGTCTTTCGCTCTTTCTTCGAACGCAGGATCGAGGAGCGTGCCGTTGTCGTCAAACGTTTTCTGGACGAACGGAAAGTTCAAGTCGGCAAAGGTAGGCGCCAATCCTAACTCGCGGACCATGGGCACCAGGGCTTCGATGACGCGGGTCCCGCCCCAGGGTCCGGCTGAGACGCCAACGAATGCGACGGCTTTGTGGACGTACTCTCTGAGCAACAGGTCGAGTACGGCTTTCAAAATTCCAGGATACCCGTGATTGTATTCAGGCGTAACAATCACCAATCCGTCGGCTTTCACAATCGCACCGCGCCATTCTGGAAAATCACCTTTGATCGCCTGACCGTAATCATGTTGCGGCAAAGCGAAATCCGCCACGTCGAACAGGCGCGTTTCGAGATCCTCCCGACCGTGCATCTGCTCGACGAGCCATCGCGCGGGAAAAATGCTGTGACGGTCCCTTCGATTTGTGCCGACTAAGACGGGAACATTTAGCATTGTCACGATTATTCGTAACTCAACGCTTCGACTGCATCCTGCCGCGCTGCGCGAAGAGCGGGATAGAGCGCACCGATCGAGCCGCCGATCAATCCGACCACGAGGGAGATTGCGATCCACTTCAGCTCAACGTCGACAATGAGCGAGGTCGAGCGCATGACGGTCGCACGCAAGAGCAGCGTCAGCACCACGCCGATAAAGACGCCGAGCACGCTGACGAGAATGGCCTCCTGTTCGATGACCCAGGCAATCGATGCTTTCGACATGCCGAGTGATTTCAAGATGCCAATTTGTCGCGTGCGTTCGGTGACGGTCGTGTACATCGCAAGCAGAATCACGAGCGTACTAATGGTCGCCGCGACGCCGATGACGACTTTCAGAAAAACGTTTAGCGCCGGGACGCTCGACATGTAAATCTCCGGCAAGTCGCGCGTAAAGATGACTTGATCGTCGGGAAACTTGTCTTTGATGCGTGCGGCAACTTCGTCCTGCACCGCGGGGTTTTCGCAGGCAATAAGGATCGCGTTGCAACGATTCTCGCTCCCGACCTGGTCCTGCATCGTTGCCAGCGGAATTTTCAGACGAGCGCCGCCCGGTGGCTCATAAACTCCGACGATCTTAAACGACCGTTCGTAGAGCATGATTGTCGACCCGACCTCGACCTGATTCTCAGTTTTCCATACGGCATCGACAATGACTTCGTCGCCTTTGTCGAGTTTGCGGCCTTCGCGAATCGTCAACCCGGTCAGTGCCGCATAGTTGTCGAACGGAATTCCTTCGATTAATCGCGATCCGAAACCGCTGTCGCTGCGATCAAGACCCTGCCCGATGGGTACAGCCATGCGGACATCTTGAATTTGTTTCAGTTCGGCAGCGTGACCGATGGGTATCGTGAAAGTTTGTGCGCCGCTGAGTCCGATGGTTCCGGCAGGTCGCAGAAGGATCTCTGCGCCAATGTTTGCTTCGCGCCGGCCGCGTTCACGCAGCATGCCGTGCGCCAACCCAACGGTGAACACAACCAGAAGGACCCCGAGCGCAATTCCCGCGATGCTCACGGCTGTGCGCGCCGGCCGATGTGCGATATTTGAGAGTACAAGGCTGTCGGCAAGTTTCTGGAGGCGCGGACTGCGATGCAGCAGACTGGCCCACGCGTTCGGCACGGCGCGCCACGTCAATACGAACATGCCGATTACGGTCCAGAAAATAATCGCGCCTTTACGAACGATAGCGAGCGCCACGCCGATCGCGGTCGTGTAGCCGAGCGCGCGCAGAATAATTCCGTTGCCGGTCTCGTAGACGCCGATCGTGCCGGGAACGAAGCCGAACGCAAAATTGATCACTTTCGTCAGCGATTCGATGATATAAGCAGCGCCCGCCGTGGACGAATATCCGAGCAACCTTAGCGTGACATAAACTTCGATGACGCTGCTGACATGCGAAGCGATATCGAGCGCGCACATCGACAGGAACGCTGCGCGACGACGCTTGAAGAACGCATAGACCGTCAGCTCGACCCGGTAAATGTGATGACGTTGCGTTCTGAGAAATCGGGGACGAAAGCCGTTGCGTGCCAGTTTGTCGATGAGCGCAGTGATCAAGGTTGCGCGGCGGCGCGTCGCGAACGCCGTGGCGACCATGCCGAGAAACGCGATCACCGCAATGACGATCAGCACCTCGCGCGCTACCGGCGGCACCGCGTATGTGAACAGCATCAGCACTGCGCCACCAAAAATCATCAACACGACCGACAAGTTGTACAGCAGATTGTCGACCACCAGCGCAGGGACACCGTGCACGAGCGGCACGCGCTTTCGCAGCAAAGCGATTTTTGTGGGCTCGCCGAGCAAAGGACCGGCGAAGGTAAGGAAACTCATCGATTCACCGCCGAGTCGTGCAGCGAACGCCTGCATTAAGCTGAAGCGACGATGTTCGGCGGGCACCGTGATGCGCATCGAAATTGTGCGCAGCATGTGGCGTAGACCGGTTAGCGCGACGAGGATAAAGAACCCGAAGCCGACACGACTCAATGCAGTGAAAATCGGCTGTACGCCGACGCGGCGCACGACGTACCACAACAGCAACGCGCCCAGTACAAACGCGATCGCTTGCGCCCAGGCAACAGAACGTCTGTGTTTCTGTGATTTGGTTGAGTCGGTCATTTGTGTGAAAAGCGCTCTCCCAGAGGGAGAGGGATAAGTCATTGCTTGCCAGCGTGACCCGCGCCAAACTTCTCCCCAGCTACCTCAGTCACTACCCGCCCCGGAAACTTGATAAAGCCACGCTTCGCGAGATTCTCACCCGGCGTATTGTCATCATTAAGTCTGCCGGTCAAAGCCATGATCGTTGGTACAACGCTCAAGCTGTCATACGGCTCGCTTACTGCCAATCCGCGCGGCACGCCATCACCGGCCAGCATGAAAGTCGAATGCGTCGAGACACGAAAGAACGATCCATGATTGCCACCGGGGTTGAAACCGCGCACATCAAAGTTCCAGTGATTATTCGCAAAAATCTGCAAGTCAGTTTCGGTCAAACGTCTTTGGCGCCGACGCAGACTGCGCAACAACCGTTCGTCTGCAGAAAGGCCAGCCGCACTCGCGTCGGTTTCCGGCGCCACGAATTGAGTGAACTGCTCGTGCAAGCCAATCAGCCCGTTAGAGTATTGCGTCTTGTGCAGCGCGCGCAACCACTCAACGTCAGTGTGCCAATCGCTCAGCCACGCAATGCGATCCACGTTGCCGGTTTCCAAACGTGCGTCTTCAAACAGTCGCAGAGGCAGATCCGGCTGCCACTTAGCGCGATTGAAATGAATTGCCCCATCCGCATCCTGTGTGAGATGCGCAATCGGCAGGTACCGCAACTGTAGTTGTCCGGCCGCCTCGCCGCGCGGGATTACCAGGGCCTGTCGCTCAGGACTGGCGTATAGCCAAATGACGTCATCGTCAGGTCGCATGTCGCCTGGTAGCAACGATTCAACCGATTCATGGGGGATGCGGGTGGCGAGAAAATCAACAGGTTGGCTTGAGATGCCCGACTGAACATTGTTTCTCACCATTTGGCGCTTGAGCAGATCGAAATAATTGATTCGCACAAAAGTACGTTCGAGGTCCAGCGAGCCATCGCTGCTCAAAACCAAACCCGCTGGCCCAAGACCGACGACGTAATTTTGCAGCGCGTGAATTGAATTGCGATCGCCCATCGTGCTCTTCGGAATCAAGTCAAGGATCTTGAGGTTCGCCGGCTGAAAGGTGTCCGGGTGCAGCGCAAAAAGCCTGCGCATCGTCGCAGCGTAGTGGGTATAATCGGTGTCTAGCTCAGTCCATTGCGTGACGCGCACACATGTACGACGCGCATTGTCATCACGGCCCATCTCGCGATCTTCTTCAGTGAACTTCTTTGGTTGTGATTTGCAGCGAGCGTTTTCGGCTGCAATCGCACCATGTAGCGCGCCGATTTCTTTCTCGAGCTGATCGAGTTCGGACGACCACGCCGCGCGATCTCGCGAAAGAATTCCAAAGAAAGTGTTGGTTGCCGCCGTGCGGAGTTGTGGCGAGAGATCTATTCGTTGCAATTGCTGCAAAAGAATATGAAGTTGGTTGAGATCGCTGTTACGCAAGTGCAAACCCGCGCGTTCATTCCCGTCAAAGTCTAAAAGCGCAGTCGGATAATCCGTACTCTGGCCCTTTAAATAATAGCTTTGTGATGTTGTGGTCGTAATTGGCGGCACGAAAGGATTGATGCCCTTGATAGCATAGTCCAACATCAAACGTCGCTTCGTGATCACGTGATGTCCGCCACCCTCGCGACTGCCCAGCAACTTCACCAGATTGAAACCCTGACTCAAGACCTTGGGATCGCTATTGAAGCCGTGGTCGGACACGACAATAAAAATTGTCTCCGCAGCGAGTGGACTCTTTTGAATGCCCGTCCAAATTCGTCCCAGCCGCGCGTCCAGCTCGCGCAGTACTTGCAAATGCGTGGCGTCATCGTTGGTGTGATGCGCGGCGTGGTCGTACGACATGTCGAACAGGTCGACGTACTGCACGCGCGGATCGCTGAGCGCGTCAATCAGCTCACGTTCGTATTGGCTAAAGACTGCATTGCGGAGGTCGAGACCAATGATGAATTCTTCGGCCAGTTGAATCGGGCTTTTGGCAAACTCTGTCTGACCCGCGCGCTGCAGAGTAGCGAGCCGCGCGCCGCGACCGTAAAGTTGTGAACCCGGCAGCCGCTGATAGTTGTCGTACGCATCGATCAACAAATGCAGGCCAAGCGAATCGAGCACCTCTGTCCCCGGCATGTCCACGTTGCCGCGGTACGCCTGCTTGAAATAGAACGGGATGAAATTCAGATAGTCGTACGTATAAAAAATATAGCGGTCGAATTCGACGTTTCCTTTGATTTGCAAATGCTGCCCGGTATCGATCAGGGACCACGACGGCGCTGACAGGCTCATGCCGCGCACGTAAAAGTTCGTGAGCCGCGTTCCGTTTTGATAGAAGATGTAGTCAAACCAGGGCAGACGACTTTTGCCGGTTTGCGGATCGCGTTCGCGCACAAAGCGATCGACAGTGTCATAAGGCAAGCCGTCAACTTTCACGATGACGACGCGTTTCGCCTGTGCTTGAGTGGAGATCGCTAGACCGAAGGAGAGGACAAGAAATGAGAGGCGTAGGATCGTCCGGTTTCTGTAGCCCAGGCGTTTACGCCTGGGATCGTGGAAAGGAAACAGCGATGAAACCCCGTTCACGAGGTTTTCGACGGTGGCTTTAGCCATCAATAAAGACGTCCCCCCGTAAGCGGGGCCTACAAACAATTATTTCCGTTTCCCAGGCGTGAATGCTGGGCGACATAAAAACAAGTCTCAGCCGTAAGCGGCCGAACCACACAAATGAAAAACCTAAGGGCCGCCCCCGATTTCCGCCATGACCGAGTTCGCCTCGTTGGCCTTGATGCGGTCAGCCTCAATGACGGCCTTGCGCAGACGCGCCGCCACCACCGAGCGCCATTCGGAGTTCAGTGGTTCTTCGCGAAAGATGCGCAGCATTTCTTTACGCGCGCCCTTGTCGTTGATTCCCGACAGAACGTCCAGACATAACTTGCGCGACTCTTCGTCGGTCGAGCGCTGAAAGATCTGCGCCGTAACTTTCGCGGTTGAACCGTTGGCCGCCGCGGCGTTGTCAGCGAGAAACTTCAAGGACTTTTGCACCGTCGGCACATCCCACGCGACTTCGACTTGCGGCGAGGACTTCGCCACGCGATCGAGAAATTGCGTGTGAAACTTAACCCGTCGCGCCAGATCCAGTCGCTGCTCGAGCTCAGGCGTCGCATCTTCGCGATGAATGTATCGCCCGAACGTCACAACGTTCCCAAGTTCAAACCAGAACCGCGTTGCGCGGCCATGAACCAGACGCACCATCTCTTCGCGGCGATCGCGTTCGATTTTGGCAGGCAATCCGTCCTTGCTCCGCGCAAATTCGACCAAGGCGTCGTATTGATTACGCGCCAACTTGATCTCGCTTGCGGAGTCATTCGACATCGGATTGATCGAAACAGTTTCCAGGCGACGCTGCAGTTCGTCGCGCAATTGCGGATTAATGTTGGGATTGAACGCCAACAGCAGCTTTAGCTCTGTGTAGCTGCGCATACGCGATGGTTGGTTGATATCCATGCCGCGGCGACCGGTGAGAAATCCGTAAACTTTTCGTCCGGCAAAGTAAGGGAGGTTGCCGAAGCTCGACAGTGACAGCACATTCTTTGCCACGTCGTTGAAGAGCCGGCGCGACATCTCGCGCTCTTTCGGATTCATACTGTCGCGCAAGTCGATGAGGACCGCGGGAATCTTCGGATGGTTCAATCCGTAAAGTGCGAGCGGAATTATCTCCACACCGCGCGCCCCGTCGGCGTCACTCGTGGTGCGACGATTCTCGCTGTCGAAGAATCGCATCTCCGAATAGCCGGTCCAGTTTCGCAGGTGCTGATCCTTCCAGGGATTAGAAATGTTCAGGAATCTGCCGCGGTACCGGCGGTCCGATTGGGCGTTAAGATCGCTTTTTGCCACCCAGAGAATCGCGTGCGTCGCCGCGCCATCCGGCATAGCCAGCGGTTCAAAGTAAAGACCGTCGGCTTCCGCTTGCTGTCGCAAGAGCTCCCAATTGTGGCCGCTGTAATCCAACGACTTGGTGGCGTACTTGCCGACAGTTGACTCGAACTTATCAGGACCGTACAAGCCGCCGAACGTTTTCTGCGAAAGCAACAAGCGCGCCCGCAACTCGAGCATCTCGTCCGGCGTGAACGCCGGTTCAAATGCAAGCAATGGGCTTGATGAATCTCCATCAGAAACTCGCGCGGCCTCCGGATCAGTACGAAGCGCCAAAAACTCACTTTCGGCGTGCACGTGCTGCTGGATGTTTTGATAAGTGCCGAGCACAGATAACGCCTGCGCGATGTGCGCCTTGCGATAGTCCGACAAATTTTGTCGATAAGTTCGTGTTGAGACCTTCAGCGGCAGACCGTATGTGTCGAGAAATGCGTTCTGCACTCCCCACGTGAAAAACTTGTTCCACGTGGCGCGCTGTATGTGAGACAAATTCAAAATCGGCGCAGGCGGCCCTGAAACATTCTTTTTGTTTCCCACGCTTCGATAAAGGAACGGAATCGCTGCGGCGATGCGCTTGGCCATCGAAGGCTGCGTATAGGTCAGCATCCACACATAACGCAGCCGATCGTTTTCCGGATTGTCATCGCCGAGCGTGTCTCGGAGAACGGTCACGAGCGGGATTTCCGGCGAACTGGAATCGCGCAAACCATCGACCCGGCCGAAGATGGTCAGAAGCTCCGCGCCTCCCGCGACGGAAAGTCGCTCAACGCGAAACGGGGGCGTCGTTGGCGGCGCGGTTGCGGAAACTGGCGTATCGAGGTTCGCGGTCTCCGTCGTGGAAAGATTTGCTTCGGGTTTGGTAGCTGCCGCTTTTGCAGTATTGATTTCTGCCGCCGTTTGCGCAGCGGCAACACTCGAGCCGACCGAAAGAAGTGCCAGCAGCAGAACCCCGCGCAGAAGAACGCGGGGAGAGAACTTCAGGGCCCAAGATCGGGTTTTCATGCTGCTCGCCGAACAGTCTTGCGTAACAAAACGCTCCAAATCAAACCATGTTCCGACGTTTTCGGCGCAAAGCTCCTGTAAAATCGAGATGAAAAAAAGCTGGTGCAAATCTCTAGCAATGAACGTGCCTGACCCCAGTTTGATGCTAAGTACCCGGCCGACCGTTCGACTGAGAATTGGCCCCTTCCTTTTCTTCTTCGGGATTCTTGGGCGCAGTCCATCCCGATCTCTCAAGCAAAGTTAATGCATACCGCACCGGCACCGCGAAATTCGATGCAGTATTTTCGGTGAACACCGCGAAGGTAATTCCAATAACTCGACCCGATGGTCCAAAGAGTGGCGCGCCGGATCCGCCTTCACCGGTGCGCGCGTCGTAAACAATTTTCCGCGTGTTCAAGTCAGTGATGTTTCCCTGAGTCATCAACGGCTGAATGTGTTTTGTCTGCGCCAGGTAACCCAGCGAAGCTTCAACCGATCCGTAACGCGCCAGTACACTGCGCGCTTCCGTCTCGTCGAGCAAAGCGAGCAGACGATCCGGCCCGTTCGGATAACCCATGGTCACGACCATGTTGCCAACAACTTCCTGTCCGTCATGTTCGAGTGGAAGCACCGGAACTTTATCGGGCAAGTCTTTTGAGTCAATCGTGCAGACGGCTACGTCATCGCGACCCGCTGCCTGTTTGAATTTCAATGTGACGGGTTGCGGCTGATCCGGAAAGTATGCGATTAGTCTTCGCAACCGCGGTTGTCCACGCACAGTGCTGTTCAGACTTTGCGCGCGATCATCGGCAAGCCAGGGCTGCACGACGTGACGATTCGTCAGAAGGTAACCGTCACCTACGTGAAAACCCGTACCGACAAAATCGAACTCAGCAATCGATCCGTTGCCCTCAGGCGTGAGTGCAGTCGTCGGGTCATTTCCCGATTGGACGTTCGTCCCCGATTCGTTCGCCTGTGTCTCGGGATATCGCAGCGGGCGGCCGGTGCCTGACTCGACAAACATGTACGAGCCGTAAATCAGTGCGACGCCGCTGCCGTAATCGGCGCGCAACTTAACCGCCAACGATAAACTCTTCATCACGCGCTGATTGGATTCGTCCAAATCTTTCAGTTGTTTGTTCGTCCGTTCCAGTTCGGACTTCGCGGCTTCAGTTTGTGTGCGCAGGTCATCGTTGACGCGGCGTGTGCGGCGCAGCTCGTTGACGAGACCAAAACCGATATAAAGCGACCCGACCACCAGCGCGATCAGAATCGCAAAGATGATAATTTTCGTGCTTGGATTGATCTCACGAACCAGTTCGCGTGTGAATTCACGCAGGAAGATCTTTGCATCGTCTCGCCGCGAAGTCGCGGAAGCTTCCATCGCCGCTTGCTCGATAAATGGAGCGACGTGTGCGCCACCGCGGCGGCCCGGCACCAGCGCTGCTGTGGCTTGAATCGGAAAGAAGTGAATGGAAGGTCCGGCTGGCCCGATCCAGATTTCATCGCCGTCGTCAATCGCCTTATTTGATCGGATGGGGCGATTGTTCAACGTGACTTCGAGGTTCGAATCGTAACTCGCAATGCGGTAGACGCCGTTCTGCCGCGCTAACTCCACGACCGGGCCAGTAGCTTTACTCGCCGCAACTTCGGGCAGACGAATCTTCACGTCACAGTCATCGGCGGCGCCAATCGTGATTCGATCGCGCATGACGACCTCAGTCGAACGGTCATTCAGCGATGAAATGTGAATAACGAGACCGTCGGCTTTGCGCTGCTCAGTTATTTTTCGAAACGTCTGCATGCACGTACTAAATCAGGCGCCCACCACCCGTCTCCGCCGGAACTCTGCGGTCGGTCAGCGGTCGCCTGTGCAATCCGAATCTTACAATGAAAAATGATGCGTGCAAAGAACTTAATCAACTTGCATGGACGCCGGTTAGTTGTTTTCTTTGCGCCGTATGTTGCCCGCGTGTTCGTGTTAGCATGAACGCATGGCCGAGTTTGAAATTATCGAGGATATTGAGCGGCTACGCGCGCTTGCGCCGGTGGCCACGGCGCCGATTCGGCACCACGTTTTTGTCTGCACTGGTAAGTCATGTTCGGCGCGAGACAGCGCGGAAGTCCGCGATGCATTCGAACGCGAACTTAAAAAGCGAGGGATCTTGTTCGGAAGAGAGGTTAAGGGCAAAAACCCAAACGGAAGCATTGTCCTGACTGAGTGTGCATCCGTCGGCTTCTGCGCAATCGGCCCAACCGTTTTGGTTTATCCAGACGGAACCTGGTACGCGCAGGTGCGCGCGTCAGATGTGCCGGAAATTATCGAAGAACATTTGTTAAATGGAAGGCCGGTTGAGCGGCTTGAGTTGATGCGTGTGCCGGGTGAGGGTGAAGCCGGTTTGAAAGCTAGCAGCGGCGGCGATTGGGAGGCGTAGACCCTGTCAGAACGCTCGCGGTTCTGACACGAAGGCGGCCTTCACACGTTGTAAGGCTCTTTGTCCGTCAAATAAGCGATCAATTCTGCTCGATTAGTCTTCTTGTCTAACCAATGCCGTACCCGCTGGATTTCTGTGTAGTCTTCTTCGCCAAACCTTTCGAGATAGATTTGCTGCATACGCTTCTTCCGCTGCTCTCGGATCGCGCCCGCCTGCCAGAATGAAGTGAACATTGCGTGCAGATCGTCGTGCAGGTTTCGCTTGCGGAGCGCCGCCCATTCGTTGCGGTCGAGCCAGATGCCTTTGCATCCGTGACAGTGATCGACCGTGAAGTCCAGGCCGTGCCCGGCCAGATACCGCACCATGCGGAAGCGACATTCCGGACAATCCACCGGAATCCCCGGTTCAGCGAGCGACAAACTTTCTGTTTCCTGAACCCGTTCAGGCAAATTCTCATGCTTCTCGATCCAGTCCCAGTACTCTTTGCCACGAATCCAGTGGCCTTCACATTGCGGACAATTGAATGAAGCGAGGTTTGGTTCCAACTCGGCTCTGACGAGTTTAGTGGTTTTGCACACCGGACAGTTGAATTGTTCTTGTGAATCCATAAAACGCTTGAGGCTATTGAAAACGATAAGGCGGCAGCTCTCTAATTGCACCTGCCGAGAACACCCACGGCGGCATTTCATACACGACGCGGTGCACGCAGTTCGGCTGGACTACGACATTGATTGACGCATCGCCGCACGTTTCCATAAACAGATATCGGAAATAGATCCGCACGTGGTGCATTCCACCCGGCACGGCAAAGTTGTGTGTTCCCCAGGCGCGTTGCGTCGCTTGACCGTCAATAATGATTGTCGGCATGACGAGATAAAGAAACAACGACAACGGAAAGAAACTCGTTTGGATCTGAATACCGGTCCAGGGTGTTTGTGTAGCCATGTTCTGTTCGAGCAAAACGCGAACTTAAGATTGGGGACTCGCGGCAGCGCGAGGTTCAGCAATGCTTTCCTTCGGTTTCCAACGCAGCACCGGTTTGCGCGCGGCGGTCGCTTCATCCAGCCGGCCAATCCGGGTTGAATGGGGAGCGTTGAGTAATAGTTCGGGATCGTCCTGCGCCTCTCGTGCGATCGAACGCATCGCATCGATGAATTGATCCAATTCCAGGCGCCCCACGGATTCAGTCGGTTCAATCAACATCGCACCCGAAATGATCAACGGAAAATAAATCGTCATCGGATGAAAACCGTAATCGATCAGACGTTTCGCAATGTCGAGTGTGTGCGCGCCTTTGCGCGCCTGCCGTTTGTCGGTGAATACAACTTCGTGCATCGGCGCGCCGTCGAAAGGCTTATCGTAGTCAGAAACAAGTGCATGTGCGATGTAGCGCGCATTCAGCACTGCCGCTTCGGTCGCTTCGCGTAAACCGTCGCGTCCGTGCGTCAGAATATACGCGAGCGCGCGCAGCATCATGCCGTAATTGCCATAAAAAGCTTTCACGCGACCGATTGACTGCGGGTAGTTGAAGTCGAGTTTATAGACCCGGTCGCTACCGCTCCCGGTACTGACAATGCGCGGCACCGGCAAAAATGGTTCTAGTTCTCTCGTGCAACAACATGGCCCCGAACCGGGACCGCCGCCACCATGCGGCGTCGAGAAAGTCTTGTGCAGGTTCAAGTGAATGACGTCGACGCCCATGTCACCGGGTCGCGCGACACCGACGAGCGCGTTCATGTTCGCGCCATCCATGTAGACCAATCCGCCAGCCTCATGAACAATCTGGCAAATCTCGCGGATGTTTCGTTCGAATAAGCCGAGCGTGTTCGGATTCGTCAGCATCAACCCTGCGACATCTCCATGTGCACACAGCTCGCGCAGGTGATCGAGGTCGGTCAATCCTTCGCTAGTCGATCGAATTGTCTTAACGGTGAAGCCGGACAGATGCGCCGACGCTGGATTCGTACCGTGCGCTGAGTCCGGAATCAGCATCGTGCGGCGTCGCGCGGACTTCTCTTTGCCGTCCCGCGCGTCGATAAACGCGCGAATGATCATGATGCCGGTCATCTCGCCGTGCGCGCCGGCGGCGGGTTGCAAAGAAATACCAGGAAGGCCCGTGATCTCCGCCAGGTATTGCTGCAGCTCGTAGATGACTTCCAGGGCGCCTTGCGCTTCGTTTTCGGAAGCGAGCGGATGGAGATTCGCAAAGCCCGCGATGCGCGCGACCTTTTCGTTCAGGCGCGAGTTGTACTTCATCGTGCACGAGCCGAGCGGATACATGCCTTGATCGATCGAATAGTTCCACGTCGAGATGCGTGTGAAGTGGCGAATCACATCGACTTCCGTAACCTCGGGCATGCCCGCGAGTTGGTCGTCGCGCTGAAAATCATGCGGAATGATTTCGTCGAGCGGCGTTTCATCAACGTCAAGTGGCGGCAAGCTGAAACCCATACGGCCAGGCTGCGACCGCTCAAAGATCAACCGCTCGTTCGGGCTGATGTGAGTTGTGACCTTGGTGATCATTGATTCATTGATCCATTGATTCATCGAACCATTGAACAAATGAATCAATGAGTCAATGACTCAATTCCTTCGCAGAGCGCATCAATCTGCTCGCGCGTATTCGTTTCCGTAACACAAACCAGGAAATCGTTCGGTCGATTCGCGTCGTAGCGTGACAACGAGATGCCGCCATCGATTCCTCTTTCATCCGCCAGTTTCTTGAGCAGCGCATTCGCATCACCGGGAGCGCGCACCACGAACTCATTGAAGAAGGGAGCAGAGAAGGGAAGCCAGAAACCTTCAATCTCTGAAATCCTGCGTGATGCGTAATGCGCCTTCTGCGCACACTGCTGCGCGACTGATTCAATGCCGCGCGGCCCCATCGTTTCCAGATAGATCGTCGCGGCGAGGGCGATCAAACCTTCGTTCGTGCAGATATTGGAAGTCGCCTTCTCGCGCCGAATGTGCTGCTCGCGCGTCGCCAGCGTGAGCACAAATCCGCGCCGGCTTTTTGCGTCATAGGCTTCTCCGACGAGGCGGCCGGGAATCTGTCGCGCATATTTTTCGCGCGTCGCGAACAAACCGACGTATGGACCACCGAACGAAAGAGGCACGCCGAAAGACTGGCCTTCGGCGACCACGATGTCCGCGCCGCATGCGCCGGGAGATTTCAGCAAACCGAACGACATCGCTTCCGTAATGACGACGATGAGCAGCGCACCGGCCGCATGCGCTTTGTCGGCCAGCGCCTGAACGTCCTCGATGCAGCCAAAGAAGTTGGGAGATTGCACCACCACCGCTGCGGTCTTGTCATCGAGATCCGCCAAACTGTCACCCAGCGTCGTCCCCGTTTCCGGTGAATAAGCACAGTGGTGCAACTCAATCCCCGCGTGTTGCACATACGTATGCGCCACGTCGAGGTATTCAGGATGAATCGCTGACGACGCGATCACCTTCGCCCGCCGTGTGACGCGCTCAGCCATCAAAACCGCCTCGGCCATCGCTGTCGAGCCGTCGTACATTGACGCGTTCGCGATGTCCATTCCAGTTAATTGGCAAACCAACGTCTGAAATTCAAAGATCGCTTGCAATGTGCCTTGCGAAATCTCGGGCTGATAAGGGGTGTAGGCGGTGAAAAACTCAGATCGCGAAATCAGGGAATCGACGATTGTTGGAATGTAGTGAGAATAAGCTCCTGCACCGAGAAAACTTATGCGATGTGCAGCCGGATTGTGCGTGGCCGTTGTGTCGAACTTTTTCAGCAGTTCGAGCTCCGACAGCGCGGGCGGCACATTCAGCATGTGCCGCAAACGTAGGTCCGCAGGAATCGAGTCGAAGAGGTTTTCCATTGAACTGACGCCGATTTGCCGTAACATTTCGGCACGTTCGTCAGGCGAGTTGGGAATGTAGCGCAACGCGTTTACTCTTCGGCTTTCGTAAAATCTTCGTACTCGGCGGCAGTCAAAAGGCTATCAACTTCGCCGGGCGTGCCCATCTTCACCTTAATCATCCAGCCGTCGCCGTAAGGGTCTTTGTTGACCTTTTCGGGTTCGTCGGTGAGCGAGTCATTCACTTCGGCAATCTCGCCAGACACTGGGGTGAAGATTTCTGACACAGCTTTCACCGATTCAACTGAGCCGAATGATTCGTGCGCAGAGAATGATTCACCGGCTTTCGGCAATTCCACGTAGACGACGTCACCAAGTTGCTCCTGAGCATGATCGGTAATTCCGATGACGGCGACGCCGCTTTCGACACGCACCCACTCGTGATCTTTGCTGTAGTGAAGATTATCGGGAACGTTAGCCATTGATTCTCCTCAAAATCAGTGTTGAGTTCTTAAGTTTTGAGTTTTGAATAAGACAGCGTAAACGCGATATTAAGAGGTATGACCTCAGAATTCAAAACTCATAATTCGAAATTCAGATTTTCACTTCGCGCGCTTGTAAAAAGGCAATGACACTATCTGCGCGCCGACATGTCTACCGCGCACGTCGATCTCGATCGATCTGCCTGCAGTTGAATATTCAACCGGCACATAACCCATGCCGATGTTCTTTTTCAAAAACGGCGCGGGGCTTCCGGAAGTGACGCGGCCTACGCGCGCGCCCTCTACGAGAATATCTTGTTCATCGCGCGCAATCCCGCGGTCGGTAACTTCGAAGCCAATCAGTTTCCTCGTCAGGCCGTCCTCTTTCTGTTTTGCGAGCACATCGCGGCCAATGAAATCTTCCTTATTCAGCTTCGTAATCCAACTGAGGTTCGCTTCGAGCAGTGTTGTCTCTTCAGTGATTTCGTGGCCGTACAAGCACATGCCCGCTTCGAGCCGCAGCGTATTCCGCGCAGCGAGGCCACAGGGCAAAACACCAGCATCACTACCGAAATTTCCAGTGTCGAGCATCTTGTTCCAAAGCTGTTCCGCTTTTTCCGGCGCAGCATAGACTTCAAAACCATCTTCGCCGGTGTAACCCGTCCGCGAAATAATCGACTCAACGCCATCCACCTGACCGGTGACGAAATGGTAGTACTTGATTTCCGACAACTGTGTTTCCGTCAGCTTTTGCAAGATCGAGAGGGCATCCGGTCCCTGCAAAGCAAGCTGGCAATAGTCAGTGCTGACGTTTCCTAGTTCGACGTTCTCACCTGAATGATGCGATTTGATCCAGTCCCAATCCTTTTCCGTCGTGCCTGCGTTCACGACCAGCAGTAGATGATCTGCAGCAAAGCGATAGACGAGCAAGTCATCGATGACCGTCCCCTGGGGTGTGGTCAATGCTGAGTATTGCGCCTGGCCATCAACCAACTTTGACGCATCGTTCGAAGTCAGACGATTGACGAATGCGATCGCATCGGCGCCACGTACATCAATCTCCCCCATGTGCGACACGTCGAACAATCCGGCATGATTGCGTGTGCGCAGATGCTCGGTCACCGTGCCGGCGGGATACTGAACCGGCATGTCCCAGCCACCGAATTCAACCATGCGCCCGCCGAGCCGGCGGTGCGCCACGTTCAGCGGCGTGCGCTTCAATTCCACTGCTGGTGCAGACACTTGTGCGTGAACCTCGTGTGTTGGGAGGGACGATCTCGAACTAAAAACCGGTAAGTTCGCAAACTAACACGCGCCTTAGACGAGGTCAAGAACGCGAGGCCCTGCGTCTTCACTCAAAACTCTGCGAACGGCTTTACGAAATGGGCGGGCGTTGGAAAGACGCAGGACTGCATTTCGATGCGCGCTTCGGGAGTGTGAAGCGAGCTTCCAATCGCTGTTACTTCTCGTAACGCTTACCATGCCTCAGGACGATTAAGCGTCGGGAAACCTCAGTGAATTCGTACACTCCGATGCTGGCACAGTCATTGCCCAAGACTGCCGAGCCGGAACCCCGTGGCCGGTCGAGTACAAACGAAAGGTCCGCCAGCAAAAGTTATGAGAGCAAAGCCCTTCAGCACGACTCGTGGTTACAGCATCATTCAATTACTCATCACGATCGCCGTTGCCATGATCATCACTGGTTTCGCCATCGTTGGTATCAGTCGCGCACGCGAGCATGTCCGCCTGATGAATTCGGCGCGAGAGTTTGCGGGCTATGTTGAAAGGGCGCGCGCGGACGCGGTTCGTCGTCACAACACGGCGACCGTTCAAACAATCAGTGAGACTACATTCAGAGTAATCATGGACTTCGACGGAAATGGTTCGATTGATGCCAGTGACATACAAACTTTCGGTCTTCAACCCGGAGTGCGCTTTACCACCGGTATTAAAGGTGTAGCGTTTGATTGGCGGGGTCGGATCACACAAGAGCAATCGTTTGGTTTCTCGAATGGCAGGAACACCGTCAGCGTGGGCATAACCGGCTCCGGCGACGTCACCTTTGACGCTCAATACTTCTCCGACTCTTTATTGCCGGGAGTGACATATACTGGAACTCCTGGTGGCTATGTTCCTGACCCGAGCCCGAATCCGGGCGCCTCTCCATCGCCTACACCTACAACCAGCCCGACGCCATCTCCCACCCCGACTGCGTATCCGACCCCGAGCCCGACACCGACTGCGTATCCGAGCCCGACACCGACTGCGTATCCGAGCCCGACGCCGACTGCGTATCCGAGCCCGACGCCGACTGCGACAGCAACTGCGACGCCGACCCCGGCGCCCTGTGTGTTGAACGCGAGTCCCGACCCATTGAGCGTGGTTAGCAACGGCTCAGGAACCATAAACGTCAATCGCACGAACGCCACGGGTTCCGGAACAATCACCGCTACGTCCAGCAATGGTGGACAAATCCAGGTGACGCCAAGTTCAAAAATTGTTGTCGGAGCATCCAGCGCTTCCTTTACCGTCACGGTTAAGAAGGCGAGTGGGAGTATCAGCTTCGCGTCGTCCGGATGTACGGGCAAGACGGTTACCGTCACAATCCATTAATAGGAGGAATTCCCAAAGGTGACGACTGCACTCGAACAACAGAAACACATGAACCTGGTCGACGAAGCAGGATTCACTCTGCTTGAAACATGCATCGCCATGGTCCTGCTCGCGATTGTCGGCTTAGGAATCGCCTCTTGCTTCTTTTTCGCCGCTAAAAACAATAGTAGCGCCCGCGATCGCGAGTTGGCGATGGCTGTCGCGCAAGAGCAGATGGAGAATTATCGAAATCTGCCGTTCAACGATGTGGGACTAGCGGCCACGGCGAATGGTGGCACGAGTGCAGTTATCACGCGTGGCGGACGGCAGTATCAGGTGCTTTCCACAATTACTGACTCAAATGTGCAAAACGGCACAGCCCGAACGAAAACGATTCAGATTCGCGTTGTCCCGTGGAGCGATGATAGTCCCTGGGCATTAAATGTGGCCTCGGTATTTGGCTCGGTGACCATTATCAGCGAGCGTACTTCGCAAAGCCTCGGGCCAAACCGCGCGTTGTAGAAAAGAAAGGTGAAACGATGAGACGGCAAATCAAATCGCACAAGCACCAAGCCGGTTTCTCGCTGATAGAACTGATCATTGCGATGACGATTACACTCGTTGTGCTTGGCATCGCGACGACATTGCTGGCGCATTCTCTCAATGTCCGCACCCGCGCCAACGACAATGTTGATGCGATGGCTGATGCTGAACGCGCTTTGAGCATCATGTCGCGCGAGATTGCGCAGGCCGGTTTTAACCTGACAGACAACGGCATCGTCGACGCCGACTCAATCACTGATGCGAATGGCAACAGTACCATTCGCATTCGAGCAAACCTGAACAAATTCAACACGAGCGTCAGTCCGGCTGCACGTAGCGGCATCGGCGTCCAGGGTGAGGACTCTGGTGAAGATATAAAGTACTTCATCTATCCGGCCCAGGATACGACTCTATTAGCACGATACGATGCTTATGCTAACGGTGGGGGAGCATCCCAGGTGCTCGCCAACAAATTGGACAGTCTCCACATTCACTATTTTGCGCAACGAGTGACCTACAGCGCTGGGACGACGGCTGCTCCATGTGACATTTCCTCGCCTTCCCAGGCCGAAGTCGGTTCGCCATCTCTCGCGAAATATGTGGTAATCGCGGTTTGTGTGCAACAGGTCGCGATCGGCAAACCGGGGGACCCGGGCTACCAGCCCCCACATCCCATTCTGTTGACGAGTGGTATCGCTTTGCGCAACGCGAATCTTCTTGATTACTGAAGGAGTGTCCGATGAAAAGAATTAAGGAATCACCGGTGAGGCAGGAACGCGGCGCCGCGTTGATTACAGTGCTGATGGTCTCAACCCTGCTGGTTGCAACCGGCGGAGCCCTTGTCCTGGTGACTGGCTTGTCCACGCGAACGGTTATCGATGAAACGGCAGAGATGCAAGCGTATTACAGCGCCGAAACAGGTTTGCAGGATACGCTGAATGTTTTGCGCGGTAACATTAACCCGCGCGGTGCGATGCCAAATAATAGTCAGATCAGTTTTCGCAATGCGATTGATCGCTCAACGGCAAACGTCCCCGGTGACAATGGCCCTTCGTGTGGTGTTAGTGACCCAACCAGTGTTTGCCGCCTGTCTGGTTGGCTGAATTACAACTATGCGTCAAGCGGCAATACGCCTGATCGCGTGGCGCTTACCGCAAACTACTCGCCCCTCAACGGCTTGGCATACAGTGTCGAAATCAGTGACCCCGATCAGACGCCGGTAACTAATGGTGAGCCGTCGAGATTGCTGGTTCGGGTATGGGGCTACGGTCCCAAAGGCGCGGAAAAACATCTTGAGTTAATTGTGTCCCGCACCAACTTCGATTACGCGCCACCAGCGATGTTGTTGATGCGTGGCGCTGAAGACTGTAGCGCCATACATTTCACGATCGGCGACAGCCACCCTAAATACTATTCGGGCGCCGACCGAAGTGGGTCGTCCATTCTCCCGTCGTTTGGCGCAACTTGTGATTCAGATACCACAACAGAAGTCAATTCTGATACCAAGAACACTGTGAATGCCCCGATTGCGCAAACTTTTGGTAACCCGTCGCTGCCGCCGTGGCTACGATCGGCGCCCGAAGCACGCGCCTTTCTTCTCGACGAGAAAGAGAACGCGATAGACCAGGGACGCTACTTCACGTCTTTCGCTGGCTATTCAGGCAGTGCGTCCGACCCGGCATTCACCTTTGTTGACGGCGACTGTGTGTTAGATGGCGGCGGTGGTTTGCTCATTGTGACTGGGAATCTCACGTTGCACGGAAACCCCAGTTTTGAGGGGCTAATTCTGGTGCTCGGCGGCGGTCAGGTGGTCCGCGACGGCGGTGGCAATGGTGATATCTACGGAGCCATCTCAGTCGCCAAGTTTGATGTGAACGGCAACGGTGGATTTCAGGCCCCCTACTTTGACACAAGCGGTGGCGGTAACTCGCTGATGCAATACGATTCGAACGCGGTGCGCAAGGCGTTAAA
The DNA here is from genome assembly GCA_965653675.1 of uncultured bacterium. Taxonomy (GTDB): domain Bacteria; phylum Acidobacteriota; class Blastocatellia; order Pyrinomonadales; family Pyrinomonadaceae; genus UBA11740. The sequence continues at coordinate 71,073 of CBFHBA010000007.1, forward strand.
TATCTCTGGCCCGCGCGTCCTGGGAGTGCACGAACAATAAACTCGACGCAAAGTTCATTGCACCTCCTATACTTTGCTTCCCGATTGATCAACCGACGGTATAGGTCTCTGCCCGGTTGGTAAACTAGTAAAGATTATGGCGCGAATAGACGACCTTCTCAGACAAATGCGTCTGCAGAACGCATCAGATCTGCACCTAAACAGTGGTTCGCCGCCATTCATGCGAATCAACGGCGAGATGGAGAGACAGAAGTACAAGAGTGTTTCTCCCGAAACATGTAAGAGTTTGATTTTTGAAGTCCTCACGGACAACCAAAAAGAGAAGTTCAACGAAAAACTCGACCTGGATTTCAGTTATCCGCTACCGGGTGTCGGCCGCTTTCGCGTAAATGTCTTCATGCAGCGGCATGGCATCTCCGCTTGCTTCCGTCTGATTCCGGCCCACATTAAGACCATCAGCGAATTGAATCTGGCAGAACAGCTTTCGGATTTGGTCAATGTTTCCGAAGGTTTGATTCTGGTCACCGGCCCGACGAGCTCGGGTAAAAGCACCACATTGTCCGCGTTCATTCATGAAATCAACATGCGTCAGCAATCGCATATCATCACGATTGAAGATCCGATCGAGTTCGTGCACGAAAACCAGCGCTGCCTTATTAGTCAGCGTGAAGTTGCGAGCCACACAAAATCTTTCGCCGCGGCTTTGCGTGCGGCTCTGCGCGAAGATCCCGACATTATCCTTGTGGGCGAGATGCGCGACCTCGAAACGATTTCGTTGGCGATAACCGCGGCTGAAACTGGGCACTTAGTCTTTGCCACTCTGCACACCAACAGCGCGATCAAGACCGTCGATCGGATCATCGACGTCTTCCCGGAAAATCAGCAGTCGCAGATTCGCGTGATGTTGGCTGAGAGTCTGCGTGGCGTTGTCGCACAGTCGTTACTGCCGAGCGCGGATCAGAAAGGCCGCGTGCCGGTGCTGGAAATCATGGTGAACGTCCCCGCCGTTGCTAACTTGATTCGCGAAGGCAAGACCCATCAAATCGCATCAGTGATGCAAACGAGTCGCGGGCTTGGGATGATGACATTTGAGTCGGCCACGCACGATCTCATCAATAAGGGTCTGATTTCTGAGCAGGACGGGATGATCTTTCTTCGCCGTCGCAGCGCTGCGCAGACGATGGCGCGCAATCTGGGAACGAAAGTTACCAGCAGCCAGGCCGTGAATTAATGAGTTCGCCTTTTCGTTTGTGAGCGTCGAATCGTGCGCAATTTCCGGCCGCGATGCGCGGTGTAGTCGAGCGTCGAGTTCTCGAGAACTCCCCACACCCAACGTTTTTCCTTCTCAACGTAATTACGCGCAAGAAAGACGATCTTATCGCCGAGGAATTGTTCGCGGCGAAAGCCTTTCTCTGCGCCGTGATAAAAATTGATCGCATCGCCTTTGCGAAATTTTCCTTTGAAGGGCTCGATCACGTCGCCGACCAGATGCCAGTCTTCATAGCCACCGACGCGATTGACGGTCTCTGCGGTGCGCACATTGACACGAGCAACGACGGAAACCTGCCGGTAATCACTTCTCAAATATGAAAGCGGCGGCCAATTGTTATCGTCCTTCTGCGCTGACGCTGCGGTGGCCGCAATCAAACCGAACAATAGCGTCGCCAGAACTCTTCTACTCACTTGATGCATGTTGTGCTCAGCGGTCAGAATCGTCGCGCGCGTCGAGAAAAATCGTCCACTCTTTTGCTTCCGCAGTGAGCAATATTTGTTTATGTGCCCATGGATCGTCTGCGTAAATCGCACGCGCCTCATCAGCGCTTTCGACATTGAGAATCACAAGCGCGCCGGCGCCGTCCGGAGCAAAGGGGCCGGCCATCATGATGAGACCTCGGGCGAGCAAACCGTCAACAAACTGGGCATGTTCATCCCAGAGTTGCTGTTCGCGAACTCCCTTTGAGCAATCCCAGTTCGGTCCGGGTCGCAAAAACAGTGCAACTGTTTTCTTCACGACTCTTGCCGCACGTCACTGTCCGGCCGCGAGAATCTTTCGCAGCGAGGATGCCGAGTCGGGATTGTTCTTATAGAAGATGTCCGTGATTTTCCAGACTTTGCTGTTGTTCCGCTCGACTCGAAACAGAATCTTCTCTTCCTTGCCGATGTTCTTGAAAGTAACGAGAACGTCAGCAACGTCGTGATTACCTTCGCCGTATTGAGGTGAGTTGACGCGGAAAGCGGTGATTTTCATGTCCTGGGCGTTATAGAGCGGGTCGCCGTCCAACGCCCCAACTTCATTATTCTTCGCGGACGTCTTGGCGTCTTTCCAAAGAAGATCAGCAAGATCTTTCGCGAAATATTTGTCCAGGCGTGCGCGATCCTTTGTTTGAGAGAAGGGATCCGTACGGCGACTCTTATGTGCGGCGTACAACTCTTTCACCAACGCGTCCGGTGTCGCAGGCGCCTGCTGAGCGTGCGCAATCGGCGCGATGAAAAGCAAAGCGGTAGCTAACAAAAGCAGTTTCTTTTTCATGTGATCCTGGTTTCTGGAATGGTGTCAGCCGGCGCGAGCTGCCGGACGATCCGTTCCCACGCGCTCTTGAATGGATAGCAGTAGATTAAAACGATGACGGACACACCTGCGGCGCGCAGCATGTGAGTCCACGGTGATGAGTCGTATGGTGGAGCGATCATGGTGATGATGAAGCCCATCAAACCAATGGCGCCCCCGATTGACGCTATTTGAACCGTTGTTCCCTCTAAAGTTTTAAGCAGGCCGGAAATCCCTTTGACTGCCGCAATGTCCTGCAAACGCATCGTTGAAAACCGCGTTCGGCGCAGAACGAAAACGCCCAATCCACAAACCAGAATTGCGATCCAAAGTCCCACTGCGATCTTTGGATCCTTTGGGCGTGAAATACGATCGCCTGCCAGAAACGCAATCACGAGCAGGACTATGTCAAGTGCAAAGAAGATCAGGATGAACAGTTTCGCTGTTCGGTGGCGGCGGTTGAGTTCTTCCTGGATTGACGCCGGCGTCATTGCGCAGGAATGCTACGTGAAAATGGGCAAAGTGAAAAGGACTGTGACCGGTGATAGGTGATAACAACATTACCTATCACCCATCACCTTTCACTAATGTTACGGTTTTGGTGTCGCGGCTGGTGTTGCCGTCGTCCGCGGACGTTCGGCTGTCGCAGGGCTGGTCGTGCGGATTACAGGCTGAACGTTTTCTGGCAGTTCGCCGCCATTGGCAATCGCCTTGTCAATCAAGTCAGTGCCTTCACCGTTATGGGTGATGAGAATGCCGTCGTGGCTCGTACTCACGTTTGCATTGCCCGTAATCTGTTGCATCATGTTGGCCATGAAACCACGCTTTTCGCACGGCGTGATGTCCTTCTTGATCGGATCGGGCTCGGGGATTGTTGCGCCGATCACGTTTAGCTGGTCTTTGGCTTTATCAACGTAGTCGCTGTTCGGATAGTCGCGCACCAGCTGTTGATAGAGTTTAGCCGCCTCATCCGGCTCTTCTTCCTGCTGAAATGTCCACCCAAGTTTGAAGAGAACCTCGTCCATCAGGCAGAAGTTCGGATACTTTTCGACGATCTCCCGCAAACGGTCCTGCTCGCCTTTCAGGCCACCTTTTTTGTTTGTGAAACGATCGCCATAAAACCGCGCCACCTGCAGATTGTGCATCGCGAGGTTGTCCTGCACCTCGCGCAGGTGCGCTTCCACGGTGGGCCGCAGATCAGTCTGCGGATATCGCTGCAACAGAGCTTTCAGTCGCTGCTCGGCTTTGCGCGCGTGAGTGATGTCGCGATCGGACAAACCCATTTGGCGCATTTCGGTTTCTGCGACTTTCAATAGGGCGTCGTCAGCAAGTTGATCGGTGGGGAAGAAGGTCCGCCAGTCTTCGTACGCCTGGCCAGCCTGCGTTAATGAAGCAGTTGTTCCTTCAAGATAGAACGAGTCGGCGATCGCGAGTTTCGCCAAGGGCAGGTAAGGCGAATCCGGATACGTGTTGATGATTGTCGTGAAAAGCAGGCGGCCGGTTTCATGGTTACCTTTGCGAACTTCTTTGGCTGCTTCAATGAACAAAATGCGGTCGCGGCCCGGCGCGACAGTACCGGTCAATTCATCGTACTTGCCATTACCTTTTCCCGGCAGCAGTCCGAACAGACGGCGCTTATTCTTTTCTTTTGGTTTGTAATTCGGCGTCTCGTCGCCGGCGCTGGTGCTGGTGCGTGCGCTCGCGGTCGCTTGCAGCGCCGCGTCAACCCGCGTTCTTAAGTCAGTAACGGATTGCTCCAGATTGCCGATCTTCGAAGTGTCGTATTTCTCGGCCTTGTCTTCTTTAACCTGAAGGTCGTTGACTTCACTGTTAATAGAATTCGCTTCTTTGTCTAAACCGCGCAGCCGCTCCCGAGGGTCATCAGCATTCTTGGTCTTATCCCCCTGGTCGCTCGAGTTCATCGCAGCAATCGCCGATGAAAGTGAGCGGCGCATCGCCTCGATTTTCGACTTCATTATGTTGAGCCGCTGCGTGTTCGATAGATCGCTTTGTCCTTGTTGCGGTTGTTGCGCGAATGCCATCGACCTTTGCAACGAGCAAGCCGCGATCAAGGCGGCGATCAAGACCGCGACCTGTAAAGCTCTCTGCGAGCGAATTGAGGTGAACGACAAACTCATTGAAAAATCCTCCAACAGAACAAACCGCGAGATTTTAGAGGAGAAAGCGTCCGATCTCCAGCGGCAACGGATGTGCGCGCGCTAATCTCGCGAATCACAATTACTTACACCCAAAGAACCGTTGCCTCACGCAATTGCCGCAAAGCGATGCCGGGGTCGTCGGCGCCGAAAATGGCTGAGCCGGAAACGATGATTTCAGCGCCGGCGGCGGCGACTTCCGCGATGTTGTCCGCATCGATTCCGCCATCGATCTCGATGCGGGTTTTCAATCCACGCTCGTCAACCATGCGCCGTAACCGGCGTAGTTTGTCGAGCGATTCGGGAATAAATTTTTGGCCGCCGAAACCGGGATTGACGGACATCAATAAGACGTAATCAGCAAACTTCAGAGATTCTTCAAGCGCCGACAAAGACGTACCGGGATTGATAGCGATTCCGGCTTGCGCTCCTGCCGCGCGAATTGCTGATAGCGTCCGGTGCGCATGCGGGTCGGCCTCGATGTGAATCGAGACCATCTGCGCCCCAGCCTTTACAAACTGCTCAGCATATTGCCCCGGCTCGACGATCATCAGATGCGCGTCTATAGGTAAATGGGTTGCACGCGAGATCGCCTTTACCACGGGCAGTCCAATCGTAATGTTGGGCACAAATCGGCCGTCCATCACGTCAACATGCAGAATCGAAGCTCCGGCACGCTCAACTGTCTGAATTTGTTCGGCCAAATGCGCGAAGTCAGCCGACAGAATTGAAGGCGCGATGTCGATCATCGATGCGTGATGCGAATTCATAAGGCTCCAGAAACTAGGGCGTAGGTGCGGGTCTCGGATTAGTGTTTGCGTTCCGTGGCGGCCGCGGTGTGCTTCCATTTGCATTGCCACTGGTGGCCGGCGTCGGTGCGCGATTGAGGTTCGTGGTGCCGGCGTTTGCGTTTCGGTTTCGGTTCGTCGTGTTAGCGTTCACGTTTCCGTTTGCGTTCTGATTCGCCCGCGGCGAAGGTTTCTTTTTAGGAGTCGGGCTTGGGCTTGCGCTTGACGACGTGGTGTTCGTATTCAGATTTTCACTGTTCGACGTGTTGTTGTTTGAATTGTCGGACGTGCTGCTCTCGCCGTTGGGGCTGGCACGGCTGATATCAACCGCAACAGTTTGGCCCACTTTCACAGTAACGCCAGCCGCCGGGAGTTGAATCAAAACGATATCGGGCTTTGCTTCCGCAGTCGCGCGCGTCGCACGGACACGAAAATTCAAACCAGCGTCCTCAATTGTCGTTTCCGCGGCAGCCCGATCTTTACCGACAACGTCAGGGACACGCGTTTCTGAACTGCGCAACGAAAGATAAATCGCGCCAAGCAGGCCCAACGAGAACGCGATTGCGATGCCGATCACAATTACGACGCGTTTGATTATTAAAAGGATTTGACGGACGGTTGACGTCATTGAATGGATTAAATCGTCAGAGGGCGGTGTCAACCCGCGAAGGGCGAGTCTAACACGCCCGTCAACGCAAGCGATAGGCATAGTCTGATGATTAAGTGCGCCGCTCTAAACACGCGATGAAAAAGCCGTCGCAACCATCACGCGGCGGCCACGTGCGGCTGTAACCCTCCGGTGTCAGCAATCCTTTCGGCGCAGATGGATCAACTCTTATGAACCCCGAATGCGCGGCAAGGAAACGTTCGACGACCTGTTCATTTTCCTCTGGTTCCACGGAACACGTCGAGTAGATCAATCGGCCACGCGGCCGCAGCACCCTCGCTGCAGTCGAGATCATCAATCCTTGCCGGTGAGAAAGGTCAGCGATGTCTGCTGGTTTCAGGCGATAGCGAATCTCTGGGTTACGACGCAGCGTACCAGTGCCCGAACAAGGCGCATCGAGCAATACCCGGTCGAACGAATCATTGGGAAGGGGAAGCGGCTTTGTCGCATCATGAAGAATCACGTGAACTGCGACTCCTTGCTTTGCCGCAAGTCGCCGCATTGTCTTCGCACGATGTAAATGAATATCGCCGGCGATGACGCTTGCTTCAGGTGAAAGCGTAGCGATGTGCGTGGCTTTGCTGCCCGGCGCGGCCGTGACATCGAGTACGCGATCTTGTGGTTGAGCATCAAGCGCATGGGCGAGCAATTGCGACGCTTCGTCCTGCAGATAGATCGCGCCGCGATCGACGAGGCCTCGGACGATATCGCTTGCGCCTTTCACGCGCCACCCATCTGGTGAAATCTTTGACGGCGCGAGTTCTGCCCCCTGTGATCTCAACTGGTCGAAAACTTCATCGCGCATATTGCGAACAGTAAAGCGAAATGTCGTGGGCGGCATTTCGTTGTTTGCTCTTGCAAATTCGGCGGCTTTTTCGAAACCGAACGCATCAATCCACCGCTTAACCAGCCGCACTGGATGCGACGTCTCAAGCGAGAGTCGTTCAGCCGGGTCATTAACGCCGGCCGTCGGGTCGTAATCACCTTCGCGCGTCGCGCGACGCAGCACTGCATTGACAAAGCCCGCAGCTGATTTCTCACGACCTGCGCGCACCAGATTTACTGATTCGTTAACTGCCGCCGGCGGTGGAATGCGCGTGAGAAATCTCAGTTGATACAGCCCCAGCTCCAACGCCAGGCGGACAGACAAGTCCAACTTCTCACAACTGCGATCGGCAAAATGTTCGATGACGCGATCGAGCCAGAGCTTTCTTCTCAAAACGCCGAGCACAAGTTCATGGCACAATGCACGATCTTCTTCGCGCATTTCTGCCTCGAGCTTCGCTAATAGTACCGACGCGAACGCTGATTCGGTCTCCACTCTGCGCAGAATCTCGAACGCGGAGCGCCGTGCTACTGAGACTGACATGCTGCGTTAAGGATTGATCGGACAAGCTTGAAGCGCGCACAACTTCCATTCGCCGTCCCGCTTCGAATAGACATTGAGAATTTTATACTGACCAGATATTTCGCGGCCGTGATAGACCCAATGAGATGTGTCGCGCGCAGTCAGTATCGCCGTCGGTCCAAACACGCGGACGCTCACTTGCTCTCGATTGATGTGTTGCACCGTCAAGTCGCCGCTGACGCAGTCACCGATGAATTGCGCCTTGTCATCGCCTTCGAGTGGATAACTGAAAATAAAATCATCAGCCATGATTCTCTCCAGTGTATCGCCATCGCGGTTCGTCATTGCGTTAACCCACTCCTCATTCATATGACGGAGATGCTGTTCGATTTCGAAAGTGTCAGTGTATCCGCTCATTTGCCCGTGCTTCTACGATAATCGCGCGTGCGAGTCAAATGCATCGATTCACCGTATCCTTTTTGGTTCGGTGTCAGCTAAACCAACACGATATGGGATATTTGGCGGACTCTGAATCGCTGTAGCCGTCTGGCATGTTCATTGCCAAGCTAACAGGGGGGAGGTCAAACAGGACATGCAAACAAAATATTTCAAGAGGTTTTTAGGAGGGTTAATCCTGGGACTTTCGTTGTTGGGCATTGGTGCTATGTCGAGCACGACAGCCCAGGCACAGTATCCGTGGTGGCAGAATCGAGATCAACAAAGAGAGCGTGAGCGCGAACGAGAGCGCGAACTGCGCCGGCAGCGCGAACAGCAAGCCCGACAGGGTGGTTGGTACGACCAATACGGAAACTATCACGCGGCAACTAATCAAAACGGTTACTACGATCGGAACGGAGTCTTCCATCCGTACTCGAATGAGAACGGGTATTACAACCGCAACGGCTATTACAACAATAATCGTTCGGGACGTTTTAATGATGGATACCCGGATCTCGGCGGCTCGTTTGACTTAAGACAGACAGCCATGAATGCCGGCTTTACTGATGGCGTGAAAGCGGGCAACGAGGATCTGCGCAGGGGTCGTGGATACAACATTCAGGGTCATAGCGAGTATCAGAGGGCAACCCGCGACTACAACTCAAGTCGTGGCGATCGTTATCTCTATCAACAGTACTATCGCATGGCCTTTGAACACGGCTATGCCGATGGCTACGAAGGTTATAAGTAAGATTTTCTCCTGACCCCAGCGCGAGAGCGTGAGCGGAGCCTTCACTTCGCTCACGCTTTTTTTTTGCTTATACAGGTGTTGCCGGCCTAGCAATCACATTTAACGGAACACAGTCCCGAATCACCGTTTACTTACAGTACAAACACAAAAGACAGGCCAGGTAACTCAGGCACAACTATGTCCAAAATCCTCGTAATCGAAGACGATGACGACTCGCGCGAGTTGATACGCATGGCGCTGGAGGCACGTGGTCACGAAGTCACGGTCGCCGATAATGGCGTTACCGGTTACGACACTGCGCTGTTCTTGAATCCAGATCTGATCGTTACTGACATTCGTATGCCTGGAGCCGATGGCGTTCACGTAGTGCGTCGCGTTCGCGATACTCCAGCGTTGCAGGATGTGCCAATACTAGTCACCACCGCATACGGAACCGGTACTGCAACTTTCTCTTTGCAAGCCGGCGCCGACGCCTACGAGCCAAAGCCACTCAATCCAAAGAACTTTCTCACAACTGTCGACCGTCTACTCGGAACCAACGACACTTTGCGAGTCGCTTAGTAACGTTTGCGGAATTTACAATTCTTAACAAACAACTGAGCGAACCTGCACGTAACACTGGGCATCCCAATGACCCCAGTTCGTCGCCATAAGAATCGATTTAGTACACCGCAAGTAATAACCAATTTCCCGGAACCTGTTGTGACGCTGGTTCGTGTAATACCGGGATCGCCCCGGAGCCAGCGCCTGATGATCTTCATCGTTAATCCCTCGCAGCATTTGCGAGTCGTGCGTCAAATCGCCGCTGTCAAAATCGTCTCCACAACGTTGGCAATGATGGCCGGCAATCTGCATGTGCGTGGTCAATCCGCAGCCGCTCCGCCTGTGCAGCAACGACGATTTGAATTATGGGTTCAACGAGACCAGCAGCTCGACCATTCCGGCTTCCGGCCTAATGGCGTAATGGTCGCGCGTTCTTAGTAAGGATGTCGTAATTCTTTCGCAAGAGCTTCTGAGATCTTTGCGGCCACAAAGCTTCGCCCCGCGGTGTTCAATGACTGAACCGGACTTTGCAGTCAGGGGAATAGCGATGAGTTTCATGGAACAACTCTATTCGCACGTGAACATAATAGTTTTGGTGGCCGCATTCATTTTGTGTTTTGCGCTAACAGTCGCGGCCGGCACATTAACCCCGAGGGCAACGCCAAATCCTTCGCCGCAGCCGGCAGCCACACCCAACGGTAGGTCGAATGATGGCGCAACTACGACCGCGCCGCCGGCTCGGCCGTCGGCCAAAACTATTCTTCCGCCCGAGAAGTCCGCGCCGGTTCACATACCGCGTTTCGACAAGCCGCCGGTGATCGATGGCATATTGGAGGAGACCTGGAAAAACGCGGCCGTCCTCAGCGACTTTATTCAAGTTCAGCCTGGGGACAATATTCCTCCGTCGAAACGAACAGATGTCCTGATCGGCTACGATTCCAAATTCATCTACATCGCATTTCATTGCTACGACGAACCCGACAAAGTGCGCGCGGCCATTTCCAAGCGCGACAATATCTTCAACGATGATTATGTCGGAATTCTCTTTGACACCTTCAACGATAAGCGCAAGGCCTATGAATTCGATTTCAATCCGCGGGGCATTCAGGCTGACGGAACCTGGACCGACAACAACGAAGACTTCAATCCCGATTTTGTTTTTGAGTCAAAGGGCGTCCTAACCAACGATGGTTGGACAGTCGAAATTGCGATTCCTTTTAAATCCCTGCGTTATGTTGCGGGCAAAGACAAACTTTGGGGCGTGCATTTTTGGCGTCGTATCAAGCGATTCAACAATGAGTTGGATATGTGGATGCCCATCAGCCGCGATAATCCAAGCTGGCTTGCGCAGGAAGGTCACATATCCGGACTCGAAGGCATCTCCGCGGAACGCACTCTGGAATTAATCCCAAGTCTGACGCTGTCTGAGACCGGAAAGCGCAAGGCCGCATTGACGCCGGCTCAGGTTGCGGCGGGTCAGCTCGATCCCGGTCGCATGGTCAACGACCCGATCAAGTTCGATCCTGGTCTGACGGGCAAGTTCACGATCACGCCAAACGTGACGTTGGATTTCGCGCTCAATCCGGATTTTGCGCAGGTTGAAGCTGATCAGCTAGTCGTCACTGCGAATCAGCGTTTCCCGATCTTCTTTCCGGAAAAGCGTCCGTTCTTCCTTGAAGGCATCGACATTTTTCAGACGCAAATCGCGGCAGTCCATACACGCACCATTGTCGATCCGGATTTTGCCGTGAAACTCACAGGCAAGACGGGTCGCAACACGTTCGGCTTGTTGGCCGCGTCTGACAATGCGCCAGGCAACTTCACGGAAGATGAAAAATTAACCGTGGACCCGCGACTGATTGGTAAGAATGCTTCAGTCGGCGTGGTGCGTCTGAAGCGCGATATCGGAACGAAGGACTCGTTCATCGGCTTTCTCGGTACCTATCGCAAGTTCGTCGATCAATACAACGAGCTTGCCGGATTCGATGCAAAGTTCCGCATTAATAAACAGACGACTTTCAGCGCGCAGGTCCTGGGAACACATTCGCGAGAGTTTTTTTTCTATCCCGATGTGGGCAAAACACTAGATCGTGTGGAGAACGGATTTATCTATGCCAGCGACTACAACATGAGCGACCGGCATTGGGGCTACGACTATTCTACCGTCGGGCGGACACGCTTCTACCGTTCGGACGTGGGCTTCAACCGGCGCGTCAACACGAACAATCACAACCTCTTCGTGCGCTACAACTCTGATCCGCACCCGAAAAAAACGATCGTTTCGTGGCGCGCGTATAACGCGTTCGGCACCAATTTCGACTGGCAAGGTCGCATGCAGGTCTACAACAACGAGACGCAGATGCTATGGAACCTCCATCGGCAGACTTCATTCGCCGTGGGCGCCGATTATGGTTACGAGCGCGTGTTTGAAGAAGAGTTCGGGATGAAACGGCCCGCCGGATCGAATTGCGCTGCCTTGAATACCTGTACGTTCTGGGGTTCAGACAACGAGCGCTCGTCACAGAACTTTGGGTTCTACACGTGGGGCCAATCGACGGTTAATAAGAAGTTCAATTTTAACTATTTCATCGACCGTGCCTTCAACGTGCTTGATTATGATTTCGGGGCTGGGCCAAAGTTTCCGCGGGCGAGCATTCCGGCAATCACAAAACGCAACGCGTTCGCCGCCGGTCTCTGCGATCCAACGAAGCCACTTCCTCCTACGTGTCTGGCGCCGCAGGATCCCGGTCCCGGCAGTTTTTGGAACGGCAACGCCGGACTTACGTATCAACCTTCGACGCCACTGCGGATCGACTTCAGCTTCACCAAGCAACGCCTGCGCAGAAACGATACACATCTGCTCGCATTTGATGAGAACCTTTTTTCGACGAAAGCGACTTATCAATTCACGCGTTTCCTGTGGGCGCGAGGTCGCGTGGACTATGATTCGCTAGCTTCCAATTTCAAAGGCCAGTTCCTATTCGCCTGGACGCCTAATCCGGGCACCGCCTTTTACATCGGCTATAACGACGATCTCAATCGCAATGGTTTTAGTCCATTCACTGGACAACTCGAACCTGGGTTTCGCCGGAACGGCCGCACCTTCTTCATCAAGTTCTCCTATCTGATTCGCAAGAGCTTCGGTTAAACTTCGCAGAGTGCGGGCGACGCATGTTCGCGAGTTGTGGAAATTACAAAGTCACTCCTGCTGGTTCTTGCTTTGTTATGCGGCGTCGTTTCCGCGGCGGCGCAGAGGGAGCGATCATCTTCACATAAGGTCGTAATCCCGCCGGAAAAATCCGTTCCGATTCGCATCCCGCGCTTCGACAAGCCTCCGGTCATCGACGGCAAATTGGATGACGAGATATGGAAGCAGGCCGTTGTCCTGAAAGACTTTTATCAAATTCGGCCCGGCGACAACATCGCGCCTTCAAAGGCAACCGAAGTATTGATCGGCTACGATTCAAAGAACCTCTACTTCGGTTTTCATTGTTACGACGACGAGCCAGACAAAGTGCGCGCGACTGTCGCCAAGCGTGACGAAGTGTTCGGCGATGACAACGTCCGCGTTTTTCTGGATACATTCAACGATCAGAGACGCGCTTACGTGCTCGGATGGAATCCGCTCGGCATTCAGCAGGATGGAATCATGACCGAGGGTTCGGGCACAGACTTCAGCGTCGACATTGTAATGGAATCGAAAGGCATGCTCACTAAGGATGGCTGGACCGTCGAGGTCGCCATCCCTTTCAAGTCACTTCGTTATGAAGCCGGAAAAGGAAAGTTGTGGGGATTAAGTGTCGTTCGGAACTTCTTCCGCTTCAATGATGAGATGGATTCGTGGCTGCCGATCAGCCGCGACATTTCGAGCAACCTGGCACAGGAAGGACACCTCACCGGTCTGGAAGGAATATCGACTGAGCGCACGCTGGAAATAATTCCCAGTCTCACGCTTTCGGAAACTGGCAAGCGCGTGAGCGCGCTTTCGGCCGCGCAACGGGTGGCGAATCCGGCGATGCTCGATCCGGGACGCATGCTGAACGAGCCAATCAAGCAGGACATTGGCGTGACGATGAAATACGGAATCACGCCGACGGTCACGCTAGACCTGGCCATCAATCCGGACTTTGCTCAAGTTGAAGCCGACCAGACGGTCGTGACCGCAAACCAGCGCTTTCCGATTTTCTTTGAAGAGAAGCGGCCCTTCTTTCTTGAGGGCATCGATATTTTTCAGACGCGGTTGCAGGCCGTGCACACTCGCGCGATTGTCGATCCGGATATCGCAGTCAAACTCACCGGAAAACGCAGTCGCAACACGTTCGGTCTGTTACTGGCCAGCGACAATGCGCCCGGAAATTTTGTCGGTGATGAGCGAAAGGATCCGGTAAACCTAAGATTCCTCGACAAGAACGCATACATCGCAATCGCGCGGGTCAAGCACGACGTTGGCAAGCAATCAAGCATCGGTTTCATCGCCACCAGCTATAACTTTATTGAGCACCATAACCAGCTCGGCGGCTTTGACGGACGCTTTCAAATCGACAAACAGACCACTTTTAATTTTCAAGTTCTGGGAACGACTTCGCGCGGCTGTTTCAATGAGCCGGCGCTGTCCCTTCATCGTCCCAGGATTACTGACGCCTGTTTTGCCGGCTTTGATCCAGATCCCAATGGAAAAGATCCATTTCGCGGCGCCGAGACGCGGTCCTACTATCGCACCGGCAACGGACTGGGCTATCAGATCAGTTATAACCGCGACGGTCGCCACTACTACTACGGCGCCAATGGCAATGGCCGCACGCGCGACTATCGCGCGGATGTCGGTTTCACGCGGCGCACCAATTACAACAACGAAGGCGCTTATTTTGGCTATAACTCTGAACAAAAGCCAAAGCGCACCTTGATCAACTGGCATTACAACCTTTCGGCGGACATTGGATTTGATTGGCAAGGTCGCAGCCACGACAACGGCCAGGAAGCGCAGGTCTCGTTCAATCTTCAGAAGAACACGTTCTTTGGGATCGGAATGTCGTTTGATTATGGGCGTTTGTTCGAAGAAGAATTCGGCGTGAAGCGCACGCCGACGCAACTTGGGGCGTTCGCGGGAAATTCCGAAAGATCGAAGCACAGCGTGAGTCCCTATTTTTTTGGCGGCACAAACCCCACCAAGAAGTACAGAATGTTTCTTTTCGTCGGGCAGAACTCTGGATCATTCGATTATGACTTTGGCGCCGAGCCCAAGTTCTCTCGCGCCAGTCCCTCGGCCATCGCCGCGCGACAGGCCGAGGCGGCGGGATTGTGCAAGGAGCCAGTTCTGCCGGCCGATCCGCCTCTTCCGGTAGTCTGCCTCGCGTTGCAGGATCCGGGGCCGGGAAAAGAATTCAATGTCGAGTCGAGTTTTTCATATCAGCCAACGACCGCTTTGGCACTCTCGCTCTCGTATAACAAAGATCGGCTGGTGCGCAACGATACTCACCTTACCGCCTTCGACGACAACATCTATTCGTTTCGGACAACGTATCAATTTACGCGCTTCGTTTTCTTTCGCGGACGAATCGATTACGACACGCTTTCGTCAGATGCGCGCGGCCAGTTTCTTTTCGGCTGGACGCCGAATCCGGGGACAGCTTTCTATGTTGGGTACAACGACGATTTGGTGCGCAACGGTTTCAACCCATTTACTGGCCAACTCGAGCCCGGCTTCCGCCGCAACGGCCGGACGTTTTTTGTGAAAGTTTCGTACCTCATCCGCAAAAGCTTTGGCGGATAAGTCTTGCCGATGGAAAAGCCGACACCGACCGATCATCCGATTGAAGAGATCGTCAAACGACGCTGGAGTCCCCGCGCTTACTCAGAACGAATGGTAGGGCGGGAGACGTTGCAGAGTTTGTTTGAAGCTGCACGTTGGGCCGCGTCATCTTTCAACGAGCAGCCATGGTCATTCATCGTCGCGACAAAAGAGAAAACGGAAGAGTACGCTGCATTGCTTGGTTGTCTGATGGAAAAGAATCAGCAATGGGCGCAACTGGCGCCGGTGCTGATGGTTTCTGTCGCCAAATTGAATTTTGAAAAGAACGGAAAACCGAACCGCCACGCTTTTCACGACGTTGGCATGGCGGTAAGCAATCTGATCATTCAAGCGACGGCATTCGGTCTCTACGTTCACCAAATGGCCGGATTTTCCGTCGAGAAAGTCCGCGAAACCTACGGCGTGCCTGACGGATTCGCACCGGTTGCGGCCATCGCCGTGGGTTATCCGGGTGAGCCAGACATTCTTCCGGAGCCATTTCGTGAGCAGGAACTCAGACCGCGACAGCGCAAACCGATCGAAAGTTTTGTTTTCGAGGCGAAGTGGGGAGAAACTTCGTCGATTGTAAGTTAACGGAGCGCCGACAACGGTTAACTAACCATCAAGACACGAAGAACACTAAGGACATATACGAGTGAAAAATTCTCCTTTAAAAACTTTGTGTCCTTCGTGGCTTTGTGGTGAACCGCCTATTGTCGGTGCTCCATCAGGCCTTTCCGCATTTCATCGCTTTAGCGATGAACTTCTGTACCTCATCGCTGAAAGGCTTTGGCATTGAAGCCGGCCAGTTCTCACGATCCGAATACATCCGGTTCAATCCTTTTTGTATCTCCGGATTGCCACCGGTGAATCCTTTGACGAGTTCTGACCAGCGCACTGCCAGCGTTTGCGACTTCTCGCTTGCCGGATGTTCACCAGTAGCAACCGCTGATTCGACTTCACTGATCAAAGTCGCCCAGTCGCGCTGAGCTTGTTCGATTACTTCGCGCGGAATTGCCGCAGCGCGTTTCTGAATTTCGTGCTGTGCTTCCTCAGAATAGTATTTCTTCGTCCAATCCATGTTGCTTTGCATATTTATCACCTCGATTATTTTTGCGAACATTTCCCAACCGGGCGCTCGGCTCGTCGCCACCACGTACTCCGCCCGTTCAAGCGCTTTGACGGCGAGTTCTAGACGCTCGCGTTTTTCTTCGAGTGCCTGGCGTTGCTGACGTAGCGTTGTCGCCAAATCATTTGTCTCGCGCTTGAGAATGTTCTTGATTTCATTCAGCGAGAAGCCGATGAATTTAAGCGCCACAATCTGCTCCAGCCGCGCAAAGTCTTCTTGCGAGTACAAGCGGAAACCCGCGCCCGTGTAACGACTGGGCTTGAGCAAACCTAACCGGTCGTAGTGATGCAGTGTGCGTACGGTCACGCCGCTAAGTTTGGCGAACTCCCGTGGCTGGAACAGTTTCTTGTCGGTGCGTTTCATGACTAACTCCCGAATTGGAACCGAGGCTAAGGTCTGACCTAACGTCAGACGCAAGCAAAATATTTCGAGCGGTGCGAACCGGCTAAAGCCCTCTTGTAACTGATTTTGAGGCAAAAGCGTATTATCTACTTGCGTGTTACACTAGCCGGTCGACGTGTGAAATGAAGCTGTTTTCCCCGCAATTGTCACGAACTCTCAGTCTTTTCTCGACGTTTCTCGCAGGCGCGATGCTGGTGAGTGTCGCAGGTTGCAAGAGCGATTATCCCGCCTCTGGCCGCGCGGCAAACGCCGAAGGTAAAGGCCAGCCACGTGAGGTCAAAACTGTTCCGGTCGCGTTGACACCAATCGGCGATACGGTGACGGTCAACGGAACACTCGCCGCCTACGACCAGGCGACTGTGGGAACCAAGGTCGCGGGCCGTTTGCAATCAATATCCGTCGATTTTGGTACGGTAGTCAGTAAGGGACAGGCGATTGCGAAGCTGGAACCGCAGGACTATCAACTGCGAGTGCAGCAGGCAGAAGCGGCACTGGCGCAGGCCCGGGCGCGTGTTGGTCTCGCTCCTGAAGGTGGCGACGATAAAGTCGCGGTTGACCAGACCGGGACCGTGCGCGAAGCGAAAGCGGTTTTGGATGAATCCAAAGCCAAGCGTGATCGTGCCGCGCGGCTCATCAACCAGGGAATCATTCCGAAGGCCGAGATGGACACCGCGGACGCGGATTACAAAGTGGCGATGAGCCGCTATCAGGATGCGGTGGAAGAGATTCGTAACCGGCAGGGAGTGCTCGCGCAGCGCCGTTCGGAGTTGAATCTCGCGCGGCAACAACTCGCCGACACTATTGTGTATGCGCCGATGACTGGCGTGGTCCAGCAGAAGCGTGCCAGCACTGGTGAGTATCTCGCCGCCGGAGCACCGGTTGTCGACATCGTGCAAATCGATCCGCTGCGTTTGCGAGTCGACGTGCCCGAACGCGAGTCACACAAGATTCGCACCGGACAGAGTGTGCGCGTGGCAGTTGAAGGTGATCCCGATGCGTATCTCGGCACGGTCAAACGATTAAGTCCGTCGATCAGTCAGCAGAATCGAGTGCTGTCTGTTGAAGCCGATGTTCGCAACAATGGTCATCTGAAACCCGGCGCGTTTGTGAAAGCGGAAATTGTCACCGATCAAGCCAGCACGGCGGCAACCGTTCCGCCCAGCGCCATCGTCACGTTCGCCGGAATCGAAAAGGTGATCACCATCGAAGGCGGCAGGGCGGTGGAGAAGGTTGTGATGACCGGACGACGCGGTCAGGATTGGGTTGAGATCAAGTCGGGGATCAATGTCGGTGAGAAAGTAATCGTGAATCCGGGGAACTTGCAGTCGGGGCAAGCGGTCACCGTTCAGTGAATTTTTGATTTTTGAATGCTGATTTTTGATTTCGCGATCCCAGGCGATTTCAATGACTGAAGACGATTTGAAGAAGCGAACGAAGCGTTTCGCACTACGTGTGCTGAAGCTCGTTTCAGCGCTTCCCAGGACTATAGCCGGCCGAACTATAGGAAATCAGTTGGCGCGAGCCGGCACGTCAGTTCCCGCGAACTATCGAGCGGCCTGCCGTGCCCGATCAAAAGCCGAGTTTATTTCCAAGTTGGGCATTGTTGAAGAAGAAGCGGATGAGAGCGCATTTTGGCTTGAGATGATAATTGAGGGCGAGTTGTTAAGAAAGGAATTGGTTGAGTCTTTGTGGAATGAGGCGAACGAACTAGTCGCAATTATGACCAGTTCGAGAAAATCGGCTTCGCGCACCCTCGTTGCGGTCTCTCCTCGCCGTCGCGCGACGCCAATCGCAAATCAAAAGTCCAAAATCTAAAATGCAGAAGCTCGCTGAAATTTGTATTCGCCGTCCGGTATTTGCCGCGATGATCGTTTTGTCGTTGGTCGTCGTCGGCGCGGCGAGCTATTTCAAACTGGGCGTCGATCGATTTCCATCAGTCGACTTGCCGACTGTCAGCATACGCACCGGGTTGCCGGGCGCCGCCCCTGAAGAAGTTGAATCCCTTGTCAGCCAGCCGATCGAAGAGGTCGTTAACACCGTCGATGGCATTGACGAGCTGCGGTCAATCTCAAGTCAGGGTACCTCGTTCGTAATCGCGACTTTCAAGCTGAACCGCGATCTTGAATCTGCGACGCAGGATATTCGCGATCGTGTAGCGAGTCTCGGTCGTCAGCTTCCTGATGATGTCACACCGCCAGTCGTCCAAAAATTCGACAACGACAGCACGCCGGTTTTGACCATAGCGATTTCAGCAAATCGCTCGCTCCGCGAGCTGACTGAATTAGGAGACAAGATCGCGCGACCGCAGCTCGAGCGCGTTGCTGGTGTTGGCGAAGTGCGGGTTGTGGGTGGTCTGGAGCGGGCCATCAATGTTTGGATCGATGCGGATCGGCTGGCTGCATATCAGATTCCAATTACACAAGTGCGGCAGGCTCTGCAGCGGCAGAACGCCGACGTTCCCGGTGGCAATGTTGAGACGAACAAAGAAGAGATAACCCTCCGTACGCTCGGCCGCTTTGAAAATCCACGCGACTTTGAAGACCTGGTGGTCGCGAATATTAAGGGGGCGCCCGTGCGCCTTCGGGATGTCGGTCACGTCGAAGATGGTACGAAAGAGCAACGGTCGTTAGCGCGACTGAACGGCGTGCCGACGGTGACGCTCGAAATTCGGCGGCAATCGGGCGCTAACACAGTCGAAGTCATCAACGGAATCAAAGCTGCGCTGCCGCGCGTTAACGCACAACTGCCCGCTGACGTGAAGCTGGAAATTATTCGCGATCAATCGCGCTACATCGATGCAGCCCTTCACGAAATTCAGAAGCACCTGATTCTGGGCAGCATCCTCGCAAGCCTGGTCGTCCTGCTCTTTATGCGTTCGTGGCGTTCGACGATCATCGCCGCAGTCGCGATCCCCTGTTCGTTGATTTCCACGTTCGGGATGATGCGGGCGCTGAATTTCACCCTCAACAGCGTGACGATGCTGGCGCTGGTGCTGATGGTCGGCGTTGTCATCGACGATGCCATCGTGGTGCTGGAAAACATCTTCCGCTTCATCGAAGAAAAGGGGATGCCACCACGCGAGGCAGCCAAAGAAGCCACCAGGGACATCGGTCTCGCCGTGCTCGCCACGACGCTTTCGCTCGTTGTGATCTTCCTGCCGGTGTCGTTCATGTCATCGATTTCGGGCCGATTTCTTTATCAATTCGGCATCACGGCGGCATGCGCCATCATGGTCAGCCTGCTTGTGTCATTCACGCTAACGCCAATGATGAGTTCGCGTCTGGTGAGCGTGAAAGACGCGGGCGGACATGGCCATGCAGCTTCCCGGCGTGGTTTCTATCGATGGATCGACGGCGCGTACATGCGCGCATTGGGACTGGCGATGCGCCATCGTGTCATCGTTTCGGTCATTGCGCTGCTGGTGATCTTCTCGAGCGTCCCCTTGTATCGCGCGGTCAAACAGGAATTCATTCCGACGAATGTCGATGAAGCGGAATTTGAGGTGAATATCAACGCGCCGGAAGGCACGAACCTCGCCGTCATGAACGAGACGATGCAGCAGGTCGAAAAGGACATCATGTCCACGCCCGGCGTTCGCATGGTGCTGACAAACGCGGGCGGATCATTTCTTGGGGGTTTGAACCAAGGTGGTGCGTATGTACGCATCGCGCCGCACGAAGAGCGCACCCTGTCGATCGGCCGGCTCTGGACTGAGACTTTAAACGGCAATCCCTTAAAAGCATTTCGCGGCAACTACACGCAGCAGGATGTAATGACGGAAGTGCGCGCGCGCTTACAAAAATACGCGCCGATGCGCGCCGGAGTGCGCAACGCGCAGTCGTTCAACTTCGGTACTGGCGGCCGCTTCGACATAGATTTTGCTTTGCGCGGACCCGAACTCGAGAAGCTCTCCGACTATGCGGAAGAGTTGGGCAGGCGCGCGGCAAAGCTCGGCGGCATCGTCGATATCGATACGACGCTGAAGCTCAATAAACCTGAGTTCCGCGTCAAGATTGATCGCGCGCGCGCCGCGGATCTCGGCGTCGATACTTCGGACATTTCCACGAGCCTGCGGCTGATGGTCGGCGGTGAAGAGCAAACTTCGCGTTATCGCGACGAATCGATCAATGAAGACTATGACGTGCAGATTCGCCTCAGCGAACGCGATCGCAACGACCCGGATGTGATCAATCGTCTTTACGTTCCGTCTTCACGTGGCGGACTCGTCCGCCTGGATAATCTCGTGAAGATCAGCCGCGACACCAGTCCTTCGCGCATCGACCACCTCGATCGCGAACGACAGGTGTCTTTGCGTGCGTCGGTTGGGCCCGGTTTTGCCTTGGCTGATCGGATTGATTTATTGCGAAAGGCGTACGCCGACATGCACCTGCCCGCGGTTTACACATACACCGTCGCGGGCCGTGCGCGCGAACTTGAACGCACGTTTGTTGAATTTGTCTGGGCGTTCATCCTCTCGATCATTTTCATGTACATGATTCTCGCGTCGCAGTTCGAAAGTACGTTCCACCCGGTGACGATTCTGCTGAGCCTCCCGCTTTCGATGCCATTCGGTTTGCTGTCGTTGTGGGTGACGGGCGATACCTTGAATCTTTATTCGGCGCTGGGATTGCTGGTGCTGTTCGGCGTCGTGAAAAAGAATTCGATTTTGCAAATCGATCACATGAATAGCCTGCGCGCGATGGGAATGGATCGTTACGACGCCATCATGCAGGGTAACCGCGACCGTCTCCGACCGATCTTGATGACCACCCTGGCATTGGTCGCCGGTATGTTGCCGCTGGCCCTGGGAACTGGACCGGGCGCCGAAGAGCGACGCTCAATCGCCGTCGTGGTTATCGGCGGACAAACTTTGTCCCTGCTGCTCACGTTAATTGCGACGCCGGTGGCGTATTCGCTACTCGACGATCTGCGATCGACTGCGCGTTGGCGGCGCTGGGCGATTGCTGTACATGCGGCGACTGAACCAGTGCGGGCGCGGGTGCCCCGGCTTCGGTCGCGCGGCACGGCCGATGCGCAATCTGTCGATCAAACTGCGGAACGTGAACGAATTGCGCGTCCGGAGACGTTAACGACGCGGCCGGTTGGTGGCGGGAAGTGATTTTTGAAACGAGGAACTAGTGGCCTCGTTGAAGACGTCAATCTCGATTCCTTAATCGGGACGGCCCTCTATCTCTCTTTCGCCCACGCCCAATACGCTAAGAAAGTTGTGAACCTTTCCAGATTGTAGGACTTGCTTTCTTCCAACGGGCTCGTGTCCTGCGAGTGAACTAATGTTCCGTGGGAATCCAATACGAACAGGTGCGGATAGCCCGCGATCACCGGGTATTGCGCGAGCACTTCTTTGTTTGGGTTTTCTTCGCTGAAATTGATCTTGACGGTGACGAAGCTTTTGTCGCGCAGTGAGGTCAGATCCGAATGCGTCGCGAAGAAGTCATCCATGTGATGACACCAACTGCACCATTCGCCGCCCACCTCGAGCAGCACTCGTCGATTGGTGCGCTTGGCTTCAGCCGCAGCGTCGCGAATGTCCTGAGCTGCATCACGTTTCGGATCGTACTTGGTTACGGGAGTGTAAGGTGATTGCGCGCGCGATACTTGCGCGAAGCCGACGATGGCTCCGACAGCAATCAGTGTCACAAAAGCCGACCGATGCAGAGTTTTCATCGGATCCTCCGCAGCTACGCCCAATCTACTTTCGGATGCATCGTGTGCCACTGGGTTGCCTTCTCGAAGGCGAGCGCCACGCGCAGCGGTGATGCTTCGTCATACAAGCCCCCCGTGAACATGATTGCCTGCGGCAAGCGCGCGACGGGCGCATTCGGCCCCGCGGGCACGTCAAGAAAACCACACGGCAAACACACGGCCGGATGACCGGTGAGGTTCGTGATGATGAGACTGGCACTTCCCGGCGCCGGCGACACGAACACATCCCAATCCTTCATCAGCTTGTCCATTTCGCGCATCAGCAAAACGCGCGCGCGCTGTGCGCGCAGATATTCGACCGCAGGCACAAATCGGTTGGTGCGAAATGTGTTGGGCCAGTCGCCGGGATCTTGTCCCGACAATTCGTTGACGCGGCCGTCGCGAGTGATATCGTCAAATGCCGTGGCCGCTTCCGCAGTGAGAATGTGGCGAATGTTATTCGCCGGAAACTTTGGCAACTCGATCGCGGTGATCTTCACGCCTGCCTTTGTCAGTGCGTCGAGCGCTTCTTTGTACATGGCGTTTCGCTTCTCGGCGATCTGCTTTTGCTGGTCAGTCGCGTTTGCTGGCGGCGTGAACTCAAATTCCGATTTCAGGTAAGCAACCCGCAGACTGCTCAGAGGCGCATCGGGAGTCCAATTGAAATACGGATCGCCTACAGTCAGATCATGCCCATCAGGTCCGTAGATCGCGTCGAGCGCGGCAGCGCAGTCCTCGACGCCGCGACCGATGGGACCGATCTTGTCCATCGTCCAACTCAGGCCCATCGCGCCGTAACGGCTCACGCGGCCGTAGGTCGGGCGCAAGCCAGTGCAGCCACATCGCGAGGATGGCGAGACGATCGAGCCAAGTGTCTCTGTTCCAATCGAAAATCCGACCAAGCCTGCCGCTGTTGCCGCCGCTGGTCCGGCCGACGATCCACTCGATCCCAGTCGATCTTCATCGGGCACCCACGGGTTGCGCGTGACTCCGCCAAACCACTTCGGCCCTTGCGCGAGTGCACCCATCGAAAGTTTCGCGACCAGCACCGCGCCCGCTTCACGCAATCGCTCAACAACCGTCGCGTCGTAATTGATGACTTGATCACGGTAAGGCTCAGCGCCCCAGGTTGTCTTGATGCCTTTGGTCGCCAACAGATCCTTCGCCCCCCAGGGAATGCCATGCAGCGGTCCGCGATATTTCCCTCGTTTGAGATCATTGTCGGCGTCCTGCGCCTGCTTCATCGCAAGATCTTCGGTGAGTGTCACCACACACAGAAGTTTCGGCGCATACTTTTTCAAGCGCGACAGATACATCTTCGTCAGTTCCACCGACGAAACTTTGCGCGTGCGAATCAGTTCGGCAAGTTGCGGGACAGTGGCAAACGCGAGGTCCTCAACCGACTTGAATTGGGCGGACTCGTTCCTACCGAAGCGAAATTTGGTCTTAAGCTTTGCCCGCTTCACATGGAAGCCGGGCAACTCGGGATGAAAGACAACCGCCGGCTCAGTGTCGAGCGGCACATCGATCTTTCGCACCGCTTCATAACTGTCGAGCAGACGATTCACGCCCGGCAGTGCCATGTCTTCCTGTTTGTCATTGAAGTCAATGCCGATAATTTTCTCGGCATGCTTTAGGTCGTCCTTCTTAATGCGTAGCTGCGGCGAAGGACTGGGCGAAGCTTGCGCGGACGGAGTCGGGGTCTGCGCCAGCACACTGAGTGGCGTCTTTGACGCGACGACGACGGCGGCTCCGGCGGCGGGAAGCACTTTCACAAAGGTGCGACGAGTGACCGATTTTCGGGTTGATTTTTTCATGGCGACTTTTGGCGGCATACAATATCACAAAGATCAGAAGCCCGACCGTTAGGGAGGGCAACTCCTTTCAGAGATCTCTGACGGTCCTTACCCTCGCTTACGCTCGGGCCTCTGACACGTGATGTAACGCGAATCGGAAGGGTCTAGGGGTTAGGGTGTTGGGTGTAAAGACTCTGGGATCTGTTACACCCTGCCCCTACACCCTATCCCATAACGCAATCTCGGCGAATCCAAAACCGGGGCGCTGGTTCTGACACGTGATGCAATGCAAATCGGAAGGTGTTAACCTATTTGCTGAAAACCTAATCAATTAGAACTGGAAGTCCTTTGGCTCAAGAGCACACGAAAACTGATCTGTCTGAACTAATTGCCGAGAATTTTGGCGCCAATGCGACGTATGTCGAGACGCTTCTGGCGCGATTTCGAAGCGATCCATCGCTGGTCGATGAATCGTGGCGCGCGTATTTCGAAGAGTTACTTGGCAACGGCCAGCCCGCCATCATGTCAGAACCGCCTGCGGTAGCGGGCGGGCCAAACGTCGAGTCTCCGCGCAAAACCAGTGGAGACGGAACTACAGCCGCAGCCACAGCGCCTGTTAAAAAGTCAGAACCGGTTGCGGCAGCGGCTAGGCCATCTTCGGGCGACGCTATTCCTATGCGTGGCGCTGCGCTGAAGATCGTTGAGAACATGGAGGCGAGTCTCGCCGTCCCCACCGCCACTTCGCAACGCCGTATTCCGGTAAAACTTCTTGAGGAGAATCGCCGCATCATCAATCGTCATCTTGCAGACAACGCCGGCGGCAAGGCGTCGTTCACGCACTTGATGGCCTATGCCATGCTGCGCGCGCTCGAAGCGTTTCCCCAGATGAACGACGGCTTTGACGTGGTTGAGGGTCAGGCGGTGCGGCTCAGGCGTGAGTCAGTCAACCTTGGCATTGCTATCGACCTGGAAAAGAAAGATGGAACGCGTTCGCTACTGGTCCCGAATATCAAAAATGCGAACCGCATGCGCTTCTCTGAATTTCTGCAGGCCTACGACGATGTCGTGAAGCGCGCGCGCGAAGGCAAGCTGCAGATTCCCGACTTTCAGGGCACGACGATTTCGCTGACAAATCCCGGAACCATCGGGACTGTCGCATCGACTCCGCGTCTGATGGCCGGGCAATCGGTAATCATTGCGACTGGCGCGATCGAGTTTCCGGCTGAATATCAATCGATTCATCCTTCGATTCTGCCGCAGCTCGGGATCAGCAAAGCAATTACCATCAGCAGCACGTACGATCATCGAATTATCCAGGGTGCTGAATCCGGCGCATTCCTCGCGCGCGTGCATGAACTGCTGCTCGGCAAAGACAAATTTTACGAAGACGTTTTCCTTGACCTGGGCATTGCACATGCGCCGATGCGTTGGAACGTTGATCGCAATCCGCTTTTTGTGGGCGAAGACCAGACACACCAACACGTGCTGCGTCAGGCGCGAGTGATGGAGCTGATTAACGCCTACCGCGTGCGCGGGCACCTGACTGCGGACGTCGATCCGCTCCACGCGATGCCGCTGCTTTATCATCCGGAACTCGACATCGAGACGTACGGACTGACGATCTGGGATCTCGATCGCATCTTCGTTACCGGTGGTCTCGGTGGCACTGAAACGGCGACGTTGCGCGAGATCCTCGACATTTTGCAGCGCGCGTACTGCGGCAAAGTCGGCACAGAATACCGACACATACAAAGTAAAGAAGAGAAGCTTTGGCTGCGCGAACAGATTCGTCGCGAGTTCGTCCATCCCGAGCCCGTCGACATAGAAGTTAAGAAACGAATTTTGTGGAAACTAATTTCCGCCGAACAGTTCGAACGATTTCTGAACACCAAGTTTCTTGGGCAGAAGCGTTTCTCGATCGAAGGATGCGAGACAATCATTCCGCTGCTCGATCAGTTAATCGATCGTGCCGGCGACCAGGGCATCGAGCAGATCACCATGGGCATGGCGCATCGTGGCCGCCTGAATGTGCTGGCGAATGTTATCGGACATTTTTGCGAGCGCATCTTCACTTCGTTCGAAGGCTCGATTCACCCGAGCTTCCCGGCCGATGAAGGCGACGTGAAATATCACCAGGGCGCGCAAGGCGAACGCGAGACGCCCATGGGAAAGAAAGTTCTCCTGCGACTTTCGCCCAACCCAAGCCACCTCGAAGCGGTTGATCCAGTCGTCGAAGGCATGACGCGTGCAACGCAGGACGCGATGACAGATGGCGCGGTCACAAACGAAGAAGCGAGAAACCGCGCGCTGCCGATTTTGCTGCACGGCGATGCCGCATTCGCGGGCCAGGGCGTTGTGATGGAGACACTCCAGCTGGCTCAGCTTCACGGTTATCGCACGGGCGGAACGATTCACATCATCATCAACAATCAAATTGGATTTACGACCTCGCCGGAATCCGGCCGCTCATCGATTTATTCGACGGACGTCGCCCGCATGACCCAGTCGCCGATCTTTCACATCAACGGTGATGATCCTGAAGCGGCATACCGCACGATGCGCATTGCGCTCGACTATCGACAAACATTTCACAAGGACGTCGTGCTCGATGTGGTTGGTTTCCGTCGTCTGGGTCACAACGAGACGGACGAGCCGAGCTACACGCAGCCACTGATGTACCAACGCGTCAAAGAGCATCCGGGTGTGCGCGCGGTCTATGCGAAGCGTCTGATCAAGGAAGGCGTTCTTGATGAGGCCGGCGTAAACGAACTGATTGAAGAGCGTATTCGCCGCTATGAAGACGCCCTGTCGCGCGCGAAAAAAGTTGCGGCGGAAGCGAAAGCTTCATTTGTTCCTGAACCGGAAGTCGTGGAAATCGATGGCTCGGAGATTGTCGATACACCCGTGACCGCCGATGTAGTCAGGCAAATCGCGGAACAGATTTCGGTTGTTCCGGAAGGCTTTCACTTGAATCCGAAAATGGTGAGCCAGCTCGCGCGGCGCGCGAAAATGGGCGAGGGAAGTGTGGCCGTCGACTGGGCCTTCGCCGAAGCGATGGCGTTTGGATCGCTCGCCCTCGACGGTACGCGCGTACGTTTGAGCGGTCAGGACTCCGGTCGCGGCACATTCAGTCAGCGCCATGCGGTGCTCTATGACACGCAGACGGGCCAAGCTTGGGCGCCTCTTTCTCAACTGGGATCGACCGACCAGGCTCGCGGCCGCTTTGAGGTTTTTGACAGCTCGCTTTCAGAAGCAGGTGTGCTGGGATTCGAATACGGCTATTCAGTAATTGCGACGGACGCGCTCGTGATGTGGGAGGCGCAGTTCGGCGATTTCAATAACGTCGCGCAATCGATTATCGACCAGTACATCTCGTCGAGCGAAGACAAGTGGAAACAGCGTTCGCGTCTGACAATGCTGCTGCCGCATGGCTACGAAGGGCAAGGGCCTGAACATTCGAGTGCCAGGCTCGAACGGTTTCTCCAACTCTGTGCCGCGAACAATTTGTGCGTTTGTTATCCGAGCACGCCGGCCCAGTATTTCCATCTGCTACGTAGACAAATTCGCGAAGGATTCGGGCGACCACTCATTGTGATGACGCCAAAGAGCCTCTTGCGTTTACCCGCCGCGGGTTCTTCCATCGGGCAACTTACCGCGGGCGGGTTTCAGCCGGTCATCGACGATGCGGTCAGTGACGCGAACGCGGTGGCGCGCATCGTCTTTTGCAGCGGAAAAGTCTTCTACGATCTGAACGAAGCGCGCCGCAAAATGAGCACGAGTAACGGTAAGGAGTCAGTACCCGGAGCGGTAGCGACGGGGTCCGCCGGCAGCGTGGCCATCATTCGCGTTGAGCAGTTCTATCCATTCCCACTATCCTCTATCAAACAGACCATCGCGAAGTATCCAAACGCGAAAGAGCTAATCTGGTGTCAGGAAGAGCCCAAGAACATGGGCGCATGGACGTTCATGGAAGGCAAGTTTGAAGACCTGGTGCCCGGTGGCGATCAACTGCGCTACGTTGGTCGTGCTGAATCTGCGAGCCCGGCGACCGGAAATTATTCAGTGCATATGCAGGAGCAGGAGAAGCTGGTCAGCGAAGCGCTATTACAGAACCGCGAGCGGTAGCGAGCGGGATAAGGACTCCACTTTTGTCCAAGAGGTTCGAGCATAGGATCAAGCGAAAGAGAGTTTGCGCCTTTATCCCGCTCGCTACCGCTCGCGGTTCTGTAACTTACTTCTTCAGCACGAGGGCGATCAGCGCTGAGAAGATCGTTCCGAACAACGTCAGTCCAATTCCCAATCCCAGGAACGCCGCGGTCATGTTCGTCTCACCTTCCTGTTGCATGAGCTTCGGTCCAACCAAGGCAAGCAAAAGCGCAAAGTAAAGGCTCGTGAAAATCGCGTACGTCAACGCGATCGACACTCCCGTTCCCAAACCTTGTAGAAAGGTCAGCCGATCGCCATTCGCTAAACGCTTTTCTTTAATTCCCATCAACAGCGCGGCGATCGCGGAGAGATTGAAAACCGCTAAGTCGGCGAACTGTGCCGAAGATCCTTGAATGTGAAGGACGAAATGTTTCAGCGCCACCCACGCGGCAATGATGAGCGTGACAGCAATTCCGTACTTGAGGGCGATTTTCATTCCTGGAGCGCAGGCATCCTTGCCTGCGCGTCACCGGCATCCTGCCGGTTCGTACCTTCTATCACAACCAAGTTTGACCGCAAACTTCGGATAGAAGGCGCATAACGTTCCTCGCTATCATCAGCCTATCAACTGAAACGTTTAGACGCGGCACTTGTGCCGCGCTGGTGGGCGGACAAGTCCGCCCTCTAAACGGATCGTTTAGAAGAGAGAGGTGAAGTAAAATGTTGCAGACGGTATCAACCAATCCAGTCGTGCTGAGCAATCCAGAGCTTTGGAACGCGGTGCTGACGCGCGATGCTTCGCGCGACGGCAGCTTCGTTTTCGCCGTCCGCTCGACCGGAATTTATTGCCGTCCATCATGTCCCGCACGGCGACCGCATCGTGAACAGGTCCGTTTCTTCAAACTTCCCGAAGCGGCTGAGCGGGCGGGTTTTCGCGCATGCAAGCGCTGTCATCCCCGTAGCGCGCGCGGCGACGATCCCCAAGTCGAACTTGCGCGCCGCGTCTGTCACATCATCGACGAACACGACCACGATTCAGTGACGCTTGAAAATCTGGCGTCAATCGTCGGCGTAAACGCTCATCATCTGCAACGGACGTTCAAGCACGTGATGGGCGTCACGCCGCGGCAATACGCAGACTCGCGCAAGCTCGATCGATTCAAGTCCGGCGTGAAAAAGGGTGCGCCCGTCACCGATGCGATGTACGACGCGGGCTACGGATCCAGCCGCGCTTTGTATGAAAAGTCTTCAGCGCAGTTAGGGATGACGCCCGCAACCTACGGCCGCGGTGGAAAGGGAATGCGCATCGTTTTTACGATCGGCGATTCGCCTTTGGGGCGATTGCTGGTGGCGGCGACTGAACGGGGAGTGTGCTCAGTGACTCTGGGTGATTCAGACGCTGAACTTACGCGCGCGTTGTTTGCCGAATATCCGGAAGCATCGATCGATTCAAAGGACAGTTCGATTAGTCCGTCGCTGAATTTGTGGCTTGATTGCGTGCTGGACTCGTTGCAAGGCGTGCATCGCCGTCTCGATCTACCGATGGACGTTCAGGCGACTGCTTTTCAATGGCGCGTTTGGGAAGAGTTGCGGCGCATCCCGTTTGGCTCGACGCGTTCCTATCAGGAGATCGCGAAGGCCATTGGCAAGCCGAACGCGATCCGTGCAGTGGCGCGCGCCTGCGCGAGCAACCGGCTGGCGCTCGTGATTCCATGCCATCGAGTGATCCGCGAAGATAAGAGTCTGGGCGGTTATCGCTGGGGACTGGAGCGGAAACGAAAGCTACTCAAAAAGGAACAATCCACAGACTTTACAGATTAGGCAGACAGAAGATTAACCACTAAGACACAAAGACACAAAGACACTAAGAACACACAAAGCCATTTGCATGTTCTTTCGGTTCTTAGTGCCCTTCGTGTCTTTGTGGTTAATGTTCTGTCTGCGTAAGCTGCGGATTCTGCGGATTCATTTCATCCACACCGTCTTGATGTTCACGAATTCACGAATTCCAAACTCACTCAGTTCGCGTCCGTAGCCCGAGTGCTTCACACCACCAAACGGCAGACGCGGATCCGACGCGACCATGCCGTTGATGAAAACACAGCCGGCCTCGAGTTCATTGATGAACTGTTTTTGCTCGTTCACATCATTGGTCCAGGCGGCGGAGCCGAGGCCAAAGATTGTTGAATTCGCCAGGTCTATTGCTTCTTCCATCGAGTTGACGCGGAACAGGGAAGCGACAGGACCGAAAATCTCATCGCCATATGCTGGCGCGTCTTTCGGAATATCAGCCAGCACTGTCGGCTCATAGAAATTTCCCCGTGCCAAATCGCCGTCGAATCTCATTCGCCGGCCACCGGTCAAAATCTTAGCTCCACTCGCGACGCTCACCTTCACCTGCTCATCAAGGTCGTTAAAGATTTGCTCAGTCGCCAGCGGTCCGATGTCCGTTTTTTCATCCAACGGGTCACCAACGCGCAGCTTCTTCATTGCCGCCACGAACTCGGATTCAAATCGATCGTAAATCTGTTGATGAACAATGAAGCGTTTGGCGGCGATGCATGACTGGCCGTTGTTGATGGTGCGCGCTTTGACGGCCGTACTGACAGCGTCTTCGAAGTTCGCTGATGGCATGACGATGAATGGATCGCTGCCGCCGAGTTCGAGGACGGTCTTCTTGATCTGTTTTCCGGCAATGCTCGCAACGCTGCGGCCGGCCGGCTCGCTACCGGTCAAAGTCGCGGCGGCGACGCGTGAATCTTCCAAAACTCTCTGAACTGCATCTGAGCCAATCAAGAGAGTCTGAAAGGCGCCTTTCGGAAAACCGGCGCGACGAAAAATGTCTTCGATGGCCAGCGCGCACTGCGGCACGTTCGACGCGTGCTTCAGTAAGCCAGCATTGCCAGCCATCAACGCCGGCGCCGCGAAGCGAAAGACTTGCCAAAACGGAAAATTCCACGGCATCACTGCGAGCACCACGCCGAGCGGTTGATACATCACGTAACTCTTCGTGGCGTTCGTTTTGATGACTTCGTCAGCGAGATGTCGTTCCGCATTCTCAGCGTAGTAACGACAAACCCACGCGCACTTTTCCGCTTCCTGCACAGCCGAGTTGATGGGCTTTCCCATTTCGAGCGTCATCGTGCGCGCAAATGCCTGCTTTTCGTTCTGCAGAATCTCCGCCGCGCGCATCATCTTTTCAGCGCGGTCGGCAGGTGAGGTGTGTCGATGCGCATGGAACGCTTCGGCGGCGCGCACGATCTTCTCTTCCAGTTGTGGTTCGTTCAGCGCGTCGAAGTTTTGCAGGACTTGGCCTGTCGCGGGATTAATCGAAGATATCGGCATGCAGTCAATATAGAACCTAAGGTCACCCGACCGCCATCATCTCGGGCTCTTCTTCCTCAATCGCGACACTCTTTTGTCTCTTCCGCAACACGATGAGGCCGATCCCGGAAATAATGCAGGCGGCTCCGGCGAATAAGCGCCAGTTGAAACGCTCGTGCAACACAATCATGCCGAGCATTACCGCGACCACCGGTGTGACCAGAGCGATTAGCATTGTGTTAACCACGTCCATGCGTCGCACCAGCCAATAGAAGAGTGTGAAGGCGATTACTGAACCGACGATGACAAGGTAGGCGAGCGCCACCACCGCCGTTGTTGTCCAGTGAAAGTGAAATGGGCTTCCTTCTTTCGCGATTCCGAGCGCAAGCAGCGGAGGGAAGCCGCAAACCATTTGTCCGGCCGCGAGCACAAACGGATCGATCTGAGTCCCATACGCCTTCACCAGGACGTTGCCGTATGAGCCGCAGAACGCACTCGAGACCAGCGCTATGCTGCCGGCGAGAGCAGCCGTTCCCGCGAACGACAATTGATCTGAGAAAACAATGCCCACGCCGGTGATGCCAAGAAGAACACCCAACACCTTTTTTGGCGTGAGCGGTTCTTCCGGCAGATAGAAGTGCGCAATGACCAGCCCGAAAGCGGGAAATGTCGATTGCAGTACGGCGGCAAGACCGGAAGGAATACGCTGTTCGCCCCAGAACACCAACCCGTAGTTCAGACTGAATTGCAGCCAGCCGACGACTGCAATCAGCAGCCATTCGCTTCGCTTGCGTGGCCAGCGCACACCACGCGCGAGAATGATCGTCACCAGAATCGATGACGCAAATAGAAATCGGATGCCTGCGAAAGTGAGTGGCGGAAGATCATTCAAACCCAGCTTAATAAAGAGCCAGGTCGATCCCCAGATACCGCAGAGAATCAGCCAGACGATGCGGGTTTTCATTTAATGAGTTGTACGTGAGGAGAAATGGTTGGTCAAACGTCGCGGCTTCGCCTTACCGTGCGCGACTGTGCCAGAACAATGTCGTAGGTTCGAGGCGGAGCCTCGAACCTACGACAGTAATATCGAATCCACATCCCCGGAAAGGCAGAGCCTTTCCGCACATCAGGCGGCGAAGCCGCTAACAAAGACGTCGCGTTTGCCTCTATCCGGAGTGCTGCATGTTCAGCTTGATGACATTGAACACTGCGCCTTGCGGATCAGCCAACACTGCGAACCTTCCTACGTTCGGAATGTCAGTCGGTGGCACGTATGTACGCGCCCCCAACGACGTCGCTTTCGCAACTGCGCCATCGCAGTCATCGACTGCAATGTAGATTCCCCAGTTCGGCGGCATCGGTCCCATCTGCGGTTGAATCTGCATCATGCCACCGATGTGCTCTTCGCCATTAATCCATTCTGTGTAAGGGGTTGCGCCGCTGTCGGTTTTTGATTTCCAACCAAATAACTTCGTGTAGAAGTCCTTCGCTTTTTCCGTGTCATTCGTCAGCAACTCGTTCCAGCAAAGCGATCCGACTTCGCCTTTCACGCCGACGCCTTTGTGTTGCTTCGGTTGCCAAAGGCAAAAATGTCCCCCGGTCGGATCTGCAATCACGGCCATGCGTCCGTGCTCCATCACATCAAACGGTGGCTGCACGACTGTGCCTCCGAGCGACTTCGCTTTCGCGGCCGTTTCATCTGCGCTCGTTACACAGATGTATGAGGCCCAGTGCGTCGGTACCTGCTTCATACTTTCGTCCTTTTGGAACGAGGCGCCTACGCTTTTCCCGTTGAGTGTGTAGATCGTGTAAAGCTGATTTGGCCCGATTGGCGTATCGTTCGCGTCCCAACCAAACAGCTCCATGTAGAATTTTTTTGCCGCCGGGCCATCAGTCGTCATTAACTCGATCCAACAGAAACTTCCCGGCTTGTTCTCCAATTGAGTTTTCGTCGCAGTATCACTCATTTTTTCATCTCCAGTTTCGTTTAGAGGCGAGTTACCGCCTGCCTGATTTAAGATGGCGGACGGTAGCCCGCCGCTAAATATTCCGATAACAAAGGGGTTCTAAACTCTATCAGCGAGGCTGAAAAAACTCTAGCGAGTGAGAGCGATAGAAGTGTAAAGATTTTGTGAATTCCCCGGGCTCTCTGCCCGCGAATTCATTTTCGGCTCGACGGATGCGCAAGCAGATGCACCACAAGGGCACGAAGTACACAAAGTGTTTGAAGGGTTGGTGACGAACCGAGGTTTTGTAGTTCTTTGTGATCTTTGTGTCTTAGTGTTGAAACTGACTGGCGGGTCCCAAAAACGAAATCGCGCTGCTCTCACCCGAAGATGTTAGCAGCGCAATCTCGAAGTCTTATGAATCACCGAAGCGATTCGTAAGATGGCAGCCTAGACTCGTCAGTACCAAGCTGCCAATTTGTATCCCGACAAGCAACCGGCGGTCGGCGCTTCCCGGTCAGCACGCGATTCGCTTCAGTTAACTTCGCGTCCCTTGCGAGCCGCAAAATTTGTTTCCACGAATCTCACATCAACTCTGACCGAAGTCAAAATCAACGTGGTGCCGTTAGGTAGTTTTTTTAAGTGGCTGTCCTCCACCGCCGGTTACGACCCGGCAACGAGGCTTGGATTTCTCCAAGCGACATGGCTCACCACCAGCGGGTCCTCTCCAGTGGTTGCTACCCGTTTTTATCCGGGCGCTCAGGAAAACCTTCCGGTCTTCCCTAGCAGACCTTTCGGTCTCAACGAAAGGCGTCAATAGCAAATGCAAACCGCTCTGCTTTTGCTCTCTCCCAGGACCTCACGATCCCGTTCGCCGATCCTCTCGCCGGTCTCGATGGCCGTAACCTTCGTGACGGTGGGTTTATACCGAAAACAGTTTTTCCGATCAACTTTTTGTGTGTTTTATTTTTCAGAGAGTGATTTATTTGATTGCCGGGCGAAAAATGCTGAGATTTTTCGCGGGTTTTAAGCAAGACATAAAACAGTTTGAGCGAAAAAAGTATTTCTCAGAAAACAGTTCGCGGAGTTCTGTGTCTCAAAAACTACATTCGACCGCGCGAACCTGTAGTGGAGTCAGTACCAGGAGCCGTAGCGACTGGGTCTCTTCTCCAAACCAGGGAACGCCGTTAATCGTGGGCAGAATTCCGGGGTAACCCGGTCGCTACCGCTCCTGGTACTAACTTTTTTGACGCGCACTTTCTGAGGATTCTCTTGCGACCTCTCGATAACGAAAGCACTTCGGATCGTGATCGTTGACCATTCCCACGGCCTGCATGAACGAATAACAGATGGTTGAGCCGACGAAATTGAAGCCGCGGTGCTTCAAATCCCAACTCAAAGCGTCCGATTCTTCGGTGGTTACCGGCACCGGCGCGCCTCTTTTTCGCCGCCGCGGCTTGTTTTTCACAAATCGCCATACGTATCTGTCAAAACTGCCGAATTCTTTTTGCACCTCGAGAAACGCGCGCGCATTCTGGATGGCGGAAACGACCTTCAACCGGTTGCGGATGATCCCCTCGTCGGCCAGGAGTCTCGCGATTTTTCTCTGGTTATATTTTGCGACCTTGGACGGATCGAAATTGTCGAAGGCGCGGCGGTAATCCTGGCGCTTCCGCAGGATCGTTTCCCAGCTCAAACCGGCTTGCGCGCCCTCCAGAATCAGGAACTCAAACAAAGTGCGATCGTCGTGAACCGGCACGCCCCATTCGCGATCGTGATATTTGATCGACAAGTCAGTCTTTGCCCAGTGGCAACGATTTGTTTGTTGAGTTAAGCGAGCCAAGCGTCAGGTGCTTAGTTTCGAACGTTGGTTAGGGTTTTGATCGTCTTGAGCAAATCCGAAGGTTCGACCGGTTTCGCCAGATGCGCCTGAAACCCAGCGGAGAGCGACATCTTCCGATCGTTTTCAGTGGCGAAAGCCGTCAGGGCGATGGCGGGAATCTTGTTGATGTCAGACGTCATGGAGCGAATTTGGCGAATAAGGTCGTAGCCACTCTCGCGCGGCAATCCGATATCGCTCACCAGCACATCGGGAATAAAAAGCGTCAGACGTTGCAGCGCGCCGCTCGCAGAATCGACCGCCTCCACTGTGGCTCCGGATCCTTGCAGCAGTATTGCAATCAATTCCCGCGCGTCTGCCTCGTCTTCGACCAGCAAAATGCGCAGGCCGTTGAGTGCCTTTGCGAAATCTCCGTTTCCTTCAGGTGACACGCCGGGCGCGGGCAGAGCTTTCGGGACCGAGGCCAGCGGCAAGTGGATTGTAAATGTCGATCCCTTATTTTCACCGGCGCTCTCTACGCTGACCGTACCTCCATGCAGTTCGACAAGGTGACGGACAATGGCGAGTCCCAAACCCATGCCGCGGTGTGAACGCGTCGCGGCTGATTCCGCTTGACGGAACCGTTCAAAAACGTGCGGTAGAAAATCTTCAGAGATGCCGATGCCGGTATCACGCACGGTGACTTCTGCAAAGCTTCCCTGACGGCGGTAATCGACAACTACGGAACCGCCATTCGGCGTAAATTTGACGGCGTTTGATAGCAAGTTCCAGACAATCTGTTGCAATCGGCCGGTGTCCCCCGCTACCGGCCCTACCGTTGCGTCGTAATTTACTTTGATCGAAATCTGCTTGGCGTCCGCCGCCGGTTTGACGACTTCGATCGCCGCATCGATGACCGGATAGAGTTCAATTGGCCCGACTTCCAAACTAAGCTTGCCACCGACGATGCGCGAGATGTCGACCAGATCTTCAATCAGTTGTGCTTGTGCTTTCGCGTTGCGCTCGATGGTTTCAATGGCGTGCTTAGTCGTCTTCTCGTCGAGCCGGTGACCACGCAAGATGGTTAACCAACCAAGCATCGCCGTAAGCGGCGTGCGCAACTCGTGTGAAAGGGTCGCGAGAAATTCATCCTTGGTGCGGCTGGCGACCTCGGCTTCGTGGCGGGCCGCTCGTTCCGCATTCAGGAGCCGAGCAATTTCGTTTTGAGCTTTCTTTTGTTGCGTGATGTCGCGCGCAATCTTTGACGCACCGATGATCTTTCCGCTCGCATCGCGAATCGGTGAGACCGTCAGTGATACGTTCAGTCGACGACCGTTCTTTGCCACCCGAACTGTTTCGTAATGATCGATGCGTTCGCCGCGGCGCAGTCTTGCTAAAATCGCCGGCTCCTCATCCGGACGTTCGGGCGGAATTATGATCGTGACGGGTTGTCCGATGGCTTCTTCGGCCGTGTACCCATAGAGCCTCTGGGCGGCGGGATTCCAACTCGTGATGATGCCATTCAGGTCTTTCGAGATCACCGCGTCGTCGGTGGTTTCCACGATCGCGGCGAGGTGTTGGTGTGTCTTTTCCGCGCGTTTCCGATTAGTGATGTCCTGGCACAGCGCCACCAGGTTCAGCGGATTACCTGTGTTGTCGCGCGTCACCGAAACGCTATTCTGCACCCAAATCTCCGTCCCGTCCTTACGAAGGTAGCGCTTTTCGATCTCGAATCGAGGGATGCGATCGGCCATTAACGCTTCGAGCTTTTGGTTCATTTGGGCCATGTCGTCGGGATGAGTCAGGGCCGCGCAATCCATCTGGGACAATTCAGCGCGTGAGTAGCCGACAATCCGACAGAATGTGTCGTTGACTTGTTCGAAGCGTGCGTCCGGCGTCAGCACGGCGACGCCCAATGCGGCCGTTGAGAAAAACGCGCTCAGTCTCTGCTCACGATCGCGTAACTGCGCTTCCGCGCGCTTACGGTCGGTGATATCAACCAGCATGTTGATGGCGCCAACCAGTTTGCCACTGCTGTCGCGCAAAGGTGTCGGATAGGGAACGAAGCTGACGCGCGATCCATCCGGTCGTTCGGCGATCGCTTCGAGGCCGCGGATTGCCTCGCCTTGTTTCAGAGTCATCGCCATCGGACATTCAGCGTGCGGCATGGGCGTGCCATCCGGATGATAGAGTTTCCAGGTCACGCACCATGAATCGCTGCCAACTTCAGGCACGCGGCCGGACAGTTCGACCGCCGCCTGATTGAACATCGTGACTTTGCCGGCCGCATCAGTCGTGTAAATGGCCGCGGGCAATGCATCGATGACAGAGCGATAGCGCGATTCGCTTTCACGCAATGCTTCTTCGATCGATTTTTGATCCGTTATGTCGGTAAAGTAGAGATTAACGTAGTTCGCGGAAGCAATGGGCACCAGTTGAATCGAGTAGATGTGATTGTCCACGGAGCTTTCAATGTTTTCACGCGTCCCGCTCGCGAACACTTCGCGGACTTTAGCAGCGAGGTCATCCGGCGCCTTCTTTCCCACCGGGCAATCCCAGACGCCAAGCAACTGCTCGGCGGCCTGGTTCGCAAAAGCGACGATGCCGTCTTGCGTCACGCGAATAACTGGCGCCGGACTCTCATTTGGCAAGAGACTTGCCGATTCCACCTCTGCCTCGATGCGCTTGCGTTCCATGAACTGTCCGATCTGACTCCCGATGCCGCCGAACATTGCCAGCACGGACGGCTCAGGTTGACGAATCTCAGGGCTGAAGAATTCGATCACACCGCGAAAATCCTGATTGAAAACGATCGGGAACGCGAAAGCGGAACGCAGGCCTTCTTCGGCGGCAATCGGCGCGCGCGGAAAGTTATCGTCCTGGCTGACGTCGTGGATCCACTCGGGTTTCAAACTCGCCCAGACACGTCCGGGCAGGCCAATCCCGCGCTCGAATGTACGGTCCCGGGAAACCTGCTCAAATTTTGGCGCCTTGAGTGTTGGCTGCCACGTTGCAACATTGCGTAGCTGCTGTCGCTCTGCGTCGGGTAACCAAACGCAACCGAATTCCCACGTCAGTGTCCGGCCCACGGTCGCGAGAATTCGCTCGAGCGCGAGACATACTTCCGGCGATTCAGCGAGGATTCGAGTCACTGCCAGGTTCGCTTCGATTCGTCGCTGGGTATCGAGGCGGCTCGCCTCCGCCAGTCGACGTTCTTCGACCACCGTAACGAGCGCCAAAAAAGTAACGGCGTTCGAAGCGACGAACAATTGCAACGTCAAAAATGATTCGTTCGCAGTGCCACTGATGAAAGGGCCGCTGCCGTGTGCGGTGCCCCAAATTGCAAACGCGGATACAACCGCAATCGCCACCGTCACACCGCGGCGCCCCAAACGAAATGAAGCCCAAAGCAGAAATGGAATCAGGAGCCGGCTGAGCAGGTAGTATTTGATTGCCGGCGGCGATTGACCGCCGAACGTGACCATCGCGCTCGCCGACAGCAATAGAACTAACGCAGTTGCCTCCAGGTACCGGCGTCGCGGCAACCAGTGTCCTTTCCCGGCTAGCCATGTAAGCACCAATGGCCCGACGGTCACTGCGCCAGTGAGATCTCCCAACCACCACGTCAGCCACAAAAGTGGAAATTGCGTCCATTGCGCAGAATGAAAGAGCACGAGGCTGACATTACCGATCGTCGCATCGAGCATCGTGCAGACAACTGCGACGCTGATAAATTTGAAGACGTCGCGCGCCCGATCCATCGAGTTGCGGAATCCGAGCGCTTTCAGTGCTCCGGCAGCGGCTACTGCTTCGAGCGTGTTTCCGATAGCGATTGCAAAAGCGACGGTGATGGGGACAGGCGTCGTAAAGTTGACAAGGAGCGCGCCCAGAAAGACGCCGGGCCAAACTCGCATTCCGAACAACAGAACCGCAGCCAGCGCTAATCCCGTCGGCGGCCACACCGGCGAGACGTTCGTGTGCACCGAAGCTAACGACAATCCAAATTTGCCCGCGCCGAAATAAACGGCGGCAATCAAGCCAACCGTTAGCCAGTAGCGCAAGCGATTACCAATCGTGAACCGTGAGAAAGACGAGGAGCCGGTTTGCAGCTCTGCGGAATTCCGAGCGACATTCATAGACCACACCTAGAATTGTGACGATTTCTGGTTCGTTCTAGGGGAACAACCATTCAGGGGTTGGCCTAACTTTACCACAAAAAAGCCGGTGGGGGGCGATCTCGCGAAAGTGCGCTATGTCTGAATCCGTACTGACGAGACACGGGGGGGGGTTAATGTATGTCCCATGCCGTTGATCTATATGAAGCAGCGCAACAGTAAACTGTCAACGACCGTAAGGCGTTGTAAGTCACAGTCGGCCAAACTGGAAATTCAGCGCATGAAATTGCATTTGCAGCAGCAACGGTTGGATAAAAGTCGGAAACGACTTAAAGAGTTCTGTGATGCTAATGCGAAATCCACGGCTCTGCGATTGGTCGCGTGATTTTACTGCACGGCGGCAGTTGGGAATTCTTATTCAAATCAAATCCATTGTCGGCCGGCTAATCAATCAGTTCGCTGAACACGAGCACATAACCGTTCGGGTCTTTCACCTCGAATTCCCAATCGCCGTAAGGTTGTTGACGTAACGGGAGCACGATTTCCACCTTGTCCTTTAACGATTCGTAGAACTCTTTCACACCTTCCATTCGGATGTAAGCATCCCAAACTCCGCCGTCACGCTGCGAATAAAGGTCAGGCTTTTCATATCCACGCACCCGCTGAAACATGATTTCGACGGCGTCGCGACAGACGCTGGCGAATACGTAAGGTGGATTCCTGGGATGAGGATACGCAGTGAAGCCCAGTTCGCTTTCGTACCAGCGAATTGTCGATTCGATGTCGGCAACGGGGAAGGTCGCAGCAATGCTGTTGAGTTTCGGCATTGTAGATTTCGCGAATCGGAAACTGTGATGGCCGCGCGTCGCATAATACATTACAATGCGCGGTGCCGCGCCTTGTATGAATAGAGCCGACAGCAAACAGCTC
Source organism: uncultured bacterium (assembly GCA_965653675.1). Taxonomy (GTDB): domain Bacteria; phylum Acidobacteriota; class Blastocatellia; order Pyrinomonadales; family Pyrinomonadaceae; genus UBA11740. The sequence goes on from CBFHBA010000007.1 coordinate 111,410, forward strand.
GCCGCGAATCCGGATTTCATCTCCGGTATCTATAACTATTGCGACCGATGGTGTGACCGTTGCTCTTTCAGCTCGCGTTGTCTGGTGTTTGCGACCGAAAAAGAAGATCCTGATTTGCACGATCCGGATGTGCACGATCTTAAAAACGCGAAGTTTTGGCGCAAGCTGGACTCGATCTTTGGAGACGCACATGAGCTAATTCGCAAGTGTGCCGAAGAAGCTGGCGTCGACTTGGAAGCCATCAAAACCGATGAAGCAATAGCAGAGCTTGAGGTTGAAACCGAAAATGCAAAAGGTCATCAATTGTCGCTGCTGGCGCGAAATTACGGCGGTGCGGTTGATACGTGGTTTGAAAATCAACTGGTCGCCGCGGAGAGTCTGAACGATGATGCGAGCGCCCAAGCCAGGCGCGAGGCCATTGCGATCGATGTGCAGGCCGCTGTCGAAGTAATTCGCTGGTACCAGTTCTTCATTGCTGCCAAAATCTTCCGGGCGCTCATGAGCAATGACGACGAACTTAACGGCGTTTATCCGGCGGATGACCAGGACGAGATCAATCCCGCGCAAACTGACGCGAACGGCTCAGCGAAAATTGCCTTGATTGCCATCGAACGATCTTTAGGCGCCTGGCGGATTATGCAAAGCTGTGTTCCCGACAAAACTGACTCGATTCTGCCGCTGATGGCGACGTTGGAAAACCTGAGGTGCCGCATTGAAGAGATGCTTCCACTGGCGCGCGATTTCATCAGGCCGGGTTTTGATGAAGCGTGCGACTTTGTGAGTTGACGAGTGTCATAAGCCGGCCGTAAGAGAGGGCAAGTCTTAAGACGAGCAGCTGAGTCGGGAATTAGCATTAGGTAACAAGCGCTCCCTAATTGTCGGGCTTCCGACACAATCAATGAAAGGCAACATCCCCATCCCTGAACTCCCATTTGCAGAAGAAGTCTGGTTGATGGTCGCGGTGACTTCCGTTCGCGAACGTCGCACGCAACAAGGCAAACGATTTCGGGACGCAAACGCGCGCAATGCGACGGGTAGTTTGCTGCTTAAGATTTGGGGCGAAGTGTTGGAAGGCCGCGAAGATTTGCGCCCGGGTCTTTGGGGTGTTACCGGAAAGCTGGAAGCTTTTCAAGACCGCACTCAATTCATTGTTTCGGAATACCGGCCGATCACCATCGAGCAATACCGGGAATATCTCGGCTGCGATCCACTGCTGCCGCGCGCATTTACTCTCGACATCGAGACGCTGGCACTGCCCGGCTTTCGCGATCGCGTCGGTCCCAAGCTCGAACGCGATTATCGTCTCGGGTACATGCGCATGGAACAGCAGCAGCGCTATCTCGAGGACATTGCCGCGGAAGAAGAGCGCGTTTACCAACTTGGTTCGTTGAACTCGACCTCGGGGCGAATTCTTTCGATTGCCGTGCACGTTGGCCCCGTTCCGGGATTTGAATTCGCGGGACCGATGACAAATGAATCCGAGCACGTGTTCGGCATCGATACCGACGGTAACGAACAGGAAGAAGCTGAAGCGTTGAAGGGCTTTCTCAAACTGATGTCCGACTACGATCCGGAATGCGATCTGATTGTCGGTCACAACATCATCAGTTTTGATCTGCCGTTCATCTTTCAACGCTGCCTCGCCAACAATATCGCGGTCAAACCGTTCATTGACTTGAGCGAGTTCCGCGTGCAGGGCATTTACGACACGATGCGCGCGTGGTGGTTGGGAGACAGGCGCAGTCGGGTCGGACTCGACGACATCGCCTGGGCATTGGGTTTTGAATCGAGCAAAACATCCGAAGTCGAAGGCAGTCGCGTCTTCGATCTGGACCAAGCGGGCAGGCTGGCCGACATTCGCGAATACAACCTGAATGACGTACGCGTGACGCGAAAAGTTTATGAACGCATGGTGGCGTGTTTTGGGGGATAATTTGGAGTGCGGTGGCAGAGCGAAGCGACGACACCGCTTTGGATTAGTCGCTAGCAGCTCGCTTTGTAACGTAGTCATCCATAGCGCCGTCGACGCTGCGCTCTGCCGGCGCACTCCAAATGCGACACTGTTTCATCTTTGCAACAGCTCTGCTAAACTGACGAACGAATGGATAGCTTGATTCCGGTTTTCACTCTTGTTTTTGGCGCAGCGATCGGGGCTGTCGTTGTGTGGCTGGTGCTGCACGCGAAATGGCATCGCGGCTTTGATGACGGTAAAGCGGCCGCCGCGACAGAAGTCGCCGCGCTTAACGAACGGATCGCTGCTAAAGATCGCGACACGCAACGGTTGCAGGAAGCTTTTGACGACGAACTAGCCGTCGGCGATTCGCTGCGAAACGAAAATGCACGACTGCAAGCCAATCTCGAAGGCGAACGCCGTGCGGCGCATGAGCGGGCGGAATCCTTCAAACAAGCGACCGAGGCGCTCACCGAAAAATTCAAAGCCCTGTCGCGCGACGCTTTGAAAGACAACAACCAGGAATTTTTGAACCTGGCGCGGGCGACGCTGGAAAAATTTCAGGCCACCGCGAAAGGCGATTTGGAGCAGCGTCAGCAGGCAATCGATCAATTGGTCAAACCGCTCAGGGAATCGCTCGACAAAGTCGACGGCAAGATCGAAGAGATGGAGCGCATCCGGGCGGGCGCATACTCCGGATTGATCGAGCAGGTGAAAACGCTGGCCGCTTCACAACAGCAGTTACAATCCGAGACAGGTAATCTCGTGAAGGCCTTGCGCACGCCGCATGTGCGCGGACGCTGGGGTGAGATTCAATTGCGGCGTGTCGTCGAACTGGCGGGGATGCTGCAGTATTGCGATTTTACCGAGCAGGCGAGCGTCGCAACCGAAGACAGTCGCATTCGTCCCGACGTGATCGTGCGGCTGCCGGGCAATCGCACGATCGTCGTGGACGCGAAAGTGCCGTTCGAAGCCTTCTACGAATCGATTTCCACGACCGACGATGCTGTCCGTCTCGATCGTTTGAAGGAGCACGCGCGTTTGGTGCGCACGCATATCGGCAACCTGAGCCGAAAGTCGTATTGGGAAACCGTTCAGCCTACGCCTGAATTTGTCCTGCTATTTCTGCCCGGCGAAAATTTCTACAGCGCTGCCTTGGAGCAGGATCCAAAGTTGATCGAAGACGGAATCAACCAGCGCGTAATCATTGCGACACCCACGACGCTGATTGCCCTCCTGAAAGCGATCTCATATGGCTGGCAGCAGGAGCAGCGCGCGGCGAACGCGGACGAAGTCGGCAAGCTCGGCAAAGAACTGTACGACCGGATGCGCACATTCATCAACTACTTCGCGGACATCGGACGCAATCTTGATCGGGCGCTCGAGTCGTACAACAAAGGCGTGGGCTCGCTCGAAGCGCGCGTACTCGTGACGGCTCGAAAATTCAAAGAGCGCGGCGCAATCGCGGGTGAAGAAATCGATACGCTTGAGCCGTTCGACAAATCAACCCGCGTGCTGAACCTTGATGAGGGTGGTCTGTTTCCGGAATTGGTCGCCGCGAATTCAGCCCCTGACGAGGCTGACGACGACGATCGGCATCCGCTCTTGAATGTAAAGTCTGCCCGCGCCGGCGATTAAGAAGTGCCAAAAGAAATCTGGTTAGGTCCCGTCCTCGGAACTCAGCGCGAGCTTTTGCTCGCGCGTTGCGCTGAATATATCTCCCGCGGTGAAACTGATCGAATCGTCTACATCGCTGCCTCGCATCCGCTGCTCGATCTCGCAACGCAGAAAATTCTTGATGGTCAGAACGCGCGCGGCGTCTGGGGCGAGTTTCCTTTTTATCTATTTCGAGGATTTGTCCGGCGCGTACTGAGCAGCGTGGTCGTGTCAGAAGCCCGACCGTCAGGGAGGGCAACTAACGAAAGCGACCCCTTACTTACGCGCGGGCTTCCGACCCAACTCGCGCCCCGTATCCCCATCGATCGCGAAGAGCTGCCGCTGCGTCACAGTCTGATTTCACAAATCATCAAACAACTTGCAGATGCGCGTCAGCTTCCCGCGATTCGGCGACTCGCAAGTCGTGACGGTTGCGTCAGTACCGTCGCCTCTTTGATTGGCGAGCTGCAGCGCGCCGGAAAGAGTGCAGCGGAATTCGCGGCCATCGTTGAATCACGTGCAAGCGACGCGGAAATCCAAAGTCCAAAGTCCCAAGCCCAAAATCCGAAAACGCAAGTCGACTTTGATCGCGATGTCGCACTGATCTATTCGAAATATTCCGAAGCGTTGAATCGCTTTGGATTGACTGATGAGGATGCCGATCAGCTTCGTGCGCTGCAAATTCTTCGAGGCGAGGTGGCGCAAGTTGCTAACTTGCGCAATTCACAAGACACGCGAATTAGCAATTTGCGCCACACTTCGTGGCTCGATAACCTCGAATTGTTGGTGCTCGATGGGTTCTTTGATTTCACGCCCGTGCAGGGAGAAATGCTGCGCCTGCTGATTCCGCGCATGCCAAACGTCATCGTCAACGTCAACCACGACTCGCGCAACGAACAGATCTTCCAGCCGTTTCAATCGACGATTGAACAGCTGAAGGCGATGGCGAAGTTTGAGATTAAGCCAAGCGGTGCTTCCGAGGAGTCGAATGGTTCGTTGCGATCGCGCTTATTCAATGCTGACGAGAGTCTGGGTGCGTCGGGTGCAGGCAAGATGCCCGCGACCCACACGAAAGCTACCCCAGCGGATAGAAAAACATCCGCTGGGGACCCCGGCGATGCGTGCGCTCGGGCAGTTGCTCCGGCTGTCGTCCTACGCGAGTGCAGCGACCGCGAGACTGAGTTGCGTTGGATTGCCAAAGAAATCAAGCGACTGATCTTCGAAAGCAACCACAAACTTTCCGATATCGCGTTGGTGGTGCGTGAACGAGCTGCCTACGCCGAATCAATTCTCCGTGTCTTTGAAACTGAATCTGTGGCGTGCAATCTGGAGCGTCGCGTGCTCGCTAACGAAATTCCGTCAGTGCGCGCCTCGGCTAAGCTGTTTCAGATTTTGAAAAGTCCCGAACGTGAGCACGTCATCGATCCGAAGGCGAACGATTTGGCGCACCTGGTAAAGACTGGCTACTTTCGCGTCTCGTCGGACCATCTCGAAAAACTGACGCAGACTTTTAATAAGCAGTACGCCAAGTTGCTCGAGGTTGAGTCTGGCTCTGAACGTGATGCGCGGCTGCGGCTTCGTCTCGGCATCGGCGCCTGGTCGCCTGACGTTATCGAAAATGTAATTGCGTATGTCGGCAGCGAACAGCGAGTTCGTGCGTGGCTGGATCGCGCCGCACGTTTGATTCGCGTTTTGCCGTCTTCCCAAGCAGCGCGCTCGTTCATCGGTGCGGATACAGATACCGACGATGCCCCGCCGACACTTGAATTAGAACCACCCGCCGAAGACGAGACCCCGCCCAAGGAAAAACCCAAGCGCCCGGCGCCGATTCATCCGGCGGCGGTTGCCTGGACGATGCTGCTGATGGAGAACATGCGCCAGGCAATTGCTGCCATGCCCGAAGAGGGAACACCGAACGAATTACGTGCGGGAATAATGGCGTTGCTGGAAAACTTTCAGTTCTCGGAACAGGCAAGTGCCGCACTGACCAGGCGCGAGCGCGCTACGGACGTGCCGCAAGTCATGTTGAATATTCGCGGCATGGAAGCTCTGCGCCGCGCCCTGGCCGCGACCGTGCGCAGCTTCGATTTTGCGCAGCGGGTTGTGTCGGAAGCCCGCGTGTCAACCAGGGCGCCGTCGCTCCGCCAACAATCCCTCACGCCAGAGCTTGAGGTTCGAACTACGCTCGCTTCTTTCGTCGATGAGCTGGAGCACTGTTTGAAGTCGCAAGTCCTGTCGATTACCGCCGGCGATCGCGATGGCGTGCGCGTGCTGGAAGCGACCGATGTGCGTGGACTGAGGTTTCGCACGATCTTCATTGCCGGCATGAACGAGGGTAGTTTTCCACTGCGCACCTCGCGCGATTGGCTGTATCCACACGAAGAACGCGAGCGTTTGAAAAAGCACGGCGTGATTCTCGAAGACATCTCGACCGAGACGCTGGTGAAAGAGGAGCACTATTTTTATCAGTGTGCATGTCGCGCGACCGAGCGTCTTTACCTGACCAGGCCGCTGGCGGCCGATGATGGCATCGAAACCGTCGCGTCTTATTACATCGAAGAATTGCGGCGCGCGATTTCGCCGGCGGCCATCGATGCGGACCAAGTTCGCGACGACGTCAGTCGCCACGATATTCTTCATGCTTCCAGCCCTTCTGAGTTGGCCACGCAACTGATCGTGCAAAAGGCGCGACCAGGTCACCGCAGACGCGGCGACAGCGTCCTGGCGCCCACGGTTGTTTCGGAATTGATCGCGCAAGCGCGACGCGAAACGTACATTTCAGATTCAGTCCTACGTCGGGTAGCGATTGAACTTCAGCGCGGCGGCGACACGTTTGGAGCTTATGACGGACAAATTACGCAAAGGGATCTACGGGCGCTGGTCGCAAATCACTTTGGGCCCGATTACGTCTACAGCGCCAGCGGTCTTAGCGCGTTCGGCAACTGTCCGTTCAAGTTTTTCGCGGCGCGCGTCCTGCGACTCGAGCCGCGCAACGAAGCCGCGCTCGACCTTCCAGCCATCGACGCCGGGAAATTACTTCACGATATTCTGCGGCGGTTCTTCGAGCGCCATCGTGAAGACTATTTACCAGACAGGAAGCGCGAAGATCTGTTCGCTGAACTCGCGGCCGTGGCTGACGAAGTCTTTGCAGACCATGAGCGCAAAGTCCCGCCGCTCAATGAACGAATCTGGAAGATCGATTGCGAGATTCGCAAACTAATTCTGGAGCAAGTGCTGCGGCACGAGTTACGTCTACAAGAGAAGACCCAGCCTCGGGGCATGACGCCGACGTTTTTCGAACTGGCATTCGGCCGGGTATCGGAAGGCAGCGATCCAACTTCAAAGACTGACTATTTGAAAATCGAACGGAGCGGCGAAACATCATCTGGTAAGACAGGCCACCGGCCTGAAAGCGCCCAGGCTGGCAGCCTGTCATACCCGGAAGCTGCGTTCATTCAGGGCCAAATCGATCGTGTTGATGTAAGCCAGTCATGCAAGCGTGTCGTGGCGTACGACTACAAGCTGTCACAAGGAGCGCGCATCATCGACATGGAAGCCGGACGGCAACTCCAAATTCCGATCTATCTGGCCGCGCTGGAGCAATTGTTTCTGCCGAGCTTCGAATTGGCTGGGGGCGGCTATTACCGTCTGCGCGGTAAAGGGAAGAGATTGAATCAGGGGTTGTATCGAAAGATGCTCGGCGACTGCACGTGGGTCAGCAGCCACGCCGCGATGGTCGATGATATGCAATGGCAGCGTCTGCGGCGCGACATCAGCCGGCGCGTTTGGCAATTCATTGATGCGATGCGCGCAGGTGATTTTCGCGTGAAGCCTTCCGAAGGAACGAAGACGTGCAAGTTTTGTGATTATTCTGCTGCTTGTCGGTACGACAGTTATCGAATCAATCGGAAGATGAATTGACTCATTGCCATGAGGTCAGTACTCGGAGCGGTAGCGACGAGGTAGAGTGCGACCGACCCGGTCGCTATCGCTCCCGGTACTGACCTCAAAGGCCAGGGTCCGATGAACCAATGAATCAATCACCAAACGATCAATCACTGCGCGACCACGTTCTCTACGTGCTCCGCGGTGAAGGCGCGCACATCACTTTCGACGATTTCGTCGCCAACTTTCCCGCCGTGCGGTGCGGCGAACGCGTCGCCGGACTGCCTTACACCGCCTGGCAAGTCCTCGAGCACATGCGCCTCGCGGTTTGGGACATCCTGGAGTTCAGTCGTGACGCAAAACACGTCTCGCCGAAATGGCCAGAGGGTTACTGGCCACCGCAGGATCAAGTGGGCACGCCGGAACTTTGGAATGAAACGGTTGCTAAGTTTAGCGATGACTTGAAGCAGATGCAGGACTTGGTCGCTGATCCGGAGACTGATCTATTAGCTAAGATTCCGCACGGCACCGGTCAGACGATCCTGCGGGAAGCGCTGCTTATTGCGGATCATAACTCGTATCATCTGGGCGTGCTGCTCGCGATGAGCCGGATTCTCACGCCGAAGGCGTGAAATGAAGTCCAACAATCGTGGACAATCAAATGGAGCAATCTCAGCAATGAAGGTCTTGGTTATCTCCATTGCGGTGCTACAACTTTCGGTTTTTGCCTGCCGTTCGCGGGGGTCGAATGAAGCCGCAGTTTTAGATTCCGATCACTTTCGCGCGCTACATCTACGCGTGGGCCTGCATCCCACTATGCCGACTGTTGCAGATGTAAACCACGACGGGAACCTCGATGTTCTTGTGGCAAACGGCGGCGGCGGAAGTGTTTCAGTTTACCTCGGTGACGGTAAAGGCGGATTCACACAAGCCACCGGTTCACCGTTCACGGCTGGGCAAACGCCAGCAGATATCGGTATCGCCGATTTCAATAGCGATGGCAATGTTGATATCGCGCTAGCGCACCATGGCGTGAAACTAATCAGTGTGTTGTTGGGTAACGGCAAAGGGCAATTCACACTAGCGCCTGGTTCGCCATTCGCGGTCGAGAGCAATCCGCATCCTCATGGCATCGCGGTCGCGGATTTCAACGGCGATAAGAAACAGGACATCGCGATCGAAAGTTGGGCCGAGAACAGGGTGCTTCTGCTATTCGGCAAAGGCGACGGCACATTTCAGACGCCCGGCGTGAAAATCGATGTCGGAAAGATGCCGTACCAGCGATTACGCACAGCCGACGTGAACGGAGACGGAAACGCCGACATCATTACGTCGAACTTTGAATCAGGTTCAGTTTCAGTTTTGCTTGCCGACGGTCGCGGGAATTTCACGCGGAAAGACTTTCCCGTGCCTCCGGACCCTTTCGGAATCGCGATCGCTGATATCAATGGCGATCATCATCTCGATATCGCAATCGGGCATTATTCCGGTCATGCGGTCGATCCAAGCAGGAACGCGATGTCTGTGTTGCTGGGCGATGGCAAAGGAAACTTTACTCTCGCGACAGGCTCACCATTTTCGACGGGTCAATATCCCGGCACCGTCGCCGTGGGCGATCTTAACGGGGACCGTCTCGCGGACATCGTGATACCGAATTATGACGACGGCACGTTGACAGTTTATCTGGGCGGGCGAAGCGGAATCACGCTCGCGCCATACTCTCCCATTCGCGTTGGCCACACTCCGCACGGCGTGGCAATTGCCGACTTGAATGGTGACGGCAAGGGCGACATCGTGGTCTCGCAAGAAGAAGATAACGAGGTATTGGTCTTGCTGAGTAAGTAAACAGGCCACAAAGCGCGTCGGAAAGCGAGTCCTGCCGGTTATCCAATCGTGAGACAGGGCATCCTATTACGATTTGACGCGCAGATGCTTCTGCTCTCCGGCTGCATAAGCCTCAGGCTTTTGCAGCGCGCGCCGTCGGCGCTTCCCTAGAGATGTTTTGCATGATAAGAATCTGCGGATTTTTCTGCCTTTGCGCGCATGACCTGGTCACAAGTCTACGATCCGTTAGGCAACGTGTTGGCTTCAACTTTGTGCGCCGCGCTGCCGATTGTCGTCTTACTCGGCAGTCTCGCGGTTTTTCGCATCCGTGCACATTACGCCGCACTCTTAGGTCTGTTGACGTCGTTGGCGGTCGCCGTCATCGTCTTTCGGATGCCGCTCAAGATGATTTCTGCGAGCGCGATCTACGGCGCGGCATATGGCCTTTTTCCGATTGGCTGGATCGTTCTCAATGTGATTTTTCTTTATCAACTGACGAACGAATGCGGGCTCTTCGCGCGCTTGCGCCACAGCATCACCGGCTTGACCGAAGACCGAAGGCTGCAGTTGCTGCTCGTCGCGTTCTGCTTTGGTGCGTTCATTGAAGGCGCCTGCGGGTTCGGCACTCCAGTTGCAGTCACTGGCGCGATTTTGATCGGCTTGGGCTTCTCACCGCTCTCGGCATCCGGTTTCTCATTAATCGCGAATACGGCGCCCGTGGCGTTTGGCGCCCTGGGCGCGCCGCTGATTGGCCTGCAAGGCGTCACCGGGCTAGACCTAAAGCAACTGAGCGCGATGGTCGGACGGCAGCTCCCATTTTTTTCACTGCTGGTTCCGTTCTGGTTGATCTGGGCATTCGCCGGCTTTCGCGGAATGCTGGAAATCTGGCCGGCGATTCTGGTCGCCGGAGCATGCTTCGCGATTCCGCAATTCCTGGTTTCAAATTTCCACGGGCCATGGTTGGTCGATGTCGCTTCCGCGGCCGTTTCGATCAGTGCGCTCGCGTTGTTCTTGAAATTCTGGCAACCAAAGAATATCTGGAGGCAGGCAGGAGGCAGGAGCCAAGAGGCAGGAGGCAGGAGGCAGGAGAAAGCAAGTGCGGATGAGTCGCCACTCGATGTTGGGGACAAATCGGCAATCGGCAATCAAAAATCGGCAATCTTCGGTCCCTGGCTTCCCTGGATCGTCCTCAGCGTCGTCGTCTTCATTTGGGGCCTGCCGCAGACGAAAAGTTTTCTTGACGGAATTGCGGCGCCCAAGATTCCTGTCTGGAGTCTGCACAAGCTCGTGTCTCGCGTTCCGCCGGTCGTCGCGACGCCGACGCCTGAGAGTGCCGTCTTCAATTTCAATTTCTTGTCCGCCGCGGGCACGGGCATCCTTTTTGCCGCAATCGTCGCGGGATTCATAATGTGATATTCGCCCGGCGGTTTGCTGCGCGTTTATTGGAAGACGCTCAAGCTGGTCAGTTCATCGCTGCTCACGATTGCAGTGATGATGGCGATTGGCTTCTCGACACGCTATTCAGGCATGGACGCGACCCTGGGGCTGGCGTTCGCGAAAACGGGGTGGCTCTATCCATTCTTCGGCACGATGCTGGGATGGTTAGGTGTCGCGCTTACCGGCTCAGACACGTCATCAAATGTCTTGTTCGGGAGTCTGCAAAAGATCACCGCGACGCAACTGGGTCTCAGTCCGGTTCTGATGGGCGCGGCCAACAGTTCCGGCGGCGTGATGGGCAAGATGATCGATGCGCAATCGATCGTCGTCGCCAGCACGGCCACGCGCTGGTACGGCCACGAAGGCGACATTCTTCGTTACGTATTCTTCCACAGCCTGGTACTGGCGACGCTGGTGGGAATTCTAGTGATGCTGCAAGCGTACGTGTTTCCGTTTTTCATTGTGAGGTGAGCATCAGGTTGAGTCTGTGGACCGATTTGTCTCGACACACCTGGCCCACCATGATAAAAGAAGCCCGCTCTTACTAACCTCATGTCGCCGAAGAGGAATTCCCATGATGTCCCCTCTCATAACCAAACAGTTAAAGATGTTTCAGCAACAGTTGGATGAACTTGCGGAATTGAATAGCCAGCTGAAATCCGATGAACTTTTTACGGTATGGTTTCTCAGAGCCTATCTCACGTCAGATGACGGTTCGGCCAAATCGGCTCTAACAGCTCGAAGAGGTGAAAAGGGGACCGATGCAGTATTCATCGACGGGCGCGCGCGCGTGGCATTCATGGTCCAAACGAAATTCAGACAACGCCGGTTCATGAAAGCCGAATCGAGAAGTGAGGTTATGGCCTTTGCTGGCCTGCCTCAACATCTGCTGGACGATGACCCTAAAGGTTTTGCAGATTTTCTAAAGAAAATGCCGCCGTCGGCCGCTGAGCGAATGCGGGAAGCTCGTCGTGTCGTTCAAAAGAATGATCATCGCTTGCATCTTGTTTACGCAACATTAGGCTCTTGTAGCAAGACGGTTCTTACTGACGCGAAGCGAGCAGCCCGAAATCCGAAAAAGAACACCGGTTTTGAAGTGCTCGATGGACGTCGGTTGCTCTTACTACTCAAGGACTATCTTGACGGAGCGGCTCCACCCATTCCGACGCTGGATCTTCCAATTGAGCGAAGTCCAGAAATAGACGTCAATGGGGTACTCCAACGTTATGATCGGCAAAACAAACTTGAGTCGTGGGTCGTCTCAATCCGGGGAGACGAGATATCTGAATTATTCGAGATCGGCGGTCCTCGGTTATTTGCGCGAAACGTTCGGGGATTTCTTGGTGACAACACGCCGATAAATCAGAGCATGCAAGCCACGCTAACCAGGGAACCAGATTACTTTTTCTATTACAACAACGGGATAACAATCATCTGCGATGACGCAGAATTGGTGAGCCACGAAGGTCGCGATCGGATGCGGGTTAGCAACCCTCAAGTTATTAATGGCCAACAAACAACCAGAATGTTGGCGGGAGAAGGAACTCGCGGTTCGAGAGCCAGCGTTCTCGTAAAAGTAATCAAAGTCCCTCGAGGCGTCGACGGTGATCAAAACCAATTTGATATGCTGATCAGCAATATAGTTCAGGCAACGAATTGGCAAAACGCCATCAAACCTTCTGACCTTATGGCAAACGATCGTCGTCAGGTTGAGTTGGAGAAGGCCTTACGTAAGCATGGATATGCCTACCTCAGAAAGAGGCAGACGAAAGCCGAGGCGAGAAAACAGGCAGGACCTATGCGTCTACCTACTCTGACGAAGGAAGAACTAGCTCAGGCTGTAGCTGGTTGCGATTTGGATCCTGTCATTGCACGTTCGGGCAAAGACAACTTATTCACAGAAGAGCACTATAAGAACGTATTTCCGACAACCAATCCGCTTTACTACCTTCCACGATATACTTTGGCAAAAGCGGTAACTTCTGGTGCTCGAGGTTATCCGCAGCGCGGTTACATGAAATGGCTTGTACTGGGTTTCCTGTGGCGCAGACTGTCAGCAAGCGTCCGAGCCCCTAGGTCGGCAGCCAGTTTCACTTCACTTTGGGCTAAGCAGCAACCCAACCTAGTTCGTCCTCTATCGACCAGTGTCAATCTTGTATATAAAGCTGCTGCGAGGTATTACCGAGCAAACCGAGGAAGCGGAGAAACCGTTATCGACGTATCACTATTCTTCAGAAGCAAACGGGGTCGGAACCGCGAATTTGAGACGTTCTGGAGCGGCCTGCCAACCGAGTTTCGCAAGCAGATGATTCGTAGCGTTGAGCGAGTTACAGACGCTATCACTGAAGACGACGAGTAAAACCTGCGAGAACGAGTAAAAGCAAACCTGACATCCTCGCCCGCATCTCTTATAATCGTTTCTGCTTCACGACTTGGGGGCGACAGGCTTCGACAGGGGCCGTAACGTCCGTCGCGATGCATGCCGGGCCTCTTTCTTGTAAGGACCGTTATCAAATTGCAGGGAAAATCAATTGCCAACTCTAACGAGTTAGCTCTCGCAGCCTAATTAGCCTGTGAGCGTCTCTGCCGCAAGTTGCTCATGCGCGCGGATGGAGATGTCACCTTAGATGAGCTGGCCGCAGCTTTCGGTCCGTGGGCTGCGGCGAGACCAAAGCCGGACTAGCTCGTTCGAACGTCTTGCTGATTCACTGAGTTCGAGATGAGCGAAGGTTGTGCGGGTCACAAGACTCGGACAGAAAGAGAAGCAGCTAAGCATGTAGAGTCCTTCGGCGTTGACCTTTGGATCCGGGTTCAATTCCCGGCGCCTCCACCATGAGAACAGAAGGCAGACGGCAGTAGGCAGACGGCAGGAACCAGTAGGCAGGAAAAACCAGACGTCAGTAACCAGAGGGAACGGAAGGCAGAAGGCAGTAAGCAGTAGGCAGAAGCAGTAGGCAGGAAAGACCAGACGTCAGACAACAGTGATCAGAGAGAACGGAAGGCAGAAGGCAGTAAGCAGAAGGCAGGAAAAAGCCAGACGTCAGACGTCAGTGATCAGAATCAGAGATCAGAGATCAGACGTCAGTGATCAGAATCAGAGATCAGAGGTCAGAGATCAGAGATCAGAGGCCAGTAAGAACTAAAATAACTCCCCCGTCAGAGCATTGAAGATCATGCGAGTTTTTCTCATCGTGCGATCCCTTCTTTTAATTCTCATTTCATTTGTTATCGGCGTGTCAGCGAACGCGCAAGCCGCCGGTGATCCCCATGCGGAAGAAACCGCGCGGGCAAACGCGCTCACGAAAAGTGGAAATGAAAAGATGCGCAATGGAGACTTCGATGGCGCGATTGCTGAGTTCAACGAGGTCATCCGAATCTCGCAAATCTATCCCGCAAATGTTCAGTCGGCGTCGTACATTAGCCGTGCCCTGGCCTATGAAGGCAAGGGCGATCTCGACAAGGCATTGACTGATTTCAGTAAAGCAATCAGCCTGCAGTCAAATAATGCTTTCGCCTATCAAAACCGCGCTGGCGTTTTTGAGAAACAGAATGAAATTGATAAAGCCATCGCCGATTACTCCAAAGCAATCAAGCTGAATCCAAAGTTCCCGTTTCCTTATCGTGGCCGAGGGCTTCTGTTGCTGAAAAAGGGCAAAGATACTGAAGCGGAAGCTGACTTCGCGAAGTACCTCGAGCTCAACCCCGCCGGTAAACCAGCATTGGATAAGCAAATCCAGGAAATAAAAGAAAAGCGCATCGCGAATCCGTAAATCTCCCTTGCGCTCTTCATCCTTCATCCCTCATCCTTCATCCTTGCTCACTACTCTTCCCATTGGCATCTTCGACAGTGGCGTCGGTGGACTCACCGTTTATCGCGCGCTGCATGAACATCTTCCCAACGAGCGGTTTGTCTATTTGGGCGACACCGCGCGAGTCCCTTACGGAACAAAGTCACTCGCCACGGTTGAGCGATATGCGGTTGAGAATGCGCGGTTCCTCGCGGCGCACGGAATCAAGATGCTTGTGGTCGCGTGCAACACGGCGTCGGCCCTGGCGCTCCCGGCGATTCGAAGGGCGCTGCAGATTGATGCCGTCGGAGTCATTGGACCGGGCGCGCGAGCGGCGGTTCTGAGCGAATCGGCAGGGGAACTGCAAACTGGCAGCCAGCGCCAACAACGGGCGATCGGCGTTATCGCTACTGAATCTACCGTGCAAAGCGGCGCTTACACTCGAGCCATTACGAAGATAGATCCAAAAATCAAGGTGCTCGAACGCGCCTGCCCATTGTTTGTGCCGTTGGCTGAAGAAGGGTGGGCCGACGATGAAGTCGCGCGCAGCGTGGCGCAAACTTATTTGGAAGACATTCGCGGCCGCATCGATACACTGGTTTTGGGTTGTACTCATTATCCCATTCTGAAGGATGTTATTCAGGAAGCTGTTGGTGAATTCGTCAAGCTGGTCGATTCAGGCGAAGCCACCGCCGCGGAAGTGAAGGTACTGCTCAAAGAACGAGGTTTGGCGCGAACATCACCTCCGACTGGTGCGCTCGAGCGGCAGTTGTGCGATGATCTGGACCACTTTTATGTGACTGATGCTGCGGAGAGGTTCGCGCGTGTGGCCGAAAGATTTTTAGGCGTAACGCCGTCGCGGCTGGAGGCTGTTGAGGTTTGGGGCAGTGACGAACTAAAGACCTAATCCGCAGATTACGCAGATTTCACAGATTAGAAAACAGGAAGCAGACAGCCCGAGGCAGACGGCAGGACGCGGCAACTGCGGTCTGAGATCGAAAACCAAAGGCCAAAGATCAAAGCCCTTCAGGTCTGTTTTTGTTTTTCTGCGTAATCTGTGTAATCTGCGGATGAATCTTATGTCGTTTCTTCGCACAGACAATCGCGCGCCGGACCAATTGCGCGCAGTAAAAATTGCGCCGGGCTTTCTTCCGAACGCGGAAGGTTCTGCGCTGATCGAGATGGGTAATACGCGCATCATTTGTGCCGCGTCTGTCGAGGATAAGTTGCCGCCGCATCTTCGCAATCAGCGAACTGAAGGTTGGGTGACGGCTGAGTATGCAATGCTGCCGCGGTCAACTCACACGCGCACGGCGCGAGAAATTGGGCGCGGGGGGCCGTCGGGTCGCACCCATGAGATTCAGCGGCTCATCGGCCGCAGCATGCGCGCGATTGCTGATCGGTCCGTGCTGGGGGAACGAACGATCACGCTGGATTGCGATGTCCTCCAGGCTGACGGGGGCACGCGCACCGCAGCCATCACCGGCGCGTACGTCGCGTTTGCTTTGGCTTGCCGAAAGCTGCTGGCGGAAAAGAAAATCAAGAAGTCTCCGATCACAAGCGAAGTCGCGGCCGTGAGCGTGGGCATCGTTGACGGGACACCTTTGCTCGATCTGAAATACGACGAAGACTCGCGCGCCGAAGTTGACATGAATGTCGTTTGCACCGGTGACAGCCGTTTTATCGAAGTGCAGGGGACCGCGGAAGGGTCGCCCTTCACGCGCGAACAGATGGATAATCTGTTGGAACTAGCGAAGAAGGGAATCGCGGAGTTGGTACAGCTTCAACGACAGGCAATAAATGCTGGGCGTAGGGTGTAGCGTGTAGGGTGTAGGGTTTTGGTTGTTGGGAATACGAACTTGCTACTTTGAACTTTGTACTTAGGACCTTGAACTTTGTCCTTCACGAAGGGACCTGGTGTGGAGTCAGCAATTCTCGAAGCTACCAACTACGAACAAAACTAAAGAGCCAAGTACCAAGTACCATTTATGTCTCACCTAAACCCAACACCCTTCCCCCTACACCCTAAAACAGAGACAACAAACTTTCGCGAACTGGGCATCTGAGATACTCGGAAAACTAACTGGAGAGACTGACCGTGCGATCACTTCTTACTTTTATCAGCCTCGTTTCCTTAGCGGCGTTTGCTACGGCGCGATCATCTGCAATCTTGCAGGACCACAATTACTCCAGTCCCAAGGTGGACTATCAGGTAGAGTTTCCGTCGCCGATGTGGAAGCTGGTAGATGAGCCTGACGAGGTCCATCAGCATGCTGAGTTCGTTTACAACGATCGTAACAACGGCTATTTGCGCATTCGCAAAGAGACTTTGCCGGACGGCGTGACGGTTGAAGAATTTGCGCGGCAGGACCAGGAGCAGAAAGAGCATTTTCGTCCCGGCTATGTGGATGGAAAGGGCGGCCGATTTCCTGGGCGTCTGAGCGGGTTCACCATGTCATACGAGTTCACCCAAGCCGGCAAGGCAATGGCAGGGATCACCTATTACATGCAGGCAGACGAACACACCGTATATGTATTGCGGTTCACGGGCCTGCGAGACAACCTCGCGCGCATTCGGAATCAGACCGATCAGATCGCGCGGAGTTTCAAGCTGAAGAGCTAATAGCCAGTGAGCAGTAAGCAGAAGGCAGTAGGCAGCACCGCTTTTGATCTAAGAGCTTAGGGCTTTGGTAGTTTTTTCTTGCTGCCTTTTGCCTTCTGGATTTTATTTTTCTTCGTAACCTTTCTCTCGTCTCCCGTAATACCTAATTGAGTCTCTCCAGCCATCTCGATGATGTGCTTAGGCATCTAGGCATCAGATTCCCTGCAAGGTCTCCCCGCTGTTCACGTTCTATCAGTGATTGGAAACAAGAGACGCCGTTCGGTCTCTAACCAGTAATCAAAAATCCGGAACCTATGCCCGTCTCGGGTGTGTTCCGATCAACTTCCGAGGAGCAGTGTCATGCGTGCAAATATCTCTCGCAGATCGCTTTTCATCATTGCCGTTTCGACAGTCGCGTTGTTGGGATTTAGTTGGCTGAAGGCGCCTGAAACCGTCGTCTCGGCCCAAACCGAGAACCAGGTAACGCAAGGCACACTTCAGTCCGTCGATCCAAATGGAAAAGTGAAAGCGGTCTGTCCGCTGAAGCACACAGATGTGAAGGCGCAAATTAGCGGCTTTCTCTCGCGCGTTACGGTCACGCAAGAGTTCGAAAATCCCTTCGCAGAAAAGATCGAAGCGGTCTACACATTTCCTTTGCCACAAAACGCCGCGGTTGATGACATGACGATGCTCGTTGGCGATCGCACCGTGCGGGGAAAGATTCTGCGCCGCGAAGAAGCGCAGGCGGTTTATGAAGCCGCGAAGAACAACGGACAAACGGCGAGCTTGCTCGATCAAGAGCGGCCGAATATCTTTACGCAATCTGTCGCCAACATCCTTCCCGGTGAGCAGATCAAGATCACGATTAGTTATGTCGAGACGTTGAAATACGAAGACGGTTCGTACGAATTTGTTTTCCCGATGGTTGTTGGTCCGCGTTACGTTCCCGGGGCTGCCACAGGCGCGCAGGGAAACGGTTTCGCCCCAGACACCGACCGCGTGCCCGACGCTTCGCGAATTACGCCGAAGCCGCCGCCCCCGGGCATGCGCGCCGGCCACGATATCTCGATCGATATCACGCTTGATGCCGGTGTGCCGATCGACGCGGTTAATGCCAAAACGCATGAAGTTCTGTTGGAACGGCCCGACATTCGCCGGGCCCATGTGACGCTGAAGGACCAGGAGACAATTCCGAACAAAGATTTCATCCTGCGCTACGACGTCGCTGGGCAGAAAATCAACGATGCGCTGTTGACGCACTCGACCGGTCACAGCGGCTTTTTCACATTGATTTTGCAGCCGCCCGAGCGCGTCACCGTGGAAGATGTCACGCCGAAGGAACTCGTGTTCGTACTAGATACCTCCGGTTCGATGTCAGGCTTTCCGATCGAGAAGGCCAAAGAAACGATGAAGCTCGCCCTCGACAATCTCTATCCCTACGACACTTTCAACCTGATTACGTTCTCGGGCGACGAGCACATCCTGTTTCCGGAGCCGGTACCGGCGACAAAAGAGAACCTGGAGAAAGCACAGGCGTTTCTCGAATCGCGGCAGGGAAGCGGCGGCACCGAAATGATGAAGGCCATCAAAGCTTCGATGGATCCGTCGGACAAGCAGGACCACGTGCGCATCGTTTGCTTCATGACTGACGGCTACGTCGGCAACGACATGGAAATCATCAGCGAAGTGCAGAAGCATCCGAACGCGCGCGTGTTTGCGTTCGGCATCGGCGGCAGCGTCAATCGTTTCCTGCTCGACAACATGGCGAAGTACGGGCGCGGCGAAGTCGAATACGTAGGCTTGAATGATGATGGTTCAGCGGCGGCGAAACGCTTTCATGAGCGTGTGCGCAATCCTTTGTTGACCGATCTTTCAGTCGATTGGAATGGAATGCCAGTGAGCGATGTCTATCCGAAGATGATTCCGGATTTGTTCAGCGCTAAGCCCGTAATCTTAACAGGACGCTACGCCGGAAACGGCAAAGGCGTGATTCGTTTGCGCGGCAAGATGTCGGGCCGCGATTTTGTGCGCGAGATTCCCGTCGATTTTTCGTCGACTGAGCAGCATGACGTGCTGGCGACATTGTGGGCGCGGACACGCGTCGATGACTTAATGGGCCAGGACATGAACGGCGCGCAGCAAGGCACGATGAAGGACGAGCTGAAGCAGGCAATTACTCAGCTCGGACTCGATTATCGAATTATGACGCAGTTCACTTCGTTCGTGGCGGTTGAAGAAATGATTGTGACCGACGGCGGCCAGCCCCGTCGCATCGATGTGCCGGTCGAAGTGCCCGAAGGAGTGGATCGGAATGCGGTGTTTGGGGAAGGTGCTAACAACCTCTCGAGCAACGGTCGAATGTACCAGAGTCTCGCTCTGGTCAGCCCCGGGTCAGTCAGTGAATCGGTGATCGTCACTAAAGCCGGCATGAACTCGGCGAAGTCACGACGCGCTCGTGGTGGTGGCGGTGGTGGTGGCGGTGGTGGCACAGGTCAAGGCGGGAATGTCGGCGGCGCAACTACCAGCCCAGGCTCGGGAACCGGAAATATCGTGAGCCCGACGCCCGCTCCTCCGCCAAAAGCGGCGGCAGTTAACGGCGTTGTCATGATGGACGGTCGCGAAGCAGATGAGGTGCGCGCGCTTTCACCCGATGAACAGAAACGCGCGGACATGCAGACGAAGCTCCATCCGTCGATTCTCAAAGTCATCGATTGGTTGAAGACGCCAAAGGCCGGTGCGCTTTCGGATGAAGCTAAATTCGTTCACGACGGTAAAGCTGAGATTCAGATCTTTCTCACTGAAAAGTCCGACGCCACCATGGCAGAGTTGAAGAAACTCGGATTCGAAGTAGTTCTCGATCCGAAGACAGCGAAAATCGTCATTGGACGACTCCCGATCGAGAAGTTGGCGGCACTGTCAGAGTTGAAGTTCGTGCGCTACGTCGCGCCGCAGATGAATAACTGAGGCTCGATGGAAGTCAGTACCATGTGCGTAAGCAGATGGAATCAAGCGGATCCCGGAAGTTGAGCTCTTGACCCATCCGCTGACGCGGATGGTACTGACTGCTTACTCCGACTACAATCGGTCTTATGAAACTCGCCCCGGGCCTCGCCATCCGCAAATCGAGAATTAACGGACAAGGCTGCTTTGCAACTATTTCGTTCCCACGCGGAAAGAAAATTGCCGAATATACCGGGGAGCGAATCTCCGATCTCGAAGCACAGAAGCGCGCGCGAAATCGTCGCATTCTGCGCATCTGTGACATTGATGGCCGCTGGAGTCTGGATGGCGCGCGCGGCGGCAACGGAACTCACTACATCAATCATTCCTGCCGGCCAAACGCGTTCATGAGGACGCTCCACGGCCACGTGTTGTTTTTCGCTTTGCGAGATATCGAGGCGGGCGACGAAATTACGATTGACTACGAACAGACACTGCATCCGGATTCAAAGCGTTGCACGTGCGGCGCGGAGAGTTGTCGCGGGACGATTAATAAATAATCAGTGATGAGTAATGTGTGATGAGTAATGAGTAATGAGTGATGAGTGATGAGTAATGAGTAAGGCGCGAATCACTTGCAACTCGTCATTTCATCACTCTCACTCATTACTCATTACTCATTACTCATTACTCATTACTCATCACTCATTACTCATTACTCATCACTCTTCAAAGCCTTGGCAACGCAAAACTAAATTTCGATCCGCGACCGACTTCGGATTCAACCGCGACTGAGCCGTCGTGCTGCTCGACAACTTCTTTGACGAACGACAGGCCGAGTCCAGTTGATTCTTCGTCTTTCTCCTGACCGTCGCGCGCGACGCGATAAAACTTTTCCCAGATCCGATCCAGCGAATCCTGCGGAATCCCGTAGCCGCGATCCTCGACGACAACCCGCACAGTCTCCGCTTCCAGCAGAGTTGAAACGGTAACCGTTGTGCGCTCGGGGCTGTATCTGACGGCGTTATCGATTAGTTTGGTGAGGGCCTGCGTAATCAGACTCTTGTCAGCGGATACGGGCGGAATGGCGGTACTGTTTTGTTCGACTAAGCGAATGCGCTTTTTCTTCGCACTTGGCTGCATAACGTTGACTGTTTCGGTCACGATTTCATCCAGCCTTAGTGCGATCTTCGTGACTTCTTGCTTGTCGCCGCGCTCGAGTTGAGCCACAGTCAGGAATGTGTCGATCATCCGCGCCATCCGCTGCGACTCGCTCGAAATTATTTGCAGAAACTCGCGCGACTCTTCCGGTATCTTGTCGTCAACGACAAGTAATTCCGCGAATCCGTTGATGCTGGTCAGAGGCGTACGCAACTCATGCGACATTAGCGAAATCATATCGCTCTTCAGCTTTTCAAACTCCTTCATGCGTGTGACGTCGCGCACGCGAATCGCGAAACAAAGCGGACTTCCATTTGCGCCGGTGCCGTTCGCATTGTGGCCGTTGCGTTCAGTCGCCAGTCCAATGCGCAACTCCAGAATCTGGTTTCGATCGGCAAACTTAAGCTCGCGCTCGTACGGTTCGCCGGATTGCAGAACGCGACGAACAGCGATGGCAGGCTCGTCAAAGACGCCGGACTTGAACTGTTCGAGGAGCCCAAACAAATCTGTCTTTTGGACATCGTGACTGTTCAGACGCGCAGCCCAAAGCATCGCGGGATTCGCGTAGGCCAGCGTCCCGTCGAGATAAGCGATCGCGTATCCGTCGGACGCCTCAGACAATACCTGTGCGCCAAATTTATTTTCTGTCAGCACTCCGCTAATCAAATCAAACGCGTGTAAACGATGGTCGGAAGTGCGAGACGAGACAAATGCCGGCAGATTGCTGTCGAGTTTCTTTCGGTGCGCGTCCTCGCGTTGAAGGTCGCGGGCGAGTTGGCCGCCGACCGCGAATAGCAGACGGCGATCACTCTGATCGAAACTCTCATGTTGGCGCAACAGCAGCGTGCCTAGAGTGCGGCCGGCGTGCTGCAATGGCATTGCGACATTCTCAAGATCGTCGATTTCACCAATCGGTGCCACCGCAATCTCATTATTCTTCGCAGCTTGGTCGCACAGGTTCACCAGCTTGCGCCAAACAGAATTACGCGCAGCTTGCACATTGCCGTTCGACTGCGCGCGCAGGCGTGCACAAGGTACGAGCGCTCCGCCCTCGCCCGGCTGAAACACGATCGCGTCTTCGAGAGGAAGAACGGTTTGCAAGAGCCTGAGACCGCTGGAGAGTCGGTTCTCCGCGACCTTTGCATCGAGAGCATCAGTTCGCGAAACGGTTTCGTTCACTCTTTTTGTCAGTAAGGTGTCGATCAGCCACAGCCGATGCAATTGCACAAATAAGACCGCGAGCGTCGACCCCAAGGCCATGGGCGCGAACAGAATGTTGAGCTTCAAGTAGCGAGATACGAGAAGGCTGGCAGTGCACGACACCAGGAAACCAACTCCGAGAATCAGAAACGAACGGCGAGCCCCTACCCTCCCGACGAAGAATCCCGCGATAGTGCTGATCGTGACGATCAACAAAAACGCGAGCGCGGTCTGCGGTGTTTGGAGGGGCGCGTCGCCGCGTCCAACGCTTACGACAAATGCACCGGCGAGCGAATCAATCAACCCGCCGCGCCACGCCGCATACGCAGCCACGCCCGCCAATAAAGCGAGGCTTAGGGAAACGATCAGAGATTTCCAGGTGAATGTCTTCAACTTAAACGGTGAGGAGTTGATGTCTAATTGAGAGACGCGTGAAGCCGGGTCGCGTCAACAGGATTATACATGGACTAGCCCCGTTTGTCGTTGTGAAAATCAACGAAAAATGGGGCGAAAACGCCGAATTCACGAGTTTTGGAGGACCTGACTAGTCATCCGTTGCGGTTGAGAGCAACGACTGCATGCAGCAGATCGCCTTCGTCAGTAGTGAACACGGTTCGCAAATCGAGGAGGACTTGGTCATTTTCGATTCTCGCAATCACCGGCGGATCGTGACGCCGCAGTCGCTCTTCGATCTCGTTCGCACTGAGGTCGGCGTGCTTAATGCCAATTAGCGCCGTGCGTAGTCGCGACGTCGGTGCTGCACCGCCGCCAATCGCTGACTCACCGTCGACGATATGAAGTTCGAAAGTGCCAGATTGATCTCGGCCGATGCGTTCGATGAAGTTGACTGCTCGCATACGCATCTCTTCGTATGAGACCGCCATCATTTGATGTGTCGGAACTTCGTTAGCTGTAGCACGGCGCGCGTACGAATCCAACGTCGCCTCCAACGCCGCAAGTCTGAGTTTGTCAGCTCGTAACGCGCGATAGAGCGAATGCTGGCGCAGTCGCTCGATCACCTCGGCCCGCCCGACGAGCATTCCGGCTTGCGGACCACCGAGCAATTTATCGCCACTGAATGAGATGACATCAACACCTGCTTCGAACGATTCGCGGATGACTGGTTCGCCGGTAATACCGTATTGAGCGAAATCGATAAGCGCACCTGAGCCGGCATCTTCGTAAAGCAATAGTCCTTTGTCATGAGCGAGTATCGCGAGTTCTTTTAGTGTCGGCGTCTTGGTAAAACCGACGATACGATAGTTTGAAGTGTGCACGCGCATAATCAGACGCGTTTTGTTGTTGATGGCTTTCTCATAATCGCCCAGTTTAGTTCGATTGGTCGTGCCGACCTCGATCATCTGCGTGCCTGACTGGGCCATGACTTCGGGCACCCGAAAGTCGCCACCGATTTCTACCAGTTCGCCGCGCGAGACAATCGTTTCGCCGTCACGCGCCAGCACACTGAGCGCGAGCAACGCAGCGGCCGCGCAATTATTGACCACCAGCGCAGCTTCTGTTCCAGTTAGCGTTGCCAGCAAATCTTCCGCGCGCGCGCCACGCCGACCACGACTGCCGGAGTTCAGGTCGAATTCGAGATTGCAATAAGCCGCGGCCTCTGCCAGTGCTTGTTTCGCGGCATCGGATAAAGGCGCTCGTCCGAGATTCGTGTGCAGGATCACGCCGGTGGCGTTGATGACTCGATGAATTCCAGTTGCGATTTGCTGTTGATGGCGCGACGCTAACTCGCCCTCCGCCTGTTTGAGCAACCCCGCTGTATCGCTACCGTCAGCTAAGTCACCATCACCGGCGAGGATGCGTGCGCGCAGTGATTCGGTGACTTCGCGTGCGACTAGCGTGGCCTGCTCAGCGCCGATGGTGGTCTTTAGCGACTGCCCCGTTTCAGTCCGCAGCAGCGCATCGATGGATGGCAACGCTCGTAGCCGTGCTTTGTTTTGATCAGGTTTAGCCTTTGCTTTTGGCATGATCTGTGGAGACGAAGGATATGCTGGTTACGGCAGCGAAGCAATTGGTGGTCCAGCGGAAGCTAAGACGTTGTAATTGGCTTTGGAATTGAACGGCGGATCGAGATAGACGAGATCGACCGTCGCGGCGCGAAAGTTATCGCGCAGGATTTTCAGGTTGTCGCCGAAATGAAGAGTGTTTTCAGGCAGTGCTTTTCGAACCCATTTTAACAAGGTGCATCGAGGCTTGGCTCTGGGAAAATCATCAGCGTTTGCGCCTCTCCAACTTTGTTGTTTCGTCTGATGATCGGTGATATAAGCAGCCCGCGTTGAACGACGTGCACCCGCAGAAATTTCCGCTGGAGCTTCAGGTGCGGAGGAATTAAATATGGCTAATGCATTGGCGCAAGCAATTCTTGATCTCATGGGCGCCGTGGATACTGACGCTGCTGACGCTCAAGTAGGCAAGCCTGTGCGCATTAACGTGCTTCCCGCGTTTAATTCAGCACTCCTATCGGTGGCTGCCGGCCCACTGGGAACGGTCTTAAAGACGCTGCTTAATCCGCCCAAGCTAACAGTTAAATTTGATGTGAAGAAAGATGGCGTATCGGTTTCGCTTACAGACGATGTGAATTGGACGCCGCCCATTCTGTTGGGGGTTGGTCAGAGCGTGCTCGACGTAGCGTTGTTGCTTAAGCCACCCGTGGGTGAGGACACCGTCGCGACTGCGCCGTTCCACTATGAGATCGATGTGACCTTGATAGTTACTATTGATAACGATACCAGTCCTCCATCGAAGCCGATAACGATACCGGTCGATATGCCGGCACTTCAGATACCATCGTTACTGCTGCTTGGAAAACTTGCCGACTTCAATGTCTACGGCCGCGGTGACGATGACGACGATAGAGGCACTCCGGGGTCACTATTTGTGATGGTGCGCGAGTCTTCTCCTTTGCGTGACCCTGGAGCAGTGGTGGAGGCGCTGAACCATTTGATTGGACTAATCCCGACTTTGGAGTCGCTGCTTCATATCACGGAGCTCCCTCCCGATCCCAACAACCCCAGCGGTCCCCCCAAGGACCCCACCGACTTCATTGGCGCATTGAAATTTGCAGCCAACTGCGTCGGAACTATACCGACTGTGTACTTCTGTACTGGCAACTGCTCGGCATTTGACGACAGCGACAAGGGCTTCGGATTTGAGCATGATGCGAGCTCACTGCTTCTCATCGGAGTGCGAAAGGACGATTCAGGGATAACAAACAATCCACAGCCAATCCCAGATCCGCAGGTCACTCCTAATAGTGGAGACGTTGCGACTACTCCCGGCATAACGCAAGTGACTCTTTATAGCTTAAATAACTTCCAGTATGACGGATTTGACTTGGGGTCCGTTCCGCCGCGTGACGCAGACCATACAACCTTTTCGGTCAACGAGTGTGTAATCCCGATTCCGCCCCCGCCGGCACTACCCCAGAAGTTCGTGCATACGGGGCTTGGGTTCTTTACTTACTATAATTTCACCAATCCGAATCGAGGCTACGACACCGAGCCCAGTAACGACATGAATAATGACACTCAGTCTGCGCGTTGGGGTGGAGTCGACGTTCCATAAGGAGAAACGAACATGGCAGCCACACTAGAGGTTTGGATCTCGAAGCCCGGCGATCCATGCTATGTGGATGATCACGAATGGTTCGTCACGGTTTACGATGCTGATGGCAAAGTTTACCGGTGGGGCAGTAAGGTCTACGACAATTTGGATGCCCCGCAAGCGCACTGGGCCGATACAATTCCGCCTGGATGTTACGTTGTGCAAGCAAGTGGCAAAGATGCCAACGGCCATGATATTCAAACTGATCACGCGATAGTCGAAGTTGGTTGTGATGGTCTTGTTTGTGTGCGGCTCTATGTTGCCGGATCCGAAGAGTCAAAGCCCAATGGTTGCGAAATCAAAATTACTGACGTTATCGGGATAGGATCTCCTAGCCCAACTGTGATTCAGGTAAGCGGTACTGCGATTAATTGTAACCAGGTAGAGATCAGAGTCTCTTGTGCCAGTAGCGCAACCGGATCCGCCGTGGTTTCGGTGACCGCTAATGGCCTATGGACAGCTAGCGTAAACACACGCGACCTTAGCTGCCGTTGCAACGGAGGAGTTGTCGTCCAGGCTTCCTGCACGGCCGATCCAAAGTGCACCACCACGTTCAAAGGGAAACTCAACTGCAAGAGGGAAACTCCAAAACGAAAGTCTAAGTCCAGAAAGCGGAATTGAAGGCCAACTACTCGAGGCTTCGGCTTTTTAGCCCAATGCAAGGTGTATTCGAGGGCGATTACCTGCGCGCGCGGGCCTGTCCGCGCGCAAAAGAATTTGTTGACACGGTTTCACGCGGCCTCCTACACTCGAATCAGTGGCGCCCTTGCTTGCGCCGCTCGTCAAAGGGAATCCCACATGCCAGTTAACAACAACAAGTTAGCGAGACTTGCCGCCGAGCGCCAACGTCCCAAGAGTAAGAGTGTAGTCGTCGATCAGGTGACCATCGAGGACAAGCTCGCTCGTCTCGAAGAAGATATTCGCCGGCTGAAGGTCGAGTACGACATTTACTTCAATGGTGGCTCGAAGCGAGCGCCGTACGATACAAAGCTGCGGGTGGAATCTCAATTGAAGCGACTCGGCGATGATCGATCGCTGAACTTTGCCCAGCGATTTCACTACAACACATTGGCGACGCGCTACAACGCATTCCGTGAAGTTTGGCGGCGCACACTAAAGGGCCGCGAGGAAGGACGCGATGCTTTCACGATTCATCGGGCCGCGCGTGAAGCTCAGGAAAAAGAGGCGCCGTTCAAGGCATCGAAGTTTGCGTGTACCGACGTGCGTCACGACGTGCAGACAATCAAAAGTGTGTACGATGCGCTGATGGATGCGAAGCGCGCCTGCGGCGAAGCGGGTCAGGATTTGTCGTTCGCCAAGTTCCATCGGCTGGTAGTGGAGAGGACCGAAGCTTTGAAGGAGAAAGTCGGAACGGACCGAATGGTCTTTTCCGTCGATGTCGAGGGCGGGCACGTGAGCTTTAAGGCGAAGCCGGAATGAGCTTGAAATCCTTTCCCTTTGGGAGAGGATTTAGGTGAGGGCTTAGGCGACCCATGGTAATGCGGAATGTTTGCGAGAGATGAATTCGCCAAGACGAATTCATCTCTCGTCACAGCGATCCAGCCTGGGAGCGTATTGCTAGCACCTTCACCTCTCCCAGGAGTGGGGAAATCAAGAAATCAAAAGGCGATCTCGTTTCCGAGATCGCCTTTCTTTTCTTGCGCGTTCCGGATGACCGGAAGCGGCCCAGTGGCTTTGCTTGAAAAGCAAGCCGGGGAGACCTACGCCTTTGTGACTTTTTCGGCCTGTGGTCCTTTGGGGCCCTGCGTCACTTCGAACTCGACTTCCTGACCCTCTTCGAGAGTCTTGAAGCCGTCGCCCTGAATGGCGCTGTAGTGCACAAAGATGTCCGAAGAACCTGGCTGTTCAATGAAGCCATAGCCCTTCGAGTTGTTAAACCACTTGACCTTACCGGTTATTCTAGACATACAAACGAATCCTCCTAACGATTCGGCAAAATTGGCGCAGCAGCGGAGACTGAAGGTTTGCGCTGCTGTCCAACAGGTTAATGCTGTGAGCCGGACGCGCTTTCAATTGGGGCGCTACACGGAAACACACTAGCTACAAAGCGCCTTTGAGACCGCGCAGATGGACGCGATCGACGGGCGCAACTTCCAGACAACAAACTCATTTGAGCTTTAGCGCTTGCAAATCGAAATGCGGTAGGCAGGTGTAAATCCCGGGGCCCGCATTGATTGAAACGTCGGCGCATCCTAACGGATGGCCTTTTAGGCTGTCAAGAACAATCTCAGGCGTAAGTGCCTCAAATGCATATAAAAGCGGGGAAACTTAAGCAAAAAGTCTGCCCAAACGGCATCCACTAATGGTTGGTTTGGTCCCAGTCAAAGCCCGCCGAGCGGATTTGAACAAGACTTTACACCATTGTGTTTCGACGGGTGAAGAAGAAAACCGCTCGGGGTTGCCACCGAGCGGCTTTGTGTTGCTGCAGTTAATTTTGAAATGAATTTCAACCGCCTTTACAGCCAGCGGTTGCGACTTATGCTGCTTTTCGCAAGGACGCCGGCAGATTCTTGATGTCGAGCTCCTTCAAAATGTAGCCTGCACCGCCGAATTTATCTGTGACAAAGAGCACGTAACGGATGTCCACCGAAATCGTACGACCCTTCGGATCGTTATAGAAGAAGTCGTTGCCGAGCCCTTCGTAGTTTCCGTCGAACACAATCCCGACTTGTTCACCTCGGCCGTTTAGAATCGGCGAGCCGGAGTTGCCGCCGATGATGTCGGTGGTTGAAAGAAAGTCGACCGGAACGTCGCCACCGTCGGCATAACCGCCGAAGTCTTTCGCGCGATAAAGATCTTTCAATTTTGCAGGCACATCGAACGGTTCGCGGCCGGTGTCTTTTTCAATCACACCGGCGAGGTGCGTGAAGGATTGGTAGATCGCCGCATCGTGCGGCACGTAGCCTTTCACTTCGCCGTACGTGAATCGCAACGTCGTGTTTGCGTCAGGGTATGGCTTGCTGCCGTGCATCTCGCTCATGCCTTGCACGAGCAGGGGCCGCCACTTGGCGACGCTCGCGTTGAATGCGCGCGTGCGTGGCGCGATGTCACTGTTGGTAGCCGCGATTTCGCCGGCAAAATCGATCAGCGGCTCATTCATCTCCCGCAATTGAGCGGTCGTCTTCTCGAAAAGGGCAGAGAACGCCTGGGCTGTCGTAAGGTTCTTGCTGTCAACCACGGCACGCGCGAAGTCTTCTTCAGCGCGAATGCGCGCTTCGTCTTTCAGATTTCCGAAACGCTTTTCGATGGCGTCGATTTTCTGATTAGCCGGAAGCTCGGCGGCTTTGCGAAGGAGGAACGCTAGCATTTCGCGCTCCAGGGTGATGTTTCGTGCTTCAAAGATTTCCGGCAGCGCGGCACGCGCGCGGACCACAACAGTCGCGAGATTCGGATTCCGCTCGGCTTCTGGTTTCTCTTTGCTCGCGGCATAACTGCTTACGAGACCTGCAATTTCGAACACGTCACTCAACGTCGCGATTTCCTGGATGATGCGGTCGCGCGGCTGTGTCTTGGCGAGTTCTTCATATGCCGTCGCGAGCGAAGGAAGGACTTCGCCGTATTTCTTTTGACGTTCAGGATTCTGACCGATCCATTTGGTGAACTCGGCTTCCTGAGCGCGCTTCTCGTCGACGATGTCGGCGCGTCGCATAGCCAGGACGGAACCTTCATGGTCTTTCAGTTCATTCGAAATGCCGAAAATCACAGACTGAAGTTTCACGCGCAGCGCCGGATTCATGCGGCCCATGTTCGTCAATATTTCAATCTGTTTCTGTTCCAGTTCGACAGAGAAAGGAAGGTCAATGTCCTGGTTGTAAGCGACGGAATAGCTCTCGCGATAGCGCCGGGTCGAACCGGGATAACCCATGACCATGACGAACTCATTGTCTTTAACGCCACCCATCGACAGCGACAGGAATTTCTTTGGCTTATAAGGCACGTTGTTGTTCGAATAGTCCGCGGGCTTGCCGTCCGGGGCGGCGTAGACGCGCAGGAATGTGAAGTCGCCGTCATGACGTGGCCATTCAAAGTTGTCCGGGTCACCGCCAAAGAAGCCGATGTTTTTCGGCGGGGCATAGACCACGCGCACATCTCGCAGCACGAAGTAGGTGAATAAGTAGTACGTCAGGCCTTCATTCATCGGCATGACCCGCGCGGTGATGCCTTCGGCCGGTTTTGTGTTCGCAGTTTCAATTGCGCTCGACTTTGACTGAATCGAAGCCGCCCGTTGCGCCGGTGGTGTGTCATCGCTGACGCCGGCGAGAACGTCTGCCGTCACGTCTTTCAAATCCTGCGTCATCGTGATGGTGTAACCATTCAAAGGCAGTTCTTCGCCGCGACTCTTGGCGGTGTAACCCATTGTGCCGTAATCTTTCGCCGCATCAGATGCACCCACCAATCCGTCAAACGCGACGTGGTGATTTGTCAGCACCAGGCCTTCAGGCGAAACAAATTCGCCCGTCCCGTAGCCTGAGCCGAATCCAACGCGGACGACCGCATCCTTAATGCTGGGGCCGCTCGGGTTGTAGATATCGGTAATGGGAATCTTCAATCCACGCTGTTTGAGCTTGGCCAGCGGAAGCTGATTCAGGGTGTCGGGAAGGAACATGCCTTCGTCACCGAGGACTGAGATCGGGATCACGCTCACGAACAGCAGCGTCGAAAGCACAAGCGCAACCGCGCGCGGATATTTGGAGATCATTGACAGTTTTTTCCTTTGATTAATTAACAGTCTGGAGTGAGGGGATGTTAGCAGAAGCTTTGCGCGATTCGAAGCTGAGATCGCGCAAAGCTTTGCAAAGAATTGTTAATTTGTGGCGCCCGGGAGGTATCGCTTCGGATCAACCGGCTGATTGTTGATACGAACTTCATAGTGAAGGTGCGGACCGGTTGATCGGCCGGTTGAGCCAACCAGGCCGATTGTCTGTCCGCGGGTCACAGTCTGCCCCACAGCCACGTTAATTTGCGATAAGTGTCCATAGCGCGTCGTGAAGCCGGCGCCGTGGTCGAGATAGACGACGTTGCCATAACCACGTTGCCGTCCCGCAATGATCACACGTCCGCTGGCAGCCGCTTCGACTGGTGTGCCGTAAGCCGCATCAATATCCTGTCCTTCGTGATACTCCCAGCCGCGGCCTGTGAACGGATTGTGACGACCGCCCATGCCACCTTCGAGCGTTCCGATCACCGGCCAAAGCGAAGGAATCGACCCGTGACCGCGAACCATGTCTTGATAAATCCACATCTGGCGTTCGAGTCTGGCGGTCTTTGATTCGATTGCCGCCAGCGCGGCCGCACTATCGACTGGGTGCGCCGGGCCGCCCTGGCCACGTGGCGCTGGCTGTTCGGGCTGGGCGGAAATACCAGCCTCCTCAGCCAATTTTCGCGACGTGTCTTCCACCGCGTTGACCCGATTGTTTAGCTGCTGAAGTTCTTGTTGCTGCTTTTCGTTCTCTTCGCGGAGACGCGCGTTCTCGCGTTCAATGCGCAGATGCGCAGCCTGCTGCGTCAGTCCATAAAAACCGTACAGCAAAGCCACACCAGTCACGACGAGGGCGACCGCCGAGGCGCGAAGCCAACGTTTATGAACGCAAATCCGGCGAATATGTGCTCGGGAACTGGAAGTGTGGGCGACGATAAAAGCGTAGAAACGGTCGTCTCTAGTCATTCATTCTGCTCCTGTCGAGCGCCAAGCAATGTAAAAATCGGGGCCGCTTGGCGACCGCTGAAGTAACAGACGCCGACGAGGGCGACTGAAAACCTAAATTTTGCGAGGCCTTAAAATTAAGAACCCTGCCGAAGAATCGAACCCTGCTTGAGACTGGCGGCCGATATGCGCTTGCTGAATCGCCGGGTAAACGTGGCGTTTAGACTCAGCTGACGGATCCTGGATGCTGCCAGAGCGCGAAACCCTATCATACGAAGGAGGCGAACGCAAACCGAGAAAGCGCGATGTCCGTCCCCACGGAAACTGAGATTTATTCGAAAGAGTTGAAATATTGAGGCAAAAAAAAGCAGCCAAAAGTGTCTCTGACTGCTCTTCGACTCTTTCGGATTTCGAGTATTAGCGGGGTGATGGAGTCGGCGTTGGTTCCATTGGTGTCGGCGAGGGAGTTGGGCTCGGGGTTCCTTCGGGCGTGGGCGAAGGCGTTCCGGTCGGCCCTTCTGGCGAAGGCTCCACCGTCGCAGTCGGTGATGGCTGTGGTTTCATGTTTTTGCATGTGCTTTTGCACGCGGCCAGCGCCTGACTGCATGCAGCCTGGTTTGCATTTGGCGGCTTCTTACAAGCCTGGTATTGCGTTTCGCAGCCTTTCTGACATTGAACGCGGTCACTTTCCTGACCACCCCATGCTGTTGTGCCGAGCAGAATGGCGCTCAGAATCAGACAAAGTCCGAGGGCTAGAGACAATTTGGATTGCTTTGCCACTACCTTACCTCCTTATCAATTGCGCAAATCGGTTACGCGGGGGCCCGCCTCAGGGTAGCGACTCAATGAGTGGCATCGATTTTACACAACGACCCGCGCTCAACTCAGGCGTGATGCGCAAAGACAACGTATTGGATAGGAATTGTGAGGAGGCCGTTAAACTTCGGCCTTGTGCTTCTTGTGATCGCGGTAGATCGCGCAAGCGATCATTACGAGGACGGCCACAAAAACAACGATGATTGCCAGCTTGATGATCGCGACGAGAAGTCCAACCGCGACGATAAGCTGCTTGAGCAGCGCTACGATCAAAAGGATGAGTCCGATGATTGCGCCGCCACGAGAGATTGCTGAAATGAATCCAAGCATGCGTCAGTA
The DNA here is from genome assembly GCA_965653675.1 of uncultured bacterium. Lineage (GTDB taxonomy): Bacteria > Acidobacteriota > Blastocatellia > Pyrinomonadales > Pyrinomonadaceae > UBA11740. Next base: position 144,295 of record CBFHBA010000007.1, read on the forward strand.
AGCAGTGAGCAGCGGGCTCTGAGCAGTCAAACTAAGAATACTCATCGCCGGGCTCCATCGATTTCAATCTAAAGTCAAAACTCAAAACTCAAAACTCAAAACTACTTCAATCCTGCTGAACCAATCTGGCGCTGTTGAAGACGTGTTGGAAAGTCGCCACCGTCATAAGCCGAGCGCGCAAACTGACTGGTTACGACGACTGATGGCGGTGGATTGTTGACGTCGAACAATCGCAGTTCTTCGCGACGACGATGGCGTTTCAAATAGTCGTACAAAATGTAAGCGCCGAGCACGACGAGCGTTACCGGTAAAGCGCGCTTTACTGGAAACTGAAATCCAAAAACCGTGTGCGCGAGGAAAATCCCGCCGAGTGCTAACAACGTAATTCCCCACGCTAAAGGATTACCGTATAACTGACGCGTGATTGCGTCCTCTTCCGCGTCCGGCGCCAATCCTGCTCGCGTCAACTGCGCCGTGCGACAGGCATCAACTGCGGCAAACAACCAGGTTCCGGCGACGCCCAGCACAAAAAACGCAACGCCATCAGTGACGACCGCCATCTGGAAAAAGCTGGCGAAGATTGCGAAATGAACAATCGCTTTCGACGTCTGACCGTTGTAAGCCGCCCCGAGTCCTGGAACGAACAGCGAAAGAAATGTAGCGATGAATGGCGATGTTTTGCGCCGAATAACCTGCTGTCCCGTCGGTTGCGATTGCCGGAAGCGTAACGCGTCGACGCCGGCGACAATGCAATCCTGACAGAACGCAAACCCGCGAATGCGATGATCGCAGGCTTGGCACAATGGCCGCGCGCAGTTGCTGCATTGCGTCATCGCTGGACTCTTCGGGTGGTAATTACAAGTCATTGCTTCGTTACGTCGTCGTCGCGTTTGTCTTACGTTGAATCTTCATCGAACGTTCAGCGCTTTTTCGAGTCCTCTTTACTTTCCGAGCCGCTGCCTTGCGAGCGCGGCGCCGCGCTGTTTTGATTTGAGCTATTCTGGTTTTGGTTCGCATTGCTGTTCTGGTTATCTTCGCCGCCGACCAGCTTGTTTACGCTGCCGGCAAATTGCTTGACACCTTTTTCTGATCCTTTCGTTGCACTGTCAGCGGTGCGCTCGGCCAGTTGCAGGCTGGCGCGATAGATTCCGCTCACCGAACCATCGGTCGAAACCGTGTTCGTCAGTACAAAGACGGAAACCAGCAACATTGTTGCGACTGAAGCGAGTTGCGGCGACACGATTGGATCGAGGGCGCCCCGCAGCCACTCCACAATTCGCGATGACCAGGGCGCGCGGACTTGCTGCGGCATGACGTTTCCGATTGTCTCTTGCAGAATTCGCGCTTCCAACCCGGCGGGGACGGGAAGTTCGTCCTGCGCATAGGTGTAGACGGCGCCAATGCTTCGCACGACTTGGCCCGGAAGTTCGCTGCATTCCGCGCACAGCGCCGCATGTCGCTCCCAACGGTGATACAAGGGCGCCAGCAACACGCCGTCCAAATAATCAGTCAGGTACTCCTCGAATTGTTCGCAACTGATCGCAGTCTCAGGTATCGTCTTCATCAGAATCCGCGCCTCCAGGCCAGTCCCAGCAGGCGGAGCCTCGGAAGACGAGCAGGCCACGATTGCGTTCTTCACATCATCCAGCAAATCGTGGCAGACGGGACAGCGCAGCGCGTGTTCGGAGAAGGCGCGGTGTTCCTCGACGGGCAGTGCCGCGTCAAGATAATCAGTTAGTCTTTCTTCAAATTCGTGACAAAGCATCACTTCGCTTCCGTTCTGAACCCTTCAATCACACCCAACATGCGCGCCCTCTGACACTACGCCTCCACTACTCGCATACGACGAAGAATCTTCGCGAGTTCGATTCGACCGCGATTAATCCGCGATTTGACAGTTCCTTCGGGAATTTTCAACAAATCCACAATTTCCTGGTAGCTCAACTCCTCGATATCGCGAAGAATCACGCACGTTCGCAGGTCAGGCGAAAGCTTGTCGATGCCCGTCTGCACCTGAGCACCCAGTTCGCGCCGCTCCATCTCGCGCTGGACTGAGTTTTCCGCTGAATGCAGGTGATATTTGTGATCTTCGAGGTCGTCGGCAATGTCATCCTGGGGCGCGCGTTGGCGTTTGCGGTAATCGTCGATGATGAGGTTGCGCGCCAGCCGCATCAGCCAGTTTTGCAAGTCTCCTTGCTTCGGATTGTATTGATCGAGTGAGCGATAGACGCGGACAAAAACGTCCTGGGTCAGGTCCTCGGCGCTGTCGGCGCGCGAGGTAAAGCGATAGGCAAGGTTGTAAACGCGGCGCGAGTAGCACTGAACAATCTCTTCCCAAGCCGCGCCGTCGCCCGCGCGACACCGCCTGACTAGTTCAGCGCCTTCGTTAGTGGCCAAGCTTCTCAGGGCTCCCACGCGCTATGATCTCCCGAATTCGAAGTCAAACCAAGGATGAAATCGCACGCTCCGTGCGGACATCAGCGTCTTACGTTCGCATTTGATGCAAAGTTCCGTCGCGCTTAACACGCATTCTTGCACGCAACATTAAACTGTAATAGGCTGACTCGACCACCCAATATCTTGTGGTTGGCGTCAGCCGGAGTTTAGGTTTCTGCCCCGCTCGCTTCGACGTAAGTCCGCGTAGGTAATGACGAAATATCGAAAATACCTCGAGTTTCTCGCCATGGTGTTGTTAGCCGCGGCCATCATCTGGTGGTTTGGGCGGCGATTGGACTGGCATCAAGTGAAGGTTGCAGTCGCGCGTTCCGACTGGCGGCTAATAGCGCTCGGTTGCATCGTCATTCTTCTGGGTTATCTGTGGCGAGCTATCCGTTGGCAGACGCTGCTCTCGCCTTTAACGAAGACAAGTCTGCGCGAAGTATGGATCGCGACGTGTGTAGGGTTTGCTGCCGTCCTGACCATCGGACGTACCGGCGAAATTGTCCGTCCGGTTGTCTTACCGATGCGCGACCCGCGGGTTAAGCCGGCAGCCTCAATCGTCACAATCATGATCGAGCGGCTCTACGACACGATGACTGTCGTAATTCTGTTCGGAATCAATCTGTTTTGGTTAAGACCCGTGAACGGCGGCGATTTCGGCGCGGCACGTTTCATAGGCCTCGCCCTGGTTCTGTTTGGCGCAGTCGCGATCATTCTGCTCATCATATTCAAGCTTCGCTCCGCACAAGTCATCACTTGGATCGATCGAAAGATAAACGATGGCGTCGGCTTACGGCATCGAGTAAAGCATGCCCTTTTGAATACGCTTGAGCAATTAGCAACAGCGCTCAGTGTCTTGTCAGATATCAGGCTCCTGGCGACAACCATCGGATGGTCTCTCGCGCTTTGGTTATCAGTAGCGGTCGCAAATCTGCTTGTTTGTTGGGCTTTTGGGCTGCAATTCGGCTTTTCGCACATACTGTTTGTAGTCGGTTGGTCGATGATCGGTTCGGCGGTGCCGACGCCCGGCGGTGCGGCGGGAGCTTTTCACGCGGCCACCGCGGGCGCTTTGATCTTGTTAGGAGTCGCTCGGGATCAGGCGGCAGCGATCTCAATCGTTCTGCACCTCGTTGATTTCTCGCCCGCAGCCTTGTTTGGTCTGTTTTACTTTCTGCGTGGCGACGTCAAGTTCTCGCGGCTGCGCAAGAAGGTTTCCGCTGAGGCTGTTGAGCACGCAGTTTAAGATGAACAAAATCGCTCTTGCTCGCAGTAGCTAGTTCGGAGGATTCTCATGAAATGTCCCTTCTGTGGGTTTCTTGAAGACAAAGTCGTCGACTCGCGCGAGTCCCGTGACGGCGATTCGATTCGTCGGCGTCGTGAATGTCTGAAATGTGAACGCCGCTTTACGTCATACGAACGCATCGACGAAATTCCGTACATGGTGATCAAGAAAGACGGCCGCCGCGAAACCTTTGATCGAAACAAAGTCATGGCGGGCTTGCTGCGTGCGTGCGAAAAACGACCGATTCCACCCTCAAAGTTAGATGCGATTTCGAATGCGGTTGAGAAGTATGTGCAGGAATCGCCCGAACGCGAACGACCGACAAGCAAGATTGGCGAGCAAATCATGAGACGACTGAAAGAATTGGACAAGGTTGCTTATGTTAGGTTTGCTTCGGTCTACCTTGAGTTCGAAGACGTCTCGGAGTTCATGAACGAATTGAAGACTTTGGTGCGGGCCCGCGCGAACGCGCCGCAGAAACGTGTGTGATGACGGTAAAGCGTGTAATGGCCAAGAGCGTCGGGTCGGCGGGACTCGAACGCATCGAGTTGCAGCGGATGACCGAGCGGATCGGCTGGCTGTTTTCTTTGTTGCAGGAAGCGGCTGCCGCACAGAGTCCGTCGTTCGCAGGTGCATGGTCGCCGCCGGTTGACGTGTGCGAGACCACGCAAGCAATTCTGATCTGCATCGAATTACCGGGCATTCGCGCGGCGCAGATTAACGTCACGCTGAATGGAAATGAGTTGCGAATCTGCGGCGAGAAAACGAAAAGGGCGGTGCGACAGCGAATTACTTCGCACCATTGCTCAGAGCGGGCCTATGGACCATTCGATCGAAGGGTGCCGATTCGATGGCCAATCGAAGTTAAGCGCGCAAGCGCGGAGCTCGCAAATGGCGTTCTGTTGATTCAGTTACCTAAGTTGAAAGATCGTCGCGCCTCAGCTATTTCGATTCCAATTACGGAAAGGGCTGGTTAAATATCAAAGGTTCCCAATGAGTGCTGAACTAGACAATGTAATGACTGAAGCAATCGAAGCTGTGGAGCCGGCGCCAGATCAGCAACTGCAAATCCCCGAAGAATTGCCGTTGCTGCCGCTCCGCGACATCGTGATCTATCCATTTATGATCGTTCCGTTGTTCGTGTCGCGCGAGAAATCCATTCGTGCGGTGGACGAAGCGCTGGGCGAGCACCGCATGATCCTGCTCGATTGCCAGAAAGACCTCGACAAAGAAGAACCGACGCAGGAAGACCTGTACAGCGTCGGGACGGTGGCGGTGATCATGCGGATGCTGAAACTTCCTGACGGCCGCATCCGCATCCTCGTGCAGGGAGTCTCGCGCGCGAAAGTGGAATCGGTGGATGCCAGCGGGGATTTCCTGCGCGCGCATCTCAGTGTGGTGCAGGAAGTGCTCGCGCCCGAGCGTTCGCTCGAGGTCGAAGCCTTGATTCGCAACGTGCGCAGTCTGATGGAAAAGGCTGCGGCGCTTGGCAAGAACATCTCGCCGGAGGTCATGGCAATCATCGCGAATCTTGATGATCCAGGCCGCTTAGCGGATCTCTCTGCATCGAATCTTGAACTGAAGGTTGAAGACGCTCAGTCGGTGCTTGAAATCGCCGACACAACCGCGCGGCTGCGGCGCGTAAACGATCTGCTGAACAAAGAGATCGAGGTGCTGACCGTTCAGCAGGAAATCAATACCCAGGCGCGCGCGGATATGGATCGTTCGCAGCGCGAGTTTTACCTGCGGCAGCAGATGAAAGCGATCCAGGGCGAGTTGGGGGAAGGAAACGAGCTGGCGGAAGAAATCCAGCAGTTTCGCGAAAAGATCGAAGCGGCCAAGATGCCAAAACCGGCGGAAGACGAAGCACTGCGTCAACTGAAGAAACTTGAACGGATGCACCCCGATGCGGCGGAAACAGCTACATTGCGCAGCTGGATGGAGATCATCACTGACCTGCCGTGGTCGAAGTCTTCGAAGGACAACCTTGATCTGTTGAAGGCGCAGAAGATTCTGGATGAGGATCATTACGGCCTCGAGAAAGTGAAAGAGAGGATCATCGAAGCGCTGGCTGTCAGAAAGCTCAAGCCCAAACCGAAGGGGCCGATTCTTTGTCTCGTCGGTCCGCCGGGTGTGGGCAAGACAAGCCTGGGCCGATCAGTGGCGCGCGCGTTGGGAAGGAAGTTCATTCGGCTGAGTCTCGGCGGCGTCCACGACGAGGCGGAGATTCGCGGACATCGTCGCACCTACGTTGGTGCGATGCCGGGTCGAATCGTCCAGGCGATTCAGCAAGCCGGCACAAACAATCCGCTGATCATGCTCGACGAAATCGACAAGGTCGGCGCGGACTTTCGCGGTGATCCGTCTTCGGCGTTACTCGAAGTTCTCGATCCCGAACAAAACAACAGTTTCCGCGATAATTACCTCAACGTCACGTTCGATTTGTCGAATGTGATCTTTATGACAACGGCGAACGTGCTTGACACGATTCAGTCGGCGTTACGCGATCGCATGGAAGTGATTCGGCTCGCGGGTTACACGGAAGAAGAGAAGATGGAGATTGCGCGACGTCATTTGTTGCCGAAGCAGATGGAGGAAACCGGCATCGCCGCAAAGGACGTGTATATTTCGCGCACGGCGATGAGTGCGATCATTCAGCGGTACACACATGAAGCGGGGTTGCGACAGCTGGAACGCGAAATCGGATCAATTTGCCGCAAAGTCGCGCGTCGCATCGGCGAGGGCCGCAAAGAACCGCTGCGTGTGTCGCTAAAGAATCTGCACGAGTTTCTCGGTGCGCCGAAAGTTACGCCAGACGAAGTGCTGAAGAAAGATCAAATCGGTGTCGCCACTGGATTGGCGTGGACAGCAGTTGGTGGAGACGTTCTGTTCATTGAGGCGCTCCGAATCAAGGGCAAAGGCAGCTTGGTGTTGACTGGACAGATCGGAGAAATAATGCGCGAGTCGGCCCAGGCTGCTTACTCGTATGCGAAGTCACGCGCGAAAGAACTTGATATCGTGCCGGAAGACATTAACAACTACGACATCCACATTCACATTCCGGAAGGGGCCATTCCGAAAGACGGCCCATCAGCCGGTATTACATTAGCTACGGCGCTGGTCTCAGTGTTAGCGCGCCGACCCGTGCGCAAAGCTGTCGCCATGACGGGCGAGATAACGTTGCGCGGAAATGTCCTTCCGGTTGGCGGAGTTAAGGAAAAGGTGCTCGCCGCGCGACGTGCTCGCGTGCGCAAGATTCTGCTGCCGGCTCAGAACCGGCGGGACTTGGAGGAAGTACCGAAAGAGCCGTTGAAGGATATCCAATTTATCTTTGTGGATAACGTTCGTCAGGTCTTTCGCGAGGCGTTAGGCGAAAAAGAAAAATCCGCGGTTAGCGCCCATCCAAGGGCTGTCCGATTGCCGCAAGCTGCCACGCCCAGAAGAGATGCCTGAGACTGTCGAACCAGCAACAAAGCGCGATGGCAAGACGTTGAAACGCGTGCTGTTATGGACCATCTTGCTTTTGCTAATCCTCGGCCCGCCAATCCTCATTCTGATCTTCCTGGGTGCTCTCTGATTCGCCTTTGATTCGGTCGTTTACTGCCCTGAGCAACCGTTGTTATCTTGTGGGAATCAAAGACTTTCGCTCGATTTTTATTGGGTGAAAGTGGTTTGACACCCCTAGGGCCGTGTGATAACCTCGGCCATCAAGTGGCTTGATTTTAAAGCCACGAAATCGGAACTTTTCCAGGTTCCGGACTGTTTATTTATTGGAGACCGCAGGTAACGACTCGAACGAGTCGTGGAATCCCGACGAATATCGCCAGGAGCATATCGATTAAATGACCCGTAAGGCCTTTCCTGTATTTCTTTCAAGCGTCCTAATATCCGTCGCCAGCGTTTTCACTACGGCATCAATTCAGGCGCAACCGGGTGGGTCCTCCGCGAGAGAAATCCCTACTGAAGTGCAGAAAAACGAAGGTCGCGTCGATCAGATCATTGACCGCGCGAATGACCACTTTCGTAAGGGTAAACTCAACCTCGAAGATAACAAGCGCGAGCAAGCACGCGACGAATTCGACAAAGCGGTTGACGAGATTCTGATGTCGGGAATGGATGTGCGCTCCAGTGAGCGACTGCAGAAGTTCTATCTCGAACTGGTCGAAAAGATCTACCGCGAGGAAGTCCCGCTGAACCAACTGGCGCCGCAGCAGAACGCGACGCCGGTGGTCGCGCAAGGACCTGCCGATCCGAAAGCAGAAAATGTACAGGTTGCGCAAGCGCAACCGCAGAAACAGCAGCAGGTCGGTTTCATGCAGCAGGTGTTTGTTCCGTCGCCGCAGGATCCGCTGGCCATCGCGCTGACAGAGGAAGAGAAGCAAGTTTCGGACTCTCAGCTTGCGGATCTCGAGTTAGCCAAGAACGCGCTCGACTTCAAATTCACAGCAAATCCGCTCGTTCAGCAGTTCATCAACTACTATCAGGGACGCGGTCGCTCGACGATGGAGAACGGTCTACGTCGCTCAGGGCGCTACATGAAGATCGCGCGCGAAGCTTTTCGCAGGAATGGCGTGCCCGAAGACCTTATTTGGTTGGCGCAGGTGGAAAGCGTCTGGCAACCCAAAGCGCTTTCCTATGCGGCCGCTTCAGGACTGTGGCAGTTCGTTCGCAGTACGGGAGCGCAATACGGTCTGCGCCAAACCGCGTGGGTTGATGAGCGTAACGGCATCGAGAAGCCGACCAACGCGTCGGCGCAGTACCTGAAAGATCTCGCAAATCGCTACAACGGCGATTGGCTGCTGGCAATGGCGGCATACAACACGGGAGCGCTGAATGTCGATCGGGCAATCTCCCGTGCGGGTGAAGCGAATTTCTGGAAAATCTATCCGTACATTGCTCAACAAACCCAGAATTATGTTCCAAACATTCTGGCGGTGATTCTGATTGCCAAGAATCCGGCGAAATATGGTTTCCCCGGCATCAAGCCCGAAGCGCCGATGTCGTTCGATACGATTGCGGCTCCTTCTGCGACAAGCTTGAGATTGATTGCCGATCTCACCGACACGAGCGTTGATTACATTCAAGGCCTGAATCCAGAGTTGAAGCGCGAAACTACGCCGCGTGGCGAGGTCTACAACGTACGCGTGCCTGCGGGACGTGGCAAAATGGCGTCATCGCTGCTGAAGCGGGTGCCGTCTGATCGTCAGGATACTGCCCGGGTTATCTCGATCGCTCCCGGTGAAGAGTGGCAGTCGATCGCGAACCGCACGGGCGTGAGTGTGGCAACCTTGCAGGCAATGAACTCCGGCGTTGATCTCAAGACTGCCAATAAGGTATTCGTGCCCAATAGCAACATCCGTCTGACGAATTGGAAACGGTCAGGTGATACACCTGCCGCGCCGGCCCTTGCAAAAGTGAAAGCACGCAAGGGTGACACTATTTCGAAGATCGCAAAGTCGCGAAACCTTTCGGCGGATGAAGTCGCACGACTAAACGGCATTGCGCCTGACGCTGAGTTGCAGGCAGGCCAGGAAATCAAATTGCCCGGCACTAGCACAACTGCTGCGCCACCCAGCCGTCGCAGGTAAAACAATTTAAGCAGGCGTTCGCTTTCGCTCGAGCGCTGTACTTTTAAGCGAGCGCGCTTTTTTCGAAAGGCGCGCTTTGTTTTTAACCTCGCCTGTTCGCCGTTCTCTCGGCGTACAGTTATCTGAAGATCAGTCGCGAAATTGCAGCCGCGCCTGCGGCTTTAACTCCCATGCTTTTCCGTGCCCTCTCAGCTGCCGTTTATGGAATCGACGCGAACATCGTCGACGTTGAAGTTGATCTGACACCCGCGCGAAACGAAGTTGATCAGACGCCGGCGGTGATTGTGGTGGGCCTGCCCGATGCTGCCGTCCGCGAATCGCGCGAGCGGATTCGTGCTGCTATCAACAATAGCGCGTACTTTTTCCCGCTTCACAAGACGACGATCAATCTGGCGCCAGCCGATGTCCGCAAAGAAGGCGCAAGCTTCGATCTGCCGATTGCGCTCGGCATCCTCGGTGCGAATGGTGATCTCGGCACAACCGAACACCTGACGGACATTCTTGCCGTGGGTGAGTTGTCGCTTGACGGTCGTGTGCGTCCCATTCGCGGCGCGTTGCCGATCGCTCTGCGGGCGCGTGACTCACAGACGAAGCATCTGTTGTTACCTGATGAGAATGCCAGGGAGGCGGCTGTCGTTTCGGATGTTGATGTCTATGCGGTGACTGATCTACGAAGTGCCGTCGAGATGATCGTGGCCATTCGATCAGACAATCCGCCCGCGCCTGTGCGTGTTGATTCGTCGCAACTGTTGTCGCGCAACGATCACTACAGCGTCGACTTTCGCGAAGTGCGCGGCCAGCAGGCCGCCAAACGAGCTTTGGAAGTTGCGACTGCCGGGGGACACAACATTCTTTTGATTGGCCCACCAGGGTCCGGCAAGACGATGCTGGCGAAACGTCTACCCACCATCCTGCCGCCGCTGGAATTTGAAGCAGCGCTCGATCTGACAAAGATTCATTCGGTCGCCGGACTAACCGGGAGCGCCGGGCTTGTAAGTGAGCGGCCGTTTCGCTCGCCGCACCACACGATTAGTGATGCAGGACTGATTGGCGGTGGTGCAGTGCCCCGGCCTGGCGAGGTCTCGCTGGCCCATCAGGGAATTCTGTTTCTTGATGAGTTGCCCGAATTCGATCGCAGCGTCCTGGAGGTGCTACGCCAGCCACTCGAAGATCAAAAGGTGACGATCAGTCGCGCGGCAATGTCGCTCACGTTCCCTTCATCATTCATGCTGGCAGCGGCGATGAATCCGTGTCCGTGCGGATTTTGGAACGATCCTACGCGCGAATGTCGCTGTACGCCTTTGCAGATTCAGCGCTACGTAGGCCGGATATCCGGGCCCTTGCTCGACCGCATTGACATACACATTGATGTACCGGCCGTGAAATTTCGCGAACTTGCCGGAGACACACCGGCCGACGCCGAAGACTCTGCATCAATTCGCCGACGCGTAATTTCCGCGTGCGAGCGGCAGATTCATCGCTTCGCGTCAGACGGAATCTTCTCAAACGCGGCGATGTCCCCACGGCTGATCCGAAAATATTGCCGGATTGACTCGGAAAGTGAGAGTATGCTGGAACGCGCAATGGCTCGGCTGGGTTTGTCGGCTCGGGCTTACGATCGAATATTAAAAGTCAGCAGGACGATTGCTGACCTCGACAATTCCGCCGCAATCACTTCTGCGCACGTTTCCGAAGCTGTTCATTACCGGTCGCTGGACCGCACTTATTGGACATAGCGGCCCTACCTAGCCGCCCCGACGAAGGGAATAAGTCATGCGGATCCATTATCCTCGAGAGCCACTTTCAATTGGATGGTTTCACCACGTTCGCGCGTGGCGCCCGCGCCATCATCGATGCCGATCGCAATCTTTACCGCGGCCAAAATGCTGAGGCTCTGCGTCGCGTGTTTCGTCGTCGTGGAATAGGACCGGTCGAATAACGGAAGATTATTTTTCGTCCGTGCTATTCTCCGATCCGAAATACTGGCGCAATGGGGAGATTGGGTTTGTCGGCCCGGGTTGATGACCGATGTTCCTCAACAAAATTGCAAGTAAGAGGTCGGGTATGACTAGACCTTTGCGCCGGAAACTCTTAGTGGTTAGAATCCTGGCCAAGTGATCACCCCTAAAAAGATGCCATACATCGCGGCAGTGCTTGGAGCGCTGCTGATTTTTCCGCTGTGCGTCTTTGCCCACAGAACGAGGACCGAACACTCCAGATTTTCTCATCCGCTCTCTTTGCGTCCAGTCACAAAGCTTTGGGTCGACCTTAATGGTGACGCGCGACCCGAGCAGATCGACCTCCGTGCTCAAGGCTATTCGCGAAATATCAAGATCGAATCTGCGAACTATCAGGATCACAATCTGACATTTGCGGTGGAGAGCCATGACCAGGGATTGTTAATTCCTTACGACATTGATCACGACACGGATCTGGATTTGATTTGGGCGGTCAGTGAGGGCGACGAAAATTTCGTCGTTTGTATAAATGATGGGCGGGGTAATTTTCGCATCGGAAATGACGTCACCAACTATGCGGCCGAACTCCAGTGGCTTCCCAAAGACGATGATCCAAGTGATCAGCAATCGCTGAAACTTCGCCGTGTCAATCGAATTCTGAACACCTCGTCGCTAAAATTAATTAGTGCCGCGACTCCTCGAGGTTCCTATATCGCGGCACGTACAACGCCGTGCTTACCATTTCGCACTTTGGCTCAACAGGCTTCACTTCTCAGCTATCTTCGAGAGCGCGGCCCGCCGGTAATTGGTTCCTAACTGAGTTCGCAAGTTAGAAGTGCTTGAGATGCGATGTGAGCGGTTAACAGCCCCCGAGATCCTTGCGTCGCACAACAATCATCGGCCACATTTCATTTTTTCAAGGTGCAGGAGTTTGCACCCACGGGTGACTCAAAATGTCTCGTATTGTCCTGGCAGATCTTAAGGGTAGAGGCGGCTATGTCAACAAAGACACCGTCGCCGGCGGGTTTGGTTCGCGTTTCCGTGCCGACTCGGTTACGACCCGATTCGAAAAGAACTTTCGCCGCGTCTTGCAAAACTTGCCGAGCATTCACATAAGCTATCTCGCGTCGATCTTCGCGGCCGCCGGGCACGAGGTCGTGTTTACACAGGAAGATAATCCGGTGGATGGTGACTTAGCGATTGTTCTGACTTCGCTGGTGGATTATCGTCATGAAGCGGAATGGGCGGCCCGCGCTCGGAAACGCGGAGTCAAAGTGGGTCTCATCGGCGCCGCCGCCACACATTTGCCTGAAGTCTTTAATGGAGCTGCTGATTTCATTATCAGCGGAGAGCCTGAAGCTGCGGCGATAAGGATTGCGGCTGGCGAAGATCCAAAAGGACTCATCCTGAGCCCGGAAATCGACGATCTCGATTCGCTCCCATTTCCACGTTGGGACATCGTCAGACCGTCGAGCTTCGGCTATACGAATCGAAAACATCTTGGGCTGACGCGCGCGATACCCGTGCTGACCAGTCGCAGTTGTCCTGAAAAGTGCACGTACTGTCCGCATCGAATCACGGCGAGCTTTCGGGCGCGCTCGGACGAAAACGTGCTGGATGAGTTGCAGCATTACGTGCGCCGTTATAAGCGGCTTCATGTGGTGATCCGCGATCCGCTTTTCACCCTGGACAGAGAACGTTGTAGACGCATCTCCCAAGGCATTCGCGCGCGCGGACTAGAGTTAACGTTCGAATGCGAAACGCGCATGGACGATCTCGATGAAGATTTGATTCGGGAAATGCACGCTTCCGGTTTACGGAATATCAATTTTGGAGTTGAATCGCCGGATCCGGCAGTCCTGAGAAAGGTCGCGCGCCGGTTCATTCCGTACGAGCACATGCGGCGAATAATTAAGCTCTGCTGGAAATTGGGAGTCACGACCACAGCGTTTTACGTCATCGGATTCCTTCAGGACACTGAAGAGAGCATTGAGGAATTGATTCGTTTCGCGGTCGAGCTCGATTCTACTTACGCGAACTTCAAGATTCTGACACCTTATCCGGGCACGCCGCAGTACAAACAACTGAAACCGTTAATCTTTGAAACTGATTGGGAGAAGTTTGATGGGTACACGCTGAATTTTCGGCATCCCGTGCTTACGCCGCGCCGCGCTCGTCTGCTCCTGGGCATGTGTTACTCGCGTTTCTTTCTGAGGCCTTCTAATCTGCTGAACTTCTTCGGGATGCATAGGTATGCACATAACCCATGGTTGAATAAAATAGACATGTTGTCCTGGAGGGCGCAGGATTATTTTGATCGTCCCTGGGTCTCGGAGAGGGTTGGGAGGACTGCATGATGCGCGCGATCGCCCGCTACGGGGTGCGATCCATTCCCGGCGATGAGAAAGAGATCGTCCACGCATTTCAGCGCGGCGAAGCGGTTGAGGGTCCCGCCATCGCCGAATTCGAAACGCGGTTTGCGGAATATCATGAAATGCAGCACGCCGTCGCGGCTTCGTTCGGACGCATGGCCTTCTACTATCTTTTGCGCGCACTCGATTTGCCGCCGAACAGCGAGATCATTTTTCCCGCGTTGACCTTTTGGGTCGTGCCGGAAATGGCGAGGCGCGCTGGTTTGAGGCCCGTCTTTGCCGATGTCGATCCCACGACTTTCAATCTCAACCCGACTTCACTGGAAGCAGCAGTTACCGACAAAACCCGCGCAGTCGTGCCGACGCATCTTTACGGCCAGCCGTGCGAGATGTCAGATATCATGCGCGTCGCCGAGAAACACGATCTCGTGGTAATCGAGGACTGTGCCCAGGCCGTGGGCGCCAGCTATCGAGGTAAGAAAGTCGGCACATTCGGCAACGCATCGTTCTTCAGCTTTCAACTGCTGAAGGGAATCAATACTTACGGCGGCGGTATCACTTTGACGAACGATACGGCGCTGGCGGAGAGAGTGCGCGCCCAGGCAGAAGCCGAACCTCCTCAAACGACTGCCGATTTATTGAAGCGCTTTGCTTCCGGCTTCGCCGCCAGATCACTGGTTAGTCCGAAAGGCTTCACCTGGTGGGGTTTTCCCATCGGTACGGCAGTCTCGCTTTTCGGGGATTTCGATTTTTCGAAATATTTCTGGGAACGAATTCGACCTCTGAATCACTTTCCGCGGATTTATCGGCAGCGATTTTCGAACGTGCAAGCCATCATCGGTCTGCGTGCGCTGAAAAAACTCGATGAGTTCAATGCTCGATGCCGAGCGCACGCCGAGATTTACACGAACGGTTTGGCGAATTCTCGCTCGATAAAAGCGCCGAAAATCATTTCTGATGTGGAGCACGTCTTTTATCAATACTGCATCTACGTCTCGGAGCCCGGGCGCGCTAAGCGTAGGGCAATTCGGCGCGGAGTAGATTTTGAAATAACGCACGTTGACGAGTGTTCGGCTCTGCCAATTTTCGAAGACTTTGCGGCAGACTGTCCGGGCGCGAAAAAAACAACCGAGGCGTTGCAGCTCCCGGTTTATTCGCGATTACGAGATTCAGACATTGAGCGTGTTTTGAAGGTTCTCCTCGAAGTTAGTTCTGATCTAGCGCCGCTTGAATCAAAGTCTCTACAAAAAGAATTTGTTACCCTTGACCAGTCTCACGCAGGAGTGCGCTAGATATCTTGAGGCTATTTCTCGCTCTCGCCACAAACATCTATTTGATTGCCTTACTCTCGATGGGCGACCTGTCGGGTTCGTTCGACAAAAACATGGCCGTGAAATTTCTTTCCCGGTGGGGATACTTTGCGATTCTCTTTGCCGCATTCTGGGAAGGCGAAGCGGTTTTAATCACCGCGGGAACACTTTGCGGCGCGGGCTTCCTGGACTGGCGTTTGACAATTCTGGCAGCAGCCATCGGAGGGTCGGCAGGCGATCAAATTTATTTCTATGCCGCGCACGAGCGCGCCGCCCGCGCGATAAATAAATCGAAGCGACTGCGGAAGTGGTACCCGAAGGTCAGCCGGTTCGTGCTACGCCACGGCACAGTCGCCGTGCTGCTCTCTCGATTCGCGGCGGGTCTGAGGATTACGATTCCCTTGGTTTGCGCCACGGCCGGCATGCCCGCGAAAAAATACAGCATTCTTAATTTAATTAGCGGATTTGCCTGGGCCTCTTTTTGGGTTGCGGTTACATACTCAATCGGAACGCATTTGAAAGTAACTTAATCTGTTCCTGCTGCCACCGAATCGGCGCGTTTGAGGTATCCGAACTTGTCACCTGCCTTTTATGATCGGATACTAAAACTGCGCCCCTCAAACAATCGTTCCGCCCGCTGTTTTTATTGAGTCGGACGATAGTTCAGACTGATGTAAGCGTGCGCACGCGCGAACCTGTGGCTGGTATCGAAACCGAGACACCTCGAACGCCGGATTACGAGCTGACGAAGAAGGCTGCCGAAGGCGACATGAAAGCCTTCGAGGAGCTTTATCAGCGGCATAACCGGAGGGTTTACTCGCTCTGTTTGCGCATGACCGGGAATGTCGTTGAGGCGGAGGACCTGGCGCAGGAAGTCTTCATCCAGCTGTTTCGGAAGATTGGGAGCTTCCGCGGTGAGTCGGCTTTCACCACCTGGCTGCACCGGCTGACCGTCAACCAGGTGCTGATGCACTTTCGAAAGCGTGGCGTGAGGCTGGAACAGACGACCGAAGAGGGCGAAGTTCCCGTGCAAATCGTGATGGGGACCGAAAATCCGAACGCGATGCCCGTGGTTGACCGCATTGCTTTGGACAAGGCCATCGCACAGTTACCCCCGGGGTATCGGACGGTTTTCACGCTGCACGACATTGAGGGGCACGAACACGAGGAGATTGCGCGCATGCTGGGTTGCTCAGTGGGGACCTCAAAATCGCAATTGCACAAGGCACGCATGAAATTACGTGGATTACTCAGGCAACAGAAAAAGGCGCACTAGCAACCAAGGACTTGGCCGGTTTTTTCGAAGAAAATCGCCGAGCCGAGCCAAATTGACATACGGCGAAGCAATCGCCCCCAAACGCAGTCTCCCCTTTGTTGCTTTCGAGACCGCGCGTAGTCGCGTCGTCCTAAGCTGTATCCGTGATGCGACGCATCCGAGGTTAAGACAATGAACTGCGAGAAGTATCAGAATCTCTTGAGCGACCTGATCGATGGCTCGCTGACTCCCAGTGTTTGTGAAGAGGTCGAAGCACACTTGAGCGCGTGTGCGCCTTGTGCCGAGGCTCGCACGGATTTGCAGGCCCTCGTTGCTTATTGTCGCGAACATCGCGGCGAGTACGAGGCCGTGCCGAATGAGCGCGCAATGTGGCTCGGAATCAGCAATGTGATCGAAGCGGAGTTGGGAAGCCGTAAAGCTGCCGCAGTCCCCGCCGGCGCCGGTTGGTGGTTCCGCCTGACTAATCGCAGTTGGCAGCTAACATTTCCGCAGCTGGCGACGTCAATCGCGGCGACGATCGTGGTTGCCGTGCTGCTGACTTTCGCAGGGATGCGCGTAATCAACATCGGTGGCGTCAGAACCGGTGGGTTCCCAGCCGTGAAAGATGTTTCCGATGTCCACGATCGTATTCGACAACAGGAGCAGATGATCGCGTACTGGAACAAACGTGTCGAATTGAATAAGGCTCGCTGGACCCAGCAGATGCGCGAAGCTTTCGATAAAGACATGGCTGTGTATGATGGCACCGTCAGCGAAGCGATGAAAAGGCTTAACCAGGATCCTCACGATGAGGTCTCGGAAGATGTCCTTAACGCTGCCTTGAACGACAAGATTGCCTTGCTGAAGGAGTTCGGTGACCTATAATCTCTCGGATATTAGTTTTGCCGTAGATCGACAGTGATGAACCACCGCCCGCCTGCCCACATGATTCGACCAGTTGTATCCGTCGTTTTTGTCTTTGCGTTGCTGACGACCGCGGCATTCGCACAGAAGAGTGTGTCACGTCACTATCCCGCCGGTAAGAATGTTCGGCTCGAATTGAAAAACCTTTCGGGGACGATCACCGTGGAGACGTGGAATAAGGATGAGATCAAAGTCACGGCTTTGATGGAAGCGCCTACCATCCAATTCAATCCACGCATGACCGAAGCAGGGCTCGTGATCGACATCGTCGGGGATAATCGCGGTCGTGCCGATGTCGGCGACGTGAACTTTAAAGTCCAAGTGCCCGCGCGCTCGTCAGTCGATCTGGAAACTCGGCGCGGCCAAATTAATGTCAGTAACATTCAAGGCGATTTGGTGCGTGCCCATGTGTGGACGTCCGGCGATATTCAACTCTACGGCATCAACGCGGCGCGCGTGTTCGCTTCGAATTCAACTGGCGACATCTTCTTCGATGGCGACTTCTCGTCGGGTGGCACTTATGAATTCAAATCGGGGCAGGGAACTATCACGTTACAACTACCGGTAAATTGCGGGTTCCGTTTGGTCGCCACGGCGCCGGCGCAAAAAATCTCAATGGGCAAGTTCTGGAATCCGAACATGAAAACTGTCGGCGAAGGGCGCCGCGTAATCGGTGACGTTGGTGACGGTCGCGCCTCAGTCACGGTCACGAACTACCAGGGCAACATAAACTTCGTGCGCCGCTAACCGTCGTTGCGCACGCGCATCTTGCGCCTGGGCCACGGGCGAGAAGCCGTGCCACGCTCGCTCAATTTGCCGCTAGACAACTTTTTCTTTCTCCCGCACAATCCGTCTCAGTGCAGAGATTCAGGTTATCGCTGATTCTTGCTTTGCTTTCCGCAGTCGCCGCGACTGTTCTCGTCACACCTTCCGCATTTGCACAGAAAGTCAAAAAACCGGAAGAGCCGAAGGCCGATCTCGTGCGCACTATCACGCGGCACGAAGCTCATCGATTGCCGTTTGGTGGCACGCTGTCGATAGTTGGCGCGCCCGCCGGCTCGATCACGATCGAAGGCTGGAGCCGAAGCGAGATTGATGTCGCCGCCGAAATCGAACTGCACGGCCCAACGAATGCGGATCTCGATCTGCTGGCCACCGTCAACAACTTCGCGGTAGACGTAGACACCAATCATGTGCGCATCATCACCACCGGCACGCACGATAAAAAATATATGAGAATGGTTGCGAAGAAGTTTCCCAAGAACTTGTTCGGCTTACCGTGGAAAGTTGATTTTCACATAAAGGTCCCAGCGTTGACCGACATCGAAATCGATGCTGGCATCGGACCTTTGAAGATGAGCGGCATCGAAGGGGCGATGCGGGTGAACGCTTTGCAGAGTGATGCCGAGCTGTCGCTGACAGGCGGTTATTTTTCCGCAAGCATTCAAAGAGGCGCGGTAAGGGTCAGCGTTCCGGTGCGCAGTTGGCATGGACTGGGGATGACGCTGCAACTGGCAGGTGGGACGCTCGACGTTGCGTTGGCGTCCGGATTCAGTGGAGACATCGATGCGACGGTCTTGCGGCTTGGCGAAATTAAGAATGCATACGACGGCCTGGCGGCGCGCGAAGGCGAGGCAACTAACCCGCGACTTTTCCTGGGGCGTGCTGGGTCAGGCGGCGCGAAACTGTCGTTCACGGTGGGTGATGGAACGATCACTATAAGGAACTTGAGTAGTACGCCCTAAGACGGCGCACCGAATTGCAAATTGAAAAATGAAAGCTGAAAAATGCAGATCTTTTGCTTTGCCCTGACGATCCTAATTTGATTTTTCACTTTTCAATTTCTATTTTTCACTGTTATTTCCGAATCGCTGCTGAATGAGCAATGCCTGACCAACCCCAACTCGATGTAATCGCCGTTTTCTCGCATCCCGACGACGCGGAGCTGACGATGGCCGGCACACTTCTCAAGTTGAAATCTCTCGGCTATCGCACCGGTATCGCCGATATGACGCGCGGCGAGATGGGCACTCGCGGCACGCCGGAGATCCGCGCGAAAGAAGCGCTCGATGCGGCGCGGGTGATGAACCTGGACGCGCGTGTGAATGTTGGTTTACCTGACGGCCATCTCGCTTTGAATGAAGACAGCAAGCTCGCGGTGGTTCGGGTCCTGCGAAAGTATCGGCCCAGGATTATCTTCACGGCGCATTGGGACGATCCGCACCCCGATCATGCGGCAACCGCGCATATTGTCCGCGAGGCCGCGCGACTGGCAACGATGCGCCGCTACGATAAAGACAATGGCCTTGAAGCGATCAGAATGCCGGCAGTCGCTCACGCAGTCTATTCGCGGCTCGTGGCGCCGTCATTCATCGTCGACGTTTCCGAATTCGCAGAAAAAAAGATGGAGGCCATTCGCGCGTATGCGTCGCAGTTCTATCTTGCGGATTCGAAAGAGCCGGAGACCCGCATCGCCCAGAAAGGTTTCCTGCGGCAGATTGCCGATCGCGCGCGATACTATGGTTCATTGATTGGCGTGGAAGACGGCGAGCCGTTCTATGTGCGCGAGGCTCTGAACGTCGATGACCCGTTCGCGCTGTTAACGCGGCCGATGAATATCTATTCGTGAAGGACTTAGTAACAGGACTGAGGACTGAGGTGATTGTTTTTTCTTAGTCCTCAGTCCTCATTACTCAGTCCTCGGTCTTAATTCTTCTTCTTCTCTTCCAAAACCGTCCTGGCAATCGCGATTGTGGCTGCGGCTCGCGGTGCTTCGCGTTCGAACAGCCGGGCCAGTTGAATCGTTCGGTTGTAATCCTCTTTCGCCAGTTCGCTGAATGCTCCGCGCAGGTCAAACTCGCCGGCGGAGGTGCTGTGAATTGACGACATGCCCTTGGTAAGCAGGCTGACGCGGATCACGCCGTCTTCACCGGTGAAGTCCGCAGCGGAATTTGCTGCTCTGGTGATTTCTGACATCAAGTCCCAGAGTTTGCTTCGATCGACAACCAGAATTGCGTCCGCGGCCGCGAGCAGCGCTCGTGGTCGATCCGCATCGGATGTGTCGATGCGGCGAGCTTCAGCCGTTGCATCCTCAATTAACAACAAAGACTTTTCATGATCTGTTTTGTCCAGAAAACGAGCGGCGCGGCTCAACCCCCACGCTTTCTGAAAGTGCGTGAGTTCTCCGATGCGAATAATCTCCAACAAATGATCGACGGCTTTCTTATCCACCGCACGCATCATGAGTCTTGCATCAATATAAGGCGCCGCTAGCTTGCGTAAATCGTCGTCGTCAATCTTGGCGACATAATCGCGCGCTTTCGAGTCCATACTTTCGGCTGTAATCCGTGCTAACTGCAGATAGAGTTGGTCGCGCTCCTGAGATGTCTTGGCGTGATCGATTTGATCGAGAATAGCCTGTTGCCGATCAGTCTCGGGTTTCTGCGGACGAATTCCTTCGCGCAGCGCATCGTCGTCACGCTGGCGCAAATCGTTAGACATAACGCCGCCGAGCGCCTCCATCTGTGCGCGCACGGCCTCGGTCAGCTCGCGTGGCGCAAACTGCTCAAATAGCGGCAGCAGGCGTTTCATCACCAGGTACTTGCCTTCCGCCCCTGAAGAACTTTGATCTTCTCCCGGTGGCGGTTGCGGACGCAGCAATATCGCCGCGGCAGTGTTGAAAAATGCGGTGCGCAGTTGTGGCGAAACTTCGGCGGGCACATGGTTCGGCGACGATGACGAAGTGTTTGTGCCGCCGGGACCTTCAAACGTGATGAAGAGATGCGGCGTGAAGATGTATGAGGAGAGCAGCGAGACGGTGTTCGCATCGGACTGCAGGGAGCCGGCGGCCATCGCCAGCATAGCCTCGTAGCGCCGATCGGCGGCAGCCGCATCCTTCTCTCTCAGGTACGAAAGAAAATTCAAGACTTCCATGGTGAGCGAATCAAGCGCCGGATCGGCAAATTGCAGCGCGCGCTCGACATCCACATCGAGGAGTTGTCGCGCCAGCATCAGCCGTTGAGTTTTGGCCTCCGTACTATTGAAAGCGCTTGGCCGATTGCGACCTGCGACGTCGTCGGCTTCTTGCTGTTTTTCGACTTTGAGCTTTGCCAGAAACTCTTCGCCGAGCGCGCGGTCATGTTTTGCCGCGAGCCGCAATACTTCATTGCGAATGCTGGGTCGGCCTGCTATCGCTACGTTGCCTTGTTTGGCTTGCTGCTGTTTGACCTCTTCCAACGTTAGTTGGCGATTCTGTGCGTCCACCTGTTCGGCGGCGTCCCACGCGGAGCGGAACATCGTGCGGGCCCTCTCCGGGTCTGCTTCCCACAACACGTCCGCGATGCGTGCCTGGGTGCGCGCACGCAATGTCTGGTCGCTGAACTTGGCCGCGTCTGCGGCCAGGGAAATCAGCAGCGACTGTGCATTCTCGCGACGCTCGCGCAGAATGCGCTCCGCCTCAAGATCTTTTTCATCTTTGGCCTTCGCGAGCTCGGCTTTGGCAGTTTTGCGTGTGTCGTTGGGCTGACCAAATGTGGTCGATGCGAGAACAGGAAGTATCAGCAGGGAAATCAGGCTGAATCGGCGCATTAGAATTCCTCCGGCGGACTTAGGCGAACGTGTGGCGATGATTAGAACGCGGCGGAAACAGCGATGGTTCCGGAAATAACGGGAGCACAGGCATCTTGCCGGCGGGGCGCCGACATCCTGACGGCCGTGTTTGTTTGTCTGTGCAGCCAGGATGTGCGTACCGCACGCAGGAGCGTGCGGTCCTACACTGGAACAACTTCCAGTTCCGGATCGACTTCGGTCTTCAGCATGCTTTCAATCGCCATCAAAGTGCCTGTCAATGAACTGGGACAGCTTCCGCACGCACCCTGATAACGAATGCTCAAGGTGTGATCTTTCAGATCGATAATTTCGAGATAACCACCATCGCCCATCAAATAGGGCCGCACTTTTTCATCGAGAATCTCGTTGATTTTAAGGAGTCGCGGATCATCGCTGGTCACGGCAGCAATGGCGCCCCCGACAGCGGCCGCGCCGTCTCCCGGCACGGGCGCCACCGATTGCGCGGCGCGAATCGGCACTGCAAGTGTCGGCAGCAGTTCGTCCCAATCGGCCGAGTCTTCTTTCTCGACCGTGATCATGTTGTCCATGTAAAAAACCGAGACGACGTTACCGATGTCAAACAGAGACTTCGCCAACGAATCGCTTTGCGCCTGTTCGGTCGACGCGAACTGACGACCCACGCCGTTTGTCACCGGCTCGCGCAGGATAAATTTGACGGCGTTTGGATTCGGAGTTTCCTGAATGTCGCTTATCTTTGGCATCTAGTTGTACTTCTTACTTTTTAAGATGTCTTCATTATAAGCGCTGGTTGAAAAGTTTTCTAACAAGCGGCGCATATCCAAGCGGCCCTATGATTGAGGTGAAATTTGGGCCGGGTGCGCGAGACATCTGCGCCTCAATTCAATACATAATTTGCTTGCGGCATCTGGCTCATGGGCATATACTCCCCAGCCTCACTTGGCCCCCTTTTTCTCAAAAGGTGAGACAAGCTGAGACGAGGTGGGCGATTGCGAGGGTCGCCCGCCTCTCTTTTTGGGCAAATGTCCTGGTGATTTGATTCGCTGACAACTACAGACCGCGACACATTTCACCTTCCCAAGGCGTCTCGATCGCGCGCTTGTAACTCGTCTTGAATTCGCCGAATTTCCAGTCGCGCCGTTGCCAGATCGAACCGTCGGCGTACTCCACACGATTGAGCAACACTCTTTCATGCGATCCGGTTGGTGATTTGTCGTTGGTGCTTCCGGCATTCACAACATCGCTGGGTCGCAGCAGGCTGAACACGCTCAGATCTTTTTCTCGGGTCGGTTTGACTTTGACGCCACACAGAAATTGGCGCCGGGTGACTACGGTGTTTGATTGATCGATGAATTGGTATTCCCAAAACACGATTTCGATCTGCTTGGTACCGGTGTTGCGAATGCGAGTTTCATACAAGAAGCCGTCGATCGGCTTAGGGTTCGCCACGCGCGACTCCTGAACAGCCTTCTCTATCGCCGCGCTGCGGCCGTCAATCGTCTGTTCGTTCGGATCGGGAATTTGTGGGTTATTGATTCGGGCGACCCGGCCCGCATTCTTGTTCCCGGCCGTCATCTCCGGCGGAGGCGCCATGTTCGGAACTTCTTGTCTCTGCGGAACGCGTCGAACGGGCGACCACTTAAAACTTATGACGACGGTGGAATTCTCGCCATAGGAAATCTCAGAGCTTTGGCTGAGGAAAAGAAAGGGCATCATCAATGGCACGAGAAGCAGGATCACCATTGGAAAGACCTCAGCCTCTTCTGTATATGCCCAAAATCCCGGTCTGGCAAGTTTGTAGTCAGAGACGCCCATATCGACGAGAAAGTTGACCGTTTGCCTGCTGCTCGCTGCTCACTGCATACTCCTAACTAATTTCATGAACATTGGCATCACGGTCTATCCAAGCTATGGCGGCAGCGGCATCGTGGGTTCGGAATTGGGAAAGGAACTTGCGGCGCGCGGACACACAGTGCATTTCATAGCGTCGGCATTGCCAACGCGACTGACCGTGTTGAACGAGCGCGTGCGGTTTCATGAAGTCGAGATGATGTCGTATCCGTTGTTTGAGCATCAGCCATATGATCTAGCGCTCGCGACGAAAATGGCGTCCGTGGCTGAGAACGAAAATCTCGATCTGCTGCATGTGCATTACGCGATTCCACATTCGATCAGTGCCATCCTTGCGCGCGAGTCGATCAAGAGCCATCGCCGCCTGCCAGTGATCACGACGCTGCACGGCACAGATATAACGCTCGTCGGCGCGGACCGATCTTATCTGCCGATTACGAAGTATGGCCTCGAGCAGTCTGACGGCGTCACCGCGATTTCGAATTATTTGAAGCAGGCCACCATTGAACACTTCGGTTTTGACCGGATCGAAGTGATTCCGAATTTCGTCTGCCCGGACGACTACAAGCCGAAAATCGATTGCGACCTGCGGGAAGCGCTCTCGCCGGATGGCGCGCCGGTGATGGTACACGTTTCGAATTTCCGTCCGGTGAAACGCCCGGTCGATTGTGTCGAGATTCTGGCGCGCGTGCTGAAACAGACCAAAGCGCGTTTGGTGATGGTGGGCGATGGCAGCGAGCGCACGAACTGCGTTCATCGCGCAAAGTGTCTCGGCGTCTCTGATTATTGCGCGTTCGTTGGAAAGCAGCCGAACATTGTCGACTATCTGTGCGCGTCGGACGTTTTGCTTTTGCCATCTGAACAAGAGTCATTTGGACTTGCAGCCCTGGAAGCGATGGCCGTGCAAGTTCCCGTGATTGCGTCACGCGTTGGTGGTTTGCCGGAGCTCATCGATGATGGCGAAACCGGATTCCTCAGCCAGGTAGGGGATCTGGACAAAATGGCGGACGACGCCATCCGCCTGCTGAACGACGCAAAGTATCGTAAGGAAATGGGAAAACGGGCGCGCGCTTCGGCGATAGAACGCTACAGCACTCACAAAATCATTCCGAAATACATCGATTTCTACGAAAACATTCTGGCGCAACGCTAAGTGCAACAGTGACCCAATCAGAGACTAGCGGTGCAAAAAGAGTTTCCGTATCTCATTGCAGTCGAGTAATATCAGCGCCATGAAGACGCGACTCCCCGTCGTGGTCACATTAGTCGCCCAACTTGCTACCGGCGCGGTTGCACAGCAGCCCCGGCCATCACCGACGCCGCCGCCGGTCGAACAGAAAAAGCCTGAACCTGAAAGCGATGACGTCGTTCGCATCACCACGAATCTCGTCCAGGTAGACGCGGTTGTCACTGACAAACAAGGAAACCTCGTCACGGATCTCCAGCCGGATGAGGTTGAGATTTATGAAGACGGTCGAAAGCAGAAGATTACTCATTTCTCGTTCAACATCACATCGACTGAAGAAGCTGCGAAGGAATCCAAGCCCACGCCCCCAGACAAGAATGCGCCAGCTGTGCCGCCCTCGCGGCTAAGACCCGAAGATGTGCGCCGCACGATCGCGCTGGTTGTCGATGACCTCGGATTATCTTTCGAGAGCACACACTTGGTTCGAGACGCGCTTAAGAAGTTCGTGGACCGGCAGATGCAACCAGGCGATCTCGTCGCGATTATTCGCACAAGCGGCGGCATGGGCGCTTTGCAGCAATTCACTTCGGACAAGCGCCAGCTCTATGCGGCGATTGATCGGGTTAAGTGGTATGCAAGCGGACGCAGTGGAGTCTCTGCATTTGCACCGATCACGCCGCCGACGCCAGGTGAGCACGGCGCCGACATTGACGCGGCCGCCGAAGAGCTGAATCAATTTCGTGAAGACGTTTACGCGGTGGGCACGCTCGGCGCTGTTAATTACGTTGTGCGGGGGTTGCGAGACCTGCCTGGACGAAAATCAATCCTGCTAATTTCGGACGGATTTAGAATCTACAGCCAGGATGATCCAACTCGAAACTATCGCACACTGCAAAAGTTGCACCGGTTGATCGACGAAGCCGGGCGTGCGTCCGTGGTCATTTACACCATGAACGCAACTGGCTTGCAGACATTGATGGCTTCCGCGGCAGATGATCTTTCGGGCCGTGACTTACAACAGATGCAAGATGCCATGGCGAGTCGACGTAACGCCGCGTTTGAAACGCAGGAGGGGCTCGATTATCTCGCCTATGAAACCGGTGGCATGCCGATTAAAAATACCAACGATTTGAGCGGAGGCATTCGCAGGGTGTTGGCTGACCAAAAAGGCTACTACCTGATCGGCTACCGGCCGGATCAATCGACGTTTGATACGCGCACCGGTCGGCGTCAATTTCATCATCTGACGGTGAAGGTCAAGCGACCGGGAAAATTTAACGTCCGCGTGCGTCATGGCTTTTATGGCGTTAGTGATGAAGAGAAGCTGAAGCCGAAGACGCTTGGCCAGCAATTGTTCGACGCGCTTGCCTCGCCGTTTGGCGCCACAGGCGTTCACCTGCAGTTGACTTCGTTGTTCGCCAACGACGCAAGCGCCGGCTCAATCATGCGTTCGCTCTTATACGTCGACCCGCATGACTTGACGTTCACCGAAGAGGGCGGCTTTCACCGGACAACCCTGGACGTTATGGCGATAACATTTGGTGACAACGGCGTGCCCGTCGACCAAATCGGCCGAACGTACCAGATAAAGCTCACCGACGTCGATTACAACCGCATCATCAAGCAAGGTCTGGTTTATTACGTGACGGTCCCGGTCAAGAAGCCGGGCGCTTATCAATTGCGGGTTTCTCTACGTGATTCTGCAAGCGAGCGAATAGGATCTGCCAGCCAATTCATCGACGCGCCAGACATCAAAAAGAAGCGGCTGGCTCTCTCGGGACTCGTTGTTCGCGGAGAAACGAACGCGAAATCGGCGAGAGCCGCGAGCGCCAATCAATCGGAAGGACAAGAGGAAGGGGACGCGGAGACCAGCGCTGCGGTTCGACACTTCAAAGCAGGCAATCTCATGACGTATGGGTTTTTTGTCTACAACGCGAAGCTTGACGCCACGTCCCAGCCGCAACTAACGGTGCAAGTAAGACTGTTTCGCGATGGCACTGAAGTGTTTAGCGGGAAAGAATCGAAATTTAACTCTGGTCAACAAACTGATATGCAGCGGTTGACGGCAAGCGGAGGGATTCAACTTGGCACTGACATGACTCCCGGCGATTATGTGATTCAGATCGTCGTGACCGATCTCCTTGCCGATCAAAAACATCGCGTCGCGACGCAATGGATGGATTTTCAGGTGACCAAGTAACGTCCGTCGCGCATGCGCATTCTGCAAATATCGTCAGCGCGCCACTTCGGCGGAGGCGAACGACACTTTGTCGATCTAACCAACGGGCTTACTGAACGCGGCCACAAGATTCTTGTCGCCGCGGTGCGTGACTCGCCGATTCTCACTGAACTACCGTCGGGCGTCCGTGAAAACTTCTTCGAATTATCTCCCACAAACCCGCTAAGTCTTACGAAAGCGTTTGCATTGCGACGGTTCGTGCGCGAACACGCAGTCGAAATTGTGCATGCGCACATGGCGCGCGATTACCCGCTGGCCGCGCTTGCCGCCGGACGCGACGGTGGTGCGCGACTGATTATCACGCGGCATGTGCTGTTTCCGATGAGTAAATTCCATCGCATTACGCTGCGACGGGTGGCGCGAGTGATTGCGGTTTCGCAAGCCGTCGCCTCAGTCATTCGCGAGCAGGGCATTTTTAGCAATGACCAAATCAATGTCGTGCACAATGGAATTGATTTGGCGAAGTTCCACGCCCGTGCCGTCAACTATTTTCCCGCGCGTCTGCGTGTAGCAATTTTGGGTGAGTTAACTCCTAATAAAGGTCAGCGTGAATTCGTGCGCGCGGCGGAGATAGTCGCGGCGGAAATCGACAATGTTGATTTCATTATCGCCGGACGTGACAACTCGCGGGATGGCGACTACGGCCGTCAGTTGAAGACATTAATCGAGGCGAGCAAATTCCGAGATCGAATTCAGTTAGTTGAGGCAAGAATTGACGTTGCACACCTTCTGTCAGAAGTCGATGTGGTCGTCTCGGCGTCGCGGTCGGAAGCTTTTGGTCTCACGATTGTCGAAGCAATGGCAGGCGGCGTGCCGGTCGTAGCGACGGCAACGGGCGGTGCTTGCGATATCATTAGTGACAAGCAAACGGGCCGCCTCGTACAGATCGGCGATGTCAACGAGATGGCCGCGACAATTTTGCTTCTGTTGAAGGATCCAGCAATGCGTCAACAAATTTCGGAAAACGCGCGGCGGATCGTGACGGAGAGGTTCGCGCTAGAGCGAATGGTTTCGGATACTGAGGCCGTGTATCGCGAAGTCCTTAGCTCGTAGACGCTCTGCAAAGCGATTCGCTCCCTGGGGAACTCGTGGGCTAAAATGTCGTCTAAATTACATGGCAACTGAGCACAGCTTTCCGGAAGAGAAACCACGCCGCCCTCTGATCATTGCTGTCGCCGTAATTGCCGCAGTTTTGATTGGCGGATTCTTTTATCTTTTGCTGCGCACTACGACGGCTCCAGTTGCACCGGCGACACTGCAAGGCGCGAGTCGGCCCGGGTCGCCGGAATGGGAACAGTACAAATCCAAGATTCTGATTGATAAGCCCGAAGCTACCCAATCGACTACGGCGCTGGGCGGATTTCAGATGACGCTGGAGACGACCGTCCGAAACTTCACCGGCAAAACTATCACCGGACTGGAAATGCGAGGTGCGGTGCTCAATAGTCAGGGACTGGCGATAAAGGATCGCACGATGGTCGCCATTCCGACGGCGAAACAACCCGAACTTCTACCAACCAAAACAATGCACGTAATCATAAACGTCACCGGTTTGAGAGAAAACGATGACCGGAAGGGGTTGTTTATGGATGTAACGGGATTTAAGTTGCAGTAGCTACAGAACTGGCGAGCGGTCGTGAGCGAGGAACCCCGGCCGCGTTGATACCTTGTCCCGTTCGCTACCGCTCGCGGTTCTGTGACTACTCAACGAACAGATCCTCGAGCGATTGTCTCACCGGCTGCACTGAAACAACTTTTCCATTTGCTTTTCGTAGCGCGGCAATCACACTATCGAGCTCCTTCTCGTCCTGAATGTGAATTCGTAGGCCGCTCGAATCAGCAATCACGGCTGCACCATTCGTTAACTCACGTTTGAGAGTTGTCTCGTCAGCACCTGCCGCGATGACTTCAATCAAACTGCCCTCGCGCGCACGCAGTTCGTCTAAGGACCCTACATGCGCGAGCTTTCCCTTTTTCAAGATCGCGATGTTGTCGCAGAGCACTTCGATGTCCGAAAGAATGTGCGAACACATGAAAACGGTTTTGCCTTCGGTGCGTAACGATGCGATCAAATCGCGCACTTCGCGGCGGCCGGCGGGATCGAGTCCGCTCATTGGCTCATCAAGAAAAATGATTTCCGGATCGTTCACCAGCGCTTGCGCTAATCCTACGCGTTGCAGCATCCCCTTCGAGAGTTTTCTCAATTGTCGACTCCAACTCCTGCTGTCGAGCTTCACGCGCGTCAGTAAATTTTCGGTGCGACGCTTCCGTTCTGCCTGATCGACCCCAAACAATTGGCCACAGTAATCAAGGAACTCGCGCGGGCTCAGATAATCGTAGAAGTAAGGATTTTCCGGCAGGTAACCGATGCGCGCATGCATCGAGACGTCACTGATATCCTGCCCGAGAATTCGCGCCGAACCCGCCGTCGGAAAGATCAGACGCATCAGAAGCTTGAGCGTCGTTGTCTTACCAGCGCCGTTAGCGCCAAGAAACCCGAAGATCTGACGCGCTTCCACGTCGAGCGATAGGCTATCGAGCGCCCGCACTTTACGTTTGCGCCAGAAGCCGACCTCGTAGTCTTTGGTCAAATTGTTGATTTCAATCGCAGGCATCTTAAATCAGCGCGGCACTTTCGAATTCGGATCAAGATCGACTTCACAGCCGCCATTCTCCAAACGGTACGGAACACCGGAAGGATCGAGCGGCGCGCCAGTCGCTGAATCTACATCCAGAGCTAAAGCGCGCAACGTTTCTGTTATTTCGTGCCACACGTTGGGACAGCGTCCGTTTCGATTGCGATACTCTGTCAGACTTTTTTTGATCTTGTCCCGATCGTCAAGCCAGTCGAGTCGCGCGAGTTGATGCTCGACCATCTGTTTCACAGACGCGTCAACTGAAGATTCATACAGGTGCTGGTACATTTCCCGCGCAGCGTCGGGCGAGCCACCTTTCTCCTTCATTCGCGCGGCCATGGCGGCCACCCACGCCGGTGCACCGGGCAATTTGGCTCCTGCTTCGTAAACTTCGCTGGCGCGCTCGTACTCCTTCCGCTGCCAATAGATGTAACCCAGATGTTGATGCAATCGCCACGACGAGGGATTCGCGGCCATGCCTTTGTTCAAAAGCGCGATCGCAGCATCAGCATTTATCTCCGGCAGAATCACGGCGCCGTACTCATAAGCAGGGATGAACTGTGGATCGAGAGTCGTCGTCACATCGAGCAGAGAAGGCAGCAGCCGCAAATCAAGCGTCGACAAATTGGTTAGATCGAATTGCCCGCCGTGTTCATCTTCATACTTGACCACCTTGCGGCCGACGTATTGCAGCGAACGCATCCAGTACCAATCGGCCGCGAGGCCATTAAACGCGAGCGACATTCGTCGCGCACTGCGGCCATTTAAATAAAGTTGGTCTTCGCCTGAGCTATTGGCCCCGTCCTTACGATTCCGACTGAGGCCATGACTCACGGCCACAGCGCCGATAAGGCAGGCGATGAAAACTAGCGCGAGCAGGAGATCTATCTTCATTTGAAATTTCGCCGGCGAAAAATGAGAGCCGCCGCGGACAAGAGCACCGCGACATATAAACTGCCGTAAATCAAGGCTCCGCCGACGCTCCGCGCGTCGGGATTGATGCCGTGCGCGGTTGCCGTGATGGCGCTGAAGTTCGAAAAGTTCGGCAGCAAATAATACAGCGCGCGAAACAACCAACGCGCCGGCGCGCTGGCGGCAGACTCGCCCAATGCCCAGAGATCGTTGCTGAAGTGGCCGATGATGAAGATGAAAAAACTCAAGAGCGCAGACAGCGCCGGCGAAGAGAAGGACGAGAAGACCAGCGCCACCGCGGTGATGATTAGCAGCTCAAAATAAATCAGAAGTACGGCGGGCCAGATTTTCAACGCGAACGGATCCCAGCCACGTCGCGTGTAGAGCAACGCCAGCATCACGCCGAGCCCCATCACCACCACGTTGACGAGCAGAGTGAGGTTCAGACCAAGATACTTGCCAAGCAGAAACTGACCGCGGCCAATCGGCTTCGAAAGAATCGCATACAAGGTGCGCCGCTCAATTTCTTTGTAAACCAGGCCCACGCCAACAAAAATCGCGATGAAAGCTCCGAAGAGTAACATCGCGCTCAATCCCAAATCGACGACGATTTTTGCTTCTTGTCCCGCGGAGAGTTCGCCGATGAAGATGGCGCTGCCAATTAGTAGCAGCGCAAAAAGAATCAGGTTGTAAAGGACGCGATCGCGAACTGCTTCGCGAAACGTGTTGCGAGCAATCGCCAGGGTCTGCCCCAACATGAGGTGAATATACACGGGCTGAGAATTCGTGTCAGCAGATTTATCCAAGAAAAAAGCGGGTTCGAAATTCTCGTTCGAGAATTCCCAACCCGCAGTGAACGCGATAGCTGGAACCCTAATTCCCCGTCACCGGCGCCGCTTTGACAGCCAATTCGTCGGCGTACGGTGTCAGAGCGGCACTGTCGCCATGCAAGACGGCATCTTCACTGACGCCAAACCTGCGCGTTCCGGTCTTGCCAATCCCAGAGGTAACGGTGGGCACCGCGGTCGCATAGAACAACGCGGGCCGCACACCAGGTCCCGTCGGAATTATGACGAAGTCATAGCCGCTCTTCGTCCCTGACCCGAGCGTTGCGTCAGTGAGAAAATCGCCACGGATTTGCGCCAGCGTTCCATAGTCACCGCGACCGGTTGTCGCCTGATAGGTAAGCTCGCAACTCTGGATCGTGCGCAGGGCGGACTGTGCTGACGCTTCATTGGCCGCACGACGCGAGGCTAACAAGTTCGGAATCGCAATCGATGCGATGATGCCGATGATAGCAATGACGATAAGCAGCTCGATCAGAGAAAAACCACTCGCTTTCTTGTTCATGGTTCAATTCCTTTGTCTGGGACCCGCGTTGAGGGAAAACGCTGGGAGAGCTGAAGTTCTTGTGAAAAAGCGGGGTGAAGTCTGACTCCACCCCGCACGGTTTTTGTGAAGTTGGTTAAGTGTTAGTTGCCGAGAGCGGGAGCAGCCAGGACCGCAGCTTCGTTAGCATACGCAGCCAAGCCGCCGCCTGAGTCACCGTGGAGTGTGCCATCGGTCGCAACGCCGAAACGGCGCGTACCGGTCTGGCCAATGCCCGCCGTCACTTGCGGAACCGCAGTACCGTAGAACGTGGCGGGACTGACACCCACGACGAGGTCGGTTGGGACGACATTGAAGTTGTAACCACTCTTACCACCGGTGGCCAACTGAGCGTCAATAAGGCTCTGGCCGCTCAACGCGGCGAGGTTACCGTAGTTGCCGGCGCCAACGGTTGACTGGTAGGTACCCTCTGAGCTGTGAATCGTACGCAGCGACGATTGGGCAGAGCCTTCGTTCGCGGCGCGACGGGAAGCGAGGAGGTTCGGGATCGCGATGGCGGCGATAATGCCGATAATCGCGACGACGATAAGCAGCTCGATTAACGAGAAGCCTGCTTGACGATTGTTTTTCATATTCTTTGTTCTGCTCCTTAATGAGATAAGCTGGGTTTTTTGCCTTCGCGCCACCGGCTAGTCTCGTCGATCACCGCAGCGCGCGCGAATACGTGTTAGTTGCCGAGAGCGGGAGCAGCCAGGACCGCAGCTTCGTTAGCATACGCAGCCAAGCCGCCGCCTGAGTCACCGTGGAGTGTGCCATCGGTCGCAACGCCGAAACGGCGCGTACCGGTCTGGCCAATGCCCGCCGTCACTTGCGGAACCGCAGTACCGTAGAACGTGGCGGGACTGACACCCACGACGAGGTCGGTTGGGACGACATTGAAGTTGTAACCACTCTTACCACCGGTGGCCAACTGAGCGTCAATAAGGCTCTGGCCGCTCAACGCGGCGAGGTTACCGTAGTTGCCGGCGCCAACGGTTGACTGGTAGGTACCCTCTGAGCTGTGAATCGTACGCAGCGACGATTGGGCAGAGCCTTCGTTCGCGGCGCGACGGGAAGCGAGGAGGTTCGGGATCGCGATGGCGGCGATAATGCCGATAATCGCGACGACGATAAGCAGCTCGATTAACGAGAAGCCTGCTTGACGATTGTTTTTCATATTCTTTCTTTGCTCCTTAATGAGATAAGCTAGGTTTTTTGCCTTCGCGCCACTGGCTTGTCTCGTCGATCAACCGCAGCGCGCGGTTTGTCAGGACTGCGACTCAACAACTGTCGTGCCGTGGCTGCAATCGTCATTTCACTACCAGATCACTCAATATTTTCGCGGCTATCCTGCAAACGGAACGGATAGTGATCTGATGGCAAAGCTCTCGCTGACAATTGCTGTCAAGGGGTGGGTGACGAAATCTGTTACTTGCGGGCATTAAAGGGGCAAAGAGAAACAGCGAAGTGAATCCTCACTCCGCCGCCAGGTAACTTGCTTTCTTGACGAGTTAGTTAAAAGGCTAACGCAGCGGGGCGTCGGTTTGGAACCGAGTAGGCTACTCGCTGCCCGCGCCCGCGGCTTGTTCGGCTGTATGTTCGGATTCTGACTCGTCTTCGGCCCGCCGGCGCGGATAAGGATCCTCTGTGCGGCGGCGTGGGATCGAATCGGAGGCGCGGCGTTCGTCGCGCATCTGCGCCGTCAGCCCGCGTACGCCATGTTTATCGAGCAAGTGACGTAGCGATCTGACGGACATCTGCAAGAGTTGCGCGGCATTTGTTTGGTTTCCTTCGGTGCGGCGCAGAGCTTCCAGAAGATAAGTCTTTTCGAGTTGATCAAGATGGGCAGTCAAGTTGAGGCCTTCTTCAGGAAGGTCGAAAGCGGACGCGACTCGCGTCGGGCTGTATTTGGTAATCTGTTCCGGCAAGCGCTCGGGCTGAATCATGTTAGTCATTTCCAGCGCCACGGCGCGCTCGATTGTATGTTCGAGTTCGCGCACGTTACCGGGCCATGAGTACGCTTCCAGTAGACGCATTGCCGGCGGGCTGATCGAAAGGTCGCGTCCCGACTGCGCGCAATGCTTGCCAATGAAGTAGTGCGCGAGCTCAACGATATCCCCTTTTCGTTCGCGCAACGGCGGCAGCTCCATCGGAATTACTGAGATCCGATAATACAAGTCTTCGCGGAACGAACTATCTTTAACCATGGCTGCCAGGTCGCGGTTGGTTGCGGCGATCACGCGCGTGTTCACTTCAGTCTCTTCGTGCGCGCCGACAGGCCGCACCTTGCGTTCCTGTAGCACGCGTAGCAGCTTCACCTGCATGGCTGGCGACATCTCGCCGATTTCATCAAGAAAAATAGTGCCTTGATTCGCCGCTTCGAATAGTCCTTTGCGATTGGCAGTCGCCCCGGTGAAAGAGCCTTTCACATAGCCGAACAACTCTGATTCGAGCAGCGTCTCAGTGAATGCGCCGCAGTTCACAGAAACGAACGGTTTCTGCGCACGGGGACTCAGATCGTGAATGGCGCGCGCAACCAGTTCCTTGCCCGTGCCGGACTCGCCGGTAAGCAGGACAGTTGAGGGTACTTGCGCAACGGTTTCGATCATTTGAAACACCGACTGCATTCGATCGGACTGGCCGATGATGTTGCTGAGTCTGCCCCGTGCTCGCTGACCCTTGATGAGCGCTTCGTTCTCTTCTTTTAGAGTTTGCGCTTCGGCCGCACGAGCGATTTTGTCGAGCGCGCGCGCGACTTTCTCTTTAAGCAGTTCGTTGTCGAATGGCTTATGAACGAAATCGAACGCGCCGAGCAGAAATGCCTCGTGTGCGGTCGCTTCATTCGCAAACGCCGTCATCATGATGACTTCGACGTTGGGATTCAGTTCGCGTGCCGCGCGCAGCAATTCGATCCCACCGATGTCCGGCATCTTGACATCAGAGATGATCACGTCAGCTGGCTGCTGACGCAGCATGTCCATCGCCTTCCGCCCGTTCTCGGCCGTGCGCACACTGTAGTTCTCACGCTGGAACAAGTGCGTCAGGAACTGCCGCATGCTCAATTCGTCGTCGACTATGAGAAGATCATTCATCTGGCTCAGACGCCTGGTAACTCTACGCTGATCGTTGTTCCTTTTCCTTCGCGGCTGCGAACGTTGATTGTACCACTATGGTCGCGAATAATTTGATAGACGATCGACATTCCCAAACCCGTTCCGCCGGTGGTTGAGGTAAACGGTTCAAACAACCGTTCGACTTGTTCCGGCGACATGCCGCAGCCGCTGTCTTTGAAGTTGATGTGAACCCGCCGCGCATCAGTTCGATCGGCGGACACGCTGAACTGGCCGCCATTAGGCATCGATTGAAGCGCGTTACGAGCGACATTCCAGCAAACCTGTTTCAACTGCTCCGCGTCGCCTTTGACGATCAAGGATTCGGCCGGCAAGTCTTCGTTCAAAGTATGACCATCACTGAGCTCCGGACTATTGCGCAGAAGTTTTAATGTTTCCCGGATCACTTCGCAGACGTCAACTTTTTCCATCGACGCCGGACGCGGCCGGGCGTAATTCAAATAGTCAGTGACTATCTTGTTCAATCGATCCGATTCACGAAGGATGATCTCCATCAGCTGTGCGTGATCAGAATCCTCTTTAAATTCTAAGCGCAGCATCTGAATCGATCCGCGCATGGCCGCCAGCGGGTTACGAATCTCATGAGCGATCGACGCTGCCAGGCGTCCAACCGCCGCCAGCCGATCCTGTCGCCGCGCTGTCTCCTCCATCACGCGCACGTCAGTCAGGTCCTGAAACGTGATGACAAATCCGGTCTTCTCGCCGGATTCGAGAGACAACGGCGCAACGCTGAAGCCGAGGTGCAGCATGAAACCGCTTTGGGTAAGCGAATCCACCTCAAAACGCGGACTGACTTTACCTTCCGCCGCCGCTTCCATCGAATCGGAAATCTGACGCGTGATGTCGCCAAAGAACATGGACGCATGCTTCCCGCGGACTTCTTCTGCCGAGTAACCGGTAATCTCCTCAGCAGCCGCGTTGAATGTGTAGATTTGCCCTTCGAGGTCCGTTGTGATTAGTCCCGAACGGATCGATTCGACGATGCGTTCGTGCAAAGCGCGAAGATCTGCGAGTGAACGCGTCGCTACCGCCAGTTGCACATCCGAGTGCAGTTGGCGCTCCGCCAATTTCGCCGCCAGCAGTCCAACCACGAAAAAAGAAACATCGGCCAGGCCCATGGTCTGGAGTACTGCCGGCAAGGATTCCTCGGGACGCAGACTCGATACGGGAGCAACGCCGTTCAGAAGTAAGAGCGCACATGTATTGAAGGCTGCGGCGCTGCCGATGGAAGTGATGAGAGCGCCGCGTGCGCCGATAAACCAGCTCGCTGCTGAAATTACGACGATGTACAGCGCGGTATACGGCGACCGAACTGCACCGGTGATCCACACGAGCCACGTTACCAGAAGAACGTCGGCAAAAAACTGGAAACGCGCCTGAAGCAGATAGCTTTTCCAGATTACGTGCGCAGCCGAATAAAGAAGTGTAAGCGCGATTATTACTATGACGAGGGGCTTGATCGAGTGTAATGACTCCGGCCGATTTGATGCGAACGTCCCCCGTGCCCAGACAGCTCCCGCGAAAAGGACGAGTAGTGCGACGGCGGCCCTGCCAATGATTAACCACCATAACCGCCTACCGAACGATGTTTCCGGCCGGTTGTCCTGGTGAGCCATTGACGACAGCCTACCACAGAATTACAAGGGATTTTCCCAGAGGTTCAAACACCGCCGTTGGCAGTCGCGGGTCAGTTTGAGGAGTGGCACGGCCGTCCCGCCTGTGAAATCACGCAAGATGCGTGTGCCACCTAAAACTGACCCACTACCGTCCGTCCTCGTTGTTGTTGACTTTGCGTCTCCTTATGCATATCGTCACACCGTTGCCCAACCGTAAGAGTGCCCACGCGTATAACTTACGAATATGCGTTTTCAGCCCCCGTTCCTCGTCGTCATGCTTATTGCGTGCGGTTTCCTGCTGACCGCAGTCGGACAGCAGCCTCAAAGTGTAGTCCTGCAACCAGGCACTACTTCCCAGTCCAACCCGAATGTTCCCCAGGTACATGTTTCGGTTGATCAGCAGCGTGTGCCGCTCGGAACGCTGGTGAACTTCACCTTGTCGCCCGCCGGTATGGCGAATGATCGCCGTTACGTGGTGACGTTGCATTTCGGTGATGGCCGAAGGCAAGTGATGCGGACAGCGGCAGTCAGCCACCTGTATCAGGCCGTTGGAACCTACACCTACTCGGTTGCGGTTACGCAGTCGCAGAACAACAACTCGAACGATAAAATCCCATCGGTGATTCTCACTCCGTCACCCGAGAATGCACGTGCCGGTGAACTGGTGAAATTCACGGCGCTACCTTCGGGCCCGTATCCGAACCTGCAATACCGATTTTTTTATGGCGATGGCTCTGCATCAGCCTGGCAGAGCGCAGCGAATACGGCACATTTATATCCGCGCGCGGGCAACTATTTCGCAGATGTCGATATCGGCGACGGGAAACAGCGCCTCGGTGGAAGCGCGCGTAAACAAATCGCGGTCAGTTCACCACAGCCATTGACTGTCTCGCTGACAGCAACACAACCGGCTCGGGTTGGGCGGCCAGTGGCTTTCAATGCGCGCGCCGTTCCCACAACTGCGAACACGAAATATCAATTCACATTCGGGGATGGCCAACAGACATTGTGGCAAGTAAACCCCCTGGCGCAGCATGTGTACAAAACCGGCGGAAACTACAACGCTTATGTCCAGGTGTCTGACAACGGGGGAAGCGCAACCGCGCAGAGCAATCCTGCGGTTGTGAGCATTCAACCGATTGTCGGTCCGACGCTGAATCCGAGTCCTCAATCGACTCCGGACACGAGTGCCTCGCCGACGCCGACGCCGGCATCAACGGCGTCTCCCTCGGACTCAGCTTCGCTCAATTCATCGCCGTCCGTCTTGGGTTCGCCGACACTGGTAACTGGCGCTTCGGCGTCGGCTTCTTCAACGCCATTAGACAGTCCAAATCACAATAACGGCGGCGTGACGTCGATCAAATGGTGGTACTGGCTGTTTGCAGGAGTGCTCCTACTCCTCTTGTTCAAAGCGACGGGCTACTTGTTCGCGGCCAAGCCGACATTCACAGCTTTTTCTGATCCAGGCGTGGCGGCGATCGGCAACCAAAAGGGTCTTTTACCGCTCGACTTCCAACTGCTTCTCAACCCGAATGTGTCGGCGGGCGATTATTCGGTTACAAGTGAAATGCCACTGGTGACGAACACCGAGAAACTCAAGAACAGACAAGTGTTGGAGATCTAAGGAGACGGCAATGACGGAAACCCCGTTTAAAAATCGCGACGCAGAAACGAAAACTGAGAGCGTAACGGTTGCGCGTGGAGACGGCACGAAAGCTGGCGCGCCGGTCACCATTGCCGAAGTTTTCGATTTGCCGAAAGAAGGCCAGGCTGATTCACAGCCGAATCGCTGGCAAGTTGTTGAACAGCGAATCAAGAAAGAAGTGAAAGAAGTGAAATTTCCGGCGGCGCTTCACGATCTCGGTCCCAAGATTTGTGAGCTGTTCAATGTGCCCCTGCCGGACGTAATGGTCACCTCGTGGAAGAAAGTCGGCGGTTTGCAGGAGCTGCTCGAGAAATCACGAAAGGCTCCCGACGAAGTTATGTATCTCGAGCTGGCGCAACACAGCATCAATTCTGAACACAAACCTCACATCGAAATGAGGATCAAAGAGCTACCGGTGAAGAAGATTGAGTTCCTTGTAAACCTTGTCTTCAACCTGAAAGGCTTTGTCCTGAAAGTGAAAGCCGGCGCGATTCAGGAAATCCAAACCGGCGCATGTGAAGTGAAAGGAACTATCTCGTACGCAGGAAATGTGATCGTCGAAAAGAAACTCACGCCAATAAAACTGCCGGGTGCTATCCCTGTGCCCGCCGCGCTCGGTCTCTTCCAACCACCACCGCCGCCGCCACAAGTCAAAGCGGCAACGGCAACCTAAGCTGAATCAGTTGCGTCGCCGTAGCGCGCGCGATGAAGTGCTTTGAGTTAACTCGCGCTAACTATTCCTTCTTCTCCCAACCTGCGCGCGTCAGAACGTTGATCGGCTCGAGTCCCTTTTGGCTCAAAGCCGAATTTATTCCGCCGAGTTCTCGCGCAACCCAAGCGTCGAAGTCTTTGACCACATCGCCGAGCTCGCGTGCGATCGCATCTGACCGATCAATCTGAGTTTGGGTCGGACGTCCTTCATAGTTGCTGACGTTGCCGTAAAGCTCAGTCAGATATTCACGCAGCCGCTGTTCTCCTGTGATTGCGCCACCTTCTTTGGTGGCTACGATCCGCCGCCGCAACTCGTCAACCTGCCTGGCCGCATCGCGCAGGCGCGTGGTGAGTTGATCGTTAGCAGGCAGTTTACCAGCGCGATCTTCAAGCGCCGTTTTCACGCCGTTTATTCGATCCGTGGCGAAGGTCATGTCTTCAAGCTCGTGATACAGCTTCATCATGAGATCGAACTGCGCCTTTCGATCTCGCACTGGATAGTTCGCGCGCGGATCGCCGATAACTTGCAGCGGCATCGTGTAGACATTCTTGTCCTTTGTCAGTTTCACCGTGTAAGTGCCGGGCATCACGCGTGGTCCGATTTGTGCCCCAAACGCCGCGCTGGCCGCGGTGGGTACTCGCGGCGCCTTCATGCGCATGGACCAGAGCACACGATTCAACCCGCGGCGCTTGCTGCTCGGAATCGTGCTGACGAGATTGCCTTGCGCGTCGAACACTTCAAGCTTCATGTCGCCGAAGATGTGCCGCTTCTTTTGATAAAACGTGATCACGGCGCTGTCCGGGGGATTCGGACCGCTAAACGCAGCGTCGCCATCGACCCAGCCGCCGCCCGCCGGTATCTGCTGCACCACCGGTTTGCCCTGAATGAACTCAGCTTCCTTCGCCAGAGTGTCGGGTGTCAGCTTTCGCAGCGGGGTGATGTCATCAATGATCCAAATGCCGCGGCCGTGCGTCGCAATCACGAGGTCGGCGTCGCGCGGGTGAATCGCCAAGTCGCGCACCGCGACGCTCGGCAAGTCACCGCCTTTGTACTGCGCCCACTGCTTGCCCCCATCGACTGAAACCCAAAGCCCAAATTCAGTGCCCGCGAACAGCAAGTCCCGATTGACGAGATCCTCCTTGACCACGTGCGCATAGCCACGAACTTTCGTGTCCTTCGGAATTACCGACGTCCACGTCTTGCCGTAGTCAGTCGTCTTGTAAGCGTAGGGCCTCATGTCGCCGAGCATGTGCGTGTCGAACGTCGCGTACGCGGTGCCTTCGTCAAAATGGCTCGCGTCAATTGACGATACCCAGGCATTCTTTGGCACCCCGGCCGCCGTAACGCCACTGGTGACATTCGTCCAGGTCTTGCCACCATTGCGCGTGACCTGCACGTTACCGTCGTCCGTGCCGACCCAAATCAGCAGCGGGTTCTTCGGCGATTCACAGATCGTATAGATCGTCGTGTGCATTTCTGCCGAAGAGTTGTCGACAGTGATCCCGCCTGATTCTTCCTGCTTCTGTTTCTCAGGATCGTTAGTCGTCAGATCGGGTGAGATGCGCTCCCACGTCTGACCGTGATCGCGCGAGCGAAACAGGAATTGAGAGCCAATGTAGACAGTGCCGAGAGGACTAACGTGAATAGGAGTGTTCCAGTTGAAACGGAGCTTGCCTTCTTTATAGCCGGGCAGCGGCTGAATGTCCCGCGTCTCGTGCGTCTTACGATGCACGCGGCCGATGTAGCCTCCCTGCGACTCGGCATAGATGTAATTTGCGTCAGAAGGATCCGCAAACATCCAGAACCCGTCCCCGCCGTACATGTTCTCCCAGCGGTCGTTTGAAATGCCGCCGGGATATTGTGAATCGCCGACCCACGAACTGTTGTCCTGCAAACCGCCGTAAACGTGATATGGCATGTCATTGTCGACACTCACATGATAGAACTGTGAGACGGGCAGATTGTTAGCCTTCCACCAACGATTGCCGCCGTCATACGAGTACCAAAGGCCGCCATCATCGCCCGTGATCAAGTGATCGGTGTTGTTTGGATCGACCCACGTGTCGTGAAAGTCTCCGTGAGCGCCGCCCGAGATGTTGCTGAAGCTCTTGCCGCCATCGCTGCTCGCGATCAAAGATCCGCCGGCTTTGTAAACCTTATTCTCGTCTTTTGGATCGATCGTGAGATTCGCAAAATAGAAAGGACGCCAGATCATGTTCTGGCTGCGATCAAGCGCCGTCCACGAGCGACCGCTATCGTCCGATCGATAAAGGCCATCGCGCGGCATCTCTGCTTCAACCACTGCATACACGACATTCGGCTTGGACGGGGCAACCGCCACGG
This sequence comes from uncultured bacterium, assembly GCA_965653675.1. Classification (GTDB taxonomy): domain Bacteria; phylum Acidobacteriota; class Blastocatellia; order Pyrinomonadales; family Pyrinomonadaceae; genus UBA11740. Next base: position 185,649 of record CBFHBA010000007.1, read on the forward strand.
CCACTCGGCCCCACGGTTTCGGCGGCAGACCTTTCGCATACGTCGCATCGAGTTCGACCCAGTTGGTTCCTCCGTCCGTGCTCTTCCAAAGACCGCTGCCACTGAATGCCGCCGGTCCCTCTCCACCGGATCTGAACGTCCAACCTTTGCGCCGGAAATCCCACAAACCGGCATAGAGCGTTTTTGGATCTTTCGGATCCATCGTCATCATCGAACAACCTGTTGAAGCATTCGCGCCTTTCAGAATCTGTGTCCACGTCTTGCCGCCGTCGGTGGTGCGATAGACGCCGCGGTCGTTGCTGTCGCTCCACAGTTTTCCCGGCACGCAGACGTAAACCGTGTTCGTGTTTTCGGGATTGACCAGAATCTTTGCGATGCGTTCCGATTCCGGCAGTCCCATGTTGGTCCAGTTGTCACCGCCATCGACTGATTTGTAGACGCCATCGCCGATTGAAGTGCTGTTGCGTGTCCACGGCTCGCCGGTGCCGACCCAGACCGTTTTCGGATTTTTCGGATCAATCGTGACCGCGCCGATCGACTGCACCGGTTGTTTGTCGAACACCGGTTTGAAAGTTGTGCCGCCGTTCAGGGATTTCCACACGCCGCCACTGGCCGAGCCGACATAAATCGTCAAGCGCTGTCCTTCATGCTGCGCGGCAATCGAGGTGATGCGGCCACTCATCGTTGCCGAACCAATGTTTCGCGCGCCAAGACCCGAGATCGCGTCGGAGTCAACTTTGACGGCGGGTGTTTGGGCGGAGGCGCTAACTGCGAGACAAGCGAGGGCGAGAATGATTAACAGAGCTATGCGTTTCATGAGCATAACGTTCCTTTTCGCTCCGCTAGGAGCAAGACATTTATAGAACTCGAAAACTGCCCGAATCTTTTTTCGATTGCGAGCCACAGTGGATGTCGCTCGCAATCGTACTAGTTCTTCATATCGTCACGTAAACTATAAATATTGCGCGCCTAACGGCGTATGGACTTCGATCGCATCTTGCGGCTTCTAGGGCTTCACCGGCATCGTGAACCGCTTATCGTCAATCGGAATGTTTGCTTCGATCTTGTCGTAGACAATCTTTTGTTTGAACTGACTGCCTTTACCGCCGACTTCCACGGAAAAGGGCATATACCAGCCGGCCACTTCTTTGTAGTCGCCCAGCACGGTTTCAAATTCGACTTCGGCGCCGCGGACGATACGCTTTGTTTCGATCTTGATCGGCACAAAATAATCTGTGTCCATGTAAAAATAGCGCGTCTCGCCATTCGCCAGGGTCACTTTCAATTTGTAGGCATCAGTACCTTCGACTTCGTCCATGCCAACGAATTCCACTTTGTTTCCTTTGGCTTTGTAATTCACCAGCGGCCCGTCGAAATCCGATTCTTCGATGATGCCCTTCAACTCGCCCTCTCCCATTGCCTCGGCGTCTTTCTTTCCGGACCACGGCTGCACCTTCCAGCCCGTTTTCCCATCGTAGGCGCTGATGCCCGTCAGTCCTTGAATCGTTATGTCCTGTCGCACGAGATTCGGCCGTTTGTTTTCCTCAACCAGAGGAATCTCAAAGCCGCCGCCGGCGATCACCTTTCCGGTGCGACGCAGACTCTTGACGGCTTCGATCTTCTCCATGCCGCCGACCGTCTTGACGTATTTGGCGACGATCTCATCTGCGGTTTGCGACATCGCGCCGGCAGCGCTAAGCAGCATTACCGTCATTATAAGCATTACTTTGGGCATCGATTTTTTCTCCTTGAGCGGTGAGTCGGCTCGCCATTTTGCACTAATAGGGCGGGCGAATACAAAAGGTTTTTCGCCGCGAAGTTCGCAGCGGCCGTGGTATATACTTCCGGCTTTCATCAAGATTCAAATAAAGGAATTCGGAAAACTGAGTGAAACGCATCCTGCACGTCGTCGGCGCGCGGCCCAACTACATGAAGATCGCGCCAATTGTGCGTGAGATGGCGAAGTTCCCGCACGACTTTGCACAGAGACTCGTCCACACCGGCCAGCATTACGACGACAACATGTCAAAGCTGTTCTTTGATGAGCTAGACATGCCGCGACCCGACATAAATCTTGAAGTTGGATCGGGATCACACGCGGCACAGACAGCACAGGTGATGCTACGGTTCGAAGCGGTGGTCGAACAATTCAAGCCGGATTGGGTAATGGTTCCCGGCGATGTGAATTCGACACTAGCGTGCGCGTTGGTCGCGGTGAAATTGGGAGTGAACGTAGCGCACGTCGAAGCGGGCCTCCGATCATTCGATCGCACGATGCCGGAAGAGATTAATCGTTTGCTGACGGATCAAATTTCGGATTTGCTCCTGACACACTCGCCTGAAGCGAACGAGAATCTTACGCGGGAGGGAATCGCCAGCGAAAAAATTCATCTGGTAGGGAACACAATGATCGACACGCTCGTGCGGCTGATGCCGCTGGCTGAACAACATTGGCCTGCACGCCAGGCGGAATTCGATCTCGACAAATTTGTTCTTGTGACGTTGCATCGTCCGAGTAACGTCGATGCCGCGCTTGGTCTCAATGAAATCGTTTCTGCGTTGAATGAAGTGAGCGAGGAACTGCCGGTGATTTTCCCTGTGCACCCACGGACGCGGACGCGAATTGCAGAGCACTCGATCGATGTGCGAGAGAAAGTGCGCCTCACGGAACCCATCGGCTATGTGAATTTTCTCGCACTGCAAGCGCACGCGGCAGCGGTCGTCACCGATTCAGGCGGGGTGCAGGAAGAGACAACATTTCTGGGCGTGCCATGCTTGACGGTGCGGAACAACACCGAACGGCCCATCACTATTGAGAAGGGAACTAATCAACTCGTGCCTCGCAATTGCCAATCTATTGTGTCCGGGATTCGGGCCGCGATTGCGCGTCCACGCGACTCTCACGCTCATCGTCCAGAGTTTTGGGACGGCAAAGCAGCCGAGCGAATCGTCGCACTGTTCCGAACCCTGAATTAATCTGACCGAAAAAGAAAAAGCGGCAGCATAAACTAACCGCTTCCAATGTTTGAAAAATGGTGAGGCGTGTAGGGCTCGAACCTACGACCCGCAGATTAAGAGTCTGCTGCTCTACCAACTGAGCTAACGCCCCACGGGGAAAGTTGAAATTATACGGCGCGAAGTTTTGGAGTCAAGCCAATGATACAGAACCGCGAGCGGTAGCGAGTGGGATCAGGGCGCCTCATCGATTATCGGAACACGAACCTTCAAACAATCTAAATTGATTTCGTCGATGGCGCTTTATCCCGCTCGCTACCGCTCGCGGTTCGGTAAGCGTCCTCCATTTGTCAAAACCCACACTCTTCGCAGAGAATATCCCTCTTCATTTACTGCGAACACACATGAAGTATAACGACAGCGTGTTGCGCTTAATCGGCAACACGCCTTTGATCAAACTTAATCGGCTAAACAAGGGATTGAAGCCGCTGATTCTCGCGAAGATGGAGAATCTAAATCCCGGTTTCTCGGTCAAAGATCGCATCGGCATTTCGATGATCGAAGCGGCCGAGCGCGCGGGCACGCTGAAGCCGGGTGGGACAATTGTCGAAGCGACTTCTGGAAACACCGGCATCGGACTGGCGATCGCCGCGGCAGTCAAAGGTTACAAATGCATCTTTGTGATGACGGACAAAGCGTCAGCAGAGAAGTCGCGTTATTTGAAAGCGCTTGGCGCCGACGTAATCATCACGCCAGTGTCTGCCAGGCCAGGTACTCCCGATCATTATGTGTCGACCGCGCGCCGTATCGCCGCTGAAACGCCGAACTCGTTTTATCCCGATCAGTACTCACATCCGGGAAATCCTGAAGCTCACTACCGCACCACGGGCCCGGAGCTGTGGGCACAGACGGAGGGAAAGATCACGCACTTCGTTTCCGGCATCGGGACAGGCGGAACCATTTCCGGAACCGGCAGATTTCTAAAAGAGAAGAATCCAAACATCAAAGTCATCGGCGCGGACCCCGTCGGTTCGATTTACAAGACTTACAAGGAAACCGGAAAGATTCCCGAAACGACCCCGTACCTGGTCGAAGGCATTGGCCAGGAAGTGCTGCCCGCGAACGCGCACATGCAGTACGTCGACGAAGTCATGAACATCAGCGACCGCGAATCATTTGAGACCGCAAGGCAGCTTAGCCGCATCGAAGGAATTTTCTGCGGCGGTTCTACGGGAACGAATTGCGCGGCCGCACTACGCATCGCCCGCGACCTCGACGAAACAGCCGTCGTGGTATTCGTGGTGTGCGATACCGGCGAACATTATTTGTCGAAGTTCCATTCGGACGAATGGATGAAAGAAAAGCGTCTGCTCGAGCCGCAGAAAATCACCGCGGGATTAATGAGCGAGACAAAGAGTAAAGGTGCGCCGCAGACTTTGGTGACCGTGGCGCCGAGTGATCTTGTTGCCAACGCGCTCGCGAAGATGAACGAAATGGGCTTGTCGCAAATTCCGGTGATGGAAGACGGCAAATCGGTCGGTTCATTGCGCGAGAATCATCTGCTGGCAAAGGTTTTCAGCGATCGCGATTTGCTCGACGCACCCGTCAGTGAAGTAATGGACAAAGGCTTCCCGACGGTTGACGTTGACGACGATGTGAATCTGGTCACGCGCAAGCTACGCACGAGCCCCGCGGTTTTGATCGAGGAATACGGCCGCATCACCGGGATTATCACGCGGCATGATGTGCTGGAAATGAGTGGGGATGGAGATTGAGTGTCAGAAGCCCGACCGTCAGGGAGGGCAAATTCCGCAAGAGTCTGCTAACAATACGCGCATCAACCGTTGCCCTCGCTTACGCTCGGGCGTCTGACACGCGTTCGTAACACTTCACGCGAAGTCCTTCGTCCAACTGCCGCATTTCATACATCTCGAATCCATCCAAGAAATTCTTGGGCATGAAAGTGTCTGCGCCTGCGACCGAAAGCGGAACTTCGGTAACTAGCCAGCGCTCAATATGCGGCAGGAATGCTTCATAGATCTGCGCGCCACCAATCACGAACACATGAGTGTCGAGGCTGCTTGCAAACTCGAGCACCGCTTGCGTGTCGCTCATGACTTTCACGCCATCGGGAACTATGACGTCGCCATTTCGAGTCAGGACAATGTTTTGACGATTCGGCAGCGGTCCTTTCAAGGTTAACCAGGTGCGCCGTCCCATTACCACCGCGTTACCAACCGTCGTCTCTTTGAAAAACTTCATGTCGGCCGAATAATGCCACGGCAATCTTCCAGCCTTGCCGATAGCGAGATTTCGATCGACGGCAACAATCCCAATTATCATTCTTCGATCTGATCCACAGCCTCAATGACTTTTTCGATCTGGGCCATGTAACTCGCAAACAAACGGTTAGCTTCGTCGTCAGTGGGTTCCGCGTCCTTATTGGTGTGCAATTTTAGGATTCGTTCGAACGGTGTCGCATCAAGATTGAGCAAGCGCACCGTTGCTTGAACGCTCTCTTGTTTAGACACAGGCGGGTCCTGACCGTTTAGGATTAAAAACGCGCGAAACAACGCAGCGAAGCTGGCCAGACTATCGCTCATCAGATTCGACAAACTTTTCGCCGAAGCCGATGCGGGAATGTACAGACGTCGCAAGCGAATCAGTCCCGTCCGCAACTCATATTCAGTTTGATGGCGCAGGTTCGCCTGCGAGACTTGCACGAACTCGAATGGATCGCGGCCAAAGAGGATCTTCCGCGCCGTTTCCATCTGCAGAAACTCAATCGGAAACACATCCGCGGCATCCTGAAGCTCCTCGACCGTGAAGTACACCGGCGTCGGCTGACCGAGTTTGTGCCAGTCATGCAATGCGTCGTGTGCCGCATGGAGATCGTCGGTGGTGATGCGATTGAGGGCAATCAGCAAATTGTGATCGGAACGCGCGTTCGGTTGATCGCCAGTGGCCGCTGATCCATAAAGCACGATCGACGTAAGATTGTCGCCATGCGCGACGCGCAGATCCTCAATAAGCTTTTCAAGTTTGGCTGAGTTACCGGCCATCGGATCCACCCTCTCACTGATTAAAGTTGACTTTGGGAGCCTGACGCGCACCCTCGTCGGCTTTGAAATACGGTTGTTCCTTAAAGCCCATCATCCCCGCGATGAGAACTGTCGGAAAGCGATTACGGGTCGTGTTGTAATCCTGCGCGGCCAAATTGTAATCGTTGCGGGCGGTCGCGAGACGATTTTCGGTTCCGGCTAATTCATCCTGAAGTTTAAGAAAACTTTCGTTCGATTTTAGTTGCGGATAGTTTTCTGTGATTGAAAGAAAGCGACCGCCGGTTCCCAGAAGCCCCCCATCCCGCAGAGCCTGATTGAACTTTGAATCTGCGGCGATCTTGTCTTCGGTGGTGCTGTTCGGGTTTTGCATTGTCGAAAGAAGTTGCGAGCGCGCCTCGGCGATTTTCGTGAAAACTCGCTCTTCCAACCCCGCGATTCCTTTGACGGTCGCCACAATGTTGGGAATGAGGTCTGCGCGTCGCTGCATTTGATTCTCAACCTGTGACCATTTCGCCTGGACGTTCTGTTGTTTGGTCACCATTGTGTTGTAACCGCCGATCCCCGAACACGCCAGGATCGCGACAACCAGCAACACGACGCCAAGAATCGCTCCCAAAATGATGATTGGCTTCTTATCCATGTCGACTCCTTTTTGAAACTGAATACTAAGTTAATGGGGTTTAATCAACCTCACATTACCAACTTCCGCCCGAACCGCCGCCGCCAAAATCACCGCCGCCGCCGAAGCCGCCAAATCCGCCACCGCCCGAGCTGCCACCGCCAAATCCACCAAAGCCGCCGCCGCCCCAACCGCTTGATGAGCCGCGGCCGCTGTTCAAGATCGCGCTCGCGATCATCCAGCCGAGCCAGCCGCCTCCGCCACCGAAGCCACCGCGTCCGCCGCGCCGACCAATACGAAGGAGTACGATCAAAATGAAGAGGGCGATCACGAGAACGACGAATCCGGGAAAATACACGTCCGTGTTGCCGCCCTTATCCGAACGACGCGGCGCCGTCACTCCGGGCGCAAAGATTTTGTCGGTGCTAAAGCCGCGCTTCGCCGCAACTTCACTGATGTACGTGTTGATTGTGTCTGATAAGCCTTTACCGTAATCACTCGCGCGAAACGCCGGCACAAGTTGTTCGCGCTGAATCTGTCCCACGAGGCCATCGGGAAGCTCACCTTCCAAGTGCCGGCTGACTTGCGTGAAATATTTTCGATCCTTGATTGCAACCAGTAAGAGAAGGCTCGGCTTGGTCGTGTCTTTCGAACCGATGCCCCAGCCTCTGGCGACGGCCAATGAATAGTCGAAGATGTCCTGGCCCTTTGTGGTATCGACGGTGACGACGGCAAACTGAATTTGCTGCTCACGATCCAGGTTCATGAGCGTGACTTCCAGCCTCGCTTTTGTCTGCTGATCGATGACGCCGGCAAAATCGTTCACGTAGCCCGTCGGCGGTGGCAGCGGCGACACAGTTGTCTGCGACATCGCACTCCCGCAAAAAGCAAAGATTGCGAGCAGCGCGAAAGACAAAAAGAGAGATGGACGGAGTGTCGTCATCTTTCTAAGTCGGTTCGATTAGCGAAGAGATTATCGCAAGTTGGACTACACCGCCACGGGAGCAGCAATTTTCGCGTGGGATTGATATCCCACGAGCGCGAGATGCTCGTAACGGAAATTCAGCAGGCCTTCCAGTCCGCGCAATTTGGTGCCAGAGTCGTTGATTTCGAGTTTGGGCAGCGGCAGTGGCTCGCGCGAGAGAACCTGCTCCACCTGCTCGAGATGATTCTTGTAGATGTGATAATCGCCCAGCGTGTAGATGAACTCGCCGACCTGCAAATCGCACACGTGCGCGACCAGATGCGTCAGGAGTGCGTACGAACTAATGTTGAAAGGCACGCCGAGAAACGCGTCGGCTGAGCGTTGATAGAGCTGGCAATGCAAGACGGGACGAGATGTGCGCAGGATGCCCGCGTTCCCGACGGACGCACTCGCGCTTTGAGTTTCGATCTTGAACTGAAAGACCGTGTGACACGGCGGGAGGTCGACATTATCACACTCGCGCGGGTCCCAGCCGCTCACGATCAGCCGCCGCGAATTTGGATTGGTTTGGATCTCGTTGATTAGTCGCGCGATTTGATCGACACCGTCGCGGTTTGGGTAATGACCGCCGAACGAGCGCCAAAGATATCCGTAAACCGGCCCGAGGTCACCGGCTTCGCGGCCGAACCGGCGCGTATGTTCTTCATCCGCCCATTCCTTCCAAATGTCCACGCCGCGCGCCCGCAGGTTCGCTTCGTTGGTGTCGCCCGAGAGAAACCAAAACAATTCTTCGGCAATCCAGCGAAAGGGAACTCGCTTGGTTGTGACGATCGGAAAACCTTCGCGCAAATCAAAGCGCGTCTGAAAACCGAAGTGCGAGATTGTGCCGACGCCCGTGCGGTCGTCGTGTTCGATGCCGTGGTCGAGAATGGATCGAAGAATATCCTGGTATTGCTGCATGTTGAGTATGTGGTCAGTACCGGGAACGGTAGCGCCCGGGTAGCGTCTCGGCTTAACTCGATCAGTTGCGATATATACCCGGTCGCTACCGCTCTTGGTACCGACCTCATGTCGCGGTATCGCGTACTGCTTCAATTAGTCGCTCAATTTCTTCATCGCTCGTGTAGCAAGCGCAGCCGACGCGAACCAGTCCTTCCGGTTGCAGACCCAGCCGATCGACGACTGTCTGGGCATAGAAGTCGCCGTGTGAAACAAACAGGCCGCGCTCTGCGAGTCTCCGCGCGACTTCAGTCGATGCAACATTCTTCACGATGAAAGAGACCGTCGGCGTGCGCGCGACGTGCGGAGGCGGGCCGAAGAGGCGAATGCCGTTGATCTTCGATAGCGCTTCCCAGAGGCGGGCGACGCGAGGCGCGCTGTGGGCGCGGAGACCGGCAAACGCTGACTTTAAAGCTTCGCGTCTACTTAACGTTGCGTCCTTAACCCGCTCGCTACCGCTCGCGGTTCTGTAACCGGCAAGCGATGAATAAAAATCGACAGCCGCCGCGGCACCGGCGATTCCTTCGTGATTCTGCGTACCCATTTCGGCGCGCTCCGGCGCGGCGTCAGGAGCAGGTTGCAGCTTCGGAAAATCGACCGACTCCAACAGATCCTTCTTTCCGTAGAACACGCTGACGTGCGGTCCGTAGAATTTGTATGCCGAACAGGTCAGGAAATCGCAATCCATCTCTTTCACATCGCACAGGAAGTACGGCGCGTAATGCACCGCATCAATCAGCGCGAGTGCGCCGACTGAATGTGCGAGCTCAACGGCGCCTCGAAAATCGTTCACCGTCCCCAACGCGTTACAGCCTGCACCAAACGCGACGATTTTCGTTTTGTTTGTCACCAGCCGCTCGAAATCATGCCAATCGAGTTGACCGGTTTCCGGATCCATCTGACTAATCCTTAGCCGAACCCCACGTTCAACCTCGAGCGCCTGCCACGGCGCCATATTCGCGTGATGCTCTAATTCGGTCGTGACTATCTCATCGCCTGGTCCCATGGTCCGGCCCAGCGCGCGCGACAAGTGATAGATCATCGTCGTCGTGTTCGGACCAAAAACGATTTCATCGGACGTCGCGTTGAGAAAGTCCGCAAACGTTTCGCGTGCCGACAGAATTATCGAATCCGTTTCATGGCTTGTTGGATACTCCCAATGCGTGTTCGCATTGTGGTTTAGCAGATAGTCGGCGACGGCATCGACGACGACTTGCGGCGTCTGAGTGCCGCCGGGTGCGTCGAAATACGCAACCGGATAATCATTGTGACGGCGCTGAGTAGCGGGAAACTGCTTTCTGATTTGACTGGTTGTCAGAATCGGTGCGGCTGATGTCGCTGGTGTGCTCATTCCGATATAGACTCCGGCAGATGCTACCGAAAAATGTCGCATTTTGCCACGCGCGATTAATCGTGCCTAGGTCAACATCGGGTCATGAGGTCGGTACCGGGAGCGGTAGCGACCGGGTCGCACGCATCGACACAATCGATTTTAGCGAAAGCGCTACCCGGTCGCTACCGCTCCCGGTACTGACCTCGTTGCGCGCGAACTAGAAGCGAATAATCGGCACTCTGGTTGCACATTTAGAGTTGTGAAGACGTTAAGTCTTCCAAATTCGCACTTAGTTGAGCCGGAACAGAACGTTTCCGGACGCAAATGTGTACGCGAAACCAACAGCAATCATGGAGGTGAATTTATGCCAGAGAAGAAACATTTGAAGGGCGTCGGTGACAAAGAACAACGCCAATACGAGCACATCAAGGAATCAGCACAACGTGAAGGCCGGTATGGCAAACGCGCTGAGGAAGTCGCGGCACGCACGGTCATGAAGGAGCACAAACAGAAAGGTCACGAGAAAGGTCGCTAGTCGGGCGCCTAACAAACACTTAGGAGAATGGGAGGTAGTCTATGGCCAAACAACACAACACTCGAGGAAAACAATCAGCGAGTTCAAAGCATCTGCAAAAGCGTGATGAGATAACTGATATCGGCACGCGTTTGGCGGCGACGCCGTTCGAGTTTATGCGCCGATTCGGCGAAGAGATGGACAAGCTGGTCGGTGATTTCGATTTTGGACGCGGCTGGTTGCCGCCCGCAATTGCACGCGGTGTCGGACAAGGACTCTGGGCGCCACAAGTCGAAATGTTCGAGCAAGACGGCGAATTAATCGTGCGCGCTGACTTGCCGGGTCTGACAAAAGATGATGTCAACGTCGAAATCGACAATGACGCAATCACCATCGAAGGCGAACGGCGCACCGAACAGAACGAAAATCGCGAAGGCTTCTATCGCACTGAGCGCAGCTATGGCAAATTCTATCGTCGCCTGCCGCTGCCGGACGGTGTCGAGCCCGAAGATGCCAACGCGACATTTCGCGACGGCGTGCTGGAGATCACGATGAACGCGCCAAAACGTACGGAATCAAAACCGCGCAAGGTTTCGATCTCGGATACGACGGCGGCAAAAGCGCACCGCAAGGCTGCGTAGACAAAAGGGGCAGTAATGAAACTGAAAGAGCGAAAGGTAACGCTGCCGGAATTAATCCTGGTCGCAGGTACGCGCGCAGCTCTCGGCGTTGGTCTTGGTCTGCTGTTGAAAGACAGACTGAACAAAGACCAACGTCGAGGGGCTGGCCTTGCCCTGGTAATTCTGGGCGGGTTGAGCACGATACCGCTGGCCTTGGAGATTCTGGGTGAAAAAGAACATCAGCGTAAAGCTGGCAATCATGGAGAGGAGATAGACGCGGAAATGAAATGTAGTGAAGTAATGACGCCAGATCCTTCCTGCTGCCTCGCAACAGACACTGTGTTTGAAGCGGCGCAGCTCATGAAATCCGAAGACGTCGGACCGATTCCGATCCTGAACGACAGAGAAGCGAAGAAGCTGATCGGTATTGTGACGGATCGCGATCTCGCCCTGAAGGTAGTAGCTGAAGGGCTCGATCCTAAGCAGACAAAAATCGAAGAGATCATGACGACCGGCGTGCAGACTTGTGGCCCTGATGACGATGTGAGCAACGTGCTCGAATTGATGGAAGAACACCACATCCGGCGCATTCCGATCGTCGACGATAAGGATCGCCTGGTCGGAATAATCGCGCAGGCAGACGTTGCGACGCGCATTGATCAGGCGGACAAGACCCACGAAGTTGTCGAGGAAATCTCGAAAGCGGCGTAGTGCATTGCCGATTGCCAATTGCCGATTTTTGATTTGAAGAGCCAACGCAGGTTGACTGGTAGTTGGTAAGCAGATCTTTTTCAATCGGCAATTGGCAATCAAAAATCGGCAATCAAGATGTTCCGGCGAATCAACGTCAGCGCGGCGGTAATCGTGCTCATCTGCTTCTTTTTACCCTGGCTGCAGGTGAGCTGTGCCGGCGCGCGTGATTCGTTGAGCGGATTTGAACTGGCGCGGAACGAAAGCGCGCTGCTGTGGCTTGTGCCGATCCTGGTGTTGGCTGTCATAGCTTTCAATTTGATGCGCGCATGGAAAGAGGAATCGCGGGTGGCCGCAATTCTCAGTGCGGTCTGCGGCGCAGTTACAGCCTTGCTGATGAATCGGGAACGGATGCGCGCCGACGACACAGCGACAATGATTTCAGCGCAGCTTACGGGCTGGTTTTGGCTGTCGCTGATTTCATCAGTTGTGATCGTGGTTTCCAGTTTTGGACGACTATTACGTCGGCGGCGTCCTGAGCACTGAAAACTGTCAACTAAAACTGTATGGCACTTTCACTCAAACCTGAACGTTTGAAGCGTTACAAAGACATCGTTGCGTTGCTCATCAAGTATGGCCGCAGCGACCTGGTCGAGCATTCAACGCTCACGCTCGTCGGCAAAGATGCGAGCCATGCTCTCACCCAGAAGAGTGCCGCCAAAGCTGAGGAGCTCGCCGACGATCTCGAGAAGCTTGGGCCAACCTTCATCAAGCTCGGGCAACTACTCTCCACGCGCTCGGACATCCTGCCTGAGCCTTACCGCGACGCATTGTCGCGCTTGCAGGACAACGTTGAACCGTTCTCGTTTGAAGAAGTCGAACGAATCGTTTCGGGCGAGCTGGGCGCGCGTATTTCCAAACTGTTTGTGGAGTTCGAAAGGCGGCCGACCGCCGCCGCTTCGCTGGCGCAAGTCCATCGAGCGCAGATGCGTGATGGCCGACTGGTCGTGGTCAAGGTGCAGCGCCCGAACATCCGGAATCAGATCGTCGAAGACCTGGAAGCTTTGCAGCAGGCTGCCGAGTTCATCGACGCGCACACCGAAACCGGCAAGCGCTATGAATTCACTAACCTATTGGCGGAATTGCGGCGCAGCCTTTTGCGCGAGCTTGATTTCAAAATTGAAGCCAACAATCTTTGGAAGTTGCGCGACAGTCTCCGCGAATTCGACCACATCGTGATTCCCGAGCCCGTCGAGGACTACACCAGTTCACGTGTATTGACGATGGACTACATTCCCGGAAAGAAAATTACGGATATAAGTCCTCTCCGCCTGCTTGAAATTGACGGGATGGAATTGTCGACTGAATTGTTTCGCGCGTACTTGAAACAAATGCTGGTTGATGGGTTCTTCCACGCTGATCCCCATCCGGGAAACGTGTTTCTTACCGATGACAATCGTATCGCTTTGCTCGACCTCGGCATGGTAGGGCACGTCAACTCGCGATTTCAGGAGAACTTCTTGCGCTTGCTGCTGGCGATGAGTGAGGGAAACGGAGACGAAGCCGCCCAGGTGTGCATGAAGATGGGTACGCCCAAGCCGAATTTCGATAAGGTCGAGTACAAGAATCGCGTCATCAGGTTGGTGGTTCGCCATTCTGACGCGACCCTCGATGAAATCGATGCAGGACGAGTGGCCCTGGAGATCACGCGCATTTCCGCGGATTGTTGGATGGGTATGCCCCCACAATTCACGATGATTGCGAAGGCTCTGCTGAACCTCGATCAGGTTGTGTACACCCTGGCGCCGAATTTCAATCCCAATGAAGTCATTCGCAACGAGGCTTCAAACATTCTGACTCGGAAGCTCGCGGCCAGCGTCGAGTCAGGCACCATCATGAGCCGGATTGTCGAAGTGAAAGAGTTCGCGGAACGGCTGCCCGGACGCGTCAACAAAATTCTAGACTCTATCGGGAATAATGAGTTGAACATCGGAGTTGACGCCATCGATGAAAAGGTCGTTCTTGACGGTCTTCAGAAGATCGCGAATCGAATTACGTTGGGATTGATTCTGGCGGCGTTGATTGTCGGCGCGGCGCTGATGATGCGCGTGGAAACGTCTTTCAAGATTTTTGGCTATCCCGGCATCGCGATGATCTTCTTTATGCTTGCCGCCGTTGCCGCTCTGTTGCTCGCGGTGAGCATTCTGTTTACGGACGAGAAGCCGAAGAAGAAAGATAATGATTAGTACGACAGGCTGCCAGCCTGTCGTCGTCTGCAGGCTAGCAGCCTGCAGTACTATCCCGTCTCTTTTTTCAACAACCGCAACAATGCCTTCTCCGCCGGATGGAGCCTGGCTGAGCGACTCGATCCAAGTTGTTCCAAACTGTCAAAGTAATCAGTAATCGTTTTATCTTTCGCGAACGCTTCGATTACCGCAGGGCAAATGTACGAGCGGCGACAGACGGCCGGGGTATTGCCGAGGGCGCGCGCAGTCTCCTTAATGGCCGCTGTAATCATTCTTTTTAATGATCGCTCATGGTCCGGGTCCTCATCTCGGCGACGCGCGAGCGAGCAAGCGCAGAGTAATGTGCCTGACCACGTGCGAAAATCTTTCGCGCTGAATTTGGTCCCCATGACGTCGCGGATGTAGCCATTGATCGTTTGCGCCTTCACGTCCAACAGCTTGCCATCGCCGTTTTGGTACTTGAAAACGCGACGGTTCTGACTCTTAAGAAGTTGACGAACCAATTTCGCGACCGTGGCGTCTTGAATTTGCGTTTCGTGCATCACGCCGGACTTACCGCGAAAACGAAATGTAATGGTCGAGCGATTGACGCTTACGTGACGCGGGCGCAGCGTCGCGACGCCATAGCTGCCGTGCTCGCTCGCGTAAACTTCGCTGCCGGGACGCAGGAATGCTCTTGAAAGAATGCGCACAATTCCAGCCAGGACTCTCTCCTTTGGCAAACCGGATTTGGCCAGGTCGCGCTTGACCGCGCGCCGCATCAGCGGCAGCGCCTCAGCAAATTTGATGATGCGATGGAATTTTTCACGCTCGCGGCGACGAACATGACTCTTGTGATAGAGGTATTGCCAGCGTCCCGCAGCGTCACGTCCGACAGCCTGCACACGACCATTTTCAGTTGCATTGATCGCCACGTCGGTCCACGCCGGGGGAATTCCTAACTGCCGAATGCGAGCCAGATCCTCTTGCGTGACCTTGCCGCCATCAGCCGGCCTGTAATGAAACCCACTCTTGGGCGTTCCCATTCGGAGAATGCCATTCGCGTGAATCCGCTCGGTGGTGGTCATGATGGTCAGAGGCCTAGAGGTTAGAGGCTGGCGGCTGGAGACTAGGCTAGCGACTAGAGGCTGGAGGCTAGAGGCTAGGATTCGAGGTTCGTGCGCGCCAAAAACCTCTGTCAAGAATGTTCGGGTCTTACCAAGCTCCTAGCCTCTAGTCTCCAGCCTCTAGTCTCTCGTTCTAGGTGCAGCCGCGCAGGAGGAAGATGAGGATTAAGACGCTGACGGGAACCCCCATCAGCCACAGAATGATGTAGCCAATCTTACCTCTTTGATCTTTGAAGTCTCGCATGACGTTCTCCTTTCTAAGACTTGGGTCTAATCACATCGTCATCTTTGCTAACTATAGCGCTGGCGCACACCGGAAAGTTGCGCCGGATAAATTCCAAAGTTTTCGACTTCGACTTCGTTCTTCTTGTTGAAGCGCACGCGCGCCGCGGGAATGAACGTGCCCTGACCATGACCATTGCGATCGACGATTAGCTCGACGTAACTTAACGGGTAATCTGTCGAGCGCGAGCCGTAACGCACTTCATAAAGATTCAGCCAGCGCTCAAACAGAATCGTGATCTTGCGGTCGCCATTGGACATTCGCTCTTCCACCACGAAGTTAACTTGCCGGCCGACTTGTCCGTCGATGGAAAATCGTCCGAGATTGTTGTTGCGAATCTCACTCAACAAACGATCCTGCCCGCCTTCGGCAAGAATCGCGACGGCGCGCTCGGCCGCGCGGTCAGCCGTGTGGCCGTTGAGTGTTAGTGTGAAAGGACGACTCACACCGCCCAGTCGACCGCCGACGCCGACGATGGTGCCGGTGTAAACTTCCTGCCGTTGAGCATGCATACTGGGGGCGAAAGACAGCAAAATAAGTGTGGCAAATAAGGTTAACGACTTTGGTATTTTCATAATTAATCTGGCTCCTTCCGTACTAGTTCGGTAACACCGACTGTTGGTTAACCGAACGCGCGACAGCAAGGAACGGCGAGCGTTTTCGAAACGCGTTACCGCATTTGTGCTGAATAGCAAAGTCGATGCCGTGCCGGAGATATTGAGCTATTATGCCTTTCGAAATGATGAAAGAGTGGTAGCTGTTCTCCGTGTCTCTGTGTAGCCTCGGTGCCTCTGTGGTGAAAATGGCTGGAGAAGGACTCCACCACAGAGACACTGAGATCCGCAGAGACACAGAGAGAGAATGGAATCAGACGGGAACGACGGAGCTACCAAATGCCTGAAGCGACAATCGACAACTCACCAAAATTCGATCGCCGGCCGTGGGGCACATTCACGGTGCTCGACGAGGGGCAGAACTACAAAGTCAAACGGATCGAAGTTCTGCCCGGCAAACGGCTCAGTTATCAAAAGCATGCGCAGCGCGCCGAGCACTGGTTCGTGGTGCAGGGAACCGCCAAGGTGACGCTCGACGATCGGGAGATTACGGTTGGAACCAGCGAGTCGATAGATATTCCGTTGGGCGCAGCGCATCGGATTGAAAATCCGGGTGAAGAATTACTTATCTTCGTAGAGGTCCAAAGAGGAAGTTATCTCGGTGAAGACGACATCGTCCGCCTGGACGATGACTTTGGTCGCGTCGCCTAGCGCGGACCTCATGACGGTAATTACACACTTGACGAATCAATACTCAAGCCCTCTCCCTCTGGGAGAGGGTTGGGTGAGGGTCTAGCGGTGAACAATTGATCCTGGAAACAGTGCGAGAAATAAATTCCGAAACGGAATTCATTTCTCGCCATAATTCGAATTTAATAAGCGCGCTAAGCCCTCATCCCCCTCCCTTCTCCCAAAGGGAGAAGGGAGAAAAAAACTCCGAGTCAGTACCGGAAGCGGTAGCGACCGGGCAATCCATTGCCGATTTCCAATTGTCGATTGCCAATTGGTACTAACGCAACAAGAAATCGGCAATCGGCAATCAACGATTGGCAATGCCGAGACCCGGTCGCTACCGCTCCCGGTACTGACCTCACGAGCCGATGGTGGCAAGGTCACATGCCGACTGACTCTGGTTGGCCGTCGGTTTGTGCGGGATGAAAGTAGTGTTTGGCCTGGTAACCACCCTTATGATTGCAGCGCGGGCAGGTCACGATGTAGTTGGCGTCAAGGACGCCTTTGCCTTCTGTTAGATCGGGAAAGAGGAACACGGTCGAGGCACACTTCTCGCAAGTGACCACGATGTACCAAGTCCCGGCTTGCGGACTTATCATGGGGGTCAGCCTTCTGTCTGGAAGTCTTATTTGGTGCAGGCGATGAAACCCGGTTGCGTCTCAGTTCTTTAGGCCAAAACGATCACCTGAGTTTCCTCGTCTGCACGTAAATTATAGGAGCCTCCGTCTGTACGCTGGCGCACGTGATCGCTTTCGTTGCGATAGCAGCCTGTGATATTGTTTGCGCGTCCCTTGGCTCTCCGAATCCCCTGTTTACAGGCATTCTGGTGAGCGATGCCACCATCTACGGAGTCGGATATGTGGACTTCGAAGCCTGAAATCTCCACCAAAGATCGCGCTCAGTTGGAAAGGCGTGTTGAACTACCGGATAGAACTTTAGTAATTCCCACCCGCAACCTTGTACTTGGATCGCTTCCGCACACAGAAGTAAGCAAACTCGTAAGCGCGTCACGCGCCGTGCAATTAAAGACCGGTGACGAAATTTATAATACCGGCGAGCAAATCGACGATCTGTTCTTTCCGGTGGACTGCGTCATATCCTCGGTAGCGTTGCTCGAGGATGGCACGACCGTCGAGATCTCGATGACGGGCCGCGAGGGAATCGTGGGATTGTCGGCGATCGTCGGCGGCGGGCGCGCTATGCACTGGACACGTACTTCGGTAAGCGGGGTCGCGCTCCGCATCTCCAGGATTTCAATCGAGGAAGCCTTTACTAAAAGCGAATTTGTACAGCACGCCGTGCTGCGCGCATATCGAAGTCTATTCACTCAGGTCTGCCAGCGATCAGTATGCAACACGCGCCACACGTTGCTGCAGCGGCTGAGCGTTTGGCTTTTGATGATGCAGGATCGGCTCGAACAGGAAACGATGCCGTTCACTCAGGAAGAAATCGCCAGCCGCATCAGCGTGCGACGCGCCGGCGTGAGTGTCGCCGCATCGATGCTGCAAGCGATGCACGCCATCTCATATCACCGGGGAAAAATCGTGATCGTCGATCGCGAAGTGCTGCAAGCAACCGCGTGCGAGTGCTACGACATTCTCGGCCACGAATTCCTGCCGGGGGGGGGCACCGCGCCGCGTTCGGTGGTTGAGTGGATGAGGCTTCGTTAAGTGACCGAGCGATGAGGTCGGTACCGGGACGGCAGCGACCTCGTTAATCCCCTCTCCCGGAGGCAATGACATACTTGAGGAATCGGTTCGCTGGGAGTTTTTCTCCCTTCTCCCTTTGGGAGAAGGGTTGGGGATGAGGGCTTAGCGCGCATGTAAAATTCGAATTATTGCGAGAAATGAATTCCGAAACGGAATTCATTTCTCGCACTTTCTCCAGGAACAATTATTCAC
>CBFHBA010000008.1:0-203769 GCA_965653675.1 uncultured bacterium
AGCTTCTCCACCACGCATTCTTCACACAGCGGCCGTCGCGCTTTGCAAATTCGCCGGCCGTGAAAGATCAGCAGGTGTGAGAAAATAATCCAATCTTTCTTTGGCACCAGTTCCAACAAGTCCTGTTCAATTTTGACCGCGTCCTTCTGTTTTGTCAGTGCGAGTCGATGTGACAAACGGCCGACGTGGGTATCAACGACGATCCCAGCAGCAATTCCGTAAGCCACACCCAACACGACGTTCGCCGTTTTGCGCGCGACGCCGGGAAGCTTTAGCAGTTCGGTCATCGTCTTCGGTATTTCGCCGCCGAAATCATCGACGAGCATTGCGCAGGCGCCTTGGATCGACTTGGTCTTGTTGCGAAAGAAACCGGTCGTGCGAATGTCTTCCTGAAGTTCGGTGTCGCGCACTTTCAAATAGTCTGCGGGCTTGCGGTACTTGCGGAAAAGATCGGCAGTGACTTTGTTGACGCGTTCGTCAGTACATTGAGCGGACAGAATAGTGGCGATCAGCAGTTCGAAGGCGTTCGAATGATTCAGCGCACACTTCGCGTCCGGATGTGCGCGTTTGAGCAGCTTGATGATCTGTTCGGTGCGGGTTTTCTTTTGGACCTTGGTTTCTCGCATTGTGTCAGAAGCCCGACCGTGAGGGAGGGCAACGTGCTTGAAAACTCAATTTGATTCTATGTCGCGCTTTGCGAAAAGTAGCCCTCCCTGACACTCGGGCTTCTGACACACTACTTAAACCTCCCCGCGAGCATCAGCGCGAGCATTTTCCAGTCGCCCATGAACGACCACAATGGGTGCGTGAAAGTTGCGGGCCGATTTTTCTCGATGAAGAAGTGACCAATCCATGCGAACACATAGCCCGGCGCGAACGCGAGTGGGAACAGCCACCAACGGCCTGTCGCAATCGGCGCAATCAACAGCGCGACGGCGGCGAATGACCCAACGACGTGCAGCGCGCGGGTCGCCGGCTTGCTGTGCTCGTTGAGATAGTGCGGCCAGAACTCTGCAAATGATTGATAACGTGGCCGAGACATTGAATCGCGCGCGATTTTATCAGAACTGGTAGCGCGGTCGCACTTGACCCGCACCGCAACCACAGGCAAGATCAAGCGCTATGCTTTTCCACCCGGTGTCTTGTCCCGGCCTCGTTCGTTTCATCCTGGCAATCATAATCGCCGCTTCAGTAGTCATCTCATTGCCCGGACCGACGAACGCGCAATCCTACGAACGCGAATTCAGCGTCGGCAGCAAGTCTTTGCTCACAATCAAAAACCGCAACGGTCGTGTCTCAGTCGTCACGTCTGACGATCAAAAGGACAAAGCCCTGTTGCAGGCGACTTCACCCGGCGCGCCGATCGAGCCGAGCGACATCAGCATTTCCGGCGGCGAAGTCGTTGTCCGCGAGCGCCGCCCCGCCGATCGAATCGATCTCGTCGTTCGCGTGCCTGCACGCACGCGCGTGAAAGTCGAGAGCGAAAGCGGCATGGTTGATGTGGTGGGCGACCTCGCAATGGCAGAAGTCTTAACCAACACAGGAACGATCCATGCCGACGTGCCGCTTGATGATGTGAAATTCAAGTTTCTCTGGCAGGCGAGTCATCCGCGATATCTGAGCGACGTCGAACTGCCCCGCGTGAAGGAGGGCAAGGCTGGCACGTTTTCAATTTCCGGAACGCTCGGTCCGAACGCGAAGAAGAGCAAAGACAAGAAAAAGAAAGACGCGGAGAAAACTGAGAGCGCGGCGGCCGATGGCAACACCGGCGCAAACGAGACGGCAAGTTCATCAACCGATGGCGCAACAGACAAAGACAAGCCGAAATCGGACGACGACAAGGCGAAATCTGATAAGGATAAGCTGGTGCAGTTGAACCTCACGACGCAGCGCGGGGTGATTCTGCTCAACGTAGATCCGGCAATGGCGCCTAATGACTTGCGCGAACGGGCGCTTACTGAAGCGGCAAAAGGAATCGTGCGCAGCGGTAATGTGCCGTTGATCGATGCGATTAGAAAAGTCAGTCCGCGCTTGTTCGGCGATTATGCGCAGACTCTGCCGCCGCCCGATCGGGAGCCGTCACTCGTAATGATGCGTCCGCCGGGTGATATCGCGACAACGGCCGGACCCCAGTTGATTAAGGTCAATGCCAGCGTCACCGATGGAAATGGACGCGCGATTCCCAACATGCGTTTATCTGACTTCGCCGTTTACGAAGATGGGGCCGAACGCAAAGTGGTCAACGTCACACCTACGACCGAGCCGTTCAACTTGATTCTGCTTCTGGATGTTTCCGGCAGCGTCGAAGAGCGGATTGATTTCATTCGCAAAGCTGCGCGCGACTTTCTGCGCACTGCTAGTCCGCAGGATCGCATCGCTATCACAAGTTTTCGCGACGATATTCAAATCATTTCAGACTTCACAACCGATCGTACGCTGCTATCAAAGAAGCTGGATGAGATTGACGCCGGCGGCGCAACTGCGCTTTACGACGCGCTCGCGTACTCTTTGGTGGATACCTTAAAGCCTTTGCGCGGCGAACGCACGGCCATCGTGATTCTTTCCGATGGCGACGACAACAAGTCTTTCGTGCCGTTTCCGTCGATTTTGGAAGCGACGATCGAATCGGGCGCGCTCATCTATCCGTTGTACGTTCCCTCCGGATTGATCCCGGAATCCAGTGTGCCGAAGCCGATGATTACGGTCGATCCGATGCGCACAAAATATCTGACGATCACGACGCGCGCCGCCGAGGAAGGTCAAAAGCTTGCGGATTTTTCGGGTGGCGTGTTTTATTCGATCAAGCGGCTGGAAGATTTGCAGAAGGCTTACGATGATGTGGTCGCGCAACTGCGCACGGCTTACACGATCACTTATTCGTCCGAAGCCGGTGCGACGCATCGCCGTTTGCGCGTGCGGGCGAATCGCGAAGGCGCTTATGTGCGCTTGAGCCCGGCAGTTTCAACGTCACACTGACACTGTGTCAGAACCCGGAGCGGTAGCGACGGATCGTAAAGTCAAGTTATTCTATGATCCGTCGCTACCGCTCGCGGTTCTGATTCATCACTTCACAAAGGAGAACAGGTATGAAGAGACTCACCCTGGCTGTTTGTTTGCTGTGCACGTTCGCCCTCAGCGCATCCGCCGTTCAGGCAAAAACGGTTCGCGCGCAGGAAAAGAAATCGTTATACACGCGACTCGGCGGTTATGACGCGATCGCTTTAGTCGTTGATGATTTCATTCATCGCCTGGCGACGGACAAACGGTTCGAAAGATTTTTCTCGGGATTCAGCGAAGATTCGCAGAAGCGTTTGCGTCAACACATTCTCGATCAATTCTGCGCGGCGGCGGGCGGTCCGTGCGTTTACACCGGACGCGAAATGCGAACGGTACATAAAGGTCTCGGGATTACCGAGGCTGACTGGGACGCCGCGGCGAAACACCTGGTTGCTGCCCTCGACAAGTACAAGGTCCCGGAAGCTGAGAAGAATGAACTGCTCGCGTTCGTGGTGGCGCAGAAGAAGGACATCGTCGAGAAATAGAGGGTGATACAGAACCGCGAGCGGTAGCCAGCGTGATAAATACGCAACTTACCTGCGAAGAATTGTTTGATCGAAAGTCGGCGTAAGATCCCGCTCGCTACCGCACGCGGTTCTGTAACTAGTCCTTAGATCCGGCCGCTTCCGCCAATCGCATACACGCCCGTCAGAAACGGATTGGTGCGGCGCTCGTGGCCAATTGTCGTCACGGGGCCATGACCGGAATAGACTTCCACGTCGTCGCCGAGCGGCAGAATTTTATTGAAGAGCGAATCCATTAGTTGTTCGGTCGACCCGCCCGGCAGGTCCGTGCGGCCGATCGATCCGGCGAACAGACAATCGCCCACAAACACTTTTCGTTCGTTCGGCTCGAACAGGACCACGTGGCCCGGCGTGTGTCCGGGACAATGAATCACGGTGAACTTCAATTCGCCTACTTCGTACGTTTGGCCGTCGCTCCAGTGTGCGTCTGCGCGCGGAGGCTCTTCATAGTCAAAGCCGAAGGCCTTCCATTGCGCTTGCGGGATGCCGATCCATGCAGGCTGGTTCGGCAACTGAAGGTAGAGCGGCTCGTCTGCTGGATGGATGATGATCTTTGCTTCCGGCTTTCGCTTCTTCAGCCCGGCAACCCCGCCTACATGGTCCATGTGGGCGTGGGTGCACGCAATCGCCTGCAATTCAAAACCGTGTTTGTCGATGGCTTCGACTATCGCGTCAGAATCGTCGCCCGGATCGATGCAGATAGCACGCTTCGTTTGCTCGCATCCGACGACACGCGTGTGTTGCTCAAAAGCCGTGACGGTGATTTGTTCGATGATCATTTAAGAACTGTGCTTAGTACTTTGTGCTTTGTACTTTGATGTGTGCATTAGGTACGGGCCACATCCCAGGAACAGACAACCAAGTACCAAGTACAAAGCACTAAGTACTACGCAGGAGTATAATTCCTCATCGGAATTTCCACGAAAGTAGCAATGCCACTCACACCCACAGCAGCTTCGCTCGCCGAAGTTTTGGACGAGATGACCGCCGAAGGTGCGCCGGAACTAACGGAGCATCTCGAAAAGAACGCGCTCAAATGTTATGCGTGCGGCCACTGTTGTTTGATCAAGGAAGGCAAACGCGGGATTTGCAAAGTGCGCTTTAACGAAGGCGGACACTTGCGTGTGCCGACCAATTACGTTGCGGCGCTCGCGTGCGATCCGACGGAGAAGAAGCCTTTCTTTCATATGCTGCCCGGCTCAGACACGCTGACGTTCGGCATGCTGGGGTGCGATCTGCATTGCGCGTATTGCCAGAACTGGTTGACATCACAGGCGCTGCGCGATGATGCGGCAGTGTCGCCGCCGAACGTGGTGACGGCTGATCGTTTGGTCGCGACGGCGAAAGCTTATGGAGCTTCGCTGGTGGGATCGAGCTACAACGAACCACTTATCACCGCTGAATGGGCCGTCGAAGTCTTCAAGAAAGCGCGCCCAGAGGGATTTCGCACGGCGTTTATTTCTAACGGCAATGCGACGCCGCAAGTACTGGATTACCTGCGTCCGTGGACTGACTGTTACAAGATCGATCTGAAGTCGATGAGCGACAAAAACTATCGGCAGCTCGGTGGCGTAGTGGACAATATTCTCGACACGGTGAAGATGGTGCACGAGCGGGGCTTCTGGGAAGAGATTGTGACCCTCGTGATTCCCGGCTTCAACGACTCGGAAGATGAACTGCGGCGCGCGGCTGATTTCATTGCGTCAGTTTCACCGGATATTCCCTGGCACGTAACGGCCTTTCATCAGGACTATCACATGCAGGAAAACGCTAACACTACCGCGGAACAATTAATTCGCGCGTGCGAGATCGGTAGCGAAGCGGGTTTACGTTACATCTACGCCGGAAATCTACCGGGCCGGGTTGGTCGCTGGGAGAACACGTATTGTCCGACGTGCGATGCACCGCTAGTCGAGCGCTACGGTTATTTGATTCGACAAATGAATGTCACCCGCGATGGAAAGTGTCCGTCCTGCGCCACTACCATTCCAGGAATCTGGTCATAAAAAAAGGGCGAAGCGTTAGCCTCGCCCTTGGATTCGCACATTGCGATTACATCGGTTTCTTCGGGCTGGCTTTCGGACTCGCCTTCATTGCAGGACTTGCTTTCATCTCAGGACTCGCTTTCATTGCGGGACTCGCGCCAGGCCCGGCAAGCGCAGTCAAATCCTGGGCTGGCGTACCCATGTGAAAGAAGGCGCGCCATTTCCCATCACGCTTCATCCAGATGGTCGAATGATAGCCGGTGTCCGGCTTATCGCCCGGAACCTTGACTTTGTAAGTCACGACTGACGCATCATCGTCGAATTTCACGGTCTTCCAATCGCTCAACGCGGCTTTCGAAGCGTCAAAACCCTGTACGCCTTTAATTGATCCAGCCTTGTCGTACACGCCGTCTGCCTCAATTTCGATCGAGCTGTCCGCGAGATACGATCCGAAGGCGTCATAATTGCGACTCTTTAGCGCCTCCCACACCAGTTTCTCGTTCGCGCTTACGTCATCAGTTGTCTCCGCCGGTTTAGCCATCGCGCTCGATGCCGGTTTTGCCGGCGGCGGTGGCGGTGAAGGTGAGGCCATCGGCATCTTTTGCTGCAGTGTCTCCTGGTAGTAAATGTTGAGCCATTCGCCATTGCGATTCACGTAGGCTGACGCTTCGTAATAAGGACCATTGGGGAGCGGTTTGCCTTTATATGTCGCTTTGACGGTCGCGGTATAAGTAAGCAAGACTGCGTCCTTATCGATCGTGTTCAATTTCCAATCGCTGAATGTGACATCTGAGAGTTCGGTGTCCTTCATTGCAGTGAGCGATTGGGCCGTATCGGAGACGCCAGTGGCGGTGACGCCAAAGTAGTCAGGCAGGAGGTATTTCTTAAAAGCGGCCTCGTCCTTCCGCTTGAAACCATCCCACGCCGCTTTTTCCTTGGCGCTGATGTCGTCCACAGTCGGCATGGCGCTCGATTTCGTTTCAGTTCCTTTGTTGGTGTTCGCAGTGTTTTCATTGCTCATCGGCTGATTCGTACAAGCCGTGGCGAACACGATAAAACACACGAACACGAGAAGTCTTTTCATCGCTGTTCCTCCTTAGTCTTTTGGAAAGAATGCGCAAAAGCTTCTATACCAAAACTTTCGCGCCGTCAATCAATTTGGCGACAAATCATTGATTTGCTGGAGGTGATGGTGGCGGTCTTCTCGTGGCGGTCGGCTTCGCTGTTGGCGAAGGCCTGGTCACCGCCGAAGGTTTGATCGCAGATGTAGGCTTAGTCGCCGGTGAGGGTTTAGTTGTCGGCTTTGCCGGAGTGGGCGTCGGCGCTGCCGTCAACGCTTGCTCGGCATCGCGAGTAAGTTTCACAACACTCGACGCAACGACTTGCCATTGACCATTACGCCGCGCAAAGGTATCCAGCGCGCGATAGCGGCCGCTAATGTCCTCGGTGTGCGTGCCGTCGGAATATTTCGCGTTCTTGATCGTCATCAAAAGACTCACGACTGCGGCATCGTTGTCGATCACTTTTACATTTATTTCTGAGACGTCCCACGAGTCGAACGTCAAGCTCCCGGCCTCGATGTCTTTGACGTCCTGATCCTTGGAACCGAGCATGCCGGTAAAGTTGAGAAGAATGATATCGTCAGCCTCGATCCGGCGGACCGCCGCACCATCTTTTTCTTTGAGAATCCGCGGCCAATCCTTTTCCACGCGCGTAATCTCGGCAACGATAGCATCCTTATCCGGCGTCGGCTCGGGCGTCGCCACAGTTTGGCTGGTCATGTCGGCGTTGCTACTTTTTGGTTGCGTACAACCGGCAGCCAGCGCGATCGAAACGATCGAGACGCACAAGAGCGTAAACTTTATAGTCTTCATCGCAACAACTCCTTCATTACAGACTCCGATGACTAATAACCGCTGTCGGGCCCTCAAGGCTAAATTTAAATGGAGCCAGTCAACGCTTTATTCATCCGCAAGCGTTTGGCGAAAAGCAGTTGACTGCATTTCCAGCTTGGCATATTGTCTGCTCAAAGGTCACGCTTTTTTTGACACCTACTGCATGACCATTCATTCCGCCGCGTACCGGAACGCGGCAGCGGAGCGTAAGGAGGATCTCAGATGTTTCGCGTTAACCCCAAGCTCTTTTCAAATTGTAGGGTTCGCTTGGTTTTTTTAGGTTGCATAGCGGCATTAGCGCTATTCACGGCAACGCCAGCTCAAGCACAGCGTTCAAAGGGTTCACTAACCACCAATACGCCCGCAGATGGCCAGCCCACGTTCCACGAATTTCGCGGTGTGCATATCGGCATGGCCGCGGACGAAGCGCGAAAGAAACTCGGCAGTCCACGCGACAAAAGTGAAGAGCAGGACCTCTATGTCTTCAACGATAACGAAGCCGTCCAGGTGTACTACGACAAAACTGGCGCAGTAAGCGCAATTTCCGTTGACTTCATGTCTGGGGCGACCGGTGTGCCGTCGAGTAAAGAAGTCTTCGGAGCGGAGGCGGAAGCTAAAGCTGACGGCTCCATTTTCAAACGCGTCGATTATCCGAAAGCAGGTTATTGGGTTTCGTACAGTCGCACAGCGGGCAATGACCCAACTATCACGATAACTATTCAGAAGATGAGATAGGCGCCAGCGCGCACGTCATTTTTTCCGAGTCGGCTGCGAGCGATTCGCTCGGTCGGCTCTTTGTTTTATCGGCAAGCGAATTGCGATTGCATTTCGTGTAGTATGGGTTCACACGATTATGCTGCGCGCAGGATTTGTCGGCCTACCCAATACCGGAAAGACAACTCTCTTCAATGCGGTGACGTCGCAGACGACCGCGGTCACCGCGAATTATGCTTTTTCCACCAGCAAACCAAATGTTGGCGTCGTTTCCGTACCGGACGAAAGACTCAAGCCACTGGCGAAGCTCGTCAAGGCGGAAAAGATCGTTCCGGCAACGGTCGAGTTTGTCGATATAGCGGGGCTCGTGCGGGGTTCGTCGCAAGGCGAAGGTATCGGTAACCAGTTCCTGCACGCGATTCGTGAAACGGACACGATGATCCAAGTTGTCCGCTGCTTTGAAAACGAAACGGTGCCCCATGTGGAGGAGACGCTCGACGCTCGCCGCGACATTGAAACGATTCAGATCGAATTAGCTCTCGCAGATCTGGCCGCAGTCGAACGCCGGCGCGAACGCGTGCAGAAGACGGCTAAAGGCGGCGACAAGACTGCGAAGGCGGAATTGGCTGTGCTCGACAAACTGCAACCTGCACTCGAGGAATTCAAGCCGGCTCGCAGTGTCTCATTGAGCGATGAAGAACAAGCCATCGCGCGCAATTTATTTCTGTTGACAATGAAGCCGACTATCTACGCGGCTAATGTGAATGAATCGTCGTTGGCGGCGCCCGATGAGGATGAACATGTGAAGGCGATCCGGGACGTTTCGTCGTCGGAGGTTTCGGAATGCGTAGTCATCTGTGCGCAACTCGAAGCGGATCTGGTCGCGCTCTCGGCTGAAGAGCGCGCCGAGTATCTCGCATCGCTTGGGGTGAAGAGCAGCGGCGTCGATCAATTAATCAAAAGCGCGTATCGCGTGTTGGGTTTGACGTCCTTCCTGACGGCTGGCGAAAAAGAGGCACGTGCCTGGACCATTCCGCAGAATTCGCGCGCGCAGGATGCCGCCGGAGCAATCCATTCGGACATCGCGCGCGGTTTCATTCGCGCTGAGATTGTTAGTTATGACGACTTGATACGGGTGGGTTCGTACGCGGCCGCGCGTGACCAGGGGCTGTTAAGACTTGAAGGCAAGGACTACATCATGCAGGAAGGCGACATCGTGAATTTCAGATTTAATGTATGAGGAATCAGAGCGAAATGAAGGTCCGCGATGTACTCAGGCTGTTTGCAGCAAATGGATCGTATCGTATTTGTTACTTGGACATTGCGGTTTAAGTTTCACTTCAACACCGCTCGAAGGCCGACTATTATCAAATAAATTATCGCGACGACGACGGCAATCTTGATCAGGGCAATCGCGAGGCTCACCAGAAAGCCCAGAATCCCCAGCGCGACGCCGGCTGCCGCCAAAACCAGCGGGACGCCTACTGCCAGCACAAAGAGCGCCAGCAAAATCATTCCAACTATCTTCAAAACATCGGTAGCTTCTTTCATCGGGACAAGTGAACCTTTCCTACTTTCGCGGCCCTTTTTCGCCGTTCTTTGCGGCTTGCGACAATTATACGAAGCCGTGGTCACAATCGTTCCGTCGATTAGTGGTTCGGGACTGGCACAAACAAAAAGGCCGCCACGCCGGCGGCCTTGTTAGATTCGCTTTCCTGCCAGTCCGGTTAAGGAACTAGCTGGATTACGCCAATTCGATGACCAGTTGGCTTAATGATCGTGGTCGTGGTCGCGCCCAGCGGTTCGCTGGTTAGCAGCAAACCGAAGTCCGGGAACGCAACGTCCGATTTGATCTCGGCTTCATTCCGACCTTTGACGTTGACGATCTGCCCCAAATTCTGAAATTGGTTGTCGGGCGACACTGCCCAAAGAATATAAGCGGTATTCTTTGGCGCTTCCTTCAGATCGTGGAAAACCATTCTCACTTCAGTGGCATTCGCTTTCTTGCGTGGCTCGATAAAGATGTTCGCTCGCGCGCCTTCCATCGGCCCGCTGAAATTGATCTTTAACTTAGTGTCGTCGCCTTTCTTAAAGGTCGGGATGCCCAGCATCGGCACGGTGTAGTCAGAAGTCGGCTCGGCAACTGCGGCCACCGTGGTCGGCGTGGCAACGGCAGCCACCGTCTCGCCTGTAGCAGCCGAGATCGGAATCACAGTGAGTCCTTGCGGCACCGCGCTGCGAAAGAAAATCTTCGTGTCCGCGTTGTAAGCCGTCAACGCGTCTTCAGCCGATGAAAACAGCATGAAACGCGTCAGCGGAGTCGTGGTCGTGAATGTTCCCGCGCCGCTTGCCACAGTGATCGGCCCGAGCAGCGAAACTGCTCCGGTGGGATCGACTGCGTACAGGTTCATAGCTGTCATGTCTGCCGGTAACCCGGTCAGGTTCACCTTAATCGTCGTCCCATCGGCAGCGCGCAAAATTGTCGCGGTACCGGTTGCGCCCGGTAGGCCGACTGGATTCAAAGTCACGAGCGTTTCTTTGCCGACCGGATATTCGACGATCGTGTAAGTGCCATCCGGATTTTGTACGGTTTGAACTTTTGTTACGGTGGTTGTTTTGACTTGGCCGAAGCTCAGTACGGCCATTGTGAACACGAGGAATGCTGCCCCGCACAGTGTAATTACCGCCTTTCTCATTAATGTACCTCCTTCAAATAACCATGGTTTGTGTCGGGGTTTTGAGGTTTACAAATTCGTCCTTACCTATGAGCAAGCAATGTGCCCATCGGTTTGCGGCGTGGAGCTTGGTTTGAAATCAGAGGATTACGACGCTGCGACGTGAAGCGATACAGAAATTAGTATTCCCGAGGTTCGAAAGGGATTCAGTTTAAGGAAGCGCTGACGAGTGGAAGACGCCGAATTATCGCGTAACCACTCGAAGTTCGTTGACAAGCGTGCGTCGCCCGTCGGAGCTGGTTTCGACGGTTGTGTCTGCTCGAGCGGCGAAATTAGATGCCGGACTAGTTCGCCGCGATGGTTCGAGCCTGGTGATAAGCGGTTCGGGAGCCGGCTCATCGTCACGGATGAAATAAACATTGTGCCGGTAGCATTCGGTGGAAGGCGTTTGCGCCGCGAGCATGGCAACGCGTTCGTGCTGAGGACAGACCCCGGTGGCTAATTGATCTGTGTCGGGATCAACTTCGACGATGTTGACGTCGGCAGGTTGCGCAAACGATTTCGCACCCAACTCTGGTCGCAGGTCGAGGGCGTTTTTCATGAAGTCCATCCAAATTGGTAGGGCCGCCTCGCTGCCAGTCATGCCCAGCTGTTCGTTGTCGTCGAATCCTACCCAAACAGCGCAAACCAAATTCGGCGTGTAGCCAACGAACCATCCGTCGCGAGATGTTCCTGTCTTTCCGGCGACGGCAGTTGTCTTCAGCAACTCACGCGCGCGCATCGCGGTGCCGTGATCGATGACGCCTTGCAGCATGTCAGTGATAATGAAAGCGGTGCTGGGCTGAATCACTTGCGGCAGTGACTCTGTTTCGGCGACTGTTTTCACAATGTGAGGCTCGACTCGTTTCCCGCCGTTCGCGAAAGTCGCGTAAGCCGCGGCCATCTGCAAGGGTGTTACTTCTGTCGTACCGAGCGCCAGTGCCGGGAATGGTTCAGGTCTGGGTAAGCCAAAGTCGCTCGCCACGTTTGCCGTCCGCGCCAGGCCAGTCTGGGTTGCGACTCCGACGGTGACCACATTCAATGAATTTATTAGCCCATCGCGCATCGGCACATCGCGCATCGAAAATCGACCTCCAAAATTCGCCGGCCGATATTTTGCGCCACCGGCATAGGTGAATTCCTGAGGCGCATCGGCAAACTTCTGAAGCGGCGACATTCCTGATTCGAGCGCGGCCGCATAAACGAATGGTTTGAAGACTGAGCCCGGCTGCCGCTTCGCATCGGTGACGCGATTGAGTTGCGATTCAGCGTAGTCACGACCGCCGATCATTGCGAGAACTTCGCCCGTCCGTGGATCGAGCGCCACGAGCGCTGCCTGCGGTTTCGCGTCTGCGGACTTGTAAGTGTCCGAAAGCCGCGCCAACTGCTTTTGGACGGCTTGTTCGGCCAGCTTTTGCAGGTCGAGGTCGAGCGTGGTAAATATCGGCGCGCCCGCGCTGAGTCCCGACGTGGGTGGAGCATTTGCCTCAGCGCGCTCGCCATTGTGCCCATCCTTCTCACGATTCACGTAATCGATGAAATAGGGCGCCGACGATTCGCGCGCCGGGTCGTAATCAGCGATGAGCAAAGGCTCTTTCGAAGCAAACGCAGCCTGTTCGAGCGTGATGTATCCGTCACGCACCATCGTTCCGAGCACCGTGTTGCGGCGCATACGCGCGTCCTCGTTATGCTGGATCGGAGAGTAGCGCGAAGGACCTTGAATCATTCCGGCGATCGCGGCTGCCTCCGTCAATGTCAGGTCCTTCAATTCTTTGCCGAAATAGATGCGGGCCGCTTGATCGACGCCGCGCACCGCCACGACATTGCGTTGGCCCAAATAAACTTCGTTGCAGTACAACGCAAAGATGTCCTGCTTCGAAAGCCGCCGTTCCAAA
Organism: uncultured bacterium; assembly: GCA_965653675.1. GTDB lineage: Bacteria > Acidobacteriota > Blastocatellia > Pyrinomonadales > Pyrinomonadaceae > UBA11740. The sequence goes on from CBFHBA010000008.1 coordinate 12,785, forward strand.
CTGAAGGCGAGCATCGCCTCAGCGTACTTGCGACGAAATGTGCGCTCCGGCGTCAGATAGGTGTTCTTAACGAGTTGCTGGGTGATGCTTGAGCCGCCCTGGCCAATGCGCTCGTCACCGGCATTTCGAATCAGCGCGCGCGCAACGCCGAAAATATCCAAGCCGTGATGCTCGAAGAATCGTCGATCTTCGATCGAGACAATCGCATGCACGAGGACCGGCGGGATGTCTTTGAAAGTCAGTTGCCGGTGGGCTGCGCCTCTGGTTTCGTTGTCATTTGTCAGCGATTCAGGTGCAAGCGCGATCGATTCAAAACGAATATCATCCCCGGTTAGGTTCGCGACTCTTCCTTCCGAATCGAATTCGACGCGCACAACCGACGGAAAGTTGTTGATGCCACTCGGCCGAATCTCAATCGAACTCTCGCCAATCGAAAAACTCCCGTTCCAGACCTCGGTGACGCTATCGCTTTCAACGTAACCTGTCCGACGCAATAAATTGGCTAGTCCATCGCGAGTCAATTTCTGGCCGACTCGCAGCGTTCGCGGCGCGGCATAAATGCCGGCGCGCGTCGTGAGATACCCGTGCGCCAAACGCGCGTCAACGAGTTTTGCGTAAGCTCGGTATGAACGAACCAGGAAGATTGCGGCCACCGCGACGGTGACGAGCAGCACCAGCGCGCTGATGCGCAAGATCCGGGCAAACAGACGAATCCTGCGTCGACGAGCCGCACTCTCATGTTGCCGTCGCCGCAGTTCAGCAGTGTCAAATGAAGATTTGCGGCGTTGCTGCCGTCGAACCGGCCCAGCCGTCAACAGACGCAACGCCGCCGGGGCTAACGTCGAGCGATTCATCAGCTTAATCCGTTGCTGTTAGAAAACGTCGAATGCCGGCGAATTTCTTACGAAAGCACACCAATCGTGATTCGAGGTTAGATGCCGTCGGTCTACGGCGATTTAGCAGAGCAGAATGACTGCACCGGCTTAAACAAGGGAAGGTTCGGATCGTAAAACAGGTCGAGGGGCCGTGAGGGATTTGATTCTGTCCATTGATTCCATAGCTGCCTGGTATCCAGCTTTTAGCAACTCGTCGGCCCGCCGCGTCTGATCCCAACGAATGTGACCGACTTTGGGTGTGATCAGGACGTCGGCGTCCGCCCGATCTTGATTGGCAACGATACGCTCGACCGCAACAAATGTATGCGCTAGCACGCCCATCGCTGTCTTGGGATCTTCAAAAAATCGGGCGCCATCAAAGTTCACGTCACTGGCGATCACGATGTCTACGCCCAGATCGCGTGCGTAACTGATTGGCAGGCTGGCCACTAATCCACCGTCAACCAGCCAACGACCCTGCGAGTCGCGTACCGGAGTGTACACCGCGGGGATGCACGTGCTCGCCCGAATCGCAAACGGCAAATCGCCCTCATCACGAAAGACAACCGCCGTGCCTTTGCGCAAATCCATGGCCAGGGCGGCGAATCGAATCTTGAGATCCTCGAACCGCGCGACCGGCAGGCGCTGCCGTAGAAACTTTTCCATCCGCGCGTTGGTCTGCAGACCGAGCCGCGAGAAAGAAAGGCGCGCCGTGTGGCGCCAGCGGAATGCGCGCGCCATCGAGGTGAGTTCATCAATCGATAGTCCCGCTGCATACGAGCCGCCAATCAAAGCACCCGCCGATGCTCCGGCGATCGCATCCACGCGCACATTGTTCTCTTCCAGCGCGCGCAGCACGCCGACGTGCGCAATGCCGCGCGCGGCGCCACCGGAAAGGGCGAGGCCGATGCGCGGACGAACACCGTTTTCAGATTCATGGTTCATTTCAAGTAGCTGTACTTTGTACTTCGTGCTTTGTACTTCGATGTGTAAACAATCGGCCCCGGCGGTCCCATCAAACAAACTAAGCAACGGAACTAATTACAAAGCACAAAGTACAAAGCACAAAGTACAAAGCACGTTCTCCTAAACGGGATTCAAGACCACGATCTCAGTTCCCGGTTGGTCCCGCAAAGCGTCGACGAACTTGTCGATGTCCGCTTCGATCTTTTGTTCAGTTAATTCGTCTTTAATTCGATTGCGGACTTCTTCCATCGTCGGAACGATTCGCCCGCTATTCTTAAGCCGGCTATACGTCTGATTATAGCGGTCCTGGATTTCTTTGTCGGTCACGACTGTGAACGCCCGGAAACGAAAGTCAAGATACTGATCGACCATCACGCGATCGCGTAGAATCAGATCCAGTTGCTCGCTCGTCAAACCGACGCGCGCCATCCTGTCTTGCAGTGCTTGCTGGCCTCCGAACGCCTGGGCCAAGTCGTCGCGTCGCGCGTTGACTTCTTTGTCGCGCGCAGCAAACCCCTCCTTGGTGTCAGCGCTTGGCAGCTTACGCGCTTCTTGCAGAATCAGAAGCTGATCTTCGAGCGAACGCAACGCGTGATTCAGATCTGCAGAACTCGGATGGTCGGGTACAGGTCTGCCGGGTTCCAACGTTAGCTGCCAGACAAGATCGGAATAAGTAATCAAGTCAGGCGTCGCACGCGAGCCATTGGTAACGGTGGCAACCATTTTGTCGGGAATCGTTTGCGCGGTTGTCGAAGTGAGCAGTGAGCAGTGAGCAGTGAGCAGAAAAAACGCACCGAGCGCGACCCGGGCAATCATGTCGACGATTAGCGGTATACGTTTCGTGTTATCGCCCATCTTATTTTTCATCTCGACAAACTGCTCACTGCTCACTGCCAACTGCTCACTCGCCTCAGAACGTCTGATTAAACCTGAACTGGAATTGTCCCTGATGCAACTGAAAGATAGCCGGTGTCGGCGACGCGGCCTGCGGGATCAAAAAGCGTGACGGATTCAGCAGAAAGCCATAATCAACCGCCAGCGCGCCGCCCAAAGGCGTCTTGAAGCGAAAGCCTAGCCCGACTGTGTGACTCCAGCGCACGCGCAAGTTCTCTGCATTAAGATCCTCGAGAAAATTTCCGGTCGGCGTGATTGGTTTCGGATGAAAAACATCGCCGATGCTGCGATAGACGTTGCCGCCGTCATAGAACGGCACGACCTGGACATTGCGCGTCATCGGCACGCGGGCTTCAAGATTCAGCACAACTTCCGCGTTCCCGCCGATCGGAACGGTGAACGGATTCAAATGAACTATTTTTCCGTTAGAATCGCGAAAATCGCCCAGGGGAACGAGTACTTGTCGCGGTCCGGCCTCTTCAAACGCAAATCCTCGCAGTGTCGTCGAGCCGCCGGAAAAGAATCGTTCGCTAATGGGCAACAAGCGATCGAAATCGTCGATGTGTCCGTTGCCATTCTTATCGCGAACGTCGAAGAGCCGCGCCATTCCGACCGTTAGGTTGGCGGCGAGCACCGTATTTCTGACGGCGTGAACTTTGTAATAAGTGTCGTAGGTCGCGAGGAATCGTGTGAACGACGTGTTGCCCCCCAGGGCCTTAGCCGCCCAACTGAAATCCGCTGTCAGATAATGACCGCGAGTCGCATCCGTTTGGTTGTAACGGCACACTTCGCCCTTGCGGATATGTTCTTCTTCGGTAGCGATCGCTCCGGGCAGCCGGCGTTCACAGCGTTCGCGCGTGTCGATGACAAACGAGGTGCCGAAACGCGAGAGTCGCACGACCTGATCGGGAATCAGAATCTGCTTGACCACCAGACTTTCGAGATTGCGCAGCCGCACGTCTTCGTATGCGTAACGCAAGAAGACGATGCTCCGCTGTTTCTGACTCAACACGCGCTGCGTCTCTAGCGTGAACGTGAATCGATCAATTGTGGGATCGCCAACCGGATTTCCGAAGGCGTCGATCGGGTTGCCGTGCTCGTCCAGACGCTGGACGATGCCGTTAGTGCCCTTGTCGATTGTCGAGCGGAAGAACCGGGTGATCGTCGAATCGCGAAAGTACTGAAGCGACACCCCGAGCGGCGCAAACTGATCTTTGCGATAACGCACAAATCGCGGATCGAGGAATTCAAATCGAACAAGCTGCTGGCGTGGGCTACCACGCAACCTGATAGCGGCGGTGCGTAGCTTGTTCATGAAATCGACGTTAGTCAGTTCCATTAATCCGAGTGCGCCTGTGTCAGTCGAGTAGCCGCCACCGTACTCAATTACGCGGGGTTTCTTCTCCTCGACATCGATGATTACGTCGTATTTCTTTTCTCCAGTTGCCGTCTCGCCGGCGGGCTGCTGACTAATTAACACCTGCCGAAAAGCATCGGTCACGTAGAGCGCGCGTTCAGCTTCGGTGATTTTGTCGGCGCGCAATGGGTCACCGCGCATCAAGGGGATCGCGCGAACGATTGCGTCGCGTTTTGTGCGTTGCGTACCCGCATCGCCGGTGACGCCATTGATGACGATGTCATTGACGATCGCCTTAGCGCCTTCTTTGGTGACATTGAAAACGATGCCCACCTGTTCATCTTCACCTTGCTTCGGCAACTCGTTGACCTCAGTGTGCACTTCCGCTTCGATGTAGCCTTCGTGGGCATAGAGGTTCAACAAACGATCTGTGTCGCTGCGCAGTTGAGAGCGCGAGTACGGTTCGCCTTTAGTAATCGTAATCTCTTTGCGCAGCCGCGCTTGATCAAAAACCGTGGCGCCACGAATGTCGAAGTCGGCAACGCGCGTTAGCGGGCCTTCTTCCACATTGAAAGTGATGATGAGGCTATCTCCGGTCAGCGTGGTGCCCTGACGAATCGTGACGTGCGCGTGGCGATAACCCAGTTCGCGCATGTGCGCTTCGACGGTGCGGCGATCTTCTTCGAGGATGGTCGTACTCGTGTAACCTCGCCCGAGGCCCCCGACAAAAGGCAAGAAAGAAATCGAACTCGCTTTCCGCGACTTGAGTTCCACTGCAATGTCTTCGGGCGTTAGCTTGTTGGTGCCAGTGACGCGAATGTCTGTCAGTGTGAGCCGGCGGCTAAGATCGACGTTGTATGTCACAGTCACCGTGTGGCCGATGAGCGCCTCTGGAATCAGGTTCTCGCAAGTCTCACGACTGCCATTCTTGACCGTGGTGGGCGCGACCGGAGTGACAGTGCATTCCGGCGTGACTTCTGCAAAAAAGTAACCCTGCTCCTGCAAGCGGTTCTTGACGCGGCGCGCGCCTTCTTCAATGACGGAAATGTCGAGATTGCCTTCGCGCTTCAATGGCAGAAGCTCGCGCTGCTTTTTCTCGCTCAGCGTGTAGTTCTTGAAGGCAATGTCGACAAGCGGCCCGCGATTGCCACTCACTTCAATTTTGATTTCGTTCGTCTCTGGATTTCGTTCGACGCGCGGATCATTCAACGTCGGCGACAGGTAACGCTTCGCGAGGAGTGCTTGCCGAATTCGATTAACGTCTTCGCCTAACACATCACGAGTGAACAAGGCGCCCGGTTGTAATTTTAGGGTTGGCTTAACCGACTCAACATCGAGATCCTTCGCGATATCGAACGTCGCAACGTGCGCCGGTGGTCCAGGCGTGACGGTATAAATCACGCGCCGGCGCGTTCCCGTCGCGTCCGCCGGATCCGGCGCTTCGGTGTGTTCGACGGTGGCGTTGAAATACCCGCCGTCACGCAGGTAGGCCTGAATCTCGTCGGCGTTGCGTTCGATCGCGAGCAGCGAAAGCCGACGTCCGGGCTCCAGCAAATTCAGGCGCGCACGAATTTCGTCTGTGGCCAGGGGCACACCAGCCGGCACACCCACGTTTACCGTCACGCCGGCAATGACGAGTTGGCGCTGCACGACGAAGCGAACGCGCACGGAGGATCTGGCCACACCGGGCTGAACTTCCGTCACTTCTACGCGCGCGTTTGCCACTCGATCGGAGGCGAACAAATCCTGCAACGACTGGCGCACGGCAACGGCGGTGTACTCGGTGCCGGCCCTGATTTTGAGCAGCGTTTGAAATTCAGCAACTGCTGATGCGTCCGCGGGCGTGCTCTCCAGTGTGAGTTCAACCGAAGCGACTGGGCGATGTTCGTAGTCCCCGACTTGCGCGAGGGCCGCGACTGAAAAGAGAAGGCAAAAGGCAAAAGGCAAAAGGCAGAAAGACAGTAAGCAGCGGGCAGCGGCAGCAAACAGGAGGCGGACGCCAGACGGCAGACGGCAGGAAAGAAAGAGACGTGTGTTCCTGCCTCCTGCGGTCTGCTTCCTGCCGTCTGCCACCCGTCTCGTCAAAATCTCTTCCTGAACCTGATTTCAAAACTGTAGTTATTGCTGTGCGTGCTCAGATTGCGCAGCGAGCCCTGCTCGTATTGCGCGACGAACGACAAACGGTCCGATACGCGATATTCAACCGCCAGTATCTGATTTGGATCGGAGGCGAGGTTCGTCGAATACGTCACCGTCATTTCTTTACTGATGCGACGCGCCACCGTTAACCGCGCCGTGGGCGCCTGGCCAGTGCCTCCAATCACCGGGCTAATTTCCAGACGGCTCAATCCGAAGAGTTTGTTGCTCGCACGCGAAACAGGGGCATTGATCAGGGCATCCGTCAACAGACTCGCCGCGGTACCGAGTCCGGACTGCGCCAGTACCGAAGTACTTTGGTCAGTGGTGGACAGCGAACCCGTCAGAATCAGCGAAACCACGTCCGCCTGAGGCAAAGCCGGCTCAGAGCTAACGATCGTGTTGGGATGTGAGAGCGGGCCGGTGATTCCCGCGGTCACGCGATAGCCGCGAATAACGGTCTGGCCTTCGATGTTCAAAATCGGATCGGCGCTCAGCCGTCCGGGAAAATCGACCAGGCCACGCGTTACCTCGTAAGGACTGTTGCGGAAGTTGAGCGTGCCGCGCGTCGCCGTTACTCGGCCCTGAATAATCGGAGCGCCAATGGGTCCATCAAGTTGCAGGTTCACCGAGGCGACAATATCGCCAAGATTGTTATGCATGACCAGCGCGTTGCGTCCTTCGACGCGCACCTTGTCGAGCATTGCAGTTTCCGCAAAGCTGAACGGGCCGCCTTCTTCGATTGTCGTTTCCGGCCGTTGGTTAATCAGATCTGCCAGTTCGACATCCTTCGTATATTCGGTGCGCTTCACGTTGACGTAACCGGTGATGAACTGGTTTTTCATGTCGCCGTTCAGAGACAAATCGGCGGTCACGGTTGAGTGAAAGTCTTTCGGATAGTTGAGTGTGACATTGTCACCGCGCACGTTGATGGCGAAACGGCCGCGCGCGGAACCGGTCAGCAACATGCCACCTGATGCAGTGACTTTGCCGCCGCCAAGCGTTCCAGTCAGCCGTTCAATCTGTGCCTGATTCAAATTGAAGCGAATCAAGCCGTTAAGATTTGCGACCGTGATCGTCTGATCGCCCGAGAATACTGAAACCGACGCACCCGTTACTTCCGCAGTTCCCAGCATGCGTGGGTCGTCGTAAGTGCCTGTTACGCGCAAAATGAGTTTCGCGACTCCAGATGAAAAGACATCAGGCGAGAGGCCACTGAAGATTCTCAAATTCACGTCGCCGTTCACGTCCAAGTTCTCGCGGCCACCCGGTCCGGTGGCGATTGTTCCGGCGAGCGTGACGTTTGTGCCGGGCCCGGTGAACCGAGTTTCGTGAAAGTTCAACTCGTTCGGTGCGAAATCAATCACCAGTGGGCCGGTCGGAGCAAGCTGGGCGTCGGCGACGTTGATAGTCAGTTCGGTAAACGTGGCCTGACCAGTGAGTCCGCGCCACGACAAAACTTCTTCGCCCTGATCGTTTTCCGTCATCAGGTTGCCGGTGAGTTTCAGCGTACCGGTGGCACGGCCGCTGACGGCGACATCCGTTTGCGGCAGAAGAATCTTCAAAACTTGCGTCAGGTCTGCCGCGGTGATGTTCGATTCAACGACCGCCGGAAGTTTTTCATTCGAAAGATCGACACGCGCTGTGATGGCTTGAGGATTGGCGCCGAGCAATCCGGTGGTGCTGAAGGTGACGTTGAGCTGTTTGTTTTCGGTAACACCGACGAGCTTTAACACCCCGGCCGGTTGACCATCGATCGTGACGTCCTTGCTCTCGCCATTGAAATTGATCTGCCAACTCGTAACATCGTCAAAATTTCCTGAAGCACTCGCGGTTAAGTTCGCCGTGCCGCCGAGTTGCGGGAGTCCTGGCCGAGTGGAAAACGCCGCCAAACGCTCGAGCTGCACCCGATCACCGCTGAACTTCACATCGAAGACCTTGGTCTTCGTATCGAACTTGCCATTGCCGGCGATGTGACCAGCGTCAAAATTCGCGTCAAGAGTCTCGATATTGACGCTCGAGCCGACGAAGGTCGCGTGCGCCGTCAGACTTTGCAGAGGCTCGCCGGCGAGGCGGCCTTTGCCGAATCGGAGATCGGCGACGCCCGACATGTTGTTTGGAATGCCAGTGATTTTCACCGCGCCGGAGGCCTCCGCTTCAGTGTCGCCAATTTGTTCACGTGTCTCGCGAGTCAGCGGCAGCGCCGCGATTAAATTGCCCGCGTTCATTCGATCGAGCGTCGCATCGATCGAGGTGTTGTTTTCGCCCGTACGCGGAATCAGAAGAGCAAATTGCGCCCCGCCGCCGTTTGCTTGCATCAGTCGGCCGTTGTCGACACGCGTTTCGGCTGCGGTTGAAGAAACATTCGCGGCCAGCGAACCAAGATCCCGTCCATTCATAATGAGCGAACCCAGTTCGGCATGACCGCTGACAAGCGGATCCTTCAAAGCTCCAGTCAACGTGCCGTTAAAATTCAGTTTGCCGCCGAGTTCGACTCCATAAGTCCGAAATTGCTCTTCGACTTCGGGCAATGCGCCGGACGTGATCAGCAGCCGCTGTATTTCCGACGCATCCGTCGAAGCGACGTCAACCCGCAGATTTGAAACGGGCTCGTCGATTGAAAACTGCCCGCTGGCATTCAACCGTGTCGCCGCGGTTTGCAGGTTAGCTCGCTGAATTTGAAACAGACCGCGCTTCGCAGTGACTGCGACATCACCGGAAAGCGGGGCGAGATCGTTTGTTGAGGGCGCACCTTGCAGTTGCGCATTGACGCTGCCGGTCGCCGTCGAGATATCAGTGTCAGTGAAAGTCAGATCGGCATGGCCAGTCGCACGGCTGGCGACCGGAATCGCGCGGCCCGAAAGCACGGCGACCATCGCGGCCAGATCGAAGTTGTTGAAGTCGGTAGCAACTTTCGACGTCCCATTTTTCGTCAACGCGATCGTTGCATTGCCGGTGGCGCGACCGTTTAGCGCTTCAGCAACAAAGTTTGTGAGCTGGATTTGATCGCCGGTCGCGACGACCGCCGCATGCGCCGGTCCGAGTTTCATTTCACCGAGCGCGCCACCGCCCAAACTGAGATCGGCGCTGGCGCGATAACGTCCCGACGGTTCGAGGGTAAATGCCGGCTTCGCCAGCTTTACATTTTCAACCTGGCCATTTTCGAGTTTGACAATGCCGGCATTGATATCGCTTGTCGTTCCTTCGACGCGGCCATTGCGAATTGCGAGACGAACACCCGCGATGTTGATGCTACCGGTTTGCGCACCTGAAAAGTTCGCCGCGCCAACTTGCAATTCTTTAACGGTGACGTTCGTGACACCGCCTCGGCTGTTGGCGTCAATATTTCTTGCCGTGACGCCCTCGATCGAGGTTTTTGAGGCTTGAATCTTCCCGGCCTTCGCACTGGCAATCGTTGCGGTAGTCACACCATCCGCTGACCGCACGCGAATCTCGTTTGCTTGAATCCCACCGGCCACGCGGGCAGTCGCGTTTGTCACCGCGCTGCCAATGAATTGTGGGACGGAGGCCGTGAGCACGCCGTCTTTGTATTCCGCCACGGCATCCCGGAGCATCAATCCGGTGATGGTGGCGCCGTAACTCTTCTCGGCGGCAGCGCGCAATTCGCCGACCCAGCGAAAATCGGAGCCTGTGCCCATGACGCCACCGGTAATTTGTACGGCATTCAACTGAAAATCGCCTGCGTTCAACAGCTCGGCGACGGCACGACCGTTGAAATCATAACTGGCGCCTTGTCCGGTTCCTTTTGCGGTGACGTTCAAGCCTTGCAAACGCACGCCGTCAGCCGCGAGCGTATCTGATTTCACGGCGGCAGTTAGTTGGTACTTCTCGCCTTCGCCGGTAATCGTGCCCGAGAAATTTCCGACGCCACGCAACGCGGTGCCGGAAGCGAGCACGTCGGAAAGCTGTGTGAGGTCGACTGTCGAAGTGACATTGAAGTTGTATTGCAGCTTGCGCCAATCGCCGATCACGCCGCTCAACGTCGCTTCCGCCACCGGCGAACGAAGTTTCAATTCCTGAATCTCCGCGCGAATTTGGTTCACGCGTCCGCGCGCTGTGATATCGATGTTGTTGATTGGTCGATCGTCGTAGGCGAAAGTCGAGTTCGTCGCGCTCAACGTCACCGTGTTCATCCAACTCGACGATGGCGCGTTGGGATCGTCAGGCTGAATCGTAGCCTGCACATTGCGAGCTTCACCGGACAATCTATGCACACCATCGCCGTAGTGAATGAGGCCGTTCTTTAGATCGATGTGCGCGGTCGAATAGGCGAACAGAATCCGCTGATTCGGCTCAGGCGGTGGAATGTGTATGTTGCGAAAATTCGACCGGCCTTGATTGTCGAAGTTCACCCACAGCTCAAGACCTTCAACCTGCAGATCCTTGAGATTGATGTTGCGCTGAAGATTGAGTGCGTAGAGATCCTCGACGCGAACTGTGGCTAGCAGTCGATCAATTTTGCCGAGCTTTTCACCGGATTGCGCGTCGTAAAGCTCGACACCGAGCATCTCGACGGTCTGTGGTGTAATCGCGGCGTGGAATTCGCGAATCTCGGCGCGGATTCCATATTTTGCGAGTGTGTCTTTGACCTGGCCGGCGATGTATGTGTCAACATAGCCCAGCCGATAACTCAACAGCGCAATCAGAATAAGCGCAATCGCGCCGACCGCGACAACGATGCCGACGATGATTGCGTTCCGGCGCGTAATGATGCGGCGTCTGCGTCGTGGGGGCGACGCGCCACCTTTCTGCGCGGCAGGCTCTGGTTCGTTCACAGGCATTCTCGAGGCCGATGTGTCAGAAGCCTGCCATCAGGGAGGGCAACTTGCGAAGCGCGCCCTCACTGACGGCGGCCTTCTGACATTTCTACAGGAGAGCCTAAAAACCGAGGGCAGAGATCAGAGGTCAGAGACCAGCATCAAGTACAGTTCACTTTGTCTGATCTCTGACGTCTGACATCTGACCTGCAGTCTTTTGTAAACTGAAATCAGGGGAAATTCAAGAATAGCACAAAGACAGAGGGCAGAGGTTAGATACTGGTTAGAGGATAATGCGTAACCGGAGGGACGAAATACTTATAGGCTTCACAATTCAAAAATGATCGACGCTCTGTAGGAGCGTAATATTTAAAGAAATCCTAAACATTCCGCGCTCCTCTGCAGCAGGAACGCACGAACAGGTCATGGGCTATAAAACATTTGGCCGTCCGCGGCCGATGCTATCAACCCAGAATCACGCCACCTATAAGTGTGCAATTATCCACCCTGTGCTCCCGAAAAAAATGTTAGTTCTACGACGAGCTATTAACCTCTGACCTCTGACCTCTGACCTCTGATTCCGGTGTTTCGCTCTCGCCGGGGCTGCCGAGCGGGACGTTCCCGACAACTTCCAATTCAAACCCTTCGATCGCTGTAATTTTTGGCGGATGATTCGTGAGCAACAAAATCCGTCGCAACCCTAGTTCGTGAAGAATCTGCGCGCCGATACCGTAGTCACGATTCAATCCATATCCGGTTTCCGCGCTTGCTTCGCGTTTGCTGACGCCGTGCTCCTGCATCAAGGCGTAGGTCCGCAACTGATGAATCAAATCGAGGCCGTGTTCGCTCTGCCGCAAGTACAGTACGACGCCCTGTGTGGCTTCCGCGATCTTTTCGAGCGCGCGACGCAATTGATAGCCTGTGTCGTCGATGGTTGATCCGAACATGTCGCAGGTAACGTTCTCAGTGTGAACCCGGACCATCACCGGATCGTCAGTGCGCACATTCCCCATCACCATGGCCAGATGCACGTCGCCATTGATCGTGTTTTCGAAAGCGATCGCGCGGAACTTTCCATAGACAGTTGGCAGGTCGGTTTCAGCAGCGCGGCGCACCAGCACTTCTTTCTGAATGCGATAGCGAACCAGATCAGCGACGCTAATAATTTTTAGTCCGTGCATCACCGCGAAATCTTTCAGTTGCGGCAGGCGCGCCATCGTTCCGTCTTCGTTCATGATTTCGCAGATGACACCGGCGGGATACAGACCGGCGATGCGCGCGATGTCCACCGCGGCTTCCGTTTGTCCCGGCCGCACGAGCACGCCGCCTTTTTTTGCGCGCAACGGAAAGACGTGACCGGGCCGCGCGAGATCCTGCGGCTTCGTGCGCTGATCGACTGCCGTCAGGATGGTCGTCGCGCGATCCGCGGCGGAAATTCCGGTCGTCACGCCGCGTCGTGCTTCGATTGAAACCGTGAACGCAGTCCCCAGTCGCGACGTATTGTCGGAAACCTGTGACGGCAGGTGCAGTTCGTCGCATCGATCTTCTGTCAATGGTAAACAAATTAGCCCGCGCGCATGTCGCGCCATGAAGTTGATGATTTCCGGCGTGACCTTTTCCGCCGCGCACACCAGATCGCCTTCATTTTCGCGGTCTTCATCGTCCACGATAATGATCATTCGTCCTTCGCGAATGTCGGAAGCAGCGTCAGGAATGGAAGCTAAAGACATCTTTGAATCTTAAATTTGGAATCTGAGATTCGGGTTGAACTATGGTAGCGCGGCCGGACAGGTTTGGCGACTCAAGAGCCAGAACGACGAGCGATCTCCTGATCTCCCAGCATTCGCTCAACATACTTCGCAATCACATCCGCCTCAAGATTCACTTCGTCGCCGGGCTTTAACTGCGAAAAGTTCGTGAGTTCCAGCGTCTTAGGGATTACCGCGATCTCGAATTGATCGTTCGCGAGATCCGCGATTGTCAGGCTGATCCCATCGACAGCGACCGAACCTTTGAAGACCAGATACCGTGCGATCTCTTTCGGATACGCGAACCGAAAGGTCCACGAGTCGCCGTGTTTTTCCGAACTGATGAGCTTGCCCGTGGCATCGACGTGGCCTTGGACGATATGACCACCAAGTCGAGTTTCGGGCGTGACTGCACGTTCGAGATTTACTGGTGAGCCGGTGTACAGTCTTCCGAGTGTCGATCGAAACAGCGTTTCTTTCGAGACATCAGCCGCGAAGGAATCAGACTCGACAACCAGCGCTGTCAGACACACACCATTGACTGAGATTGAATCGCCGTTCTTTGAATTTTGAGTGACGGTGTGAGCCTCGATGACAATGCGCGCATCTTCGCCGCGTTTTTCAATCTCACGCACACGGCCGAGTTCTTCAATGATTCCGGTGAACATTTTGGGATTTTAGATTTGCGATTGTCGATTGCCGATTTGTCCTCACCGCAACAGTCGCAGAATTAGAATAAGAAACGTTGCTAGTGCAGCAGGCGCGACTGATAAAAGGATCATCCAGAGCGGTTCGTTCTTAAATGTGAACGTTGGAACTCTCATGCTGTTCTCTCCCGCACAATCACGATCATTTTTTGAAATACATCTTCGATCGCCATACCGGTGGAATCAACCACGATGGCATCATCAGCCACCAGCAGGGGCGAATCCGCGCGCGTAGTGTCGCGCCGATCACGTTCGGTGATGTCTGCCAGCGTTTGCGCCAGCGTCGCATCGGGATTCTGCACGCGCTCTTCGGCCAAACGTCTCTCCGCGCGTTCTTCAATCGCCGCATCCAGAAAAAATTTCACATCCGCATTCGGAAAAACCACGGTACCGATATCGCGCCCGTTCATCACGGCGCCACGCGCGCCTAGTTCGCGTTGCCGTTGCACCATGGCGCGTCGCACGGCCGGAATCGTTGAAATGATCGAGGACACATGCGTCACGTCTTCATCCCTGATTCGTTCCGAAACATCGCGGCCATTTAAGCTGACACGCAAAGAATCAGGGTCGCCAGCTAAATCGATATCGACACGCTTAGCCAATGAGCCAACGGCAACATCGTCAGTTTCTTTGACAGACGTTGATTCAATCACGGCCAACGCCACCGCGCGATACATCGAGCCAGTGTCGATGTAGAGTAATCCCAATTCGCGCGCCAGCATCCGCCCGAGTGTCGATTTGCCGGACCCGGATGGTCCATCGATCGCAATGATGAGCGGCTTTGTTACCAAACAACAAGACGATATTAGCGCGCTCGATACTGGTCAAGGTTTGGAGGTTCCAAAAAAGCAATCACCCGAAACCTACTGCGTCACCTAACGAGGAGGACTGCCGAAAACTTCTCACGACCGACCGACGATTGTTGTAGAATCTCGCCGCCTGCTCTCGACTGAAAATCCGATGGCGCCTGCTGAACGTGTCACCCAATTGCTGGCGCGTGCCTGGCTGCGTCAAAAACTTGAGTAATGAGGGAATCCAAGGGCCGAATCCGCGTTAACAGACGAACGAGGGTTCAGCATTTTCCACAATGACACCGGAACGCTGGCAAAAAGTTAAGCAGATATTTCACGCGGCGCTGGACAAACCGGCGGCCGAGCGACCGGCCTTTGTCGCGCGCGCATGTGACGGTGACGACGAGCTGCGCGGCGAAGTTGAGTCGTTGCTCGCGTCATCAGAAAAGGATGGCAGCTTCATCGATTCGCCTGCGTATGCAGCCGTAGCGACCTTAATTACGCGCCAATCGGCTGAATTGCAGAAGGGCGCGACGCTGGGTGCTTATGAGATTGTCTCGTTCATCAGTCGCGGGGGTATGGGTGAAGTTTACCTGGCGCATGATCGTCGTCTCGGGCGGAAGGTTGCGCTCAAGATACTCCCAAGCTCGTTCACCAAGAACCAGGAACGGTTGCGACGTTTTGAGCAAGAGGCGCGCGCGGCTTCTGCGTTGAATCATCCGAACATCATTACGATCTATGAAATCTTGAAGTCTGCATCAACCCACGTCATCGCGACTGAGTTTGTCGAAGGCGAAACGCTGCGGCAGCGTCTGTCGAACTCAAGCTTCGAACTTCGCGAAGCTCTTAATGTCGCGACGCAAGTTGCCGATGCTCTGTCCGCGGCGCACAAAGTCGGCATCGTGCATCGCGACATCAAGCCGGAAAACATCATGATTCGGCAGGACGGCTACGTGAAGGTGCTTGACTTTGGTCTCGCGAAACTGAGCGAAGAAGCGCTGGCCGATTCGCCGGACGAGGCTCCGACTTGGCAAGTGCGCACAGGCTCAGGGGTAGTGATCGGCACGGCCGGTTACATGTCGCCCGAACAAGCGCGTGGCAAGGGAGTCGATGCGCGCTCGGACATTTTCAGTTTGGGGGCGGTCATCTATGAAATGGTGACACATCGGAAACCTTTCGATGGTGAAACCCCGAGCGACGTGCTCGCGAGTATCCTGAAAACTGAGCCACCGTCGATTTCGCAGTTGCTTGAAGACGCTCCGCCTGAGCTCACGCGCATCGTGGCAAAGGCGCTCAAGAAGAATCGAGACGAGCGTTACCAGGTGGCGAAAGATTTTCTGCTGGATTTGAAGAGCCTCGCGCAGGATTTGGAATTCCAGGAACGGCTCAAGCAAACATCGGAGCCTTTGCAGGTTCCGAAGCAGTCTACCGGAGCCGGCACGTCGTCAATCATGGAGCCAGCCGCCGATGCTTCGCGGCGCACCGATCAACTGGCCCGCGGCAGTCCAACTTCAATCAGCAGACCAGCGGTGAGTTCGATCATGAAAACCAGGCGCGGTCTCATTCTTGCTCTGGTCGCACTGATCGCAATTTTCGGATCGTTCGGACTTTACAAGTTGCTCAGCCGAAACGGATCTAAGAATGTCCCGATCGAAGCACCCGTGGTTGCGAATATCGCGCGCATCACCACCTGGTCAGGGCTTGACACTCAACCGACGCTTTCGCCTGACGGACACTCTGTTGCTTACACTTCGAACCGCAACGGCAACTTTGAAATCTATCTCAAGCAACTCACGCCGGGCGGTCGCGAGATCCAATTGACCTCTGACGGGCAAGCAAATTTTCAACCCGCATGGTCGCCCAACGGACAATGGATCGCTTACTACTCAAAGGGGCGCGGCGGCATCTGGATCGTGCCGGCGCTCGGTGGCGAAGCTAGACAGTTGACCGAATTCGGCTCAAGCCCAGCCTGGTCGCGCGATGCCACATTGATCGCATTTCAGTCAGATTCAAATCCGGACCTGGGCTCCGGCAATGTTGGCTCATCGACAATTTGGGTTGTTCCCTCAACAGGTGGAACGCCGAGACAGATTACGAAGGTGGGCAGTCCGCCAGGCGGACATGTGAGCCCGGCATGGTCGCCGAATAATCAGCGGATTGCATTTGTCGATCTCAATTACACCACTCAGGATATCTGGTCCGTCTCCGTTACGGGAGACGATCTTAAGCCGTTGACGCACCGGCCAGACGCGCGACTGGGGCAACCGGCTAATTGGAGAGATCCGCTCTCTGGTCGGGCCGGTTATCCAGCTTACTCGCCTGACGGACGCAACCTCTACTTCCTGCTCGGGCCCGTTGTGTGGATGTTGCCGATTTCGCCTGTTGACGACGAACCCGTTGCCGAACCGGTCAGAGTCACAGACGCGAACGGTTCTCTCATCGTCAGCCTAACGTTGAGCGCGGATGGGAAAAAAATGGGCTATAGCGTGCAAACTGGAGTCAGTAATATCTGGTCTGTGGGCCTGTCCTCTACCAACGAAGCGATAGGAACGGCTAAGCCAGTGACTAATCAAACGGGCGTGAGAAACAGTCAGCCCGCTTTCTCACCAGATGGCCGAAAGGTTGCCTACATTCAATTTCTTCAAGGCGGACGTGTGAGCGTGTGGACCGCGGATGCCAACGGCGACAATCCCGCGCCAACCTCAGCGAACGGAAATATCCCAAGCTGGTTTCCTGATGGGGACCAAATTGCTTTCACCTCTAACCGTGATAATCATTGGGCCGTGTGGGCCATCTCCGTGCAAAAAGGTAGAGAACGCCTGCTCTTTGACGCTGGGCGAGACATACAGTACGCGCGTGTGTCGCCGGACGGAAAACAGATTGCGTTCAACCTGGCTGACGATAAAGGCGTTATTAACCTCTGGACGGTTCCAGTGTCCGGTGGACAACCAAAACAGTTGACTTTCGACAACGAGTTGGCGGGATTCCCAGCTTGGTCGCCTGACTCGAGACTGATCGCGTATCAGATAAAGCGAGGCGATAACGCATATCTAATGGTGATGCCAAGTGACGGCGGCGAGTCGACTCAATTGACGTTCGGTCCTGGCCGAAGCTGGCCGTACAGTTTCGCGCCCGATGGAGACAAGATAGCCTTCGCCGGCGATCGCAATGGCGTCTGGAATGTGTACTGGATCTCGCGCTCAACTAAACAACAGAAGCAAGTGACTAACTACACGAAGCTTAATGCCTACGTTCGTTATCCATCATGGTCCCCGCTCGGTAATCAAATTACTTACGAGTACGCGGAAACGTCCGGCAACATTTGGATAATGGAATTGAAGTGACTAGCGCAGACTCAATAGCGATGTGACGGCATCCCGATGTGGATGTGAGGTCCGGTAGCCACGCCCGGAATCGCGGTGCGAAAAGCGGAAAAAGGGATCCCGTTTCGTTTCAGGAAATCGATGAGCGCCTGACCTTCCGGTTCATCGGGACGCAGGGAGATGTCCATCGCGTTGCGATGATCCAGCCGCCACTGATTGTGTATCGCTCCCTGTCCAAACACCGCAACCGGCAAAGGTCGCTTGAAAGTTTGCTGAAAGAAGCTTTCGATCAAGGATGCCTGGCTCAGCAACCAATGGCCCGCGCCGGTGAAGCGAATGAATGAAGTTGTCTGCACAAGGCCGCCGCGACCGCGCGAGAGCTTCTTTATTTGCTTTTCCGTCTCAACTTCCACGAGCGCCTGCGCAATTTGCGTATCGGCTCCCGCAATCTGCTGTTCCACGGTCGAGATTTTCAGTTTGGCGTCGGTGACAACGCGTTCCGACTCTTCGAGGTCGCGTTTCGACAGCAAGCCCAGCTCGAAAAGCTTCTGTGAATTGTCGTGACGCTGTTCGGCTTTCTTAAGACTGTCCTCGTAGAGCGTGAGCAACTTTTGCAAGCTGGCTTTGTATTCTTTCGTCGTCGCGATGTAGCGATCACGTAGCTCCTGAAGTTCGTTTTTTGGAGAAGGTGCAGGCCTCCTGGCCTGCGCAGTCGGTTTCTTTTGCGCGACAACGGGCGCGGCGCACAAGATGGCAATTGCAATCATCGACGACAAGGGTTGCATGCTTACCACAGGATAGTACGAGGACGGGCCGCGCTAAAAATTGGCGGAAGTGCTGAACGCGATTGCTTCGGTGTTATTGAGGATTGCGAGCGCGTTGCCGCTGAAAATTTGCGCCCGCTCATTTTCGGAGATGTCGAGATCGCGGATTGAAGACACCGCGCGATCGATCGAGCCGAGCAGATGTGGATAATCGCTGCCCATCACCATGTGATCGGCGCCCATCATGTCGCGCACCATCATCAACATATGCGGATTGAAGTTAACGGTGTCGTAATAAAGCCGCTTCAGGTAAGTGCTTGGCAATTCATCTATCTTCGCACGACATTCAGGAAAGTCGCGCCATCCATTGTCCATACGCTCCATCAGGTACGGAACAGTCGCGCCCAGATGACCCACAATCCAACGAATATCGGGAAAATCGCGAAACATTCCGTCGAAACACATGCGCGTGACCGCTAGCGTCGTATCGAACATGAATCCCACGATTGGGCCGAGTACGTATTCACAGAATGGCTCAGCATTCGCGGGAAGCATTGGGTGTAAAAAAATGCAGAGCTTCATCCGGTTCGCTTCGGCAAAGAACTCCCGGTATTGCGGCGAAGTGAGCGCGTTCCCGCCAATGTTGCTCAACAAAATCACACCATTCATCTTCAATTCACCAATGGCGCGATGCAGTTCCTTCAGCGCTTCATCCGGTGAATCCATTGGAATCGAAGCGAAGGCTTTGAATCTTGTCGGATGCTGTGCCATCAATTCCGCGTACGCGTCATTGACCATGAGGGCGATCGCGGCTTGATGCTGCGCGCCGGCGAAGAAAAGGTTTGGGGTCGAAAGCGAAACAACCTCGACATCAATACCGACGCGGTCCATGTCTTCCAGGCGCTTGGCGACATTGGTCATCGCGGGCGTGACCCCGAAAAATCGCGCATTGCGATAAGTTATGATCGTTTGCCCGGACGGACTCTTGCCGAATGAAAACTCGGAAGGAATTTCGCGGATCCGATCAAAATAGATCGGCGGGTAGTAATGTGTGTGAAGATCGATCTTCAATCGTTCGAACTGGCAATGTTCAGAGTGTGCCGCGACAGCCGGCGAAATCGATTGCTCGCTAGTTATTACGTTTCGCTGCCTTCTTTGGTTACGCGAACGATTGGCTAACCCTGTTTTTGCTGAATTTGCCTTTTGCGCGACCAGAGATAGAGGCTGATTTTGATTTCCTCAGCGGTGCTCTACGAGATCCTCGGCGGCCTCTGCGGTTGTTCCGAACACTTCCGATAAAACCGCAGAGGACAAAAATGAGGGCCTCGCAGATAAACGCAGAGGGGAACTGAAAGATTGCCCAAAACCCGCGCTCTTTGAGAATTTACTGCCAAATAAATAGACTACATACGTGCCCGAAGCTGACATTCAAACAATTCTCGACCGCGCGCTCGACGGTCAAAGACTTAGCGGCGGAGACTGCACGGCGCTACTTGAATCCTACGACATCGCCAAGATTGGCGCGGCGGCGGACGAGATTCGCAAGCGCAAGCATCCCGATAACATAGTCACTTATATCATCGACCGGAACATTAACTACACGAACGTCTGCAACGTCGTTTGCACGTTCTGCGCGTTTTATCGGCGGCCCGGCGCGCCCGACACTTACGTACGGACGCTGGACGAGATTTCCGAAAAGATCGACGAGACGATCGCGCTCGGCGGCACCGGCGTTCTGATGCAAGGCGGACTGCATCCTGATTTCGGCATCGAGTGGTATGAAGATCTTCTTCGAACTTTAAGCGCGAAGTATCCGGGCTTTCAGCTTCACTGCTTCTCACCGCCCGAAGTTCACAACATCCATCTGATTTCCGGCCTCGATTACGAGACGATTATGCAGCGGCTGAAAGATGCGGGACTCTACAGTCTGCCCGGCGGTGGCGCTGAGATCCTTGACGATGAAGTGCGCAAGCGAGTGGCGACGAAATGCACCACGCAGGAGTGGCTCGACGTGATGCGCGCGGTCCACAAAGTGGGACTTCGGTCGAGCGCTACGATGATGTTCGGCATCGGCGACACGATTGCACATCGCGTACGGCACCTGCAAAGAATTCGCGATCTTCAGGACGAGACGGGCGGCTTCTTCGCCTTCATTCCGTGGACTTTTCAGCGTGAGAACACGGCACTCGGCCGCAAGATCAAAGAAGAGCCAACGGGAATGGATTATCTCAAGATGCTTTCCGTATCGCGTCTGTTCATGGACAACATCGACAACATCCAGTCGTCATGGCTGACGCAGGGACTGCGACTGGGCCAGGTCGCTCTGCGATTTGGTGCGAATGACATGGGCTCGATCATGATTGAAGAGAATGTTGTCTCGGCCGCCGGTGCGCACAATCGCGCGACGGAGGAGACTCTGCGTTACCTCATCAAAGAAGCCGGCTTCATTCCACAGCAGCGGGATATTCTTTACGAACATGTCAGTGCCGAACAACGCGCGGCGATGGCTACACCTTCACTCACAAACACACGTCAATTGAAAGTAATGAGTGTCGTTTAGCTGCGGACAAAAAGAATGAGGTCGGTACCACTTACGTCAGCGAGTGGGACAAGGATCCCTCTTTGTTGAGTATTCGATCCATCCGCTGACGCGGATGGTACTGACGACGGCTCCGCGCGGGACGGCAGCTACGCAGATTTCACTTCACGGATTCGGCGCCGTCGACTCTTGCGCTCATCGTCTCCCGGCGATTGACGTTCAGGTTCGGCTACCAGCAGCGGTTCAAACTTTGTTGTTTTAAGAAGCAGACCTGTTCCTTCAGCAGTGGGCTTAACTCTCGCCAGCAATACCCGCGCAACTCGTTTCGGCATCAACATCGGAGCAATGGTGGCCGCCGATTCGGCCAGCGCGACAATGTCACCACCACCACGCCAGTGCTCGCGCACGACCGTATCATCTGTGCGATCAATCAAGCGCAGGAGGGTCAACGAGATCAGAAAGAGATCGTCGATTTGTCCTATGAACGGAATCATGTCCGGAATGAAATCGAAGGGAATCACCGCATAGATGACCGCCGCCGCAAACAGCGCGCGTTCTGTGCGCGGCACGCGCGGATCGACCATCAACCGCGCGCAGAGAGCGACCATGTTCGGCAGGAACATGAGCAGATTTTTCATGCGGCTCTTTATTTTTAGTTTGGACATATTCTTTCAGTCAGCAGTCCATCGTAGTCGCAAATACGAAGTCGGTTCGCCGGTTGTTCTGAGTATGCGAAAGTCTAATTGACTCGCACTGTCTGCCGCAACCTTTCGGCGTCTCGGGACTCGTGATAAATTTCCGTTGTTTTAACCACCGACAACTGGCCACTGACGACTGACAAAGCCGTGTCGATTCTCGACCAAATTCACCAACGTGCGGCGGCGAATCCTCAGCATATTGTCCTGCCTGAGGGCGAGGACCCGCGTACCGTCATCGCGGCCAGCGCCGCTGCGCGCCAACGGCTGGCGCGAATCACCGTCCTCGGCGGTGAAGACAAAGTGCGCGACTCCGCGCGACAGGCAGGCGCAGATCTCGGTAGCGTCGAAGTCATCGATCACGTACGCGCGAACGATTTTGAAAAAATGGTCTCGTTGCTTTACGAAGCGCGCCGCGCCAAGGGTATGACGATCGATGAAGCGCGTAACGCTCTGCGCGATCCGCTGTACTACGGAAATCTGATGGTGCGTTCCGGCCGCGCCGACGGATCAGTGGCCGGCGCGACGAACACAACTTCGCACACTGTGCGCGCGGCTTTGCACTGCATCGGCGTGCGGCCGGGTTTCAAACTTGTATCCAGCTTTTTTTTGATGGTTGTGCGCGATCCCAGTCTCGGATCAAATGGCGCGATGATTTACGCGGACTGCGGTGTCGTGATCGAACCGAGTGCGGCCGAACTCGCCGAGATCGCAATCGCATCGGCAGATTCGTGCCGCGCCTTGATCGGCGCTGAGCCGCACGTGGCGATGCTTTCATTTTCGACGAAAGGAAGTGCGCAGCATCGCTTGATCGACAAAGTCGTCGAGGCCACACGCACCGTGCGCGCCCGCGCGCCGCAGATTGAAATCGATGGCGAACTGCAAGCTGACGCTGCTCTGGTTCCCGCCATCAGTCAATCGAAAGCGCCCGGTTCGAGTGTTGCAGGTCACGCCAATGTCCTGATCTTCCCGGATCTGCAGGCCGGCAACATCGGCTACAAATTGACTGAGCGACTCGCTGGCGCGACGGCGATTGGCCCGATTTTGCAAGGGCTCGATCGGCCGGCGAACGATCTTTCGCGTGGCTGCAAACCTGAAGATATCGTTGACGCGATCGCGATAACCGCCGTCCAGGCGCAAGCGCGCAAATCCGAGCGGTAGATTAACTCAGGCAACGTCCAGGCGCAGAGCCACGCATCAAAGCCTTTCGACAGAAGTTTTTTGCGGAGACAAACACTTGCGGCCTCTCGTCAGCTTCTTTTTGGTCATGCTGTTTGCGGTAGCGATTGCTGCGCAAACTGATCCAAAGCCATCGCCGACGCCCAAAACCGACGAGCAGGAACAACGAGTCCGCGTCTTCACCGAAGAAGTTCGCTTGCCAGTCGTCGCCACTGACGCCGACGGTCATTACGACGCGGCCCTCGAAGCAAATGAAGTCTTGGTTTTGGAAGATGGCGCGCCGCAACAAATCAGGAGTATTCAACATCTAGCCACGAACGTTCTGTTGTTGCTTGATGTGGGGAATACCCTCGGACTGAAAGATACGAACCTGACGCGCGCGCTGGCCATGCGCATAATCGGATCGTTGCATCCGGAGGATCGAATCGCCGTCATGCAGTTCGCCACGCGCCCCGAGCTCCTGCAAAAGTGGACCACTGACCGAGCGGCCCTCGCAAAAGCTCTGAAGTCAAAATTGATCGCCGGTAAGAACAGCCGGCTCACGGATGCTATTGCCGCGGCATCGGCCCAATTCAAAGACACGCCAGCGGGCACTCGACACATCGTTTTGATCACCGATGGCGTGGAAGCTCCCGGTGGCCATGTATCCCTGACTGACGCGGTCAAGCAACTGAATTCCGTCCAAGCCACAGTGCACATCATCAGCTACACGGCCCTCGCCCGCACGACACTGCAAACGAACAACAAGGTGGTTCGCAAAGGCGATGGCGTACAGCGCGACGGCAATCCGGCCAGTAACCCGGTAGCGAACGGCGATCCCACGCTGCCGCCCGGCGCCACGCGTACGCCCGTTTTTAAAATTGGATCGATTGATACGGACGTGGCGATGCGCCGGAAAAAGAAAGAATACGAGCGCGCCACCAAAGCCGCCGAGGAAAAACTGACAGAGATTGCTGAAGACAGCGGCGGGCGAATCATCATTGCGGAAACGCCAGAAAATCTGCTGGCGCAAGCCGATTCAATCACTCGCGACATCGGCGCGCAGTACGTGATCACTTATCGTCCCACGCGGCCTTTGTCAGCCGCCAAACCCGGTGAATACCGGCGTGTCGAAGTGGCGTCACGTCGCGTCGGCCTCTACCTCAGAAGCCGCAAGGGCTATGTAGTCCCAGCGCAGGGACAATTTTGAAGGTGCAGGCTTTGATTTGCGGTTGCGCAAACTAAAGGCTGAACTCTCGCCCTCTAGCTCGCCGGCGCGTTTAGTTTCGATTCGATCGAAACTCCGAGCGGCCGCCAATCGGAGGCGCTTCGTTCTCGCAGCAGCGAACGACGGCGTAATTCTTCCCAATCTTCCTTGGGAACGCGATGAAAAGCTTCTACCACCTTTGGATCGAATTGCCGGTCGGCCCAATCATCAAGCTCGCGCGCGGCGGCTTCGTGTGATTGCGCTTTACGATAAACGCGGTCGCTCGTGATTGCGTCGAAGGCGTCGGCGACCGCAAAGATGCGCGCGCAAATGTCAATCTCTTCGGCTTTTAATCCAAGCGGGTAACCGGAGCCGTCCCACTTCTCATGATGCTGCGCCACCACTTTGGCGGCCCCCTCAAGAAATTGGATGCCGCGCAAGATCTGTTGGCCGTGCAGTGGATGTTCGCGCATACGCTCCCACTCTTCGTCAGTAAGCTTCGCAGGCTTTCGTAGAATCGCGTCGGGCACACCAATCTTTCCGATATCATGCAAGAGCGAGCCGAACTCAAGCGCTTTCATCTCTTGCGTGTTAAGTCCGTACTCTCGGCCCAAGCGCAAACTGAAAGTGACGACCCGCTCAGAGTGTCCATGAGTTTCGGCGTCTCGGGTTTCAAGCGCGGCCGTCAACGCCTGCAAAGTTGATCGGTAGGCGTTCTCCAGAGATCCCAACGCGTCGTCCAATTCAGCGGTGCGCTGATCAACCAACTCCTCAAGATGATTTTCGTATCGCTGTTTCGCGACAATCAGTTCATGGTGCTCATGCGCGCGTTGAATAGCCGCTTCCACCTGTCGCAGATCGAATGGCTTCATCAAATAGTCGAACGCCCCCAGCCGCAGCGCGTTGATAGCGCTCTCAATCGTCTGCATGCCGCTGACCATGACGATAACGCTGTCGGGCGAAATTGTTTTGATATACGGGATCATCTCCAGCCCGCTCATCGCGGCCATGGTAATGTCACTGATGACCACCTCGTAAGGGTTGACGCGAAGCAGAGATAGGGCTTCTTCCGCCGACGATGCTTCGGCACAGTCGTACGCCTGTTCGAGCAGGTCGTGCAGAACTCCGCGCACGGCGGCTTCATCATCTACGATTAGGAGACGTGGTTTGGCTGAGTCGGGCATAGATTCGACATTGCGGACGAGCGCGACCATTTGAACCCAGATAATCGCGGCAACATCGTTGTGTGGGATTCCCTTTCGAAAGACAGAAGGGGGTGCCAGGTCTTGACTGGCGCATGCATTGTACAACATGGGATTGCCAATGGCCAACATCTTTTTGCAATACCTTTAAGACAGCGTTCTTGCAAGGCTTTCCGTCGAAATCGGCCTATCGACGGGCAAGATTATGGTGGGAAAGTTGACGTTCAAATCACGTCTCTCTAATATGACGTGACGCCGTCAAAGAAACCGTCCCGCAAGCCGGAGTGGCGAAATTGGTATACGCACCAGACTCAAAATCTGGCGAGGTTCACTCCTCATGAGAGTTCGAGTCTCTCCTCCGGCACCAAATTCCGAATCGACATTTGAGTCGTTAAAGCCTCCTCTTAAATGGGCTGGTGGCAAGCGTTGGCTGCTGCCGCATGTCGCGCCCATCTGGCGCAAGCACGCACATCGGCGATACGTTGAGCCATTCTGCGGCGGTTTGGCAATGGCGCTCGGTTTGGCCCCGAAGCGCGCGCTACTCAACGACGTCAACCCTCACCTAATCAATTTTTATCGACAAGTGCAGCGTGGGTTGGTGATGAGCCTCGATGCGCGTTATGAAGAGACGCTTTTCTATTCACATCGGGCGCGGTTCAATCGTCTTGTGAACAATGGTGGGGCGACGTCCTCCGAAGCCGCTCGACTTTTTTATTACCTGAATCGCACTTGCTACAACGGACTCTGTCGCTTCAATCAAAGCGGCGAGTTCAACGTCCCATTTGGTAAATATAGGACGGTCAATTACGCGACGACATTCCAGCCTTATCGGACAGTGTTTCGCCACTGGAAGTTTACGAACAACGATCTGGAAAAGCTGGACTGGTGTGATGACGATTTCGTCTATGCTGACCCACCGTACGATGTTGAGTTCACGACGTATAGTGCCGGAGGTTTCTCGTGGGACGATCAGTTCAGAACGGCGCGATGGCTCGCAAAGCATCGCGGCCCGGTATTGCTCTCGAATCAGGCAACCCCGCGGATTGTTCGACTCTACCGACAACTCGGATTCCGACTAAAGTTTTTCTATGCTCCTCGGCGCATCAGCTCAAATGGCGATCGTGCGCCCGTGCGAGAAGTACTTGCCAGCCGTAACCTCTAATCAAAAAAACGGGCTGAACGGAGACGTTCAGCCCAAGGTTCACCAGTTTGGCTACGGGAATAGTTATCTGATATGCGAATCGACCGGGCCGGCGGGACTGCCGGGACCCGAGTCGGGATCTGCCACGTTCTGACCCGCGGGTGAGATGCCGTGTGTCTGGATCTCGTGCTGCGTATGGCGCGCCATCACACTGTGCCGGCGGCCGTAAGCAAAGTAGATCACCAATCCAATTACCAGCCAAATTATCAGCCGCACCCAGTTCTCGTAAGGCAGCGAGAACATCAATAGCAAACAAGTGGCTATACCGAGAATTGGAACAAGTGGCACGAGCGGCGCGCGGAATGGCCGATTGGCATCCGGATTCGTTCTGCGCATGACTATTACTGCGCCGCAAACGATCACGAATGCGAACAGAGTTCCGATACTCGTCATTTCGGCGAGAATGCTTAGCGGGATGAAACCAGCCATTGAGGCCACGAATAGTCCGGTCAGGATTGTGGACTTCCAGGGCGTGCGCCACTTCGGATGAACATCGCCAAAAAAGCTGTTCGGGACCAACCCATCACGTCCCAACGCCAACATCACGCGCGGCTGACTAAGCATCATCACGAGCAAAACAGATGTGATGCCCGTCATGGCGCCGAAGGCGACGAGGTATTGCATCCACGTCAGTCCAGCTCGTTTGAACGCCTCGACGACAGGAGCGTTGATGTCGATTTCCTTGTACGGCACCATTCCCGTCAAAACGGCTGAAACCGCAATGTAGAGAACGGTACAGATAATCAACGAAGCGATAATGCCAATGGGAACATCTTTGGCGGGCGCGCGTGCTTCCTCTGAGTGCACGGAAACAGAATCGAATCCGATGTAAGCGAAGAAAATGATCGCCGCACCCGCAAACATTCCCAGGGGTTCTCCGCCGGCGGCATGTGTTCCGAGAATGGTCTTGCCAAAGAAGCTGACGCCGGTGTAGCCGTAGGGTGCAAACGGAGTCCAGTTGGTCGTGCCGTACTTGGTGGCCAACAAGTAACCACCAATACCGATCACCAGCAACACGATGACTAGCTTCACCGCGACCATGAAAGCATTAAAGCTGGCGCTCTCTTTAATTCCCTTTACCAGGATCACAGTCAGGATGAAGGTGATCAAAACGGCCGGCAGATCGAAGTACGAACCTGTCGCAACGAAGCCGGTGGTCGGGCAGCCAGCGCCAACGCTGACGCAATAGTTGATTGGTGCGGTGGAAATAATTTTGGGAACATGGAATCCGAATATCGGAGTGAACTCCTGAAAGTGTGCCGACCAGCCGTGCGCGACGGTGGCGGAGCCAACCGCATATTCAAGAATCAGGTCCCAGCCAATGATCCACGCGAACAACTCGCCGAGTGTTGCGTATGCGTAGGTGTAAGCCGATCCGGCTACCGGCACCATTGAGGCGAATTCCGCGTAGCACAACGCCGCGAATACGCACGCCAACCCAGCCATCACGAACGAGAGCATCAGCGCGGGGCCGGTGCGATCGTGCGCGGCGACGCCCGTCAGGATAAAAATGCCGGTGCCGATGATCGCTCCGACGCCCAACGCCGTCAGTTGCACGGGACCGAGAATGCGACGCAAGCGGTGGCTGCCCGCCTCTTCCGCCAGCAGCAGACTGAGCGGTTTCGTTCTAAACAGTTGATTAGCCATTTAGTCGTCCTCCGGAGATTTAGTGGCACAGACTTCAGTCTGTGATAACTCTGCGCGCACAGACTGAAGTCTGTGCCACTCAGTATTCACCTTGCGCCGCCGCAGCGGACTCTGAGATAGAACCCTGTTCGGGCATCGCAGTGCCTACGCGTTTCCAAATGAAGTAAACGGGAATGCCGGTCAGCACAATGATTAAGCCGGGCCAGGTCGTCGCGGTTTGATAAACGAAAAGCACGATTAGAATTACGGCCGCCCCGATAATGTAAAGGATCGGCACAATCGGATAACCAAATGCTTTGTAAGGTCGATCCGCGTTGGGACGGGTCTGACGCAAGCGAAAGATTCCGGCGATCGTAAGAATATAGAAAATTAACGCGGCTGAGATGACGTAGTCGAGCAAGTTGCCGTAGAGATTTCCGTAACCGGTAAAGTGGCCCGCCGCATCATGCTTGATCGTGCGCGGCAGAACCAGCAACGCCGCCCAGATTCCTTGAATCACCAATCCCCAGCCAGGCACGTGCTTGTGATTCAGCAATCCGGACTTTCTGAAGAACAAGCCATCGCGCGCCATCGCGTAGTAAGCGCGCGCGCCCGCGAGAATCAATCCATTGTTACAGCCGAAGGTTGAAATCATGATCGCGATGGCCATCACAATTGGTCCGCGCCCGGGAAAGATCGCGTTCATCGTGTCGGTGGCGACGCGATCCGCGCCTTGGATCTTTTCAAAAGGCAATGTTGCCAGATACGCGACGTTTGCGAGGAGATACAAACCGATGACGATCATTGTGCCGAACGCCAGCGACAACGGGATGTTTCGTTTCGGTTCTTTTACTTCGCCGGCAGTGAAAGTAATGTTGTTCCATGCGTCGGCGGAGAATAGAGAGCCGGTCTGCGCCACGCAAATTCCGACAAACAATCCAAACGCGGTCGCGGCGGTCAATCCACCGCCCAAGTCATCAAGCGACCCGCGAACATGCCAGAGATTTCCGAAGTTGGCCGAGAGCGCGCCGGAGCGCGAGCCGATCAGCACGCCCAAGGCAATCAATCCGAACAGCGCCGCGAGCTTCGCGGTCGTGAAAGTGTTCTGCACGAGCTTGCCCAGCTTTAGCCCGCGCGTGTTCATAAACGTGAGTAGCACGATCATGAGCAAGCCAACGAACTGTGCTGTGGAAAGCGAAACTGCGTAGCTGCCGAAGATGTGCCGGGGCGCGATGAGGTATTTTTCTTCACCAATCCACGGGACGAGAACCCCGAAGTAGCGCGCGAAGCCGACGCTTACGGCGGCAATCGTTCCGGTTTGAATCACCAGGAACAGCGTCCAACCGTAGAGAAATCCCCAAAGCGGCGAGAAGGCTTCGCGTAGATACACGTACTGGCCGCCGGCTTTCGGCATCATCGCGGCCAGTTCGCCATATGACAGCGCGCCGATCACAGTGAGCAAGCCGGTCACAAGCCAGACAACGAGGAGCCAGCCGTGCGAACCGACTTGTTTCGAGATGCCTCCCGAGACAATAAAAATGCCGGAGCCAATCATGGATCCGGCAACAATCATCGTCGAATCAAGCAAACCCAGACCGCGAATAAACCCGGTCGATTTGTTTTCGGCTACTGCGCCAGCACCAGCCATGCGCTTCCTCCAACGGGGAACTGATCTGCTAAATCGTTTTGGTTTTCTGACTGCTACGGGGAGTTGCTTCGCGAACGCGCGCCATTATACCGATTTCGCCCGGTCTGTCGAGGAGTTCGAGGCCCAGTTAGCGGCTTAACTTCGATTTCCTCGGCCTTGCTCGGCGAAATCCTCAGCGTACTCTGCGGTCGTTCTGAACCTTTCAATGAAACCGCCGAGGACAGACCAAGGCCTTCGCAAAAGTAAACAGAGAAGAAGTGAAATCAGGCCGCTACTGAAGCCTCCTCACGCAAAATGGCGACGGGTTTTCGTCGTGGGTGGTGTGGCGCGCCACAAAAAACATCCGTGGCCGCGCCGGTAGGTTATACTGCGCAGAAGAGAGTTAAATCCCCTGATATGAAGTCCCCCAAGCTCGCACTCGTCGCAATCATCGGCGCGCTGACCACAATGTCATGTCAACGCGGAACCTCATCGCCGGCTTCACCAATCACCACTGCAGAAGCACAAACACAAACAGCCACTCCCGAAAATCAGCCGGCACAAAAAGCTGAGCCGACGATGTTGCCTGGACCGAACGCGGTACCGAAGGACACTCGCATCGTGGTGAACATCCCGGCTTTTCGCATGGACCTGTTTCGCGATGGCACGCTGGTGAAGTCCTACAAGATCGGTATCGGGTATCCGGAGTTTCCTTTGCCCCGCGGCTTTCGCAAAGCCGAGACAATCATTTTCAATCCCACCTGGACCCAGCCGAATGAATCCTGGGCGTCGAATCCGGGAGAGGTGGTTCCCGCGGGCGCGCAAGGCAATCCACTTGGCCCAATCAAGATTCCGATCGGTGGCGCCAACCTGATTCATGGCGGAAAGCCGCTTGCGAAGATCGGCAACTTCGCGTCGCATGGGTGCGTTGGGTTAACGAATGCTCAGGTGAAGGATTTCGCGAAAGTGCTGGCCGATGCGACGAATACGCAACTGACATCGCAGACGATGCTGTCTTACTTCAGGCGTCCGACGCGGACGCAGGTCGTGAAGCTTGCGCAAGTCGTGCCGGTTGAGTTGCGTTACGAAACGATCGTTGCGGAAGACGGCAAGCTGCACATTTATCGCGACGTCTATAACCAGAAGACGAACACGGAAGAAAATCTGCGCGCAGTGCTGGAAGCGAACGGAATCACTTTTGACAAACTGTCTGAGGAAGAAAAATCACAGGTCACCGAAGCTCTCAACATCGTCTCGGGCCGTGCGACAAAGCAACCGACACCCGCGCCGCTGCTGGCGAATGCTAATGTTGCCGATCGCGCTGCGTCCGCAGCCGCGCGTAAGGCCGAAGCCCAGCGACTGAAGAAACTGCGAAGTCAGAGAGAGTTTGTGATCGGGATTGCCGCGTTGGCGGCCAAAGGCTATCCGGCGGCAGTGAACCTGAATTCGGGAGCGGCTAACTCAACGCTGGCTAGCCTGGATCTGAATGAAACGGGGCCTCTAACGCCGATGAGTCCAACCAATCGTGCGGTGCGACCGCGACCTGCTCCGAGTCCAACACCTGGCGTAGTTGCTCCGGAATCTGTCGCCACTCCCACTAATCCGGCGACTACGCCGCCGCCTCGCACGAATCCAACACCGGGGCCTCGATAAGTTCCTGTGGCGGTCCGTTTTCGCCAAAATACGGCCGGCCATTTCCGATCGCTTCGAAGTATTCCGAGATGCGATCGAGAATCTCGTCGACAGAATGTGAGTGATAGAGCGCGGTGCGAAACAGCGCGCCGCCCTGCAAACCGCGGGTGAACTGGCCGGCCAGTTGCTTCATGCGGCCAATCGCCGGCAGCTTCGGCATGTCCTGCTGAAGCATTTCAAAATATTCGAGCAATAGCGCGCTCTTGTCTTCGAGCGTCGGTTGAAATGGTTCACGACCACGCATGACGTCTTCAATCTGGCGGAAGATCCAGGGATTAGCCATTGCGCCACGGCCAATCAGGACGCCGTCACAGCCCGTATCACGGAATCGATCGAACGCTTGTTGAACGGTCGTGACGTCGCCGCTGCCGGAAACCGGAACCCTGACAACTCTTTTGATCTCGCGCACCAAATCCCAATTTGCCAATCCACGATAGCCCTGCTCCTTGGTGCGTCCGTGCAAGGCGATGTGCTCGACACCGCAGTCTTCCGCAAGTTTCGCTGTGTCGACGGCGTTTATTGTGCTGTCGGAATAACCGGCGCGAATTTTGATTGTTAACGGAATCGTGATCGCTTTCTTGATCTCTTTCAGAATCGTTTCCAATCGTGGTAAGTCGCGCAGCAATCCTGACCCGCCGCCGTGCTTTACGACTTTTGGCGCCGGACAACCGCAGTTCACATCGAGAATGTCTGCGCCGACTTCTTCCGCCATCTCCGCCGCCATGCGCATACGCTCGGGCTGGCCGCCGAAAATCTGTACCGCAAACGGCCGTTCGCTTTCGTAGAAGCGCATCTGCCGCTTCGATTTCGGATTGTTGCGCGTTAGCCCTTCCACGGAAATGAATTCGGACACAGTCAGACCAATGCCGCCGCGCTGCTTGACCAAGCGACGAAACGAAATGTCCGTCACGCCCGCCATCGGCGAGAGCACGAGCGGCGGATTGATTTCAATATCGCGAATTTTGAACAGCCGAATCTCACTCATAAAAAAGCCACATGAGATATTACCTCATGTGGCTATTTTGACTGGAGCGCAAGCGTCCCGCTTGGCAAAGGTATGACGACTGTGGCCGACGAGCCAGCAAGCGAGGACGCTTGCACCCCAGTCGTACCTACCAGTTCACAACCAGCGGCTGTGCCTGCTCCCATACCGGCGCGTCCAAACGCAGTGACGCGCGTTGCAGGCGGTCAGGTTCTTCCAGCAAGCATCCGGCGCCGAGTGCGACCGTCGTCAGCGGATCCTCTGGTACCTTCACCTTCAACCGGAGATCGGTTTGCAGCCGCTCAGGCAGTCCGTGCAATAGCGCGCCGCCACCTGTCAAAATCAGACCCGAATAGTAAATATCAGCCGTGACTTCGGGCGTCGCGTCTTCGATGACGCGTCGCACTGCCGAAATAATTTCCGACAGCACCGGCTCGAGCGACTGGCGCACTTCGTGTGCGTTGATCGTGACCGGCAAGGCCGCGCCGTTCGCGAGCTGCTTGCCGACAATTTCCATATCGTTGCCGAATGACTCGCCGTCAATCGACGCTGAACCTAACTCGCGTTTCACCCGCTCAATTGTTCGTTCGCCAAAAACGACTGCGTAGCGCAACCGCAGGTAGTCGCGAATGGCGTCGTCCATCGCATTGCCGGCGGCGGGCAGACTAACCGAATTAATCACTCCGCCTGAGGCGAGTATCGCGATGTTGGTTGTGCCCCCGCCAATGTCCACCACCATGTGGGCATGTTCGTCTTCGAAAGTAATTCCGGCGCCCAGAGCGGCGGCCAGCCCTTCATCGATTAAGTCGACGCGACCCGCTTTCGCATCGCGCGCCGCATCTTTGACCGAGCGTCTTTCGAGTGGTGTTGACGATCCCGGCACGCCGATGACCAGATGACTTCGCTTTGGATGATCGTTATTCTGCACGCGACTGATCACCGCCCGCAGAAACTGCTGCGACACTTCAAAGTTGTCGATCGCGCCGCGCCGCAGAGGGCGCAGGACTTCCATGTCGTTTGGTTCACGGCCCAGCAACCTGAGCGCTGGGTTCCCAACTGAAATTACTTCGCGGGTGAATTTGTTTAGCGCCACCACCGATGGTTCGTTCAAAACGACGCCCTGAGTCGGTGTGTAGACAATCGTATTGACCGTGCCAAGATCGATCGCCAAATCCTCTTTGAAAAAACCACTTAGAATATTCATGATCGTGACCTCACAATTGCATCGTCACAAGGCTGCGAAATTTACGGCGTTGGCAGCAACAAATATGCCAACCGCTTCGCGATTTCCGACCACCTGGGAGCCGGAAGAAACCTCATACAAAGTTGAGAAGAGGAATTTAGGCGACTTTCCTGATTCTCAAAGCCGCGCTCGATAATCGGACAGCGATGGGAAAAGATTATCCGGCGCAATTGTGACAGGAGTATCACAGCGTCGCATTGTTGACGCATTTGTCGACTACGAATCCAGATCGGTCGTGCTGGCTATTTCGACCAGAGACTGCGCGTCGTGACGCGACACGTTACGCGATGC
Organism: uncultured bacterium; assembly: GCA_965653675.1. Lineage (GTDB taxonomy): Bacteria > Acidobacteriota > Blastocatellia > Pyrinomonadales > Pyrinomonadaceae > UBA11740. The sequence goes on from CBFHBA010000008.1 coordinate 46,587, forward strand.
AGGAACAGAAGTTACGCGCGCGATGATTTCCGAGGTTGCAGTACGAATTACGATTTCGTCGCCGGCATGAACGTCGTGGGCAGGTTTTGCGATCCGCCCGTTGAGCATAACAAAGCCCGCATCACAGAGCTTGTGAGCTACAGTCCGACGCGGGCAAAGGCGGCTGAGTTTCAAAAATGAATCTAAGCGCATGCAGCGCAAGCAGTAATGAGTAATGAGTCATGAGTGATGAGCTTCCTTTTCTTTTACTCATCACTCATGACTCATCACTCATTACTTGGCTCTTACGGTTTCGCGTTCTTGTCCTTCTTGTCCTTTTTGGAAGTGGTCTTGGTCGCCGCTGCCGGTGGAACGATCTTTAACAAAGGCTCAACCGCCGCGCGATATGATTCCGCAATGCTTACGTAGGCGTCGTTGCGCAATCGCTGCATGTAATCTTCGCGCTCTTTTGGCAAACGTTCCATCGTAATTTCCTGGCGCACATTCTGCTCGTTGAACGTCGGTGTGTTCGAACCGGCAGTACGGGCATCAACGCGCAGAATTTGGTAACCCTCGTCTGTTTTCAGCGGGTCGCTGACGCCTCCTTGGGGAACATTCTTGATTGCTGCTGCGATATCAGGCCGCAGATTAGGGACTTCGAAGAGTCCGACTTTGCCTTTGTTTTGTTGGCTTCGCTCGGAATAGGCAGCAGCCAGTGTTCCGAAATCTGCGCCGCCGCGAATCTGGGCAACGAGCTGAGCGGCGCGCGCCTTAACATCGGCTTCATTCTTGCCGGCAAGACTTAAAAAAATCTCCGAGAGCTCAACGCTCTCCGGTTTGAGGAACTTATCTTTATGCGTATCGAAATACTTATGCAGTTCGTCGCTGCCGAGGCCGTAAAAAAGTTTTGAATCGACTTCGCTTTCCAAAACGGCCTGCTTCATCATCTCAGTGCGCATCGTTTGCCGCGTGACGACCGGATCGACGCCGGACTTGCGCATTTCCTCTTCCAGCTTTTCAATCGACGGGATCTTGTTTTCCTGTGCAACTTCGAGCATGCGTTTGTTTACTTGCGCTTCGACGCGCTCGCTCAGGTCGAGTTCCTTTCCTTTTTGCAGCAACAGCTCTTCGTTGATGAGTGTTGCGATCAGCTCAGCCTTGTGCTTTTCCACTTCAGTCTGCGCCTGCTGTTCGGTCATGCCGTTCTGCTTCAGAGTCTCGACGCGCTCTTTCATCTCGCGCTTCAACTGCGAAAGCGTCACAACGCCATCGTTAACCTGAGCGATGACTTCATCAATGACGACGGGCTCGCCTTCCTGGGCGGTGGCGAGCGAGGGCAAGAAAATGACCGTCGCGGCCACAAACAGCGCAGTCAGTATTGATTTAAACTTCATTAGTACTCCTTCAATTCAGCTCCGAAGGAGCGAAATGTTTAGAGAACCAGCACACGATTGAACAACCTCACGGTTAAAATACACCGCTGATCTATAAACATCTCGCGCCTACGGCGCTTTCTAATTCCGACAATTCTAACCGTCGCTGCGGATTTGCAGCAACACGCGACGAGCGATGGCCAGCACTTCTTCTCGTTCGGCCTGGCTCAGCTCGAGCCGCAAAACCCCGCTCGGAGCAAAGGATGCGCCTTCCCGAACCCTTACCATTTCCATCAATTTTTCCGGCGCCACTCGCGCTTTCTCACTCAATTTAATGGCGATGCCACCCGGCGCCCGGTCAATCGAAATGACACCGACATCCTCTGCGGCTTGACGCAATCGCGCGTACGCGAAGAGGTCGTCTACCGATTCAGGAATCCGGCCATAACGATCTTCAGTTTCCGTCCGAATGGCGGCGAGCGCATCTTCGTCACGCGCGGACGAGACGCGCTTATAAGTTCGTAGCCGCTGTCCCATGTCGCTGATGTACGTTTCGGGAATTGCTACATTGACACCGAGATTGATCGTGACGCTGGTTTCGTCCTCAACTTGTTCGCCGCGCAGCTCAGAAACCGTGCGCTCGAGCATCTGCGTGTAAAGATCGAATCCGAGCGCATCCATGTGGCCGGATTGCTCGCCCCCCAGAAGGTTGCCCGCACCTCTCAATTCCAAATCCAAAGCCGCGATGCGAAAGCCGGCGCCCAACTCAGAGAATTCTCTAATGGCTGCCAGTCGGCGACGCGCAATCGGCGACAACTCCTGTTCCGCCGGAATCAAAAGATATGCGTAAGCCCTGCGGTTCGAGCGGCCTACGCGCCCGCGCAACTGATAAAGCTGAGAAAGACCGTAGGTATCGGCGCGATTTATGATGATTGTGTTTGCGCGCGGGATGTCTATTCCGTTCTCGATAATCGTCGTTGCAACCAGCACATCATATTTGTAATCAATGAAATCCAGCATGACGCGCTCCATCTCTTTTTCATTCATCTTGCCGTGGCCGACGGCGATGCGCGCCTGTGGCACGAGCCGTTGCACCAGCGCGGCGATCGTCTCGATCGATTCAACGCGGTTGTGAATGAAAAAGATCTGGCCGCCGCGTGACAGTTCGAGTTCGATCGCGGACTTGATCACCGCGTCCGAGGACTGCGCGACCTGAGTTTGAATGGCCAGGCGATCGCTGGGCGGAGTCTCGATGAGAGACATGTCACGCAACCCGCTGAGCGACATGTTCAGCGTGCGCGGAATCGGCGTGGCCGAAAGCGTTAGCACATCGACGCGCTTTTTCAGTTGCTTCAGACGTTCTTTGTGCGCGACCCCGAACCGTTGCTCTTCATCGACGACTACCAGTCCGAGATCCCTGAAACTTACGTCCTTGGAAAGCATTCGGTGCGTGCCGATCACTACATCAACTTCACCGCCTTCGACGCGCTTGACAACTTCCTTCTGCTCCTTCGCCGAACGGAAGCGCGAAAGCAAATCGACTTTCACGGGAAACGCCGCAAACCGTTGTCGAAACGTCTCGAAGTGCTGATACGCAAGCACTGTCGTCGGCGTTAGTATCGCCGTCTGCTTGCCGTCCATGACCGCTTTGAACGCCGCGCGCATCGCGACTTCCGTTTTGCCATAGCCGACGTCGCCGCAGAGCAAACGATCCATCGGTGTCGCGGTCTCCATGTCGTTCTTTACGTCGTCGATCGCCGTTTCCTGATCCGGCGTCAGCGTGTATTCGAAGCCCTCTTCAAATTCGCGTTGCCACGGCGCGTCGGGCGGAAATGCATGGCCTTGCACCAGCTTCCGTTCGGCGTACAGCCGCAACAGTTCATCAGCCATGTCACGCATTGCGCGCTTGGCCTTCGCTTTTGTTTTCTGCCAGCCAATTCCACCGAGTTTGTCGAGCGTTGGTTGATGGCCTTCCGCGCTCGAGTAACGCTGCACGAGATCGAGCCGCTCGACGGGAACGTAGAGTTTCGCGTCGTCGGCGTAGTACAGCAGCATGAATTCGCCCCGTTTCGGAGCGGCGACTACACCGGCCGGCTGCGATGGACCAAGCTCAAGCGTGACGAGGCCGCCGAAACGCGCAATGCCGTGATCGATATGGACGACGAAATCACCGATTTTCAGATCGCGAAAGTCTGAAAGAAACGCGGCGGCGCGCGCGAGTCGTTTCTTCTCGCGCTTGATGGCCGCAGTGCGTCGTTCGATGGCCGGTTCGGCTGCTTCGTCGAAAAGATCGGCTTCGACGTGCACGACCAGCCGCGCAGACGGCAACTCGAATCCGCCCGAAAGTTTCCCAAACGCGATGACGGCATCGACTGAACCGGCTTCGGACGTCTCTGCGAATGAAGTGAGGCGCGCGTTGACTTCGTATTCCCGCAGGATTTCCGTGACGCGTTCCGCAACACCGCGACTCGGCATCACGAAAAGGGTGGTGCTCGCTGAATCCGCGTGGCGCTCAATCACATTGCGCGCGAGATCGGGCAGTCGCCCGTGATAACGCATTACGGATTGTGCCTTCCACTCGATCTCACCATTTTCATCTCGTTTAGAGGCCGCACTTGTGCGGTCTGTCGGGACAAGTCCGGACTCTAAACGGCTGGAAGTAATTTCATGTGGAAACAGAAACAGCGGTCGCCGCGGCGTGCGTTCTTTGCCGACCGAAATCTTCGGTGCTTCGGCATCGAGTGCCAACTCTTGATCAAGTTTCGCCGTGGTGCGGCCCAGCGCGCGTAGCTCGACGCGCTGCAACGTATCAATCCGCCCGCGCAACTCTTCCGCGGGCAGGTAAAGCTCTTCAGGCTGCAAGCCGAGATCGTCCGCCGCGTCGTTCTCGGCAAAACGATCGGCGAGCGTCTGAAAGGCGCTGGATAGATAGTTTTCGACTGCAACCGGCTCATCGATGACCAGCACCGCATCCTTCAAATAATCGAACGCGCAGGACTTGTTTTCGCGGCCCAGCGAAATCAGCCATTCCCAACCGGGAAACGTCTCGCCTTCATCGGCGTAAACGGTTCGGTCGCGCAGACTGCGTGTGAACCGCTCGTCTCGCCAGCGCATGCGCGCGTGCGACGCCCATTCCCGAAAGTCCGAAGCGCGCACAATCAATTCGCGCATCGGCGCGATCTCAGCTTGCGTGAGCTGAGTAGTCGAGAGTTGGGTTTCGGGATCGAACTCGCGAATCGAATCGACCGTGTCGCCAAAGAACTCAATGCGCATCGGCGCGTCACTTCCGGGCGGCCAGACATCGAGGATGCCGCCGCGCATCGAGAACTCACCGACCGCGGCGATCGGATCCTCGCGCACGTAACCGGCTGCAATGAGTTTGTCGACGAGTTCTTCCGGCGCTACGTCTTCGTCGCGATGGACCACCGCGCCGGCTTTCACAATTTCATTGGGGGCAACTACGCGCCGGGCCATCGCGCGCGACGTCAACAAAACAAAATGCGGTTGGGTTCGCGCCAACCGCCACAGTGCCAGCGCGCGGTGTTCCAACGTCTCCGCGTGCGGTGAGCCACCGGCGTACGGATCGCTTTCTGAAGCAGGAAGGATTGCGATAGAGTCTTCGCACTGTGTTACACCGCGCAGCGCGCAGTACCAAAAGCCGATGTCGCGCTGCCAATTTTCAAGATCGCGTTGCGCCGGCACAACCAGAGCGAACTGCTTTCCCGTTTCGCGTTGCAGCGCCGCAAGCACCAGCGCGCGTCCCGGGGCCGCCACCAATCCACTGATCGAAATAACCCGCGTGCCCCGACGAATTTGATCGAGCACACTTCGAAATTCCGTGCTGTCGATAACCGTGTGCAGGGTCGATTGAAGTGTTGATTGAGTGTCGGTCGATATCATCGCCAAGGCGTCCGCGAAACGGACTACTGAATTTAGCCCAGCACTTCAGTGCTGGGTATTATCAAAAAGAATTCAAAGCCCGCGGAGCGGCTGACAGAATTTGGAGCGCGGTGGCAAGCGGAGCGCGACACCGCTTTGGATGTGTTACCACTTCATAATCCAAAGCGCCGTCGCCGCCGCGGCTCTGCCGGCGCACTCCAAACCAGCGATAAATCGCTGGGCTATTTTCGATCGCCCGCTGCGCGGACTCTTTCAATCAGTTTACTGGTCGATGCTCCCTCCACGAACGGCAGGCTCACTACGCTCCCGCCTGCGGCTTCGACTTCTGCTCGGCCGTGAATCTGATCGAGCGAATAATCACCGCCCTTAACCAAAACGTCGGGTAGTAACTCCGCGATCAGTGATCGGGGCGAGATATCATTGAAAATCGTGACGTAATCGACGGCGTCAAGTGCTGCGAGAATTTCTGCCCGGTCACTCTCGTCCATCAAGGGACGTCCTTCGCCTTTCAGCTCGCGTACTGATCGGTCGCTGTTGACGGCCACCACCAACGCGTCGCCGAGCGTGCGCGCCAAACGCAGGTAACGCACGTGACCAACATGCAGGATGTCGAACACGCCATTCGTGAAGACGAGTTTCTTTGTTCCGTCGCGCAGAGCCTGCCGTTCGATGACCAGTTCATCGCGCGTCAGTATCTTTTTTCGCATTGGGGTCAAAGTGAAATTGTACGAGTGCAAATCGTAAACGGCAAAAGCGTGTCTCTGTGCCGAGGCAGTCAGCACCGGGAGCGGTAGCGACCGGGTCCATCTACACGAAGCGACCCCGTCGCTACCGCTCCGCTAACTGACCTCAAATCGCCGCAGTAAATCGCTTTTGTCTATTCACCATTTACCATTTACTATTCACCGATTCACATGACGTTGCCGTTTCTCGAAGAAAACGATCAGACAGTCGCGCGCCGGGAGCATCTGGAAGCGCTGCGTCAGCTCGTCGGCAACGTTTATCCCAACAAATTCGCGCGCAGTAACGTCACCGACACGACCGCAGGTGAAGACACTATCACTTCTATCGTTGCCGTTTTCAAGAAGCAGGAGCCACCAGTCCAAGTTGGCGAAAAGCCTTCCGCGGACGTGCTCGAAATCGCTAACAGTGAGCTGAATAAGATCCGGGTGCGCATCGCCGGCCGCATCGCCGCGCCGCCGCGCGTCATGGGCAAGGCCGCGTTCGTGCATCTGTCCGACGGCGGTTCGCGTTTGCAGCTTTATGTCCGTCGTCAGGATGTCGTGGGGTTGCGAAACGATGCAGACGGGAGCGAGGTTGATGGTTGGGAGTTATTCGGCCTGCTCGATCACGGCGACTTCATCGGCGTTGAAGGGTACCTGTTCGTAACGAAGACTGGCGAGCTTTCCGTTCATGTCGAGAAATTGCAATTCCTTTCCAAGGCGCTGCTGCCGATGCCCGACAAAATGCACGGCATCAACGATCCCGAGATTCGGCAGCGGCAGCGCTACGCCGATTTGATTGCCGGCAGCCTCAAGCTGGAGCGCGACGAACACGACCTGACACCGCGTGAAGTTTTCGAGTTGCGCGGCAAAGTCGTGCGTGAGATTCGCCGCTTCCTCGACCAGCATGGCTATGTCGAAGTCGAGACGCCAATGCTCACCGCAAAGGCTACTGGGGCTCTGGCGAAGCCGTTCAAGACGCATCACAACGCCCTCGACATCGACCTGTACGCGCGCATCGCCCCGGAGCTCTATTTGAAGCGTCTGGTCGTCGGCGGCTTTGAAAAGGTCTATGAGCTGAACCGCAACTTTCGCAACGAAGGCATTTCCACCAAGCACAATCCCGAGTTCACGATGCTCGAATACTACTGGGCTTACGCCGACGTGAACGACATGATGGATTTGCACGAAGAGATGATGCGCGCAGTTGTACAGGTCGCAACTGGCGGTTCAATCGTTCGTTACGGTGAACATGAAATTGATTTTTCGAAGCCGTTTCAGCGAATGAGCATGAAAGACGCTATTGCGAAGTACTGGCCTAGCGACTTGTTCGATGCGGTATTGGCCGTAGACGGAAGTATCTTTCGAGGCTTTGGGTGGTTAGACGAAATTGGACCGGTCCGAAGAATGGCGGAATATCTTAGAACCATTCAATACGCTGCAAACCTGAAGCGGCCGACAGATGTTAAGCCGGAGACTCGTCAAGCACTCGACGAAGTCTTTCTCGAATATAGAAAGAAGGTGTGGAATCTATGGCAGCCAGACGATTCGGATCAGATCGATCCAAGCGAAATCGGCTTGCTGGTAGCCGAAATCTTCGAAGAAATCGCTGAACCACATCTGATTCAACCAACGTTCATCACAGATTTCCCGAAGGCGATCTCGCCGCTGTCCAAAGCATCTCCGTCAGATCCTTCGGTCGCCGAGCGCTTCGAATACTTCGTGGGCGCGCTTGAATCCGCAAACGGCTTCTCTGAACTGAACGATCCGGAAGAGCAGTATCTGCGCTTCAAAGAGCAGGCGCAGCAACGCGAGCGTGGCGACGAAGAGGCGATGGTGATGGATGAAGACTACGTGACAGCTTTGGCGTACGGCATGCCACCAGCCGCCGGAATCGGCGTGGGTATCGACCGATTGATAATGTTATTGGCAAATAAGCAATCGATACGAGATGTAATTCTGTTCCCACACATGCGTCCGAAAGCATAAACTTGAATCGGCTAAAACGTGTCAGAAGCCCGACCGTTAGGGAGGGCAACGTAGCCTCCCACGAATGACACCCAAAACCGACTACATTGACTTCCAGACTCGCACTCAACCTCTGGCATACCTGATTACATTTCGAACATACGGCACTTGGCTTCACGGCGACATCCGTGGATCGATCGACCGTCGCCACTACCATCGTTACGGGGCGCCGGCCATGCCTGCAAACAAAAGACTGCGCGATGAGGAGAACCGCTTACTCAAACATTCCCCGGTCGTACTCAATCGTTTACAACGAAACACAACGAAGGCCGCGATAGAGGAAGTGTGTCAACATCGTGGTTATTGTCTTCATGCCGTAAGCGTTCGTACTAACCATGTTCATTCCGTGGTGACGGCATTCCGGAAACCTGAGCATGTTCTTGAAGCATTCAAGTCTTATGCGACCCGTAAACTGCGACGGGCTGGTCTGATCAAGCAAGACATCAAGCCCTGGGCTCGACATGGCAGCACGATTTACCTTTGGACAGAAGAACAGCTAAACCGAGCCATCAGTTACGTCATTGAAGGTCAAGGTGAAGAACCATTTCGTTAATCAACTTGTAAGACTGTGCGGCTAGCCCTCCCTCACGGTCGGGCTTCTGACACTTACCAGCGTTTTAAAGAACAAGCTGAACAACGCGAGCGTGGCGATGAAGAAGCGATGGTGATGGATGAAGACTACATTCGCGCGCTGGCTTACGGCATGCCGCCGGCGGCAGGAATTGGTGTCGGCATTGATCGGTTAGTGATGCTGCTCGCGAACAAGCAGTCCATCCGTGATGTGATCCTGTTTCCGCACATGCGACCCGAGAGCAGAAACCCGACCGTTAGGGAGGGTCCAGAAGGCAGTAGGCAGGAAGGCAGTAAGCAGGAGGCAGACGGCAGGAAGGCGGAGACGCGGAGACACGGCGACGGGGAGACGCGGTGAGAAAAAGAGATATCGACGTTCTCCGCGTCTCCCCATCCCCGCGTCTCCGCGTCAGACTCCTATTTCGCCACCGTCTCCTGATGTGTGACGGCCACCCATTTGCCGCCGCGATTCATCCAGACCGAACTGGCCCAAACCGGAGGCACCGCTGTGCCGGCGCAAGTGCCATCGGCTGTGCCTTTATAAGTCAGGTAGGCCGTGCTCGAATTAAGCATGGTGAGCTTCCAGTCGCTGAGCGTGAACGACTTGATGTCGCAAGGTCCTGAGGTAATATCTTTCTCAACCGCGTCTTTGCCCGACACGCCGCTGTCCGCAACCATCACAAAGTCCGACGCCAGCGCCGACTTGAAAGGCTTGGTGTCCTTGTTCTTCCACGCTTCCCACAATTTCTTTTCGTTGGCGGCCAGCTTGGCCTGAATCTGCGTCTTGCTCATGCGCGGTTTCGGTTTGGGTGAGGCTGATGGCGAAGCGCTCGGTTGCGGTTGGGCAAAACAGAAACCGGCACATGCCATGATAAGAATGGCGGCCAGAGGTAAATGTCTCTTCATCCGTTGATCTCCTTCGAAAGTTATCGGGGTGAAAATGCGCCGGAGTTTCTACTACTGCGAAAACCTCATGTCAACCAATTTCTGAAGGCGGTGCAGAATCACCTACCCCCGTGACTCTGTGCCTCTGTGGTGGAGTCCACGCCGGAAAATTCCACTACAGAGGCACCGAGTCTCTCACAGAGACACAGAGAGTCCCGCAGTTTGTCAGTAGCGCTCGGCGCATGGCATTCTTTCAGCGATGTTTGTGGACAGTAAGATCAAGACGCGTTTGCTGCGTCGCATGGGAGAGGCGATTGAGGACTTTGGGATGATTGCCGATGGCGATCGTGTGATGGTTTGTATGTCGGGTGGCAAAGACAGCCACACCCTTTTGGATTTGTTGCTCGACGTGCAGCAGCGTGCGCCCGTAAGATTCGATCTGCTGGCTGTCAATCTCGATCAAAAACAGCCCGGGTTTCCCACCGAAGTCTTGCCAACTTATTTACGCGGGCGCGGCGTTCCCTTTCGCATTGTGGAGCGCAACACCTACGCGGTCGTTAAGCGACTGGTGCCGGAAGGGAAGACCTACTGCTCGGTTTGTTCGCGCCTGCGACGCGGAATTCTTTACAACATCGCCGTCGAAGAGGGCTGCACAAAGATCGCGCTCGGGCACCACGCCGACGACATCATTACTACTTTTCTGCTGAATCTCTTCTACATCGGCACATTGAAAGCGATGCCGCCGGTGCTGCGTTCGGACGATGCGCGTAACACGATTATTCGCCCGCTGGCATATTGCCGCGCGCAAGACATTGCTGAGTTCGCCGCCGAAGCCCGGTTTCCAATTATTCCGTGCGACCTTTGTGGCTCACAGCCGAACCTGAAACGTGCGCGGATGGAGCGACTGATTGCCGACCTCGAAAAGGAAATTCCGAACATCCGCGCGTCGATGTTGACCGCGCTCGGCAACGCCGTGCCCACGCATCTAATGGATCCTGATCTGTTCGACTTCAGGAAACTGTCCGCTGGAACCGGCGACATAGAAGCGGAACTGGATCTGGTCCTCGGCCATACTGACAGCGAGCCCGCGCTCGTGGCGATAGCGTAAAGTGAATCCCGCCCGCGTCAGCGGGCGGGACACGGATTCAACTGAGGTGGCGGCCGACCCACCTGCTAACGCGGGTGGTACTGACCTCATTGTTGTGGTAAAAGCGCGCCATGGCGCAGGCCAAGAAACAGCGGGAATTAGATCTCAGCGAATTTCCACCCGGCACTATCACCGAATACACAACGTTCGTTTGTCTGGCGTGCATCTTCGATATCTTCACGAAACAGCTTGGCCTGGCGCCGCGCACGGCATTCTCTGAAATCAAACGGCACACGCCCGAGATTGAAGAGTTGACGAGCCGTGGTGCGCTGCGACCTTACTTCGACAGCGATGAAAAGAAACCACACTGTCCTTATTGCGCGAGTCCAGCGCGTTGGCTTGCGCGATTCGATACTTACTGCGTCGAAGGTGGCAAAACGACCGATGCGGCGCGGCGCGCGCTCATCAAAAGACTTCCAAAGGCTGATGATCAATTTGTCATCCTGGAAAAGAAATCTGATTCGCGCGCGGTGTTTTTTGAGTGGCTCGACACGTTAGGATTGAATCTCGATTTGGACGATGAGGCGTGGCTGGTTGAGGCGACACGGAACTATCTCGAACGGCGTGAGCCGAAGACTGACTGGAATGAAACATTCGAAGGCATACGCGTCGTTCGGCGTTCGTCGCGGCTTCCGGACGGTTGGGAACGCGAAGGTTCGCGGCTCTATGTCGCGCCGCACCTTTACAGCGAGGCGCTTCTCATCCAGTACCTCGTCAGTCGTTCGCACGCGCATGGAGGCATGACGCTCGAAGGGCGCCTGACGTTAATGGATTTAATTCGAAAGCTTCGCTACGGCGGCTACCTCGAACGTATCGGCGTCACAGAAATGGATCCTGGAGAGGTCTTTGAGCGTGTGGTCGATCATCTGGCGGCAACGCATGACTGGAGTTACAAAGCCCCGGTCAAGCCGGTGAAGACAGCAAAGAAGTCGGCGAAGAAGACCACGAAAGCAAAAAAGTCAAAGAAAACAAAGGCTTCGGTTCCCGAGCCAGACGTGATCGCCGCGGAACCCGTGAAGCTTTATTACCTGGTTGACCGTCGCAACTTTCTCGATCAGCTCAAGAGCGTCTACGCGAGCTATGCATCCTGACTGGAAGCCGAAGTCCGACTATGAGGGACGGCGTATGATTTAAACACGTCTTTTGAAGCCTTTCGGAAAACCCTGAGCCAGTCAACGACATCTAGGCCACAGAAAGGACCAGCCGCAGCGAGCTTCTGAACGGTTCCAAACCGTGGCGTTTTTGATAGCTCGCGGCTATAATCGCGCACCATGAAAACACAAATCTCTCGCTCGATCGCAGTCGCACTTCTCGCCCTTTTCTTTGCTCAGTCGGCTCTCGCCACATGTGGTGGCGGTGGCGGCGGCGGAGGCGGCGGCATGGCCAGCGGTGGAGGCGGCGGTAGCAATGCACCCGTCTATGTCGTGCCGTGGAAGATTCGCAAACCGAGCGATCCGGCGCCGGGTGGTCTCGTGCTCTATTGGTTTCCGAGATCAGCCGATGAGATAAAAGCATCCAGTCTGCGCCAATCACGTACCCTCTCACTCTACGCTTCGCAATGCGTTTCGATGGAATTAGCAGATGGGCATACTCCGCATTCAAACGAACTTGTGGGTAGCTCAACGCTGCCAGTCGCTGTGTTGGCTAAACCTGACGGAACCGCGGTCAACAAAGTCGAGAATACGAACGGCAAACTGAAAGTTGCTGATGTCGAGAAACTTGTCGACACGGAAATGAAGCAGCGCGAGAGCGACCTCACTACGCAAATGAAGGAAGCCTCCGCGAAATCAACTGCCGGCGATAAGGACGGTGCGATCGCGATGTACCGGTCGGTGCTGGAACAGAAATGCATGTTTCCGAAGAAAGCGAAAGACGCGCAGAAGCAGCTGAAAGCGCTGGGCGTTTCTGATGTTGGCGCCTTCATTCCGCCGGCGCCGATTTTTGATCGCGCGCAGAGCACGGCAATTGAAGCTGTGATGAGACGTGGTCTGATGGCTGAGAATCGTGCGCAGTACCCGCTCGCGACGAAACTGTACGCGCAAGCGCACGGGATGGATCCAGCAGATCCGACGCCGCTGCGTTACCTCGGCGAGAACTATCGTCACAATATTGGCGACTGGGCCAAAGCCCGTGAAGTGTTTCAGCAGATTCTCGACATGCCGGCCGATCCGCTGTCGCGTTCAGTTGCGTTCCATGGCCTCGGCAAGATGACGATTCACGACGGCGAATTCAAGAAAGGACTGGCGTTGATGGAGCAGGCCATTGCCGAGTATCCATTGGCGCTGGCGTATCGCAACCTGGCCGTCTACTGGAATTCGGAAGGCAATCCGGTGAAGGGCAACGAGTACACTGAGAAAGCTCTGGCGCTCGATCCCAAAGATCCGTACAACCTCGTGTTTGCCGCAGTCTTCATGGCGGCGAATGGCAGGAAAGGGGAAGCGCTGAAAATCGCTCGCGAGAACATCAATCTGATGCCGGCGTCTTACAACCTGGCGGCAATCTTTGCGCAGAATGGTCAGAAGGATCGCGCGCTGGCATTGCTGCGTCGGCACTTCTTCCAATACGAGCGATATCAGGCCGTGCGCGAGAAAGAGATGATGGAAGCGCGTGTCGATGCAGTCTTTGATTCAATCCGCTTCGATCAGGAGTTCGTCGCGCTGACCCAAGGCGCTGACGGCAAACTGCCGGTGCCGATGAAGGGTATGCCGGCCACGCAGGCGATGCCGCGATAGTAGCGCAAACTCTAGTCTGCGTGTCGATCGCTTAGAGGCGGGCGTTGCCCGCCTCTTTTATTGTAGTTACAGAACCGCGAGCGGTAGCGAGCGGGATAAGAGTTCAACTGGATTTAGTACGTTGAATCTTTATCGCGCTCGCTACCGCTCGCGGTTCTGTAGATTTTACTTTTGTTTCGCGAAAAACTCTGCCGCCGCCGCGTTTGTCTCTTCTTCAGTCTGTTCTTTCAGTTGTTGGTTGATTCCCCAGACGTGGCCGAACGGATCTTCGATCTGGCCGTAGCGCGCGCCCCAGAACATGTCCTGTACAGGCATCAACACTTTCGCTCCACGCGCCACGGCGCGCTCAACGACAGCATCGGCATTGTCCGTTTGCAGCGTAATGCGTACCGCCGTGCCGCCGAGCGTCGGCGGCGTCTTGCACATGCCGCCCTCAGCGGCGGTGAATTCATCGCTCACAAACATCAAGTGACCGTCGACCGTTATTTCTCCGTGCATCAGCCGTTTGCCGTCAGGCGACATCATGTTGTGGCCAAGCTCGCCACCAAAAACTTCCTCATAAAACTTCAACGCGGCCATGCCATCGTTGACGATTACGTGTGGAATAAATTGATCTTGAATTTCCAAATCGGGTTCTCCTTCTTGTCAGAATTCGGAGCGAGCCTTCATGTCACAGAGCCGATCATTATGCCGCATTTGCGCCTTCGGCCAGCACTCTTTGACGCGCGAAGTGCTCGACAATTTCCGCCGCCGTCTTACGTCCGACGAACGGCGCGAGTTCTGCTACGCTCGCTTCGCTGATGCGGTTGATTGATCCGAAGTGTCGCAGTAAGCGCGTCTTTCTTTTTGCGCCGACGCCGGGGATGGCCGACAATTCGGAAGTGAAGTCACGCAGCTCGCGCCGCTTGCGATGGTAAGCGACGGCGTAACGGTGTGTTTCGTCGCGAATCATCTGAATCAGACGCAACACCGGCGAATACGAATCGAGATAGATGGGGTGGTCTTCGCGGCCCTTCACCAATAGGTACGCAACCTGGTTGTGATGCAGCGGCGGTTTAACTACCCCGATCATCGGCACCGCTTCCAGATCGAGTTCGCGCATGGCCGTCGCCGCGGCATTCAGTTGCGCTTTGCCGCCGTCGATCACGATCAGGTCCGGCAACTCTGTTTGTTCATCGCGCAGGCGGCGATAGCGGCGCAGCACCGCTTCGTTCATCGAGGCAAAATCGTCCGCGCCTTCCTTCCAGCGAATTTTGAACTTGCGATATTCGTTGCGATTCATTTTGCCGTTTTCACAAACCACCATACCCGCGACATTCTCGGCGCCCTGGATATGCGAAATGTCGAACGACTCAATGCGCGCGGGAAAGCGCGGCAGCTCGAGTGTCTCCTGCATTTCTTCGAGCACGCGTTTCATGTCGGGCTTCAACACGCGGAAGCGCTGTTCGAAAGCGAGCTTCGCATTCTTTTCAACGAGGTCGATCATGTCGCGCTTCTCGCCGCGTTGGGGCGCCAGGATGTGCACGCGGCGGCCGCGACGTTCGCTGAGTACCTGCTCCAGTAGCTCGCGATCTTCGAAATCGATGGGCACGTGAATCTCGCGTGGCAGAAACGAAGTACGCACTTCGCGCGTCTGCAGGTCGGCGGCCGGTACCGTCGGCGCCTCTGACGCGCTGTAATACTGCATCAGCACCTCGCTCAAGAAGCCGGCCGGATTGAAGTCCTCTTCCGGCAGGTCTTCCCAGAAAAACTCGCGCCGGCCAACGATGTCGCCTTCCCGCATGGTGAAGAGTTGCAGCGCCAGCCTTTTCCCTTCGCGATAGTAACCAAAGATGTCGATGTCGCTTTCTGAAGTCGTCGCCATCTTCTGTTGTTCGGAAAGCTTGATGACGGTCTTCCTCAGGTCGCGGTATTTCGCGGCGAGTTCGTAGCGCATTTCTTCTGACGCGCTGAGCATGCGCTCCTCTAAAATTCCCGCCAGTTCCGTGTTCCGGCCTTCGAGCAACATGCGCACGTCGCGCACCGCTTCCTGATATTCTTCCGCGGTGCAGAGGCCTTTCACGCATGGGCCGAGACATCGTTTGATGTGATATTCCAGGCACGGACGCGGCGCCTTGCCATCGATTTCGATGTCGCAAGTGCGCAATTGAAACGTGCGATTGATCAAATCGATCGTTTTGCGCGCCATCGCCGCCGGCAGAAACGGCCCGAAGTAAAGTGCGCCATCGTTTTGAATGCGGCGTGTGATTACGCACTTCGGGAACGGCTCGTTGACGGTCAGCTTCAAGTGCGGATACGACTTGTCGTCTTTCAGTTTGTAATTGAAGTAGGGCTGATGTTTTTTGACGAGGGACGCTTCCAGAATAAAAGCTTCGGCTTCGTTATCGGTTACGATCACTTCGACGTCGGCAATCTGATGTACAAGCTCTTCAGTCTTAATACCGTAACTGAATTCCCCATGACGACCAGCTTGAAAATACGAGCGCACGCGATTGCGCAGATTCTTTGCCTTGCCGATGTAAATGATCTTTCCCTCGGCGTCTTTGTGCAGATAGACGCCGGGTGAACGCGGGATTTCTTTGAGTTTCTCTTCGAGAGTCACAGCGAAATCAGCCACAGAAACACAGAGACGCAGAGAACAAAAAGAGACGATGACAGATCTTTATCTGAAATTTCTCTGTGCCTCCGTGTCTCTGTGGCAACTTTATGATAAACGATTGAAGAACCGACGTGCGAATCCCTCTTAAAATTCCAAATGGACGCGAATTCGATGCGGTCGGTTTTGGCCTGAACGCAGTCGATCACCTGATTGTCGTTCCGGAATACCCACAATTCGATACAAAAATCAGGTTCACCGATCACCAGCAATCCGCAGGAGGACAGACGGCTACGGCCATGGTGGCGCTGCAGCGTCTCGGGATGAGGACCGCTTATGCCGGCCGATTTGGATCAGACGACGCGGGAATATTCGGCCGCGAGTCGCTGGCTAAAGAAGGCGTGAATCTCGAGTATGCGGAAACGATCGAAGACGCAAAGAACCAACTGGCATTCATCATCATCGACGCGCGTTCGGGCGAGCGCACGATCGTCTGGGACCGCGACGAACGCCTTTCTTATCGCGCCGACGAAGTGCCGATCGATCTGGCTTCACGTGGCTGCGTGCTCCATCTTGATGCGCACGATCCGCCCGCTTGTGCGGCAATGGCGCGTGTCGCGCGCGACGCTGGAGCAATCATCACGGCTGACATCGACAACGTGTACGAAGGCGTCCACGATTTGCTGCCATTGATCGACGTCCTGATCACTTCATCAGAATTTCCGAATCGTTTGCTCGGCATCACCGACTTGCGAACGGCGTTGATCGAAATCAAATCTCGTTACGGTGGTCCGATAGCCGGCGCTACACTCGGCGCGCGTGGCGCGTTGGTTTATTGCGAAGGCCAGTTTCTTGAATCTTACGCGTTCACGGTTCCCGGCGGTTGTCGTGACACGACTGGCGCGGGCGACGCGTTTCATGCCGGCTTCATTTACGCGATGTTACGTGGCGGAGACTTGGAAAGCTGTCTGCGCACAGCAAATGCTGTCGCTGCTCTGAAGTGCCGCGAACTTGGTGGCCGCACTGCTTTGCCCGACGCGAAAGAGTTGCAAAAATTCCTCAGCGCAAGTTACTAGCGGACGCCGAATTGGATTCTACGTCAGCCTGCTTCGGCATAGTCGCGGTTCGCGTACCGACCGCCGTAGACGCGCGCGAAATAGAGCGCGATCAATAGTCCGGCAAACTGAATTACCGAAGCGGTCCAAAAGGTTCGCAAAATCGAACTGTCGCTCATCTTCTGCGATATTCCGTCGTAGCCGACGTGCGCGACGGCACTGTAAATAAGCGCGGCCGCCAAACCAGGACCGACGGCACGCGCGAGACTCGCGACCGATTGCATTGCGCCTAAGACGCTGCCCTGCTCGGACGCATCTGCACTCTTAGAAGCAAGGCTGCTAAGTGACGGCGCTGAGAGCGCCTGACCAATGGCAGTAGCGGCGCCCAGCGCTAAAACAGACAACAATCCTGTCGCCGGCGTCACGAATGGAATCGCCAACAGACTCGCCGAAAACAACAGCGCGCCGACGATTACCAACAGCGGCTCTCCGAATTGCTTTACCAGTCTGCCGATCAAACCGCCTTGAATCACGGCGGAGATGATTCCGACAAATGCGAATACCCACCCATTGTGAAAAGCGTCATAGCCCAGCCGAAACATCATGAACAGCGAGAACGTCGCCGTCATAATTGAAAAAGCGACGATGCCCAGAAAATAAATAATCATCACGAATCCAAGTTGTGGATTCCGCAGTGAAGCGAACAATTGCCGCCAACCGCGTCCCGCCGCAGCCGACGAGCGCGCCGGGTGATCCTTTGTTACGGTTTCGGGGAGCGCAAAATAAAGAAGAATCGCGTTGGCAAATGCCAGCCCGCCCGCAAAGAGAAACGGGACGGTGATTCCCCAGCGGCTTAGAATCCCACCAATCGCAGGTCCGAACACAAAGCCGAGCCCAAACGCAGCCCCGATCAATCCCATTCCCTTCGCGCGATTCTCTTTGGTCGTCACGTCGGCGATGTACGCTTGCGCGGTAGAGATGTTGCCGCCGGATATTCCATCGATGATGCGACCGATGAACAACATCCAAAGCGTCGTCGCGAACCCGAGGATAAAAAAACCGGCACAAGTGCCTAGTAAGCTAATCAATAAAATTGGGCGCCGCCCATATTTGTCGGACAGCCGCCCCAGCACCGGCGCAAACACCAGTTGCATCACGGAGTATGAAGCGAAAAGCAGACCCACCTGGCTGGGAGTGGCGCCGAACTTGGTGCCTTCCGCGTAGTAGGGCAACACGGGAATGACGATCCCAAACCCGATCAGATCGATGAAGACCGTGATGAAGATGACGAGCAGAGGTGAGCGGTTCATAACACAGTGAATCGTAAATCGTAAATAGTAAATAGACTTCTCCGCGAAGCAATCTATTCACGATTTACGGATTGACTATTTACGGTCGTTATCGGCGTCGGCCGATTATCCGATCAGCCGACAATTGACCGCCGCCGGTTATCAACAACGCGAGCGCTATGGCGAGAAACGAAATGGCCAGCTCCATGCCTTCGGGAGCAAAGAACCCTTTGTATCGCAGCACCCCGAATATCACGGTTAACATAACGCAAGTAATCAGGAAAGCTCCGAATCGTGTCAGCAAGCCGATTAACACAAGCGCACCGCCGATTAGCTCGGCAAAGGCGGCGGCGCCCATCCACGCTCCGGCCGGTCGCATGAATGTAAATGGCGCGGGAAATGAAGTGAATGTCCTGAAGCCTGGGCCGCCGAACGACCCAAAGACTTTCTGTGCACCGTGTCCAACGAAGGCAATACCGAGGGCAAGCCGCAATGGCACTGGCGCCCAGGAAGCAGTGGTTGAAGTGAGTCTACGTAACATGACTACTCCTTCGGTGTCATTTGGATGGAACTTGGCCACTATAAATCTGTTTACGGCCAAGGGCTAGTGCGTTTGTCATACACATCCGTAGTAACATCACAGCGCTCTATCTCTCCGCCGATTCGCAAAGGTTTATTCAAAGATGCGTTACGCAATTCGTCTCGTACTTGTAAGTACGCTGTTGCTCTTCATGACCGTGGTGGTTGCAAGTGCCGGTCTTCAAGATGGGGGCCGCACAGACATTTCCTTCACGGTCTCGATGTCAAAGCCGCACACACACTTGCTCGAAGTCGAAATGCGCATTCAAGAATTTGGCATGGTAGCAACCGGTGAGCATGTGCTTGTCATGCCGGTGTGGACGCCCGGATCATATTTGATTCGCGAATTCGAGCGGCACGTACAGAGTTTTTCTGCGGTTGATGCGTCCGGTCGAGCATTGTTGTGGGAGAAGATCAACAAGAATTCATGGCGCATCAGGACAAACGGCTCGCGCGAGATTCGTGTGCACTACTTCGTTTACGCGAATGAGCTTACCGTGCGCACGAACGAGCTGAATTCGGACCACGCGTTTTGGAACAACGCGGCGCTCCTGATGTACCTTGAGAGAAGCCTCACGCACCCTGTGACGATTCGCGTGAATCCGGCGCCGGGCTGGAAAATCGCCACGGGTTTGCCGCCAGTGCCCGGCGAAAAGAACACTTTTCGGGCTGAAAACTTCGATATTCTTTACGACTCGCCATTTGAGGTCAGCGATTTCACGGAGATCGATTTTACAGTGCGCGGCGTGCCGCATCGAATCGTGATCGATGGCGAAGGCAACTACGACCCGGGGTTGATGAAAGCTGAGGTTCAGAAGATCGTCGAGACCGAAGTAGCACTGTTTGGGGAGATTCCTTACCACGATTACACATTCTTGCTGCACTTACGGCCGACCGGTGGCGGCGGCCTCGAGCATTTGAATTCAACCGCGCTAGGTTTTCGCCGCTTTGGATTTTCCGACGCAACCGGTTATCGGCGATTTGGGGCGCTGGTAGCGCACGAGTTCTTTCATCTTTGGAATGTGAAACGGATCCGTCCCGATGCGTTAGGCCCATTCGACTACACGAAAGAAAATCACACGCGACTTCTGTGGGTCGCAGAAGGCATTACCGAGTACTACGGTCAGTTGATGCTGCGACGTGCAGGACTGATTTCGGACGAGGCGTACCTTGCGCACCTTGCATCGAAAATTGAGGATGTGCAAGACACGCCCGGCCGCAAAGTGATGAGCGCCGAAGATGCCAGCTTCAATTCGTGGATCAAGGAATACCGACCGGACGAGAATTCGATCAACTCGCAGATTTCGTATTACGACAAAGGTGAACTGTTGGGCATGCTGCTCGATCTGGAGATTCGCCGTCGCTCGAACAATGCGAAGTCGCTCGACGATGTGATGCGCATGCTCTACAACGATTTTTTCAAAAGCGGCCGCAACTACACGCCGACGGATTTTCAGAAAGTTTGCGAGACGGCCGCAGGAAGCAGTTTGGAAGACTTTTTTGCTCGCTACGTTCGGGGCACTGAAGAGCTGCCCTACAATCAGGTGTTGCCGGCGGCCGGTTTGGAAGTCCAGCAAGCCGGGTTGCCGATCGAACAGCTCAACAACGCAGGAGACATTATGAGGGCGGCGTATCTCGGCGCTGAATTGGAAGACAGCGGCGAATTTGTTTCGGTGAAGAACGTACGTGCTGGATCACCGGCTTACGAACAAGGATTGAACGCTAAGGACCTGATTATCGCCATTGATGGAGAGCGCGCCGACACGAAGCGATTGCTGGCGCTGGTTTCAGCAAAACTTCCGAGTGACATCGTCCACCTGACGGTATTTCGCAATGACGATGTGCGCACGCTCGATATAAGACTTGGTGCTCGAATTGCCGCGGATTATCAGATTGCCCAACTGCCTTCTCGTTCCGCACAGCAGAAGCTGATCTACGACTCCTGGATGCGACAAGAAAGCCGGCAGTAACCGACGCCACCCTGAGATGCACACATACTTCTTTCGCGCGGTCCTAACGCTGAGCTTTATCTTCGCCGTCGGTGTTCAGACTGGCAACAGCCACTCGTTTACCAGCGCAAGCGGCGTTCTCGTTTCATTCCAACGGCGCGCTTCGGAGCGCGTCGTAACCGTTCAATTGCACAGTGCCCTTGTCGGCAAGACTCTGCCGTACAACGTAATTCTTCCGGCTGACTACAGGACGTCGACGACGAGATATCCCGTGCTCTATCTGCTGCACGGTTGGGCGGGACACTACAGCGATTGGGCGACGCGCACGAACGTGGCGGATTACGTGGCGCAGTATCGGATGATCATCGTGATGCCTGAGGGAAATGACGGTTGGTATACAGACGGCGTGATCACGACCGACAAATATGAGAGTTACATTCTTCAGGAACTAATTCCCGATGTGCAGCGGCGTTATCGCACGATTGAGTCGCGTTACGGTCGCGCAATCGCGGGTCTGTCGATGGGCGGCTATGGCGCGCTGAAGTTTGGTCTGAAGTCGCCGGGCACGTTTACGTTTGCCGGTTCGTTGAGCGGCGCGCTGGCTGCGACCACCTGGACGGAGGAGGATCTTAAAGCATTTAAAAGTATGAACAATTCGTTAGTCGCAGCTTTTGGTCCGAGAGATTCACCGCAGCGAAAAGCGAATGACATCTTCGAAATCGCTAGCCGAGTGTCTGCATCGCGCGCGGCGGCACTTCCTTACTTTTATTTTGATTGTGGCACCGAGGATTTCTTCCTCGGCGTGAATGAACAATTCGCGCTGCTATTAACGGAGAAGAAAATCCCGCACGAGTTCCGCGAACTGCCCGGCGCGCACGGTTGGCAATACTGGGACCAGCAGGTGAAAGAGTTGCTGAAGGTCGCGGCGGAAAAACTGAACGCCCGGAAGAACTAGGGTGTAGAGGTTTGGGTGTCGGGTGTACGAGTGACGGGATGAGTAATGAGTGATGAGTAACGAATAACAATGAAGATGACTGTGAGGGGTGACAGGCACC
Organism: uncultured bacterium; assembly: GCA_965653675.1. Classification (GTDB taxonomy): domain Bacteria; phylum Acidobacteriota; class Blastocatellia; order Pyrinomonadales; family Pyrinomonadaceae; genus UBA11740. Next base: position 68,446 of record CBFHBA010000008.1, read on the forward strand.
AGTCTTAACGTGAATCCACCTCATACCCGATACCCGTCACCCAACACCCTAACCCTACACCCTAATTCTTAGCGGCCAACCCTGAAATTGAAACGCTGATTGTCTGCCTGCGCTGGGCGCACGCCGAACACACCTTGTACGATGGCGAGTTTCGCCATCAGGCGCGGCTCGGCGAACTGAAATCGATCGGCGGTCATTTGTGCGCGCTCAAAATCCAGCTTCGCCAGCGAAGCTAGTTCCTGCCCGTAACGCGAAATCATCGAACCCAATTCGCTGCCACCTTGGAGCGGCAATTCGCCATCACGATAAACCTCGACTTCAAATCCGTTCAGCACCTGCGCCGCGGCGAGCAGCTCATTCAGTTGGGAAATGCCCGGCTCAAGCACATCAAAGCTACGTTTTGGATCGATCGTCGCGAAGAGTTCCGCAACTCGCAATTGATTTTCCATGTCGCGATAATCTGAAGCGCGCCTGGCGACGAGTGCGCGTGCGTCCTCCGCAAACTTGAGCGCCAATTTTGGATTGTCCTTTTGCGTGGCGGAAGCAAGGTCCGCAAGATACTTGATGCGATCAGCATCCGACGGGAGCGCAGCAAGCTTCTCTCTGATTTCGCCGAGTTTGTCATTCGACACGTTCGTCGCCAGCTTCTTGAAATCAATGGCCTGCATGATCGAGTTGCGACCGTTCTCGTCCAGGTGATCGGTGGCGATTTGCTGTGCGCGCTCAATGTTTCCCTCGCTGATCGCGCGCTCGGCGGCTTGCCGGTACAGGGCTGACTGCACCGGTCCCGGTGCGTTGCTCGCGGCGGCCGCTAAGCTTTCGCTGTCGCCCTGCGTCATCACATTGCGCATTTGATTGGCAAAGTCCGCAATCGGATTATTCATTCCCATGTCTGTCAACTTCTGCCGCACTGCCTGACTGCGCTCAGGCAAAGTTTGATCGACCTGCGACAACATTCCCTGTAAATTGCGAAGCAAGTTGCGGGCGTTGTTCTGCTGGACCTGCGCCGGATCGGCTTGCTGTTGTGAGTTGTCGCTGTCGTCGGAGAACACCTGTATCGGACCCGACGGACCGGTGCCCATCATGATTCCTGTCCTCACCGTCGACGCCGCCCGACGTTGACCACCGCCACCACCATTTGTGTTCGTTCGCGGGGTTGCGGTGAGCGCCGCCGTTACCACCTGATCCAACAAATCGTGATATGAAGACTGACTCAACACCGGAGCGATCCGTGCATTATTTGCGTTGTTCGCAGCGGTGTTAGTGGTTGCTGAGGTGGTGGTGGTCATCGTCGCAGCGGCCTGTGGACCCGGGCGCAACAAACTCATGGCGACGTTGGTCGCTTGCGGGCTCGACAAAAGATTGTCAGAGGTTAATCGGCTCAGAGTTTTGTCGGTGAGTTTCTTGAATGCTTCTTCGTCTTTTGTCTGCAGTTGTGCAAGCACACGCGCAAGGGACGTTGGATATTCTCCTTTGTCGAGCGCTTCTGAAGCTTTCTGGTAAGCAACGTTTGGATCGGTGTTCGCGATCACCGCCAGCAGGCTCTGTTCGAGATTGTCAGCTTGGGGAAACGCGGCGGGTAATCCGTTGCGTCGCCGATTGGCATTTGCAGTCACGTTGGCCGGCGGCTGCGTCTGGCGCAAGAGTTGATAACCCAACTCAGCATCATGACGTCCGGCGGAGAGCACCAACTCCTGACGAAGGCGGGTGACGGTTTGCGTGTCCTCGCGATCTGATGCCTCGACCATCAATTGACTTAGGGCCGCGCCCGCATCATTGAAAAAGCCGCGCGCTCTCGCCGCGCTCCGTTCCCACAGCAGATCGCCCGCGATGATTTGCACGCGAATCCGATTTTCAGGCAGCTTCAACGCCTGCGCTTCGTTGACAACCTGTTCCAGCAACGAGGCAGCTTTGGCTTCCAGTTTCGCTTTGTCTTCCTGGGCCTTCGCCGCGTCAGGCGTGGTCGTCTCTTGCGCGTTGCTTACGATCGCCGTGGCCACGAGCACCGAAGCGACAAGAAGGGATCGGATAATGCTGTTACTCTTCATGGTTTTTCCTCGAGAAAAGGCGGAGAGCGACTGTGTCGCCATGTTAGACGGTTCAAGACACGCTTTGGTTACCCTGAGAGTTCCGAAATCTGCTGGATCAGCGGCGATTTGTGGGGTAAGTTGCGTGCTTTCCGAATAAATCATGCAAACGCGTCTCAACATGAGTCCTGAAGCTAAATCGGCCCTCGAACAAAATCAAGCCCTCGTCGCGCTCGAATCGACGGTCATCGCCCACGGATTGCCACGGCCGCAGAACCTTGAAACCGCGGCCGCAGTCGAAGGGATCGTGCGGGCGGAGGGTGCGGCGCCCGTTACGATCGCGGTGCTCGGCGGCGAGTTATGCGTCGGCCTCAGTGAAGAACAACGGCGGCTGATTGCCCATGATGCCGATGTAAAGAAATTGAGCACGCGCGACATTGCCGTCGCCGTCGCGCGTGGTTGGAATGGCGCCACTACGGTGGCCGCGACGATGTGGATTGCCCATCGCGCCGGAATCAAAGTTTTTGCGACGGGCGGCATCGGCGGTGTGCATCGCGGGTCGCTACCCGACATCTCTGCCGATCTTCCCGAGTTGGCGCGCACGCCAATGATCGTCGTTTGCTCTGGCGCAAAGATTCTTCTGGACTTGCCCGCAACGCGTGAATGGCTCGAGACGCACAGTGTCACAATCGTTGGCTATGGTTGTGACAAACTGCCGGCGTTCTATTCGCGTCGCAGCGGATTGCCCGTTGATGTTCGCTGTGAGTCCCCAGAAGACGTCATACGGGTTTTCAAAGCGCAGCGCGAGTTGAAGATCGAGTCCGCGCTCCTGGTAACCGTGCCGGTTCCGGTTGACGCTGAAGTCAAAGCGTCTCTCTTACAACGGGTTCTGGATGACGCGATTGCAGTAGCAGAACGCGAACGAATTGGCGGGCGCGATCTCACGCCATTCCTGCTCGCGCGGATGTCGCAACAGAGTGAAGGCGCGACTCTGCGCGCGAACATTGCGCTGCTGAAAAACAACGCGCGCGTGGCGGCTCAAATTGCGGTTGCGGTCAATCGATGAAGTTGAAAAAGTCATTTCGCGCGGTTCTCATTGTTTTGCTGATGTTTGTTGCGGCCGTCACCGGACGCGCACAGAACCGGCGTGCCGCGATCGACTATATCGCAAGCGGCACGACGAAGATGGACGCCAACGATCTGGATGGCGCGCTGGCGGATTTCACGCGGGCGATTGAACTCGATCGAAATTATGCGGCGTCCTATTTCAGCCGCGGGCTCGTGCGTCGGCGCCTTTTCGATCTCGATGGCGCAATCGACGATTTCACCAAATCGATCCAACTGAATCCGATCGCTGAGGCCTATCTCGACCGCGGTGCGGTCCGCAAAGACAAGGGTGACCGCGACGGCGCGATTGCTGATTACACGAAAGCGATCGAGGTGAACGGGAAATACGCCGACGCCTACTACAATCGCGGGATCGCGCTCGACGACAAGGGCGATCATGATGCGGCCATTGCCGACTTCACGAGAGCGATTGAACTGAATCCGCAATTGGCGCGTGTTTTTATCGGCCGCGGTTTTGCGCGGATGCAAACAGGCGACGCTGATGGCGCGCTGGCCGATTACAACAAAGCGTTGGAACTGAATTCACAGAACGCGCTCGCATATTTCAACCGTTCGTTTGTGTGGAAAGCCCGCGGCGATTTGGCCCGCACGATTGAGGATCTGACGAAGGACATTGAGTTGGCGCCGCGGGATGAAGCCGCTTATCTGGAGCGGGGCATCGTGCGCGGCGCCAAAGGTGACCTCGACGGCGCAATCGCCGATTTTGGCAGAATCCTCGAAATAAATCCGAAGAACGCCAAAGCGTACGCAAACCGCGGAGTGATCATTCTAGTGCAGGGCAAAGATGCGGCGGCTCAAGATGATTTTGATCGCGCCCTCAAATTGGACAGCACTCTTAAGACGCAAATTCAAAAAGTAATCGATGAAGTTTTGAAGGGTCGCAAGAAAATCTAACCAGGCATTTTCTCGCCCGCTCGAACGTGAATTTGATCCAAATTTTCCGATCCAATTATTCGGATCAAACTGCAGAAAAATTTTTTTGCGAAACGACAACCCAGGTCAAAGCGATTTCATCTCACGCGCAAATCTCGAGGTTTCTCCCCAGACTGCAAGTTCCGGCATTCGACCACCGTGGTCGAATGAGTAATGCGGTCTAACGTCGAGCATCTCTCCAGGCTCGCAATCAAGTTGAATCCTGCTCGTCTAAGAGCTGGGACTCGTTCCTAGCATCGGCGGACAACTCCGCCCGCTAAACGAAGTGTTCAAGGAGGCAATATGCGCCGCCCGTGGCTTCTCTTCCTGCTTTGCCTTTTGCTGCTGCCATTGTTGACGTCGCTGACGCGCGCCAGCTTAACCATTCGCGTCGATGATTCGGCGATCAGAATCTTGTTTGACGAACAGGGCACGCGCGTTCTTTTGCCGGTTGAAGTTGCGCGCGGCCAGGTGCTCGACGCGCGCGCGCGACTCGAGTTGGTCGACACCGATGGGACAACCGTCGTCACGGTTGAATGCGACTATCAATTAAAGCCCGGAAGAAAAGAGCTGACGATTCCGATCGGGTCGTGGGTACCCGGCAAATCTGAAGACACGCGTGAGCTGTTGTGGTATCGGCTGCGCTATCAAATCACGCCGGTAGTTGAGTCGCAGTTCGAAAAACTCACCAACGTCATTTCGCTGTCGCAAATTACTCCGGACATCTTTGCGCTCAGTGTTGTGGCGCCGCCGACGGCGCATGAAGGCGCCCCTTATCGTTTGCGGGTTAATGCCGCTCATCCACTGACTAAGAAACCAGTGGCCGCTGTCACCATCGACGCTGAGATGAAGTTTGACGGTTCCGATCGCCCGGACATTGTCTTGAAGAAATCAGCAGTCACCGATGCTAACGGTTTTGCCACTTTGGATTTTCAGATTCCGCCCGCGGTTGAAGATGAAGAAGGAGAGATCAAGATCAACGGCCGTCGCGGCATCTTGAATGAAATGGCGGAAACGGACATCGAACTCGATCGCCAGACGCAGATCATGATCAGCACGGACAAGCCTCTGTACCAACCGGGCCAGACGCTACACACGCGCGTGCTCATGTTCGATTCGTCACGGCACGCGCTCGCGAATCAAACGGCCACCGTCAGCGTAGCGGATCCTGAATCGTCAACCGTCTTTAGCGAAGAAGTCACGTCCACGCGATTCGGCGTCGCGAATGTCGATTGGCAAATTCCTGAGAACGCGCGGCTCGGCGACTATCGCATCGAAGTAAAACTTTCCAGCGGCAAGTACGAAGACGCATACGGCGGCGCCGGCGTGAAGATTAGCCGTTATGATTTGCCGAATTTCACGGTGAACGTAAAACCCGATCACGAGTTTTATCTGGCGGATCAGAATGCCAACGTCGAAGTGCGGGCAGACTATTTGTTCGGCCAGCCAGTGAAGCGCGGACACATCCGCGTGGTACGCGAGACTGAACGCCATTGGGACTATCGTGAACAGAAATATGAAACCGAAGAGGGCGACAAGTACGAAGGTGACGCAGAGGAGGACGGTAAATTCGTAGCGCACATCAACCTCAGCGACGAGCACCAAAAACTGAAGGACGAAGATTATTCGCGTTACAAAGACCTGACTTACGCGGCGTATTTCACTGATCCCACCACGAACCGGACTGAGCAACGGCGTTTCGACCTGCGCATCACCAAAGACGCGATCCACGTCTATGTGATTGATCCAAATTCGCGGCACGCAAGCGACTTTCCGGCGGATTTCTATATCTCGACGTCGTATGCAGACGGCACGCCCGCGTCGTGCGATGTGGCCATCAGCCAGGTCAAGAACGAAGACGAGCCATCGTCAGAGGTTGCACTGCGCACGGTAAAAACCAATCGGTACGGGCTCGCGAGAATTACCAAACTCTCTCTGCAAAATCTCGGCGACGATAAGACCCAGGCGCACCTGATGTTTTGCGCTCGTGACAATCGCGGCTTAAGCGGCAAACACGCCGAGTCTTTGGATTTGGGCGATCGAGCGGTGCTGAGGATCAGCACGGACAAATCGCTCTATCGCGATGGTGAACCGATACGCGCGGAGATCGTTTCGAACAAACGCGATCTAAGCGTGGCGCTCGACACGATCACCGAAGGACGAATCGTGCAATCGCAAATGGTGAGACTGAAAGATGGGAGCGCATCGGTAGAGATTCCTTTCCGCAGCGACTTCTCTGGCCCTGTTACCATCGCTGCATACGCAGTTGCGAACGGTGACGATGACAATGAACTTTGCCGTGGCTCGCGCACAGTGCTCTACCCGCACGATGGCGACCTGAAACTAAATCTTGCGTTAAGTCAGGATAGTTATCGTCCGGGGCAAGATGCGAGCGCGACTTTTCTAACGCGGTCCGCGGCGGGTCGCGCCGCCGAGAGTGCGCTCGGGGTGGTGATTTTCGACAAGGCAGTTGAAGAACGTGCGCGCACCGATCGCGAGTTCGGCGGCGATTACGCCTTCTATAGCGCGTATCGATATCTCAGCAACGATTTTGGAAACATCGCCGGCATCAGCCGCAAAGATCTCGATCACATTGATTGGTCAAAACCTTTGCCTGAAGGTTTGGATTTAGTGGCTGAAGTATTGATGACAAACTACGAATTTCAACCGCGCTTCTTTCACAGCACCGATTACGATTCCAACGGCGCAGCAGTCTTCAAAGACTTCATTAAATACCAGATGGACCCTTTGAAGGCCGTTCTTGACATTGAGTACCAAGAAAATTGCGATTATCCGAAGAATGAAGAAGCGCTGCGCCGCTTCGCTTTGGCCGGCGGCGTATCTTTCGATTCGTTGCGCGATCCGTGGGACATGCCTTATCGCACCGCCTTCTTTCCGGAGCGCGCTTCGGACGTTTTAGAGATGACGAGCGCCGGCGCCGATAAGGAGTTTGGAACGGACGACGACTTTAGCGTGCTGCGCGTCGAGCGTCCGTACTTTCGGTTCGCCGGCGAGGCAATTAACCGCGCGGTCGCTCGCTTCCACGCTCGCACCGGTGGGTTCATTCGCGACGCGAATGTATTGAAAACTGAATTGCGTGACGAAGGCATCGATTTTGATTCATTGCGCGATCCCTGGGGCGAACCGTACCGGCTCGACTTTGGAGTGAGTCAGACGAAGTTCCGAATCGTAGTGCAGAGCAGCGGGCCGGACAAGCAATTCTCATTGAAGAACAGTGACGATGTTTCAATTTGGACTTCGTCGATCGATTACGCGCGGGACATCCAGGCGAAAATTGATGAAGCGCTCGCAAATCAATTCCAAAAGACTTCGCAGGTTCCGCAGAACGAGGCCGACTTCAGCGCCGTACTGCAACAGGCAGGAATCACCGCCGAATACTTGCGCGACCCGTGGGGCCGGCCGTACTACACAACATTCAGACAGGCGGCTGTCTACGGCGATCGCGTCGTCGTTTACAGCTTCGCCAACTATGGCGAAAAGCCGAAGGAGAAAATGGAGACGACGCCGGTCACTCAGCACATTACCTACATTGACCTGCGGAGTAATGGTGAAGATGGGAAAGAAGGAACGTCTGACGATTTCAATGTCGGGACTTTTTCGCGCTTGACCGCCGAACAAGCTGGCAACCAAAGCACTCCGCAATCCGCGAAACGAGGCGTGATTCTCCCGGGTTCAACCGGCGCAATCAGCGGAACTGTGACTGATCCGCAGGGTGCGGTTGTGCCACACACAAAAGTGACCGCGCGGAACCCACGCACTTCGCTCGAATACACGTCTGAGACGGCAGATGAAGGTACTTACATCGTCAAGAATCTGCCCGCTGGTGCTTATCAAGTTTCGTTTGATGCTTCCGGCTTCCAGCGGTGTGTCGTCACAGATGTAATCGTGCGGTCATCGAACGTGACGCAACTGAATGTCAGTTTGCAAGTGGGGGCGGTGTCAGCAACCGTATCGGTGACTGCGGAAGCTGCGACAGTTAACGTCACCTCTGCGCAAATAGGCGGACTACCGATTAACGGACGAAACCTAAACTCGCAGGCGCTACTGGAAGCTGGTGCGGTCAACGTCGTGACAAGATCCGGCGGCCCACTTTCCACTCCACGCCTGCGCGAATATTTTCCCGAAACTCTTGTGTGGCAGCCGTCGCTCGAAACAGACAAACAGGGGCGCGCGCGCTTGAACTTCAAACTCGCCGACAACATCACGACCTGGAAAATATCTGTGATCGGCTCGACTGAAGACGGAGAGGTCGGCGTCGTCGAAAAAGAATTCAAGGCGTTCCAGCCGTTCTTCGTCGAACACGATCCGCCCCGGGTGCTCACTGAAGGCGACGAGATTTCTCTCCCTGTCGTGGTGCGAAATTATCTGGACCGGCAGCAGACTGTGAATCTCGATATCAAGCTTGAGAACTGGTTCACTCTGCTTGGGCCTGCCACAAAGAACGTCGAAGTTGCTGCGGGAGACGCGGCGCGGGTCATTTTTGATTTTCGCGCAACGGCGGCAGTGAAAGACGGAAAGCAGCGAATCACTGCCAACGGCACTGACGGCAACGATGCAATCGAAAAGCCTGTGACCGTTCATCCGGATGGGGAAGAAAAATCGGTGACGGCGAGTAACCTCATCTCCGATCAAGCCACGCTGACGTTGGATGTTCCCAACACGGCGCTGCCGAACTCTTCGACCGCTGAACTGAAAATCTATCCGAATCTGCTGGCGCATGTGACCGAAAGCGTCGAGGCAATCATGTCGCGACCATACGGCTGTGGCGAGCAGACAATCTCATCCACCTATCCAAGTTTGTTGTGGCTGAAGAACTACAAACACATCGGCACATTGCCGGGCGGCTCTGATTTACACATCAAAGCTGAGAAGTATCTCAACGCCGGTTACGCGCGTCTGCTGAATTACCGCGACGCGAGCGGCGGATTCACATACTGGGGCCGCGGCGAACCCGACATTGCACTGACCGCATACGCGCTGAGGTTCCTTAGCGAGGCTAGCGATTTGATCGCGGTCGATGAAGACGTGATCAAGCAAGCACGCGCGTGGCTCATCAAGCAGCAGCGCAGTGATGGAAGTTGGCTCGCGCACAGTTACTGGGAGAGCGTTGAAAATCAAAAGCGCAACGCAGTGCTGACTGCATATGTTGCGCGTGTGCTGGCAATGACCGCTGAAACCGTGAAGATTGACGGCACGCCGAACAAGACAGGTCAGCATTCGTCGAGTGTAATTGGCCCCGAACTAAAGCGCGCTTTCGATTACCTCGCGGTTCACGCTAATGAGATCGACGAGCCGTATTTGATTGCGGCTTATGCGCTGGGTCTGATCGAGGCAAACGATAGCCAAGCGGCGGTGAAGCTAATCGCGAAACTGCGCACGCTCGCGCATGAGGAAAATGGCGCGAACTACTGGTCGCTGGAAACGAACCCGCCGTTTTATGGTTGGGGTTTGGCCGGTCGCGTTGAGACGACGGCGCTGGTGGTGCAGGCGCTTGCGCGCGCGGAACCCGGAGCGGTAGCGAGAGGATCGAACACACTAGATGAGTTAATTAACCACGGTCTGTTGTTTCTCTTGCGAGCAAAGGATCGCTATGGTGTCTGGTACTCGACCCAGGCGACGATCAATGTTCTCGACACGCTGCTGGCGCTCCTGACGCGTGACATTAATAGCGACAGCATCACTCGCAGTGCTGAAATCCTGGTCAATGGTCGCGCTGTGAGATCAGTCGAACTGCCGAATCCCAATCGGCTGGTGAGTCCAGTAACCATTGATTTGTCAGCGTTCGTACAACGCGGAACGAATCGCGTCGAAATCAAACGCGCACGCGGCAGTTCGCCCGCGTCGGCACAGGCGGTCGCGACTTACTACCTGCCCTGGCGTGAATCAGTGGCGACTCAGCAAGCGAATTGGCGCGCGAACGGCGCGAGTGGGCTGCGGCTCGTAACGAAATTCGACAAGACCGACGCGAAGGTCAGCGACGAAATCAGTTGCCACGTTGAAGTTGAGCGTATTGGCTTCGGCGGTTACGGCATGATGCTCGCAGAGATCGGACTTCCGCCGGGCGCCGATGTCGATCGCGCTTCACTTGAAACGGCCATGAAGGGATCGGATTGGAGCATTAGCCAATACGACGTGCTGCCTGATCGCGTGGTCGTTTATCTTTGGCCGCGCGCGGGCGGTACGAAATTCGATTTCAGGTTCAAACCACGAATCGGCTTGAAAGCACACACCGCTGCTTCGACTGTTTACGACTATTACAATCCCGAAGCACGCGCGATCGTCGCGCCGGTGCAATTCGTCGTGAAGTGAAAGCCGTGCAGTTGTTGCAATCGCCGCCTTATGGGTGACCTTGCGCCAATTGTTTTAAGAAGCGCTTCGCTACTTTTCCGGCGACGGTGCCGCCGAGTGAGCTGACCTTTCCGCCGGCGAGAATAAGTTGTGTGTGCGCGTCAACAGCGGAGTAGACGTACTTGGTCAAAACGTCGTGACGCAGCTCGAGGACGATGTCGGCGTCTATTGAATCGCGCGTTAGCACGAGCCCCATCTGGGCAAACTCAGGCCGCTTCATTAGCTTGTCTTCAACGACCGACGCTTTGACGAGCAGCGCTTTCGAGCGTACGAAGATTTTTCGTTGTCCAGCAGTTGTGGTGGTTCTCTCTCTCGTCGTTGCTGTATATGAGAGTTCTTGCGCGCGAGCGCTAGTGGCCGTGGTAAACGCCGCCGACAGGACAAGTAGGCTGAATAGAACCGATTTCTTGAACGGGTGAACTTGGGACATTGAATACCTCTTTCTCACTACGAAGTCTGGCGTATGCCGAGACGGCATTTGCAAAGGCGGTGCCCAAGGCCATCTGTCAGAATTAAAAGAAAAAGGGCAGATGCTACGGCAATTCAGCGATTCCCCTGTACAGCCATGGCTTCAGCAGACAGAGAAATCCGGCACCTTTGGCCAGCGTCGCGGGAGTCTGAGTGGAGTGATTATGCCTTCACGCCTTCGATTACGCTGAAGGGTGATTCGGTCGGCACCACGCGCGTTAACCGAAAGCCGGCGGATTCGTAAAGTTGGCGATACTCTGCTGCCGTGCGCTCGCGGCCGCCAGTCATCACCAGCATGTTGAGGTCGATGAATTTTGCAAAGTGCATCTCATCGCCGGGCGGGACGACAGCCTCAACGAGAATCAGTTTTCCGTTATCGGGAAGCGCGCGATGGCAATTCTTCATAATTGCGACCGACTGTTCATCATTCCAATCGTGAATGATCCACTTCATGATGATTGCGTCACCGCCGGTTGGCACTGATTGAAAGAAGTCGCCGCCGATTACGTCACAGCGATCGGCGATGGGCGATGAGGTGATCTTTGGCTTTGCTCCTTCGACCACGACTGGCGCATCGAACACGATGCCGCGCATGTTTGGGTGGCGCGTGAGAATCGACGTGATCAATCCGCCATGCCCGCCGCCGACATCGATGATTGTGTTGATGCCGGAAAAGTCATACACCGCGTGCAGCGCGCTTTCCGCTTGCGCGGTCATGCCGCTCATCGCATCGTTGAAGATCTGCGCATTGTCGGGATGTTTGGCGAAGAATTCCCACACCGGTTCGCCGAAGGCCTTGTCGAAAGCGATGCCGCCAGTGCGGACGCTGTGCAGCAGTTCACCCCAGGCAGGATAGTGTTCTTCGCCAAGCTCGGTCATGGCAAAAGCGCGCAACGACCCAGGCACATCACTCCGGAGCGTTTCCGACATCGGCGTGTTGCCGAACCGAGTGACATCACTCTGCGTCAAAACTCGCACAGCCGCCAGCGCGCGCAGCACGCGAAACAAAGATGGCGCGTGCGTGCTTGTTGCGGTCGCAAGTTCGTCGGCTGTTTTTGGGCCGTCTTTCAGGAAATCCGGAATCCCTAGTTTCGCCGCGACATAAACACAGCGGGCGATCCAAAACCCAGAAATCAGTTGGAGCATCTGGAGCGGCGGTGGAATCTCTTTGGTAGTAGCTGTGGCGTTCATTTCTTTCCCCTTGTTTGATTTTCGAAGATTTTGGCGGGGATATTATCGAACACCGTCTACCTCGGCAAATTACGAGGGTCCGTTTCGTGTTCGGAAGGATAAACTCAGGTGTGTTAAGCTTCTGGGCAATTCAAAAAACCAAAGCTCGTACTAGTTCGGGGAGGAATTATGGCTGACGAGGATAACACTTGTAAGAATCCGCCGTGCACGTGTCCACCGCAGGAAGACGGCAAATACTGCAGCGCGTCGTGTGAAGGCGCGGGCAAAACAATCGAGATCGATTGCGACTGCGGCCACGACGTCTGTCAGGGCAATTTCTGATCAATCGTGCGGAAACCCGACCGTAAGGAAGGGTGCAAACGAGATTATCTAGTGAAAACACCCTGCCTGACGGTCGGGTTTCAGTATCGTTAGGGCTGACGCTTCGCGATCATGGTCGCGAGACGCTCAGCCATTGCCGGATCCAGCGCGCGCAGTTTCTGTTGCTGCTGTTGTGCTCTCTCAACATCTCCGAGCATCAAGCACGTAAGCGAATAGTTGAAGTAAAACGAAGGATCTGCCGGTGCAAGGCTGATCGCCCGTTCGTGATAAGGGACGGCCGCGCGCGCGCGACCTGATTTCGAAAGCGAAACCGCGAGGCTGTCGTACGCCAAGGCGAACTCGGGAAAGTCGCGGATCAGTATGCGATAGATGAACTCCGCGTACTTCACCTGTCCGAGCCGGTCGTAAGTCACGCCCATGTTGTAGCGTGCTTTCAGATACTTCGGATCAAGCGCCACTGCCGTTTGAAATGCCTGCAACGCGGGTTGGAACTGTTTCATCTCGCCAAGAGCTTCGCCGAGGTTGTTGATTGCCTCCGGGGACGAACTATCGAGGGCGACGGCTTTACAATACACATCAGCTGCTTCTTCGAATCGACCCATCATCATGAAGATGTTACCGACCGCGACGTGCGCTGATGCGGCGACCGGTGGCGCGGCGGCCGCGATGACGGTGATCGTCTGGTAAGCCTTTACCGCATCGTCGTAGCGGCCCTGTTGCTGCGCGACTTGGGCGACCCGCGTCAGTCGTTGAGCTTCGCGCACCGCGTCGGGTTGCGCCTGCGCCAGCGCCGAGGCGCATAGAAACAGGGCGAAACCGAAAAGTGCCAAACTGTTCGCCGCTTTCAGATAGAGCTGTGTGGGTTTTGTTATCAAGAGTCCGACCTTCTGAAGCTAAGAAAAGAGATAATTTGCCGAAAAATCTGGGAAACTCTTCTGTATTGGAAGTGTCAATATACCTGTAAAGTTTCAGTCCAAAACGAACTCGGTCAACAAGGAGGCGCCCCCGAATGACCAGAATTCTTCTCTTGCTCCTCGTAGCACTGATTTGCGCTCCGGCTGCTTTCGCCCAAAGCAACGATAAAGATTATTCGTTCTACGAGTTCTACGTCGGCTATGCGCACATGCGCGCGTACAACGACGCCGATCATTTCGATAAGGGCGGCAGGGCGACCATCAACGGCAACCGGGTCGATCTCCTCAATGAACGGACCGGGTACAACGGCTTCACTGCTGAGTTCAATCAGAACGTGCACCGCAACATCGGAATCGTGACGAGCTTTACCGGCACGTTTGACGACGTAGGATTTGTGGACCGTCTGAGCGGCCGTACCTTCAACGCGAGTGTGCAACGATACGATTTGATGATCGGCCCGCGCTTCAATTGGCGCACGCACGCGGTTACGCCATTTGCGCATGCGCTGTTTGGGATTACGCACCTGCGCGCGAGCTTTGACACTCCGCTAACGTCCGGGAAGCGGACTGACACTGGATTCGGAATGGCTCTCGGCGGCGGCCTGGACATTCACGCGGCCGAGCATCTGGACATCCGGCCGATTATGGTCGATTACGTGCCGAGCTGGCTCGACAGTCGGCGGCAGGACAACTTCCGCGCGGGAGCCGGAATTAAGATCAAGTAGCAGTCAGGCTAACTTTAAGAACTGCGCCGCTAGTTTTGGTCCGACGCCTTCGTCTTCATGTTTGAAAAAGACGAAGGCGTCTTTCCATTTCTGATCTTTTACGCGCTGCATCCAACTCTTCAGATCGTCGTGAGAGTAAGCGGTTCGCCGCAGACGTAGGTAACCCCAATCGGCGGTTGCGGTGATCGACGTCAGCTGCTTTTCGTCCGTGTCGGAAACTACGAGTGCGCAGTTCTTGAGGTGTAGCAACTCGCATGTCTGATCGTCGAGCCAGGACTCGTGACGAAATTCGAAAGCGGCGCGAGTGTTCGTTGGCAGGCACGCAAGAAATTCACGGAGACGCTCCGCGTCTTTTTTCGAATTGGGTGGAAGCTGAAAAAGAACGACGCCCAATCGTTCGCCGAGCAAGGCCGCAGTCTCCATCAGGTATTTTGTTTCCTCGGCACAATTCTTCAATCGCTTGATGTGCGTGATGCGCTGGGTGGCTTTGATCGAGAAGCGGAAAGTTTCGGGGACTTGCTGCTTCCAATTCTCAACCATGCTTGCCTGCGGGAGTCGATAAAACGTGTTGTTAATTTCGACGGCGGGCAGCCGGCGCGAGTAATACGGCAGCATCTCTTTCGCGGGCAGGTCTTCGGGATAGAAGTTGCCCTTCCATTCTTTGTAGCTGTAACCGCTGGTGCCGACGAAAAGATTCATAGGAGATAAATCCGCAGATTTCACAGGTACGCAGATCGATCGGGTCAGTACCATTCGCGTCAGCGAATGGATCGAGTGCTCAATCTTCCAGTTGACCGCAGATCCCATCCGCTAACGCGGATGGTGCTGACCGCTTTTCGGTGCGTAATTGATGAATACTCCTTTCATGAAATCAGTCGCGCAATCAGAAACGCTGCGCCCGCCGCGACGCTGCCGATCAATGCGGTTTGCAAAGCGCTGCGTGTCGGTCGCGTGCCGGTGTAGCGACCTTTCACAAAACCAAATACCAACAACGCCAACAGCGTCAGAGTCACGGAAAAGAGAAGCGCCGTGAAGACAGCGATGTTCTTGAAAATCGCCGCGGCGATGTATGGCAGCAAGGGCACCAAGCCACCGACCGCATACGAACCGCCGATCGTGAGCGCGCTGGCGAGCGCACGTTTGGGATCAGGCTTCTCAAGTCCCAACTCGAAGCGCATCATGAAGTCCACCCACTTCTTCGGATCTTTCGATAACGCTTCGACGATGGGTGCGCTTTCTTTGTGGGTCAGCCCGTATGACTTGAATACCTGCGCCACTTCGCGCATTTCTTCATCGGGAATTTCGATGACTTCGCGTTTCTCGCGCTCGCGTTCTTTAGCGTAATGCTCCGCATCGCTTTTCGCGGCGAGATAACCGCCGAGTCCCATCGCGATCGAACCAGCGGCAATCTCCGCGAACCCGGCAGTGACAATGATGCCGGCGGAATCGATCGCGCCGGTCAGGCCTGCGGCCAGCGCAAACGGAACGGTCAGGCCGTCAGACATTCCGATGACGATGTCACGGACAGTGTCGCCGGCAGTGAAATGACGTTCTACGTGACGAGTCTGTGGCATGGCGGATAGTTTCTAAGTCGAGATCAAGAAATCATTTGTCATTTTTCATTTACCATTTTTCATTTTCCCATCCTTCGCCACATGGTCGTCTGACAGTGCATGTCGGCGTCGGCTCAAGTGGCAAAATGACAAATGGAAAATGCTGTTAGAACTTCCCCATCAGAATAAGAACGCCAATCACCACGAACGCGGCTCCGGCCGCTCGCTTGATCCAATCCAGCGGCAGATAATGCCCCAATGCCGTGCCTACCAGAATGCCGACAGCCGAAACCGCAGTGAGCGCGAGGGACGCGCCAATGAAAACCTCCCAGGGCCGTTTCTTTTCCGCCGCCATGGTCATGGCCGCGAGCTGAGTCTTATCACCCATCTCCGCCAGAAAAATGACTCCAAACGTAGTCAGTAGCACGCGCCAGTCCATTCTCGCTCCTTCCAATCTCCCGCCAGTCAAAATATTGATTGCGCAATTCATGTAAGGCACAATTGCGCATCTGTCAATTGCTTCGCGCTGCCACGGCCGATTGAAACCTCTATGGCAGAAGCCGCCAAAGAATTTTTAGGAACTCAACGCTTCAATCTATCTCGCAAACTCGGCGCGGGTGGCATGGGCGTTGTTTATGAAGCCGTTGACCAACTAACAAACAAGACTGTCGCGCTTAAGACGTTGAGCCGCACCGAGCCCGAACACATCTATCGCTTAAAACGCGAGTTCCGCGAACTTGCGGACGTGTCGCATCCCAATCTTGCTGCGCTGTATGAACTGATGTCCGAGGGGCGGCACTGGTTTTTCACAATGGAGCTGGTCCAAGGCGTCACGTTCACACAATACGTGCGGCCAGACCTTGCGGACCGGTTCGGTGACTCTTCGACAATCTCGCGCGATGCCGAGCACATGGCTTCTGAAGCCGACACAGTTGAGTTCGATAGCTCCCGATTGATTTACGATTCTGCTGAGATCGCGTCGTCGGGAGAGGCTCCGCCGATTTCTTCTTACGACTTAGACGAATCACGCCTGCGTCCCGCTTTGCGTCAATTGGCGGAAGGCGTTCATCACCTGCACGAATTAGGCAAGCTGCACCGCGACATCAAACCGTCGAACGTCCTGGTCACTCGTGAAGGGCGCGTGGTCATTCTCGATTTCGGTCTCGTCGAAGATGTCGAACCGGCGGCGCGTGACACCTTGCTGGTGGGGACGCCGGATTATATGTCGCCCGAACAGGGAGCTCAGCTTCCCATTTCACGCGCGAGCGATTGGTACAGCGTCGGTGTGATTTTGTATGAGGCGCTGACAGGACGATTGCCTTTCACCGGCAAATCTTTCGAGGTCGTTTTGCGCAAGCAGACGCGGCGACCGGTTCAGCCAAAAGAGATCAATCCACGCGCGCCACAGGATCTCAGCGACCTGTGTATGAACCTGCTGCGGCGGAATCCCAAGAATCGTCCGCGCGGCCGTGACGTTTTGCATGCGCTCACCGCGGCCCGCACGCCATTTTTTGTTCCCAGCGTTACCAAGCGCCTGCGCGAAAGCGCCTTCATCGGCCGCGAGCGCCCACTCTCGGAATTGCATGATGCTTTTCAATCTGTACTGTCAGGCAAAGGCGTGTCCGTCTACGTTCGCGGTGTCTCTGGAATGGGAAAGAGCACCCTGGTGCAAACGTTTCTCGATGAGCTGAAACAGCAGCGTCAGGAAGCTTTGGTACTTCAGGGCCGTTGCTATCAGCGCGAGTCTGTCCCTTACAAAGCGCTCGATGGCGTGGTGGATAGTCTGACGCGACGACTTACGTCGATGCCGCGCGAACGTGTACAGCCGATGATTCCGCCCAATGCGCCGGCGCTGGCGCGGGTGTTTCCGGTCATGCTGCAGGTGGACGCGATCTTTGAAGAGCGGGCGGCACATCGTGAATCGGCGGACCTGTTCACGCTCCGTCGCCACGCCTTCGGCGCGCTGCGGCAATTGTTATTAGCGTTGGCGGTTCGGCAGCCGACGATCATTTGGATCGACGATCTGCAGTGGGCGGATGCTGACAGTATTCGACTGCTGGAAGACCTTGTGCGGCCCCCCGATTCACCTCCGCTGCTTTTGATCGCGAGTTTTCGCGCCGAAGATGTTGAGTCGAAACCTTTCCTCAAACAGTTACTGCAAAACGCAGGCACGGTTAGTTACCTCGAGGTCTCGCTTGAGCGCTTGAGTGATAATGAGGCGGCTGAACTTACTCTGTCCTTGCTTTCTGCTGCAGCCGTCAACGCGCAACCCTTCGTCAATGACATTGTGCGCGAAGCCGGAGGCAATCCATTTCTGATCGAACAGCTTTGCCACTACGCGTCGATCGGCGAGCGGCCGGGCGCAGCGGGAATCAGTCTCGCGACAATGCTGGAGGAACGCATCGCACAACTGCCCAAAGGCTCGCGCGCGTTGCTGAACACGCTCGCGGTCGCGGCGCGGCCGGTGAATCAGGATATTGCTTTTGCGGTGTGCGACATCAACCGCGATGATCTGCAAATTCTAAACGCAGTGCGCGCTGCTCAATTCGTGCGCAGTGGCGGCGCGGCCTACGCCATCGAGCTGTATCACGACCGCATTGCCGAAACACTAAGGCTCTTGCTCACCGATGATGAACGCCGCCACATTCATCGCCGGTTGGCGCAGACAATCGAAGCACGCGGCTTTGATGATCCGGAATCGCTGTATGAGGACTATCTCGGCGCCGGCGAGACTTCCCGCGCTGCATTTCACGCTGAAGCCGCAGCGCGAAAGGCAGCCAGCGCCCTCGCTTTCGATCGGGCCGCCCTCTATTTTCGACGGGCGATCGAATTAGCGGCGTCTGGCGCGGACGTTACCGAATTGAAAATTGCGCTCGGTGATGCGCTCGCGAACGCGGGCCGGCCGGCCGAGGCTGCGGCTGAATTTCTGGTGGCGGCGAAGGAGACCGAGGCGCGCGGACATTTCGCAGGCACGCACTATTTTGCCACGCGTGCCCTTGAACTTCAGCAGCGCGCGGGCGCGCAATTGTTGATGGGCGGTCATGTGAAAGAAGGATTGGCGGTTTTCGAAAGAGTGCTGGAAGCCGCAGGGTTCAAGTTAGCAAAGGGCCCACGCACGGCGCTGCTTTCGCTGCTTCTTAGGCGCGGGTGGATTTGGCTGCGCGGCCTGAAATTTACTCCGCGCGATGCCGACACGATATCCGAAGCCGATTTGCACCGGATCGATATCTGCTGGTCGGTTGCCGCCGGACTCGGAGTCGTCGACTTGATACGCGGCGCGCAATTTCAGAGTCGCCATTTGTTGCTGGCGTTGCGAGCCGGCGAAGCGTATCGCGTGGCGCGCGCGATGGCCTTTGAAACCGTACAGACCGCCACGCGCGGCGGCCCGGCAGCTACCCGAGCGCGCGAGCTGGCAGATCGAACAGAGGAGTTGGCGAAGCAGTCGGGAAATCCGCATGCAATTGGCCTGGCCATCTGGGCGCGTGGATTGAGCGCTTATTTAATTGGTCATTGGCGCGAAGCGGCTGAGTTATGTGAACGGTCGGCCGAAGTTTTGCGCGATCAATGCACGGGCGCGACGTGGGAGCTGACCGTCGCAAATCGTTTCATGCTCACCTCGTTGATGTTTCTCGGCGAAATCACGGAAGTCGCGCGGCGAGTGCCGCAGTTGTTGTCGCTGGCGCTTGAGCAAGGAAACCTCTTCGCCGCGACTGACCTGCGGACGCGGCTGAATCCGATTTGGCTTGCGAGCGACGATCCGGATCGCGCACGCAACGAAGTGATCGCCGCGATGACACAATGGCCGCGCGAAGGATTTCATTTGCAGCACTACACGTCGCTCGTCGCGTTGGCCCAGATCGAACTCTATACCGGCGACACGGAGGTTGCCTGGAAACATATCGAGGGGCAGCTGAAGCCTCTCGAACGATCTTTGCTACTGCGAACCCAGGGACTGAAGATTGACGTGATGCACTTGCGGGCGCGGCTGGCGCTGGCCAGTGCACACGGCGCCCTGCGCAAGCAGCGGCTCAGTATTGCCAAAACATGTGCGGATCGCATTGCGCGCGAAAATATGCCGTGGTCAAATCCGCTGGCGAACATGACCTACGCCGCGCTCGCGAATCAGCGCGGAGACAGAGCGCGCGCAGCCGGGTTCGCACGCCAGGCGCTCGACGGTTTCGAAGCGGTTGACATGGCTTTGTATGCCGCCGCAGCGCGACGCAGGCTTGGAGAGCTGATCGTTGGCGAGGACGGCCGGCAATTAATCAGTGACGCTGAAGGCTGGATGACCAGGCAGCAAATTAAAAATCCTGCGGCCGTAACTAACATGATGGCCCCCGGGTTTCAAGAATCACGTTGAATGGTTTGGGATGATCGCGTAGGCTCTTCCCGCCCGTAATTTTTCAAAATGCAGCAATCATTTCTCTCAGCGCTGTTCGACGATGCGGAACGCCAGCCGCTCACTGTTTCAGAGCTCACGCTGAAGATTCGCGATGCGTTGGAAAAGTCATTCGCGACCGTTTGGGTTGAAGGCGAAATCTCGAACTTCCGACAACACAACTCCGGCCACTGGTACTTCACTCTCAAAGACGAGTCAGCCCAATTGAAAGCGGCTTGCTATCGCAGCGCCAATCAACGCATTCGGTTTCGACCGGAAGATGGGTTGCAGGTTCGGGCGCGAGGTCGCTTGAGCGTTTACGAACAACAAGGAGCATATCAACTTGTCGTCGAAACGCTCGAACCTGTCGGCGCCGGCGCACTGCAGTTGGCGTTCGAGCAGACCAAGGCGCGCTTGCAGGCTGAGGGTTTGTTCGCGCCACAGTTAAAGCGGCCGATTCCTTTCTTTCCGCGACGGATCGGGGTGGTCACCTCAGCAAGCGGGGCGGCCATTCGCGACATCATCAACGTCATTTCGCGGCGTACCCGGACGGTGCATTTGCTGGTGGCCTCCACGCGCGTTCAGGGTGATGGTGCCTCGCACGAAATTGTTCGTGCAATCAGGTTTTTGAATGATCATCACGCGCGCGCGATGCGCGAAGGCCGAGCCGACGCGATGATCGACGTCGTAATCGTTGGCCGCGGCGGGGGGTCGATCGAAGACCTTTGGGCATACAATGAAGAAGCGGTCGCGCGCGCGATTCGAGCATCGGCAATTCCGGTAATTTCGGCCGTCGGCCACGAGACCGACTTTACCATTGCTGATTTTGCCGCTGACCTGCGCGCGCCGACGCCTTCAGCGGCAGCAGAATTGGTCGCGGCGCACGAAGAAGAATTGTGTGCACGACTTGAAAAATTGATTGGCGGGTTACGACAAACCTTGAATCACCGCATCGCGACGGAGCGCGCCCATGTGCGCGATCTAACATTTGCGCGCGGTTTCGATGAGGTCAGAACAAAGTTGCGCAGCGCCGTTACCGCCGTTGATGACCGGGAAGATCGTTTGCATGACGCGATGGCGCAAATTTTTCAGAACATGTCCCGCCGGTGCGACGCGGCCGCCCGGCTTTTGTCTTCCAGCGAGCTGCGTAATCGCGCCGTAACTCAACGCGCGCGATTGGATGCAGTGACACACGCGCAGGAAGCAGCCATGATTTCGCGGCTTGAAAAAGCGCGCCAGCAATTTGGTTTTAGTGTCGCCGCGCTCGAAGCCATGTCGCCGCTTAAAGTCCTGGAGCGGGGATACGCGATCGCCCAGGATGCCAGTGGCAAAATCGTCCGCGACACGTCGGCCGTCTCCGTTAGTGACGAAGTACGGGTGCGACTTTGGAAAGGCGCATTGGACTGTCGTATCGAGAGCATTGACCCCAAAGACACTAAGTCACTAAGCGGATAGATCATTAAAACTACTTCGTGTCTTGGTTTCTTTGTCACTAAAATGTCAGAACCCAGAGCGGTAGCGATGGGATCTGTCATTCAACTTGAATCTTGATCGGGTCGCTACCGCTCGCCGTTCTGACATTACCAGATGAGCAAACGCAATCGCATCGTTATCGACCTAAATCAACCGCCACCGCCCGGTGGCTACAGGCGGAGTCGCGCAGGAAAACGTTCGGGCCGGATCGGACGGGTGCTGGCACTGATCGGCGTGATCCTGCTCGTGACAATTGTGGGCATTGTCGCGGGCGGATTCTTCTGGTGGCAGCATTTTAAGACCGGGCCGTCGTATTCACTCGCGACGCTCGTCGATGCGTCGCAACGCAATGACGGTCAACAAGTCGATCAGAAGCTCGATATCGACAGAATCACCGAAGGCCTTGTCGCGGATGTGCGAGCAAAGCTGACTGGGTCATCTGTTTTGAACAACCTGGTGCCGTCGCAAGTCGATCAGATGACGGCGAACCTCGCGTCCAAATTGAAAGAGACGCTGCGCCAACTCCTGCCCGCCGAAATTGAACGCGTTAGCGCGCCTGCGAAAGGCAAACCATTTTTTCTGATCGCCTTGAGCGTTCCTTACTTTGCGACCGTCCGCCAGAACGGCGAGAACGCAACCGTCGATCTCAAGTTCAAAGATGAGCAGATTCAACTTACAATGTTGCGGAGCGGAGACGCCTGGCGCATCACTTCGATCAGAGATGACCGGTTGACCACCATCATCGCCGACGCCGCCAGGAACGGCACATCACAACGTGGTCAGCAGTTTGAGAACGAGATCATGCGGCGGTTGAGTGATTTGCAGCAGAAGCCAAGCCCGTCGCCGTAGTAAACAGCGGTATGACACGCTGCCAGCGTGTCACATTCGAATCGACAAGCTAGCAGCTCGTCGGTACATGTATGGAAACTAACTCGCAAAATTTCGAAACCTCTCTCGAAGAACTTGAGCGGATTGTGCGCGAACTTGAGCGTGGCGATCTGACGCTGGAAAAAAGCCTCGAGCTGTTTGAACAGGGCGTGAAGCTTTCGCGCGCGTGCCAGGAGCGTCTTAGTGAGGCTGAACGTCGCATTGAAATCCTCACACGGGATAATCATGGGCGGCCCACCGTCAGGCCGTTTCAGGCCGAGGACGATCTGCAATCGGCAGACCCTGCTTCCTGAACTGTGAACGCCTCCGTGTCTTCTGTGGATAATCTTTCCAGTGGCGTAACCGAGTTCTTTTCTTCCACCCGGCGACTAATCGATTCGGAACTCGATCGATTGATTCCAAAAGTGTCACAGGAACCGAGGCGACTTCATGGCGCCATTCGCTGGAGCGTGTTCGCCGGCGGAAAGCGAGTTCGTCCCGCGCTTGTGATCGCGACTGGTGAAGCGTTCGGCACGGCACGCGCACAACTGCTACGCACTGCCTGCGCATTCGAAATGATTCATACGTATTCTTTGATTCACGACGACCTGCCCTCGAAGGATGACGACGACTTGCGGCGCGGTCAACCGACGTGTCACGTGCAGTTTGACGAAGCAACCGCGATTCTTGCCGGTGACGCCCTGCAAGCGCTCGCATTTCAGACCATCGCTGAAGACGAAGAACTGGCGCCTGAAATTCGCGTCCGCGTGGCGGCGGAACTTGCTCGTGGGGCTGGCACGCCGGCCGGAATGGTTTCCGGCCAAGCCCGAGATCTCGCTGCCGAATCACAAACGATCGACGCCAATGCTCTGGAGCAAATTCATCTGGAGAAGACGGGCGCGCTGATCTGCGCGGCGGCGCGGTGTGGCGGAGTCATCGGTGGCGCTGCTGAAAACGAATTGAACGCCATTACGGATTACGCGACTAATCTCGGTCTGCTGTTTCAAATCACCGACGACTTACTGGATGTGACGGCGACGGCTGGTGAAATGGGCAAGACGCCTGGTAAGGATGCGCGCGCGCGCAAAGCGACCTATCCGGCAATTCATGGATTACAAGCGACGCGCACGAAAATTGAGAGTGTCCACACCGCCGCTTGCGGCGCGCTCGATCGGATCGATCGGCAGACAGACCTGCTGCGCGAGATTGCTAACTACGTTCGCCGGCGCGAAGCGTAATGACCGGATCGAATGCGCCCTATGCGTGCGTGGTAATGGTATTTCGTGAGCTGTCGCGGTGGAAGTCAATTACCGCCTGAAGGATTTCGTCGAGTTTTTTTTCCGGCTTGAACGCGATCAGCTTGTTGACCTTTGCAACATCGGGAATCCGGCGCGGCATGTCCTCAAATCCTTCCTCGTACGCTTCGTCATAAGGCACAAAGACAATTTCGGAGTCCGAATCAGTAAGCTGCTTTACGCGTTTGGCAAGATCCAGAATTGAGATCTCCTGGTTCGAGCCGATGTTGAAGACTTCACCAACCGAGTCCTGTGCGTCCATCAACTTCACGAGCGCGCCGACGACGTCACCCACGTAGCAGAAGCAACGTGACTGTTTGCCGCTGCCGTAAACCGTAATGGGCCGGCCGGCGAGCGCCTGCTTCACGAACGTCGGGATCACCATGCCATACTGTCCGGTTTGGCGCGGACCGACTGTGTTGAAAAGGCGCACGACGATCGTCGGCAGTTTCTTCTCACGCCAGTAGGCGAGCGCGAGGAACTCATCGATAGCTTTTGAGCAGGCATAGCTCCAGCGGCCTTTGTTGGTGGCGCCCATGACGAGGTTGCCGTCTTCACGAAAAGGAACCTCGGAGCTCAATCCGTAAACTTCCGAAGTGGAAGCGACCAAAACTTTTTTCTTCTTTTTGTTGGCGAGTGAGAGGACGACTTCGGTGCCATGCACATTGTTCTCGATCGTGCGCACGGGACTCTCAACAATGAGCTTGACGCCGACTGCCGCGGCGAGATGAAAAATAACGTCACACTGGTCTACCAACTCGGCGGTGACCGGCTGGTTGTGAATGCTGTCGATCGTGTAGTGAAAACGGGGATGGTCCTTTAGGTGACGAATGTTCTCGATGCTGCCGGTGGAAAGGTCGTCAATAACGAACACCTCATCACCTCGTTGCAGATAGGTTTCGGAAAGGTGGGAACCGATGAAACCCGCGCCACCCGTAATCAGAACTCGCAAATTCGTGCTCCTCTCGCAGTAGTTGCAGCGATTGCTTGAAATTTTAGTCTAGCATGATCAAGCCGCCAGCAGACGCTCGTATAAATTCGAAATATCGCGAATCAATCGCGCTTTCCCGTAATTCGCATAGACGAAATCCTTGCCTGCTGCGGAGAGGCGCATCCGCAACGCTTCGTCTTTCAACAAACGAAACAAGCCGCGCGCGAAGCTTTCCACATCGCCGCTCTTCACGGAAATCCCGCGCTCACAGATCGTGTAACCGTCAGGTTGGGATATCGCAGACCCGAGCAGATCGACGACACCACCAACTGCGGTTGCGATCACCGGCCGCTCGTTCGCCATGGCTTCGATCAAAGTAAGAGGAGTGCCTTCGTTGAGGCTCGTTAATGCCACGATGTCCAGCGCCGGATAAAAATTCTCAGGATCATTGCGCGTCCCGAGAAACGTGACGTCTTCTGTCAATCGTAATTCGCGAGCTTTCGATTCCAGTGAAGCACGCAAGCGTCCATCACCGACGATCGTGAAACGGGCGCGCGTGCCCAGAGTTTGCGCTACGAGTTCTTTCACTCGCGCGGCGGCGCGCAAAAACAGTTCGTGGTTTTTCACGTCAGTTAGTCGACCGACAATGCCGATAACCACGTCGCTTTCTGTCGCGTCCATTTCGGTGCGCGCGCGCACGCGCCGATTCTTCCAATTCGAAAAGGCATCGAGATCCAGTCCCAGCGGTATTACTTCAAACTGCTCGCGTCGCCCGACGCGAAATTGTTCGTTGATTTCTCGACGTTGCTGTTCGCTCACGACAATAATGCGGTCGGTCGCGTGTGCGAGTAGTCGTTCAATCACCAGAAACATTTTCGTTTTTGCAGGTCTGTAGTAGCTGTGAAAAACATGACCGTGAAAGGTGTGGACGAAACGACATCGCCGGCGTTTGCCAATCACCGCCGACGGTGTCAGCCAGCGGTACATGAGCCCAGCGAGTCGGCCGACGGCGCCCGCTTTCGCAGTGTGGGTGTGGACGATATCGGGGCGCTCGCGCAACATCAGGCGATAAATTTTCCAGGCCGCAAGCAAGTCTTTGGGAGATATCTCACGGCTCATTTCGCGAATCGTGATGGGTTTGATTCCCGCTGCTTCAGCGAAGTAGTTCATATCGTCCTCGCCGTCAGGCACAACACCTGTGACGAGGACGGTTTGATGGCCCATCGATTTCACAGCTTCAGTGAGCCACACCACGTGACGCGCAGGACCGCCAACGTTCAGGCGAGCGATGACGCGAAGGACTTTCATTACATTTTTGATTTCAGATTTTAGATTTGTGATTGAGAGTAGTGAAATAAGAATCGCGAGTGCGCGAAATCAAAAATCCAAATCAAAAATGGAAAGGGTGTTACGGATCGTCCATCCTGAAAATGGTATTAGGGTCATCTTCGTGTCTTATCTCGTCGATTTCCAAGCTACGTCGATTGCCTTTGTAGAGTCGATTCGGACAGTTGATGACGATGCCGTCTTTGTCGCCGATGTTCTGGTACGCGTGAACGACTCCTTTCGGCACGATGATGACTTGTGGATCGTCTTCGCCGGCTACGAGAGTCTTAACCTTGCGATATGTCGGCGAGTCCGAACGATTGTCCCACATGCGGAGCTTGAAATTCGATGGGCCAAGGAAACAGAAGAGGTCGGCCTGATCGATATGCTCGTGGGGGCCGCGCGTGACGCCGGGACGCGTCGAAGAGATGTAAGCCATCACCGGCAGGAACTCAGCCGGCAACTCGTCGCTGCGAAAAAGTTCTATAAGCCACCCGCGTGAATCGTCATAACGGGTTAACGGGCGGACGATCACGTCGTGCACCTCTCCGGTTTCAAAAATATCAGGCATTGGCGCCTGCTTCTGCTGCATGTTTCACGACCTCGTTGTTCGCACCCGTTTCGGCGACCAGATTTGAAGCGCGCAACAAACTTTCGAACGTACCGGCGTCGGTCCACCAGCCTTCGAGTTCGTCCCAAGTCAGCGCGCCGCGTTCAATGTAAGCATTGTTCACGTCCGTGATTTCCAGCTCGCCGCGGCCGGAAGGTTTCAACGTTCGGATAATGTCGAACACTTGAACGTCATACATGTAAATACCGATCACGGCGTATTCGGATTTTGGCTCTTGTGGCTTTTCTTCAATCCGGACCACGTGGCGTCCGTCAAGTTCAGGGACACCGAAACGCTGAGGGTCGGGAACGCGCTTAAGCAGGATCTTCGCGCCGCGTTCCTGGCGCAGATAGTCATCTGACGCCGCGCGAATATTTCCCTGAATGATGTTGTCGCCAAGGATGACGCAGATTGGACCATCGTCGGCGAAGTGTTCGACCAATGAAAGCGCGGCCGCGATTCCGCCTTCGCCTTCCTGATAAGTGTAGTTGAGATGCTTGAGGCCGAAAGCTTTCCCGTTGCCCAGCAACTTCAGAAAATCGCCGGCGGAATTTCCGCCGGTAACGATCATGATGTCCTGAATGCCCGCATTAACCAGCGTCTGGATCGGGTAGTAGATCATCGGCTGGTTGTAAACCGGCAGCAGGTGTTTGTTAGTGACCGAGGTTAGCGGCCGCAAACGGCTACCTAATCCTCCGGCCAGAACGACGCCTTTCAAGAAATCACCTCCGGTGATTTGGTCTTTGGTTTTCGGACTTTGGCCTTAGCTGTGTCAACTGAGTTGACTGAGTTAATCGACATGCTCGACCAAAGGAGACAAAGGCCAAAGCCCAAAGTACAAAGACCAAACTTAATCAATAAATCTTTGAAACCATAGTTCGAGCATCATCAAAGACCATAACCGGTGCGAATGATCCATCCGGTTGTCGATGTGCTCGTCGACAATTGCGCGTATCCGCTCGGGTTTAAAGAATCCGCGCCCGAGAGATTTGTCGGAAAGCAGAGTTTCACGCAGGAATGCCTGCATCGATCCGCGGAACCAATAACCGATGGGCACCCCGAAACCCATCTTGCGGCGGGTGAGATTTTCACCTGGAACAATCTCTTTCAAAACCTTCTTCAGCAGATACTTCGTCGTCAGCCGCCGCAATTTCATTTTTTCCGGAAGAGTGGCCGCGAATTCCATCAAAACATGATCGAGAAACGGCGAACGCGCCTCGAGGGAAACCGTCATGCTCGCGATGTCCATCTTTACAAGCAGATCGTTCGGCAAATAAGTCATCGTGTCAGACAAGAGCGCCGCATCGACGATTCCGCCGCCGTTTACATTGGCAAACCATGGCTCGAGGAATGACACGGTGCGGAAACCAGCAGTCTCAGCACGAAAATCGTCGGTGTAGAGTTTCTGTTTCGCATCTTCGTCAAATGAACTCATCCAGCGCAGGTAGCGCTCGAGTGGCGGCAATGACGCAGCCGCAATAAATCGCTGCGCCTTTGCGATTGGGTTGCCACGCGATCTCGGCGTGGGTATCGCCTGAGTCGCCGTATTGAGCAAACGCTTTCCCGGAATTGATGCATAAGTGCGCGCCAAATTCATCGCGGCATAGCGTTCGTATCCCGCGAAACACTCGTCGCCGCCATCTCCGTTCAGCGCGACGGTCACGTACCGCCTCGTCTCGCGCGAAACGTAGTAGCTTGGAATCGCTGACGAGTCGGCAAATGGCTCGCCGTAATGCTCGACTAGTGTTGGGAGGATTTCCATCGCGTCCGGCCGCACGATAAATTCGTGATGATCGGCGCCGACTCGTTGAGCGACACGACGTGCGTGATGCACTTCGCTGAAGTCCTGCTCTTCAAAGCCGATAGAAAACGTTTTGACTCGCTCGCTGGATTCCTGTGCCATCAAGGCGACGACGGCACTGGAATCGATGCCGCCCGAGAGGAAAGCTCCCAACGGAACTTCAGACATCAGACGAATGCGGACGGCTTCGCGCAGTAGATCGATTAAACGCTCGCCGGCTTCCGTTTCGGATAACGACGTCTTCTTTGAGAAGTCGAGGTGCCAGTAACGCTCCGTCTTGATTTCGCCGTTGCGCCACAGTAGCCAGTGGGCCGGTTCGAGTTTTCGAATCGCGCGGTAGGCGGTCAGCGGCGCCGGTACGCACATGAACGAGAGGTAGTGATGAATAGCTTCGAGATCGACGTCGCGACTGACATCCGGATGCAGTACGAGGGCGCTGAACTCGGATGCGAAAGCCAATTGGCCGGGAAGGTGAGCATACAGGAGTGGCTTCTTGCCAACCCGGTCACGGGCGAGAAACAAACTCTTGTCGCGCTCGTCCCAAATCGCGAACGCAAACATACCGCGTAGATGTTTAGGGCACTCAGTCCCGTACTCATCGTACGCGGCGACTACGGCTTCAGTGTCACTGTCGGTATAGAACTTGTGGCCGAGCTTTTCGAGTTGGGCACGAACTTTGCGGTAATTGTAAATCTCCCCGTTGAAGACTAGCCATCTGGTGCGATCGTGATTGTGAATCGGTTGCTGGCCGGTTTTCAGATCGATGATTGCCAGGCGCCGCATTGCTAACCCGACGCCATCATTGAAATAGAAACCATCTTCATCGGGCCCGCGATGACGGATCGCCGCGTTCATCCGTTGAAGTAAATCGCGATCAACGGCGGCTGCGTCTGCACGAACAATTCCGGCAATACCACACATCGTTGTCAGCTATCTGCGATAGTTTAATTGAAAAAAGGAAAGCGTGCGTTGATACATACGCGTCAACTAGGCGCGTTGCTCGGGGGTTGCCAGACCAGCTTTCAGGCCGAGGGTTGCCAGGCGCAACTCTTCGGCCGCCCGGCGCCGCCGCTGGTCGCGTTTCTCTTTAACCAAAACGCTGCCTACCGCCACGAAAATGAAGTAAAAGACGAGAATCTGGGCGCGCTGTCGATAGGCCGTACCAACGTTCCCCTGAAAGACGGAGTAGGCAAGCGTTAGCATCGAAGTAAAAATCAGAATGGGGGCCATCTGACGCAAGCGATACTTTATCGAAAACCAAGCCCCCAGAATCAACAACGGAAATGCCGCCCACCAGACTATCATCTCGGGTAAGGTTAGGCTCTGCCGGAGCGAGCCAAGTTGCCAGGGGAAGGGCGCAAACAGCAGGTACACCAGTCCGGTGGGAATCGTCGTCAACGCGCCGCTTGTCGTGGATACGTCTACGTCCCGGCCAAAGCCGGATTGCGCCGACGTTGCCAAATCCTGGCGGCTGCGATTTATTTGCTCGAGATTTCCATATTGTTCGAACTGCGCGGTCGCGTATCTCGTCACACCAAAGTAAGTAAACGACAAACCGATAACCAGCACGACTATAAATTGTCGCGCCATGCTTTGCGCCGTGAATGCTTTCGTGCCGATCAGAAACGTGCCAACAATCGCGGCAATCATCATGTAAAAAATATAAAAGCGAAAGGCGAGCACCCCCACGAGAGACACCAATAATATCGCCAGATAACGAATAGTAAGTTTTTGCCCTAACCTAAGCGTCGCCAAAATACTTAATGCAAGAAAAAAGACGGTCGGGCCATCCTTTAATCCCTGAGACGACCAAAGGACAAGCGATGGATAAAACGCGACGGCCAAGCCTGCAACTCTCGCAACACTCCGGTTATTAAAAACGTGTTCTGCGCACAAAAACATTATTGCGGCCGTCGCCGCTCCCAGCACCGCATTGAATAGTTGAATAGCCAGCATATTGCGGCCGATGATCGAGTAAATTCCGGCGACGATATAGAGCATACCCCACGAAGAAGCGGAACCGGTGCCGATGAACCAATCGACAGTCGTCTGTGCCGATCTGTCGCCACTCCAGGCATTCATCTGCACAACTCCGAAATGATCGTAAGTCCAGGCGTCCCCGCCAAAAAAATCCTGACCGTTAAATACAAAAATCGCAGTTGCGATCACAACTCGGGTCACCAATGCGAACAGAAACAACTTCAAGAGATAGCTTCCATGCGAGGGAATTCGACGAATCAACACACCGGCCCAGACAGAAGCGAAGGCACAAACGGCGAGCGCTTTTGCGCAGCTCAACACTGACACGTCGCCATAAAGCGATTCGTATGGTGCCGCCAGCGGCGGAACGAAGATCAACGTTCCGACGATGACGACAAAAATCAGAAATGAGATGACGCCATTCATGTTACAGGCGACGCTCTGTTGAAAGCGGCAAAGCGGGGGAAATTATCGACGGATAAAACTGGCGTCGCTTTCTCTCTTCAAGTTTTTCGATTACCACCACATAACCAACTGCAACAAAGATAAAGTAAAAGACCAAAAGCTGCGAGCGTTGCCGGTAAGCAGTTCCGACGTTACCCTGAAAGACCGAATATGCGAGGGAAAGAAGCGTGGTAAAGATCAGGATCGGCGCGATCACCCTTAGCCTATATCTCATCGAAAACCACAGACCGAGGATCATCATCGGAAAAGACGCCCACCAAATGATCATTTCCGGTAGTGTGATTGCCTGCCGGAGAGAGGTCAACTGCCAGGGAAAGGGAGCGAACAAAAGATACACCATGCCAAGTGGCACATTAGAAATGGCGCCATCAACGGTCGAAACGTCCACATCTTCGCCAAAGCCAGACTCGCCGCGCCGGACCATATCCCGGCGGCTGCGCTGAACCTTCTCGAGATTGCCAAACGTATCGTATTGCTCTGATGCAAACTTGGGCACACCAACGTAGGTTAGGGCCACGGCCAGGACGACCAGAATCGCGAACTGGCGTACAAAAGAGATCGCGGTAAATTGTCGACTGCCGATTACGAATGCGCCGCCGACGGCAGTTGCAATCATGTAGAAAACGTAAAAGCGCAGGCTGAGCAGGCATAACAACGCACAAATCAAGACGACGACATACCTGACCGTAAACTCTTTCCCCAGCTTTAGCGTTGCCAGAATCGCCAGCGCCAAAAGGAACACAATCGGTCCATCTTTAAGCCCCTGTGATGACCAAAGGATTAGCGACGGATAAAAGGCGATCGCCGCCGCGGCCAGCTTTGATACTCGTGTGTTAGTGAAAACTTCCTGCGCAGAAATAAAGACTATAACGGCGGTGATGGCACCCATCACCGAGTTCAGAAACTGAATTGCAAGCATATTGCGTCCAATCACTGCGTAGACTGACGCGACAAAATATCCCATGCCCCAACCGGACGCTCGGTTTCCCAGCACCACTTTTGAGTAACTGTCGCCGGCCCAAGCCTGTAATTGTGTTTGACCGAGAAAGTCGTACGTGAATGCATCGCCGCCGAAAAACTCCTGACCGTAATTCGCAAAGATCAGGCTGGCGACGATCAGACGGACCAGCAGCGCGGCGATGAAAATCTGTAAAAGGAAAACGCCGTGCTGTTCTTGCCGGTAAGCGTACCAAGCAGCGACGACGGCAAACACGGTGCACAAAAGCGTTGCTTTCCCAGTATAGAAAGCGTTGATGATCAGACCGTAATCGCCCGCATGAGGAGCAGCCATCGACGGGACGGCGAGGACGATTAACGCGCCGACGAGTAAGCAAAGTAAGATGAGAAATGCCTTCATCGACTTAGGCGCAGGTGAAAACTGTCGCAGAATCAGTCTTAGACAAGATTCATTAATCGGCGCGACTCTTTAACGATTGATGTTTTGTCGCAGCACGAGATTGTTTTCGAGTATTAACGCGTCGAAACTAGCTGCCTGAAAAGTTCGCACCGCATCGGCGGGTTTGCATACAATTGGCTCCTGAATATTGAACGACGTATTCAACAAAACCGGCACCCCGGCAATGCGCTCGAATTCTTTTAAGAGCTTCCAATATCGCGGGTTTGTCTTGCGGCTAACCGTTTGCGGTCGCGCCGTGCCGTCAACGTGAACGACGGCGGGAATCGCGTCGCGCATTTCTTCGCGTACAGAAATCACCGTCACCATGAACGGATCGCGATGATCGATTCCAAAGATCTTTGGACTCGCCTCTTCAAGCATTGACGGCGCCAAGGGCCGAAACCATTCGCGCAGCTTCACCTTTTCGTTAAGCAGTTCGCGCATGTCGGCGCGGCGCGGATCCGCGAGAAAGCTGCGCCGGCCCAGGGCGCGTGGCCCAAACTCCATCCGGCCATGGAACCAGCCGACGATCGCGCCGTTCGCAATCATTTTCGCGACACGAGCGACGAGCTGATCTTCTTCCAGTGTTTCGAATTCGAGACCAGCGGCTTTCAGTGCCGCCGCGCATTCGTCCGAAGAAAATCCCGGACCGTAATACGCGTGTTCCATCTGCGGCGCGCGCGGCTGCTTGAGCGCTTTGTGGTGGACCAGATAAGCGGCGCCGAGCGAACAACCGGCGTCTCCCGCCGCCGGCTGGATAAAGAAATTTTCGAATGGGGACTCCTGCATGATGCGACCATTCATCACTGAATTGAACGCCACACCACCTGCCAGACACAGGTTCTTTTCACCTGTCTGTTGATGAAGACTCTGCACAAGTTTGAGCACGACGTCTTCGAGTACTTTCTGTGCGCTCGCCGCGATGTCCATGTGCCGCTTCTCTATCTTCTCGTCTGGTTGCCGCGCCGGCCCTAACTCCTGAATCAGCTCCTCCGGAAACTGATAGTGTTTCGCAAGGTGATGATCGAGCGTGCGAATATTCAAATGAAAATCGCCGTTGCCGTTTGCCAAGAGAACGCGGCGCGAAAAGAAATCCTTGTAGATCGGGTCGCCGTACGCCGCCAGCCCCATGAGTTTCCATTCGTCGCCCGCGAACATGTCGAACCCGATGAAGTTCGTCACCGCCGAATAGAACTGACCCAGCGAATGCGGCAGTTTGATGCGTTTCAGCGGTTTCAAGTTCACGCCCGCGGCCTGCGAAAACATCGTGGTCGTCTCTTCGCCCGTACCGTCCATCGTCAGTACCGCGGCCGACTCGAAGGGCGAGAGATAAAAAGCGCTCGCCGCGTGACAAAGGTGATGTTCGTAATAATGAAACTTGAAATTGCTCGGACCGAAGTGGCGGCGAATCTCGCGTGGATAGCGCAGCATGCCGAGGTAACTCTTGCTCACCTGCTCAACGCCGCGATCGACGCGCGCGCGAAACATGTCCGTTGAAATCGTCGCCGCTTTGATCGCCTGCATCGCTTTGTGCCGGAGAATCCAGGGCTTCCAGTACAGCGCGATGTGCGCTACGTCTGCAATCGTAATTCCCGCTTCATCGAGACAATATTGGACTGCGAGATACGGAAAGCCGCTGTGGTGCTTGCGCCGGGAAAAGCGCTCCTCTTCCGCGGCCGCCACGATCTGGCCGTCGCAAATCAATGACGCCGCCGCATCACCGAGCGTGGTTAAGCCTAATACGTACATTGAAATCGTTTAATAAGATTCTACTTTGCTGCGTCGCTCAAGACGCGCGCCAACTTGTCCGCTTGAGCTTCGAGCGAGTAATGCGCAAGCGCATGCCGACGACCGGCCGCACCCATAGCCCGTCGCTTCGCCGCATCATCAAGCAGCAACTTCAGCTTCGCGATCCATTCGTCGTGCGAGCCGGCGAAATAGTGCGTCACGTTCGCTTCTCCAATTTCGGCCGCGGCGCCGATCGGGGTCACGACATAAGGGATGCCGACCGCCATCCACTGAATCGCTTTGAAGCCGGACTTTCCCGTGGCCCAGTTGTTCTGAGGACTCAGCGGATAGAGACCAATATCGATCGATCGAAAATCTTCGATCTCGCGCTCCAGTTTCCATTCCAGGTTTTCAACTTCAACTCCTGGAACCGACACTTCTGCTCGTCCTGCACCTACGATTCTCAGTTTGAATGGATTTGATTTCGCCAACTCAGAGAGGGCCGGCAAAATCGATTCCAGAAAGGGAAAAGTTGAATGCGACCCCACCCATCCCAGCACCGGAAGGGATTCTGCGCGAGGTTCGCGGGGACGAAACTTCTCCAGATCGACGACCGTCGGGATAATTTCGGCGTGTCCGCCCTTGCGCGAAACATATTCAGCGATCGTTTGATTTCCGCAAACGACCGTGCGCGACCACCGAATTAAGTAATCGGTCTTGCCAAAAAACTTTAGCGCCTTCGTAAAGCGACCGTAGGTGGGGCTAGTATAAGGGACGTAAGTTGCGTCATCCAAATCTAAGACCATGGGCCGCCGCAACACGCTGTGTGTCAGCCACTCAATCGCCGGAGGACCGAGGAGCATTGCCTCGCGCTGCACGAAAATTACATCAGCATTAGTTGCGCCGCCGACGTCTCGCAGTCGCAGCAAACCCGATTTTATAAGTCCCGCTGCCGTTCGAAACCACGAGCGCTGTTTGTATAGCGAGTCAAACAGGTCCGAATCCATGAACGGGCGAACCGTCATCGTGATACCGCGATCGGCAAGCGGCTGCACGAACTGCTCGACACGATAACGCGTGCAAGCAGCTTCCTTCGGATATGACGCCAGCGCCAGAACTTTCATGAGATAGTCAGTACCACCCGCGCCAGCGGGTGGGTCAAATAGTCTTCCCGATTGAATGTCCGATCCATCTGCTGACGCCGATGGTACTGACAGCTCGCCCCTCAACTTGCGAACACCTGTTCGTACAATTCCACGTATCGTTCACGCCCTACCCGTCGCACATCGAGCAGTCGCTCAGCGACTTCACGCGTGCGCGCGCGCGTTTGCTCGACATCCGTCGTCATCGCTTCGATTACCGAAACTGCGCGGGCATATTCTCCGTGATTGAAGTCCCGTACCAGCGCGCCGGCGTTTTCGTCGTCAATCAATGCGTCTGAGTCGCCAATACCCGTATTGATGACCAGCGGCAATCCGCAACCAAGATACTCGGCATATTTTGTCGGCGACGAAGCCTGTTTAGAAAAACAGCGCTTGATGAATGCCAGTCCTGCGTCCGCGGCGCAAAGATATGACGGCACATCAACCGGCAAAGCCGAAACGATCTGAAAATCTTCTTTCGAAACGCCGCGGTCAATCATCAGTTTCTCGATCCGTTCGCGATTGCCGTTAGTGAGCCACAGAAAGAACGCGTTGCGTTTTTGCTTACGCAGCGTGACGAAGAAGTCGCACATCTCTTCCGTTAGATACCAACCGTCGATCGAGCCGCTGTAAACGACAACAAATCTATCGTCTCCGCCAAGTTCCCTTCTGCGTTCAGCGCGCACGGCCGCCTCGAACCGGAACAATTCAAGATCGGCACAGCAGGGAACGACAGCGTGCGGCACATGGCGATCGCGCAAACTGTCCCAGTCCTTAATTACATCCCAAATCTTTTTCGTCAGCGTGACCACCCCGTCCGCCGCGGTCAGCGCGCGCCGCTCCGCATTCTTCGTCAGACGGTACGGAACTGAATCCTTATGCCAATGGTTGGCGTCGACGTATTCATCTGCCAACAAACCGCGCACGTCAAAAATCATCTTCGTTTTCAGGCGGCGTTTTAACCGCAGCGCAATCGTGGCCGGAATGTGACTGCGAGCATGGACCAATTCAATCTGGTTTTCGTGCACCAGCCGCCGCGCCACCCGGTATCCCGTAAACACATCGTAGGCGGTTGCCGGCAGCGAAGGCGTCTTGTGGTACGGCAGCCAGCGCCAATCAATTCTGTGCGGTGCGAGTTCCGCGCGCAGCTGACGGCATCGTTCACGTCCTGCGCCGGTGTAGGCCACCGCGCGTTCGAAACTGAGCAGCGTGAACTCAACGCCAACTTCCGCCAACTGCTTCAGGTACGGCAGCACCTGCGTCTGGCCGAGTGGATCCAGCATTCCATTATAGGAAATAAAGAGGACGCGTTTTCCGTGGAGTGACAAGACAAATTAATCCTGTAATGGAGGTTCGCGTGTTGGCTTATCGTCTACGTTGCACTCTGTCAGCGATGAATGAGTAACGTCGGTCTGAAATCAGTACCGGGAGCGGTAGCGACCGGGTTTGCGTTCTTACCCCGTCGCTATCGCTCCGGGTACTGACCTCGTTCCAATAGCTGCCCTAAATCTGGACGAATTGTCCGCTGCACTTAATTGAAGCTTGTGCAGCTTCCAACAGGCGCACCACGCGTAAGCCCGCTTCGCCGTCCGTCAGAGGCAGACGCCGGCCGCGAATCGAATCGATAAATTCTGCCACCACATAGTGCAATGCCTCAGTAGCGTCGAGCTTCGGCGCCCACACGTCGCCCGTGCGATAGCTAATCAACGTTTGATAGTTCGCTTCGCGATCTGTGTGGCGGTTTGCGGTGACGCCCTTGTCGTACACGCGCACTTTCTCGGTTGGCTCGATGTCGTCGTAAAGAATCATTTTGCGCGCGCCGGCAATCAATGTGCGGCGGATCTTCACGGGCGCCAGCCAATTGAAATGAAAGTGCGCGATGAAATCATCCGCAAACTTCATGACCATGTACGCGATGTTCTCGATTCCTGGTTCTATATGGCAGCTGCCAAGCGCGCTCAGACCGAGTGGTTGGCGTTCGATCAGATAATCCATGATCGATAGATCATGTGGCGCTAAATCCCAGAGTACGTTGATATCGCGTTGGAATAGTCCCAGGTTGATACGCACCGAATCGAAGTAAAGCAACTCGCCCAGCTCGCCGCTTTTCAAAATCTCTTTCATCTTGCGGATGGCCCCCGTGTAGACGAAAGTGTGATCGACCATCAATATGCGTTCATTTTTCTTCGCCAGTTGAATCAGCTCTTCCGCTTCACGGACGGTTGAAGTAAGCGGCTTCTCAACCAGCACGTGCTTGCCCGCGAGCAGCGCGTCCTGCGCAAGTTGAAAATGAGTCGCAACAGGCGTGACGATGGCGATAGCGTCAAGTTCCGGATCGGCGATCAATTCTCGACAGTCGGTCGTGGTGCGTGCACCGGGATAGCGACGACCCATTGCGGCCAGCCGCGTTTCGTCCGTATCGCATATCCAACGTAACTGCGCTGCCTCGTTTTCGGCGAAGTTGCGCAGAAGGTTTGGACCCCAATAACCGCACCCGATTACACCCATTGTCGTCGTTGTCATCGAGTGGAGAGGATAGCCGCCAACGATTGAAAAGTGAATCGAGGATCTTGAGTATGTTAAGAAATTGTGACTTGCCTTTGGCCCAGCTATCGAATAGCTTTTAACCGCTCAATTGGCCTGTTTTTATGTTTCCGCTTAAAGTTGCCGCGTTTGTTCCGCCGGCCGTGGCCTTGACGCTGGCTGTGGCTATCACGCCCCTGGTGCGCGCGCTCGCGCGACGACTCGGTTTCGTCGCCAAGCCGAAGACCGACCGCTGGCACAAAAAGCCAACGGCGATGCTCGGCGGCCTCAGCATTTGGCTTTCGGTTGTTGTCACCTACCTGCTTTTCCTGCCGCACAATGCTCAAACATGGGTGTTTGTTGCGTCCAGCACGTTCCTGCTCTTGGTCGGGCTCGTTGACGATATCTTTCATATTAAGCCCTACCAAAAGCTGATCGGGCAGATCATCGGCGCGGCGGCCGTGGTGAATTACGGCTTGACGCTACCGTGGACGCGGTCGGCCTCGATTAACGTTGTCATTACGATCTTTTGGCTGATCGGAATCACGAACGCGGTCAACCTGCTCGACAACATGGACGGATTGGCGACAGGCATTGCGGCGATCGCGTCAGGTTTTCTGGCGGTAAATTTTATCGCCACTGGTCAACCGATGGCCGCGGTGATGATGGGAGTTTTCGCGGCCGCACTTATCGGCTTTCTCGTGTACAACTCGCATCCGGCATCAATCTTCATGGGCGATTGCGGATCGATGTTCATCGGTTTCTTTCTCGCGAGTGCATCACTTGTAAATCTTGCGGGCGGACGGTCGCGCAGTTTCCTGCCGGTGTTAGCGGTTCCGATCCTCGTTCTATTCATTCCCATCTTTGACACGACCTTCGTGACGATCCTCCGCAAGCTTTCGGGTCGCGCCGCGTCGCATGGTGGCCGCGATCACACTTCGCATCGACTGGTCGCCCTGGGAATGTCGGAGCGCCGCGCGGTGTTGATGTTGTACGCGCTTGCAGCCATTTCCGGTTTCCTCGCGGTTGGGGTGCGCGCAATGCGACCAGACGTCAGCATTGCAGTACTGTTTGGCTTCACGATCGTGCTCACGCTGCTCGGCGTTTATCTGGCAGGCGTCAAAGCTTATGACGAAGAATCGCAGGTAGCGAGCGCGAGCGATAAGCCGCTGTTCGCATTCCTCATCGATTTTTCTTACAAGCGCCGGATCTTTGAAGTGCTGCTCGATGTGGGCTTGATCATTCTCGCGTACTGGTCAGCGTATGCGTTGACAATTCCCGGATTTTCAGACAATCCAGCCCGGCAACTCTTTCTGCGCACCATCCCCATCGTAGTGGTCGTGCGCCTGGCAGCGTTCTTGTTCTTTGGCGTCTATCGGGGCATCTGGCGGTATACCAGCGTGGACGACTTTGTGGCGTTCGCGAAGGCGGTCGCGGCCGGCACCGTCGTCAGCATGCTGATCATCCTCTTTAAATTCCGGTTTCAGGGCTTCTCACGGGCGGTGTTTGTTATTGACGGAGTAATGATGATGATGCTTCTCGCCGGCAGCCGCATGGCATTTCGTTTGTTTCGGCAATTGCTGCCGTCAGCGGCATCGAGCCAGGGTCGGCGCGCGCTGATCTACGGTGCGGGTGATGCGGGCGAATTGCTTTTGCGTGAGTTGCTTAATAATCGCGATCTACATTGCTCGCCCGTCGGCTTCATGGATGACGATCCGAAGAAGCGAGGAAAAGTCATCCATGGCTATCCTGTTTTCGGAGGTAATGGTATGTTTCACCGGATCGTGACGCAGCAAAATATCGAGCAGGTGCTCATCTCAACGCCCCGAATATCGCATGAACGCATTAATGAGATTCTGCGCGAGTGCGAATCACAGAACATCGAACTGAAGCGCATGGCGATTACGATAGAAAACATTAGCGAGCAAGAACTATCCGTCTCTCCACACACCGAAAACGGCGCCTGAAACTTTCAGCAGCATGTCTCGATCGGGTCCGCCAGCAGTCAAAACAATTTCACTGGAGTCCAGTGTCGCGCGACTTCTCTTAATTGTGCCGTTAATTTTCGCGGCGACCTGGGGCTGGTTTGCGGCCCGATGGTATCTGGCGAACGTGATTTCCGAAGTCGTGACGACGGGCGATACGCCCAATGTTGATCTGGCCCGCATGGCGACGCGCTGGGGACCGGCCGATCCATTCACGCACTGGTCTCTTGGTCTGGTAGCAGAGACGGACTTTAGTGCCACGAACGTTCAGGAGACAGTCCGCGAATTCGAATTGGCTGTGAGATTATCTCCCAATGATTTTCGCTATTGGGATGAACTGGGCCGGGCGCTGGAGGTTTCCGGTGATCCGGGTGCCGCTGAAAAAGCCTTGCGGCGGTCCGTCGATTTAGCACCGAATTATTACTATCCGCGTTGGCACTTGGGAAACTTGCTCTTGCGCGAAGGCAAGTTCGAGGAAGCATTCTCGCACCTGTTTCGCGCCGCGACCGCGAATGAGGAGCTTTGGCCGCAGGTCTTCAACCTTGCCTGGCAGGCATACGACCAGGACGTCGATGGCATTGCCAACGATGCGTGCAAAAAGCCGTCGGTGCGGGCCATGTTCAGTATTTACCTGGTCGGCGTGAAGAGATTTGACGATGCTGTCCGGCTTTGGAAAACGCTCTCGGCGTGGGACCG
Organism: uncultured bacterium; assembly: GCA_965653675.1. Taxonomy (GTDB): domain Bacteria; phylum Acidobacteriota; class Blastocatellia; order Pyrinomonadales; family Pyrinomonadaceae; genus UBA11740. Next base: position 108,650 of record CBFHBA010000008.1, read on the forward strand.
CAGCCAGTTGCTTGGTCGCGGCTTGGAATTGCGGAATGCTCTCATAACCGCCAAACAGTTTCACGCGGCATTAGAGATAACTCGGGACGTTGAGCCGGATAACTTGCGTATTTCCGAACCGGAAAAGCTCCTGAACGGCGGATTCGAAGATGTGCTTACGCTTCCCACCAGCCAATTCTTTGGTTGGACGATCGGTACGACCGGCCAGGCCGCGATGTCGATTAGTAATAGTGGCCATAACAGCATACACAGTCTGCAGATCGTCTTCAACGCGCCCAACAGATTAGATCGCGTTAATGCTGCGCAGACGGTGGTCGTGCAGCCAAACACGCAATATCATCTCGAGTACTTTGTTCGCACTGAAAAATTGAACAGCGCGAGTCCTCCAGTTGTCTTCGTAATAGACGCTGGTGATGGCAGTTCTCTGGGAGCGTCCGAAGCGGCGTCACCCGGTACAAACGATTGGAAGAAGATTTCTCTCGATTTCAAAACAAAGAACAGTGACGGTATCACGATTGTTATTGGGCGGCTGCCATGTACAGTAAGTGACATCTGTCCGCTGTTTGGTACGGCTTGGTATGACGACTTCGTTCTCCAGCGCGGTGGTGTTGCGCGATCCAGCGGACCAGACGCCCGTTAGGCAGATCGCGCAACCAGTTTCGCGTCGCCGCCACACGCTGGCGAGCCGGCTCGGCTTTCTCACGATCTGCGTAGCGATTGTGCTGACAACGCTCGCGTACGGCACAGTCCATTACTGGGCACTCGCCGTGTTCGCAGTGAGCGCCACGGGCCTCATCGCCTTTTGGGCAGTTGATGCTGCGGTGCTGCGCTCAGCCCTCGTACCAGTTAATCGTTTGCAGTGGCCAATCATAGGCCTGATTCTTATTGGACTGCTTCAGCTACTGCCGCTCCGTGCTTTTGACGACGGTGGCCTTTCACTCTCGCCTGTGCGTTCGCTTTCGCTGGATCCGTATGCGACGCGTTTAGTAATAATCCAGGTCACCGCACTGCTGATTTATTTCGTGGGGACGACGATTTTTCTCGACACCCCGCGCCGTTTGAAAGCCTTAGTGCGCACGGTCGTCATCTTCGGCTTTCTGCTCGCCGCATTCGGCTTGACGCAATCGTTTACGACAGACGGCACGCGCGTTTACTGGTTTCGGCAGCTGACGCAGAGCCAGGCCTTCGGTCCATTCATCAATCGTCATCACTTCGCCGGTTACATGGAGCTCGCCTTGGCGATGCCACTTGGCCTGCTGGTAAGCGGCGCCCTCGAAAGTTACAAGCGGCCGCTTTACGCATTCGCAGTAGTCGTCATGGCGATGTCTTTGATCGCGACGAATTCGCGCGGTGGCATCATTAGCCTCGGCGCAGAAATCTTCTTTGTGCTGGTCGTTGGCGGTTTCAGTTGGCGGCGCAAGAAAGAGCAACCCCGTGTGCAGCGTGTCCGCTCGGCGCTACTGCGCGGCGCCGCCGCGATGGCGATTGTGCTGGTAGTGCTGGCCGGCGCGCTTGTGATCAGCGGTCCCGAAGTCTTTACGCGCTTTCTCGGAACCCCGGTCGCTGAAGATCCGACGCAAGGTCGCGCCCACTTCTGGAATGTGACCCTTGACGTGATCAAAGCACATCCGTTGCTCGGCTCGGGGCTCGGATCTTTTAGCGTTATCTATACTCGCTACGACACGCGCAACGGACTTTTTCGACTGGAGCAGGCACACAACGATTACCTGCAGACATTGTCCGATGCGGGAATTCTCGGCGGTGTCATCGGCCTGGCATTCATTGTGATGTTGTTTCGTCGTGGGTTTGCGCGACGCGACACACATGACAAATTTCGCCGGAGCGTCACCACGGGCGCGCTGGCGGGGTGCTTCGCGGTGCTGGTCCACAGTTTCTTTGATTTCACTCTGCACACAACGGCGAATGCGCTGCTGTTTGTGATTCTCTGCGCGGTCGCGACGCAGGACACGCGCATCAACACGACTTATGAAATGCGTGCCCGCGGTCGCCGTCGCCGGACAAATGCGGAAGCTCAACCGACGGTGGTACCGCCACTTCCGGTATTCGATACCTCAGCCGCAGATAGCGCCCTAAATTGAAATGGGGTGTAGGGGTTAGGGTGTTGGGTGTAGGGATTCTTGAATTTGTTACACCCAACCCCTACACCCTATCCCCAAACGCAATCTCGGCAAACCAAAGTAGGGCACTCAGCCGCATTGTAACTTTTCTAAATCCCGTTGTAGTCTGGTGCCGCTTTCCCGCCAAATTCACGGCGTCAAAGACCAAAAGATCAATGTCAGCCGCCACGCTCCAGAGAGCAGCAGCCAACGAGCAACTGTCAGAGGTGAAAACAGACACCCTGCCGGGCTTGTGTCTGGAGGCGATCGTGCGCCACAACAAGCCAAACACAGTCAGCGAAAAACGCGGCGGCGAATGGGCACACGTTTCGAGTGGCGAGTTTGCGCGTCGTGTGCGTCACATCGCGTTAGGTTTGGCCGATCTCGGAATTCAGGCTGGTGATCGTGTCGGCTTGATTTCGGAAAACCGGCCCGAGTGGTCGATTGTGGATCTCGCGATTCTCAGCGCCGGCGGGGTCGTCGTACCACTCTATACAACTCAGGCGCCCGATCAAATCCGCTACATTCTTGAAGATTCCGGTGCGCGCGCGTTGATGATTTCCGGCGGTCGCGTGCTGAAACATGCGCGCCAGGGTTTCGCAGGGCTCGACCGTCTCACCGATGTCGTCGTGTTTGATGCAAAGTCTGCGGAAGATGTTAATCGCGCCGTCACACTCGAAACCGTCGAAACGCGCGGCGCCACGATTGATGGCCACGACGCAAAAGCATTCGACCGGTTAATTGGACGCGGGCGAGCAGAAGATCTCGCTACGATCATCTACACCTCAGGAACCACCGGTGAACCCAAGGGTGTAATGTTGACACATGACAACTTTATCGCGAACGTGCGGTCAATAACCACAGGACTTCCGATTTCGCCGGCGGACGTTTCGTTATCGGTGTTGCCGCTTTCGCACATTTTCGAGCGGACCGTGTTCTACGTCTTCGCCTACGTCGGCGTGGCCGTCCACTACGCCGCTTCATTCGATCAGGTGGGCGAGTTCCTGCGCGAAGTAAAGCCCACCATCATGACCGCGGTCCCGCGCCTCTTTGAAAAGGTCTATCACCGGATCATCAAAAAAGGCACATCGTCAGGCGGTACGAAAGCAAAAATTTTCGAATGGTCGCTCGCTGTCGGTCAGCGCGTTGCCGCGTTAGAGGACAAACAGCAGCGCGTGCCGCTTTCTTTGCGTGCGAAACATGCCATCGCCGACCGCCTCGTCTTCACCAAATGGCGGGAAGGCATTGGCGGACGTCTGCGCTACTTTGTTTCTGGCGGCGCGCCCTTGTCGCCGACGCTCTCGTATTCCTTTCTCGGGGCGGGCATCAAAATTTTGCAGGGCTATGGCATGACGGAAACGTGCATCGTGTGTGCTAACCGGCCTGAAGACAATTGCGTCGGCTCGATCGGCAAACCGTTCAAAGGCATCGAAGTGAAGACCGCGGCCGACGGTGAACTTTTGGTGCGGGGGCCGAACGTGATGCGCGGCTACTACGGCCATCCGGAGGCGACCCTCGCCGTGATGCATGACGAATGGTTTGCGACCGGCGACGTCGGGCACATCGATAAAGACGGACACATCTTCATCACCGATCGCAAGAAGGATCTGTTCAAGCTTTCGAACGGCAAATACATCGCGCCGCAACAAATCGAAAGTCTTCTGAAGCAGAGCGAGTTCGTTAATCAAGTTGTCGTCATTGGTTCGAGCCGGAAATATCCGGCCGCGTTGATCGTCCCTGACTGGGAAGCGGTGAAGAGCGCTTTGCGCGCGGCGGCTGAGCCAGTTGCCGAAACGCATGAAGAGATCGCGAAACAACCGGAAGCGATGAAGATGGTTCAGCGTGATGTGACGAAGATTACGGCGCACTTGGCGGATTACGAACGCGTGCGACGCGTCGCGCTCTTGCCGCATGAATTTTCGATCGACGCCGGCGAGATGACGCCAACCCTCAAAGTTAAGCGCAACGTGATTGACGAGCGCTACGCGGATTTAATCGACGACCTGTACCGCGGCGCGTAAAAATTAGTCATGAGTAATGAGTAATGAGTAATGAGTAATGAGTAATGAGTAATGAGTAATGAGTGCAAACCCCTTAACTCTCAAAGGAGGACACATGTCAAAGAAAATCGAAAAGTTCGAGGATTTCATCGCATGGCAGAAAGCACGTTACCTCAGCCGAAAGATTTATCAAGCAACAAATCTTCCCGGCTTCTCGCGCGACTTTGGCTTGAAAGACCAGATACGGCGATCCGCGATATCAATAATGTCGAACATCGCGGAAGGCTTCGAACGCGGACGCCCCGCTGAGTTTCATCAGTTCCTTTCCATCGCCAAAGCATCCTGCGCCGAATTGCGCTCTCAACTGTATGTTGCCTTCGATGCCAATTACCTTTCTCAGGCTCAATTCCACGAATTGATGTCTACTGCCATGGAGGTTGGCCAGATCATCGGAGGCTTACGCGTGGCGGTCGAAAAGCGAAAGGCTTTAATCTAGTGTTATTCTTTTACTCATCACTCATCACTCATTGCTCATCACTATTTGTTCATCACTCATAACTGAATTGAGATGGAAACCCTCTTCCACGAACTGACGTTAGGCCTTCACGATCGCCAACAAATCGCGCGCATTGTTATCCGTCTGCTCGCAGCGCTGATTCTCGGTGGCGTAGTCGGAATTCAGCGCGAGCGTACTCACAAGCCTGCCGGACTGCGCACACACATGCTGGTATGTCTCGGCACGGCCGTTTTTGTGACCAGCTGCGGCGCAGTGGGAATGGCTTTCGACGCGCAGTCCCGCGTGATTCAGGGCATCGTCACCGGTCTTGGCTTCATCGGCGCCGGCTCGATTCTAAAACTGAGTCACGAGCATGAGATCAAGGGGCTCACAACTGCCGCCGGCGTCTGGATGACTGCGGCGGTTGGAGTAACCGTGGGACTTGGCGCGCTCGGCATTGCGATCATTGCTACGATCCTCACGCTGATCATCCTGGCCGTGGCTACAAAGTTCGAAAGGTTCGTGGACCGAAAACGTGGTGAGGCTCAGAGCTAGTGGATCACCGAGCAAGATTTCTTGCTCCTGAACGAGCGCAGGCGGTATAAGACGCCAGAAAAAGTTCCTATGCCGAGCGAGTCGGTAATACTTGGTGGGTTGCACCGCTTAACCAACCGCGTAGCGGTGGCAGAACTTAGCCAGGAGTAAGCGACCGCACACCGGGGTCCCCAGCGGAGCATCTCCGCTGGGGTGGTAGTAGCGCCACCCTGGATCATTTTAGAAAGAATTCCGCGCGCTGTAGGGGCGCAATAATCTTCCGATTCGAATTGCCATGGGGCAATGGTCTTCGCGGGCTAAAGCCCGCGCTGAAATTCTAGGGTGACGGGATTACGGAGTGGCGCTCGCTTCGCTCGCGCGAGCGGCGCTCAAATTAATGAGTCATGTGTGATGAGTGATGAGTGCGCCGCGGCAGCGTCAACTCCACTGTTCGGTTGCTTTGCTTATCTGCAATGAGCGTCGATGCTTTCTTGGAAATGTTCACCGCTTGGGCGAGACGCCAACCTGATATCGAAGGCGTCGCGCTCGTTGGCTCATACGCAGTCGGAATTGCGACAAAAGATTCTGACGTTGACCTCGTTATCCTGTCATCGACGCGTCTCCGATACTTCGCAAACCAACAATGGTTGTCACTATTCGGCGAAGTTAGGACTGCCCAAACCGAAAAGTGGGGTCACTTACAAGCGCTTCGCGTAATCTATGAAACTGGCCGTGAAATCGAATATGGCTTTACCGCGCCCTCGTGGGCTGATGTACCGCCCGACCCGGGAACCAAGCAGGTCGTCAGCGCGGGAATGAGGATTCTACTTGACCCGAAATTAAAACTGGACGTGCTGCAACAGGCGGTGTTTGCAGAACGCCGCGCGACCAATTGACAGCAACCGAACAAATCGTCGTGACGCGAGCCGCGGGAGCGCAAGGCAAAGGTAAAAGGAGAAAGGTAAAAGGGAAAAGATATCGCGCGGCTACGTCAACCCCGCCGTTGGGCGACAGTTTGCGTTCGAGCGGTGAGATCAGATGAAGAAAATGAACCACCTCTTAGGGATCGTAGCTTTGTCGCTGGCTCTTTGCTCATCGGCTTTGGCCCAGCACGCTAAAACCGCCAGACAACCGAGCGTACAGACGCAATTCGTTGACGTGGGCGGTTACAAGCTCAGGCTACAAACAGCAGGATTGGGAACGCCTACTGTCGTACTTGATAGTGGGTTTGGCGATGGCCTGGGAGTTTGGGGTGATGTTTTTCCCGAAGTCGCGCGTTTCACCCGCGTCGCTGCTTACGACCGCGCGGGACTGGGCGAATCGGAATTGGGACCAGAGCCACGCTCCTTCGTACAGATCGCTACCGAACTCAACACGCTTCTTCATCGGGCTGACATTCCGCCACCTTATGTCCTTGTCGGCCACTCGATGGGCGGCGGTGATATTCGGGCCTTCGCACATCTTTTTAAGGAAGAAGTAGCCGGAATAGTCTTCATTGATCCAGTAAACGCAACTGTGTTCAGATCGGAAAGTGAAAAGGAAAAGGCAGCAGTCATAGCGCAGCAGGAGACTGCAATCAAGAATGCCTCAGCCGGCGTACAAGCCGAGTGGAGATTCTTGAAGAGTGAAGCATTAGGCGATTACTCGCAATTGGGGTCGTTTGGTGCGCCGCCCGATGTGCCGATGATCCTCCTTGTGGCAGGCAGGGACCGACCACCTCATTGGGTCACGTCTGTGCTAGAAGAGTACGGAAAGTGGATGGTGGAAGCGACCGAAGGAGGGATGACGCTGACACCCAACAGTACTCACTATATTCAGCGGGATGAGCCGTCACTTGTGGTCTCCGCCATCCGACGGGTTGTATTTCCTGACGCTGTAAATGCCCTTCAGCGGGCAATCAAGGAAAAGGGCGTGGATGAAGCAATCGCGCTCTACCACCAGATGCGGCAACGATACCCCGCCGAGTTCCTCAGTGAGCAAACGCTCAACGCTCTTGGCTATCAGCAACTCCGGTCTAAACATACAAAAGAGGCCATTGCGATCTTCGAATTGAACGTCAAGACCTACCCGAAAGGCTTTAACACTTATGACAGCCTCGCTGAGGCGTACATGACCAACGGCGACCGCGACGCGGCGATTCGCAACTATCGCAAATCACTAGCGCTTAAAACACGAATGCTGGCGAGATGCTCAAGAAGTTAGGCGCTGCGCCTTGAGCAAAAAGCGCGGCGTCGCCCAACAAATCGGGTATGGTCAAAGGTCGTCGCCTGCGAGGTTCTCATCAAATGTGTTCGGGACTACGATCGTCTCGCACGCCCCTCAAATCACCAAGGCGAACGTTAGCCGAGGTTTCGTAGGCCGGATCAACCTCTGCAGTTAATGACAGGAACATGAGTGGCCCAAAACCTGCACGCGGGCATTTCCGCGGCAGTAATAAGCCGCAGGGGAAACGAGAGACTTTCGCAGAGTGCTTTCGGGCTCTGATCTCAACGCACCGTCACCCGCAAGAATGTCGCCGGGATGGTCGTCCCGTGGCTTTGCGGGCTTGGTGCCTTTATGAGGATGATCTCGGTCAACATCACGAATGGCCTAGTCGCATTAAGAGAGAAAAGGGGCTATGCCGGTGAATGGCCGCCAACATAGCCCTCTTACCGCCTTGTTCGAGAGGTTTTCCCTAGGCCGCGATATTAGGGGGCGAATGTTACTGCACGGTTACGCGAATCTTATTTGTCAGTTAACTCTTCCTCGATTCGCTTGTCGTTGACGACTCGATGAGCGCCTTTGCAATTTGTAGGATGCGGAGGCTCTCAGCTATAGTGCGCATCTCGAAATTCACCGCACGCGAAGGATAATCGAATGGGCATTCTGAACCTCATTCCAAAGGAAGAGCAGTACTTCGACCTGTTCGTGCAGATGACGCTTTATATCGGCGACGCCGCGCGGGAGTTGAAGCAGATGCTGTCTGATGAACGTCAGAACTACAGCGAATATTCGCAGCGCATAAAACGGCTCGAGCACGCGTGCGACGAGCTGACGCACACCATTTCCACGAAACTCAACAAGTCGTTCATTACGCCTTTCGACCGCGAAGACATTTATTTGATGTCGAGCGCACTGGATGACATCGTCGATCTGATCGACGATGCGGCCCGCGCCATCATCATTTTCGACATCGGCGAGATTCGCGATTATGCGCACGACTTCGCGGGCGTGATCGAGCGCATGGCCGATCAGTTGCGAGAAATCGTCGCGACTCTGCAAAAGCCGAAGAACATTACCCAGCGTCTGGTCGAAATTCACCGGCTGGAAAATGATGGGGACGACATTTATCACGCAGCGGTCGCCGAGTTGTTCCATGAAGAGCGCGACCCGCTCACCGTCATCAAATGGAAAGAGGTTTACGAGAAACTCGAGGCGGCCGTCGATCGCTGCGAGAACGTCGCCAACATCATTGAGAGCGTAATTATCAAACACACTTAGAAATCAGTGATGAGTTATGAGTGATGAGTAAACGCCGTCGCGAAACTGCAAAACGCGGCAGTCACTCACTATTCATCACTCATCACTCATAACTCATCACTTCGTCTATGAGCGCCACTTTTGCCTTCGTCCTCGTCCTGATCACGTTTGCGCTGATCTTCGACTTCATCAACGGATTTCATGATGCAGCGAATTCGATCGCGACTGTGGTGTCGACGCGCGTGCTATCACCAGGCCTCGCAGTTCTTTGGGCAGCGTTCTTCAACTTCGTCGCGTTTGCAGTATTCGGCACGCGCGTGGCCAAGGCGATTGGCGATGGCGTGCGCATGGATTTGATTTCGCCAGACTGGCGTCTTTATGTTCTCTTAGGCGCCTTGATTGGAGCGATAGTTTTGAACTAGATTACGTGGTATCTCGGATTACCGACGTCGAGTTCGCACGCGCTGCTCGGTGGTTATGCCGGCGCGGGGATCGCCGCGTACGGTGGCATCAGCGGGCTGCTCAAGACCGATGTTTGGTTACGCACGCTCAAGTTCATTGTACTGTCTCCCCTCATTGGCATGGTCCTCGGCTTCACCTTAATGGTGATCGTTCATTGGATCTTTAGAAGAGTGACGCCCGCAAAAGTCGATAGCTTTTTTCGCAAGGGACAATTGCTTTCCGCGGCCGCGTTTTCGCTCGGCCATGGTGGCAACGATGCGCAGAAAACGATGGGCATCATTACGGCCGTTTTGACCGCCGGCGGCGTCGCCGGTCTCACCTATGGTCCGAACGGCACGTTGCCACCGATTCCATTGTGGGTCGTGTTGTCGGCGCACGCGGCGATTGCATTGGGCACGTTGTCGGGTGGATGGCGCATCGTGCACACGATGGGCTCGAAGATCACAAAGCTGAAACCGATTGGCGGATTCTGCGCAGAGACCGGAGCGGCTCTGACACTCGCTTATGTGACGTTAACCGGGACGCCAGTATCTACCACGCACACGATCACCGGGGCGATAGTCGGCGTCGGATCAACGCGAAGATTGTCAGCGGTGAAGTGGGGCGTTGCCAGCCGCATTGTCTGGGCGTGGATTCTTACGATTCCGATGGCGGCGCTGATCGCCGCACTTTCGTTTTGGCTTGTGCGATTCATTCATAACCTCGCGACCTAGGACCCGCACGAAACGCCCTTGTACTTCGACCGCCTAACTTCGGGTAGTTCCGTAAATTTGGATTTTCTCTGAGCCCTCTGCGAAAGTCTTCGCGCTCCTCTGCGGTTGTTACTCAGGTTCCCGTGATTAACCGCAGAGGAAAATCCGAGGGCTACGCAGAGGACCGCAGAAGAAGCTGAAATTAAGGACTGCTTAACTTGCGGTCACATGGTTGACTTGCGCTGCCCTTTGTTATAGAAGCCTTACCCCTGAAATTTTTGGAATGATGGAGGTGCGTACATGGGAAGCGTAAATAAGAGCTTTGATTCACCCGAGGAAACTCGGAATATGAACAAAGGCAAGGTCGAAATTTTGAATCTGGGCGGTAAGCAGGTGATGCGGGCTACGTTCGAACCGGGTTGGAAATGGTCTGAATGCGTGAAGCCGATCGCAGGAACGGATACCTGCCAGGTAGGCCATTTGATTTATACAATCTCGGGCAAGATGATCGTGCGCATGGACGACGGCTCCGAGATCGAGATCAAAGCCGGCGACATGACTTCGATCCCGCCGGGCCACGATGCCTGGATCGTTGGCGATGAGAAATACGTCGGCGTTGACTTTCAAGGCGCAGGCACTTACGCAAAAGCCGCGAGCTAAGATTAACGAGAGCCACTGCATTAGAGGCGGGTGCGAAAACGCGCCGGCCTCTTTTGTTTTGTGTGACTTTCCGACTCGATAATTAGTGTCGAGCTTGTGTTTCTCGATCATTTGGCTGACATTCGCGCACTGACGGGGCGCGCAGTGCTTATGGCTTCGTGCTTGCTTCTTAAGAGAGTGATTTTGAAGCAAGGGGGAAATTATGAAGAAGCTACTTTTATCGATCGTATTACTCTCCTCAGTTACTTTCGTTGGATCAAGTACAGCGAACGCGGCGACAGCTGCGGTTGGTAATCCTCAGCTAAGGATTGAAGTCGGACAGCGTCGCCATCGCTGGTGGCGCGATCGCGGCTATGCCACCGGTGAGCGCATGGGGTACGGCCGCACGTTCACACGCGATGTGCAGAGAGGTTGGCGCATCTACCGTGAGACATACCAGGTGCGTTACTTACCCAATGGAATGACGCAAACAATGCTCATTAGTCGAGTCAGAATCCGCTAGGATTCCGATTGAACTGCGAAGCGCCGTGGATCTTTTAACAAAGGTTCGCGGCGTTTTCGTGTGAAGCGCAGAAGCGCATTCCGCGGCACGGTACATTTCACTGCTTTGCCTCTAGAATATCCAACGCAGTATGTCCGCCACGGCAACATCGCGCCGCGTCCGTGATTATGCTTTCGCGGTCGGCGGAATCGCCGCGCTGACTTTCGTCTTGCTGTTGATTCGCAACGAAGTTAACGCCACGACGATCGGCCTCGGGTATCTTTCGCTGATCGTTTTCACGGCGATTCTTTGGGGCAGCGGCCCGGCTCTATTGGCCTCGCTGCTCGCGGTGTTGTGTTTCAATTTTTTCTTCTTGCCGCCTTACCAGACATTCACTGTGGCCGATCCGCAGAACTGGGTTGCGCTGACGGTATTCTTCGTCACTTCGCTCGCAGTGGGACAACTGTCGGCGCAGGCGAAGCGCCGCGCCGAAGAAGCAGAAGATGCAAAGGGCGAAGTCGAGCGGCTTTACTACGAGTTGCAGGATTCGTTCGAACGATCGAGCCAGGCAAAAGCCCTGAAGCAGAGTGAGCGTTTAAAGTCGGCACTGCTGGACGCGGTGACGCACGACTTTCGCACGCCACTTACATCGATCAAAGCGTCCGCAACGGCGATGCTCGCGGACTTGCAAACGAGTGAGCGCAACAACGCGCCGCTGCAACTCGGCAACGAGGACCGCAAAGAAATGCTGCAAGTGATCGATGAAGAAGCCGACCGGCTCGATCGATTCGTTGAAGGGTTAACGAAGCTCGCGCGCATTGATGCCGGCGACGTGCGGCTGAAACTCGAGCCTGCTTCGATCGAGGAGATTGTCACAACGGCCTTGAAGCTGGCTGAACCACGCACCCGCACGCATCGCATGGAGGTGTGGATCGACGACTTGCCGCTGGTAACGGTTGACGATCATGCGATTTCCGAATCGATTTACACCCTGATCGATAATGCCGCGAAATACTCTCCGCCGGAGTCAGCAATCACGGTACGCGCGACGCAAAAAGATGAGAATTCGGTCGTGATCAGCGTTGAGGATCGCGGTCCTGGGATTCGCGCCGAACTGCGCGAGCGAGTCTTCGAAAAATTTTTCCGCGCCATGCGGGACGGCGACGTCACGGATCGACGAATTGCCGGTGGTGGCATGGGATTGGCCATCGCCCGCGGTATCGTCGAAGCGCACGGCGGTCACATCTGGGTTGAAGATGCTGAAACCAGTTCTGGGGCCAAGTTTGTAATTGAGTTGCCAATTAACGTGACAAGTGACACACGCAAAAAATGATGAGTGATGAGTAATGAGTAATGAGTAATGAGTGATGAGTATTTCGAACGACACACATCGGAAGAAAGATTGCATGCGCCTCGCGGCAACGCAATACGAGTTGCGGCCTGGCAATTCATGCGTCGCCCCTTAGCCACGCAATGCACTCATCACTCATTACTCATCACTCATCACTCATCACCATCGTTAATCATGACAGAACAAAAACCGCGCATTCTGGTAGTCGATGACGAGCCGCAGCTGACCCGCGTGTTGCTGCGCAGCCTTACGTCGAAAGGCTATGACGTGCGCGTAGCTGGTGACGGAGAGTTCGCGTTGCAGACGTTTCATGATTGGCCGCCGTCGCTTGTAATCACCGATCTGGCGATGCCGAATATGGGGGGACTGGAGTTGTGCCGTCGCCTGCGCAAGATCTCTGATGTACCGATCATTGTCCTCTCAGTGCGCGGCGAAGAGAACACGAAAGTTGAAGCGCTGGATGCCGGTGCTGATGATTACATCACCAAACCGTTTGGCATCGACGAGTTGATGGCACGCATTCGCGCGACGCTTCGTCGTCAGCCGGCCAGTGATCCAAAGTCGCGGACTCTGCAAGCAGGTCACTTCCACGTCGACCTCGACGCACACGTAGTCACGCTTGCCGGCGAAGAGATTCACCTCACCCCAAAGGAATTCGATCTGCTCGCGTATCTGGTACGCAATGCGGGCAAGGTGCTCACGCATCACGCGCTGCTCGGAGCGGTCTGGGGTGGCGGCTACACGGAACAGCACGAGTACCTGCGCGTCTTTATTGGTCAATTGCGCAAGAAGATTGAGTCTGATCCTTCACACCCGCGGTTTATTCTCACAGAGCCCTGGATTGGATATCGATTCAATCCAGAGTAGGCGGCATAGACTTCAGTCTGTGTTTCGTTCCATCCACAATTCAGCCACACGGACTAGAGTCTGTGCCGCTACCTTTATGAACTTTTAATGAACTCCTTAGCCGCTTTTTACAATCACGTTAATATGCTGGCAAATGTTGAGGACCCTAATGAAATTCTGAAGCTGACGCGTTATGGCGGTTTTAAGAACCTTAGTTGGCATTATTGCGCTCACCATCTTTCTGACTGCGATGTGCATGAAAACGCAGGCGCAGCAGACTGTCTTCAATGTGCCGACGACCAACGTGCTCGATAAAGGAAAGGTCTATTTCGAGCTGGATGTCAGCTTTAAGCCTAACGATTCGTCAGCAGTAAACAAGTTTTCTTCTTTCGTTCCGCGTCTGGTTGTCGGCGCCGGCCGTCGCGTGGAAACGGGCGTGAACATCCTCGGCAACATTCAGCCAGGGCCTGACTCGACGATTATTTCGCCGACCGTCAAGTGGAAGGTTTACGACGGCAAGTACAACGGTTGGGCAATTGTCCTCGGCGACAACGTGTTCATTCCCGTGCACAACCGCGAGTACGACGCCGGTACTTACAGCTACGTGATGTCGCAAAAGACATTTAACAAAAGCACGCGCGTTGGATTCGGCGGATATTTTTTCAGCAAGGACGTGGTTGCGCCGAACGCGACTCGTGCCGGCGGGCAATTTACCTTCGAACAACCGCTGAATAAGAAAGTCACGATCGCCGCGGATTGGTTTACCGGGAAGCACAGCGTCGGCTATTTCACGCCGGGCGTGGTTTTCAAAGTTGGTTCGAAGATTACTGGATATGCCAGCTACTCGATTGGCAATCAAAACGCGGCGCATGGAAACCACTTTTTCCTGCTGGAGGTTGGCTACAACTTCAACTGAGGGGACCAAATGTTCGATCTGATTTTTGTTTCAGCCTGGCAACCGATTGGTTGGCTGTGTACGTTGAAACGCCGAAAGAACAACCCGGCCGGATCGATCTTCGTGATCACGTGGTGCTGCAAGAGAACGTTCGCTTCGCGCGAGGCCTGGGCGTTAAGATCGTTAAGCTCAAAGGCCGTCGCGTCACCGATGCGCTCGTTGATTACGCGCGCAAAGAAGGAATCACCCACGTCGTGTTTGGCCAATCGGCGCGTTCACGTTGGGACGTCCTGGTTCATGGATCGGTCATCAATCGCTTCCTTGGTAAAGTCCGGGACGCCAGCGTTCACGTAGTTCCCCTCGAACTGACAACTCCCGAAACGCACACAAACGGCGGCTAGCCAGGCTTACTTCATTCTCAACGGGCCGTAAATCGGGCATCGATTTAATCCCGACCGCGAATCTTTACGAACTTTTTATAAACCGCTTACTCCATCCTTACGGCTGCACGTTTAACCTTAGGCTGACGCTTCAAACGCGCCGGCGACGATGCGTGCCTATCGCGAAAAACCAAAGATCGAAGAAGCCGCCGACGAAAAGCAGCCCGTCCAGTTTCTGACTGATCAGGGCTTCATAATCGTGCGGCGCTGCGACGTCGACGGTTTCGATCCGTCGCATGAAACGGAACACTGCTTCGTCGTCAGAGACATGGATGGAAACGAGATTGAGGTTACGGTGCGTTTTGAAGCGCAAGCCGCGCAAGACGTCATCACGCGCGGCAATGGGCACGTCAAGCGAGATAGTTCATTTTGGATCGTCGCGGCGGAGCGTCATCTCGCTGAGTACCTCGACACGAACGGCAACTGTCCGCCGAGCAGAAAACTCACGATCGCCAAACTTGATTCAGCGCTGAGGTGGAGCGCCGATCAAGCCCCAGACAATAATGGCTGAAACAGTCCAGAAGTTCCCAAAGTTGCAACCAACGGCGAAAGCCAACGGACGAACACAGGTAATCGTCGCGACGTCCGTTATGCTCTCGTTCATTTCCTTCTGGAGAGCGGCGGCGATTGTTTTGAACGACCTTGGCTCGTCCGCTTATTACGTTGGCGGCATCGCAGAGAAGGCCGTGGGCCGCGCGGCGCCATGGTTCATTTTTGGCGTGATGTTGTTCTCGTATGCGGTACGCGCGATTTACATCGAGTCGTGCGCGATGTTCACGCGCGGCGGAGTCTATCGCGTGGTCAAAGAAGCGATGGGCGGGACGCTCGCCAAGCTTTCCGTCTCGGCCTTGATGTTTGATTACATGCTGACCGGCCCAATCTCTGGCGTGTCGGCAGGCCAGTATATCGTCGGCCTGGTTTCGCAATTGACGATCTATGTTGGTCATCCCTGGACTCCCTCTGTCGCCACAGTAAATTACATTGCGGCCGGGATCGCCGCGCTCGTTACTGTCTATTTTTGGTGGCGCAACACGCGCGGCATACATGAGTCATCGGACGACGCGCTACGCATCATGTATGTCACGACGGTGATGGTCGTGTTGCTGATTGGATGGAGCGTCTTCACGATTCTCATTAAACCAAATATGCATCGCTTGCCGCCGACGCCCGCGCCGCACAATTTGGTTTTCAACAAAGATGCGGCGGGTTGGATGCCGAAAGTGATGCCGCATGCGTTTACACCCGCGGCGACTGAAGCGCCCGCGGCTACGGCAGACACGCCAGCGGCAGAGCCTCGCTTCAAATTAGTTCCCAACGCCGGGATTTTGATTGGCCTCATCGGAATTCTGATGGCCTTCGGTCACTCCTTCCTCGCCATGTCCGGCGAAGAGTCGCTGGCCCAGGTCAATCGCGAACTTGAATACCCAAAGCACAAGAACTTGATGCGCGCGGGGCTCATTATTTTTCTTTATTCGATGCTCTTTACGTCGCTCGTCTCGTTCTTCGCGTACGCGATCATTCCGGATAACGTACGGCCTCAATACTTCGACAATCTGATCAGCGGCATTGCCATAAATCTTGCCGGGCCGACACCCCTGAAGCTTGCGTTCCAGGCGTTCATTGTGATTGTGGGATTTTTGATGCTGGCCGGCGCTATCAACACCGCGATCGTGGGCGCCAACGGCGTGCTCAATCGCGTGAGCGAAGACGGAGTGATGACTGACTGGTTCCGAGCGCCGCACCGCAAGTACGGCACGACCTATCGCATGATCAATCTGATCGTCCTGCTGCAGGTGGTGGCAATTATCGCTTCGCGTGGCAACACCTACACCCTCGGCGAAGCGTACGCTTTCGGCGTCATCTGGTCATTCGCGTTCAAGGGCCTCGCCGTTCTGGTCCTGCGCTTCAAAGACAAATCGCAACGCGAATGGAAGGTGCCGTTTAACCTGCGGCTCGACGGAAACGAACTCCCGATCGGCCTGGGCGTCATCACGATGTTGCTCTTCTCAGTCGCGGGCGTAAATCTGATAACCAAAGAGGTCGCAACGGTGAGCGGCATCGCTTTTACGATCGTCTTCTTCACGATCTTTCTCATTTCCGAGCGCATTAACGAGCGACGACATGCAGAGGAGATTCATACGAGCACAACCATGGACCAGTTTCGTCTGCGCACCAGCGAGGATGTGTCAGCCGAGACGGTTCAAGTCCGGCCCGGCAACACGATCTGTTTGGTGCGCGACTACAACACGCTGGACCATTTGAAGAAGGCTTTGGAAATTACGCATACAGGCAAAAAAGAACTGGTCGTGACGACCGTGCATGTCATGCGCGGACCCGACACTGGATATCAGGGGATCGCTGAACAGCGCCTATTCAGTCGCTATGAACAATATCTTTTCAGCAAGGTGGTGGCGCTCGCGGAAAAGGCAGGCAAGACGGTGCGTCTGCTGGTCGTGCCTTCCTCAGACATTTTTCAGGCGATTGCCTTGACTGCGGCCGAAATGCAGTCATCGGACATCATTGCCGGCCGTTCGTCGGTATTGTCGCCGGAACAGCAGGCCAAGCTATTGGGAGACGCGTGGGAAAACCTGCCGCACAAACCGCAAGAGAGAATTCGCTTTCGCGTCATCGGACCGGAAGATGAAATTCGCGATTTTTATTTGGGCGCGCATCCGCCGGACCTTACTGACGAAGAAATCAATTTCATTCACAAGTTGTGGCTGAACGTGCGTGATGAAAATGGACTTGAAGATATTCGCCATAAGCAGATCGTAGTCGCGGCGCTCGTTCGGCTCGCCGACGAACTGCACGCGAAAGGCCGCGAGAGCGTGCTCGATTTCCTGCGCGCCCTAAAAACAGGTCAAACGCTTCAACCCAAGCGCACGCACTCGCGTTTCCGAAAAAGATTGCGCCGCCGGTTCTGATTTCACGCAGAAGTTGAACACAATCTACTGCAGCAGCCGATACCGCCGCGGAGTGAATGTGTGCAGCGTCACAAAGAAATTCGAAGACTCTCCTGTTCACAACATAGTCAAATTTCCCTCACAATTGTTCCTGGCCAGCCGAGGCAAACTCAACCCGAGATACAATCCGCCCAATTTTTGGTAACACGATCTGAAGAATGCTTTGCCGGGCGCGTGCGACGTCAAACGAACCGCATGAACACACACCCTACGCGATACGCTGCGTTATTAGCGCTAATACTGCTTGTCCTCGCCAAAGTTGTGGCGGCGCAAACTACGAATCGCGTGCCCAAGAACGACGTCCAAAATTGGAATGACTTTCAATTTACCATACCCGTAAACAAGAAAGTTGATTTTGCTCTGACTGGGACTCTTCGTGTCGGAGATAACGTGAGTGAGGCCGTCGATGAGCGGTTTGGTGCTGCCTTCAATTACAAGTTAAACCGTGAACTCACGCTGGGTATCTGGGTTTTTGGGCGCGAGGCACGGCCGCCAAACGGTCGCCGCGAACACGAAACGCGTTTGACGTTAGCCGCGACTTACCAGAAACCAATCGGCAAATTCACCTTGAGCGATCGCAATTGGTTCGAAAGGCGCTGGCGCGCACCCCAGGTAGATGCGTGGCGGTATCGAAACCGGGTAAGGCTGGAACATCCTTTTCAGATCAGCCACGCCAAATTCACGTGGCTCGTTTCCGACGAAGTCTTTTACGATTGGAGTTTTCACGAGTGGGTCCGCAATCGCGTAGGCGCCGGTGTCTCTCATGCCTTCGATAAGCACCTTACGCTGGAACTGTATTACATGCGGCAGAATGACGGGCGTGCGCGCCCGGGCGATCTTCACATCATCGGCACACAGTGGCGAATAAAGTTGTGAAACCACTGAGCCATCTAGAAATTGAAGACAAGATGTGTCAGCGCGCGAATCCCGTCGGAGGATTTGGCTCGGCGCTGCGGAAGATGCCGATCATCGCCGTCTCGGATAGCGGCAACGCGCGGCTTCCGCTTGATTCGCGAACTGTGCACGCCAGCCGTCCAATCGAATACCACAACTGGACGTTTGCTCCCGCTTTCTGAAAGAGCCATTGTTTTTATCCCCGCAAGTTGATTCGTTAACGCATTGTTAACTTACAACGAATACGATGGCCCGCGAAAAAAGAGGCTATGTCGGTGAAATGACCCAACATAGCCCCATCTGCCTGGTTCGAGAGGTTTTCCCTAGGCCGCGATAATATTCATCGAATGTTACTGCATAGTTACGCGAATCTTATTTGTCAGTTAACTCTGGGGCACGATCTTGCATTACTGACGAGTCCGTAAAAGCACGCATGAAAGTTTAGGATGCGGACGCTTCGGAGACAGTCCGCTTCTCAATAACACTGAGGACCACAATGTGATGGGAATCCTAAACCTGATTCCGAGAGAAGAGCAGTATTTCGATCTGTTCGCACAGATGACGTTGTATATCGAAGATGCCGTGCGCGAGTTGAAGCAGATGCTCGCCGACAAACGTGAGAATTACAACGCGTACTCGCAGCGAATAAAACGACTTGAGCTCGCGTGCGACGAAATCACGCACACGATTTCCACGAAGCTGAATAAGTCGTTTATCACGCCGTTCGATCGCGAAGATATTTATTTAATGTCAACGGCACTGGATGACATCGTTGATTTAGTCGACGATGCAGCGCGCGCCATCGTCATTTTCGACATTGGCGAGATTCGCGATTACACCTGTGATTTTGCAGGTGTGTTGGAAAAGATGGGCGAGGAATTGCGCGAGATCGTAGCGCAGTTGCAGAAGCCAAAGAACATTACGCAGCGCTTGTTGGAAATTCACCGGCTGGAGAACGACGGCGATGATATTTATCACGCGGCGATAGCTGAGTTGTTTCACGAAGACCGCGATCCGCTTACCGTCTTGAAGTGGAAAGATATTTACGAAAAGCTGGAAGCAGCCGTCGACCGTTGCGAATACGTCGCCAGTATCATAGAGAGCGTAATAATCAAGCACACTTAAAAACAGAGGTCAGAGGTCAGAGATCAGAGGCCAGTTACTTACTGCGCTCTTGAGACCTTTCCGCTAGCCTCGGTAACTAACAATCAAGAATGATCTGACCTCTGACTTCTGATCTCTGATCTCTGACCTCTGTCGTTATGACCGCCACTATTGCCTTCGTCGTCGTGCTGATCCTCTGTGCGCTAGTCTTTGACTACATCAATGGTTTTCACGACGCGGCGAATTCGATCGCCACCGTGGTTTCCACGCGGGTGTTGTCGCCGGGTGTGGCCGTTTTGTGGGCGGCGTTTTTCAACTTCGTGGCCTTCGCGGTATTCGGCACCCGTGTCGCTAAAGCAATTGGCGAGGGAGTGCGCATGGAGCTGATCCCGTCTGAGTGGCGGCTTTACGTGCTGCTCGGCGCGTTGATCGGAGCGATCGTTTGGAACTTGATTACATGGTATCTCGGGTTGCCGACATCCAGTTCACACGCGCTGCTCGGTGGCTATGCAGGCGCGGGCATCGCCGCCTATGGCGGAGTCAGCGGTCTGTTGAAAGCTGATGTTTGGTTGCGCACGATTAAATTCATCGTACTGTCACCGCTGATCGGAATGGTCCTCGGCTTCACCCTAATGGTAATCGTCCACTGGATTTTCAGACGGATGACGCCCGCGAAAGTCGACAGGTTGTTTCGCAAAGGGCAACTGTTTTCTGCAGCGGCATTCTCGCTCGGTCACGGAGGCAATGATGCGCAGAAAACGATGGGAATCATTACTGCCGTGCTGACCGCCGGCGGGATAGCCGGACTAAAGTATGGCGCAAATGGGGCGCTCCCGCCCATTCCACTGTGGGTGGTGCTATCTGCGCATGCGGCAATTGCGCTCGGCACTTTGTCTGGTGGCTGGCGCATCGTGCATACGATGGGCACAAAGATCACAAAGTTGAAGCCGATTGGCGGGTTCTGCGCAGAGACGGGTGCCGCACTTACGCTCGCCTACGTGACACTGACCGGAACGCCCGTTTCAACGACCCACACGATCACTGGCGCGATTGTCGGCGTCGGATCGACGCGCCGTTTGTCGGCGGTGAAGTGGGGCGTCGCCAGCCGCATCGTCTGGGCTTGGGTGCTCACCATTCCCGCGTCAGCAATAATTGCCGCACTCTCATTTTGGATTGTGCGGTTCTTTCATAACCTGGCTTCTTAACGCTTTAATCTTAGTCCCTTCTTGACCGCTCTTCGCGTTACTCCAGAGTCGCGGCGGATCGTTGATCTCAGTTTCTTTTGCTGTCGGCTTTGGGTATAGTCCTCTCGAATTCCCTGATTTTGACTCGAAGGTTCATTGTCTGGCTGCGGCACTGACGCGCAGGCCAAGACACGATGGAGAAGTTTCATTGCCAAACACTCCGCGGGAATGACACACAGCGCCCTACGCCGATGCCTGCAACTATCTTCAAGCATCGCGTTCGCGGTGTGCGTCTCGATCACCGCACGCGGTCAAATCCCCATCACAAGTCCGGCGGCTAACCCGACACCACCTCCGCAACCGTCAGCATCACCGGCGCCGTTTCAGCCGCCCCTGCCACAAGCAACGCCTGTTCTGAATGCGCTGACATTGGACGAGGCATTGCGTCTTGCGGATGCGCAAGCGTCTGCATACCAGACCGCCGTGCTGAACGAGAAGATCGCCGCAGAAGATGTAAAGCAGGCGCAAGCGGCGTTCATGCCAAAGATCGGCGCGCCGCTAGGTTACATCTACACATCGCCGGCGTTTGGTTTGCCGCCTGGCGAACCGCGGGCGCCGAGTTTTATTTCGAGCGATGCCATCGGTGAGTACCAAGCTTTTCTGAACGTCGCAGGCGATTTCGACATTTCCGGCAAGCTCCGCGCAACGCTCGCGAAAAATCGTGCCCTGCTCGCGGCGGCTCACGCCGGCACTGACGTCGCTAAACACGCGCTCGCGCAAGCTGTAATAGAGGCTTACTACGGGCTGTCGCTCGCCAGCGCCGATCGTTCGGCCGCCGAAGGAAGTCTCGCCGCGGCTCAGGAATTTGAGCGCATTACCGCACTGCTCTTGAGTGGTGGCGAAGTTGCGGCAGTCGATCTGACCCGCGCGCAGCTGCAGACCCTGGAGCGACGCAACGAATTCGAAAAGGCGCGCGTCAGCGAAGAGATTGCCGCCAGTTCGCTGCGGGTGTTCGTCGGCTATGACTTCACGCGCCCCATCAACACGTCCGATCTCGCGCTCACCCTGCCGAGCGACACTGAGTATCAGCGGTTCAAAGTTGACGACGTCACGCGCCGCGCTGAGTTCACGCAACTCGATCAGGAGCTGCGCGCTGCGCGCCAAGGGATCAGGATCGCGCGCGCGGATCGTCTGCCCTCGTTTTTGTATTCGATCAATGGCGGGTTCCAGACCGACTCGGTGAAACCGTCGCGATTGGACGAACACAGCGGTGTCTCGGCGGGATTCAGTCTCAACATCCCGATTTTCGATTGGGGCGCCAGCCGCAGCCGCGAACGACAGGCGCGTTTGCAGGTGCAAGTTGCGGAAAACGAACGCCAGATCGCCACTCGTCAATTCACGCAGGAGTTTTACGCGGCGCGCGCACAGGTCGCGAGCGCTTTGGCGCGGATTGCGCTGGCACGCGATGGAGTGTTGAAAGCGCAGGACAATTTGAATGCGTCAATTGCGCGTTACCGTGCCGGCGAAGCGCAAATCATTGAAGTAACCGACGCCCAAACGACGCTGGTGACGCAACGCAGCGCGTTTTATCAAGCGCTTTTCGATTATCAGATTGGCCTGGCGAAGTTGAAACGAGCGAGCGGGCAATAGAGTTCGAATCTGTAGAACGGGCTGCCAGCCTGTTTCGCGTGCGACAGCGGCTAGATAAAAATGGACACCTCAGATCAGAACCGGATAACCCCTGAAGGCGAACATGTTTCGATCGACGAGGTGCGTCTTGCCGAAACGCGCAGGGCACGCCAGCGCAACACGATCATCATCATCATCGCGATTGTGGCGGCCATCTTTTTCCTGCTGGTGGTGCTCGTCGTTTGGCGGTGGAGAAAATCGCGGGAGAGTGCATCTGAAATTGCGAACGTGATCGTCAGCGTCAAAGTCGCGAAGGCTGAAAAGGGACATATCGCCGCGCAGGTGATTGCGGTCGGCACAATTTGGCCCCGTGACAAGGCCGATGTGGGCGCAAAAATAAGCGCGCAAATCAAAAAGATGGGCTTGCTGAAAGACAGGTTCGTGCACGCGGGCGACGTGATTGCGGTGCTTGAGTCGCGTGACTTGCAGGCCCAGCGAGCCGAAGCCGTCGCCGCTTTGAATCAGGCTCGTGCGGAAGAGCGCAGCCTCGTCACCGGCACAATTCCGAAAACCAACGCCGAAGATCAGAAGGCACTGAATGATGCGCGCGCGAAAGTTAACAACGCGCGGGCGCTTTACGATCGGCGTCGCGCACTTTACGAACGTGGAGGGATCTCGAAGAAAGACCTCGATGAATCTCAACTTGACTTGACGACTGCTGAAGATGAGTTGCGGTTGGAACAGCAGACAGTAGAATTGCGCGCTGGCTCGCTGAATCCGAATGACCGGGCATTAGCATCCGCGAAGACAGCGCAAGCTCAACAACATCTGGCGACACTTGACGCGCAATTGAGCTACGCGACCATCCGCGCGCCGATTACAGGCATCGTCACGGATCAATTTCAGTACGAGGGCGAGTTCGCCTCTGCCGGCGGAAAACTCGTCACGATTGCGGACATCAGCACCGTGATCGTCAAAGCTCCTTTCTCGGACACGGTGGCCGCGCAATTGAAGGTCGGCGACACGGTAAGTGTCCTACCCACTGACACGTCAGCCGAAGAAATGCATGGCCAGGTTACGTTGTTGGGCCGGTCGACGGATCCAACCAGCCGCGCCGTCGAGGTGTGGGTCACGCTCGCCAATGACGGCGGTCGTTTGCGCGCCAATGGCGCGGCGCAAGTGACCGTGTTCGCGAATTCAAAGGATGACGCGGTAGTGGTGCCTTCGTCCGCCGTCACACTTGAAGCCAGCAACGCCGACGAAGGAACGGTGATGGTGGTCGATGCGCAGAACGTTGCGCACGAAACCAAAGTCACCATCGGCATACGCACCGCCGGCAAGATCGAGATCATCGAAGGCCTGCACGGCGGCGAAACGATTGTGATTGAAGGGAACTATGCGCTGCCGGACGGAACCAGAGTTGAAGTTGCGAAAGATGAAAAGAAGGAAGAAAAGAAGGACCAAGAAAAATGAATTCAGAACCGCCTGCGCTAACGGGCGGTTAGTGTTTGGTCAGCGGTTACCTTGCATTCAGAGATCAACCGCCCGCTACTGCAGGCGGTTCTGACGCTATGCCGCTTGCTAAAATCGTCTCAAATCAGTCGCGCGCCATTCTGGTGATCGTGGGATTGCTGTGCGCGGCGGGTCTCTACGCCGCCTGGCAGCTCCCCGTTGCAATCTTCCCGAAGACGGATTTCCCTCGCATTGTCATCATCGTTGACAACGGCGAGGCGCCCGCCGAACAAACGCTGGTTTCCGTCACGCGTCCCATCGAAGAGGCAATGAACGGCATCCCCGGCATCGCGCGCATCAAGTCGAAAACGGCGCGCGGCTCATCGGAAATCAGTCTCTATTTCGAATGGGGTGTGGATATCATTCAAGTTTTGCAACTGGTCCAGGCCCGGTTGTCGCAACTCTCCAGCACGCTGCCGCCCACCGCAGAAATTCGGAACGTCGAGCGGCTCACCTTTGCCGTTTTCCCGGTCGTGGGCTACAGCCTGACATCAGACAAACGCGATCAGGCGAGTCTCTTTGACTTGGCGACTTATGTGATTCGGCCACAGCTGGCGCGCTTGCCCGGAGTCGCCGTGGTCGGTGTTGCGGGCGGCAAAACGCGCGAGTTTCACGTCATGATCGACCCCGATCGGTTGGCGGCACACAACGTCTCAGCTCAACAGGTCGCCGAGGCGATTCGCGCCTCGAACATCATTGTTTCGCCCGGATTGATTGAAGAGAACCATCAGCTTGAATTGGCGCTTGTGAGCGGCCAAGCGAAGAAGCCTGAAGAGCTGAACAGCATCGTCGTCGCCACCGTCAACAATGCGCCGGTTATGGTTGGCGATGTCGCGACAGTCACCGGCGGCGTCGAGCCGCAATACACGATGGTGACTGCGGATGGTCATCCCGCGGCGCTCGTCAACATCAATCGGCAGCCGGATGCGAATACCGTCGCCGTCGTCGACGAGGTGCGCAAGACTCTGGGCGCCATGCGCGGACAAATTCCGAAAGACGTTCACGTCGCGGCTTACTACGACCAGTCGCTGCTTGTGCACGACGCGATCAACTCAGTGCGGGACTCGATCCTAATTGGTCTGCTCCTGTCCGTAGTGATTCTCTACGCGTTTCTGCGCAACTGGGGAACCACGTTCGTCGCCGCGCTTGTGATCCCGGTAACGGTGCTGGTGACGTTTTTGGCGATGGGACTGGCGCATCTGAGTTTTGATTTGATGACGCTGGGCGGGGTGGCGGCTGCGATTGGACTGGTCATCGACGATGCGATCGTCGTAGTCGAAAACATTTACACGCACGTCAGCAGCGGCCAGTCGCGGCGCCAAGCGGTGCAGACCGCCGTGTCTGAAATCACGGCTCCAATCATTGGTTCGACGATCACGCCCGTCGTCGTTTTCCTTCCGCTCACGATTCTGACCGGCGTGACCGGCGTTTTCTTTCGATCATTGGCGTTGACGATGTCCGTGGCGCTGCTGACGTCGCTCGTCCTGGCGTTAAGTTTTACGCCGGTATTGGCCGAGCGTTTTGTTCGGGCAAAGCGAAGAACAACGACGACCGACGCCGACGACGAAAGCATTGCCGATCACGAACTGAGTTCAGCCGAGTTAGAACACGAAGCCGAATCCGGCCGTTTTCTTCACGCTGTTATTGCTCGTTATGAATGGGTCTTGTCGCGCACACTCGACCATCGTTGGATTGTCGTCGTGATTGTTGCCGTAGTGCTGCTCGGATCATATTTGCTTTATCGATCGTTGGGCTCTGAATTTCTGCCTGAGTTCGACGAGAGTGCGTTCGTGCTTGATTATTGGGCGCCACCCGGTTCGTCGCTGGCCGAAACCGATCGCATGCTGCGTGACATTGAAGAAAAATTAATGAAGACGCCCGAAGTCGAAAGCTATTCGCGCCGCACGGGGCTTGAATTGGGTTTGTTTGTGACCGAGCCAAACCGGGGTGATTACGCAGTCAAACTAAAACCGGGACATAAACGCGCAACCGAGGATGTGATTGCTGATCTGCGTCAACAAATTGCGGAATCCGAGCCGGCTTTGGAAATTGAGTTTGTCGGCATCGTGCCCGATGTGATCGGCGACCTGCAAGGCAGTCCCGAGCCAATCGAGATCAAACTCTTCAGCGAAGATGCAGCCGGGCTTAAAGACAAAGCTGACGAAGTGGAAACGGCTATCCAAAAGATTCCCGGCGTGGTCGACACAAAGAACGGCGTCGTTGTCAGTGGTCCAGCCATTACTTTCAAAATCGATCCGCAAAAGGCGTCGCGTTTCGGAGTAAGCACCGACGACGTCGCGAAGACTGCGTCAATCGCGATGACCGGCGACGCCGGCTCGTTCATCCTGCAACGGGATCGATTGATCAGAGTGCGTGTTTTGTTCCCTGACGACGTGCGCACTTCGCTCGATAAGGTCCGCGGCCTACAAATTCGTTCGGCTTCCGGCCAACTGTTTCGCATTGATCAGGTTGCCGACGTCGAGTATGACAAAGGGCAGACAGAAATCGGCCGCGAGAATATGCGACAGATGGTTTCCGTCACGGGCCGGCTCGAGGGGAAAGATCTCGGGACGGCGATTGACGAAATCAAGAGCCAGTTGTCGAAAGCTGTCCGCTTGCCGCCGGGAATGACCATCGAATACGGCGGACTTTATCAGGAGCAACAGGCGAGCTTTCGCGAGCTGATGATATCTCTGGTGCTGGCGGTGCTGCTGGTTTTCATCACATTGCTAATTGAGTTTCGCCGGTTCGCGCATCCGATTGCCATCGTCACGGGCGCAGTCTTGGCAATTGCCGGCGTCCTGCTGGCGCTCTTCATTACCGGCATGACATTGAATGTGGTCTCGCTGATGGGCATGATCATGATCGTCGGCATTGTCGCGAAGAATGGAATTTTGATGCTCGATGCGGTTGAGGACCATCTGCTGGCGGGCGACACGTTGCGCGAGGCTCTGTTGCGTTCGGGACGCCGCCGCTTTAGACCCGTGCTGATGACTTCGCTCGCCGCAATGCTGGGAATGTTGCCTCTGGCATTAGCATTTGGCGCCGGTTCTGAACTGCTGCAGCCGCTGGCAATCGGCGTGATTGGTGGCCTGACAATGGCGCTGCTGCTATCACTGATCGTCACACCAACTGTGTATGCAATGCTAAGGCGAGAGACCGCCGCCCGTGTTAAGGCATGACATTATGAGACTCGCGATAAAAATTTTTGCCGTGATGGCGATGGTAGGAGTATCGTTTGTCGTCGCGCCGGCCCAGGAGAAGAAAATCAAGCGAGACCAACTGCCGCCGGCCGTCGAAAAGACGGTGACTGCCGAAAGCGATGGCGCGACGATCAAAGGCTTTGCCAGCGAAAGAGAGCATGGCCAACAATTTTATGAAGTTTCACTGAATGTGAACGGCCACAACAAAGACATTCTCATCGATCGCAACGGCAAAGTGGTGGAAGTTGAAGAAGAGGTTGCTTTAGACTCTCTTCCGCCGGCCGTACAGGATGCTTTGAAGAAACGCGCCGGCGGCGGAACGATCAGCATGGTCGAGTCATTGACGAGGCAAGGAAAGCTAATAGCTTACGAAGCACATGTAAAGCACGGCTTGAAGCACTCCGAAATTCAAGTGGGGCCAAACGGCGAACAGCTCAAAAAGCCAGTCTAGCCACAAAATTCTTAGAGAGGACTAATACGATGAACATCAATGGTGCCTTGCTCGCGCTGATAGTCGCGTTCGTGGCATTGCAAGGAGGATCAGGGTACAAAGTCGAAACTCGTTACCCTGTACCCGGTAACGGCGGATGGGATTATGCATTCATCGATAGCAGCGCGCGCCGTTTATATCTGTCGCATGGTACAGAAGTGAACGTGCTCGATGCCGATAATGGAAAGTTGATCGGCACGATTCCCGATACACCCGGGGTCCATGGCACCGCGGTCGCGTCGGAATTCAAACACGGTTTCACCAGCAACGGCCGCGAAAACAAGGTTTCGATGTTCGACACTACCTCGCTGGCGCTGATTAAGAAGATCGATGTTGGCGAGGGGCCGGATGGAATTTATTATGACCCGGCCACCAAACGCGTCTTTACCAATAACCACGGGTCGCACGATATCAGCGTGATCGACACAAAAACCGGTGAAGTCGTCGGCACTATCGACGTTAAGGCCGACGGCGAAGAGGCGGTAGTCACCGATGGATTGATTTATGTTAACGAAGAAGACACCAGTGAAGTAGTAGCATTCGATCCCAAATCTCTCGAAATAGTGCACCGCTTCCCCATCGGCATTGCCAAAGGGCCAACTGGTCTGGGTTACGACGCGAAAACCAAACGACTTTTCATCGGCTGTAATGACGCGCCAAAAATGGTCGTAATGGATGCTACCTCGGGAAAGGTTATTAACAGCTTTCCGATTGGACGCGGCGTGGACTACGGCGGTTTTGACCCCTCCGCGAAGCTAATCTTTTTTTCTTGCCGCGAGGGCGTCTTGAGTGTGTTTCATCAAAAGTCAGCTGACGAGTACGAAGACGTCGGCCCCGTCAAAACCCAGACGGGCGCGCGTACCATGGCCTTCGATCCAAAGACCAAGAAGATTTTTCTGCCCACGGCTGACGTGGTGGAGACCCCACCCGCGACTCCGGGCGGCCGGCCACAACGTAGCATCAAACCAGGTACGTTCGTCGTCCTGGTGGTGAGCAAATCCGCATAATCCAATGGTTGCCTGATTGAGAATCTCCGACGTTCACCGAGAGAGGAAGAGGAAAATTAGGCAGCTACGCTAATCCCCAGACAAGGCACTCAACATTAGCAAAACGAAAAAGGAAGTACCATGCGATTTACCAGCAGTGCGATTCATCTATCGGGGATTATTCTGGCCGCTGTAATTTTGTGCATCAGTCTTAGCGCGCAGGCGCAAACGCCCACGCCGTCACCCACTCCCGCCGCTTCGTCAACTCCCAGTCTCGAACGTGAATTTTTCAAAAACGTTTTGCGCGACCAAAAAGCAATTTGGACCTTGCCGTTCCACCTAAAAGGAGAGGACGCGAAGTGGCTGGTTCCACTGGGGGTGGGAACGGGCGCGTTGATTGCAACCGATCGAGAGACCGGCGATGAAATGCTTGAGTCGCACCATCTCGACAATGCCAGCCGAATCGTTAGCTATGCCGGTTCAATTTATGGCGTTGCCGCCGAAGCCGGAGGTTTCTATCTGATCGGCCGAGCCACGCACGATTATCGTGCGAGAGAAACGGGAATTCTGAGCGCCGAAGCCGCTTTGAACAGCGGGATCGTCGTCACCGTGTTGAAGGAAGTCACGCAACGTGCCCGCCCGACTGCGGGCCTCGATCGCAGTAAATTTTTTGTGGGCGGGACTTCATTTCCATCGGGCCACAGTATTCAAGCCTGGTCGATTGCCACGGTTGTGGCCAACGAATATCACCGTCACCTCGCCGTGGAGATTGCCGCCTATGGAATTGCCAGCGCTGTGAGCGTGGCGCGCTTTACCGGACATTATCACTATCTCTCGGATGTGCTGGTTGGGAGCGCGATGGGGTACGGAATCGGTCGTTACGTGTATCACGCGCATCACCGCGTAAGTTTCGGCCGTAACGGAGGTGAGGAAGAGGAGGAGTTCTTAAGCGAGCACGATCGGCGCTGGCCGGCGGTGACTCCTGTTTTTAATAGCCACACACACAGTTATGGTTTAGGTTTGGCTTGGAGTTTTTGATGTACTCGTCCGCTCGACAGGTTTAGATGACGGCAAAAGAAACGATTCTCGCTTGTCGACGCCATCAATGTTCGTGACGACTGCGCAGGACTTGCTTCTCCGAACGCAATCTAATTGTAACCTTCGCCCTCGCGGCAGGTGTTATAGTCGCGGTCAATCAAGGTGTCGTCATCTCTCGGCCCGCATGCCGCCGAGGGCTCGCCTCAACGTCACCGCAAAAATCGACTGAGAAAACTAACAGAGGGGAACATTACAGTGAGCGCTCAAGCAGTTGCGACAACAAGAGAGCGGGACCAGCGCGTCAACATTCCCAAAGACAATTGGCTGGGGTTCGTCGGTGATGTGATCAAGTTTTCGGGTGAAGTTACCTTTCGGACGTCATTGCGCATTGACGGAAACTTTTGCGGTCAGGTGAATTCGCCCAACGGTACGCTGGTCGTCAGTACCGGCGCAAACCTCAGTGAGGCAGTCATAAACGTCGCAGTCGCAAAAATTAATGGCGCCGTCGAAGGCCAGGTCAATGCGAACGAAGTTGTGCTCGGCCGTACTGCGAAGGTAACCGGTGATGTCTACGCGGAGAGTTTGATAGTTGAAGCTGGCGCACTTCTCAACGGTCGCTGTCGTAAAGTTGCGGTTGCGAAAGGGCGATGACGTCCGGGTCACCGCTATTTTATCGGAGTTGCCCAATCGCCCATCAACAGTCTTTGCGGAATCTGTCTAAACTTGTAAGTATCCGATTTCCGATCGAGATCGAATACCCAAATCATGTCGAACCGATCTTCCGGCCACAGTCGAGGCACACCCTTTTCGGTGCCGAGAATATGTGTTGCGATTTGCGGAATGTATTCGCGTTGCCAGCATATCAGTACGACACCGCGGCATGAGAAAACTTCCTCTAACACTCCTTCGACATCCGAGCGTTCATAGTGCGAGTTGATCCGAGTCGCGAGCTTCTCCGCGAGCGGCCCGATCGTTTCCATCGGACGGCGGCTGCCTTTGCGACGCAGCGGTTTCGAGGCGTAGAGGAACTGTGGTTTGGCTAGCAAACCGTTTTGAACCTTGCCGTTTGTCGGAGCGAACAGATTTGCTAACGCACCCGCCCTCTGCCATCCGCGCGGTTGCAACGATTCTTTGTTGCGGTCGCCTTCTAAGGTAACGCCATACGGTGCGCCATCCTTAGCAGGTTTCTCAGCGTGCCGCATGACCATGATCTTCGTCGCTTTTTTCTTTCGCGCCATTACATTTTTCTCCCAAGCCGATACAGCTTCGGTACGACTGCGACAACAAAATAGGGCGATGGTTTTGGCGCACTAGCTTAACGCGAGATGGACGTTCATTGAAAGAAAAAATGTCCAGCGAAAATGTGAAACTCCTGGTGGACAAACCAAAGCACAAGGAACAGACAAGACAGGCGAGAAAGAATGGGCTTGCTTAAGAAATCACTCCAAGGTCTTTGAGCGGATTACTGACTGGTTTTCCGAAGGCGGTAGTTATTTGTTGGTTAGCAATCGATAGCCGACGTTGACGAGCGCATCGATTCTCAGATCGTAGGGTCGGAGTTTGTTGCGCAGACGGTGAATATATACATGCAGGCTGCCGCCATTCAGCGGCTTATCCTCGCCCCACGCAGCGCGCCAGAGATCCTCAGATGATACAACGCGCTCAATTGACCGTGCGAGACGAGAGACAAGCAGAAACTCAACTCGCGGCAGATAGACGGGTTGTCCGCCGCAACTCAGATAATAATTCGCGTGCTCGATCCGCAGATATCCATCGTCATAGATATCGTCGTCAACAACGCCGACAGTCTGAGTAGTAGACACAACCGCAGGTTTGGACTTTTTGAAACGCGCAACGGAGGAGCCAACGGACTCCGTCAGCTCCTCGGTCACGGGCTTGCCATTTCCGACCACGCTCATCAGAAATTAAGGCGCAAAGCAAATTGAATCTGGCGACTGGTTCCCAGCCCCACATCGCGCACAACCGTCTGTCGCAACAGCCCAAACGTTCCGCCGGCTGTGCTCTGCGTGTAAGGCGAGCCGGGTTGGATGTTCGCGCCGTTGGCAGTGCAGACGCCGGCCGCACAACTAACCGTCGGCAAGGCGAGATTCAATCGTGAACCAGGAATGTCAAAGTTCGCGCGATTGAAGATGTTGAAAATCTCAGTCCTGAATTCGAGGTTGGTTCGTTCGCTGAATTTGAATCGCTTGTTCAGAATCAGATCGAACTGCTGGAAGTTTGGTCCGCGTAAGAAGTTTCTTGGAACGTTGCCGAATGTTCCCGGTGCGGGAGTGGTGAACGCCGCTGGATTCAGAATCAAGCGATCATTTGTCAGATACGGATTCACGCCGGCGATAAGGTTCGGCCGACGCACGTTTCGTGACGCGCCGCCCCCCGGTGTATTGACAACTGCGATGAAGCCCGCGGGCAGAGGATTGGCTGCATTAATGGTGCCCGGCAACTGCGCGACAAAACCATTTGGCAATCCGCCGCATCCCGCCGTGTTCGCGCATTGCATCACGAGATCCGGTCGCACGATCCCGATTTCGATTGGCACGCCCGAACGCGCATTGACGATTGCGCCAACTTGCCAGTCGCCGAGCAGCGCGTTGCCAAC
The DNA here is from genome assembly GCA_965653675.1 of uncultured bacterium. Taxonomy (GTDB): domain Bacteria; phylum Acidobacteriota; class Blastocatellia; order Pyrinomonadales; family Pyrinomonadaceae; genus UBA11740. The sequence goes on from CBFHBA010000008.1 coordinate 140,703, forward strand.
ATCACCGAAGTCGTAACGCTTGCCATGTCCAAATGGCAAATCGTAAACGGCGCTTAAGTTGAAAGTGTGACGTATGTCAAAGGTGTTCGCACCATTGTCGTAATCGAAATCGCTGATCGCCCGGGCGTTGTTAGCTGCAGTGCGCGCTTCATTCGATCCGCTTGTATTACCTGTCGAACTTGAGAAGGTGTACTGCGAGTTCAGGGTTACGCCAGTGTTGAATCTTCTCGTCAGCGACAATTGAAGAGCTTTGTAACTGTCCTGGCCACCGCTCGTCTTGTAATCGATTTCGGCATACGGATTCTGGATTGATGACGTGCCCGACACGATCGAGAATTCGCGAATCGTGTTGACAAAACCGACTTGACCAGCAAAAGGTCCACTGGTGAGGACTCGATTGACGACACCGAACGTGTTTGGCAATGTGGTGCCGTCATTGATGACTGTTTGTCCCTGAAGAATTCGATTCGCCACACTGCGCAGGAACAGATTGCGTCCCTGGGAGCCGACAAACCCCGCGGTGAAGACGACTTTGTATGGCAACTCTTGCTGCATGGAGAACGTGTACTGATAGATTTTCTCCGGAATCGTGTAATCCGGCGCGTAAGCGCGCGGCTGATACGAGCGATTGTTCGGATTGTTAATGAAGTTCGCGATGATCGCGTTTGTGTCTTGCGGAAAAGCCCCACCGCTGACGGTGGAGCTAATGCGATTGGATTCAATCGGCTGAATCTGATCTTCCGTTTGACCGGGACCATAGTAAATCCCGAAGCCGCCGCGCAAAACCGTGCGGCCACCACCGAAGAAACCGGTAGCCTTCGGATTCGGCGACCACGTCAGCGCCACGCGTGGACCAAAATTTGTCTTTGAAGAAATCAACGGATCACCTGCCGGATCGCGGAGTACTCCGGTCACGATGTCAAACAGAATCTGGCGATTGTCTTTCTCGCGCAGCGGCGTGTAGTACTCGTAGCGCAAGCCGTAACTCAAGGTCAGATTCGATTTCAGCTTCCATTCGTCCTGCGCATAGCCAATGTAATAAGTCTGGCGCGCTTGCGGCTGGCCGCTTGAACCGTTGAAGAAAGGCGACGGTGCGGAAACGTCGCCCAGGAACTGCGTCGATTGCAGTGTGTTGGTCAGGAAATTGTTGATGCTCGACCAGGTATAAGTCGTGCCGCCTATACGATCGGTCCACATGCGAATTGCGCGCACTTCGCCGCCGAACTTGAATGAGTGGTTGCCGTGCGTCCAACTCAGGTTGTCGATGAACGACAACGAATAAGGAGTGTAAGGCTGCGCACGACCATTAGTCGCGCTGTTCGCGCGCACGAGACCGCCGGGTGTGGCAACGCCGGCATTTGCGCCCTGACCCGGCAGTGCAAATCCCGCCACGCTGCCCGCAATGTTGAGCGACAAGGTCGACAGATCGAGACCATTGAAAGCCGGCGCGACTCCGTTAATGCGCGACAGCGCGCCGTTGTACCCGACCTTGAATTCGTTTAGCAACGTTGGCTTCAAGACCGACTGCAGCGCCCACATGCCGTTCTGCGGAATCGAACGAATAATGACGCGACGTCCAGTCACGCCTTCAGGTTGATCGTTGTTCGCTTGATCCCGGAAGAAGCGAAAATACGTCGAATGTTTTTGATTGAATTTGTAATCGAACCGAAACGCCGCCGAATTTTCATTGACAAGGTTCGTCGCTTGCCGCTGCACCGTATCGAACAAGTCCGGGCCCACTCGTAACACAGCGACATCGGGCGCGCGGAAGGCGGGAATCAACGCTGCGGTCGTCGCATTACACGCGACTGAACCGGAACCAAGCGGTGCCGCACAGATGCGCGAAGCGAGACCGGGCACCGCTTCGATCGAATTGATGCCACCGCGCAGACGGTAACCTTCATACGAGAAAAAGAAGAACGCTTTGTTCTTCTTGATCGGCCCGCCAATCGAGCCGCCGAACTGGTTCAAACGCAGCTTGCTCTTCTGACCAATGACGTTATCAAAGAAGTTGGCAGCATCGAGCGCGTCGTTACGGAAGTACTCGAAAATCGAGCCGTGAAACTTATTGCTGCCCGATTTGGTGACGACACTGATTTGACCGCCGGTGCCGGTGCCAAACTCGGCCGGATAGTTGTTGGAATCGACGCGAAACTCCTGCACATTTTCAAGGCTGGATTGCAGGCGAAACGGCGTTGGCACTTCACCATTGAGATTGCCCGGTGACGTGTCGATGATTGCCGTGCCCTCAATTCCGTCGTAACGAATCTCGTTCTGTTCGACCGCGCGACCTGAGAAGCGAATGTCTCCATAAGTTCCCGACCCACTGTTCACCGACCCCGGAGCCTGCAGATAAAGTTGAGAAAGTTGTCGCCCGTTGAGCGGCAGGCCTTCTACCTCACGCGGGTTGACGTTGGCCCCCATCGCCGCGGAACCGGTGCTCGCTAGAGTTTCTTCGCCGCCGACAACGTTCACTGTCGCCGAGACTCCGGTGGGCGAAAGCGTCAGGTTGATCGTCAGTTCCTGGCCGACATTCAAATTGACGTTTTCTGCCTTTGCTGAAAGGTCGGTTCCAGTCGCCGTGACGGTGTAGACCGAAGCCTTGAGCGCCGCGATGGTGTACGTGCCGTCGACATTCGCGACCGCTGTTCGTTCGTCGCCGGTCCGACTGTTTATGGCGGTAACGGTAACTCCCGGGACGATTGCGCCATTTTGATCTTTGACGGTGCCGGTGATGCGTCCGCTGTCTGTTTGTCCGACGGCTGAGCTCGATACAAGCAGCAGCGCGGCAAAGATCGCAAGCACAAAATGGGTAAACGCGTGGCGTAGAGTTGGGCGCATTTCTATCTCCTTCTTTATTGAGGGCATTATTCGTTGAGGGCGTGATTTCCGACCATTAAAGCCGCAAAATTCAGCAGTAATGGAGCGTAACCAGCAGAACCGAACCACTGTGTGAAAGGAAAGGCTAATGCGCTGCAGTTACAGGCGAGTAAACGACCCGTTAAATTGACCTTAACTGATACTGGCCAACATAAATTTCAGTAGGAGCAGATTTAACTTGGAATTTACATCTACTTAAGCGTGTCCGAACGGGAAACGCGCCTCTTTTGCAGCTTGGGCGAAACCTCAAAGTTAGATTCGCAGTTGTCAATTCAAAAGGACTCAGCAGCTATATCGCCGCATTGTTGACCGGCAAAGACAGAGATTCCCAAAAATTAGACGAGCTAAACCAGGTCGTCTTACAAGATCCATTCAATTTTTCCAGGAAGCTTCGAAAGGCCTCGGCGGATATGAACTCGCGCGGTGGCCGCCGGCGAGAAAGAACGTGCTAATCAGCGAGCTTCATCCCGCTGCGGCTATCTGTGGATTGATTCCGCCCACGACCGCCGCATCCCACATCACCCAATAGCGGTGATGCTTCTTTGTCGTATCGTCTCTTTGATCAAAGGCCAATCGGACGAATCTTGTCCGGAACTCGCTTCGCTCGGAATCAGGAAACAAGGCGTAGAAGTAGTCAGCGCGGATTGGAAGATTCAATTCGCGACGCATCAGGTTGATGTGTGTTTCGCATTCACCAGTTTCCATCGGACTAACACTGTCGGATAAATCGTTGATTACGTGATCGAGTTCGTGCAGGAATGCCCACCCGACATCGAATGCGCGCAGAGCCACTTCGTCACCGATCAAACGATCGAAGTCGGTAAAGTCGATGAGCATGACAAAGGTTTTGGGCGATTCTGAAATATGATGCTTCAGCCGGCCGGGAACGACTCGCGAAAACACGACGTCCTGCCGATCGCTCGCGTCCTCAAGAATCACCACGCGCGTTCCGTCCAGCGCTTTTCGCAGGAGGTCTCGCGCCGTTTGGGAACCACCGCGTGCTGGAGAACTCGCCATCCGCAGCGCGCCGCTCGAATCGAACTCAACTGCTAAGCCCGTAATCGCGCGCAGCTTTGCCGCGAGCAGTTCCCGTCGCGCGGTCGGCAGTTCTTCACGACAAATGATTGTGGTGATTGGGTTTGCTCCAGCAAACGTCGGCAGACAACAGACGAGGAGGGCAACGCAGATGAAACCAAATCTGACGGGTGTAGAGACGACAATCCGATGACGCTGGCGTCGCACTTCTTCTCCTTCGAGTTTGGGCTGGCGAAACCGCTTGTTGCGTCGGCTCAGGTAACCGTTGCCGCGCCTGAGGGCAGGGCGGATGCCAGCATGTTAACAAAATGTTACGCGCGTGGATATTGGTTTCTTTTGCTGAACGTGGTCTTAACTTGAAGTGAACTCGGCTTGGGCTTCGCTCGCGCGAATTAAGCGACTTTTAATCAGGAGGTAACTGATGCGTAACAAGAAGCATGTACTCTGCAGTCACGCAATAGTTCAGGTAAAGGGGTCGAGACTATGACACTGATGTTTGTGGAAGACACCTTGTCAGAGGAAGAGCAACTGGAACAACTGGCCAGTCCGACGGTGAAATGCAGTTGGTGTGGCGACCTTATTCGGATCGATGGCGAAGAGCTGGCACTGGCGATGTGCCCCTCCTGTTACGACCGCATGTTGGCCGAATACGAGCGGTCATTGAAAACAAAACAGACCGACTTTCACGTCAGCGATCGCTAAAGAACTCACCCCACGCTGGCGCCCACATTCAGGTCGAGAAGCGCTATCGAATGACAGCTGCCAGATATGCGGGCGGCCATTGCCGTAAACCGAGGCGCTCGCCATGGTCGTTCACATCGAGTTCACGATTTATTAGGGTAGATGTAACACTTACCGCTTAGATTTCCTCGTTCAATTCAAACCGGCACCTTCGTAGGTAAGACTATGCGCCTCTCTAGTAAGTTACTACGCCTGTCGGCGTTTGGCTGATCGTCGTGGGCATGATTCTGCTTGAACGGATCGCAGATTGCGCCTGCATTATCGTGTGCGTGGCTATTGTCTCGGCACAAGAGCCTGACTTGAAAGATCACATCAGAATTGGCGAGATTTGCGAGATCGCATCGTCGATGCCGATCGATGCGTTCGAAGTGAAGTCGACCGTCAATCCATTGATATTTCGTACTGCGCCAGCCGACCACACGTGACTTGCTTTTGTAATGTCCATTGCGAAGACTCTCGTCGGCTGAACGCCTTCACCAAATCTGATGCCGCGCGTGGGAAATCATCAAACGCGACGCGGAGAATAGTGATCTGATATCTTTAGTGAATTGATCGGGATGATGGTCACGGCGCCGGCGAACGCGACAAGCGATGCGCGCTTGCTGTTGGTCGCAAAGTACCTCGAGCGGATTGGTGATTATGTCACTGACGTCAGCGAGTTGACGGTTTACATGGCTGAAGCTGCCATCATCAAATATCAACGCGGGAACGTGTAACGGCGGGTTCATGAAACGCGCTTTAATCATTGAGGACGATCCGGACATCGCCGAAACGGTTCGATATAACCTGGCCTCTGAAGGTTTCGCGACGCGCGTTGCTCTGACGGGCGAAGAAGGTTTGTCGCTCGCGCTTGATCACAAAAACACTCCTTCCTTAGTCATTCTCGATTTAATGTTGCCGGGCATGAACGGCATGGATTTGTGTCGCCGTCTGCGTAGCGAGGAACACACGCGGCGGATACCGGTGATCATGCTGACCGCGAAAGCCTCAGAGTCTGATCGCGTCGCCGGTTTGGATGTGGGCGCCGATGACTACTTTGCCAAGCCGTTTTCTGTCCGTGAGTTATTGGCGCGTGTGCGCGCTGTACTCAGGCGTGCGGATGAAGCGGCACCCGAACTCTATGATGATGGCCGGTTGACAATTGATTTCGAGGACGTCCGTGCTTCGTGTGAGGGGGCAGCCGTAAAACTGACCAACAAAGAGTTCTCGCTGTTGTCGGCGTTGGCGAAGAAGCGCGGCCGCGTGATCACACGTCAGCAGTTACTTGATCAAGTTTGGGGATACAGTTATTACGGTGACGCGCGGACACTCGATGTTCACATTCGGCGGCTGCGGCAGAAACTTGGCTCATGCGGCGATTGCATTGAAACGGTGGTTGGCGTGGGCTACAGATTTGTGGGGTGCGCGGCGGGCTCTCAGGCAGCGCGCGAAGCAACGTCATGACTCGCGTAATTCTCGCCTTGTTTATCGGCGCTGCATTAGTGATGTTTGGCCTGGGGCTGCTGCTCCCATCTCCGTTGTTACTTGGTTCAGGTGTGGCGCTGATGTTGGGACTTGGCATCGGCATGACCATCCGCCGCAAAGGCACCGCGCGCGTTTCACGGCTGGAAACTTCAGACACCCAGACCCTTCACCCGGAATTGCTCGATGTCGCACTGAACGAAATGCGCGAAGGAGTTCTGGTGATCGACACCGACATGCGGGTGGTCGCTTCGAACCGCGCAGCGCTGTCGCTCTTCACGGGCGGTGATCCGAAGCGGTCTCGGCTCACGGAACTTACACGGAATCCAGCGATTTACGATGCGTTTCTCGATGCAGTGCGGGGGATCGAACGCGACGGTGTCAGGGTCGAAACGTATGGCAGCGGCCACAAGATTTTCGATCTACGGGTTGTTCCACTCCGTTCCTCTGGCGGCGCAGAGATTGCCGGCGCCGTCGGGGTCTTTTTCGACATTAGCAGGTTAGAGCGGCTCGAGATTGTGCGGCAGGAGTTTCTCGCGAATGTCTCGCATGAGTTGCGTACGCCGTTGACGTCGATTTTGGCTTCCGCCGAGACGTTGGAATCATCGACAAACGGTAGTTCTGCAAGCGACAAGAAATTCCTCTCAATCATTCACAAAAACGCGGCGCGCATGCAGCGGCTAATTAACGATCTCTTGGAACTCGGCGCGATCGAAAATGTGACGGTGAATGTTGAGCCAGTTAGGTTGTTTCCGTTGGTCGAAGACGTCGTTAACAGTCTCTCAGTGGCTGCTACGGAAAAAAGCATTACGCTGCAAAACTGTGTGGGCAAGGACGTCGAAGTTTTTGCCGACCCGCATAGACTCATGCAGATGCTCACGAACCTCGTTGACAATGCGATCAAATTCAATCGTGAACGTGGAATAGTCACAATCGGTCATCAACGGGATGACGTTGACATTATCCGCGTAGCAGACACGGGCGAGGGAATTCCTGCGCAACATTTGGATCGGCTTTTCGAACGCTTCTATCGAGTCGATCGCGCGCGGTCACGAAACCTCGGTGGCACCGGGCTGGGTCTCGCGATCGTCAAGCACCTGGCGCGAGCCCATGATGGCGATGTGAGCGTTACCTCCCGATTAGGCGAAGGATCTGAATTCACGATTCGCCTACCATGTTCTAATTCCTGACCATTAAGTTCGTTAATGGCCTAGAACGCGCCGTGATTCGAGTAAGCGCGACTGCAGAGTTCCAGACAAATTCCTGAGAATTGATTCGGCGAACACACGTAGCCTCGGTGGCATTTCTTCCATGGGTACTGCTTCGGGTCTGCAAGGATATTTCTCGAGCAGTTGAAGTTCAGCACCGCAAAACTCACATTCCTGCAAGTGCGCTTCTACCGGTTGATTGTCGGCGAGCGGAAGCAAGGATTTCGAGAAAGCGAGAAGTCTTTCCGCAGACGGACATGTAGCCGACTTCGCAAAAGTATTCATCGGAAATGAGCGCAGGTAGATCATCCGGTTATCGCAATGGCCAAATACCGGACACGCTTAATAAACTATGTTTTCCACTCCTGGCAGGCCAATTCCTAAGGAAAAGTGGAATTGAACGCGAAATGTAAAAACCTGTTGCTCATTTTGCAGGCCGTTTGTTAAGATGCTCTTGGAGTCACCGAGCCGCGTTTTCGCCGCTCGGTCCGAAGTCGGCGCGGAGTTCTTAAGGCGCTGATCCAAATCCAGCTTCCCCGCTGGCCGACAGCAGAGAGTCGGAAGACCACCGTCTTACCGGGAAAAAAAAACTGAAACGTAAATCTCACGCCGAGTGAGGCGTTTGCTTTCGTCCAAGACGGCCTTTGCCCTGCCCACCATCCTAAGCACTACCTAAAACGGTTCCGGCGAAAAAGCAGTCGCCAATCGATAGTTCTCAAACCCCCATAGGAATCAATCACCACGACCGTGAAATCAATAACTCAAAAGACCACCTCAGAACCGGCCGTCAATGTTGCTTCTGATATCCGAGCTAAACGACTCGCCGAACGAGCCGCGCGCGCCGGACATTGGGTTGAAAGTCTGCGGAACTCAGATGTCAATCGCCTGTGGGCAGAACTGCATCGCATCGTCAGCAATCACCCGCTGGTGCGCGCGTCCCGCAGCGCCGGCCTGCTGATCGAAGAAGGCGCAAGCAGCGCATACACCGATTTGACGCAGGAGTTGTTCGTTCAGCTTCTTACCAAGGCGCGCTTCCAACATTATCTCGACACGAATATGACCGATGCCGAGATTGAGTGCGAAATTGGTCAAATCGAGTTGACAAATTTGCTGACTGCCGAGCTTCGTAAGCGTCATCCTGAAAGCTATCGCCTGGCGCGCCGCATCTCTACATTAATTCAGTCCAGTTCAAATTTTCGACGCTTTGATGGCACCGAGGATCAACATCGCCGTTTGGCCGATCGCGTCTATGGTTTAAGCGAGTGGTCTGCCAGCAAGCCCGGCCGCAATTCGCACGAGATGGAGCAGCGCGTGCATATGATTCCCGTTCGTCAGCGCGATACGCGGATGGTGGGTTGTACTGGCGACGCACAAATCGTCATCAGTAACTCCGATCTCGAAGATCTGATCGTTTCGGTTTTCGAAGCGATAGATGCACCTGCCGACGTGAGAAGTCTCCGCAGTCTCGTTATGTCACGTCTGCCCGTGATGGACATTTACCTCGTGCCGTTGGGCGGCGACGAAGGTGATGACGGGCCGCATTACGACCCCGCGGACCTGCGCGAAAACCCGGAAGAGAGCCTGCTACGGCACGAATCGCAACGCGAAGCCGCCGGCTCCGTCGACGAGTTCCTGACAAACCTGCACGCGAACGTGCGGGGCAAAATCAAGCAATACAACCGTATGTTGGGCGTGCTGTGGCATTGCTACTTGAGCCCGGACCATGCGACGCAGTTGGAGGTGGCCGCCACACTAGGCGTTTCTGATTCTTTGGTCTCAGACTATCGGCGACGCATCGAACAGGAACTGCGGGCGCTGTCATTTGCGGAGGTGGAAGAAGCACGGATGTTCGAGTTAGCGCTGCGTGAGCGCGTGCGGGTGATCGTGACAATGGGCGAAGATGCCCTGATCGCTTAGTTCTTGTCTCCAAAGCAACTGTAAGAAGCGCAGGATGACTGCGCTTCTTTCGTTTTACGACCTGAAGCGACAATCTTTTCTGCTCGAACGCCAGCAACGATCCCACTCAGGAACCTCGGCGAGATTGATCCTTTCCTCGTTCTAGCGGGCCCGGATATTACGGCCGCAGGAGTCTTCGTTTCCTTCGCCCCGCGGTTTTTATTTCCCGGCCCGCACCACACGAAAGCTTCGCAGACCGAGACTGCCCCCTCGGCTACAGGCACCCACAAACTCGTCGATACCCCTCGAACATGCTGCGAGCCCATCGCAATCGCGGCTGAATCAGCTTTCCTTTGTTTCGATGTGCGATCCGATTTAAGGATGTCGAATTCGAACCCAAAACGATTTCGGATTAACACCCAACCTGCGAAGACGCGTTTCTGCCAACAATTTCCTGAAAGCGAACTGCCATTCACCCTTTCTTCTTTCTGATTCGCCGGTGCCGGCGAGTGACGTTTTTTGACACCTTAACTAACTCGCTCAAACGACCTCTCTAGCGACCTTGCCCGTTGCGGAAAGACGACCGTTGAGCGACATGACCCGGGCGCGAACCCGACAGGCTGTCATCCTGCTGCCAACGCGCTCACGGAGATTGTAATGAAGAATCGAGAGTGCCGCCGCAAGTTTTACGTCCTTCCTCTGTTCGTTGTCCTGATTGCCGCGTTCATCCTCGGCGCGTGCACCACCCCCGAAAAAGCCAAAGCCCAACATGTGGCGCGTGGACAAGTGTTCCTGAAAGACAAAAAGTTTCAGGAAGCCGTGCTGGAGTTTCGCAGTGCGCTACAAATCGACGACAAGCTCGGCGACGCGCATTGGGGGCTGTCGAACGCTTACGAAGGTTTGCAGCGATATCAGGAAGCGTTCGACGAAATGCGCCAGACGGTGGAACTCGATCCAAACAATCTCGATGTTCGGGTGAAGCTCGGCAACTACTATCTTGTCGCCGCGAAGGATTCGCCCGCAGCGGTGAGCGAAGCTGAACGACTCGCCAAACAAATTCTCGAAAAAGATCCGAACCACATCGAAGGACACATCCTGATGGGCTCGGTCCTGTTCGCGCTGGAAAAGAAACAGGAAGCGCTCGCGGAGCTGAATCGTGCTGTTGATCTGAATCCGCAGCGGGTCGAATCTTATCTGAGCCTGGCTCGATTTTATATACAGACGAATGACATCACCGGCGCCGAAAAGATTTATCAGCGCGCGATTTCCGTCGGTAGCGGTTCCGCGATGGCGCACTACGAATATGGAAAATTCCTGGTTGGCGCGCAGCGGCTGGATCAGGCTGAAGCGGAATTTCATAAGGCGGTCCAGACCGAACCGCAAAATCGTGAAGCGCAGTTCATCCTTGCGAGTTTCTATCTCGTCAACAAACAATTTGACAAAGCTGAAGCTGCGTACAAATCGCTGGCGGAACTCGACAAGGACAAGCCTGAGGGCCGTTCGGTTCTGGGCGATTTCTATTCGTCGGTAGGCCGTCTGGACGAAGCAATTGCGATCTACAAAGAAGTCCTGACGACGTCGCCTGATTACACGCAGCCACACTATCGACTCGCTGAAATCATGCTGAACCGCGGCGATCTCGCGGGCGCAAAAAACGAGGTCGAAACCGTCTTGAAGAGCGACAGTAAAGATCGTCAGGCACTGATTCTACGCGCTCGCATCGGCATCCAAGCTGGCCAGACGAGCGATTTGAAAGTCGCGATCGAAGACTTGCGCGAAGTGCTGCGGCAGGAGCCGAATTCGCGCGCCGGACTCTTCTTCATGGCCGAAGCGAGCTTCCGCCTCGGACAAATCGACCAAGCGCGAGCTTTTGCGACCGAGTTAACGAGCAACTATCCCGATTACTTGCCGGCAAAGTTGATGGAGGTCCAGATCAACCTTGCGACCGGCGACCCGAAAGCGGCGATGAAGTTGGCGGCGGACCTGCAAGATCGACTCTCGAAGGCTGCGCCGGATCGCGATACATCACCACAAATGTTGGCTGAACTGAAAGCGAAGACTTTCATCGCACATGGATCAGCGGTGCTCCAACTTCGCGATACAAAGACGGCACGGACTGATTTTCTGGCCGCCCATGATATTGCATCCAGCAGCGCCGACATCGACGTCGATCTCGCCATGGTGTCGCTCGCAGAAGGCAAGACTGACGAAGCGATTGGATTTTTCAACAATGCTCTAGCGATTGACGGCGCGCATTTCAACGCGTTGCGTGGGCTGACGAATATTTACGCGGCGCAGAAGAAAACGGCTGAGGCACACACGCGGATCGATCAGGCAATCACGGCGCAACCGAATAACGCTTCGCTGCACTTTTTAAAAGGCCGCATCTACGCATTTGAGATGAACGCGCAAGCCGCGGAAGCAGAATTCCGTCACGCGCTCGAGATTGACGGCAACTATCTCGCCGCTTATTCAGCGCTCGCGGCGCTCTTCGTGAATACGAACCAGCAGCAGCGCGCCATCGAAGAATACCGTCGCATCGTCGAGCGCCAGCCGGACAATCCTGCGATCTACACGCTGATCGGAATGCTGGAAATGGCGCAGCAGAATATCGACGCCGCAATCGACAACTATCGCAAGGCGCTGTCGCTCGATCAGAACGCGTTTGCCGCGAACAATCTGGCGTGGCTCTACGCCATTCACGGTAAGGGAAATCTCGACGAAGCCGTACGCCTGGCGCAAAGTGCGGTGCAATCGAACCCGGAAGTCTCGAGCTTCGTCGATACGCTTGGGTGGGTCTATTACAAGAAGGGTTTGTACGGCGTGGCGGCTGAACAGTTGCGGAAGGCGGTCAACGTTGACGAGACCGTTGCGCGTCGTAATAACGGAACACCCTCTCCCACATTTCACTACCACCTCGGCGCCGCGCTCGCCGCGAAAGGCGAAAGGGCCGCCGCACGTCGCGAAATCGAAAACGCTTTGAAGTTAAGCGAAAAGACGTCCTTCCCCGAGGCCGACGAAGCGCGCAAAGCGCTGGCGACGTTATAAGACACTTGCAGAGACACGGAGGCACAGAGAAAAAGTGCAAACGGAAAATGCAAACAGGTTTATGTCTGTCTCTGTGTCTCTGTAGCTAATTCTTAGGAGCAATTCATGAGCGCCGAATTTCGACAGCGAAAAGTGAGTGAGTACGCGCGCATCGCTTGGAAGCGCAAGTGGATGATCATTCTGCCGACGCTTGCCGTGGGCCTGGCAATCGGTTTCGTCGTGTTACGTCTGCCGGACCTTTACGAATCGTCAACGCTGATTGTGGTTAAACCATCCACGCTGCCGAATTCGGTGGTCCCGATGATGACCGAAGAAACCTTGACTCGTGAACTCGCCAGCATTTCACAAGTCGTCACCAGCCGTAGCTCGCTGCAACCGTTGGTCGAGAAATACGACCTCTATAAAGAGGAGCGGCGTCGCGGCGAACCCATGGAAGTGATCATCGAGGAGATGCGCAAAGGCATCAAGGTCGAGGTCAACACCAGCCGTAACGACATTACCAACGCATTCAACATCACATATCGCGGTCGTGATCCGAAAACAACCCAAGCGGTTGCTGGTGACCTCGCAAGCAGATATGTGGACGAGCAGACGAAAGGAACTATCAACGCGGGCACATCTGCAAAGCAGTTTATCGAGGAGCAGGTGCGCGCGGCGAAAGACGAACTAGACGCGGTCGACAGTCAACGGCTCGCGTATCTCCAACAGAACATGAACAACCTGCCGTCGCAGTCGCAGGCGCTCGTCGGCCGGCTGACGGCATTACATGAAGAGCAGAAGGCTTTAATTGCCGAACAGGGTCGTTTGCGGGACCTCGCTGCGGCCTATCGCAGTCAGCTTGGCGACATCACGAAAAGCTACGAACAGGAAATCGTCCTCAGCGCTGAAAACACCACCGATCCAAAAACTACTGCGGCGTGGGCCGAACTGATAAGTCGCCAGTCGCAATACGAAGGCGAGTTGCAGAAGCTCTTGACACAGTACACCGAAAAGCATCCTGACGTCGTTGCGACAAAAAAACAGATCGAAGACATCAAGGCGCAACAGGACCAGATGATGAACGATTGGAAGGACCGCATTGAGGATCGAAAGCAGAAATTGACGAAACTTACTGATCCACGGCTGTTAACCTTGCGCACGAATATCTCGATGGTTGAAGGCGACATGGATCGCCAGGGCCGTTTGTTAGAAGAAACCAATAAACAGATCGCTGACATCAACGCGCGTATCAACGCCATTCCGAACGCGGAAGTGGGACTGGAAGCGCTGGATCGCGAATATCAAACGAAGAAATCAAGCTATGACAATCTCTTGTTGGAGCAACAGAAAATCGTCCTCGGCGCCGATGCCGCGAAAGAACAACAAGGCGGCGGAATTCAGGTCGTCGATCCGGCCAACTTGCCAGAGAAGCCAGTGGCGCCTAAGCGGCTGGTATTGACGGCCGGCGGGTTTGGCATCGGTCTGGCGCTCGGAATGTTGCTGGTTCTGATCGTTGAAGTACGACGTCTGTTTACGATTCAAACGATTGAAGACGCCAAACACTATACGACGCTGCCCGTGCTTGCCTCGATACCTGAATTAATGACCCCGGCCGAGGCGCTCGCAATTCCGCGACGCAAAAATCTGGCTTTGGCTGCCGGCATCGCCGCAGCGGTTGTGGCGATTCCGATGTTGGCTTTTGTTCTGACTATGACACACGTGTTCGAAAAGATTTCGCAGTAATCCCGGAGCGCACGCTTCCAGCGTGCATGCGGGCCGGAGGCCGCGCTCCCAGGTAACCTCGGAAAAAAACATGTACACAGATTTCTACCGACTAAAAGAGCTGCCATTCGCGCTGACCCCGGACCCGCGTTATCTGTACTTCACGCAATCACACACCGAAGTGATGGCGAATCTGCATTACGGCATCGAGAGCGGCCGCGGCTTAATCGTTGTGACCGGCGAGGTCGGCACCGGCAAGACCACGCTGCTGCGCTGGATGATGCGACGCCTCGATCCGACGGTCATGGTCGCCTACCTCTTCAATCCGCGACTGTCAGTGGGTGAGTTCTATCAGTACCTCGCCGCGCTCTTCCACATCGACGCGTGGGAAAGTAAAAGCGATCTGTTAATCGAATTGGGAAAGGTGCTCGAGGCGCGTCACAACCGCGGCTTGCGCACAGTGCTGGTAGTCGATGAAGGCCACGGCCTCTCGACTGAAGTCCTGGAGGAGATTCGGCTGCTCTGCAATTTCGAATCAGACACCGCCAAGCATCTGCAAATTGTTTTGACGGGGCAACCGGAATTGCGCGACGTTCTGAATCAGCCAAACTTGCGTCAGCTGAAACAGCGCGTTGCTCTGCGATGCGAAATCGCCGCCCTGCCGAATGTTGAAGAGACTGCGCATTACATTTCTTCCCGCTTGAAAGTTGCCGGCGCGAAGAATCCGGAAATCTTTTCACCGGGTGCGGTCGATTACATCTTTCGTTGTTCAGCCGGTATCCCGCGCAACATCAACAATCTTTGCGACAACGCTTTGCTGAACGGCTTCGCGTCCGGTGCGAGTGTCATCAGTCGCACCATTATTGAACTAGTCGCTAAGACATTCGATATGTTGCCCAGGAACGATCATGGGCCTGCCCGGACTGCAACATCGGGCGAAACGACCGCACGCATTTTCAATTCCTCGGCGCGTGCCGAGCTTTGGGCCGCGGGCGACAGCAATGCGGCCACCGGCACTGCCGAAGTGATTCACACACAAAACGATCGGGCTACCTATGGCAAGGGCAACGCCTACGGGCGTGGCAATGCCAATGGCTACAGCGTCGGCGGCGACCACGGACACGATTCATCTCCCAACGATGAAAAGTTTTCGCTGGTTTCACCTGCCCCCGACCGAGACTTCGCTTTTGATTATTCACGACGTACTGACCCGCTCAGCAGCCTGTCGGCGCCAGCCGCGACGACTTACAGCTTCGACAGCTTCAGTTCGGACTCGCTCACTCAGATGAGTGGTGCGGATCCTTTCGGGAGAGGAAACAATGAGCAGAGTCTATGACGCACTGCGGCGAGCGGAAACTCAGCCGCGCACATCAGCTTCAGAAAGTTCAACCAACCGCGACAGCAGCGGCGGCAATGAGTCGTATTTTGTGCCGCGTCCGGAACATCCGTGGGATGTTTCGCCGTTCACCGCCAGCCCTGTCGGGTTCAATTCAGCGCCCTCTGCGCACACGGATGAGGCGTCCGCCGGGCAGGCACTCCTTGGCGAACTAGCTGACCGTGATGTTGGGGCAACCTTGGGCGCTGTCGGAACGGCGCGCGCCGCCGAGTTCTCTTCAAGAGCAATTTCGGCCGCGCGCGTCGAACCACATCTATTCGCGATCACTCAACCACGGTCGCCCGAGTGCGAACACTTTCGTTCGCTGCGCACCAAGCTTTTGGAAGCTGGTGAGCGACGGAATATGCACGCGTTCGTGGTGACCAGCGCCGGCGTTGGTGAAGGAAAGACATTGATGAGTGTGAACCTCGCGTGGCTCCTCGCCCAGACAGATGGCGTGAAGGCGTTGTTGATCGATGCCGATTTGCGAAGTCCGGCGGCCGCCGCCTATTTCGGAATTCAAAACGAACTTGGTTTGTCGGAAGTCCTGACCGGCGACAAAAAATTGACGCAAGCAATCGTGAAGCTCCAGCCGGCGGGACTACACCTTTTGCCGGGCGGCGCATCGCGCGAGGACGTTGCTGAACTCTTGTCAGGTCCGCGCTTCAGCCGTCTACTCGCGGAGGCGCGTAAACATTTCGATTACATCATCATCGATGCACCACCGCTGGGCATCTTCACCGATGCCAACCTTTTGATTAATCGGGCCGATGGCGCCTTGCTAATAGTGCGATCAGGGCAGACCCGCTATGCGGTTGTCGATCGGCTGCTCGAGCAGTTGCCGCGCGAACGAATGCTCGGTGTAGTTGTGAATCGCGCTGAGACACAACCCGGCGAAACCGCTTATTATTACTCGCAAAAACATTATCATGAGTTAGCTGAGGCCGATGAAGAAGGTGAAGCCCCAGAAGACGAGCACGATCTCGAGATGATTTATATCGAGGAGGACGTGGTGTCGTAATTTTTCTCCGGTTTTGACGGAGAGGTTGAATACTATGAAGTCATCGCGTCTTAAAGCCCGCACACTGGTCCTGCTGCTGGTCGAAGCGATGTTGATCTTCGGCGGTTTAGTGATTTCTGTGTACCTGAGACTCGCCGCCGGTGACGCCGAAGATGCGCTGATTGCTCACAATGGTTTTTTCAAAGCGGCGTTGGCAACAGCCTTTTGTCTTACCGCATTCTATTTTTTTGATCTCTACGATTTCGTGGTCATGCGCGATCGCCGCGAGCTGGTGCTGCGGCTCTTACAAGCCCTTGGTCTCGCATGGGTGGCGTTGGCGCTTACGTTTTATGCGGTGCCGCAGGCGATGATTGGCCGCGGCGTCACGTTGATTTCGCTGCCACTTGCGCTCTGTTTCATGGTCGCATGGCGCGTGTCGATTCATTGGATTCTCGGCCATCCGGAACTGGGCGAGCGCATTCTGATTGTCGGTTCCGGGCCGTTTGCGGTCGAAATCGCGAAAGAGACTCTACAGCGAAAAGACGCGGGCTATCGCGTGATCGGGTTCGTTGACAATGATCCGGCTCTCGTCGGAAAGAGCCTGATCAATCCCAAAGTTATCGGGCTGACTTCTGAATTAGCCACGCTCGTCAGAAGTGAAAACATCGATCGTTTAGTCGTCGCGATTAGCGATCGACGCGGCCAGTTTCCGACGCAGCAGCTGCTAAAGCTGAGTCTGTCCGGTGATGTGACGATCGAAGAGAGCGCGTCTTTCTACGAACGACTTACCGGCCGTGTACTCCTCGATTTGATTCGCCCGTCGTGGCTGATCTTTTCCAGTCGCGGTCGTCGGGCACGAATTAATGAAGTGGCTCGCTCAACGATGCATCGCGTAATCGCTCTGGTCGGCGCGATCCTTTCGGTGCCGATTGCAATCGTCACGGCGATTTTGATCAAGCTTGATTCGCGCGGACCGGTTCTTTACATGCAGGATCGCGTCGGCAAGAACGGCCGCATTTTCAAGCTCATGAAGTTTCGCTCGATGCGCACCGACGCCGAGAAAGACGGACCTGTTTGGGCGAAGACCGATGACGAGCGCATGACACGCGTGGGACGCATCATTCGCAAGATCCGCGTCGATGAAATCCCGCAGTTCTGGAATATCTTGCGGGGCGACATGAACTTTGTCGGCCCCCGCCCGGAACGC
The DNA here is from genome assembly GCA_965653675.1 of uncultured bacterium. GTDB lineage: Bacteria > Acidobacteriota > Blastocatellia > Pyrinomonadales > Pyrinomonadaceae > UBA11740. The sequence continues at coordinate 158,255 of CBFHBA010000008.1, forward strand.
CCGCACTTTGTTGCGCAACTTGCTCACGAGATTCCATATTACGAGCAGCGGCACTTGATTGCGCCGGGACTGACCGGCTGGGCGCAAATCAATTATCCCTACGGGGCCACGATCGAAGACGCGAAGCAAAAGCTGCAGTACGACTTGTATTACATGAAGAACCAGTGTCTCACGCTCGACGCTGCCATCATGTTCGAAACAATTAAGACGATCTTGTTCGGTAAAGGAACTTAGAGCTTCGGAAAGTTTGGAGGCGGATGTTTGGCCGCCAACTGCGGATGTCGAATGATGAAGAATTTCTTTACACAGATATCAGTCGTGGGTTTAGCGTTAACTATCGTCGCTGGCGCCTTGGCGCAATCGCCAACGGCGACGCGGCAAAGACGTGTTTCTTCGATTGACAAGACGCAATCAAACGCGCTCGAGCAACCTTCGCCGCCAGCCGAAGTGACTGACGACGCGCACACAAATCGCGCCGATCCGACTTCTGAAGAGGCAGCGATCGTTCCGTACTACAATAACTTTTTCACGACGTATCGGCTCGGACCCGAAGATGTTGTCTCGGTCAACGTGTTCGGTCAGGAGCGTTATTCGAAGCAGGGCATCGTCATTCCGCCCAGCGGCCGTATTTATCTCGCGTTGATTCCCGAAGGGCTTTTCGTGAACGGCAAGACCTGCGATCAGGTCGCCGAACTGGTCAAGAAGAATTACAACGAATACATCATCGACCCGCAGGTTTCGGTTTCACTCGACCGCGCCGGTTCGTATCGGTACAGCGTGATCGGCGACGTGGGACAGCCGGGAATTCGCCTGATGACGCGGCGACTGTCGGTAGCTGAAGCGATCGCGGAAGCCGGCGGCATTCTGCAAACTGGCAGCAAGAGCAAAGTTTACGTATTGCGTAAACAGGCGAATGGAAACTTGCAACCAATTCCTGTAAATGTTTCGTCAATTTACAAAGGTCAGGCTCCCGATTCTGTTTATCTCATTCCGGGCGATCAGGTTGTCGTACCCGGCAACAGGTTAAAGAAGTGGCAGACGTTGACGAGCTTCCTGCCGGTATTGAGTTTTGCCCGACTGTTTACCGGAGGATTTTAAGGAACAGACCGCGGTAGGCAGACGGCAGTAAGCAGCAGCCTGCTTCTTGCACGGTCGCCTCTCTTTTTTTTGCCTGCTTTTCCCGTCCCAGTCGGTCACCCATCGCTGCCCTTCACTAAAACTTGCTGCTAGCAAAAAAATGGCTTGAATCAATACAGGCCCTGTGATACTGTGCGCCGCACTCGAGCGGTCTTGGTTCCCGGTCACAGGGTTCGCGACCTTCAAGAATCTTTCCCAGAACTACCAGGCTTTGACTTAGCAGTAGTTGTACCGTCGTCCGCGTTTGGGCCGGAGAGAAGTAATGTCCCCTGCAAAAGCTGCTCTGCAATTGGAGCCCGAAACCAGTTTGAGCCAACCCGTTGCTCAACCAACGGATATCAGTCTGCCCCGCCGCCTTCCCAATGTGATAGCTTCTGGCTCGGACCATAACGTGGCAGCTTTGCGCGCGGTTCAGCCGCTGCCGCCCCAGCGAAAAGCGAACCCGTTCGTATTTCAACCGCGCATTCCGGCAATTATTGGCGAAGCAAGTTATCGTGGTTACTTGCCGGTCGAAGGCGTGATCTCTGGACAGTTGAATGCGACGGGAGGCGCGCTGACCATCAAACAACGACCGCGAAATGGCCGCGTCGAATCTGGCCCTGAGCTTAACGGCGAAATCGTTTTCAAAGATATGCTGCGTGTTAACGGTCACGTGGCCGGATCGATTTATTCAGAGAAAGGCACGTTGATCGTCGACGCCTCAGCGCGAGTCGATGCCTCCATTGACGTAGCCGTGGCGGTCATCGCTGGCGTGGTAAACGGCGACGTAGTGGGCAGAGAACGAGTTGAGTTGGGCCAACAGGCAATCATTCACGGCAACATTTCCACGCCGAACCTCTCAATGAAACCCGGCGCGACCTTTCAGGGTGATTGCAGCATGATGAAATCCAATAGCTGAATAGGAACTCTGAAGTCGTCGATGTCATCCTCCGAAATTGAAATGATCGTCGCTGATGAGCCGTACTTTGTTCCGCTGGCAGTTGATGAACCCAACCTGCTGCGCGAAACCAATCTCTCTTTTCGAGCGTGGTTAGCTGAATCCTCAGAGGCGGTCAAGGAGATCGCGTTCGAGGGCACACTTCGCGTTGACGCCTATGTGGCGGGCCTGATTCGATCCGATGAGGGCAACCTGATATTGAGTGCGGGTGGAACAATTGACGGAGATCTCTTTGTCCGCGACGCGCTGATCAACGGTACTGTGCGGGGTGATATTCAAGGAACTCACAGAGTCGAGCTGGGAAGTTCAGCGCGAGTAATCGGCGACATTGAAACTGCGCAGCTTATTATCCGCCCGGGCGCCTCCTTCCAGGGTCGCTGCGCATTTACTCCGGAAGCGGCCAGCGCGCGCGAAGCAGCGTGATGCCGCCGCAGCAAAATCTACCACCGAGGACACAGAGAAGAATCGCCAGACAGATCGCTGTAGTTTGTGTTAATACTCTGACCGTTCTTTCGCTGGAGTGCTTTCCTCTGTGTCCTCTGTGGTTATGACTTCCTCCGCCACCAATCTCAAAACCGAAGCCGTCGCCGGCATCACCACCTTTTTCACGATGGCGTATATCGTCGTCGTCAATCCACAAATCATTTCCGCAGGCGGCAAGACGGGGATAGCGTTCAGCGGTGTGCTCACCGCGACGGTGCTCATCTGCTTTACGATGACGCTGATGATGGGTTTGTACGCGAAGCTGCCTTTCGCGGTCGCGCCTGGCATGGGCATCAATGCTTTCTTTACTTACACAGTCATTCTCGGCAAAGGCGTGCCGTGGCCGACGGCCCTCGGAATAATTTTTTGGGCGGGCGTGCTGTTCCTGGTGATTTCCGTAACGCCGGTGCGCGAATCGATTGCGAAAGCGATTCCGGTGGAGTTGCGCATCGCCGCCGCGGCGGGCATCGGCGTGTTTCTCACATTCATCGGTTTGAAGAATGCAGGATTCATCGTGGCTGACCCAGTGACATTCGTAAGACTGGGAACGTTGGGCAAACCCGCGATGCTAGCTATCGTGGGCGTTGCCATCGCGGCGTTTTTCATGGCGCGCAAGAGCGCCTTCGCTTTTCTGATCTCGATTGCGATTGTGACCGTGGCGGCGTGGGCGCTTGGGATGGTCACGCGGCCGCCGCAAGTGTTTAGCCTTCCGGACTTCCAGAGCGTCTTTTTGAAGCTCGATGTTATCGGGGCGCTGAAACTCAGCCTGGTGCCGGCGATCATCGCAGTCATGTTCACTGATTTGTTCGATTCGATTTCGACGTTCATCGGCGTGGCACACGCAGGCGATTTACTCGACAAAGAAGGGCATCCGAAGAATTTACGACAGGGTCTAATTGTCGATTCGTTTGCGACCCTCGGCGCGGGTCTGGCCGGCACATCGTCGGGAACGGCGTACATCGAAAGCGTTGCCGGCATTCGCATGGGCGGACGTACGGGATTGACATCCGTCTTCACCGCGCTCTGTTTCCTGCCGTGCTTTTTCATTGCCCCAATCGCCGCGATGGTTCCACCGTTCGCCACTGCGGCTGTCTTGATCCTGGTCGGCGCTGCGATGTTCACCAGCATTGGAAAAGTCGATTTCTCGAAAATCGAAGAAGGCGTGCCGGCATTTCTCACACTGATCTTGATTCCGCTCACATTCTCGATCACGCAGGGAATTTTGTGGGGCTTTATTTCTCATGTCGGCTTGTATCTGATGGCCGGCCGCCGCCGCGACGTTCATCCGGTGATGTATGCGCTCGCGGCCGTTTCGATCGGATTGGTGGTGCTCGAGCGAATCAAGTTCTCGTAGACCGTCTGCGCGTAGTAAAGTAGCTGCCCGGCTTTCTCGGAAAATGAAACGCTCAACTCGCGGTTGCGGTTGTGTGATTGCCGTGCTGGTGTTGGTTCTCGGCGCGACGGGCGTGGCTTGGTTTAAATGGGGGCGAGCGTGGTGGAATTCGCGCTCTCCGAAACCGACCGGCGAATTGCAGGTTCACGTCCTCGACGTTGGGCCCATCGAAGGGGATTCGATTTTGGTCATCGCTCCGGGCGGCAAGTCGCTACTAATCGACGCAGGTGATGCCGGCAAGGGCAAAGTCGTGCTCGACGCGCTCAAGCGAAACAAAGTTGCGAAGCTGGATTACTTCATCGCGACGCATCCCCATCCGGATCACATCGGAGGCGCCGACGAGGTCTTCAACGGGATTAAAGTTGGGACCGTGATCGACAATGGTGTGGATCTGTCGACGCCATCGCCGTCGCCCCCGCCTATGAAAAAAGGAGCGAAGCCGTCGCCGACGCCGACGCCGCGAAGGACGCGCGCGAAAACGATTACAGGCTTCTTCGACGAGTACAAAGATGCTTTACACAAATCCGGCGCTCAGTATCAAAAGGCGCAAGTGGGACAAAAGATAGATCTAGGCGGCGGCGCAATCCTGACCGTGCTGGCGCCGAGCGAACCGTTTTTTACCGCCGAACAATTGAAGGCAGGGGGCAACGAGCCAAACGCGAATTCGATTGTGCTGCGTTTGGATTATGGCGACTTCTCGATGTTGTTCATGGGCGATGCGGAAGCGCAAACTGAACAACGGTTGCTCGGCAAACCGGACTTGGAGCTGAAAGCTACTATTATCAAGGTGGCGCATCACGGATCGAAATACGCGACGACGCATGCTTTTCTTGAGCGCGTGAAACCTGAAGCAGCAATCATTTCGACGGGCGGCTGGAATCGTTATGGCCACCCCGCACAAGAAACTTTGGATCGCTTGAAGAACGCGAACGTAAAACTGTTTCGGACGGATTTAGAGGGCGAGATTACGATTACTACAAAGGGCAAGGCGGAGTCCGGAAAGTTCTATGAGATAAAGCCGGCGAAAGAAACGACCGAAGATATGTGGCTCGGTCGCGAAGGCTTCAAAGATGATTCGTCGCGATCAGGATTTATTGCTTATGGAGATTTTGGTCCGCCACCTAAACCGAAGAAGAACGGTAAATAGTGAATCGTAAATGGTAAATAGACATTCTTTCGATTGATGCATGAGTCATTTGACGTAGCAGCGAGACAGCATCTATTCACCATTTACGATTTACCATTTACGGTTTATGAAGCCAGCAACATATGCTGACGCCGGAGTCGACATTGACGCCGCGAATCGCGCGACGCAAAAGATCCGGGAGTTCGCGCGCCGCACTTTCAACCCGCGAACGTTCTCAGACATTGGCAGTTTTGGCGGGATGTTCGATGGTGCATTCCCGGACATGCATCAACCTGTCCTCGTCGCCTCCGCGGACGGCGTCGGTACAAAACTGAAAGTCGCCTTTGAAACCGGAGTGCACTACACGGTCGGACGCGACCTCGTTAATCACTGTGTCAATGACATCCTGGTCCAGGGCGCACGGCCGCTTTTCTTCCTCGACTATTTCGCCACCGGAAAGTTGGAGCCCGACGTCACCGCGAGCGTCGTCGAGGGAATCGCCAATGGCTGTAGCGAGAATGGTTGTGTGTTGCTTGGCGGCGAAACGGCTGAGATGCCGGATTTCTATCCTGCAGGTGAGTACGATATTGCCGGATTCATCGTCGGCGTTGTCGATCGCGAACACGTTATCGACGGCCGCCGTATTGCAGTTGACGATGTCATTCTCGGTTTACCGTCGGCCGGTTTGCACACCAATGGATACTCGCTGGCGCGAAAACTATTTTTTGAAACGGCCGGACTCAATGTCGATACATATATGGATGAGGCCGACGGAACTGTCGGGGCCGTGTTGCTGCGGCCGCATGTTAGTTACTTGCGAACGCTCGAAGGTCTGCTCGATTCGGGAAAAATAAAAGGATTGGCGCACATCACTGGCGGTGGCCTGCTCGACAACGTTCCGCGGATTTTGCCGTGCGGAACGAACGCGGAAATCAAACGCGGATCGTGGCCGGTCCTGCCCGTGTTTGAGTTGCTGCAACGTCTCGGCAACATCGAAGAGCACGAGATGTTCCGCACCTTCAACATGGGTGTCGGTATGGTCATTATTTGCATGCGTGAAGACGTTTCGATGACTAGATCGCATATTGAATCAACCGGCGGGACGTGCTACGAAATTGGACGCATCGTTAAAGGTGATCGAAAAGTTGTTCTGCGTTAGGAGTTGTGTTCACAATCTTAAAAGGCAAATTGAGCACGCCGAATTAGGAGCGAGTTATGAGTGAGTGGCTTAAAGACTTTCGAAACACGATTGATTCGGCTTCCGAAGATTTGATGCTGATCGATGAAGCAAAAAGCGAGCAACCACGCGCGGAAGATCACTGGTCATCGAAACAAATCATTGGTCACTTGATCGACTCTGCGGCAAATAATCACGCGCGTTTTGTGGTCGGCCAGTTGAAGGATGATCTCGTCTTCCCCGGGTACGATCAGGACGGATGGGTGCGCACGAACCATTACCAGGAGCGCGCGTGGTCAGACCTGGTTCAGTTATGGCGCGCCTACAATCTTCATTTGCATCATTTGATGAAACATGCGGACCACGCAAAGTTGAACACACCTTGCACGCTACATACTCTGCAGGAAATCGCGTTCAAGACTGTTCCTAAGGCCGAGCCAGTGACGCTGGAGTATCTGATGAAGGATTATGTCGATCATATGAAGCATCATCTCGCACAGATTCTCGGCGCCGCCAAAGACTAAACAAATGTCCTCGCCGGCAAAAACATTTCGACTCGCAATTTTGATTTCCGGCCGTGGTTCCAACATGGCTGCCTTAATTGACGCAGCCCAATCGGAAAAAATTCCTCATTCCGAAGTTGCGGTAGTCATCAGTGACCAAACATCAGCCGCGGGCCTGCAAAAAGCGAAGGATTGCGGAATCGAAACACTCATAATCAAACGGAGCGGACGATCGCGCGAAGAGCACGACCGCGAGATCATTGCAGCTTTGCGTCAAAGGCAAATTGATCTCGTGTGTCTCGCCGGATACATGAGAATCCTTTCCTCTGATTTCATTGAAGCGTATCGAGGGAGAATCCTGAACATCCATCCGAGTTTGCTTCCGTCGTTCACTGGTCTCGAGGCGCAAAAGCAAGCGCTCGACCACGGTGTGAAAGTCGCCGGCTGCACCGTACACTTCGTCGACGAGACTCTCGACGGCGGGCCGATCATCGCGCAGCGAATGGTTTCGGTCCGCGAAGACGACACAGTGGAAACTTTGTCGGCGCGCATACTCCAACAAGAGCACGAACTGTATCCGGAAGCGGTTGCGGCCGTCCTCGCACGTACGCATGCGACGCAAGCTGCCAATTCTTAGCCATGTCCGCAGCCGTGACCACCGACGAAACTCTCGTCATCGAGACTCCCGAACGGGTGCCTCTGCATTTCGCGCTCGCGTCGATTGGCAATCGATTCATCGCGTGCGCCATCGATCACACGATTCAGATCGTCTTGCTTTTTGGTCTCGTCATCATCTTTCTGATTATCGAAGGGTTCTCTGATTTCGGAAATCGGGTAACGAGCGCGCCGAAGTGGGTGATCGCGCTCCTCGTCATTTTTGTTTTCGTGCTGATGTCCGGGTACTTTGCGTTATTCGAATGGATTTGGCGAGGACAGACGCCGGGAAAACGCTGGCTCAAGCTGCGCGTGATTCGCGAAGACGGCCGCCCCATTGGTTTTTTTGAGGCGATGGTCCGCAACCTTCTCCGCAATTTCGACATCATGCCGTCGCCGTTCTATTCGATTGGATTGATTTCGGTTTTTGCTACCGCCCGGGATCAGCGCGTCGGCGATTTGGTCGCAGGCACAGTCGTCGTGCGTGAACGCGAAGCCGAAGCGCCAGAGTTCGCCGAAGTATTCGCCTCACCGGTCTCTGATCCAGCGTTACGCCGGTCGTGGAAGCCCGTGCCTTTCACCGCGGACGTGAATCTGTTGACGGAAACTGAAATTCAAGTGGTCGAAAGTTTTTTACGGCGTCGCTGGGACTTGAAAGACTATCCGCGGCAGTGGATGGCCTGGCGAGTCGCAATGCCGATTCTCTTCAAGTTGCGACCGCAGTCCGACGTGGCAACATTCACCTACGAAGGATTCCTCGAAGAGTTACTTCACCGTTATCGCGAGAAGCACCGGTTTATAGATTGAGCTTGGAGTGCGCCGGCAGAGTGAAACGGCGACGACGCTTTGGATCGCTTGATCGGTCTAACCAATCGTGTCATCCAAAGCGCCGCCGTTGGCGGCGCACTCCAAAATTGATTTCATAACCTGCCTTTGCTAGCCTCGTTCGTTTCTGACTGCTAACAATTTCTCAACCGTAGGAAGGCAACAACAATTTATGTCGCAGGATGTTTTTGTTCTTGGTGGTAAACGCACGCCGATGGGTGAGTACGTCGGCGCGTTAAAAGATATTTCCGCAATTGATCTTGGCGCGACAGCGGCAAAGGCCGCGCTCGAAACAACCGGCGTCGCGCCGGAAAAAATCGATCACACGATTTTCGGCAACGCCCTACAAACTTCAGGCGACGCGATCTACGGTGCGCGGCACGTCGCGTTGAAAGCCGGCGTTCCCTATGACCGCCCGGCGCTGACGGTTAATCGCCTTTGCGGCAGCGGCATTCAATCGATCGTTTCCGGCGCGCAGATGATTCAGCTCGGCGAAGCGCAAACGTGCCTCGTGGGCGGAATGGAATCGATGTCGCAGGCACCGCATGTCATTCGCGGCGCGCGTGCAGGATTTGGTTTGGGACAAGGCAAGCTCGAAGACAGCTTGATGGTGGCGTTACTCGACACCTACTGCAACACGCCGATGGCGGGCACGGCTGAGAATCTCGCGCGTAAATTTGAAATCTCACGTGAAGAGCAGGACAAGTACGCGCTGCGCTCACAGCAAACGGCCAAGCGTGCACTCGACGAGGGGTTCTTCACAGAAGAAATCGTTCCCGTTGAAATTAAGAACAGAAAAGGCGCGACGGTCTTCGATCGCGACGATCACATGCGGCCGGAGACAACACTTGAGGGGCTCGCAAAACTAAAGCCGGCGTTCAGCAAAGAGGGATTTGTCACCGCCGGCAACGCGTCGGGCATTGTCGACGGCGCAGCGGCGCTCGTAATCGCAGGCGAGAATTGTGTTAAAGCAAATGGAATGAAACCACTGGGGCGAATCGTTAGTTGGGCCTATGCGGGAGTCGAGCCGGAAATCATGGGCATCGGTCCCGTGCCCGCGTCGCTTCAGGCTCTTGAGAAGGCAGGATTGAAGCTCGAACAGATGGACTTGGTCGAGGTCAACGAAGCTTTCGCCGCTCAGTACCTCGCCGTCGAACAGGAGCTTGGTCTCGATCGTGAAAAGACAAACGTGAACGGCGGTGCGATTGCGCTTGGCCATCCGCTGGGCGCGACCGGAACGCGTCTGGTGTTGACGCTGCTACGCGAACTGCAACGTCGCAGCGGTCGTTTTGGATTGGCGACGGCGTGCATCGGCGGTGGGCAGGGAATCGCGATGATTGTCGAACGGCTTTAGAATTTTAGAAAAAATCCAAATTCTCGGTTAAGTTTTGAAGCTGCCGAAATCGATCGGCGCAAAGAGTGTTGAAAACAGCAGGTTTACTGCCGCCATTGGTCTGACCAGCGCAGGGCACGACAGTTGCCGATTTCTCTCCCGCAAGTCCGGCCTGTTAATGAGGTTTTCACAACCGAAACACGGTTTTAGTCTTGCGCAATTAGTAAACGTCGTGATAGAAACCGCCTTCTGTTTTGTTCTAAGAGGTTCCTTCGCCACAAGCAGCTTTAAAATTCAAGGAAAGTCTCAGTTGCTCTGCGCCCCGATTCGCGCGGGGTATGGTGACCACGAATCTACTTTCTAAGGAGTTCTCCTAATATGCGTAAAATTCTCAGTTTTAGTTTTGCTTCGTTTCTCGTGCTCGCGTTTTGCGCGTTCACAGCGATGGCACAGTCGACGACAACGGGCGGAATATCCATTTCAGTTACCGACCCGAATGGCGCGGTTGTGCCGAATGCCTCTGTCACCGTGCGCAACGTCGACACGAATAAAGCAGAGACCGCGACAACCGGTGATGATGGACAGGTTCGCATCGTTAACCTGCAGCCGGGCACCTACACCGTCCTTGTGAAAGCGACCGGTTTCGGCGACCTGACCCTGGAAAAGATCGTGGTTGAGGTTGGCAGAGTTAATCCTGTTGAAGGAAAGTTGGGATTGACCACTCAGGAAGCGCAGGTCAATGTTACGGCCGAGGCTCCGGTGCTCAACACCAGCCAGCAGGACATCTCGACCAACGTAAATCAAACGCAAATCAGCGAGCTGCCAATCAACGGAGCACGCTGGTCGAACTTCGCGTTGCTCAGTCCCGGGACAGTGCCGGACGGAAACTTCGGCTTGATCAGTTTCCGTGGCATCTCAGGTCTTTTGAACAACAACACGGTAGACGGCGGCGACAACAACCAGGCGTTCTTTTCTGAAGAACGTGGCCGCACGCGTATCAATTATGTGATTAGCCAGCGCGCCATTCGCGAATTCCAGGTAAACACGTCGAACTATTCGGCCGAGTATGGACGCGCGGCTGGTGGCGTAACCAACGCAGTCACCAAGAGCGGTTCGAACCAGTTCCACGGCGATGCGTTTTTCTATGATCGTGACAACCGCCTGGGCGCGCGCAATCCGCTAGGCTTTCTGACGACATTTGATGCGACTACCGGCACGCGAACGGTGAGCGGAATTAAGCCTAAAGACAGACGCTACACCTTTGGTGGCGACATCGGCGGACCAATCAAGAAAGACAAGGCGTTCTTCTTCTTTAACTATGATGAAGTACGTCGCAATTTTCCGGGTCTGGCAATCTTCAACAATGGCGCGGTGCTGGCTCCATTATCTGCGGGCGGCACGCTTAATGTTTGCACGTCGGCTACGGCGCCGGGCTGCTCAACCAGCCTATTTAGAGATTCGCTAAAGAACCCAACAACGCGCAATTTATCGGACGCCCAGATCAGTTCAGTCCTGGCTTTCTTGACGAGCGAGACCGGACCGACACCGCGAAATGGCAACCAGCGGATCTTCATGCCGAAGGTCGACATAAACCTTAATGCAAAAAATACACTCGCGGTTACGTACAATTACTTTCGCTGGTCTTCCCTGTCTGGTATTCAGACCCAGCCAACAAACACGTTTGGTGTCACCAGCTTTGGCGACGATTTTGTTAACGACGACTCGATTAATGCTCGATTGACGTCGAACCTTACACCGACGTTGATTAACGAAGCGCGTTATCAGTGGTCGCGTGACTTTGAATTCGAGTTTAGCAAGACGCCCTTGACGGGCGAACCGTTGACCGCGCCTGCTTATCCGGGTTTGTTCGCGGCCGGTAGCCGGGGTCCTGACGTCAACATCACCACGGCAATCGAGTTTGGTGTCGCGACTTTTCTTGAGCGAGCGCAATTTCCAAACGAGAAGAAGAACCAGGGCTTTGACATGCTCACCTGGAGTAAAGGTAAGCACACGGTTAAGTTCGGCGCGGACATCAGTCACGTCAAGGACACCGCCGATAACTTGCGCTTTTACGCCGGCGGTTACACGTACAACAACGTCAATGATTTCATCATTGATTATTTGAATTCGCATACACCTTTATTCACGCCAGGTAGCACGACGCTTCCACTGCCTTGTACGTCCAATATCAACGCCACTGCAACTTCTTCGGGTACGGGCAGAGTCGCGGGCCGATGCTATACCAGCAGCTATCAGCAGGCATTCGGCGGAACGGCATTTACTTTCACGGAAAACCTCTGGAACTTCTTTGCGCAGGATGACTGGCGCATTCATCCACGGCTCACTTTGAACCTTGGACTGCGCTGGGAGTACCAGCAAATGCCGGATGTAATTCTGGGCAATCCGGCCATACCCCAAACGACCGTCAAGCCAAGTGACAAGACCGATATTGGTCCCAGAATTGGTTTCGCTTGGGATGTCAACGGGGACGGCAGAAGTTCACTTCGTGGCGGCTATGGAATCTACTATGGCCTGATGGGTACCTCTACCATCTACAATGCGTTAATAAACACTGGCGTCGCCGGCGGACAATTTTCGTCGCTATTTGGACTCTGCACGCCCTCCGACGCTGCTGCCGTGGGCAATTCGTGCGGGCCAAACTTCCCGAACACGTTCTCGGCTTTTGCACCGTCACCGCCGAATATTCAATACTTCCAGAGCGGGTTCAAGCTGCCGCGCATTCATCAGGCAGATCTGTCTTATGAACGCGAAATCGCTCATAACACTGTAGTCTCTGCATCGCTGCTTTTAAGTTTTGGCCAGAGACTGCCGCTGTTTGTGGACAAGAACTTGAGTCCGCCGCCGCGAACATTCACCTACACTCTGCAGGGTGGACCATATGGGGGACAGACATACACTGTGCCGTGGTTTTACGCTCTGAAGCCGGCTACCCCGGTCACGTGTACGGTTAATGGCGCAACCTTCACGAGCAGCTCATCGCGTCCTAACCCATGCATTGGACAGTTGACTGAGATTCAAAGCAGTGTCTGGAGTAAATATGTTGGCGCAGTTCTGCAATTCAACCGTCGTATGACTAAAGGCTTGCAGTTCCAGGTCAACTATACGCGTTCCAAGGCAACCGACCTCAATCAAAGCTCGCAAACCTTCACCACTGGCAATATTGTTTTCAACGCATTTGATATTTCGGCGGACGCCGGACGGTCCTTCCTTGATGTTCCAAACAAGTTCATTGCGAACGCTGTTTGGCAACCTGAGTCCAAGAATGTTTTCTTGAAGGATTGGACATTCTCGCCGATTTTCGCGTACTACTCGGGAGTGCCGATTTTTAGCGCAGGCGGCAATCCCAGTGTTTCGGTAAATATTCCGGTTCCCGGCGCCTCGCAAGCACCGGGGTGTTTCTCCGGCACCACTCAGCTTTGTGCGATTCAGGCGAGCGGCCAGAATGGCTCGAACGGGTCGGCACGTTTTGCGTTAGCGCCACGTAATGGCTACCGACTGCCATCGATCATCAACACCGACATGCGAATTTCGCGGCGGATCCGCTTCAACGAATCGAGGGCCCTGGAGTTCTTCATCGAAGGGTTCAATCTGTTCAATCGGACCCAGGTTACCGGTGAAAGCGCAGGCATTTACACGTCGTCGTCAGGGGGCACTGTTACCACCGGCACCGCAACTACGGCGGCGGCGGCGAACCTTGTCTTCAACACCCAGTTCCAAACCGTTAATGCGGCTGGGGGCACGCTCTTCCGCGAACGCCAAATACAATGGGCGGTGCGCTTCCAGTTCTAAACGGAACGCATAGCGCTAACAAGCAAGGGGCGACTGAATTAAGTCGCCCCTTTTTTCTCTCACGCTGGCGCACCAAGGCCTTTTATACTCCTGCATTGTGACGGCAGCGACGGAAGCAACCCCTACCGATTTGAAGACGATTACCAAGACAGTCAAAGACCGGGCTGTCGAATTGGGTTTCGACAAAGTCGGCATCGTCCGGGCTGAAGCGCTGACGGAAGAACGCGCGCGGCTCGAAGAGTGGCTGTGCCGCGGTTACCACGGCGAGATGCCGTACATGGCACGCGATTCAGAGCAGCGCAGCGATCCCCGAAAGATCTTTCCCGCCACCAAATCGGTGATCGTCGTGGCGCTGAATTACTACACGACCCATCAACACAGTGTCAGTACCCGGAGCGTTAGCGACGGGATCAATCACTCAGCCAACGGGAATCGGGCCTCGACATCTGGCGCTCAATCCACTGGCAAAATCTCTCGTTATGCCTGGGGTGACGACTATCACGAGATCGTTGCCGAAAAGCTGCGCGACCTGCTCGCATGGATTAAAGGCGAATACCTGTCGGTGGATGGCAAAGTCTGCGTTGATATTCAACCGATGATGGACAAGGCTTGGGCCGTCCGCGCCGGACTAGGTTGGATGGGAAAGCACACGAACGTCATCACGCCTGAGTTCGGCTCATGGATCTTCATTGGCGAACTTCTGCTTAATCTGGAACTCGATTACGATGATCAGCAAATTGCCGACCAATGCGGGAGCTGCAGTCTATGCATTGACGCGTGTCCAACGGGTGCGATCGTTGAGCCTTACGTGCTCGACGCCAACCTCTGCATTTCTCACGCGACAATCGAATCGCGCGCGCCGGAAATTCGGGACGACGTGGCTGCGAATCTACAAGGGTGGTTGTACGGCTGCGACATCTGCCAGGATGTCTGTCCCTGGAACCACGCGGCAAACACAACTAACGAAAGTCGTTTCGAACCACGCGACGGCAACGTCGATGCGTCGCTCGAACAGATTCTTGAGTTGGATCAGGACGAGTATGCCAATCGCTTTCGCGGCAGTGCTATGAAACGAGCAAAACTTTCGGGCTTGCAGCGAAATGCTCGGGCCTTACTTCGTCATTGATCTTCTCCGTGCCTCTGTGAGTGCTCTGTGCCTTTGTGGTGAATATGTCGTAGAAGAAGTCACCCCAGAGACACTGAGATTTCACGGAGCGACTGAGAGACTTAATTACGCCAACCGCTTCGAATTCACTTGTCGCCAATCGCACCGTGATTTATTGTCTACGCCGTTATCAGAGCACTCTTTTGGGGAACCACCGCCAATGAGAGCGATTTCGATTCTGTCCGTGTGCGCCGTTGCGATGTTTTGCGTCGGCGTGGTTCACGCGCAGCCGAACGCGACACCTGATACGCTGCGCAAACTCGCCGACGATTACTACAACTGGCGCAACCAGAATTATCCGGTGTTCTCGAGCGACGCCGGGCTACATACCTGGGACAACAAACTGACTGACTACTCCTCGGCCGCGATCGCCGCGCGCCGCGCGCGCGTCGTGCAATTACTCGCGCAGGTAAATCGCATGCGCACGGACAAGTGGAAGAAAGACGACCAGATCGATTGGTTATTGTTTCGCGCGCAGCTCGAAGGGCCGGTGTTTTTCGATCGGGTGATGGATTTCGAGCACACCGACCCGCAAACCTACGTCAATGAATGTTCGAACTCGATCTTCTCTTTGCTCAAGAAGGAATACGACTCGCCGCGCAATCGGGCACTCTCGGCCACGGCGCGTTTGAAAGCGATGCCAGCCGTACTTCAACAGGGCGAGCGTAACCTCACGAAGCCGGTGAAGCTCTACGCGCAGCTCGCGATCGATTCCGCGCGCTCAGTCGATCCGCTCTTCAAAGACAGCATGATGACGGCGCTTGCCAAGGGGCTTTCGAAGTCGGAGATGGACGATCTCGTCACGGCGCGCGATGCCGCGATCAAGGCAATTCATGCGTACGCCGACTGGCTCGAGAAGCGGCTGAAAACGATGCCGGCGTTCGCCCCGATGGGCGAAGCGAACTACAACTATCTGTTGAAACATGTGTATTTGTTACCGCTCGACGGCAAACAGGTCGAGATGCTGGGGCAAACGGAACTCGCTCGTGCGCGCGCGATGGAATCGATGCTGCTCGATCCTTCTCTGGCGGATCCCGATCCCAATCGTGCGGCGGTCATTCCCAGAGACCAGGATGAATTCCTGAAGGCCTACGAGCGTCGCGAGACCGAGATCATCACGTTTCTGCAGGAGCAAAAGCTGGTGACGTTGCCGTCTTACCTCGGCCGCTTCGAGATTCGCCAATTGCCTGAAGCATTCAAGCCGACCAGTCCCGGCGGCTTTATGAACGCGCCCGGCGTGTATGACAAAGATCCGACGGGTTTCTATTTCATCCCGACCTACAATCCGAAGAGCGGCAACTTTTACATTCGCGCAGCGATTGAAGACCCGCGCCCGATTCTCGGCCACGAAGGAATTCCCGGACACTTTCTGCAACTGTCCATCGCGAACCATTTGAAGGACGAGATTCGCCGCCAGCATAGCGATGGCGTGATTGTCGAAGGCTGGGCGTTGTATGGTGAAGAGATGATGATGCGCGAAGGTTTGTATCCGTTCAATTCGCCTTCGCAAGGGCAGGTCATGCGACTGACGCGCTATCGTGCCGCGCGCATCGGTGTCGATGTGAATTTGCACACAGGCCGCTGGACGTTCGAACAGGCGGTGAAATATTTCATGGAAGCCGGCGGACTGGATCGCGAAGCGGCGGAAGGTGAAGCTGCCGGCGCCGCCGCCAGTCCGTCACAGAAGATTACTTACATCACGGGTAAGTGGCAGATCATGCGGCTGCTCGGCAAGTATCGCGACGCGAAAGGCAAAGACTTCCGGCTCGGCCAATTTCATGATGACTTGATCAAGAACGGCAGTCTGCCGCTGTCAATTGTCGAGTGGATCATGCTTGATGATCGATCGTCGCTGGATCAGGCGTTGAAGTAACTCGCTTTTTCTGAGAGGAGGACGAAATGAAAAGACCTTCAGTAATCGCATTCGCGGCTTTCACGCTGCTATTTGCTACGGTCGGCTGCCAATATATCGGCAAGGGTGTCCGAGGCTCAGGCAATCGTAAGACTGAAAAGCGCACTCTGGTGTCTTTCAAGTCGGTCGAAGCCGCGGGCGCCTTTGAAGTTAGCATTGTCTGTCAGCAGTCGCAGAGTTTTGAAATTGAAGGCGACGACAACATTTTGGCGATAATCAAAACCGATGTAGCCGACGGCGTCCTGCGCGTCCACAGCGACGAAAATTACAGTCCTTCGAGACCGATCGCCATACGCATCAGCGTTCCAGATCTTGAAAAATACTCTTCGGCGGGCGCGGGCGACGTTCATATCTCCGGCGTAAAGAACGATCAGTTTGCCTTGAGTAACACGGGCGCTGCGAACATCGAGGCAGCCGGCCAGACAAAATTCGTCGACATCAAATCCAGCGGCGCGGGCAACATCGAAACGAATGAATTGCATGCCGAGCGCGCCAAAGTCTCGGTGTCCGGAGCAGCGAACGTCGATCTTTACGCAAGTCAGCAATTAGATGTCTCAGTCTCCGGCATTGGCAGCGTTACCTATTCCGGCAATCCACCGGTGGTAAACAAGAGTGTCAGCGGCATCGGGAGTATCAGTCCAAAGAATTAACTGCTTGTAGAACTCGATCAACCACAGAGGACACAGAGGAAAACATCAACCAGAAACCAAAAGAAATTGGGACGCCGGCTCTTTTCCTTATCTGGTGCTTCTCTGCGTCCTCTGTGGTTTGAATAATCGCAGTAAAAGGCGAAACAAACATGAAACGACTCTCGACAACAATCCTTCTGTCTCTGTTATTGATCCTCAATGCCGCGGCAGTTCCCGCGCAATCAAACACACTGTCCCAGCGAGTCCAGGCCATCATGGATCGGCCCGAATTCAAGCATGCGCTGTTCGGCATTGAGTTCTACTCGCTCGATAAAGGCAAGGTCATTTACAGCCTCAACGCGGACAAGCTGTTCACTCCCGGCTCGACAACTAAGTTATTGACCGAAGGCACGGCCCTGTCGCTTCTGGGAGCTGACTATCGTTTCCACACGCGCGTCTATAGCACCGGGCCGGTCGAAGCAGATGGAACATTGGATGGTCATCTGGTGCTGATCGCCAGTGGAGATCCTAATCTTTCCGGCCGCCTCAATCCTGATGGCACGCTCGCCTTCGAAAACGAGGATCATTCCTACGACGGCGATCCGAACACGCGCGCCGTTCCTGGCGATCCGCTGCTGGTAATCAGACGGCTGGCGCAACAAGTCGCCGGCAAAGGCGTCAAGAGAATCAGAGGCATGGTGATCGTCGACGCCGGCATGTTCCGCGAAGGCGCGCGCGAGCTGGGTACCGGCGTTGTCATGTCGCCTATCGTCGTCAACGACAACATCATCGATGTCGTCGTGACTCCTGGCGCTACCGAAGGCGCGCCCGTGACCTTCAAATCGTCGCCGGCGACTGCTTACGTCACGTTTACCAACAGCGCAACCACCGGGAAGCCCGATTCCGAACCTGACATTAGGCTGACGGCCGGTCCAGCCACAGTCAACGGTATGCAAAACGCCGACATTCGTGGAACGTTTCCTGCCGGTAAGCCGCCGATTCTTTTCAAGTACGTCGTGCCATCGCCACGGCGATTCGCCGAAGTTGTGCTCACGGAAGCGCTGCGTGAAAAAGGAATCACGATTGATGCGCAGCCCATTGCCCCAATCGATCAGCTCTCCAGCTTTTACTTGCCGGAGAACCTGATCGCCGAGCATGTCTCGCCTCCACTGAAAGAAGCGATCAAAGTTACGCTCAAGGTCAGCCAGAACCTGCACGCCAGCATCACGCCGCTGGTGCTCGGCGCGATGCTCGCACCCAAGAACAGCGATCGTACGGGTTTCGATCTCGAAAAGGATTTTCTGACCAAGGCCGGACTCGATCCCTTAAGCGCGCAGCAAGCTGACGGCGCCGGCGGCAACGCGCACTTCACCCCCGAGTTCATGGTCAGCTTTCTCGCCTACATGTCGAAGCAGAAAGACTTCCAGGTCTTCCACGACGCGCTCCCCATTCTCGGCCGCGACGGCACGCTGTTCGATATCCAAACCCAATCGCCCGCCGCCGGATTTGTGCACGCGAAGACCGGAACGTTCTCTGTTTACGATCCATTGAATCGGCGATTGCTGGTGACCGGTAAAGGCTTGGCCGGCTACATGACGACAAAGAAAGGCGAACACCTCGCCTTCGCAATTTACGTTAACAACGTTTCAGTGCCGACAGATGGTGACGCGGTCAAGAAGATCGTGGGACAGGCCGTTGGTGAGATCGCGGCGGCGGCTTACTGAGAACAGAGGGGGGAAGGGGGACGGAGGGAAGGGGGAACGTTGTCGTTTAATCTTCCCTGTTCCCCCTTTCCCTTTTACCCCATTTCTTCCAACACGTCGTTTAGATTCGTAAGAAGAACATCGGCGTCCTTCTCTGAAAACACCAGTGGCGGTTTTATTTTGATGACGTTGTGAAATGGGCCGTCGGTGCTGAGTAACACACCGCGTTCTTTCATCAGTTCGACAATCTGTGCTGCCACCGCGTCAGCCGGCTCGAGGGTTCCCCGATCGCGAACGAATTCGATGCCAAGAAACAAACCGAGTCCGCGTACGTCACCAATCAGGGGGTGTTTCTGCTGTAACTGACGCAATCCATCCAGCAGGTATTGTCCAACCTGCTGAGCATTCTGTTGCAGCTCTTCGTCACGAATTACGTCGAGCACAGCCAGGCCCACCGCGCAGGACACGGGATTCCCACCGAAGGTGTTGAAGTATTCCATGCCGTTGGCGAAAGAGTCGGCAATCTCTCGCGTGGTAATAACGGCGCCGAACTGTTCGTTGTTGCATCCTCCCTTACGGTCGGGTTTCTGAATCTTAATCAGGAAGTTCTGGTCACGTTCACTCGGAAGCGGCGTAGCCGAACTTGCAATCGAATAAAGCTCAGAGACAATCCGTTCGGCAACATCCTGAGTTAAGCGAGGCGCTTTCTGAACCGAGGCGATCATGTCATTGATTATCGCAAAAGGAAGCCGCGGCTAAATGGATCATTCGGATCGAAATAGAATTCATTCTTGCCGATGATCGAGGCGGTACCGCTCACTTCGGGAATCACCGCATGGTGCGGCCCAAATTTCGTTTCTTCTACCGCGCGGACCGTCATTGTGCTGCCGATGATACTTTCAATCGTGATTTTATCGTTGAGATTTAGCTCGCCTTTGGCGTAATGCAAAGCGGCGCGAGCGCTGACGCCCGTGCCGGTAGATGACCGATCGACTTCGCCGTCGGCAAAGATGCAGACGTTGCGACTGTGGTGATGCGGTTCGTGAGCGGGTTCGACAAATATCGTCCCGTAGAGAAAACTCAGTTCCGGTTCGAACGGATGCTTGATCGAGAAGTTGTTCATCACCGCATACTTGATGCGCCGGCCATAATCGATGAGCTGGTGGTAATGATCCGAGTTAAGACTAAGGCCAAGCGGCTGCGCTTCAACAAACGCGTAGAATGCGCCGCCATACGCAACATCGAACTGCACACGACCGAGGCCGGACACTTCAACTTGCTCGTCACGCAAGTACAGAAAAGAGGGCACGTTGTGGAAAGAGACTTCACGCACTCTGTCGTCTTCCATCACGGCTTGGGCGTAAACCTTGCCCGCGGGAACATTGATTGTTAGCTGTGGATTGTCGCTTTGTTTCCGAATGATCCCCGTTTCGAAAACGAGTTTCGTCAAAGCGATGATCGCATGACCACACATCGTGCTGTAACCTTCGTTGTGCAGAAAGAAAACGTCGAGGTCAGCATCCATCGACCGAGTGATCACCGCGCCATACATGTCCGCGTGACCGCGTGGTTCCCACATCAGCCCCGTGCGGATATCGTCATAATGTTCGCGAAAGTAACGGCGCTTTTCGAGCACCGTGCGGCCTTCGATTGGCGGCAGACCGGAAGTGAACACCCGGAGCGGTTCACCGCCCGTGTGCATGTCGATCGTGGTAATCCGGTTCCCATGCGCTGGCGGCCGCCACTGCGAAAAGTCAAAGAATTGCTGCATGGTGCGCCATCTTAGACCAAGAGGGTTCGTCGGGTGAATTACTCGGATGAGAAGGGCTTTCATCCCGTTAGGCATGGAATCTTTATAACTCTGCGCGCTTTATCTGTCGTTCTTAAGCTACGTAGCAGCGAAATGCACTGCTCCTACGGAGATTGATGTGTTTGTGGTCGCCCGTGCTATAAACATCGCGCTCCTAACGGAGCGGTCTACCCCAACGGGGCGATGGAGCCGCAAAATGAAAACTGGACTACTCGCGATCATCCTGTTGTTATTCGCGACTGAGTGTTACGGTCAATCGACACTTCAACTCAAACCCACACCGAAGACTGTCGCCTGGGGCTACTACGATGCGTCGACGCCGCCGGTGATGCGGGTCAAGTCTGGTGACACTGTTGAGATTCAGACGCTGATCACATCAAGTCCGACGCGCTTGGAAGGCGCAGGCGTCAAGCCGGAGGATGTCGAGCAATCGCTGCGTGACATCTACAAGGAAGTCACGAATAAAGGCCCGGGTGGACATATTTTGACGGGCCCGATCTTCATTGAAGGCGCGGAACCCGGTGACGTCCTCGAAGTACGGATTAAACAAATCAAACTGGCGATTCCGTACGCGTACAACGCGTTCAGTCCGGGGCGCGGATTCCTTCCGGAAGACTTTCCTTACCCGAAGATGCGCATCATTCCGCTCGACGAGAAACGAATGGTGGCCCACTTCGCCGACGGCATTGAGATTCCGCTGCACCCGTTCTTTGGCAGTATCGGCGTGGCGCCGCCGGATGTTTCGGGTCGCATCTCAAGCGCCCCGCCGTGGATTCACGCGGGCAATTTGGACAACAAAGAGTTGGTTGCGGGTACGACGCTCTACATTCCCGTGCACGCAAAAGGCGCGCTTTTTCTCGCCGGCGATGGCCACGCCGGGCAAGGCAACGGTGAAGTCGACATCACCGCGATGGAGACCTCGCTTATCGGCACGTTTCAATTGATTGTTCGTAAGGACATGCATTTGAAATGGCCACGCGCTGAGACGCCGACGCATTTCATCACCATGGGCATTCATGAGGATCTGAATGAGGCGACCAAGATGGCGCTGCGCGAGATGATCGATTTTCTCGTGAACGAGAAGCACCTGACACGTGACGATGCTTATCAGTTGTCCAGCGTCGCTGCCGATCTGGACATCACGCAACTTGTCGACGGCAACAAAGGTGTGCACGCGATGATTCCGAAAGCGATTTTCGTCAAGCGCTGAGATTGTCAAATACTGCTTCATTTTGGCGAGGTGGCACGGGCGTCCCGCCCGTGAATCACGCGCAACATGCACGGGCCACCTCCACACTGAACCGGTACGGAATGGTATGTCAACAACTCTGACTGAAAACGAAATACGTGTTCTGGGGGTGCTGATTGAAAAGCAGATCACGACGCCTGAGTATTATCCGCTGACGCTTAATTCGCTTACGGCGGCGTGTAATCAGAAAAACAATCGGAATCCGGTGATGTCTTTGACTGAGAGCGAAGTCGAGCGCGCACTCGACACTTTGCGCGAGAAGAATCTCGCCTACGTGTTTCACGGCAGCACGAGCCGCGTGCCTAAATACAAACATGTTGCGCCGGAAGTGTTACATCTCAACCCAGCAGAACTCGCCGTTATGTGTGTGTTGATGTTGAGCGGGGCCCAGACCGTTGGCGAAATTCGCACGCGCGGATCGCGGCTTTATGAATTTAAAGGGATGGAAGAAGTTGACGAAACTCTGCACGCGTTGGGCATGCGCGAATCCGATTCGCTCGTGGTGAAGTTGCCACGGCACGCTGGTCAGAAAGATGCGAGGTTTACACACTTACTCGCGGGCGAGCCGGCGGTCGAACCCGTTGCAGAATCGGTTGGGCAACGATCGGCGCGTCGTGAGCCAGAAACCGATCGCGTTTTCAACCTTGAGGAACAAGTGCGGACTTTGACGAAACAGATCGAGACCCTCACCGCACAGTTCGAAGAATTCAAGAAACAGTTCGAGTAACCGGACAACGAATTATGAACACAACCCGATCTCTTCTTGCTGTGATCTGCGTGCTCTTTGCGTGCGTAAGCCTCGCGACAGCGCAACGCAATCGGCCAACCGTGTGCAGTCAAGCCGCCTTTGCCGCGCACAAGCCATTGCCGGCGCTTGAATACGAGTGTCCGGAAGGCAGTGATTCCGACGAGGAGCTAATGAAACTGCCGGCGCGGCTGGCTGGGATTCGCATGGTCGAAAAGGTATTGGAGACATTTGATAGCGCTACATGGTGGAACGCCGACGCAGAGGGACTCAACTACTGCGAGATTCACGGCAAACCCGGCGCGTTGTCAGATGAGGAAAAACAGAAGGTGAAAGATGGTGACTATGACCTGAAGGTTTTTGGCAATCATCAGATGCGGCTCATCATGTTGCGCGACCCGTGCTATGCAACCGAGTACTCGGGCGCCAATGGTTTTCTGCTTTATCGAGCCGGCGGGAAAGTTTTTGTGTCGCAGGTGTTGAATGGTTACGCGTCCCGCGTGGCAAATTCCGTTGGCATCGATTTCGCGACAATGAATGGCGAGCAGTTAATTGAAATTTCCACGGCCAACAGTTTTCCGCCTTCGTTGGTGTCGTATTACTTCACGATCGACCCAAAAACGAACCACGCAGTGCCGAAGAAGATCTTCAGAGCAGACAACAAGCTGACGAATGCGATTTATTCCGACATGCTGATGGGCGATCCGAAGGATTTTGGATTGCCGAAAGACGCGACTGAGCTGAACATCATTCGCAATGGCCGCCTCGCGCCGACCTTCAGCGCTTACGAACAGGACGAGCACGGCAAGATCGACGGTCGGCTGCGGCGAGTTATCTATCGGTGGAATGGAAAGTTTTATGTAAGGCAACGGTGAGTGAAACTACTAAGAACTGGCCTGACATGGGCAGATATATGAACAAAACAATCGGTATGACCGTCGTTGCTCTCATCTTGATCGGCAATGTAGTTAGCTGCAGATACCTGATGCCGGAACGGTACGTTGATTACAACAAGGGCCGTGTGCCGGTTAATTTGCCTCGCGACCTGAAGAACTCTGATAAAGACATCAATATCGACAGGGCGCGTGCCACGATTATCACCGTGACGGCCGACGGCCGGATGTACCTTGGCACCGACCATTCACCCATCGACGGTCGTGATCTCGGCGCGAAGATTAGACCTTTGCTTGAATCGCAAGTGGAGGAGGACAGAATTGTTTATTTAGCGGTGGATGCGGCCGCCGATTACGGCTACGTAATCACCGCGTGTAACGAGACTCGAAAGATCGAGTCGGCGCGTGTCGGTTTGTTGGTTACACGGGTTAACGACGATTGGCCGTCGCGATTGCTAGTTGAACTTCCGCCGGCACCTAATCCACAGGAAGATGTGAGCAAGCTGAGGCCAAACCCACTCACCCTGATAACAACGATCGCGTCCGATCTGAAGGTCAAGCTAAACCAGGATCCAATGGGTTCAGTCGGCGACCTTAGTCCACTGAGTCAGAAACTTCAGCAGATTTTCCAATCGCGAAAAGAGCAACACGCATACCGGCCCGGTTATGAAACGGCCGTGGATGTTCCAGAGTCGGAAAGAATCGAGAAGACAGTTACGATCAACGGGCCCAAACAATTGAAATATGGCGATGTTGCAAAAGTGATTGACGCTGTGAAGAGCGCGGGAGCGAGTCCGATCGTTTTGCAGCTCGATGAAATACGTACGCTCACGATCCGACAAAGTAGCTATTGAAACCTACTGTGTGACCACGCGCGCGATCGTTCCGGTAACCTGATCAAAATCGAACGGCTTTCCAATAATGCCGGCGACCAAGTCAACTTCGCCTGACGGCGGTTGCGCAGTCGCGCCGTAACCGGTGACGAGCACCACGGGCAGTTCAGGTTTGTGTTTGCGTATTTCGCGCGCGGTCTCCCAGCCGTCCATCTCCGGCATCGCCAAATCCGTAAACACAATATCGAAATCATCAATGCTGATTTTCTCGACGGCATCGCGGCCCGATTCTGCGGTCACCACTTTGTGGTCAAGATCGGCAAGCATCTCGGCGAGTGTTTCACGAACCACCTCTTCGTCATCCACCACCAGTACGGACAATGAGGCGGCGGCGTTGATGGGAACATCGTCCGCTCCAGATGCTTGCTCACTAGATTCGTCAAACGGCAGATCGATATGAAAAGTCGTTCCTTCGCCAATCTTTGAGCTCACGCTAATCGTTCCGTCATGGCGTTCAATGATGCCGTAACTTACGGACAGTCCGAGTCCGGTTCCGTTAACGCCTTTGGTGGTATAGAAAGGTTCGAAAATCCGTTCGCGGACTTCTTCTTCCATACCCGTTCCTGTATCGGCGAATCTCAACTGAATCCGATCTGCCTCTCGCTTGCAGCAGATCGTCAGAGTTCCGCCAAGCGGCATAGCATCGACAGCATTTACGATCAGGTTCACGAAAACTTCGCGCATCTCAGATGCGTTGCCGCGCGTGATGAACCGTTCGCCGACGTTAACGACAACGTCGATCATTCGTCCACGCGCGCGCGCTTCGTTCTGCCAACGAGTGCGTGTGATTTCAACAGCATCACGGAGCAAGCTGCCGATATCAAGCAACTCCATCTCGGCAACCGACGACTTGCGCGCGAAGGTTTGAATGCGCCTTACGGTCGCCGCCGCATCTTCCGCAGCGGTAACAATAACGCCGAGACTACGAATCAATTCTTCGTCATGCACGCGGCGCAGAATTAACTGAGCACGTCCCAGAATCGCGGCGAGGGAGTTGTTGAAGTCATGCGCCACGCCCGATGCGAGTTGGCCGAGGGCGCGCAATTTGTCCGCGCGCGCGGCGCGTTCGCGCTCCTGTTTTTGCTCGGTGATGTCATGTGCAATGCCAAGGACGCCCGTCGTCTCGCCGTCAACGATGATCGGCGCAGTGTTTACCGAAGCGTAGCGGGTCGTGCCGTTCTTTGAGACATACCGCGATTCGAAGCGCTGGGGCTCTCCGTTGAGGCTGGCGACGAAGCGTGCCCGTCGCATGTCACGATCTCCGTCGTGAACATTTTCGAGGAAGTAGCGGCCGATCAGTTCGCGCATTTCATAACCGGTTAGATCGAGCATCGCCTGGTTGCACCATTGATACATACCCTGGCGGTCAACCGCATAAATCGCCTCGCGCGCGCTTTCCAGGATGTTCTTGATCAGAGATTGATGCTCGCGCGCCACGGCTTCCACTTTTCGCAATTCAGAGAGATCGCGGGCGGTACAGACCGCGCCGACAACCTGATGACCGGCATCGAAGACCGGTTCTACGGTGACCAACACGGGACGTTTCAGTTCGTGTGGAACAATTTCGAGGTTAACGCACTCCGCTTCGCGCAAACTGCGTTCGACAACGCATTCAACTTCGTCTGAATCGGCGCGCAAAATCTCGCAACACTTGCGCCCCAGGATTGTCTTTGGCGTCGCGTTGTCCATCGCCGCGCCGGCTTTGTTCACGCGAATAAGCAACCCATCCGGATCAAAAATGAAGATGCCGTCAGACATCGCATCGAATGTTGTTTCCCATTCGTTCTTGGCGCTTGCGACAATCTGGAATAATTCTGCCTGTGCGATACCGCTTGCCAATTGCGCGCCCACTGATTCGACGAGCAATACTTCATCGTTGGTCCAGTAACGAGTGGTATTTGTCTGCTCGATACAAATGACTCCACGGAACTGTTCATTGACAATCAATGCCGAAACGACCGTCGATCTCAGGTCCTGTTCTTTCGCATAAGACGCGATACCCGCTGCGAGCTGCGAACTTCCTTTTGCGAACTCGCTGACGTCGGCAATAACCAGCGGCTGCGACGAAGTTCGGAAGTGGTCACGCAGCAATTGATCGTAGTAGTGGTCGAATTCGCTGTTGCCTTTTTGATCTTCTGCAGCGTACTGGGTCTTCACGAACTCGTGATCGTTCGATCCGTCGCAGAGACGAACCTGAACACGCGACGCTGCCAATGCCACTCCCAACTCTCGTACTGTCGTGTCGAGTATTTCCTGCAAACGAAGAGACGAACGGATCGCGCCACCGAGTTTGTTTACGAGCGCCTCGCGAGCAGAGGTTGCTTCTGCCTGTTGGTACAACCGCGCCTGCCTGATGGCAATCCCGGTGTGATCGGCGACCGATTTCGCTACTTCAATGTCGGCTTCACTCCATTTTCGCAGCGACGTGGTCGTGGACAATGCGAACGCGCCCAGCAGCTCGTCACCGACGGTGACGCCGATGTACATAATCGACTTCACATTGAAGTGCTTCAGCGTTCCGACATAGAGATCGCGGATGCTTTCATCTTCAGCTGCATCATGAAAGGCCAGCACGCCGTGTTGCTTCATGGCTGCGGTCAAAAGATTGACCTGCGAAACGTCCAGGTCGTGTGCAGCAGGCCCTACTTCGGCTCGATGATATTCGGCGACGTTGGTGACGCGACCAGCGCGCTCATCCTTCATGAAGAGCGAACAGCGATCGACATCAAGGTGCGAGCCCAGTTCTCGGACGGCTGTTTCCAGGACCTCTGAAACGTCGAGTGTGCACCGGATCGCTTGCGAGATGCGATTGCTCAGCGCCACGCGGTCGGCGTGCTGCTTCATCTTTCCGTAGAGCCGCGCGTTTTCCATAACAATCCCGGCGTGGGATGCGATTGTGCGCAGCAATTCGATGTGTCCCTCGTCATAAGCCGCGGGCTTTTCATAGTCCTGAATCGTAATGACGCCGACAACCTTCTCACCCACCATTATCGGCACGCCCAGCCAGCACTGGGCGCTGCGGCCACTTAGTTGCAGCCCAAGCTTCAGAAGCTCACTGTCGAGATCCCGTTCGATGTATAACTGCCGTTTGGTGCGAATGACGTGCTCAGTTAAGCCAAAGCCGAATTTGCGCGTTGGTGAATGGTATGCCTGGCCGTTAATCGTATACGCCGGGAAAGAGACCTCGTCCTTTTGCTCGTCATACAACGCAACGTAAAGATTTCGGTTGTCGATGACGGTGCCGATCATCGAATGAATCAGGTTCGCGATCTCGCAAGGTTCGCCTAACTTGCTCAACTCCTGCGAAATTTCATTAAGTGCTCCTAGCTCCTGATTGCGGCGCCGTAACTCTGCCTCAGCGCGTTTACGTTCGGTAATGTCACGGCCGATGCCCTGAACGCCCACCGGCTTGCCATCACGATAAATGAGCCGTGTGCTCATCTCGAGCGTAATCCGGCGATTATTCTTTGAAAGAATGTCCAACTCGTAAACAGTGCTTACATCGTGATTCTCCAATTTACGCTGGAGCATCTGTCGCGCAAGTCCAAGTTGATCGGGAACGACCACCTGCGCAAAGTTCATGGACATCGCTTCGGACTTCGAATAGCCGGTTAACTGTTCGCCCGTGCGGTTGAGTGAGGTGAAGTTGCCTTCAAGATCGTGCGTGTAGATCAGATCGTTGGCGTTATCAAAGATTTCGCGATAGCGTTGCTCACTTTCAATCAGTGCTGTTTCCGACTCTTTTTGTTCCGTGACGTCGTTTGCCAATACGAAATAGGCCTCGCGGTCACGGAATTCAACTTTGTGCCACGAAACGTTAACCAGGATGACGGTGCCGTCCTTTCTGCGGTGCCGCCAATTTTCTGCGTCAGCGTTTACCGTCTGAGTTGAGGTTACGTGCTCGAGTAGGCTCGCAACGTCTTCTTCCGGTCGAATATCTTTCGCCGTCATTGTCATGAATTCTTCGCGGCTGTATCCGTAATGATTGACGGCGGCGTCATTGACTGCGAGGAACTGAAGAGTCTTCTGATCGCAGAGCCACATCGGACACGGGTTAGCCTTGAAGAGCAACCGGTATTCTTGCGCCGATTTCTCTAGCGCCCTCTGGGCGCGATGACGTTCAATCAAGCGCGCCACCTTGATTAAGACCTCTTCGTTTCGAAACGGAATCTCGATGTACTCATCAGCGCCCGCGCTATAGCCCTCGATCAAAGCAGCGTCCTTCTTGCGAACGGCGCTCACCATAATTACCGGTATCGATGCTGTGTCGGGATCCGCTTTCAAGCGCTGGCACAGTTCGAGTCCATTCATCTCGGGCATGACCACATCGCTCATGATTAGGTCGGCGCGCACAACGGACGTTAGTTCAAGCGCACGTCGAGCACTGTCAGCGGCAATGACCTTGTAACCTTCCGGCTCAAGCAGGTCCACCAACAATTCAAGTACTTGCTGATCGTCTTTAACGATCAGAATGACGGGACGATTGTCTGACGATGTGGACATCGACAAGAACGGGTTCGAAGAGAATCTGGCGCAGATATCGCGCTGGGAAAGACTGACTGAGGCGAGAATTAGCCCTCAGGGACCAATTGAGTATAGCAAAGCCAAAACTTGTTTGTCACCGCTGAAAATTCGGCGAAAATCGGCAAAAATTAGCGTTTTTGGGCTACGTCGAGGCGTTATTTTGCGAAGTAGCCGGGGCGGTAGGAGAGCTTTAATGACTGCTTCTGGAGTTCAGGATTGACGATTTCGATTGATACGCGGCGGTAGGATCCATCCCGGGACTTGTTGGAAGGCGCATAAGCAATCAAGTATTGCTCGCGCAAGTCTCGCTGAATCTGGGCGAATGCGTCGCGCAACTCCGACTCGTTTCGTGGGAAATAAGCACGTCCGCCGGTTGCTTCAGTGATCTTTCGCAGCGAACCTTCATCAACTCCATAAGAGTAACGATCACCGATTCCGATTGCGTACACCAGCGCATCGACTTTCACCGCGCTGTTGATTGCCTCGCTCATGTGAACCTGACTGCTGGTATCCTGGCCGTCAGTCAATAGAATGATGGCGCGCCGCGTGTGCTCTGCGGAATCGCGTATTACTTCGTTCGACGTGGTGAATACTGCGTCCCAAATGGCCGTCGAACCCGCGAGCATCTGTTGACTATCAGAGATCGGCGGCGTTCCACCCACGACCACACCACCACCGATTAGACCGCTTGGTGGAACGTACGCGACGCGTTCAATCGCGCGTCGTAATCGCGAAACGTTTCCCGTGAGTCCTTGTTCCAATGTTGATTCACCGGTAAACGACACGATGGCGGCTTCGTCTCTCTGCGCCTGCATGACCGCTTCCAGAAATGCCTGCGCTGCAACTTTTTCCTCTGGCAGCGTGCGCTCTTCTGACCGGCTCGTGTCGATCAGGATCGCTAAGGACAGTGGCAGATCAATATTTTGTTGAAAAGTGAAAATCTGTTGCGGCACGCCGTCTTCTAGTATTCGAACATCCTCACGCTTCAGGTTCGAGATGAAACGCTTATGTTTGTCGGCGGCGGTGAAGAACACGTTGGTCAGGTTGGTTTCGACACGTACCACTTCGTCGGAAC
Source organism: uncultured bacterium (assembly GCA_965653675.1). GTDB lineage: Bacteria > Acidobacteriota > Blastocatellia > Pyrinomonadales > Pyrinomonadaceae > UBA11740. The sequence goes on from CBFHBA010000008.1 coordinate 188,231, forward strand.
GAAGTGTCTCTTCATCTTGAGATCGTGGCGTGGGACTGGGCGAAGGATTGGCAACACGCTGGCGGGAACTGTTGCTGCTTCCACTCTGCGCGCGAGTGCCGACGTTGAGAGCGACGACGCTGCCTAGGATCATAGCGGCGAACAACCCGGCCGCAACTAAGAAACGCGCTTTCATTTCACTCACCGGTCCTGACTGCGTCGGCGACCGCTTTGTAACCCTTCTTGGTGCGGAGCTTGAGACCCTGCCCGTTGGTGAGCTTCACTTCAACGCGCCGATAACTGCCGTCGTATTTGTCGTTCGCCGGCTTGTAGGTGATCAAGTATTGCGATCTGATTTCTTTCTGAATCCGATTTAGCGATCGCTCAAGTGAGAGCATGTCACCGGTGAAAAATGCCGCGCCTCCGGTCTCTTCGCTAATCTTATCGAGTTCCTTGTCGGCTTTATCCTTCACCGTCCCTGCTTCTACGCCGACAACGGTGCTTAACAAGCCGGCTTTGGTCGAAATGGCGAAGATAGTTGTCTCGGTCCGTTGCGCGATATCGATCGCGTCGTTAATATCCGCGCGGCTGTATGTATCGACACCGTCGGTAATGACGACCAGCACACGACGACCGGGGACGGAGCGCATCTTCTGATCGCAAAACTGCCAGATCGCATCCCACAGTGCTGTCTGCTCGCCAGTCTTCTTTACGGCATAAACTGCACGATCAAGCAACTCCAATCGATCGGTAAAGTCCTGTCGCAGAGTGATTTCGTGATCAAAAGTCGCGAACAGCACGCGATCGCGGCGCGGACGCACGACTGTCTGAATGAAGTTCATCGCGGATTCCTGCTCGAACTTCAGCTTAGCTGCTGTCGAGGGCGACGTATCCATTAGTACGGCGACATACAGCGGGAGATTGTTGTTCTCGTCATTCGTAAACGAATCGATCTGCTGCGGCACCTTGTCTTCCAGCACAACAAAATCGTTCTGCGTCAGGCCCGACACAAACGCGCCTTTTTTGTCGGTGACCGTAATCGGTAACCGGACGCGGCGAATGTTGACAACTTCGGCCTGGTTGGGATCCGGCGTCGGTGTTGGCGCAGCGGGATTCTGGGGCCGGGGGTTCTGCGCAGCGGCGGTAAACGCTAACAGCAAACTAGCGGCAACCATTGAAATGCATGCAAACAATCTGTTCATTAATTGGTTCCGTGCCGGGCCAGAGGTCATTTTGCAGACGGCACTTCGATGCGATTGCGCATCATGGCCGTTGCCCTCCTGAGGCTTTTCAGCCACTTCCTGTGGCAGTGTTTTCATAACTTATCAATTTTGGCCGCGAGGATGAAATCGCTTTCAGTAAGCCCGTCGATCTTGTGCGTCCAGATGGTGATCTCCGCCTTCCCCCAGCCAAAGCAGATGTCTGGATGATGGCCTTGGCTTTCGGCCAGCTCGCCAACCCGATTTACGAACTCGAGCGTCTGACGGAAATCACCGAACTTGAACGGCTTGCGCAAATGGTGCTCGCCAACCACTTCCCACCCGATCAATTGGGCGAGCATATTCCGGATTTCCTCGCCCTTCATCGGGGGCACACCGCCGCGACATGGAACGCACTGTCGCGCAGCTAAATCACTCATATATCCTCCTCCAATGCAAACCGCATTAACAGGCTAACGAAGGTCAACAAACTATCACAAGTTCGTCCCCAACTCCGATCAGCGCGTGACCGTGCTGACTTCCGCAAAGTCGTCTGCGATAATGAATCGGCGCAATCTTAGTTTCGCAAATAAACCAACGTCGAATAAATGAGCGAAGCCTTCGACAAAGTCCGTGGCGTGCAAGAACTACCGCTGTTTCCTCTGCCGGTCGTTTTATTTCCCGGCATGCCGATGCCGCTCCATATCTTCGAAGAGCGCTATCGGCAGATGCTTTCTGACATCCGCGCGAGCAACAATCTGTTCGGGCTCTCGTACTTCGACTCGAGCAGTTCAGAAAAAGATATACCGCCAACCGGACACATAGGCTGTGTTGCGGAAGTAACGGAAACGCAGGGGCTGCCCGATGGCAGATCAAACGTGCTTGCCGTTGGTGTCGTGCGCTATCAAGTGGAGGATTATCTCGAGCGCGGTAATCCCTACCTCGTCGTGAGTGTAAAGTTTTTTGAGGACGAAGACGAAGGCACGCAAAAACTGCGTGCTGACGCGCGCGAGGTCGCCGCGATGTTTATGCGCGTTGCCAACGCGATCCGGGTGACGAACGACGAGCGCGGCAATTTGCCGGACATCACAGACACCGAACCGCAAAAGCTTTCTTTTCTGGTGGCCGCGGCAATGGAATTGGAGCCGGACGTAAAGCAGCAATTGCTTGAGCTGCGCTCGACATCTGAGCGGTTGCAGCGCCTGGGAGATTTTCTCGCGCGGGTCGTGAAGAGTTACGAAGAGCGCGCGCGCCTGCACTCAATTGCAAAAGGGAACGGTCACGGCGGTAAGCACGTCGATCTCGAAGAGTAGACGGCTTGCGGTCGCAGCCGGATAAGCCCCAGTTCATCCTTTTCGAATGACGACCAATCACTTGTCAGTGCGGGTTCTCTTGTTTGGTGCTGCCCGAGACGCCGTTGGCCATGACCAACTCGACATCACTTGCCACACGCCTTGCACGACGGACGAAGCATTTCAGAAAGTTTTGTCCGAATATCCGGCCTTGAATCGTTTCGGAAAATCCTTATTACTGGCAGTGAATCAGGAATATGCTGATCGGAAACGTGAATTGCATGAGGGTGATGAGCTGGCCATCTTTCCGCCCGTCAGTGGCGGAAGCGCCAGGAGCGCCGGGAGCGCGGGGAGCGCGGGCATCCTGCCCGCTGCTTCTGTTGATAAAGACTTTTTCGAATTAACCACTGAACCTATCGACGTTGCCGCCGTTGCACGCCGCGTCGTGCTGCCGCAGTGCGGGGCCACGGTCACACTGGATGGCTATGCACGCGAATGGACCAAAGGCCGCCACACCCTCTACCTGATTTACGAAGCGTACGAACCGATGGCGCTGACAGAGATGAAGCGATTGGGCGAACAGGCGCGCGAGAAGTTCGACATCGCGCACATCGGCATCGTCCATCGCACGGGCCGTCTGGAAATTGGCGAGACATCAGTTGTCATCAGCGTCAGCGCGCCTCATCGCCGCGCCGCCTTCGCAGCATGCGAATGGGCCATCCGCGAACTCAAACGCACGGTTCCGATTTGGAAAAAGGAAGTTTTTGAAGACGGTGAACTGTGGGTCGAAGGCGAGAACCAGTTCAGTCGAGAACGATAAAACCCCTTTCAATCAGTTCGTTTGTCGTTACACGGCGTGGTTTACTTTCACCGGGCATCATCACGTCATCTATTTCCAATCCTCCGAGGGACTGAATGGCCGAGACGTAGGACTCTTGAACACCGTCGTACATCGTACTGTTCACTCCGAACACTCTTGCGTTCGTATTCATTACCGGACCGCCGGATGCACCATGAAAGATGTCCATTGTTGTGCGGTAACAGGGCCCAGGTAGCATTGATTTATCACGTCCGCCCGGCAAGTATTCGAGAACAAAGCCAGAATGCCAACTAGTGTTGAAGTGAAGTTCGCGAATCGAGTCTCTCTCCTGCACGAAACTCTTGGGATACGCGAAAGTTGTGACGACACTTCCATGCTGAGGAGTTTTCGTCGTTAGCGTGAGAATAGGATTAGTCAGCTGCTCTCCAGTTTGATTATGCGTCGCCGTCCTAAGGGTGCCTATTGCAACGTCACTATTATTCACGGAAATACTAAGGACGGGTCGAAGAATATAGCTGCCCTCAATGAACTGAATTGCGGTAAGCGGATCAATTGGCTTCTCCCAGCGCTGATCCATGACAACATGTTTTGCCGTAACGAATACACCGTTCGTACAAATGAAGAACGCAGTACCAACAAAACGTAGGTTGTTGTTCTCGTCCGACTCACACAGCGGAAAAATTGCACGGTTGCCATCAGTGGGCTTCCCATCTTCAGTGTGCCATTCGGCATTTCGAATTTCCGGGTTTCCCGTGATTACTGCTTTCATCTAAGTGGAAACTTCTTCTGTTTCTTCCTCTGCGCTCGGCTCAACCAAGGACGCGCTCGTCACCTTGTCGCCTTCTTCAGTCTTGATCAGGCGCACGCCCTGGGCGCTCCGTCCGGTCTTGCGAATGTCGCCGGCCTCGAGCCGAATCAGTTTTGCCTGCTGAGTAATGATCATGATTTCCGAATCCTGATCGACAGGGAACACAGCTACGACCTTTCCGGTTTTTTCCGTCGTCTTCATGTTGATGACGCCCTTGCCGCCGCGCGACTGCAGGCGGTAAGTCGAGATCGGCGTTTGCTTGCCATAACCCTGCTCCGAGACCGAAAGCATCTTTTCAGTATCGTCGGCCGAGACCGCGCAGAGCGAAACCACGAAATCGTCTTTGCGAAGATCGATGCCGCGCGTGCCACGCGTCGCTCGACCCATCGGACGCGCATTCTTTTCATCGAAGCGAATTGCGAAGCCGTTGTGCGTCGCGATGAAAATTCGTTTCGTGCCATCGGTCAGCACAACATCGAGCAGTTCATCACCCTCGTCGATGTTGATGGCGATGATTCCGTTCGAACGAATGTTCTGGAAATCCGACAATGCCGTTTTCTTAATCACGCCTTTGCTCGTCACCATCACGACGTAACGGCCTTCCGAGAACTCGCGCACCGGCACAACGCCCGCAAGCTTCCGATCTGACGGAATCTGAATCAGATTCACGATCGCCTTTCCGCGTGAAGCCGCCGCTGCGTCGGGAACTTCGTGAACTTTCATCTTGTAGACGAGCCCGTCATCCGTGAAGACCATCAGGTACGCATGTGTCGACGCAATGAAAAGGTGCTCGACGTAGTCATCATTCTTGGCCATCGCGCCGAAGCGGCCCTTGCCACCCCGCCCCTGGCGAGAGTAGGTCGTGATCGGCGTACGCTTGATGTAGCCGCTCTTGGTGACGGTAATGGCCACTTCTTCGTCGGCGATCAGATCTTCGATCGTGTACTCAGTGCCTTCGTCAGTAATTTCGGTGCGACGCGCGTCGCCGAACTCTTTCTTGACCGCCTCCAGCTCGTCGACAATAACGCCACGCAAAGCCGATTCGTTCGCAAGAATGTTTTCGAGTTCCGCAATCAACTTGATAATCGACTCATACTCGTCCTGGATCTTTTGCCGCTCGAGCGCCGACAAACGCCGCAATTGCAAATCGAGAATCGCCTGTGCCTGAATCTCCGAAAACGCCAGACGCTCCATTGCTTTCTTGAGCTTCGGCAGATACTTCGCGACCGGCTCGTTCGCGGGAATGCCTTTCCACGATTTCACTTCCCTGGTCGTTTCCAGGTGCCCCGTGAGCCATTGTTTGGCTTCCTCAACCGAACGCGAGTTCCGAATCAGCGTCACGATGTAATCGAGCGCGTCGATCGCTTTCGTCAAACCTTCCAACACGTGTGCACGAGCGCGCGCTTTCTTCAACTCGTACTCAGTGCGGCGGCGGACGACTTCGCGACGGAAGTCGACGAACGCTTCGAGCATCTGCTTAAGGTTCAGCACACGCGGCTGCCCGTTTACGATCGCGAGATTGATGACGCCAAAGCTGGACTGCATCGGAGTCAATTTGAAGAGTTTGTTCAGGACGACTTGCGGCACGGCATCGCGTTTCAGCTCAACAACGATGCGCATGCCGTGACGATCGGATTCATCGCGGACATCCGAGATGCCTTCCAGCTTCTTTTCATTCGCGAGCTCTGCGATGCGCTCGATCAGTTTTCCTTTATTAACCTGAAACGGAATTTCGGTGACGATGATGGCGTCGCGTTCCTGCGAGCCGCGGCCGATGCGGTCAATCGACGCCTTCGCGCGCATCTGCAAAATGCCGCGACCTTCAAGATATGATTTACGAATCTCTTCCCGGCCGCAGATGAATCCGCCGGTTGGGAAATCCGGACCCTTTACAATTTTCAGAAGCTTTTCGATCTTGATTTCGGGATCGCGCACCAGCGCAACGGTGGCATCAACAATCTCAGTCAGATTGTGCGGCGGAATCTTTGTGGCCATCCCTACGGCGATTCCTTCTGAGCCATTCAACAGCAAATTCGGAATGCGCGTTGGCAACACCGTCGGCTCGCTCAAGCTTTCGTCATAGTTCGGCTGAAAATTGACTGTCTCCTTTTCAATATCGGCGAGGACTTCGTTCGCCAGTTTCGCCATGCGGACTTCGGTGTAACGCATCGCCGCCGGGGCGTCGCCGTCAACCGATCCAAAGTTCCCCTGCCCGTCGATCAGCGGATAACGCATGGAAAAGTCCTGCGTCAGGCGAACGATGGTGTCGTAAACCGGAATGTCTCCGTGTGGGTGATACTTACCGATGACGTCGCCAACCACGCGCGCGCTCTTTTTGTAAGCCTTGTTGTAGCTGTTGCCCAGCTCGTTCATGGCCCACAGCACACGGCGATGCACCGGTTTCAATCCATCGCGCACATCGGGCAACGCACGACCAATGATTACGGACATCGCATAGTCGAGATACGATCGCCGCATCTCTTCTTCAATGGTTATATGCTGGCGTTCAAGTGTTTCCATTCATCAAACCTTTCCGTTACAATCCGCGGACGTTGCTCGAGCGGCCCTCGACGCGAAAGCCGGCGATTTTTCTGGCACGAACTTTTTGAGTTTTTTGCGGACTTCAGGGGTTCGCGGCAGCAGCCAATCATGCGGTTACATTCACGGTTATTTTACCGCACGAAGCAGCATTCTCAAAGCGTCGAAACCCCGATAATTGCTGAAAAAATTCCCCTTTTCGTCACCGTAAGACCGAACGTTGCGGAGGCGGCCAATTACGTCACAATGAGCGTTTATTTTGGCGAAAGAAAACCCTAAGTTTGATCAGAAATCCCGTAGGATGCGGGAGCGAATCCGGCTGGCGCTGCCGGCGCGCATTCTCGTGCGCGAAAGCATCGATAACGAATGGACCGTGATGACGCGCCTCGTTGATGTGACGCCGTTCGGCGCCCGGTTCCCATTGACGCGCCCGATTGACATCGGCCGCTTGTTGCAACTGACGGCGGCGATGCCGCGCCCACTGCGTGTCTTCGATCACGTTGAAGATCAATATCGAGTCTGGGCGATTGTCAGAAACGTTAAGCTGCTGGAACAAAAGACGCCTAAGGATCCTCTGATCGAGGTCGGGGTGGCATTTGTCGGAAAACGGCCACCACACAGTTATCAGGACCACCCTGAGCGTCGATACGAAATTGCCCAGACAAAATTGGAAAGCGCGATGTGGGCCGCACGTGAGGATTCCGTCGATCAGCTTGCGGAAATCAATACGCAGGACAAGCGCAAAGAAAGTCGTCAAATGATTCCGATCGATGTCGTGATCGAGGTGTACGAAGGGGATAAGTTGATCAAGAACGAGCACACCGTCACCGAAAATATCAGTCGGACCGGCGCCGCCGTGTTCACCGGGATGGACGTTTGCCCGGGTATGTTCGTCAAAATGACGAGCGACCGGTATGCCATAACGGTGTTGGCCGTCGTGCGAGCACGAAGACTGGGTAAAGACGGAATGACACGATTGCATTTAGAGTTTCTCGGTAGTCAATGGCCGCTCTGAACAGTAGCCTAGACTTCAGTCTGTGCCGTGCTGCGCAGATTAAAGCCTATGCCACTTCATTTTCCGCGCGCGACATTACTCGTCGAAATTGAGCGCTATTGCTCGTTTGCCGATTGTCGGTGGCGAAACCTTCTTGGTTTGACGAAGTCCGAGGCGATTGAGTACCGTGGCTTCGATTGCGCGAAGTGTGAACGCTGGAATGATGACACGACCGACCTGGCTGAATTGCCGGAATCATGGCGTGATGAGATCTTATTGGGCCGCGATACTCTCGCATCAAATTGATTTTTTAGAATCCTGTTGAGCGAAAGCACCACAACTCTCGATCGTTCCAAGAACACTAACGGGTCGCGGCCTTACCCGCCGATGCTGCCGCAATGGGTCTTGGAGATTTTTCGCCCGATTGTCCGAGCTTTCTCGCGGCTTCTATGGCGGGTGCGTTGGACTAATACCGAATACATTCCGCAGAGCGGCGGCGTTATCATCGCTTCGAATCATCAGACTTACCTGGATCCGTTTTGGCTTTCGTGTCCGGTGAAGCGACCCGTTCGTTATCTCGCGTGGGACGAGGCTTTCAGCTGGCCGATCATTGGTTACGGTTTGAGATTGCTTGGTGCGTGGCCTCTGCAATTGGAAGGCAGCGATCCTGCCCCGATTCGTCGGTCGTTGCAATTTATCAGTGAAGGCGGTGCGGTGGTGATTTTCCCGGAAGGCGGCCGCGGGAATGCCGATGGCTCAATGCGCCGGTTCAAGCCCGGTGCAGCGCGGATGGCGATGGAAGCCGGCGTCCCAATTCTGCCGGTAACGATTCACGGCGGCAATCTGGTTTGGCCACCGGGCCGGAAGTTTCCGCGTCCTGGTCGCGTGGAGATCGTCTATCACCCACTGTTTTATGTCGAAGCAAGCGAAGCAGACGACCAGCGCGCTTGCGCCAGACGTGCAACTCAAGACCTGCAGGCGACGATTGGTCCGACGCCAAAAGCGGCCGCGAAGACAGCGGTGTGATTACTTGCTGCGCGAGAAACCTTTCTCAATCGCCTCACGCAAACCATCCGCACTCAGCGTCGTCAACATCACCCCATTGATGAAAATGGTCGGCGTGCCTTCAATGCCATACGTCTCGCCTTCCTCGATATCGCGGCGAATATCAGCATCGAACTTACCCGTCTCAAAATCTGCGTCGAACTGCTTGCGATCGAGTCCGACTTGAGTCGCGTACTTCTTCAACGAATCCGGGTCGAGCGAAGACTGGTTCTTGAAGAGAAAATCGATGTACGGCCACAGTTTGCCTTGCGCGTTCGCAGCCGCAGCAGCCTCCGCCGCGATGAAAGCGTTGGCATGCACTGAAGTCAAAGGGAAATTTCGGATTTCGAAATAGACGCGCGTGCCGTAAGACTTCAACATTTCTTCGATCACCGGATACATCGCGCCGCACGCCGAGCATTGAAAGTCTGTAAACTCAACGATCTTCACCGCTGAATTGATGTCACCGCGACCATAGCCTTTGCCAACCGGGACGTTGAATACGGGCGCCGCCGGCTCCTGCATGAGTATTTTAACTTTGGCGCCGGCGCGGAGACGTGTGGCCAGATCCGCCTCCAACTTCTGTTGCTGTTGCTGCTGAAGGTAGTCAGCGATCATGTTGCGGGTTGAAGCAAGATCGCCATTGATGCGCGATTTGTTTTCTTCGTAGAACTTAGTGACTTCCGCCTCAGTCGGCTGCTTGAGCTTATCGGTGATCTCAGTACGCATGATCACTTCGGCGCCGATGTTCTTCTTCTTCGCTTCATCAATGATGAGCGTGTCGTTGATGCGGCGATCGAGCACCTGCATCTGCGTGTCGTAAATACGCCGGTCCATTTTGTAGATGTACGCCTTCATGCGCTCGTTGATTATCTCGATCCGCAATGGCTGACCATTTACCGAAGCGAGCACAGTTCCGGGCGCGAGGTTGGGAGCGTTTACGTCTGCGCCTTTCTGAACTGTATTCGTCATTTTCAAACGATTCACCAATTCGGCCCGCGCTTTTTCTGCGCGGTCGTTTCGCAGGTAAGTGATGATCGTCGGCCGCGCGGCGTCGAAGTCGTCGCCAAGCTGACCACGGTTCTGATCGAACACAGCACGGACCTCAGCGTCGGTGGGATTTGCAATTTTGCTGTTAATTTCAGCGTCTAAGAATGCATCAGTCGTCAGCTTGCGTTTGGCTGCCTCAGACGCAATGAGCATTGAACCAACGCGCACATCGACCGCGCGCTGGCGTGCTTCACGAATCGCTTTCGCGCGATCCTGATAAAAATCGCGCAGGTACAAGTCCGGATCGTTCGAAATCAGCTCGGTAACACTCGGTTCGATGTCCGCAACTGTGAAAGTCGTATCGTTGACAATTGCGATCGCCGGCGAATCATAGGTGGTTGAAGATGCCGGCGACGGAGTTGGAGCGGCTGCAGCTGCGGCGGCATTCGGTTTCTCGGGCGCAGTTTGTCTTGAAGGCCGCGCCGCGGTGTTCTTTCTGACCGGTGACGTGGGCCGAACGCCCGAGGTGTCCGTTTGGCCCATGGCACTCGCCGCAAGCATCAACGCGAGCAACAAAACAAAAGGGGATGTGCGATTCATAGAGTGCATCTTTCTGGTTGCATCAAAAGTTGTCAACTTGTCATTGGCTGGCAAGCTTCTCCACAGTTGCCAGCGTGTCGATTTCGTCGGCCGTCTTGTCGCGGCGAAGTCTTACGATGCGCGGAAAGCGCAAAGCGTAGCCGCTCTTATGCCTATTTGAAGGTTGCACGCGGTCGAAAGTTACTTCGATGACAACCGTCGGCTCGACGATGCGCACACGGCCGTGTGCGTATTCCTGCACTGTGTGAGCTCGGAACCACTCAGTCATTTCTGCAATTTCAACATCCGTCAGGCCAGAATAGGCTTTGCCGATATTCAGCAACTCCGGATCTTCTTCCGAGCGCCGCACCGCAAACGTATAGTCCGACAAGACATTGCGGCGCTTGCCATGACCCAGTTCAACTGTCGTTACCACGACATCCAAAGTAGCCAGTGCTTTTTTCAGCTTCAGCCACTCACGCCCGCGACGGCCCGGTTTGTAGGATGACGCCGGGTCCTTAATCATCAACCCTTCGTTGCCACGCTCACGCGCGGCGTCAAATTCTTCGTCGAGTGCGGTGACGTCCGCGAAGAGTTTCGTTTGTGACAGTCTGACCGTGCCGACTCTGCTGTCGAGGATTTCCTGCAACTGGGCGCGACGTTCGCGCAAGGGCGAGTCGATCAGAACTTTTCCACCTGCATACAACAGATCCCAGCCGACGAAAACGACAGGTGTACTGGCGAGCATCTCGGCGGTGATCACTTTGCGGCCCAGGCGCTTTTGCAAATGGGCGAACGGCATGATTTCTTCACCACGCGCAGTGAGAATTTCGCCGTCGATAATGACGTCAGTCGGTAACGATCCGAGCGGATCAATCAATTCCGGAAAGCGTGGAGAAATTTCGTCGAGGGTGCGCGAGTAGATCGCTACGCGTCCGTCTTTGACATGTGCCTGGCCGCGAATCCCGTCGAATTTGTCTTCCACGAAAAATTCTTCCGGCATCGTGCGCGCGATGTCGGCGAGATCAGATGCCGGTGTCGCCAGCATGAATTTTAACGGATGAAAGAGGCGCATCTCGACTTCATGAAGAGCGCCTGCACGTGCTCGCACCGCCGCTTCGCCGATATCGCCACGCAACATGTTCGCGAGTGAGACGTCCGCAAGCGCTTGTTTGAAAGCGCGCGCAATCGCGTCCTCGACGAGTCCTTCGCGCAAACCGATCCGCAGATCTCCCGACAAAAGTTTAACGAGGTACTTCGCTTCCAGCGGGGTCGCCTTTGCCAGGACCTTAGTGAGCAACTCAGTCTTCGCATTCTTTCCCCGCGTTGCGCTTAGCTTCGCGAGCAAGCCTTCGGTGTCCGCCAGGCCGAGAGTCGGGGCGTTCGCTCTTTTCGCTTCGCTAAACATTTCAAAGGCGACATCGCCGGCGTCGCCCCAACGCGCATAGCGCGCGCCGAGATCCGCGTGCAGTCCTGTAGCGGCGATCAGCGCTTCGCTAATGATGCGGCCGCCGACGTTTGTGGTACGCGCATCGTGTAGCGCGAAAACCTGGCCCGCAAAGTACCGCGCGGCACGCGCGAGATCGTCGTCCGAGAGTTGCTGAAAATACTCGCCGAGGAGCGCGGCCTTCTCGAGTTTCTTTGTCGTGGCCGCCACTTTTTCGGCGACGCGCGCGAACTGTTCGAGCGCGTTGGCGGGAAGATCCGGCATGGTTCGAGAGTGCGCGACGCCGCCGGTGGTGTCAAACGCCTCCGGACGCGCTACAATCCTTTTCGCAATTTGTCGCGTCTAAGGTTCAGGCGGTAACGATGTATCTGTTCATTCTCGATTCCCTCGGCAATTCGGAGTTGTTGTTAATTTTGGCGGCGGCATTGATTTTCTTTGGTCCGCGACGCTTACCACAGTTGGGCCGACAACTGGGTAAGAGCCTGGCGGAATTTCGACGCGCGTCAGAAGACTTTAAGCGAACGTGGGAACGCGAGGTCAATCTCGACAGTTTTGAGAGGGGTGAGCCCGAATCAAATTTTTTGACCACCGCTTCGGAAAAAATTCGAGCGGCGCGTGAAGCAGCCGCACGCGAGCTGAATAGCGTCCTTGAGACTGAACCCAAACCGGCGGCGCCCGCGGTCACACCGGTCGATGCGGACCTGGTCGCCCCACGCCATACCGAATCGTCGCCGGCCGAACCGGCAGCGACTGAACAACCGAAACATGAGTGGCTGTAGTTACAGAACCGCGAGCGATAGCGAGCGGGACTTAAACCTCAATGTTGAATTCATTAACCGCTCACTACCGTTCGCGGTTCTGAAACACCAATGGCCCGCCTGCGCCTAATCAAAAAACCTGAAAAGAAAGAAGCGAGCGAGGAAGACCTCGGCGGGCAGATGTCTTTTCTCGAGCATCTGGACGAGCTGCGCTCACGCCTGATTCGCAGCATCGTGTTTGTAATTCTTGCGGCGTCGCTTTCGTGGTTCGTTTCAGATCGCATCTACAGCTTTCTCGCGCGGCCGGTACAACGCGCGCTGGCGCAAGCGCAGCAACAGAGACAAGTAACAATCGACGGACTCAACGGCAAGGTTTCGACGGTCGCATTGAACTCTCTCAAGCAGAACGACAAGGTTCGTTTTGTGTTTCCGGAAAACACGCGGCTCGGTCCGGCGTCGATTCCCGCTGGCTCATCAGTCGTTGCCCGCGTTGACAAAGACAGCACGGGGAATCTGGGGCTGTTCACTGACGAAGCTTTGACGGCTGGCAATGAAGTGGTGCCCAAAGATGTGCGGCTGCCAGTAGATCTGAACAAGGGTTACGAGAAGCTCACCGACCCGAATGACAAACTGATCGTGACAACGGCGCTCGAGCCCTTCGCGATTTACGTCAAGGTTTCTCTCTACGCGGCGATTGCCGTTTCTGTGCCTTTTCTTCTTTTCCAAATTTGGGCTTTCATTGCGCCCGGATTATATCCGCACGAACGCAAGTACGTGACGCCGTTCGTCGCGCTCTCGAGCATCTTTTTCATTCTCGGAGCAGCGACGGCTTACTACTTGATCTTTCCGCCGGCCGCGAAATACTTGCTGGGGTTGGGCGAAGACTTTCGCTTGCTGCTGAAGGCAGACGACTATTTTGATTTCATCATCCTGTTGATGCTTGGCATGGGGCTGGTCGCGCAGATGCCGGCGATTACTTACGTCCTGGCCCGCATGGGAGTGATCACGGCGCGCTGGATGATCAAATACTGGCGCATTTCGGTCATCGCGATCCTGATCGTGGCCGCGGTGGTCTCGCCTACGAATGACATTCCGAACATGCTTCTGTTCGCGCTGCCAATGCTGGTGCTGTACGTGATCTCGATTTTTGTAGCGTGGGTTGCCGGCCGGCCGCGAAAGACGGCGTGAGGTTAGTTGCTCGATGCAGCCGCCGGTTGCGTGGTGCGGCGCCGATTGAGACCGGCGGTTTGCAACAAGCTCATCGTGCCCATGTAGCCATAACCAAAACAGAAGAGCAGCAGGAAAGCAATTGGTCCCCACATGTGCATCTTCACCGCGTATCCAATCGCGAGCACGAAATAGATCGCAAAACTGAGTTCGAGTAGCGGCAACCAGCCGTGCCTCCGTTTGTACTTCTTCCGCTTCCACGACTCGTCTGTCGTCGTTTCAACGCGATACTTTGGTGTACGCACGACCTCTGACTTCACGCCCGCGAGCGCTTCCAGAACGGCACGCGCATTTGAAAAGGCAAGGCCAATTCCCAGTCCCATGACGAGCGGCAAATGTAGCAGACGTTTGCGTGTGCGATCGAGATACCAGACAGCGCTTCCGTAAAAGAGCACGACTGAAACGGTTGAAAAGAAAAGCAACGGCACATCGAGCATCATTAACTGATAAAGTCCCTGGTTATACCGCACGAGCAACAGCGGAAACTGCATGAAGCTTGCGACAATCATCAAAGGGTAGCTGATGTTACCGGTAAGGCGGAAAAACATTTCGAGCTTAACGCGCAGTGGCAGCGGCGCGTACCAGATGCGGCGATAGAGTTTGAACCAAACCTGCAGGACGCCCTTGGCCCAACGCCGCTGTTGCGCCTTGAACGCATTGATTTCGACGGGTATTTCTGCCGGAGCTTCCTCGTCGAGCAGATAGACAAAACGCCAACCCATTAGCTGCGCGCGAAAACTGAGGTCAGTATCTTCGGTCAGTGTGTCGTGCTGCCAACCGCCGCTCAACTCGATCGCTTCGCGGCGCAGAATGCCGGCCGTTCCGTTGAAGTTGAAGAAGTTACCACTGCGATTGCGCGTCGTCTGCTCAAGCACGAAATGCCCGTCGAGCATGATCGTTTGCAGCCGCGTTAGCAGATTGTAGGAACCGTTGATGTGAGCCCAGCGCATTTGTGCGCAACCGACCGTTGGGTCAGTGAAGAAATGAACGAGCTTACGCAGAAAGTCTGGCTTCGGCACAAAGTCGGCGTCGAAGATCGCCATCAGATCGCCCTTGGCGGTTTTCATTCCGTTTTCCAGCGCGCCGGCTTTGAAGCCCGTCCGGTCTTCGCGATGAATGTAGTGAATATCAAAACCTTGCGCCGCATACTTCGCTACAGTGGCACCGGCAATCTTCACCGTCTCGTCGGTTGAATCATCGAGCACTTGAATTTCCAAACGCTCGCGTGGGTAATCGATCTCGGTAACCGCCTTCACCAGCCGCTCAACCACGTACATTTCGTTGAAGAGCGGGAGCTGCACCGTCACAAACGGAAGCTCATCCTCGGCGAAGTGTCCCTTAGGCTTCGGCGGAAATTTTGCGTAGCGCCAAAATTCGCTGACCTGCTTCACGCGATACACGCCGTAGATCGCCAGCACAAAGAGGATGCCGAAATAGACAATCAACACAGTCCAGTCAAACGCGTCGAGCTTATAGAGCGGGCTGATGTTCCCGGCTGTTTTGTTCACTACGTCACAGAATCCGGGCCAATCGAGACACGGATCGCCGGACAATGGCTGCGGACAGTTCATGCCGAATTCCAGACACTTTGATGGAATAACTTCGTTGGCGATGACTGCTAACATGTTGTCGTTCAGAAGAGCCGCGATCTTCGCGGTCAAAAACGCGCGCGGGGCTTGAATTCTAACATGACGTGATGGCTTCCCAAATGGGTCATCGAAGAGGCGTCAATCTGAATGCGTGAATTGCCAGCATGACCGATGGAACTGACCGGCCGATTGAGGAAGTATTTGGTTTTCGGGGGAAAATCTGATCTGGCGCTACGGAACAGTCATTGCCACATGCAAGTTGGGACAGTCTCGCC
>CBFHBA010000009.1:0-203746 GCA_965653675.1 uncultured bacterium
CCGGGCCGTACTTTCCCGGACGCAGCGTCTACGCGCTGTCACACGACGGCCGCACCGGCCGAAATAAATTGTGGGCGGCGGTAAACAGTCCGTTCTGGGGATCGTTTCTCAGCTCATCGAACGACTTTGGAAAGAGCTGGAGCGACCCGGAGAATTACAACATTAAGTTTCCTGAAGGGTCGGATGTTTCACTCAAGCAGATTTGGCAGATTGTGAACGATCCGCACGACGCCGACACTCTTTATTGCGGAGTCGAGCCTGCCGCGCTTTTTAAATCGACAGACGGCGGCGAGACCTGGTTGCTCAATCGCGGTCTGTTCGATCATCCCCACCGCACTCAGTGGCAGCCGGGCGGCGGCGGATTGTGTCTGCATACGATTCTTCCCGATCCGTCGAACAAAGATCGCATGTGGATTGCGATCTCCACCGGCGGTGTCTATCGCACCGACGACAGCGGCGAAACCTGGAAGCCGCGGAACAAAGGGATCTGCGCGCGCTTCCTGCCGCCGGATCAGCAATATCCGGAATGGGGACAGTGTGTGCACAAAGTCGTCAGCCATCCTTCAAATCCAACGCGTATGTTCCTGCAACATCATTGGGGTGTGTATCGCAGCGACAACGCCGGCGATTCATGGGACGACATTGGCAAAGGCTTGCCGTCGGATTTTGGCTTCGCGATGGAAATGGATCCGCAGGAAGCGAACACCGTCTACATCATCCCGATCGAATCAGATGAGTTTCGCTGCACGCCGGAAGGCAAGCTGCGCGTCTATCGCACAAAGAACGGCGGCGATTCATGGCAGGCGCTGACTAAAGGACTGCCGCAGGAAGACGCGCTTGAAACAATTCTTCGCGACAACATGAATGCCGACGCGAACAATCCAACCGGACTTTATTTTGGAACACGAAGCGGCAAGCTGTTCGGATCGAGCAACGGTGGTGACTCGTGGACGCTGATCAAAGACGGCCTGCCGCCCGTGACGTGCGTCAAGACGGCGGCCGTAAATTGACCAAATAACAACGACACAACTGGAGGTGATCCGATGAGAGTTCGCTTTAATTCAGTTCTTCTCACTGTGTTGGTGGCGGCATCTTTCACGGTTGGTCAGCCGAAGCAAGAAACAAAATTGAAGCAGTTCCAAATGGTACTTCTGAAGCTGGGACCAAATTGGCAATCGACGAAACAGGAAGTGAAAGATCAGCTCATTCGGGAACACATTGCAGGCCTGATATCGATGCTTGGTTCGGGAAAGGCAGTCACCGTGGGGACGATTGTTGATGATCCGGTTCTGTTCGCGGTGGTTATCCTGCGCGCGGCATCAACCGAAGAAGCCAAGGGGTGGACCGATAGCGACGTGGCCGTGAAAGCGGGCCTGTTCACCCCTGAGATACACCCCTGGTGGTCCCAGGATATTTTTAGGAGCGCAGACTCCCCGATGAAATACGAGACTGTCTATCTTGGTCTTCTAAAGCGCGGCCCAAATCGCAAAGAAGGCGACGATAAGAATCCCGAAATTCAGGAATTACAGAAAGCACACATCGCGAACATCAATCGATTGACTGGGACGAAAAAACTCGTGATGGCGGGACCTTTCGGCGACGATGGCGAGCTGCGCGGCATTTTTGTCTTTCGTGTGCCGACGATGAAAGAAGCCGAGGACTTGGCCGCGACTGATCCAATGATCAAGATCGATCGACTGCGTCTCGAATTACATCCATGGCATGTGCCCGTTGGTGTGATTCCGTAGGGAAAGGCGCTGGGAGCGCACGCAGAATGCGCGCGTTCCTAATGACTATAGGTCCCCATCAACTGCGCTTGTCCGACAATGTGACCTTGCATCGCTTTCTCGACCTCAGCTTTCGTTGCACCAGGACTCAAAGGCAGTTCACTATCGAGTGCATAGAACTTAAAGAAGTAACGATGTGTTCCTGAAGGCGGACACGGACCTCCGTATCCAATCTTTCCAAAATCGTTCTTGCCCTGTACGCCGCCGCCTTTCAGCGTGTCCGTCTGTGGAGTGTTCTCAATCAAACCCAACCCTTCGGCCGCCAGGTTGTAAAGCACCCAGTGCGTCCAAGTGCCGGCGGGCGCGTCGGGATCGTCGGCAATGATGGCGATTGTCTTCGCGTTCCTGGGCATGCCTGTCCATTCCAGCGGCGGCGAAACATTCGCGCCATCGCAGGTGTAGCCGCGGGGAATTGCTTCACCTTCTTTGAACGCAGTGCTGGTGAGTTTAAGTTCCGATTTCTGCTGCGGACTTGGATTGGCAACCGAAGTGTGGGAAATCTGAGGCGGGTGAGCGGATTGCTGTCGACTTCCGCACGCAATCGCGTTCGACAGCAACAAGGCTGCAACAATGAACATTCGCATCGAATCCTCCCTCAATCGAACGGCGGACTACTTCTCCGATGAATACTTCGATAGCAGCGCGCCCATTTCGGGCCGGGGCATCGCAAACTTCACACTGACTTCCTTCTGATTTGAGCTGACCTGCGTGTGGTTGTAGTAGACCTCTTCGTCTTTGCCGTGTTTCAGGATCCGGCCAAGCACGATCATGCCGCCAAACGTGCGCTCCAGTTGGCGCGCGCGATCTTCAGTGTCGACTTGCGTCGAGGCAACAACTTCGACGTTGTCGTTGTCGAGCTTCACGGCCACTTTTAAGTGCTTCGTCCCCTCAAGAAAATCCAAAACGCCGCTGTCACTCAACGCCGAAACAAAGTCGAGCGCCACTGACTCAAGCGTTTTGTCGCCACGCTTGTCCGTAACCTTTGCATTTGTGAGCTTGCCTTGTTCGTCGCGATCGGCTTCGACGGTCAATTCGATCTGCCCATCGAGGTTTAGTTTCTTTTCATCTTTCAACTTCTTCGCCGCCACCAACAAGTCCTTGAAGGGACGCGTATTGATTTCCCGTGGCCGCTTTACGCCATTCTCAGCCGCCATTTTGTCGAGTTCCTCTTCGGCTTTTTGACGCGCGGCTTCGTCTTCAGCATTCGGGCTCGGCGATGGAGTCGCGTTTGTGGCAACGAGCGGTGAAGTACTGGCTGACGGTTTCGGCGTCGCGAGCGGATCGAGTTGCGACGGCGGAACCGGCATAGGCGAAAAGGGCGCTGACGCAATCACCGGTGCGGGAGTAGGCGTTGGTGTCGGCAGCGGAATCTGATCCATCGCGAAGTAGCCTTCCGGATAATGAAATTTCTCAGTGGTGATTTCCGTGATTTCGCCCTCGTTTTCGATCTGCGTTTTTGTATAAGGCCGATCGACGATGCCGCCGCTGGAAAAGATCAATGCAATGCTGAGCGCGTCGCGGACCGGCGGAATCAAAGCGATCGCGAGAATCAGCAGCGCATGAAAAACGACTGACCCGCCCAGCAGTTTGGAAATCCGCGGCCAGAAAGGGTCAGAGTTGACCTCGAAATCCTTGAATATTCCGCCTGGTTCTTCGAATCTCAGCATCACCGAAAGTTTTAGACGCTTTGCTTCACAAGAGAGTTGCGAACTGCAAAATTCGTCTCACAATTTCAATAGTAGGCCGCGAATTTTCCCGCCGCAACTGACTGTCGCCCCCGTCGATCGGGAACGATTAACGTGGCAGATAGTTCCGTGATGTTGCCTGGACTACAATCGTTATGTGCGTCGTTCGCGTGGAGATCGTCGAGACAGAAAACCGTTTCGCAAACGGCGTCATGATGGTGATGGCGGGCAGTCAGAACGCCAGCAGTCGGGGGCGCAAACAGAACGAGCCACGCGTCCCGGAAATTACAGTCGCGAGTTACAGAATTTGCTCGCCGGCATCGGTACACCGAAGCCTGAGCCCTTCAAGCCGGATCGATTCCAAACTGAAGCGCTGGCGGCACTGGAATTCGAAGATGTGCTCGTCACGGCGCCGACCGGCAGTGGCAAGACATGGATTGCGCGCGAAGAGATTCGGCGGCTGCTCGACACGGGTAAGCGTGCCTGGTACACAACGCCGCTGAAGGCGTTGACGAATTCAAAGTACCAGGAGTTTGGTGACGAGTTCGGCAAGGAATGCGTCGGGATCCTGACCGGTGATCGCAAAGAAAATTCTGACGCGCCTTTGATCGTTGGGACTACCGAAATCTACCGTAACCAATTGTACGACGCGTTGCGCGGCGGCGAAGACGTGCGCGTCGATCTGGTGATCTTTGACGAAGCCCACTATCTCGGCGACGAAGATCGTGGACACGTTTGGGAAGAGGCAATCATCCTGACCCCACCGCGCATTCGTATGCTGTTGCTATCGGCGACGATTGGCAACGCCCGGGAACTGGCGAGATGGATTGAAGAAGTGCGTGGCGTGCGATGTGGCGTCGTCACGCGTCCGGGTGATCGGCCGGTGCCGCTGCGCGCTGCGTTTTTGTTACCTGACAAGCGATTGGTGCCGTTGGTTGGCGCAAACGGAAAGCTGCATAGCGAAATCGCGACGGTGGTAGAAGATTCGGGGGGAAGAGGGGAAAGGGGGAAAAGGGGAAGCTGGCGACGTTGAGATCGCTTTCGCCATTTACTCTTTTCCCTCTGCACCCTCTTCCCTCTCTTTCATTTATGAAACTGCGCATGCCGGAAATGCCGCCGGCGACAATGCTGACGGCGCTTGGCTCGTACAACTTGCTGCCCGCGATCGTATTTCTGCCGACGCGGCGACGTTGTGATGAAGCTGCATCCGAAGCAGCGCTCAGCCGGCGGGGTTCGGCTGATAACCGACGTGAAGCACGCCGCGATTTCATGCGCAGCTACGTCGAGCAGCATCCCGAGGTCCGGCATCATCGACACTGGGACACCATCGTGCGCGGCGCCGTGGCGTCACATCACGCGGGGCACATGCCTGCGTGGAAACTGGTTATTGAAAAATTGATGAGCGCGGGGCTGCTCGATGCGATCTTCGCGACCGCGACCGTTGCCGCCGGCGTCGATTTTCCGGCGCGCACCGTCGTCATCACCGTCGCCGATCGCCGCACAAACCGCGGCTGGGAATCGCTGACGGCTTCCGAGTTGCAGCAGATGACCGGTCGCGCCGGCCGTCGTGGAAAAGACAAGGTTGGATTCGTCATCGCCGCGCCGGGCCCGCACCAAAATCCTCAGCGCATCGCCGAATTGCTCGCGGCGCCGCCAGACGATCTCGAAAGTCAATTTCGCGCGACCTACACGTCGCTACTGAACTTGCTGGACGCGTTCGGCGGCTTCGCACAAGTACGTGACATCGCAGAGCGCAGCTTTGCCTTCCGCAACCTGCTGCCGCGTATTCATCACCTGGAAAAACAATACGAAGCGAATGTGAACCGCATACGCGAAGAGCTGCAACAAAAGGGACTCAATCTGCCGGTTGAATCGGTGCTGGCACTGGAGAGGCTCGCGAGCGCGCGGGCGCGTCTGCTCGAAGGAACCCCACAGACGCGGCGGGAAATGCGCCAGCGCTGGCTCAATAAAGTCGTGCAGCCCGGCCGCATCGTCGCGATAGGTCGTAGCGGCCGTCGGTTAGCGCTCGTCTACTCCCGCACACTCGACGGCGTTACCGCGATGCGTGAAGACGGCCGCTTCTCGTCGTTTCCGCTGCAACGTGTCGGGCGTGTCTTCGCGCCAACTTTTTCAACGCGGCCGGAACGGGCTGTAGAAGCTTTCGACGAGATTCACGATCGCGGCGATCAGCTTGCGCTGCCCGAACCGAAATTGCGCGACGCGCAAGCCGGTGAAGACGACGCGATCAAGTTAATTAATGAAGCCATCGACGCACTTGCGGCTGGTTATGCGACTGTGACTGAGCGCGAAGCTGTCGTCGCGACGTTATGGTCTTTGCAAACGCCAGCGATCTCGATTGAGAAAGCCAATCGTGAAATCGAGCAGCTGCGCGCGGACATTTGGGAGCCGTTTGAGCGATCAGCCCATGTGCTCGATCATTTTGGTTATCTCGATTTCTCCAAGGAAAAAGTTACCGAGCGCGGCAAATGGCTCGCTGACCTGCGCATCGATCGGCCACTGTTGATCGGCGAAGCGCTGCAGCGCAACTTGTTTGCCTCGCTGGATGCAAAACACGCCGCAGCTTTGATCGCCGCACTAGCCGCTGACGAAGATCGCGATTACGGCGAGCTGGAACTCGAAGACTCAATCGTGAGCCTTCTCATTAAGTTCGAAGAGATTGCTTTCGAGGTATCGACTGAAGAATGGAAGCAAGGCATCGAAGCGGCACCGGAAATTAACTTCTCGGCGGCGGCTGCTGCTGCGCATTGGACGAACGGCGTTGACTGGACGGAATTAGTCCACGAAACGCGCGCCGAAGAAGGCGATCTTGTCAGGCTTTTGTCGCGTACCGGCGAAGCGCTGTTGCAGATTGCCGGACTGCGCGGGACTCATTCTGAAGCGGCGGCAGTGGCATCCCGCACCGCCGAGCTGGTCTTGCGCGAGCCAATCCGGTGACCCGCGCGTTCTTTGCGCCTTTGCGACTTTGCGTGAAATGGACGTTAACCGCGGTTTCACGCCAAGGCGCCAGGACGCAAAGGATCGCAAAGGGCGGTACTGACGCAATCGTCTGCTGTGCTAAAATTCATTCAACAATGGAAGTTCTTCTCGCAAACGAATACGGATTCTGTTTTGGCGTTGAGCGCGCCGTCGAAATGGTCGAGGGTGCTTTGGAAGTCGGCGCGCCGGTGCGCACCCTCGGGCCGCTGATTCACAACACGCAGGAGATGCAGCGTTTGGAGTGCGAAGGCGTCTCCACAATTCAGGATCCAGAGCAGGTCAAACCCAACGAAATTGCGGTGATTCGCGCACATGGCGTGACGCCACAAGTACAAGCCGAACTCGAACGTCGCGCCGCACAAGTGGTCGATGCCACTTGCCCGTTCGTGACTCGCGTCCAGCGTCTCGCTGAGCGCGCGGCAACGGAAGGCCGACACGTCGTCGTCGCCGGCAATCCCGATCACCCTGAGATGATTGGCGTCGTGGGTTACGCACCAGACAACACCTACGTCGTCCGTGATGCCGACGAAGTAGCGACTTTGCCCCCGCTGCACGCGCCGCTGGTAGTTTCGCAGACGACGCTCAAGCTCAAAACATTTCTCGAAGTCGCCGAAGCCGTTAAATCGAAGGCCGATGCTGAGCCGCAGGTCGTCAACACGATCTGCTCGGCGACGCGCGATCGTCAGGATGCCGCGCGGGCCCTTGCCGGATTGGTTGACGTTTTCTACATCATCGGCGGCAAGCATTCTTCAAACAGCATCAAGCTGCTCGCGGTTTGTCAGGAGCAATGCGCCAGAAGTTTTCTGATCGAAACGCAGGACGAAATCAATCCCGACGATCTGAAAGGCGCAAACCGCGTCGGCGTGACCGCCGGCGCTTCGACCCCGAACTGGCTAATTGATCAAGTCGTCAAGCGTCTGCGCCAAATCGGGAATAACACTAACGGCGACGGCGTTCGTTAATAGTCCGTCGGCATCAATGCCGGGAGTTTTGGGCGTTAGAGTACCGACTTTAGTCGGGCAGTTTCCCAGCAAATGTCCAACTGAAGTTGGTGCTCTGACACTTTTGTTTAGAGGCGGGCTAGTGCCCGCCTTTCTGTTTACTGGCGAAGCAAGTAGCCATCATCTAAACGGCCATGCTTGTTCCCCTGCTCAAAGAGTTCGACGATCGCATTGTAAAGGACGCTGAACTGAACGAGTCGCTGTTCGAGCAGCTAACTGCAAACCAGCGCAAACTCGGCCTGACTTTTGGAGATCGGCCCACGTGCCCTTTTCTTCGCCCACATATCATTACACGCACACAGTACGACGAAGTGGCACGCGCCGCGCAGACGATCGCCCTGGCAATCGAACGACTGGTCCAGCACGCCCTTACCAACGATCAGCTGCTCGCGGAACTGGGCCCTACGCCACGTGAAGAGCAGATGGCGCGCATCGATCCGGGATACTCACGACTCTGCGTGACCAGCCGGCTTGATGCCTATGTTTCAGACGATGGGTTCAAGTTTCTCGAGTACAACGCTGAATCGCCGGCCGGCGTTGGGGATCAGATGCAACTGGAGAAGGTGCTGTTTGGACTCTCGCACATGAAGCAGTTGCTCGGTGCGCGTGCGCATTGGCGACCTGAACCGCATAAGCGACTTTTGCAATCGCTGCTCCAGGCATATCGCGAGTGGGGTGGCGACAAAGAGCGGCCGCACATTGCGATTGTCGATTGGAAAGGCGTTTCAACCGAAAGCGAATTTCACATCCTACAGAAATATTTCGCTTCAGAAGGTTGTCCGACGGTCATTGCTGATCCAAACGAACTGAAATACCGCAATGGGAACCTCAGCACCGGGGATTTCGTCATCGACATCGTTTACAAACGTGTCATCATCCACGAATTTCTCGAGAGTTGTTCGCCAGATCATCCCTTGGCGCGGGCTTATGTCGACGGACGCGCATGCATGGCCAATTCATTCCGCACAAAGCTTGGGCACAAAAAAGCGAGCTTCGCCATCCTAAGCGATCAGCGCTACGCCAACCTGTTCACTGCCGAAGAAGTCAAAGTCTTTCGTCGTCATATTCCCTGGACGCGGAAAGTTATGAACGGTAAGACGACCTTCGAAGGCGAAGAGCATAATCTAATTGGGCTAATTCGCGATCAACGCGAACAGTTCGTGCTGAAGCCGAACGATGATTATGGCGGTCACGGTGTTTTCCTCGGGTGGGAAACTTCACCAGACGATTGGGAGCAGGCGATTGGCCTGGCGCTCGATCGGCCTTATGTGGTGCAACAACGTGTGGCGCTCAAGAAGACAGCGATGCCGACATTTTCTGGGGGTCTCCGCCTGGATGAAATGTTCATCGACTTCAATCCTTTTCTATTTCATAACGAAGTCGAAGGCGCGCTCGTCCGTTTGTCATCGTCTTCGCTTTTAAACGTCACATCCGGCGGCGGCCAGACCGCGTTGCTCGTGTTGGAGGACAGGTAAGTTGGACAACGAATCGGTGCGGGCTCATTGTCTTTCGCTTCCTCATGCGACAGAAAACGTGCAGTGGGGCAACGACCTCGTTTTCAAAATCGCGGGCAAGATGTTTGCCGTGATGGTGCTCGAAGGCCCGGTGAAATACATCATGTCTTTCAAGTGCACAGAAGAGAAATTCAACGAGTTGATTGAGCAGGAAGGAATCGATCCGGCGCCTTACATGGCGCGCAACAAGTGGGTAGCGATTGAACGATTCAACGTGTTGAGCGACAAAGAACTGAAGGCGCTCTTGCGAAGCTCCTATGACATGGTCTTCGAGAAATTGCCGAAGAGGGTGCGTGAGCAACTGGGCGCGTCACCATCATCGACCACGCGCCCAAATAAATCTTTCGCCAGGAAACGCCGCTAGGAGATCTTCAGCGAATCCAAAAACTTCGTAGCATTTGTCTGGTTCGTCTTCCCTTTTTCCGCGAGATACAACGTCTGCACCAGTCTGGTCTTGGCCCAGTAAAGCCTGATCGTGAACTCGATTTCTTTTCCTTCCTTGCTGCCGGAGCCCACAATTTCCTTGCCGGGATACGAGCCATTTGTGATATCACGCTCGCTGGCTACTTTGCCCTCGATGTTTTTAACAGCGCCGTCCGATGCACCTTTCAGTAGCACCTTTGGATCGATGTTCATATTCGAGATTGCCTCGGGAAATTCGTGGTAAGCCAGAATGTAGGCTTCGCTGCCTTTGTCGAGTGTAAACAGTTGGCCAGTCGCTTTTCCGGCCGCGCTTGGGATGTCTTGAGCTTGCTTGGTTGGCTTGCCGGGCATCTCAACGGTGATGCCGGCTTCGGAAACTGTCTCCCATTTTTGCGTGAGCGACGAACAGGCAAGTATTACGGCAATCGGAAATGCCAGCGCTATTAATTTTTTCAATTTGTGCATCCTCACTTCACCAGGAATTTTATTGCTCAGTCTGTCACATTGGGAGTGATTAATGAAAGCCTTTCTCTGAAAGCTATGTGCCTGGGTGGTGATTACTTTTGCAAAGCAACTCACCTCAGAGACTGTCGAGATCCACAGAGGCACCGACAAAATTCGTTAGTAGTGGGTCAGTTTTGAGGTGGCACGCGCATCTTGCGCGTGATTTCACAGGCGGGACGCCGTGCCACTCTTCAAACTGACCAACTACCGATTAGCTTTATTTCTTGACCACGTTTATCTCGCGCGTTGTGACGTTGTAGCCACCGTTGTCGACGACCTGACCGTTCTTGTCGACCAGCTCAAGTTTTACCGTGTGCTTGCCGCTCGTCCAACCGGCCAGCCAAATTGGATTCCACGAATCGATGAATTTAGGCGCGCCGCCGTCGACGGTGTACCGCACGCGATATTCGCCCCCTTCGGCTTGAAGCTTCGCGTTCGTCAACCAAAAATCGATCATGATCGGATCCGCGTCGGCGCCCGTGTACTCGCCTTTCGGCCGGCTGTAAGTGAGCAAAGGTTTGGCCATGTCAGTTTCACCCGCATTGCTCTTCGCCATGTCTTTGCCTTCACGAGCCGGTGTCGGGCTGGCGGTTGAAGCGGGACTTTTCGCCGGACTGGCCATCGTCTCGCCTTTATTGGTCGTCGTCGGCTTCGTCGCGTCGCCGCCGCCTTTAACCGTAAAGGTCACCATTTTGAACGCGTCGGCGTTCTTAAAGCTCTCGTGCCACGGCCGCGAAGGAAACAGACGCAACGTGTGTTTACCTTCCGCGACATTGCGCAGCTCGAACGGTTGATTGAGTTCGTAGTACGCTTCGTACGGCTGGTTGTCGAGAATCACGTGTATGTGATTTCCTTTGCCGGTCGCCGGATCTTTGTGCGGCATATATCCTTTCAGATCACCGCTCAAATCCAATTTCACTTCGACAGTCGAGCCATTGATCGTCGCGTTGTTCGCCGGCGAGATCACCTTCAAAGTGGGCTTGGCGTCGTCCTGTTCGCCGCGCTGCTTCATCATGTCGACGATCGTCTGTGGTCGAGGAACAACCGAGAGTTCCTGCGCCACCGGCGGAGAAGTAGTCGTGGTAGCAGTTGTATGCGCATTTTCGTTTGTGCTCTGACAACTCGTCAAACAGACCGAGGCAAGACAGAGAGCAATCGCCGACGTAAGGATTCTCATCATGGCCTCCCGCAAAGTAATGGATTGAATTGGTGAAGCTTTAACACAGAACTCAGGCGGGGAACAAGCTCTGGAGTGCGCGGCAGAGCGCCGCGGCGCGGCCTTGGATCGCGATAGAAGTCGAATCCAAAGCCCGCGTCGCGCTAACGCTGGCCACCGCACTCCAAATTCTACGCCGCGATTGGCTGCGCGGTACGATGACGTAAACGCTGCTCGACCGCGTTCCAGTCAATGTTCGCAAAGAACGCTTCGATGTATTTCGGCCGGTCTGCAGGTTTGTAATCCAGAATGAAGGCGTGCTCCCAAACGTCCATCACCAGAATTGGATCGAACCCGGCGACATTGCCTGTCTCGTGTAAACTGATCCAATGATTCGACACCTCGCCGTTCGACGGATTCTGATAGCAGATCGCCCAACCGACACCGCGCATCTTGCCGATGCCGACAAAGTCCGCCTTCCAAATGTCGTAGCTGCCATACGATTCTTCCGCAACCTGGCGAAATCCCGTGCGCCCGGTCGGATCACCGGTGCCGCCGCCGCTCTTGAGATTGTCGAAATAATACTCGTGCAGCACCATGCCGTTGTATTCGAAACCGAGGCGGCGAGTCAGCTCGGAGTATTCCGCAAACTCTTCCTGATCGACTTTTCCGTCTCTAATATAGTCCGCGATCTTCTCATTCAGCTTGTTTGTCTCTTTGACGTACCCTTCGTAAAGCTTGAAATGCATCTCGAGTGTTTCATCGGAAATGCCCTTCAAGTTGCTCAGATTAAAAGTCCGCGCCTTATATGTCTTTCCCATGATGCCTCCCTTGAAGTGAAATCACACTGCGACACTTAACAATTTACCGAAATATGAATCGAAAGTGTGGCAAAGGCATGGAGACCTTCCGCTAATCCTGTTACGTCAAAAGAAAAAGGGCACGACGTCGCCGTGCCCTCTTTTTGTGTTGTTGGGACTTAACTACTTGCCGATAAACACGACCCAATCGTGCGAGGCGGTGCCCATGAACAAAAGCATCGGCAACGAAAGCCACGCATTCGTGCGCGAAGCGATGAACGCCTGTCGCGCCAGCGCCGGATCTGCGGGTGGGCCGCCTTGCAATGCGCCGATGATTCTCTTGTTTGCCGGCCAGATAATTCCCCAAACATTCAAGAGCATCAGAATGCCATACGTGCCGCCCACCCCGATCGACATCGCGCGATTACTCGCAAAACTTTGGCCGCCGGCATTAATCATGGCCGGAAAGAACCTCGTTAGTCCGTACGTGAACACCAGAACGAGGACGATCATGACAATTGCCCAGACTCTTCCGTCCTTTATCACCGCAGGTACTTTCTTGATCAATAAGAACTCAATGAGGAAGAACACGATTGGGTAACCGAGCCAAGCGAGCAGCACCACCCAAATATTAACGTGTCCTCCGCCAAGAGTGTTGGCGTTCGCGACGTCCGCCTTCAGGATATACATGGCGAAATAGGTCAGTCCGGCCAGGACTGTGAGCAGTGCGCCCCAACGAAAGTACCAGAGCGCAGGTAGCAGCAAATCGGGATTGACCTTTTTCTTCGTGTCCGCATCAAGCTTTTTCTGCAATGGTACATTGACGAGGTTGAAGAAATAGAGCATTCCGATCCAAGTGATGCCCCCGACAAAGTGCAACCATCTAATTAGTATGTGGGCCAATTCGTCGGGCTTGGGCCAGGCGATGATTCCGTCGAGCATCGCAAAACTGACGGGTAGATGGGCCGTTGACTCAATCAGCATACGTTCCTCCAGCGGCAAGTCAGACCCGATTGGTCGAGCTGACAAAGGATCGAGCGAAATTGTTGAGTAATGCGAGCGAAGATTACACCGACGCGCCGCATGATGCAACATTTTTACAAGACAGGAATCGCCACCAGCCGCTTGCTGTCCCCACTCGGTTGCGGTAAACCTAGCCACAAAATGAGACGAGACTTCGCGTTTGCAGGCCTTCTGTTACTGTTGGCTGGTATTGAGGTCTGCGCCCAGGCGCGAACTGACGCAGAGACTCAACCGCCGTCGCGAACGCTGAGTGTCGTGACAGAACCGGGCGCCGTAGTCTGGCTCGATGAGATTCGGCGGGGCACCACTGATACAGATGGGCATTTAGTGGTGGCGAATGTCACGAACGGCGCACACACGCTGCGCGTTCGCGCGAATGGCTTCAAAGAATCAACGACATCGCTCGCCGCCGCAACACGTGGCGAATTAAGAGTCCGCTTGATACGAACAACCGATCAAGCCGAGCTTCTCTTTCAGCAAGCAGAGTCCGCGCGAGATTCAGCAAAGAGCGCCGACGATCGACAAAAGGCCGCAGATCTTTATCGACAGACTTTGCGAAATCGCGCAGCTTACCCGGCGGCGCATGTGGGACTCGCGCGCGTTTTACTCGACATGACTGACACCGATGGTGCGCTCGCCGAAATCGAAGCAGCGCGACGGTACCGCGCCAGCTATCCCGAAGC
This sequence comes from uncultured bacterium, assembly GCA_965653675.1. GTDB lineage: Bacteria > Acidobacteriota > Blastocatellia > Pyrinomonadales > Pyrinomonadaceae > UBA11740. The sequence goes on from CBFHBA010000009.1 coordinate 13,574, forward strand.
TTCCGCGGTCGAAGGCCGCATCTATCGCGAGACAGGACAAATCGACGAAGCGATTGGCAGTTTCAATCGCGCGATTCGGGAAAGCCACGGTTTTCAACCGGAAGCGCACGTCGGACTCGGCCGCACATATGAAGAGAAAGGGCAATACGATCTCGCCGCGCGCGAATTCGATATCGCACTGAAGCAACTTTCCGACAGTGAACCGATCATTTATCAACTGCTCGGTGCGGCGTACGAAAAGAGCGGTAATCCGAAAGAAGCCATCGTGGCTTACGAAAACTACTTAAGACTGGCGCCGAATGGGGCGCAGGCTTCAGCCGTTCGCTCGATAATTGAACAATTGAAATCCGCACAGCCGTAATCGCAGCCACAGATAGACAGATTTACACGGATAAGAGCAAATGAAATAATTGTCGCGTTCTTGACCGTAGTCTTATTTGTGTGAATCTGTGTCCATCCGTGGCTAATCAATGAGCACACCAGCGCCTTCAACATCACATCGCATTTCTCACAAAGCTTCTCGCTTCACCGAATCGGTCATTCGCGAGATGACGCGCGAAGCCATGAAATACGGCGCGGTCAATCTCTCGCAAGGCTTTCCGGATTTTCCAGCGCCCGAAGACATCAAACGCGTGGCCATGCAGGCGATTGCTGACGACGTTAATCAATACGCGATTACGTGGGGCGCGAAAGATTTTCGCGATGCGATTGCGAGAAAGACGAAGTGGTCCCTAGGCCTCGAGATCAATCCTGAAGCTGAAATCACTGTCACGTGCGGATCGACTGAAGGCATGATCTCGGCGATGATGGCGACCGTCGATCCGGGCGACGAGGTCATCGTCTTCGATCCGTACTACGAGAACTACGCGCCGGACGCGATTCTTTCCGACGCGACACCGCGCTATGTGCCCTTGCGTGCGCCGGACTGGGTATTTGATCGCGACGAACTACGCGCGGCGTTCAATCAGAAGACGAAAGCGATCATCATCTGCAATCCGAATAATCCGACGGGTAAAGTCTTCACGCGTGATGAAATGGAATTCATTGCCGGCTTGTGTCAGGAATTCGACGCGCTCTGCTTCACTGACGAGATTTACGAACACATCTTGTATCCGCGCGAAGGAGCGGAGATCGAGCACATCTCGATGGCGCAAATCGACGGCATGCGCGACCGGACGGTGATCGTCAATTCGATGTCGAAGAGTTACTCAGTCACAGGCTGGCGGGTCGGCTACTGCATTGCGTCGCCGGAAATCACGAGCGCGATTCGCAAAGTCCACGATTTTCTCACCGTCGGCGCGGCGGCTCCGTTGCAAGCGGCCGGCGCGTACGCGCTCTCTCTGCCGCCATCTTATTATGATCAGCTGCAAACCGATTATCGTGCACGCCGCGACCTGATCTTGCCGGAACTTGAGAAGGCTGGTTTCAAAACATTCCGTCCCAACGGCGCTTATTATGTGATGACAGACATCAGCGGCTTCGGTTTCACAGACGACGTCGAGTTCACGCGTCATCTGATTCGCGAAGTCGGTGTCGCCTGCGTTCCCGGCTCGAGTTTCTATTCCGATCCGGCGCTCGGCTCGCAACAAGTACGTTTCTGCTTCTGCAAGAAAGACGAGACGCTGATGCTCGCGGCCGAACGTCTGGCAAAGTTGGGTAGCTGGTAATCGCGCATTGGTTATCGCGTCTTCTGAAACCAATATTTGGCGGGCCTGCTTGACCATAAACTCAGCCGCGCCTAGCATAGCCGTAACGAATCCCCTAAAAAATTGAATCGACGATCAACCAGGAGTCGATCATGGCTGACGAAGTCACCAACAAATGCAAGCACGGGCCGTGCGATTGTCCGGCCGAAAAGGACAGCAAGTACTGCGGCGAATACTGCAGGGAAGCTGATAAGTCACACGTGATGGAAATTGGCTGCGGCTGTGAGCATGACGGTTGCCGTTGACGCCGCGGCGTTCTTCAATCCCGACACGCAAAGCATCTCCGGCTGCAAATTACCTCTGCGCTAGCGTTACAACGGTAACCGGCGGTCAAGAGTCCTCCGAGTCTCTTGCATCACCGGTGGCGATGAGACCGTTCGCTTCGCCGCACTTCTTTTAAGGTCCGCGCCTTGACTTCGTTGACAATGGCGAACCCGCTTTGTTAGCGTGACAGCGCCGAGATAACAACAGGCCTGCCGGCGTTTTTCGAAAAAGCGCCGGCCTTCATTATGCCGACTAGAATCGCCCGAATTTTGGCCAGCAGCCTCACGCTTGTGCTTGCGCTGCTGCTGTGTCTTGTAACACAACCCGCTTGCAACATCGTGAAAAAATCGGTGGAAGTCGAGAAGTTGCTGACGCCATTGGCCGCGGCGGACACGCCGCAGTTAATCGCGATGGTCAACAAATTAGTGGATGTGAAATCGATCCGTGCCAAGGTCGATATTCAATTCGAAGACACTTCATTCGCCACTTCCGGCATCGCCGAAAAATATCGTACGGCGGATGGACAGATCATCGTGCAGCGCCAGGGCAAGGTTTACCTGATTGTACAGGCGCCGTTAATCGCTTCAGACATCGCGCAGATGGCGTCAGATGGCGAACACTTTCGCATCGCGATCTTTAAGGGCGATGACAAGTACCGGAAATTCGTGCGCGGAACCAACTCCGCCGCGTATGCAAAACTGGATGGTACAAACGACACGGCCACAAGCGGAAAATCGAAAAGTGAGGCCCAGACGGTGAAGGCTTTGTCGAATTTGCGGCCGCAGCATCTGACTGACGCCGTGTTGATTCGACCGATCGATATACATGCGCAGGGATTGGTTTATGCGCGCAGCGAGTTTTTTCAATCTGAAAAAGATCCGGTCAGCAAGAAGCGAATCGTGCGCGGATATTACTTTCTTGATGAGCTGCAAACGCAGGGCGACGGCTCAGCTCGATTGCTGCGAAGATTTTGGTTCAATCGTGTGACCGCGGTGCAGTTGGCGCGCGTGCAGACATTTGACGACGATGGTGAGATCACTACCGACGTCGTGTACTCAGACTTCAAACCCGTCGGCGAACAGAACCTGACGCTGCCGACGAAGATCAGCCTGACACGGCCGCAGGACCATTACGAAATTTGTCTCACGTATCAATCGCCCGAGTCTGCTGTTCTCGTCAAGGAGTATAAGCCTTAAGTGTTGGTGCTGGAAAACAAGACTAACCTGCCGGAAGTCGATCTCGACGCACCAAAAAAGCCTTGATCCCGCGAAAATCGTGGCCTGCATCCTTGCGACCGTCACGGAAAGACTCGCTAGGCGTTCGTCTGCGCTTGTATTAAACTTTTCCGTCCGCGAATTGGGAATGAAAGTCTTCGACAGTCTGGTTGCCTCAAATATTCGCCAGCGGCCGCTGCGTTCGGTGATCAGTGTCGTCGGCGTTGCGCTCGGTGTAGCGCTGGTCATGCTGTTTACCGGGCTCGCCCGGGGAATGTCGAACGATTTGGAACGGCGCTCTACAAATGTGCGCGGCAACATCATCTTCACGCGCAAGGGCTCGATGAGCGTTGTTGGCTCGTCGTCGAACTTGAGCACAAAATATGTCGAGCGGCTTCAGCAAATCGAAGGCGTTGAAGCCGCGACGCCCGTTATTCGGCACATTTACGCGAGCGGCAGCCTGGGATTCGATCAGATTGAAGGCGTGGACTGGCCTGAATTTGCGCGGATGAACGACCTGCAAATCATTGATGGACGCGCGCCACAAGGAAATTACGAAGTCGTGATCGATCAGACCAAAGCCGCGCGTAAGCATCCGGTCGGCAGCACGCTGAAAATTTTTGGCGACAAGGTCTACACGGTGGTGGGCGTCTATTCACCCGAATCCGGGGCGCGGCAAAAGTTAACGCTCGCCTCGCTTCAGGAAACGCTCGAAGCCCCAGGCAAGTGCACTTACATTCTTATCAAAACTAAAGCATCCGCTGATCCAGTGGCGGTGGCAAAGCTAATCGATCAGGAACTGCCCGGTAACAACGTACAGTTTACTCGCGATGTTTTCACCAGCGTCGAAAGCTCAATTCCGAGTCTGGGAATTTTTCTGCGCGTACTGGTCGCGCTCGCGGCGATCGTCAGCGCGCTGGTGGTAATGCTCGCGATGCATACAACCATCACTGAACGCACTCGCGAGATTGGCATCCTTAAAGCCATGGGCGCGTCGCGGGTTTACATCATCGGCGAAATCGAACGTGAAGCTCTTTTGATCAGCGCCATGGGATTGGTGGTCGGATTCGTGTTGGCGTTGGGCACGGGATTTGTTATCCACAAAGCGACCAGCCTGATTTTTGAATATGGTTGGCGCTGGGCATTGGCGGCTGCGGCAATTGGATTGATTGGCGGCGCCCTGGGCGCGCTTTATCCAGCGATGCGCGCCGCGAACTTGGATCCCGTCAACGCCCTGGCTTACGAGTAGAATGACTGTGGTGGCGACAGCAGGAAAGAAAGTGGCAATTCTTAAGGCCGAAAATCTTGAGAAGACTTATCGTGTCGGCAAAGTTGACGTGCCGGCATTGCGCAGTGTGTCGCTCGCCGTTGAAGCCGGTGAATTCCTCGCCGTCATGGGTCCGTCAGGATGCGGCAAATCAACGATGCTTCATTTGCTTGGTGGCCTGCTAACACCGACGAAGGGGCGTATCGTCGTCGATGGCGAAGACCTGACAGCCGCAACGGACGCGAAACGCACTGACATCCGTCGACGAAAGATTGGTTTCGTCTTTCAACGCTTCAATCTGTTTCCGACTTTGACCGCCGACGGAAACCTGCGTCTCGCCGAACGTATTCACGGGAATGGCACAGGCGATCCCGAACGGCGGCGCGAAATCCTGGGACTGCTGCGCCTCGAAGACAAGATGCATCACAAGCCACTCGAGCTCTCTGGTGGTGAACAGCAACGTGTTGCGCTCGCGCGCGCGGTGATTACGCGACCGGCATTGGTTCTTGCAGACGAACCGACGGGCAATCTCGATTCAGAGAATTCCGCGATCGTGCTCAACATGTTTCAAGAGTTAAATCGCAGATTCAATCAAACGATTATCATGATCACTCACAATCCTGAAGCAGCCGCCGCTTGCCGCCGCGTCATCCAAATGCGCGACGGCCACATTGTCGCGAGCTAGAACCCTCTCCTGGATAAAATCTGCTGCAGCGATTCTGGATATCACTTGATTTCTCTAGTCGCATACGTGGAACTATGTTTGCTCTCGACATCGGCGGCTGGTTCAGCTAAATTTCGCGCGAGTTAGTCATGGGCTTCTTGTCGAACGCAGCCAAAAAGATTGCCTTTTGGAACTATTCACGCACGTCGTGGCAATGGGATGTGCTCTGCGTGTTGATCTTAGTTTTCATATTTCTAACGCCAAAATCGTGGTTTGAGAACAGCGAATTTCGGCGTCAAAGAACGGTGGTGATTCCGGCTGAAGTCGTTGGCACTCAGGCAGATAGAGCGTCCATCGAGCAGCGTGCTAAAGAGCTTGCAGGTCGACCCGAGAGCCGCGTGATAGCCGTACGAGAACGCCGCGATGGCACAGGAAAGTTGGTGGGATATGAGGTTGACATCCGCTGACCATTCCCTATAATTTTCGGGATTCATTTGGCCGAGCGATCGCATCCAATGCGAAGAGTTAGGCGCGTTAACAGGGCCCGTATGGGCTCTTAGTTTTAGTGAGGAAAGTTATTATGAGAAAGTTCGTTCCCCTTTGTTTATCGGTTGCCCTGCTCATTTCGGCCGGTGTTTTGCTACCGACCACCAATGCACAGATTCCAGGGTTGGTAAGTTCGGCCATCAACCGCATGGAGAAAAACAAACGTAGCCTGAAGTCGCTGCGCGCAAACATAACTATGGCGAAGTACAACTCGCAGTTGCGCGACAGCGATTCATACAGCGGCGTGGTCGCTTACATTCCCGGGGCGGCCGGCAGTACTTCCGCGTTTATGCGGCTGGAGTGGCAGCGTCCCAAGCAGGAGATACTGGCGGTCGCCAACGGGAGCTACACGCTTTATCAGCCACGCTTGAGCCAGGCTTATCGCGGAAAGACGGGCAGTGTCCGAGGAACAGATAGCGAAGTATTGGCGTTGATTAATATGTCGCCGGCGCAGCTCCGCACGAAGTTCGGCGAGTTTCAGGACACGCGCGAGGATATTTTGGCGGGCGGCGTTTGGACGCAGCACTTCAAGGCGATTCCGAATGGACCAGCCAACTATAAGTACATCGAAGTGTGGATCGACAAAGACGGCATGCCCGTGCAAACGAAGATGGTCGAGAAAAACGATGATTCAACGACCGTGCGGCTGACGAACGTGGAACGCAACCCTTCGATTCCCATGGATCAGTTCAAAATCGATTTGCCTGGGAACGTCAAGATCATCAAAGGCTAAGTCTAGATTACAAACGTTCAGTCAAGAAGGGCTTTGGGCAACCGAAGCCCTTCGTGTTTGTGAGTACAACAGGCTGCCGGCCTCTTGAATGTGATAAGGGCGATACACTGGTAGCGTGTAATACATCAACGCGCTTGCGTTGCGACATTCGTCAGCATATTCTTCACCGTTGACTGGAGCGCAAGTGTCTCGCTTGCACGGGATTTCAGCATTAAGGCGAGCAAGCGGGACGCTGGCGCTCCAGTCCTCCAGGTTCTGACACACGCGAATGCGTAAGAGCACTTTTCTCAAACTAAAAATGCGCGAGGCAGCTTTCATCTCGAAAGCCCTGCTCTCGCCGCATCACGTCGTCCTGGCGCACATCATTCCCATGCGCCGGTGCAATCTGGCCTGCGGTTATTGCAACGAATACGATCAAACGTCGAAGCCGGTCCCGCTGGACGTGATGAAGGGCCGCCTCGACAAACTGGGCGAGCTCGGCACCGCGGTCATTACAGTTTCCGGGGGCGAGCCGATGATGCATCCGCAGCTTGATGACATCATCCGCCACATCCGCTCGACGGGAGCGATCGCGGGATTGATCTCGAACGGCTATTACTTCACACCTGACCGGATCAAGCGTTTGAACGCGGCCGGTCTGGAGTATCTGCAGATCAGTATCGACAACGTCGAACCGGATGAGGTTTCACGCAAGAGCCTGCGCGTGTTGGACAAGAAACTACGTTATCTATCCGAGCACGCAGACTTTCACATCAACATCAATTCAGTGATCGGCGGTGGCATCAAGAATCCGGAAGATGCGCTGACTGTAGCAAAGCGCGCCGTCGAGCTTGGTTTCTCGACGACCGTGGGCGTGATTCACGATGAAGACGGGACACTTAAGCCGCTCACGCAGAAAGAAAAAGATATCTTTCATCAAGTAAAGAAGCTCGGAAACAAAGACCACGCGCGGCTGAATTGGTTTCAGGACAGCATCGCCGAAGGCAAGCCTTACGAATGGCGTTGTCGATCAGGGTCGCGTTATCTGTACATCTGCGAAGACGGCAAGGTCCATTGGTGTTCGCAGCAACGCGGCTATCCCGGTATTCCGTTGGCGGAATACACGATGGACGACTTCAAGCGCGAATACAAAACCGAGAAATGGTGCGCCCCCACCTGCACGATTCAATGTGTACATCAGGTCGGCATCCTCGATAACTGGCGCGACCCGCAGATGTCCGAAGCTGAAGTGCGCAAGGAGATACAGAAGAAGAAAGAGTCTGAGCGAATGGTGCAGATTCTGAGACCACAGTAGCGCCGCTATTTTTTCGGCTTCGCGCGATCCGACACTGTGGACAGGTGAATCGACTCTTCCAATTCACCGCCAATCTGGTACAGCGAAACTGAGCTCGATAAACCCAAGCCTGACAATCGGCCCGCAATAATCACAACCATCTCGCGCCGCGCGACGAGTCCAGCATCGATCAAAGTCTTCTCGCCGATCTTCAACAACTCTTCCGCGCTTTTTGATTGCGCCGTCAGCACCGGATCGACACCCCAAATCAAACTCAGTTCGTTGATGGCCGCGGGCGATGAAGTCATTGCCACAATTAGTTGACGCGGCCGCAGCGCCGAGAGCCGCCGTGCCATCAAACCCGATTCTGTGAACACCGCAATGGTGCGTGTGCTCATTTCGTCGGCGGCAAAGGCAGCGGCCTCGCACAATGCGCGGCTCACACGCCCTGTTTGCCGCCCAATGATTTTGCTCATCATGCTCGGTCGTTCATGGTCGCGCGTCTCGGCAGTTTCGATAATGCGCGCCATCGTCGCGACGGCAGCGACGGGATACTCGCCGCTCGCCGTCTCGTTCGACAGCATCACGCAATCCGACCCGTCCCAGACGGCGTTGGCAACGTCCGTGGCTTCAGCGCGTGTCGGCCGCGGATGGTCAACCATCGATTGCAACATCTGGGTCGCGGTGATCACGAGCTTGCCGGCGTCGTTCGCGAGTTCGATGATTCGCTTCTGATAGACGGGGACCAGCTCGACACTGGTCTCAACGCCCAAGTCGCCACGCGCCACCATGATACCGTCGGCAGCGGCGATGATTTCTTCGAGATGATCGATCGCTTCGGCCTTTTCGATTTTTGCGACGAGCGGCGCTTTGCTGCCGGCTTGTTGGATCAACTGCTTCGCTTCTTCGCAATCTGTGGCGCTGCGCACAAACGAAAGCGCAAAATAATCGACACCCTGACCGGCCGCCCATTTCAGGTCGTCTCGATCTTTTTTCGTCAATGAAGGGATTTGCAGCGTCACGCCCGGCAGATTGATTCCCTTCCGTTCGCCGAGAACGCCGCCATTGATGACGCGCGTAACGATGTCAGAATCCGTCAAGTTCTCGACACGTAACTCGATCGCGCCATCGTCAAGTAGAATGCGAGCGCCGGCATGGACATCGCGCGGCATACCATCGTAGTTAGTGGCGACCTGAGTGTTGTCGCCCTCAATCGGATGGGTGGTGATGATGAACTGTTGATTCGTTTGCAGGGTGACCGGCTGATGATTCTTCAAAGTCCGCGTGCGAATTTTTGGTCCTGATAGATCGACCAGCACGGCCAGGGGTCGCTTCATTTTTTTCGCCGCCGCGCGCGCAGCCGAAATGTCAGCCGCTTTTTCATCCGGCGTCCCGTGCGACATATTGATGCGCACACCGTCCACGCCCGCCGCCAGCATGGCTTCGATCACGCGGGGCTCTCGCGTCGATGGGCCAAGCGTGGCAAGAATCTTTGCTCTTCTCACGAGTCGTTCTCTGATTCAGTCAAGGCGAAAGTTGCTAGTTTTGAGATCGAATATAACCCGACGCACGCGGCGAGCACCAACGGTGCTGCGTTGCGCGAGCTGGACGGCGCTCGGAAACGTTCAGAAAATCCAAGTTCCTGTGCCGTTCGACAGAGCAGGCCGCGACGAACAGGTAGGGTGATAATCTGAAGCCAGATTAGGGCACTACCGACGAAAATAGGTTGTTGCCGCAATGTCATCCTGAGGCTAAAATGTGAAGAGTCGACACGCCCCTGTCGCACTTCCCACCAGCTGACAAGCTTTGCCCCCGGTCCCGACAGAAAGGTTCGGTAACCATGCCAGAGCTGATCCGTTCAGTAGTGTCTCGGGTTCGCACTTATCTGAAAGATCGCCGGAAATCGCCGCGGCTTCGCGTGAGGCTGGGGCTGTCAATCTCAGTTCTCCGTAAAGCAAATTCGAACGGCTCGAGTCAGGTTAGTCGCACGATGAAAGGCCACACGCGCGACATCAGCACCAAGGGTTTGGGGATGCTCTTGCCACAGGTGCATCTTGCGGGTTACCACCTCGCCGCGGAAGGGCGCGAGTTACACGTCATGCTTGAATTGCCAGACGGACCAATCGCCATGATGGTGTTACCGAGACGATACGAGATGCTCGACGACGCAGAGCTGGGATGTAACTATTTGATTGGTGCGACAATTGTTGACGTGTCTGATCAGGATCGCAAGCGCCTGGAATGTTTCATCACGGACGGCCTACGCGGACATCTACCCACAAGCTCATCTGAAGATTAGCCAACCAAACGCTTTCGGCACGTGAAAAAGGGGTTCGGGCGTGCGTGTAGGCTGCCACGAGAGGTAACCGCGATTCGGATCTTTGCCTACACACCGAAACAAATTCACGCGCCAGCGCTCGCCTTGCTCGGGCCGATGAATCCAATGGTTCCACGGAACACGCATCGCTAATGTTACGCGATCCTTTTCAATTTTCGCGGCTGTCGTCATGTAAGATTTGAACTTCCAGTCGGACTCGCGGGTGCCTGAGGTCAAATCGATTGCCACATCAAGCCACTCACCTGTCGGCGCGACTTCTAATTCCAAATACTTCTCGACAATATGTGGATCCGGCGCGATGAAAATCTCGCAGACATCTCGATCCCACAACCCTAATGTCTTCTTTTCAGTTTGCGGCGTGTCGCTGACAATCAGGGGTTCTGCTTGATGACAAACGAAGCGAACGTAGAGCGCTTCGTCCGACCAAAGCAGGCGCGCTTCGGTATGGCGTGATTCAGGCGCATGTTCGCCTGACCAGTAGCGATCGATCCTTACTATGTCTGCGCGATCCCATTCCCGATTTCCAAAATCCGAAACAGCCATGTCGCCTGCAATGTGCCGGGCCTGACTTGGGGGAGGTTTAAACATGGAATCGGAACGTAACATCAGATAGCTAGCAAAGAGAAACCGCAGGGGTACTGATTCTTACGTCATGCCTTCGCTAAACGAAAAGCTCGGACCTCGGCCGCGATAAACAAACTGTTCTTCTTCCTCTGGTTCCGCTTCTGCAGCCGCACGCGTTGGATCGGAATACTGCAACTTGTAAAGTCGCCAATACAAACCGCGCAGCGCGAGCAAATTCTGATGCGCGCCCTGCTCGCGAATCTCGCCATGGTGCAGCACGATAATGTTGTCAGCCCGCTGAATTGTCGAAAGGCGATGCGCTACGATCACAGAAGTGCGATTGCTCATCACGCGCGCGATCGCCTGCTGAATCAGTTGCTCGGTCTCCGTATCGATTGAGCTGGTCGCTTCATCTAAAATCAACAACGCCGGATCAAACGCCAATGCGCGCGCAAAACTGATCAATTGTTTCTGACCAACCGACAGACCGGCGCCGCGCTCGCGCACCTCCGATTGATATTCATGCGGGAGACGGACAATGAAGTTGTCGGCGCGCACTTCCGTTGCCGCCCAGCGTACTCGTTCATCCGAAATGTCCTCTCGCCCGAGTCGAACGTTACTTTCGATTGTGCCCGTGAAAAGAAAGACGTCCTGCAAAACGACCGCAAAATTCTCGCGGAGCGACTGCAAGTCCCATTCACGCACGTCCACACCGTCGAGCAGCACGCGGCCTTTTTGCACATCATAGAACCTCATCAAAAGGTTCGTGATCGTGGTTTTGCCTGAGCCCGTGTGACCGACCAGCGCCACGGATTGCCCGGGCTCGACGGTGAATGAAACGTCTCGTAGTACCCAGTCTTCGTCTTTGTAAGCGAACCAGACGTTTTCAAATTGAACCCGTCCTGCGGCGCGGCCGGTTTTCAGCGGTTTCACCGGCGACGTGATCAGAATCGGCAGATCGAGGGCTTTGAAAATGCGATGCGAGGCAACGACGGCGCCTTGCAGCACGTTGTATTTGTCTGAGATGTCGCGGATCGGTTGAAACAAAAAGCCGGAGTACTGAATGAAGGCGACCAGCGCTCCCAACGACAAAGCGCTCTGCATTACGCGATAGCCGCCGTACCAAATAATGAGGGCGATCCCAACGGCGCCAATGAAGTCGACGAGCGGAAAGAAGACCGCGTAATAAAAGATCGTGTCGATGTTCGCTTTGCGATGCGCATCATTGATCTTCGCGAATTGACGCACCGATTTTTCTTCCGCATTGAAAATCTGAACAGTTTGCGCGCCCGAGATGTGTTCCTGAAGAAACGCAAAGATGCGGGCGATGCGCGTGCGCACCATGTCAAAGCCGCGGCGCGCACCTTTCCGAAACCAAGCCGTGGCAAAAAACAGCATCGGCACAGTCAGGAGCGTAATCAGCGTTAGGCGCACATCCATGTAAACCATCACGGCGATGATCGCGCCAATCATCACCAGATCACCCAGCAAGTCGGTGACCCCTGAAGTAAACAACTCGTTGAGCGCATCAACATCAGCTGTCAAGCGCGTCATGATGCGGCCCACCGGATTGCGATCGAAATAGGCCACTTCCTGGTGTTGCAGTTTGTCGTAAATCTCCTTCCGCAGATCGAACATCACATACTGGCCCACACTGTTCAGCAGCACTGATTGAAAATACGAGGCGGCAAACCGAAAGGCCTGCACACCAAAGAAAGCCAGCACGAACAGATTCAAGCCCTTGGTCGTCTTGGGCAGAATGAACCAGTCAATCGCGTACTGAGTGAACTTCGGCTGCATCACGCCGAGCAGATTCAGAATCAGCGTCAGCACCAGCGCCGGAATCAAAAGCCGCACATAGGGCGTCAAATAGCGCAGCAAACGTTGGGCGACTTGCCAATCGTACGTCTTGCCGATGGCCTCTTCTTCGTGAAATTTTTGAACCGCAGTAGACATTCGAATTCCAGATTACTTGTATGACACCGCTCGGATGTTGTCCTTCTTTGGAAAGTGCAACAATATCGCGAGCGCTGCGATCGCGAATAAAAACCAACTTGTCTGTGACGCGATCAAGAAACGATCTAGCACGCCGAAAAGCGCCGCTGATTCGCACAGCGCCAGCGCAATGATGTGAGCGCTTTGCAAGGCTGCAACGTCTCTTTTATCGATCGCCTTCCGCACCAACTGCTGTTTCAGCCCAAACGACGTGATGACAATCGAAAAACCCACCGCGAGTAAGGCGTAACTCATTACCGGATTCGGCACACCTTTCCCGGCCGCGAGCAGCGCAAGCACGAAAAACAGCACCACACTGACGAGCAACGCAAACCACAGAATCAGGAACACCTGATAACGCGCGTCAACCTTTGCTTCCAGTTCCTGGGGATTCATCATTTCCGCGCGCCTCCTAACTCGCCTGTTCCAATTCTTCTTCGAGCAACTGTCGCTCGTAAAGGTCAGCGTATTCGCCGCCGAGCGCCAACAACTCGTCATGCGTACCGCGCTCGATGATGCGTCCTTCATCGAGCACGCAGATCAAATCAGCGTCACGCACGGTCGAAATGCGGTGAGAAACAATCAGGCTCGTCCGCTCACGCGTGATGCCGCGCAACTGCTTGAGAATTTTTTCTTCGGTGTACGTGTCGACTGATGACAATGCATCGTCGAGGATCAGGATGCGCGGTTCGCGCAAAATCGCTCGCGCGATCGCAGTGCGTTGTTTCTGTCCGCCCGACAAAGTGATACCGCGCTCGCCGACCAGCGTTTCGAACCTTTCGGGAAAATCCTGGACGTCAGTGCTCAAGCCGGCCGCTTCCGCGGCCATTTCAATCTGCGCCGGCTCAGCCTCGTCGCGACCAAACGCGATGTTCTTCGCCAGCGAATCACTGAACAAAAAAGTCTCTTGCGGCACATAGCCGATCGCGGCGCGGATCTGTTTCAGCGGATAGTCGCGCACCGAAACGCCATCAATGAGCACAGTGTCTTCCGGCGCTTCGAGAACCCGCGGAACTAAATTCACGAGTGTTGATTTGCCGCTCCCCGTGCGACCAACAAACGCGACCGTCTGACCTTCTTCAATTGTCAGACTGATGTCGCTTAGAACGTCGGGCGAATGGGGATGGTAGCGAAATGTCAGGTTCCGAAATTCAATGCGACCTTTGATGGGCGCCCGATCTCGCACGTCAGGAATATCAGCAATCGCTGGTGTTAGCCGCGCGATTGCCTGCATGCGTTTCCAACTTGCGGTGCCGCGTTGATAAAGATTCACGACATAGCCAATCGCGATCAGCGGCCAAATCAGGCGGAACAGATACATGTTGAACTGCACAAACTCGCCGCGGGTAATCTCGCCGCGCACGGCTAGCGGCACGCCCGCCCAAATAATCAGCACAAAGCCGAGACCGATTAGAAACATCAGCAGCGGCCGCATGACCGCATCAATTTTCACGAGTGCGAGATTCTTCTCCGCATACTCCCAATTCAAATCGTTGAATGCCTGAATCTCTGCGTTTTCCTGCGCGTAGGCGCGCACCACGCGCACGCCGGTAATGTTCTCCTGCGCGCGCGCCGTAATTTGTGCAAAGAAGTCCTGGATTTGTTGAAAACGTGTGTGGACTTGCTGCCCAAAAATCTTAACAGTCAGTGAGACCAGAGGCATCGGCACGAACAATAGCAGCGTTAGCTTCCAATTCATCGCGAACATAATCGGCAGAATCAGCAGCACGACGAACACAGTTTGCAGGCTGTACATGATGAGTGGCCCGCAAAGTTGTCTGACCGCCGCGAGATCGTTCGTGGCGCGCGCCATCAAATCGCCCGTGCGGTGTTCGTGAAAAAATGAAAGCGGCTGATCGACCAGATGCGCATAAAAATAATTGCGCAGGTCGAATTCAATGTGACGCGACACCCCGATGATTAGCCGGCGTTGGAGGAACAGAAACACCCCGCTCATCACGCTTGCGCCCAGGACTTTCAGGGCCGCGACCGTCAGCTTTGACCAGGTAACCTGCTGCCAGTTAGCGTCGATGGCATGGCCGACGATTTGTGGAATCGTTACGTTGAACAATACGCCGGCGACGATGCAGACGATCCCTATGACAAGCTGTGTCTTGTAGGGCCGAAAAAATGTGGCGAGCTTCCGCAGATCGTCCATAAACAGTCCAAAGCTGACCAGCACAAATGAAGCCTGACGGCTGGTTTCTCAGCGAGCCGTCAGGCGTTCGATGGCTTTTGCTTTGAACTGAAATTCTAAGTGAGAACGATTAGGCTGGCAAAGACGCGCCACCTAGGGCGTCAACCTCGTCTGTCGTATCCGCAAGAATATTGTTGACCGAAACGGGAGCGGTTGAGATTTCGGTGCGCCGCTGAAAAAGAACCACGCGGTTGCGGCCGGCGCGCTTCGCGCTGTAGAGCGCTGAGTCAGCATGCTGCACCAGTTCAGTGCGCGCATCGCCGTGCAGGGGATACGTTGCAATTCCCAGCGACGCGGAAAGCGGTCCAAAACCAGGAATCAGAATTAGTTCAATCTTGCTGCGCACGCGTTCAGCAACAATGCACGCCCCCTCCGGGTCTGCTCCTGGCAGAATCAAAGCGAACTCATCACCGCCAAACCGAGCCGCGGTATCGACGGCGCGCAATTCCTGGCGGAAACATTCGGTCAGCAAACGCAAGGCATTGTCTCCCGCATCATGACCAACTGTGTCGTTTAGCTGTTTGAAACGATCCAAATCAAGCATTAACAACGCCAGAGGTTGACCGAGTCGCGTTGCCAATTGCAACTCGCGGTCGAGCTGCATTTCAAATGATCGACGGTTGTAACAGCCAGTCAGCGCATCCGTCAGCGCCTGCTGTTGCATTTGCGCAAAAAGATCGGCGTGGTTAATCGCCACCGCTACCTGGTTTGCCACTGTGCGCAACAAAAGAATTTCATTGTCCTGCCACGTTCGGCTGGGATTGTCATCGACAACCTCGAGCGCACCGATGAACCGATCCTGAAAAATCAGCGGGATCACCGCCAACGGAAACTGCGTCTGCGCTATCTCAACATTATCTGAGCCGTCTCGTGTAAACACCGTGCGGGTTTTGCTCAACTGCGAGCTGATCTGATCGAGTTCGTTGCTCACATCTCTGCTCCGCAACTTTGCCTCTTGCGCAGCGGTGGCGAAATACGAGTAGTTCAGCGGCTCCGCTTTCGTGCGACCTTCAACGCGCAAAGCACAACCGCCAACATTCAAAGCAGCTCCAACTTCCGTCACTGTCTTCTGTAAGATGTCTCCGAGTTCGAGCGATTCCCGAATCGCGGTCGCGATCCGATTAACCGCAATTTCGCGGCCCGCTTGTTCCTGCAACAGATGTGCGAGCTTCGTCGTTACGCTCAGTGTAAGTTGCAGCGACGTTGCCTTGGGCATCGACGCGCGAACTGCGTTGCCAAAAACGGACGCATAATATGGATGTTCCGCACGAACTCGAGCCTGGAGATATTCGAGGGCGGAGTAAACAACGTCAGGTTCGAAAGTCCAAACAACTTCGTCTTCGCCTGTCTCTTCGACAGTGTTGCGGACGGTCGCCAGTACCGCTGAAAAGCGCGCATCCGCGATGACCACAAAGTGCTCGTTCGCATGACCGGTTGCCGGATGTTGCAGCACCACCGGCGTAACACTCTCCGTCAAGCTCGTGTCAAAGCGTTCCGGAAATTCGTCTTCCTGCGCGACAAAGAAAAATGTCCGGCGACCGCCACCAGCCAAATCCCGAATGCGCGCGAGTTCGCGTGCCGATCGTTTCCCGGCAGCGGGCAGCCCCTCTATGACGAGCGCGCTTAAGTTGTTCTCCAGTACCACCTCCTCGAAGTAACGATGGAGCTGCGCAATCGTAGAGTGAGCGCAACGCACCGGCGTCAATTGTCGGGCGTGCTGTGCCAAGAGGGCGTTGAAAAGGGAATACATCTTGAACGGGTGGCGAGATAACGGCGACGCTTCGGAAGGGAGAGCGTGCCAAGTCATTTTGGCATTTTCAAAACATCGTTGTCCACGACTATTTGGCGGATTTTGGCCGGTTTGCGCGGTTTCAGCTGATCTTCACATAACCGGTAATTGCGCTTGCAGCCAGGCGTCCGTTGTTCTGGACTTCCACGGAAACGACAAATCGGCGCCTTCCCGCGCGTACTATTTTGGCATGCGCAACCATGCGTCCTGAGGTGACGGAACGGAGGTAGTGGATGGTCAAATCAGTCGTCGTAACCTTCTCGTTTTCCTGTAGTACAGCAAGGATTGCAAATGCCGATGCAGTGTCAATCAAGGACGCAATCGCGCCACCGTGAACCACGCCGTGGTTCTGCTTTATTTCGTCCCGAACATCAAGACAGATCGCCGTCTGGTCGCCGTCCGTTTCGCACATTTCGAGCCCGAGAAACTTTGCGTAGGCGACTCGGCCGAAAGCGGCCCGAACCTGTGCCAGACGAAGGTCTTCGGATTCCATCGTCATCCCCGATAACCTGCGTCAATAGGTTCAACGATCACGGCGGTGCCATAGCAGAGAACTTCCGTCACGCCTGTGGCGATCTCCGTCGTGTCATAGCGGACCCCAAAGATCGCGTTCGCTCCAATTTCAGAAGCGTGTTGAATCATGATGTCGAAGGCGTCGCGCCTTGTCTCCTCGCACATCTTTGTCCAGATCGTGATGTTGCCACCGACGACTTGTTGAAACGCTGCGCCCAGAGTCGCAATCACATTTCGCGACCGCACGACGATGCCGCGCACGACTCCCAGCGTTTGCGTGACACGAAAGTTCGGCAGGTCAAATGCTGTGGTCGCCATCTGGTGCGAAACTGAATACGGTCGGGGACTGACTTGGTAAGGCGTTCGCTGTGCCATGGGGTCAATGTTCATCGCTTTGCTCCTTTGGCTGAAGGTCTTCGCGGTTTCCAACGCAATGTTTCGAGATCGCAACAGCCGCTCTTGTCGAATTTCACGCCTTCACTCTCCAACATTCGTTGTTGCTTGTCCGGTGGTAAGACGATTCCCATCGTCGAGCAGCGACCTTGTGAGTTGATGACGCGATGCCACGGTGTCCGATCATCAGCGCCATGCATCACGAAACCAATCGTGCGTGGTGTGTATCCTTCTCCGAGCATGTACGCGATCTGGCCATACGTCATGACCCGACCGCGCGGGATCCGCCGAACGATCCTGTAGACGCGTTCGCGATATTTTGGATCGGGTGTCGATTTTTTCATCGCTTAGAGTCAGGCTACTGCCCGACTCGGGTGGTAGCCCGCCCCTAAACACTCAAAGTTCGTAAAACTACCCGCGCCGGCGCGCCATCTCCGGCGCCATCAGCGATCTTGATCGGCAAACAGATGAGTTCGTAGTCGCCTGCTGGGACACCGGTGAGATTCAAACCTTCGACAATCACAACACCGTTGCGCAATAACGTCAGATGCGTACGGTGATGTCCGGAGTGAAACTTTTCGACCGAAAGATAATCGTTACCCACAAGCTTCACGCCACACTCAACGAGTAGTTCAGCCGCTTCGGGCAGCACGTGTGTGAAGTCCTTCCGAAAACCTTCGTTCCAAAATGCCGAATTGCGTGTGTGGAACAGCACGCGTGTGACATTGGTCAAATCGCATTCCTTCAAAAATTCAGGATCAACCTCCATCCGATCGTCAGGCACGCGAATCACACGCGCAGGTCCGATCAGCACGTCGAGCGGCAGTGAATCAATTCTGGCTGCGCCTTCGATAAAATGTGCCGGCGCGTCTACATGCGACCCCGTGTGCGCTCCGAGATGTAGAAAAGAAACGTTGGCAGAGTCACCCTTGGCCAGCGCTGACCAGGGCTCGATGCTCAATGTTGGATCGCCTTCATAGATCGGCATCCCGGTACGAATCGGAACTGTGATGTCGTAAATGGACATTCGATTTGACAGTGCGAAATGATAGCCATAAAGAGGCAGTCAGCAAAGCAGCGTTAGAGTACCAACTTCAGTGGGGCACTTGGCAACTACAAAAGCCTGACTAAAGCCGTTACTCTAACGCGACAAATCGTGATGAAGAAAGATTCCGGGGAATTGCCGCGCATTGCGGCATCAAGCTACCTCAACACTGCGCCGTTGATTTGGAGTTTTACGCATGGCTCGCAACGCGGCGCCGTCGAATTGTTCACCGACACTGCACCCGCGCGTTGCGCGTCGATGCTGGCAACTGGCGAGGTCGAGGCCGCCCTCGTGCCCGTTATTGAATATCAACGGATTCCGGACATTGTAATTGTCCCCGACGTGTGTGTTGGGTCGAAGACGGCCGTTCGCAGTGTCGTCCTGGTAACGCGCAAGAACAATTTAAAGAAAGTCGAGCGAGTGGCACTCGATGAATCATCGCGCACTTCGGTGGCTCTGCTGAAGATCTTATTTCGCGAGTTTCTGGGATTTGAGCCGGAATGGAACACCGCCGCGCCGAATCTTCAGTTGATGATGCAAGACGCGGACACCGCGCTCATCATCGGCGATCCCGCGATGACAATTCCCCGCGATCAATTTCGAGTATTTGATCTTGCGACACTCTGGCACGAATTCACGGGGTGCGGATTCGTGTTCGCGATGTGGATGGCGCGAAAAAACGCGATCGAAACAATTCGTTCAATCAACTTTGCGGCTGCGCGAGATGAAGCTCTGGCGAATCTCAGTCGAATCGCAGCCGGCTATAAAACGCGCATTGATTTGCCCGAAGACGAAATCAAGAACTACCTGACGCGGAACATCGTTTTCGACGTTGATGAGCAGATGCAGAATGGGCTAACCCGTTATTTCGAGTTAGCCCACAAACACGGCGTGATCTCAGAACTAAAAACGCCGGAATTCATTTAACGGCGATCACTTCGCCATCAGCGCTTCAATCTCTTCCCGCTCTTTCGGCACTTTATGCGTCAGGACGCGCGCGCCGTTTTCAGTAACCAGCACGTCATCTTCGATGCGGACGCCGATGCCGAGATATTTTTTAGGAATGTCTTTGTTGAAGCCTTCGGGAATGCGGCTGGTGTCCGGCGAAATGTAGAGACCTGGTTCGATGGTCATCACCATGCCAACCTCCGCGGGACGAGACTGGCCTTTGAAGTAATACTTGCCGGCGTCGTGCACGTCTATGCCGAGATAGTGACCCAGATTGTGCATGTAGAACTGCATGTACTTCTTCCCTTCGATCAATTTCTTCGGTTCGCCTTTCAGCAGTCCAAGCTCGACCATGCCTTCGGTCAGCAGCTCGATCGAATGCGTTTTGAGATCTTCCAGGCGGACGCCGGGACGCACCATATCGACGCAGGACTTCTGCGTTTTCAGCACGAGATCGTAAATCTCGCGTTGCGCATCCGTGAACTTGCCGTTAATCGGAAAAGTGCGCGTGATGTCAGAAGCGTAGCCCTTGTATTCCGCGCCGGCGTCGAGCAACAGTAAGTCACCATCCTTCAGCTCATCTTTGTTATCGATGTAATGAAGAATCGTGGCATTTCCGCCGGCGCCCACAATCGATGTGTACGACGATCCCGAAGCGCCCGCCTTGCGAAAGTAAGCTTCCACCATCGCTTCGACTTCAAATTCCATCATGCCGGGGCGCACGGATTTCATTACTTCGACGTGCGCTTCCGCAGCGATGTCGGCGGCGCGCTGCATGATCTCGATCTCCTCAGGAGATTTCAGCACGCGCATCTCGTGGAGAATGGTGCTCGGGTCGATGATGGTTGTCGGCGGTTCAAACGGTTTGCGATTGCTTTCGCGCATCATGGTGAGCTGCTGAATGATCTTCTGATCGATGCCGGAATCCGTATGACCAAATGCGTAATAGAGCACGCGTGGCCCGTCGAGGATCTCAGTGAGTTTCTCGTCGAACTGATCGATGGTAAACGCTTCGTCGGCGCTGTAATCGCGCTGAGCGCCTTCAACGCCGGCGCGATAGCCGTACCAAATCTCCTGATCAAGGTCGCGCGGCCGCACAAAGAGCGTGAACTTCTTGTCGCGCGAAGGCGCGATTACTGCAATCGCTTCCGGCTCTTCGAATCCAGTTAGATAAAAGAAGTCCGAATTCTGCCGATAACGATAGTTCGTATCATGCGAGCGCACAGCTTCGCGCGCGGCCGGAATGATGGCGACGGAGTCTTTTTCGATACGACGCATGAATTCCTTGAGTTGCGGTTTAATCATTGGTGTTCCTCAGTTCTGTGGAAAAATTGAAGCGGCATTGTAGCCGAGTGTGACAACCCCTTACCACTAGCGCGATGAGTCAGTACCATTCGCGTTAGCGAATGGGTCCGAGATGCAACCCACGTTTGATATTGGTCCCGTCTGCTCAGACGCAGATGGTACTGGCCGTATACCAGTGTCTTGATCTCTTCCTTTTGGCTTGGCATCTAAGCGATAATTGGCAGCCATGGTGCAGACCATCCCAGCCAAAGCTGAAGCTCCCGAAATCATTTCGCGTGATCCCGCAACCGGTGAAGAAATCGGCCGCGTACCGTTGACATTGCCGGAAGACGTCGCTCGCGCAGTTGATCGCGCGCGCGCCGCACAAGCGGCTTGGGCGCCAACGTCAATTCGCGCGCGCAAACGAATCATCTTGCGCGCGCGAAAAATTATTCTGAACGAGCTGGATGAGATTGCTTTGTTGATTTCGCGCGAGACCGGCAAGCCCGTCGCGGAAGCAATCGCGATGGAGATGGCGCCCGGACTCGACTTGATGCAGCACTTCGCGCGCCAGACAGAGACGATGCTGCAGCGCGAGCGCATCAACATCGGCCTTTATGGCTGGCTCGGCCGCACGTCATATCTTGTTTACAAGCCCGTCGGCGTGGTTGGAGTCATCTCCCCATGGAATTTTCCGTGGGCCACGCCACTCGCTGAAGTTGTCATGGCACTGATGGCCGGCAACGCCCTCGTGCTGAAACCAAGCGAACTCACGCCGCTCACCGCGTTGAAAATCAAAGACGTCCTCGATCGGGCAGGCCTGCCTGACGGACTCTTGCAAGTCGTTACCGGCGACGGCTCGACCGGCGCCGCACTCATTGCCTCCGGCGTCAACAAGATCATGTTCACCGGCAGCGTCGCAACGGGCCGTCGCGTCGCGGAAGCCGCCGCCAAATACTTAATTCCGGTCGTGCTGGAGCTCGGCGGCAAAGACCCAATGATCGTTTTGGAAGATGCGAACATCGAGAACGCCGCGCGCGGCGCCGTGTGGGGCGCATTCGCAAACTGCGGGCAGTCGTGCGCCGCATTGGACCGCTGCTATGTCCACGAGCGCATCGTCCAGGTCGTCACTGAAGCTGTAGTCGCCGAAACCAGACGATTACAACAGAGCGGTGACAAGCAAGGCGACCTCGGGCCGATGAGCAGCGAGCAGCAATTACGCATAGTCGAGCGGCACGTTTACGAAGCCACCTCGCACGGCGCGGTCGCGTTGACCGGCGGCGAAAGAACTTCCGACGCCGCCGGACCATTCTTTCCGCCCACGGTTCTGACTAACGTCACTCATGAAATGGCTGTAATGCGCGAAGAGACGTTTGGTCCAGTGCTGCCAATCATGACTTTCAAGACGGACGATGAAGCTGTGCGCCTCGCGAACGACAGCGTTTATGGATTGACCGCGAGCGTGTGGACAAACGATTTGGCGCGCGGTAAGCAAATCGCGGAACGGATTGATGCCGGCACCGTAATGATCAATGAAGTGCTTTATATTCACGCCGTAGCGCAAACACCCTGGGGTGGCATAAAGCAGAGCGGCTACGGCCGTACCCACGGCCGCTCGGGATTGCTCGAGCTAGTAAATCAACAACACATCCACGTAAATCGTTTTGCCTTTATCCCCGATGTTTGGTGGTTCAATTACACGCCCGGTGCCGGCAAACTCTTCCGCGGACTTGCACGCCGGTTCGCGTCGGGCTCAATCCTTCAAACTCTGCTTATGGGGCCGCAGATGATTCGCCGCTGGCGCGAACGACGCTGAAGCGTGGTTATCTTTGTCTCGCCAGCGTGTAATTCGGCAACAGACTAAAGGATGTGAGACCGACGGCGACGCGATCGCCAGTTTTGTAGCGGGTGGCGTTCGCTTCCGGTTTGGGGCGAGTCGCCATGATCGGAACTCCGATCATTCTCTCCGGCGTATTAATGGTGACTTGATAAAGCGGCGCGACAAGTTCTCCTGTCTGCGGCCGATGCGCCAGATCCAGACGGATATTCAAACGTTCGTAAGATCCGACGAAACTGACTTCCTCGATTACTCCGTTCGCGAGACGGCGGCAATTATCTGGAAGTTTTGCGTCCGGACTTAGGGACACATCTTCCGGTCGGAAGACCAGCTTCACGGACTGTCCATCACGGAATCGCCTGGTCTCTTTTTCCGCCGGCAGTCGCGCCGTGCCGATCTCCACACTGCCGCGCGTCACCACGCCCAGCAACAAGTTCGCCGCGCCGAGAAAGGTTGCCACATATTCCGTCGCTGGATGATTGTAGACCTCATCGGGCGTGCCCACTTGTTCGAGATGCCCCTCGTTCAGAACCGCGATGCGGTCGCCTAACTCCAGCGCCTCTTCCTGATCGTGCGTGATGAAAACCGAGGGCACCTTGACCTGTTTCAGCAGCGCGCGGATTTCGCGACGCAGATGCACGCGCGTCTGCGCGTCGAGTGCGCCGAACGGCTCATCGAACAAAAGCACCTGCGGCTTGTACGCGAGCGTGCGCGCGATGGCCACGCGTTGTTGCTGCCCGCCTGACAGTTGCCAAGGATATTTCTTGCGATGCTTTTCAAGCTGCACTAACTCGATCAGCCGATCAACCGTTTCACGCCGTTCCTTGCGCGGTCGATGACGAATCTTCAAACCGTAGGCGATGTTCTTTTCAACCGTCATTCGCGGGAACAATGCGTACGATTGAAAGATTACGCCGACGCCACGTTCGCGTGCCGGCAAGTCCGTCACGTCCTTCCCGTGCAGAATCACACGGCCGGTGTCGGGCTGTTCAAGTCCCGCGATGATGCGGAGAATAGTCGTCTTCCCGCTGCCGGACGCGCCGAGGAGTACCAGTGATTCACCTTCGGCCACATCAAAGCTGACGTTATCAAGCACCGGGACTTTCTTGAAGCGCTTGCTGACGCCGCCCACGCTGGCCGCTACGCCGGTTTTTTTCGCGCGTTCAGGCGCCCACGAGATGTGTGGATCGTCGGGAACCAATTTCATCTCCGGTTTCATGCTTCCTGCGCCTCGAACTCCAGCCAATCTCGCGCAAAGAACAGCACGCTGAAAATCACAAACGACAAGAGCGCGAGGACGATCGCGATTGCGTTGGCCGCCTCGATCTGTCCTTCATTGAACTTGGCGAAAATGTACAGCGGCGCCGTCTGTGTGCGCAAAGCGAGATTGCCGGAAACCAGAATCGTCGAGCCAAACTCGCCGACCGCCCTCGCGAAAGTCAGCAGTGCGCCCGACACAATCGCGCCGCGCAAACTGGGCAGTGTCACGTGCCAAAATGTCTGCCACCGCGTCGCGCCGATCGTCGCTGAAGCTTCTTCGAGCGACCGGCTCATCGTGTCAAAGACAGGCTTGATGACTCCGAACGCGAGCGGGAACGTGACGAAGATATTCGCGAGAATGATCGCGTAGGGTGTGAACATCACTTGTACGCCCTGCGGATTCAGCAGACGTCCGAGCGTTCCGTACGGTCCCCAAAGCAAAAGTAGAGCAAAGCCGGCGACCGCGGTCGGAATCGCGGTCGGCAAAGAGATCGTGACGATTACTGCATTGCGCCCCCAAAAGTCGTAGCGCGAAAGAACGTAAGCCGCGAAGATACCGAAGATGACATTGAAGACGGTCGCCCAGAAACTGGTAGCCACTGAAAGCTTCAGCGCAAAGATTGCCTCCGGCGCGGTGAGCGATGACCAAAACACGCCGAGCCCGTGTCGCGTTCCGTAGATAAAGATCGAGAGCAGCGGCAAGAGGACCAGCGGCAGCATAATGCCGAGCATGACGCTGATGCTCACTGGCCGCGCCACGTCAAAACCGCGCACGTGCCGAATTGCTGTGATTCTTCCAGGCATTCGTTACTGACTACTTTCTCTTTCGCACTTCAGCCTCGAAAACGCCTTGAACTACTTCACGATAAGCTCTGTCCCAACCGCCAAAATAGTCAACTGTAAATGGATACTTGATGGTTGCAAGTTCCTTGTTTTCTCGATCGAAGGCCTTGTTCACGCTGGAGCGGAAATGATTCTTTACAAAGGCGCGCTGTGCTTCATCGCTCCAAAGATACTGGAGAAAACCATCGACGACGGGGCGATCCGCGGGCGTGATATTGCGGTCAATCGGCACAGCCAGATGTTCGCCCAGGATAGTCGCTTCAGGGATCACGATTTCAACTTGAGCGTTCGCCGCTTTCATCAACAGTGCATCGACTTCGTAGGTCACCAGGGCATCGCCGTTACCTAGTTCGAAAGTTGTGCGGGCCTCGCGAGCGGAAGCTGGCGTGGTAAAGACGTTGCGCCAGATTGCCTGAAGCGTTTGCAGGGCCCGTACTTTGTCAGCCTCGCCCGTTTGCTTTTCCGATTTGACGAGCTCCGAACCGTACAGCGCGAGAATCGACCAGTTGCCGCCTCCGGAAGTAACCGGATCGGGATGAACGACTTTGATGCCAGGCTTGCCGAGATCGACGAAGTCATGAATACCTTGTGGGTTTCCTTTGCGCACTATGATCACGAACGGTGTTTTGTTGACAATTCCTTTCTGGGGCAACAAATGCCAGTCGGCAGTCACCGCGCCACCCTCCTTCAACCGCTGCACGTCGCGCTCAATTGATAGAATCGCCACCTGTGCTTTCACGCCTGACAGAATCTGATTGGTCACAGTTTCCGAGCCGGCGAACGATGAAGTGAAATGCACGTCCACGCCATGCTCTTTTTTCCATTTCGCCGAGAACGCCGGATAGATGTCCTTCTCCAGCGATTCTTTCATGATGGAATAGCCGTAGAGAGTGATGTTGACCGCGCCACCGGATTCAGTTGGACTCTTCGGCAAACAAGCGTTCAGCACCGTCAACGCCACGAGAACGATCGCAAACACTACGGTCAAATAATTTTTGTGCGACATGTTGGTCTTCGTAAACAAATGCACGCCCTCGCTGCGTCAATACGATCGTGCCCGCGCAGCAAATGCTCGGAATTAGGGAAACGGGGGTTACTTGATTTTGCTTGGGGTGAACTTTAGGATGACTGACTCGATTGTGCAAGGTTTGGACTGATTTAAAGCATGTCTGATTTGTTCGGAAAATGGATGCGGGCGCGCGAAGTGGCGCACACAAAGCGCGATGACAATCGCATTGTGCGGCCCTTTGCGTGGGGGTTGGAACACGTTGTCGACCATGTGAACGGAGACGATCCGCGCGTTGTGCTGTCGCAGCATTCAGCGCGAGCGATGGCCGCAAGCGAAAACTTCTACGAACTGCCAGAGATTTCCGACTTTGCGCTGAACGATTGCATTCTCACCTGGACGAGTGCGATTCACACGCCTTCGCCGGAAAACAATGTCGCGCGAGCGCGACTGTTTCGGCCGCAGCGTGAACGAAAGAACAAGCCACGCGCCGCCGTGCTCGTGTTACCGCAATGGAACGCGCAGCCGGACAGTCACGTTGAAGCCTGTCGTATTTTTAATGGACTGGGGATGACCGCTTTGCGCTTGACGCTTCCGTATCACGAAGAGCGACGGCCGCCGGAGCTTGAGCGCGCCGAATATCTGGTGAGCTCAAACATCGGCCGCACGATTCAATCGATGCGGCAAGCGGTGCTCGACGCGCGCGCGGCCGTGCGCTGGCTGAAGCAACAAGGGTTCGCACGAGTTGGAGTATTGGGAACGAGCATCGGTTCGTGCACTGCTTTTCTCACGTTCGCACACGAACCTGAAATCAACGTGGGCGTGTTCAATCACGTGTCGGGTTACTTCGCTGATGTCGTTTGGCAAGGCATCTCGACACAGCATGTGCGGCAAGGAATTGAACCGGTGCTAACCCTCGAAGAGCTGCGCGAATTTTGGCTTCCCATTAGTCCGGTTCCGTTCATTCCGCGGCTGCTGAATATGGAGCCACGACCGATGCGTTTCATTGCAGCGAAATACGATTTAACCTTTCCAGTGGATCTTTCACGCGCCGTGATCGATGAAGTGCGAAGCCTGGGAATCGATCTCGACGTTGTCTGGCTGCCATGCGGTCACTACACCACGGCCGAACTTCCCTGGAAAGCAATCGATGCTTGGAAGATCGCCACGTTTATGCGCAAGCATCTATAAGAGTGTCAGAAGCCCGAGCGTGAGCGAGGGCAACTCACGACCGGCATGCCCCGCCCATCGATACAATCAATTGATCCTCAGTCGCTCATCGAACAACACGAACGACTACTGTTTCACCGTGCGTATCCGCGAAATCGAAACGAACTCGCGAAGACCGATAAGCAACTGACGCAAATTGCCAAAGAGATCGCCCGACTTGAGGATTCCGAAGTTGATCTCTCGCCGCTCGACGCTCCCGAGGCTTCCGGGATTGCCGGCACGACTGTGACCAGTAACTTCAGTTACGCGCTGGTTCGCTGGTTCGTGGCGAAATTTCCGAAAGAGGTTTCAATCGATTGGGACTGGTTCGACAGTGAAGATCAGTTCGGCGCGACGATGCGGCGGTTCGTGCCGCTGCTCGAAGAAGATGCGATGGTCGAAGCGCACGTACCGTATCGTCAATGGCTGGACTCCGCACGCGGCCGCCGCAATGAAGTGGCCTGGATTATCGAGCGATTTGAATCTCTGCAGTTGACCAATCGACAAAAGGCAGAACTCTACGACTCGCTAAAGCTGCACGTGGCCTGGCGGTTTGGCTGGCGTTCTTCGCGTACAGGCATGAGGCTGCCGTCAAGCAAGGCGTTTTTTCACGACGCGCCGTTGATCAAAAGGCGCGATATCTCGCTGGTCGACGAACTCAACTCTCCGGCTATTCCTGTAAAAAAATTAGCACGCCCGGAAGGCGAGAAGGCGCTCGACCGCGCACGCGAAACTTCCGCGGTGCGATATCGCGAATTGCATGGGTTTACGTATGGAGACTCTTCATGCGTTGTGAAGGCGGACTTAGGCCGCGGCACTGAAGCTTTTGTTGTCGGGGTTCCTCCCGACCATCGCCTGCCTTTGCGGGCTTACCATGCCGCCATCATTTTCAAGAACGGTGTGCCGGTCGCTTACTTTGAAGGGCTTTCGCTTTTCGAACGAATGGAAAGTGGTTTCAACCTCTATTATACGTTTCGCGAAGGCGAGACTGCGTGGCTGTACGCGCGCATCCTGCGGCTCATGCGGCAACTGCTGGGGGTCACGGTCTTTTCAATCGATCCATATCAGGTGGGACATGAAAATGAAGAAGGGATCGAGTCAGGCGCCTTCTGGTTTTATCGAAAGCTCGGTTTTCGTCCCGTCAAACCCGAGTTATTGAAATTAACAATAGCGGAAGAGAGAAAGATGGCGATCGATCCCGGTCATCGCACGAGTGCGCGAACGCTGCGCAAGTTGGCGTCGGGTCATATGTTGTTCGAGATGCCGGGGAATGAATCACGCGAATGGGATCAGTTCGAAGTGCGCAATATCGGGCTCGCAGTACAACGGCGTATGGCTAAAGAATTTCAGAGCGATCCTGAGAAGCTCCGCAAGTTCGCCGCACAATTCGCTGAAAAGTATCTTGGCGTGAGTAGCGTGGAAGGCCAAGAAAAACTCTTCAACGATCTCGTCATCGCATTGTCCACCGCAGTCGATGTCAGGAAGTGGTCTGAGAAAGAAATAGAATTAGCCGCCAAAATCTTTCTGGCCAAGTCCGACCCCGCCGAAGCTCGGTACCTCAAACAAATGCAAAAGCACGCATTACTGCGTGCTTCGCTTATCAAACTTGGTTGTGGCACGCGCATTATGCGCGTGGCTCACGGACGAGACGGCCGTGCTACTCGCTCAGTTAGCTAAATCGGCGCGAGCTCAAGAACGCGATTCAAATCACGATACAACTCATTGTAATACCGCAGCGAAATTTCCAGCGCTTCCGGCATCCTCGCGATATCGGCCGGATTCACCACCAAATTCGCGTTGTGCAGAAAGGCGGCGTGCAAATCCATCGTGCGGGCGTTCGGCGTAACGTAAACCAGGAATAGCCGGCGACGCTCCGCAGGATGCATCAACTTCACTTCCCTGGTGACGAATGCAAAACCCTGCTCGACCGGATCAAAGTCGCCATCCAAAACTACTACATCAATTCGATCTTCGCGCATACGACCCAATGCCTCGGCCGTATTTTCAGCGACGAAAACCTCATACCCACTTTCGACCAGGCCGTTGGCGATTTCCTCGCTCCGTTCTACATCGACACATACCAGTACTTTGCGGCGATTCCCTGTCGGCCGTGGCAACGCTGCGGATTTCGGGGCGCCGGTGTCTGCATTGCGCAGAACCTCAGCCAACAGTTTCACAACGTCATTCGCCGACGCGTCGGCGACTTCCGGCTCCGCATGAGGCGGTTTGAATGGAGCGGCGATTGGCGGCCGCTCGAATGGAGACGTCGTCGCCGGCGGCGGTGTCATCTCTGCGGGAAAGGTTAACCCGCTGCTGTCATTGTCCGACGGGGCTGCCGATTTGACTTCAATCCGGCTCTGACACTTCGGACACCGCAGCTTGAAACCTTGCGGCGGAAGCTTGCTTTCGTCCAGTTGCAGACGCGCTTTGCAGTTTGAGCAGATAACCAGCATGAGTTTAGTTAATCGGTCAGGCTGAAAGCCGGCATCGGGGAAATCGGATCCGCGATGATCCCGTCAGTCTGGTTCCGAATGAAGTCGTCGGACGATGTAAGACCCTTCAGCGAGAGCAATAGATTGTTTTGATTCGTCGCGAATGCGAGACCATCTTCAACTGAGACGACGCTTCGCTCGATGAAATCTTTAATGACGGTATCAAAGTCCTGCATTCCATCGAGCTTGCCATCACGCATCGCCTCAACCAGCGACTTGCCTTCAGTCTCTCCATTCTCAACGTACTCGCGCGTACGCGGAGTCGAACGGAGTATTTCGACCGCGGCAACTCGGCCGCGAAAATCCGAACGTGGAATCAATCGCTGCGAAACGATGTAACGGAAGGTTTGCGCCAGGCGCGTGCGAATCACCGGCTCTTCGTTCTTCGGATACAAACCTATGATGCGATCG
This sequence comes from uncultured bacterium, assembly GCA_965653675.1. Taxonomy (GTDB): domain Bacteria; phylum Acidobacteriota; class Blastocatellia; order Pyrinomonadales; family Pyrinomonadaceae; genus UBA11740. The sequence continues at coordinate 43,365 of CBFHBA010000009.1, forward strand.
ATCGTCTTCGAAGCATCGATCGTGTGCAGCGTTGAAAGCACGAGGTGGCCGGTCTCAGCAGCTTCAAGCGCGATCTCAGTCGTCTCGTAATCGCGCATTTCGCCGATCAGAATCACTTTCGGCGCTTGCCGCAGTGCGGCGCGCAATGCCGACGGAAAGTCTTTGGTGTCGTGTCCGACCTCGCGTTGATTGATTGTCGAGTTCTTGTGCGAATGCAGATACTCGATCGGATCTTCGATCGCTACAACGTGGTAATGCTTCGTCTCGTTGATGATGTCGATGATCGCCGCGAGGGTCGAGCTCTTCCCTGATCCAGTCGGCCCGGTGATGAGCACGAGACCGTTTCGCAACTCAGCGATTTCGGAAAGCTGCGAGGGAAGATTCAAAGTATTGAGAGTGGGAATGTCAGTAGGAATAACGCGCATCACAATCGAGTACACGCCACGCTGCTGAAAAATATTGCAGCGGAAGCGTGCGCGCGAAGGCAGCGCGTAACTCAAATCTGCCGTGCCCGTCTTGACCAGCCTGTTCGCTGCCTCAGGGTTGTCATGCAGCAGGGTCATCGCGATGATTTCGGTTTGGTAGGGTGTTAGTTTCTGAAGCCCGAGCGGTTGCACCGCCGTCAGTTTTCCATTGATTTCGACCTGCGGTAGCTGGCCGACAGAAAAGTTCAGGTCGCTGATCTTGTCAGAGACCAGCAACATGCGCTCGATGATTGGCGGCAAATCGAAGAAGCTCATGCCGAAGGATGCTCCATGCGTAGCGGTCTAGGAAGTCTCAAAAGTGGCGAGTGAGGTAGATCGAAATGGCCGCGAAAACGCGGCAACCCATTGTCGCTGATGGCCCGACAAAAACGCAAGTAAAAAGTGTTTTGCGTTGACTGATGTCGTTAATCAGCAGTGGCGGCGAGCATTCGTTTTAGTTTTTCCGCTATTTTGCTGTGTTCCTTAAGTAAATCTGAGATTATTGCGGCTGAATCTGCTCCCGCGTCGAGGGCGCTGCGCAAGTTCTGTTCGGTGATGCCGCCGATAGCGACGACAGGCGTGTCACCCAAAAGGGTTTTGACTTCGGTCAGACGATTCAGACCGACGACAGGTTCGTGATCGTGCTTCGTATGCGTTTCAAAGATGGGGCCGAAGGCGATGTAGTCAGGTGGAACGTTTGCTGCGATTTCCACCTGCGCAATGTTGTGGGTCGAGAAGCCAATGATCGCCTGCGGACCCAACAATGCTCGAGCAGCATCGAGCGGCATGTCCGATTGGCCAAGATGCACACCATCTGCGCCGAGGGCCATCGCAATGTCGACCCGATCATTGATGAGGATGCGGACATTGTTTTTTCTCGCGATCGTTAGGGCTTGTTCCGCATTATGAAGAAAGTCTTTCGGCGCGCCGAGCTTGTCGCGCAATTGAATGATGGTTGCGCCTCCTTCGATTAACCGCTTTACCTGTTCCGTGTGCGACAATCCAGAGACGTTCGTGTCGGTAATCGGATATATTCTCGGCAAGGAAATCGTCATGTCTAACTCATCATCCGATAAGGAGTCTAAACCGAAAAGGCCTCGGCCTGACGGTGCGGATCGCGACAAGTCAACGGCAGAAGAGCAATCAGATTATTACTACGACGATGCGACTGGCTATGAAATCTATGAAGATGAAGGTAATGAAGATGACGAGAAAAATAAAAGATAGAGGAAAATCTCTGTGCCTCAGTGGATCTCCGTGTCTCTGTGGTGAGTAGTTGCTCGCGATATTTCCACCACCGAGACACCGAGATCCACTGAGGCACAGAGATCTTGCGACGGCGATACATCATTTGAACCTACCAGTCTGTCGCAGGGCCTCGTACAAAACGACCGACACCGCATTTGCCAGATTCAGACTTCGCACGGTCGGATTCAGCATTGGTATCGTTACACAGTTTTCCCAGTTGCTTCTTAGAAGCTCCTCCGGCAATCCACGCGTCTCTCTTCCGAAAACCAAACAGTCATTTGCTGCAAACTTCCAATCGAAGTAAGGCAGTTCCGCCTTCGTCGTGAAGTAAACCAGTCGTGCTTCCGGCAGACTTGTTTGCAACTCATGCAGGTCGCGGTGACGGATGAGTTCAACTTCAGGCCAGTAATCGAGCCCGGCGCGCTTCACCGCGGGCTCGTCCATGCGAAAACCGGTGGCGCCAACTATGTGCAACGGTGTGTGCGTTGCCGCACACAGCCGCGCGATGTTGCCCGTATTCTGAGGAATTTCCGGTTCGACTAAGGCTACACTCAGCATCAGCTTTAACAATCGAGCCGCCAAAGTATGTACTCACGAGCTATCGCGCTGAAGCCTTAACGGCAAAATCTCGCGCCGATTACGGATTTACGTTACTCGCCAATCTAAGAGGCTTTAATAGCCGATCGAAATTCGCCGAATACGGTGGCGTGGTGGCGCAGACACCCTCGCCGTAAACAATCCCTTCGGCCGAATCGTAGGTCACTACTTTTCTGGTGGTGCAGTCGCTCCACTTCAATGCAATTTCGGATTCAAAATCGACTTTGTCATCAAGCAGTCGAATATGTAACGACGCGGGCACAGTTCCGTCGTCATACGTGAAAGCCTGAAAGCTGAAGACCACATCCTGAAGTTGACTCAATTTCACATCAGGGCCCGCGACCGTAAAATAAGCACGGCTTCCCGAGATTACTAGTTCCGGCGGATACAAATCGCGATCAAGCTCAGCGATTGAGGTGCCCGGTTCGATCTGCATGTAAAAAAAGGTCGGTCGCGCCAGCCGAAGAACTTTTGCAAACGCTTGTCCTTCCAGCGAGTCGGCGGCGAATGCGCCGGTTCTGAATCCCTGTGGCCGGCGTAGGCTCCAGACGAATTTCGGTTGACCATCGCGCATCAACTTGATCCCGAGGTAGTTCTCACGCGGATTTCCGCCCGCCGAGACAGCAGTCTGCAAATAAACTGCATCCTTGAATTTTGGCGCGTTGGTTCGCGCATCGCGCTCATCGAAAAGGGATTTCATTTTTTTGACGATTTCGGGCGACAGATCCCACGAGAATTCAATGCCGGCAAGTTTGTATTGCGCCAAATACAGTAGTCGCGATTCGTCTAAAACTTTTTCCTGCAGCTTGATCTGCTGCAGTTGCGTGTTCGCGCTCCGTTCCTGTCCCTGCAACAGCTTGTTTTGCTGACCAAGTGTCTCTTTCAAACCAACGCTGACTTCGGAAGTCTTCTGCAGGTTGTCCGTCTGTTGGCGAAACAGTTCCTGCGATTTGCGGCGAACGTCTTCGAGCTGATCCAAGGCATTCTCTTGCTTGGCCACGCCCTCGTTCGCCTTAACCATCAGACGCTGCAAGCTGTCCGAGAAACCTTTTGCTTCAGCTTCCCGGGTTTTTGCCTCAGCTTCGGCTTTTCGTGCTGCGGCTTTCGCCTTCGACGCTTCGAGCCCGTAAAGCCCCATCGCGAGGATTGTCGAAAACAGGATTCCGCCCAATGCAATTTTGCCCCATTTGGTAATTTTTCGTTGTGCATCTTTGTAATCGGTGGCGAGCCCCAGAATCCCGAACGAGCCTGCCACCAGCATCGACATCACTTTGAATAAGCCGATCCAGTCCATCGGTAAATGCTCCTCTCCGGATTGAAATGGCGGGCCGGACAAGATTGTCTCGCCGGCGGAATACAAACACCGAAACATTAGACTATGAGCAGTGTTTGAATTTTGAATTGTCAGGAGTACGAAGGTAGCTGTTGTCCTTGGTTGCTGACTACGGGCTACTTCGATGTCCCATCAAAATACTGCGCGCGAAAAATAGTTCAACCGCATCGGATGGTCAATAGTTTGGGCGCGCACCCACGAGAGGAGAAATGAACGTCCATGATAATATGGGCGCGGCCTGTCTCGATTTGCCTGGTTGAACTACGCCATCATGATCTTTTCTCGCAAGTACCGCTTCGCATTTTTTCTGATGAGCCTCAGCACAGTCGTAGCCATCGTCGCGCCGCTCTTTCTGATAACGAGCTGCCAGAATTTGCAGCAGACGCCGCAGGAATTGAAGGCACGCGAGACTTTGCGCGTAATGACGCGCGGTGGCGTGCTGCCTGCGGAGGATGTGGTCGCGAAAATTGAAAACGATTTTCCCCGCACGACCGCGGGGTCGCTCGCGAAGATGGTGCACGCGCGCATCAAGCTGAAGAACAACGATTACGCCGGTGCGGCGGCACTGCTCGATTCGCGAAACTTTAGTGACTACACGACGATTGGTGATTACGCGCTTTGGATGCGCGGCAACGCTCTCGAACAGTTAAACCGGCGTGTTGAGGCGCGCGCGGCCTACGAAAAACTCGCGCATGATTTTCCGAATGCGTTGCGCGCCCGCGATGCGTTGCTGCGTGATGCGCAGATGCTCATGCAGGACGGACAAGCGGCGGCGGTGCCACTCATGCTGAAGCCGCTCGTGGAGAAAAACGATGCGACCGCGCTACTTATTGCTGCGAAAGCCTACGAGCAAACGGGCGACTCGACTCGCGCGCTCGCAAATTATCGCCGCATCTATTTCGACGCGCCGGCGTCGGCGGAAGCTTCGGAAGCCGCAGCCGCGATCACTCGCTTGCGTTCCAGCACTGTTCCCGCGAATGGCGAAGAAGCAAACCGTCGCGCGATGGAACTTTTCTTGACGCAACGCTGGGCTGAAGCATACGACGCATTGACCGATGCGCTCACTCGTTTTCCAGCAGCTTCAAATCGTGACATTAGAGTTTTTCGCGTGGTCGCTGCGGCCAACGCGCGCAAATTTCCGGAAGCAGTTGCTGCTTTAAATCAAGTCCCGGCCGAAGAGCGTGCGGGGGCGATGATGGGACTTGCGCTCGCATACGGGCGGGCGAAGCAATGGGCGCAGGCGCGCAGCGTCGCCGATGAAATGCCCAAGCTCGAGCGCAGCCCCACAGCGACAATGCGGACATTCGTGCAGCTTGGACAGCGTGCAGAAGAAGCCAAAGACGATGTGAATGCGAGCTATTTCTATCGCGCGGCGGTGAACTCCTTTCCCGGCAATGCCGAGGTCACGCCCGCGCAGTTTTATCTTGCATGGCAAGCACATGAAGCGAAGAACTTCGCAGAATCGTCGCGATTGCTGACTGAACATATCGCTGTTTACGCCGGCAACAACACGGATTTTCGCGGCAAAGCTGCGTACTGGGCGGCACGCGACAGCGAGCGGGCGGGAAAACTCGCCGAAGCACGCGCGATTTATCAGGGATTGCTGGCGCGTTACGATGCGAACTGGTACGGCTATCTGGCAAAGCAGCGCCTTGATGATCTAAATCGTAGCGGCGCGCCGAAGAAAGATTTTCCTGCGGACTCGCCCGTTAGTCGCGCGGTCGCAAACTTACAAACCGTGACAGTTGCCGAAGAAACCGCGGGCGCCCCCGAAGACGAACGCATTGCGAAAGCGGATCAACTCAACATCATTGGGTCAGATGACGCGGCATTGGAAGAACTACGCGAGCCTTCAGCGCGGAATCCAAACAGTCCGCGTGTGAACCTGGCCATCGCCAAAATTTATCGCGGGGAAAACGACAATGTGCAAGCGTTGAATTATCTGAAACGCAGCTATCCCGATTATTCGCAGATGAAGCCGGAAGAGATGCGTCGCGACGAGTGGGACGTCTTCTATCCGCTGCAGTACTGGGACATCATCAAGCAAGAATCGCAGGCGCGTGGGCTCGATCCATATCAAGTCGCAGGACTCATTCGACAGGAGACCGTCTTCAACCCACGTGCAGTCTCACCGCAGCGCGCTTACGGCTTGATGCAATTGATCGTGCCGACGGCCGCGACAACAGCGCGACGCATCGGAACCGATCGCGCCATCACGATGGAGTCACTATTTGAGCCGCGCCTGAACATTCAACTCGGCACCGCCTACTTCAAAGACCAGTTGGATAAGTACGGACGCATCGAATATGTGGCGGCGGCTTACAATGCCGGCCCGAACCGCGTTGTCCAGTGGCGCGCGTCTCTGCCTTTGCAAATAGACGAGTGGCAGGAAGAAATACCGTTCCGCGAAACTCGGCTGTACATTCAGGGCGTCGTGCGCAACACGCTTCAGTACAAGCGGCTTTACGACGAGAACGGAAATTTTCGTCCGGAAGTCGGCTCGCGCGCCGTCTATCCCACGCCGAACTCTTCGCCATCACCGGCAGATACGATTAAGATGCGACGCGTGATTGGTGAAGAAGAAGAATAGCCGTCGATTCAGGACGTGAATAAACGGAGGTTCAGATTATGAAAAGAGTCTCACTTCTGACAATCGCCATCACGAGTGTCATTGTCATCGCCTCGTTTGGAGTTTCAGCTCAAACGATTCAGAAACCTTCCGTCCAGGTTCGTCTCCAGGTTCACAAAGGCTTTAAAGGTGATCCAGAAACCTGGAGTTGGACGCCGGTCATTGATTTTCGCGTCAACGGCCCATTCAAACCGGGCGACGCGGTTTCGGTGGAATACACGCTTCCGGGGAAGACTTGGAAGTTCGATTGCAACCCGCAGGATGCCGGCCCGTCCAGCGCCTGGGTGGGTGTCAGAGATTGCGGCCAGAACCCGCCCGAGAGCGAAGCGGTGACTTACACCGGTCCGGTTGATTTCAAGATCAATCTCAACAATGAACTCGAAAGCAGACACACCGCTTTGTTTTCGGGAAAGTTCAAGGTCGAGAAATTTCACGAAGGGGTGGTGAACTTGCCGAAGTTCGCCAACAACAATGTCTATTACGTGAACTACGATTGGACTCTGCCGCTCGCCTACGTTTACGACGAGTTGGTCTACAACTGGGAATACGCGCACCCGATTGGCAACACCTATGCGCCAAATCTGAATGACTCGCGCCTGCGCGCCGCATTCTGGTTCAAAGGTAACACTGGCGGAGGCGGCGTGGCTGACGTTAGTTATGCGAAGTACGAGGCGTATTTGTACTATAAAGGTCAGGTAGTTGCAGATGCGGTCGGCGAGATGTCGAATTGCGACGTGCTAAATCGTCCTGAGTCGAATCAGGATTCTCCCTATGGTTACTGCCTCAGGAAGTTCAGTTTTCAAAAGGCAATGCTGTGGGACAAGGGACAGTATTGCACTCCGAACTGCGATTACTTTCCACTCTGGAAGAATCCAGGTGACTACGAGATCAAAGTGCTTCGGGGTGGAAAGCTCGTGCGCACGGCAAAGTTCAGTTTTGGTTCCGATTACAAGATCGTCGATACAGGCATCGGCAAGCAAAACAATATCGGGACACTTCGCGTTGTCGTGCCGGCGCAAGTCCTCGGCGAGCTGGATGGTCAGTGGGATCGCAACGCTTACAAGACGGATGCGTTTTTTGGAAATCCTTTGAGCGGGTTTGTGCTTCCTTAAATCGTGAAATCGATTCCGCGGTCGCTTCTCCACCTTTAATTCGCAAGACTTCAAAGCCGGGCGTTACATCTTTCCTGATGGCGCTCGGCTTTACCTAGTTACTACTAATCTTGTTGGCGATCTCTTTGGCGAGGAGGACGCATCGATGCGAGGCCGGTAAATTTGACTGATTTACCATCTGCGGGCGGTAAAGCCTAAGTCGCGCGCACTTTTTTCTGCGGCACTCTTTGCAAGACATCCAACAGAACATTCAGGTCGAATGGTTTCGTGATGTGCGAAAAGAACCCCTCACGCTGCGCGCGTTCAATGTCTTCCGGACGTCCAAATCCAGTTAGAGCCAACACGGGAACACCCTTGTTCCTCGGTATCTGGTTTAGCCGGCGAAGGAATTCAAATCCATCCATGCCTGGCATCGAGATGTCAGAGAGGATGACATCGAATTCTTTGTCCGCTACGAGGCGCAAAGCGTCCGCGCCGCTGGTGGCTGCGACCACCGTGGCGCCGCTCATCGCAAGTAACTCTTTGAGCATCTCGGCGGTGTCCTCTGAATCGTCCACAACCAGCACCGTCATATTTGTCAACGCGTGCCCGGCAAGATCCGTCGCCCCGACAGTTGTGGCCGGTTTGAGCTTCGTAGTGAGCGGTAGTGTCAGCGTGAATGTTGCTCCTTTGCCCAGGCCGGCTGAGTGCGCCGTGATTGAACCACCATGCAATTCAGTCAATTGCTGCACCACGGCGAGACCGACGCCCATGCCTGTTTGCGTCCGGCTGGTGCTGCCGTCCGCCTGACGAAACATCTCGAACACATGCGGCAGAAAAGACTGATCGATGCCCTCGCCGGTATCGCTGACGATCAGCGACAGGTTGCCGTTCTCATGGGCGAGCGCGATCGTAATTGCCCCCTGCGGCGGTGTGAACTTTACCGAATTATTCAGAAGGTTCCAGATGATTTGCTCCAGGCGCACCGGGTCGGCCTCAACGAAGAGCGCGTCCTCAGGGAAGACCAGGCCAAGCGAGATGCCTTTCGCGTCCGCGTCGCTGCGCACGGAGTCGATTGCGTTCTCAATTGCCCCCAGCACTGAAACTACTTCCTTGTTCAGTTCGAGCTTGCCGCTGCGCAGCCGCGAGAGATCGAGCAGATCGCGAATCAGTTTTGATTGGGCTACCGCATTGCGCTTGACGGCTGCGGCCATGTGATGCAGTTGCGGCGACTGGGCAATCTCCTGGTTAAGCAGCAGCAGTTCGGAATAGCCGAGGATGACATTCAGCGGGTTGCGCAGCTCGTGCGACATGATCGCGAGAAACTCATCTTTCAAGCGATTCGCTTCTTCTGCCTGGTGGCGCAATTCCTGTTCGCCCGCCAGCAGTTGCTCCCGCTGCTCTTCGAGATTTTTGCGTTCAGTGATATCGCGCAGAATGACTGTGAACAGTTTTTGCCCATCCGTGTTCAGATGCGAGATCGAAGCTTCGATGGGAAATTCATCGCCACCTGCGCGCACGCCGCTCAACGCACCCAAAGCACCCATCCGGCGCGTAGTCGCGCCCGTGCGGCCAAAGTCAGCGATATGCTGGCGATGCGCCGCGCGCACCGCCGCGGGGATGAATCGATCGAGCGACTCTCCCATGACCTCGCTTGCGCCACACCCGAACATTTGTTCAGCGGCAGGATTGAAGAGCACGATCCGATGATCGGAATTCACCGCGATAACCGCATCCATGGCCGAATCGATGAGTCCTGTCAACCGCGCCTGGTTTTCTTGCAGCTCCTGCTCGGTGCGCTTGCGTTCCGTCACGTCTATGCACGAACCAATGTAGCCAGTGAAGATTTCAGATGCGTAAATGGGAACCCCATGATCGAGCACCCAACGCCACTCGCCATCATGGCGCTTCAAGCGATATTCCATGGCGAAGGGTTCGCGCGCATCGAATGATTCAACATAGGTTTTCAGGCAGCGGTCGAAGTCGTCCGCGTGCACGCCTTCCGCCCAGCCGTTGCCGAGTTCCTGCTCCATGGTGCGTCCGGTAAATTCCAGCCACTGCCGATTGAACCAGGTGCATAGCTTGTCGGTTCCGCTCAACCAAATCATTACTGGTGCGCCGTCGGCCATGGTGCGAAAGCGTTCTTCGCGCTCGCGCAATGCTTGTTGGTCCTGTCGTCGTTCGAGATAGTCGGCGGCTTGTCGCGCCAGCAAATCCAACTGGCTCAACCCACGCTGCGTGGGCCGATGCGGCTCGGCGAAATGGGTTGAAATCATGCCGAGCAATCTTCCGGTGCTGCTGATGAGCGGTGTCGATTGCACTGCGCGAACGCCGGCATCGAGCAATACCCGGAGAGATGGTTGGCCTGCGAAAATCTCGCTCTGGGTTATGTCATCGACCACCATGCGCTGATGTTGAGTCATCGCCGCGCCACACGATGCCGGATCATCCATCGTTACTTCCCGGAAGAAATCGAGGAACGGTTCAGCGAAACCCTGTTGTGCGGCAATCGTTAGCGAGTTTGTCCCCGGGTCTAGTAGTTGCAAGTTTCCTTTCCCTGCATCAGTGATCGCGATTGCGGCGCCGACGATTGCCTGCAGACATTCGTCAACACTCGCGTCGCTGGCGCACAACTCACCGACGTCTCGCAGCCAGGTCATGGCGATGAGGTCGGCGGTTTTTTGCAGCTCGCTCTGCCGCAATGCTTCTTCCACGCGTTTGCGTTCGGTGAAGTCGCGGAACACGAGCACGACACCGAATAACGGTCCACCCGCCTGGCGAATCGGCGCGGCGCTGTCGTCAATCGGGATCTCGCGACCATCTTTCGCAATCAGAACCGTATGGTTGGCCAGACCGACCACGCCGCCTAGTCGCATCACTTTTTCGACCGGATTCTCGACTGTCTCACGAGTCTGTTCGTTGATGATTCTGAAGACTTCGTGCAACGGACGCGATTGTGCTTCGGCGCTTGTCCAGCCGGTCAACCGCTGGGCTTGGCGGTTCAGGTACGTTACGCGGCCTGCGGCGTCGGTCAGAATCACGCCATCACCGATACTGGCCAGCGTCGTCGCCAGTAACTCTTTCTCGCGAACCAATTCTTCGCGCGCCGCGACCAGTGCCGACACATCATGAATAATTTTCGAAGCGCCAATGATTTCGCCATCGCTGTTTCTCAGAGGCGAGACGCTTACCGATACGTGAATTGGCTTGCCGTCTTTCCGCACGCGAATCGTTTCGAGCCGTTCCGACGCCTGGCCCTGACGCAGGCGCTCAAGGATGTGGTCTTCTTCATGCAGGCGCTCGGCGGGAAACAGAACGGTAGCTGGTTTCCCCACAATCTCTTCAGCGTCGTAACCGAACAGCCGCTGGGCGCTGTCATTCCACGAGTTGATGATGCCGTTTATATCCTTCGTGAAGATCGCATCACCTGAGTACTTCACGATTTCCGCGAGCCGCGCACGTTCTTCCTGAGCACGTCGTTGTTCGGTCACGTCGCGAAAGACCAGCACCACCCCCAGAATCGGGCCGTCCGCGTAACGAATGGGCGCGGCGCTGTCGTCGATGGGAATCTCGCGTCCATCGCGCGAAACGAGAATCGTGTGGTTAGCGAGGCCAGTCACGGTCCCGAGGCGCAATACCTTGTCAACCGGATTCTCGACCGATTGTCGCGTTCGTTCGTTCAGAATTGGAAAGACTTCCGCGAGCGGTTTGCCCGCTGCTTCTACGGTTGGCCACCCGGTCAAATGTTCAGCTTCAGCATTCAGTGACGTCACAAACCCTGCTTCATCGGTGACGATCACCGCATCACCGATGCTGGTTAATGTCGTCGCCAGCAGCTCTTTCTGCTGCTCGGCGCGGTGCCGTGCGCGCCGCATCGCTTCGCCGAGATAGATGATCAGTCCGCAAGAAAGTGAATAACCCGCGAAGCCCGCCCACACGTAGGCCTCCGACAGGACGAGATGATACCGAGGCGCGACGAACAGAAAGTTCGAGATTACAAAACCGACGAAAGCCGTCAGCACGGCCGGTCGCCAGCCTCCGAACCACACGGCGATCGCGACTGCACCGTACAAGGTTAGGAAGGGATAGTAATTGAAAAGCCAGGGTTCAAGCAGCCAGCGAATTGCGACCGCCAGTGCTACGCATAACAGCGCGATGGCGTAACGGACAAACCAGGATCGGCCAACGGAGTTGGGGAAAGGCGAGAAGTTCCTCTTCGCGGAAATTCCGTGCATTCGCGAAGATCCGCGCAGCAAGGGGGTAGCTCGAAAAGAGTACGAACGAGCGATCTCAGGGGTAACACTCTTATATCACAATCTCACCAAAATGTGTGTAAGTCAGCGGGTCATAAGCTAGACTCTGCCCATGCAAATGCTCAAAGTTCGTTCGCATCAACGCGAAGAGCTGGTCGAATTCACTGATCAAGTTCAGGAGAAACTCTCTGAGTCAGGCACTAAGGAGGGCGTCGTGGTACTTTATGTGCAGCATACGACCGCTGGCCTGACGGTGAACGAAAACGCGGACCCTGACGTGCCGCGCGACATGCTGCACGCGCTACGGACGTTAATTCCCCAACACGGCATGGGCTTTCATCACGGCGAGGAGAATTCAGATGCGCACATTAAAGCCAGCCTCGTCGGTCCCACCGTCACGATCCCATTCTCCGACGGGAAACTTTTGCTCGGGCGTTGGCAGGGTATTTTTCTTTGCGAGTTCGACGGCGGCCGCGAACGCAAAGTCATCATGACAATTCGTTAACTCGCCATGACAACCGCTCACCAGATTGTCGTCTCGGCAGAGAACAACCCGTACATCGCGTGGCAATGCAAACTGTTCTATTTTTCGTGCGTCACGCGCATGAATCATCAGCCAGTCGTCATCGTGCACGACTGGGGTGAAGATTGGCATCCGGACTTTTACGAATTAGCGAAGGCGGGCTGCGCGATTTATTCGGCGCCAAACTATCGTTTCGATCGCGATGGCAACGATTACGCTTGCCGCAATCATCCGGGCAGCCTTCTGCGCACGGCCGAACTGTTTCGCGATCAAGATGTCTTTATCGTCCTCTGCGATCCAGACATGATTTTCGTACGTGGCGTCGAATTTGCCGAAATACTCGCCGGAGAATTCAGCTCTTTCATGGACTATGGTCGTGACTTTGTGAATGAAGTGCTGCCGAAGCTTGATATCACTCGCGAGGTGGTGGATGGGCAGAAGGATTCGCTCTGCGTCAGTGTGCCTTATGTGATTCCTTCAAAAATCGCGCGCGAATTTGGCGAAACCTGGATGTCAACAATTGAACTCTTTAGTCCGCGGCGCTGGGAGGACGTCATGTACGCGTTCGGATTAAGTGCCGTGAAGCTCGGATTACCCGTCGAGGTTACACACCTGGTCGATCACAATTATTGGCCAGAGGAAACAGTACAAGCGCCGATGATTCATTACGCATATGGTGACGAGCGCTGGAATAAACGCCACTACAGCACGGACGAGACAAACCGGGAAGTTTGGAACCCGCCTGACAGTTATCCGTCCGAAACGATTCTCGGCGAATTGGCGAATCAGATTAAACAGGCGCGCGAGTTCTACCGTTCAGTTTTCGTTTAGCGCCAAGTGGCACGCGCATCTTGCGCGTGATTCCACGGGCGCGACGCCCGTGTCACTGCTCAAATCCATTTGATTGCGATCGGCCCACGAAGCCACGAAACAACCACGAACTTTTCTCCGCGTATCACTGGCACGCTGCCGTGCAGATAGTACGATGGAAAAATGATTGCCCTTCCCGTCTTGGGTTTCGCGGTGTAACTACAGCCGGGAAAGGAAGTTTCACCACCGAGAAAGTTGTCGTTCAGATAACACACGACACTGAGGTATCGCGATTCCAAGCCGGGGCCCGAGTCCTGATGAGGCACGTAATGATCCGCCGGCCCGTACTTGAGAACTTGCGTGCCCGAATGTTCCGTAAGTTCGATGTTCCAAACTTTCTTCACAAGCGGCTTCACCATCTCATCCATGGCTAGGTCGAATGAACGACACACGTCTTCAGCTTGTTCGGAAACGAAGATGCTGGTCGAACGGACTTCAGGATGAGTGAAAGATTCCGATCGACCTGCTGCATCCGTTTCGCGAACCTGCGCCGGCTCCCACTGATCGAGTTGGCTGACGCGGTCAACTAGCTTTTGACAGTCAGCCGCGTCAAACAGAGAGACAGAGATTACTCCGTCTGACTCGTCTATATAATCGATCATTGTTCGCGCCCACTATTTCCGATGCTGCTGTTCCGGATGATCCGCATTAGCAGGCTGCTAGTAACGTTTGGGAGACTCCGGCGGAACACCCGACGGCTTCGGCGACTCCGGTGGAACGCCTCCTGGTTTTGGACTCTCCGGCGGAACGCCCCCTGGTTTTGGACTCTCCGGCGGAACGCCCCCTGGCTTCGGACTCTCCGGCGGAACGCCGGTTGGTTTTGGACTCTCAGGCGGCACCCCCGGTGGTTTTGGACTTTCAGGCGGAACGCTCGGTTGTTGTGGGCTCTCAGGCGGCACTCCGGCCTGCTGTTCGCCTGAAAGATACGCGTGTCCGTTTCCGTTCCCATTGGCGGTCACCAACTCTTGCGGCAACGCAAACACAATGCTCGCGAGCAGGTCGTCAGCGATTGGCTCTTCAAAATCGCGGAATACTTTGGAGACCGCCGCCAGGCATTCGAGCCGCAGACGGTTGTTCATTTGAAAACGGAAACGAAGATTCTCAACGTCACGAAAAGACTCTCGTGGTTCCATCGCGAAAAAACTCCTTTCGAAGCGAGGGTGAACTGGACTGTAAAAGGTTTTCGAGGCCGCGGAGTCTATACCCAATCTCGAGCGTTTTCAAGATTATTAAGCCCGGGTAGTGTGTCATTTTGAGGTGGCACGCCCATCTTGCGCGTGATTCATGGGCCGACGCCCGTACCGCCCTGCAAATGACCCAATACTTAAACTCGAGTTATCGCAGGCCTTTGACGAGATACAGATCGGAGAGCTGACGCGTGAACGCATAGATGTAGGATTTGGCATCTGGCGTCATCAGCACATTGATCGAACCAAGCACTCCACCCAAATCGCCCGGCAGAATTTCTCTCTGAAGTTCCTTGTGACCGTTCGTGACATTCAGTTTGAAGATCCGCAGCGGTCGCTCGCCATCGCGAAACACATAAACCGACTGGGCATCGGCCCAGCCAATCACTCGGTCATCATTATTAACACCTTGAATTGCGCGCGACTCGTTGCCGCTTACGGCATAGAGTCCCTTCTTTTCATCTGTTGTGCGGCCAACAACGAACTTGCCATCGGGCGAAACCAGGTGGCCAATGATTCCTTCTGGAGTAATCGCGCGCGGCGGACCACCCGCGATGTCCTGAACGTACGTGCGCAACGCGTGACCTTTTTCCTTGCCGATGAAGACGATGCTCTTTCCGTCCGGCAGCCAGGTCGCGCCGTAGCCGTACTGCTCAATTCCAAAACGTTCGAGCGGCTTTGCTTCGCCGGCGCCAATCGGAAGCAAAACAATTTGTGGCGGATCGAGAAGAATTGAAATCACAGATTTGCCGTCAGGCGATCGTCCGTGCCCGTGTCCGCTGCCGAGGCGAATCGCCGGCGACCCATCCGTCTTTCGCAAGTACAAGGAATAGTTCGTGCCGCTCCCCTGGCCTGACTCGTTGAAGATAAAGGATGTTCCATCGGGCGAAAGATCAGTGATGCGCACGCTGCTCAACCACGATAGATCGCGTTCGCGCGTATCACCGGGCGCCAGACCAGTTACAGGGGTCGACTCCTGATTGCCGGTGACCAGCACATCACCCTCTTTTGAAATGTCGTGAAGTCGCAGAGCCACCGGCGTGCGCAGAACAATCCGCTGTTTGCCCGCGAGCGTCACCGCGTAAAGGCCCGCCGCCTCGCCGGATTTGCTGGCAGTGAACCAGATCTCTTCGCCTGACGGCGCCCACGCTAAACCGTTTTCGTCAGTGAATTCTTCGGTAAGGCGTTTCACCTGGCCGGAGCCCTCGATGACTGCGACCGTGCCGCGGCTGTCTCCCGACAATGGGTGATCGAGAAAAGCGACGCGATCGCCTTTGGGTGAAACGCGCACGTGGCTGACGTATCCATCAGTTTCGTAAAGTTTTCTTCCGAGCGGAAATTCGAGCTGCACATGCGCGTTGTTGGCGCGCACGATCGCGAGCGAGTTGTCTAACGGGTTCCAGTCAGCGTCCTGCACATTCTCGAGCATCTCGCGCGGGCTGCCTCCGGCCAACGACATACGCCCGAGCGTTCCCGTATTCGTAAAGTGATAGAGGTATTTTTCGTTGAGCAGTACGGCCATGTCGCCCGAGGACGACACTGACAACATCTGCATGTTTGGCGAGCCGACAGCCTGCACGTCTGAAGACTCCACCCGCATGTACGAGATGTCCACCGGATTTCCGTCCCACGTCGCGCTGAAAAAGATCCCCTTTCCGTCAGATGTAAATCGCGCGGTGTAGATCGCGCCATGACGAAAGGTCAGCCGCGTGTAACTCGGCAGCGGGGTGCTCGCGCTGAAACGGCCGGCAAAAAATGCCGCGCCCAACAGAATTGCACCAATCACTGCGGGCAACACCCACTTGGGCCAGGAGCGGCGAGCGATGACGGGCGACGGAACGGTGGCCATGCTCAAAGAGCTGTCGATGCTCGATGTGTCTGTGATCGAATCAAGGTTGAAGACCAAATCGCGCGCTGTCTGAAACCGATCCTGCGGTTGTTTCTCCAAACAGTGATTGATGACTCTTTGAAGCAGGACAGAAACGCCCCGTTCCGACACCGGAATCGGTGGGGGTTCTTCCTTTAGAATCGCGTTCATCGTTTCAACAGAGGAATCGCCGCGAAAAGGACGAACGCCTGCGACCATTTCGTACAAAACAGCGCCGAACGAAAAAATGTCCGACCGCGGATCCGCTGGATTGCCGCGCACTTGCTCGGGCGACATGTAGCCCGCCGTGCCAAGTACGACGCCTGGTTCGGTCTGGAGGTGCTTCGTTTCAACTTGTGAAAGCTCGTCTTCGGAAAGCACGGGATCAACGAGCTTCGCCAAACCGAAATCCAGGATTTTCACGTGACCGTTATTCGTAAGGTAAATGTTCTCTGGTTTTAGATCGCGGTGGACGATTCCTTTTTCGTGCGCGGCGGCGAGACCACGGCCAATCTGCTTCGCGTAATCGATTGCCTTGCGCGGCGGCAGTGGTCCTTGCCCCAGTTGCTCTCTGAGAGTTTGGCCCTCGAGCAATTCCGAGACGACGAACGGCGCATTTTCGTAACTACCAATGTCGAAGATCGCCACGATGTTCGGATGATTCAGCGCGCTGGTTGCGCGCGCTTCCTGTTCGAATCGGCGAAGGCGATCGGGATTCAGATAAACCGGCGGCAGACTCTTGATTGCCACATCGCGAGCGAGCGACGTGTCATGCGCGCGATACACCTGGCCCATGCCACCCGCTCCGATAAACGCGCGAATCTCGTACCGTCCGAGCTTTGTCCCGATCGGAATGTCCATAAAGACGCGATTTTGCAGCGACTCAGAACCCCTTGTGAAAGAGTCGCCATTCTAATTTAGTTGTGGCGGGCGCGCTAGCGGATTTGTCTTCAACTATTCGAGCTTATTGTGGTCGAAGGCTCGGCATTTTTGCTTGACACGTTTTGTGCCCCAGCGTATAAGTCGCACGAATTTCGCGCCTTGTGACGCTTCACTGAAGGCTTGATCGTTTTCTTGCCCTCGCTCCTCACTGTAAAAGCAAGAGGGCTGCTATTCACTGAGACCTTCGCCCCCCGCGAACTGGGAGGCGCCGTCTCTCAAATCTGAGGGTGCGTCATTCGACACGGGTTTCACGACCCTACTCGGACCACACGAATGCAAAACAAACTAGAAGCATCAGACTGGGACCTGCTGCTTGATCGAATCAAAGAGGGGAAGTGCACGCCATTTCTGGGTGCGGGAGCTTCGCACGGCGTTCTCCCTCTCGGTTCGGACATCGCACGGGAATGGGCGTCTTCTGAAGGTTACCCGCTGGATGACGACACGGATCTCGCGAGCGTGGCGCAGTTCCTGGCGGTGAAGTACGACGCGATTCGGCCGAAGGACATGTTGATTCGACGCTTCTCGAACCCGTCCATGCCGAATTTTTCTGATCCTTACGAGCCGCACCGGTTACTGGCGGATCTGCCGTTGCCGGTTTACATAACCACGAACTACGACGATTTCATGTGTCGCGCTTTGGCAAACGCCGACTATGTACCAGGCATAAAGAAAGTGCCGGCGCGCGAAGTGTGCCGCTGGAATAACCAGATTATCAGTCGGCTGCGAAGTAAGCCCTCAGTCCTCAAGTCGACACGATCAAAGATCAGCGCGCAAACGCCGGTGGTGTTTCATTTGCACGGCCACACTGAGTTTGCCGAATCGATGGTACTCACCGAGGACGATTACCTCGACTTCCTCGTCAACATTTCGAGGGATGAAGATCTGCTACCGCCGCGAATTCAGGAAGCCATGGCTGGCACGTCGCTGCTGTTCCTTGGATATCGGCTAAGCGACTGGAGTTTCCGCGTCCTCTTCCGCAGTGTGGTGGGTTACCTCGAGCGAAGTACCACCCGCGCTCACATCTCGGTCCAACTCGTTCCATTGAAAGAGACCGCGCCTGAGGCACAGAGACAAAAGGCGCAGGAGTATCTACATCGTTATTTCGGTGACTTGCGAATCCGGGTTTACTGGGGACCAGCCGAAGAATTCGCCAAAGAACTAAGAGATCGGTGGGAGGCCTACAATGGCAAATGAATTTCAACCCTACGTCGGACCGCGGCCCTTTGAAAGAGAGGATCGACAACGCTTTTATGGCCGAGAGCGCGAATCGAACGAGTTGTTGTCGCGCGTCATTGCTCATCCCGCGTTGCTGTTATACGCGCAGTCAGGCGCGGGAAAGACTTCGTTGCTGAACGCCAGCCTGATTCCGTTGTTGGAAAAGGAAGGCTTCGAGGTCCTGCCCGCCGCGCGCGTGCGCGGACTGGCGCCAGCTAACATCAGTCCGGAAGAGATCTCAAACCTTTACTCCTTCAACGTTCTTTTGAGTTGGGCGGAAGGAACGATCGAACCAAAGACTCTCGCGAAGATGCGGCTCGTGGACTTTCTCAAAACAAGTCCGCGTATCAGCAGCAAAGAAGGGCCAGCGCCCAGAATCGCCGTTTTCGATCAATTCGAAGAGTTGTTTACCTTCCATCCTGAGCGCTGGAGCGATCGAGAAGACTTTTTTGATCAGGTCAGCGAGGCGCTCGAAGCGGATCGCATGATGCGAGCCATCTTCGTCATGCGCGAAGACTACATTGCCGAACTGGATCCGTATGTTTTTGCACTGCCGGAAAAGCTGCGTACGCGTTTCCGGCTCGAACGTTTACGAGAGGAGTCTGCGTTGGAGGCTGTGCAGGCGCCGCTGGAGGGAAGTGGTTATTCGTTCGCCGAAGCCGACGGACATCCTCTCGGCGTCGCGCAACAGCTGGTGAACAATCTGTTGAAGGTCCCGGTCGAAACCTCGACCGGCGTGGCCACGGTCGTCGGAGAATTCGTGGAGCCCGTGCAACTTCAGGTCGTTTGCCAGAACCTATGGCAGAAGTTGGATCATTCAGCCCCCCGCGAAATAACGCACGAACAATTGGAAGCCTTCGGCGATGTCGATCAGGCTCTTTCTGATTTTTACGAAGGTGCTATCGCCATTGTGGTGAACGAAGTCGGTGGCAATGAAGGCCCGTTACGTCGCTGGTTCGACCACACCTTGATTACCCCGGCCGGGACGCGCGGCACCGTTTACCGCGGACGCGATGAAACCGGCGGCATTCCCAACTCGATCGTCGACAAGTTGGTCGACCAACATTTGATTCGCGGTGAATTGCGCGGAGGCGCTCGCTGGTACGAGCTAACACACGATCGGCTGATCAAACCGATCGTTGCCTCGAACGCCGCGTGGATGCTCCAGCGCTCCGGCGCTGAGCAGACGCGACAAATGCTCGAGGCCCGCGCGGCCGAATGGCTTCGAAGTGGCCGTCCGAAAAACGGTCTTCTCGATGAGGCTGAATTGCTGGAAGCAACGCGTTGGCTTGAGAGTCCGAACGCCGCCGATGTTGGCTATAGCGAAGGCCTGTTTGCGCTTGTTCAGGCCAGCCGCGCGCAGGTTGAAGAAGTGGCGCGTGAGCGCGACCGCGCGTTGTTTGTCGAACAGCAGCGTCGCCTTGAGGCCGAGCACGCGCAACTTGAAGAACAACAAAGGCGCATGGAAGAGCAGGCCAGAGCGGCGCGCCGAATGCGTCTGTTGGCAGCCGCGTTAGCCGTGATGTTTTTAATGTCAATGGTCGCGGCTGGTTTTGCTGTGAATCAAACTCGTGTAGCCACCAAGCAAACGCGTCTGGCGCAAGCGCGTGCGGAAGATGCTTCGAAGGCACGAGATGACGCGGAAAAAGCAAGGGTTAGGGCTGAAACGGAAAGCATGGCGGCGAGAGAAGCGCGTAGTCACGCAGAAAAATCTGCTAAAGAAGCCGAGGATGCTAAGGCGCTCGAAGCCGAGGCACGTAAGAAGGCAGAAGCTAACGCCAAAGCAGCTACTGACTTGGCAGAACTTCGCGCAGCTGAAAAGACGCGCATTGCCAGGGAAAACGCGGAAAACCTGAATCGCGCCGCAGAGGCCGAGAACAGCGCGTTACGTTACGAGCAGAATGGTTCTCTTGATGTAGCGATTGACTACTACGAGGACGCAGCCGCGATGTATCGCGATCTGGATAAATCAGAAAAACTAGCAGAAATCTTGATTGAAAAGCTCGCTAAACTTTATCGAGAACGGAAAAGCTACGACAAAGCCGAACGGGCATATCTTGAAGGAGTGAAAATCAAAAGAGGAGACTCCCACGCTTCTAGTTTCGACCTGAACCAGGATGGACTTTTCTATGACTCCATTGGCAATGAGGTACGCGCGGAGGAACTGTATCGCAGCGCGGTTGAAACCAAGAAAAGGGAGTCCGATACCGAAGACAGTAATCTTGCCACCATGTACGCCAATCTAGCTGTAGCCACCCTCGATAACAAGCTTAAGAAAAAGAACCCCCAATACGATGAACCCGTAGGATATTGTCGTGAAGCCATGAGAATTCATGACAAGGTCCAAGGAGACCGGCCGAACGTGAATCTATTAAGAAACTGTGCGTCCGTTTATGAACGAGCTGGTCTTTACATGGAAGCAGAGCCGCTTTACAAGAAACGGCTTTCCAGTAACCCTCGCATAACCGAATCCGGCGAACCCGATGCAGAACTAGCTGACCAATACTGGGCGTTAGCATCGCTACAAATTAATTTGGGAAAATACTCAGATGCGTACCTGCAGCTTGTAGAGGCGGCAAAAATTCAAGAGATACTATTATATCGTTGGCCTGCGCCAACAAGCTTCAAACCGGCTGATCTTTATCTTACTTATAGTGAGCAGGGATTGGTACGTTACTACCAAGGGCATTACGCTGAAGCAGAAGCGCTCTACAACCGAAGCATCGATATCATCCGTAAATCCCAAACACGAAAATCCGAGGAAGCGACTTTGCTGAGTAGCCTAGCCCTTACTTATTTGAAGGAAGCGAGGTACTCAGAGGCAGAGGACAAGGAGACCGAATCTCTTAACGTGCGGGGACCGGAAGGTGACCTTAGCCGCGTAGCAATTAGCCATAGCATTCTCGCCAGAGTTTATAGCGCGCAAGCTAAGTACAGCGATGCCGAATCAATGTTCAAACGTGTGATAGCTGAGTCCGAAGAAGGTTTAGGCAAGACACATCCTGACATCGCCATTGATCGACATTACTTAGCTGAGTTCTATGTGTCACAGCGCCGATACAAGGAAGCAAGGGAAATCGAAGAGGAAGCCATACGAACGCTGGAGAAAAGTTTAGGCCGACAGAATTGGCGCACGTCCGCCGCGCTCAGCACAATGGCCGCGATCAGATTTGCTGAAGGAAATTCTGCCGAGGCCGAGTCTCTTTATAAAGAAGCGATCACAAATCTCGAAACCGCGTTCCCTGGTTAAGGCCATCCCGAGATCGCGCTGAGTCTTAATGGGCTAGCAGTTGTGTATATAGCCCAACAGAAATACCAAAAGGCCAATGACTGTCTTGTGCGCGCTCAGAAGATTCAAGAGGAGATGCTCCTTACACAGGACCGTAGAGAACACCCGGCTCTAGCTTCAACGCTCCACAATTTTGGACTGCTCTATTCGAAGTTGGATCCAGCCAAGGCCGAATCGTTTTATCAGCAGGCACTGGCTATGCGCGAGAAAGTTTTTGACGCAGAACATCCTGCCGTTGCAGAGACGTTGGAAGCATATGCTGCGCTGCTCCGTCAGTCGAAACGCGATCCTGAGGCCGCCGTGATGGAAACTCGCGCCAAGGCCATTCGCGCGAAGTTTCCACAACTCGGTCCTGACAAATAACGCATCGCCAGATCAATGAGCGATCCAGAAGCATCGACGTTGAAGAAGTTGGCTGCGAGCCAGGCTGCGGCCGGTGCCGCCGCGGTTGCCGCCAATGCTTCGCAGGCTTCGACTCTCGAACAAACCGACGAAGAGTTTCGGAGTCTGGGCCGTTTGAGTGTGGGTAGTCAGTTTCGGGGACTGCGCGTGCACAGCATTCTCGGTGAAGGTGCGATGGGTTCTGCCTATCTAGTAAGTCATCCGGTGTTGCAAATGCCTCTGGTCATCAAGACCTTTAAAGCAAGTGTCGATGCAAACATTTTTCGCGAAGCGCACCTTGCGGCGCGCGTGGCGTCACCAAATGTGGTCGGCGTCCTCGATGCCGGCTACGAAGCGGGTGTGCCGTTTGTGACGCAACGCTATATCGACGGAATCGATCTGGATGAATTGATCACTTTGGTTGAGCAGGTGAAGTGGCATTTGCCCGTTAACACAATCTGTCAAATATTGATTGATGCCGCGATGGGCCTGCATGCGATTCATCAGGCGGGCATCGTTCACCGCGATGTGAAGCCGGCGAATCTTTTTCTGCGCGGTAACGGGACATCAACCGTGGGCGACTTCGGCATTGCGTTCGACACGATCCAGGAAAACGACGATGGCCGCATGGCCGGAACGCCGAGTTTTATGGCGCCGGAACAATGGCAGGGCAAAGCACTGGGACGACATACAGACATTTATGCGTTGGGCGCAACTGGTCACTTGCTGGCAACGGGAAAAGTGCCCTTTGAAGCAGAAAGTATGTCTGGTTTACGCGCCGCGCACGTCGAACAACCCTATGTAATGCCACACTCAACAGAGCCCGGCGAGGCGTATCTCTATTCCGTGTTCGCTAAGGCGTTGCAGAAGCTGCCATCTGATCGTTTCTCGAATGCCGCGGCAATGGCGAGGACGCTGAAAATCGTGGTCGAACCGATGCCCGAAATTATTTCGACCGGACAAAACGAAGCGAGGGTTGGTCCACTGCACGTCGAGCTACTCGTCGGCAACCTCGCAGCGCAGGAAGGCGACGTAATCGTAAGCGCCGCGAACAAAGAACTCACGATGCGGCTTGGCGTTGCCAACGTCTTGCGACAAGCGGCCGGGGATGCGGTCGAGAGCGAAGCCGCGGGCCGAGCGCCGGCCTCAATGGGCGATGTGATTTGGACCAGCGCGGGAAATCTCAATGCGCGGCACATTGCTCATGCGGTTGCCGCGATCGAAGGAGCGGTCTGCTTACAACGGGCTACTTTACGAGTGCTGCTGGGCGCAGAAGTTCGTCAGGCAAGCTCTGTCTTGTTTCCGGCTTTGGGAACGGGCGTGGGCGAAGTGCCGATGGATCTGGCCGCGAAGTTGATGCTCGAAGCCGTCCGCACATTCGCCTCTTTGCAGCCGCGTCATGTGCGAAGCATTCGGATGGTGCTCTATGAAGAGTCGGGCATCAAACGGTGGCGAGCAATCATGCACTCAATGTAAGATTGAGAATTAGCCCTTAGCTGGACGACCTTCCCCTATTACCGCAACAAACTTCTCGACCTCTGCGCGCGTTGTCTCCATGCGCCGCCGGCTTTCGAGATAGGCTTGCCATTGCGCAGTTTGCGTCAGTGCTTTCTGCGAGTCTTCATCCAGCGCCTGGGCCATGACAGCAATTAAGTCACTGACCACGCGTGTGTGATCAAGAAGCGCTTCGATAATCGAATGCGCGAGCTCAGTTGGGCTGAGATCGTTATCCGCCACATCGAGAGTTTTGTCTTGGGTATCTGGCATTTAGATCTCTACGAGAGAAGCATTAACTACAGAACCGCGAACGGTAGTGAGCGGGTTAAAAACTCAAGTAGTGGACGCGTGCGGCAAAGCGCTCTCCTACGTTGCCTTCTGATCCCGCTCGCTACCGCTCGCGGTTCTGTAGTCTTCATACCAACTTCCGCGGATGAAAGGTAATTCTGCAACTGACCCTTCGGTTTCGCCATCGGCCGCGATGATCTTCACCCTCGTTCCCGGCACAAGGTAATCGTACTTCACATAACCAAGTGCAATCGCGCGATTCAACTTTGGCGAAAACGTAGATGACGTGATGCGTCCAATTTCTTTTCCTTCGACCGAAGCTATTGGGCCATTTCGCGGAGCCGGAGTCGCCTCGCTCAAAATCATCCCAGTCAATTTCTTCGCGACGTGACCGCGATGTTTGATGCGCACGACGATTTCCTGTCCGACATAACAGCCCTTTGTGAAACTGACAGCATCGTCGAGGTTCGCTTCGGTCACGATGTTCGTCTCATCCATGTCGAGGCCGTAACGTGGAATGCCGGCTTCGATTCGCAACGTGTCAAGTGTGTCTTCGCTAACCGATCGCGCGCCCGCATTCGTCAGATAGTCGCGAATCGCCGGCAAATGGACGCTATCGACGAAGACATCGAAGCCGTCTTCCGCCGTATGCGTCGCGCGAATCAACGTCACCGCCGCGCCCTGAAAATCGAGGGTCAGCGATTTCTGACGTTCAAGTTCCGCGGACGGCGCACCAAAAACTTTCTCAATAACTGCGTGTGCCGTTTTTCCCTGGACTGACAGCTCCGCAGTTTCCTGTGTCAAGTCCGCGACTTTGAAATCGCCCGCCATCGTGAACCGTTCGATCAACTTCATGACCGCTTCGCGAGTTGACTCTTCTGTATCGATCAGAAAACCGTCTTGACGATGAACAATGCACACTGTCGCGAGCAGACGCCCCTGCACGTTTGCGAATGCCGCCGGCATCCATGAATTCAAGCCGAGCGACTTCATGTCATTAGTGATCAGGCCGTTGAGAAACATCACCGCTTCCGAACCGCTCACGAGAATTCGGCCGCGCGATGAAAGATCGAACAGGCCTGCGCCACCGTCGCGCACCACCGAGTATTCGACTGCTGAAATCGCCTCTGTCATTGAGTTTTTGCGGGCGAGACGCCCGGAATCCCAGCAATCGCGCGCGCCACAACTTTGTAGTCGCGCCGTTGCGCGCGTACATCCCGACTGGTAATCAAAACCTGCGGACTCGGATGATAGAGCGGAATTAGTGTCCGGCCGTGCCATTCGCGCAATTTTGCGGCGTCCTCTCGCAAAGTAAGTCGGTGGGCCTCGATCGTCTTCAACGCCTCCAGCGCAACGCCACCGAGCGTCACGATCACCTGCGGATTAATTAACTCAATTGTGCGCTGCAAGAAATCTGAGCAGTTGCGGATCTCCGTCGACGTGGGCCGCCGGTTCGCGCCCGTTACCGACCTTGGATTACAAAGTGCTGCGCTCGTGATGAAAATCTCTGCGCGCGACAGGCCAGCCGAAGCGAGGAAGTGGTCAAAATTCTTTCCCGACTGATCGCCGGAAAAAGGCACGCGCGTGCGATCCGCCCCTTTGCGTCCCGGCGCTTCGCCAATGAACATCACGCGCGCGTTGACGCTGCCGTTGCGTTGGCTCAATACCGCGGCTCGTTCACACATCGCCGGACAGCGCACACATGCGGCCGCCTCAGCAACCAGCCTTGCGAACTCTTTATTATTGCTGCGGCGTTTCATCAAAACTATTGACTTCGATGGAGTCTTGGCATAGAAAGCCGAAGCTTTTCACCCCAACCTTCAGGAGGAAGCTATGCGTCGTTTATTGTACTTGTCTTTGTTTGTGTTTGCTTGCGCGGTGCCCGCGCTCGCCCAGGATCCGGTGAAAGTCGACCCCGATCATTACAAAGTTGCCATCAACAACGCCACGGTGCGTGTGCTGAAGATCCACTACGGCCCGCACGAAAAATCGAAGATGCACTACCATCCGAATTCGGTCGCGATTCCGCTGACTTCGGGCAAGGTGATCTTTTGGCTGCCCGGCGGCAAGCATACCGAAGTTGACATGGTCGCCGGTCAGGCAATGTGGACCGCTGCGGGACGACATAATCCGGAGAATGCGAGTGACAGCGACATGGATGTGATTCTCGTCGAGATGAAGACACCTAAGAAACGCACCACGCCCACACCCGCGAACACCAATGCCAATAAGCAGTAACGTTTTTTTGGCTAAAGAATCCGCGAAGCGGGCGACAGGATTTTCTGTGTAGGAGTCGATTCAAACATCTGTCGTCCGTTTCACGGACTCACGATCCTTTTCACGCTCTGCCGGGATCACAGAGCGGCGACGATCGCATCCGCGAATTCGTTCGTGCTCGACGTGCCACCAACGTCACGCGTCCGCACCTTGCCTTCGCGATAAACACTGAGCATCGCAGTTTCGATCTGATCGGCGGCTTTCCGTTCTTCGATGTGGCGCAGCATTAGAATCGCCGATTGCAACAGCGCGGTCGGATTCGCAAACCCCTTGCCGGCAATGTCCGGCGCCGAACCGTGCACCGCTTCAAAGACGGCGCCCTTCTCGCCAATGTTCGCGCCCGGAACTAACCCCAATCCGCCAATCAAACCGGCGCACAAATCCGAGACGATATCGCCGTAGAGATTCTCGCAGAGGAGAATGTCGAACTGCTCTGGCCGCATCACCAACTGCATCGATGCGTTGTCCACAATCATGTTTTGCGTTTCAATTTCGGGAAAAGTCTTTGAGACTTTTTCGAAGCAACGCAGAAACAGCCCGTCGGACATCTTCATGATGTTCGCTTTGTGCACGGCGGTGATCTTCTTACGCTTCTCAGCGCGCGCGAACGCAAACGCGAATTTCGCAATGCGTGTCGAGGCCTTCTCAGTGATGATCTTCAGACTCTCAACGACGCCGGTGACGACTTCATGCTCGAGACCTGAATAGAGACTCTCGGTATTTTCGCGCACGACGACGAGGTCCAGATCTGGATTGCGACACGGAACGTTCGGGAGCGCGCGAATAGGACGGAGATTGGCGTAAAGATCGAGCGCTTTACGTAGTCCTACGTTGACTGAAGTAAAGCCTTTGCCGACCGGAGTCGTAATCGGCCCCTTCAAGCCGACTTTGTTCTGTTTGATCGAATTGAGGAGTTCATCCGGCAGGGTAGCGCCGAATTTGTCGAGCGCGGCCTGGCCGGCGATGTGCTCTTCCCATTCAATCTTTACGCCCGAAGCCTCAATGATGCGGACAACAGCGGAGGCGACTTCGGGTCCAATCCCGTCGCCGGGAATCAGTGTGATACGATGCATGAAAAAGTTAGCAGTAAGCAGTGAGCAGTAGGCCGAAACTCCTCAACCACTCTCCGCATCCTGCGATGAGCCATTGAGCATAAAGGTTTGAATAACAACTGACAACCGCACGCGGATGCTGCAGCACAAGACATCAAAAGTAATAAAGAGCGCTGAAATTATTATCGTCGGTGGCGGGGTGATTGGTTTGTCGATCGCGCGCGAGTTAAGGCGGCGCGGTTTGCGCGACATTGTCGTCTGCGAAAAAGGCGAGCTGGGCAAGGAAGCATCATGGGCCGCGGGCGGCATCCTTGCACCGCAAGTCGAAGCTGATACCGCGGATGATTTCTTCAAGCTCGTCAGCGCGAGCCGCGATCTTTATCCGAGTTTTGCGCAAAAGCTGCATGACGAAACAGCCATCGACGTCGAATTGGATCATACCGGCACTCTCTATATTGCGTTCAATGAAAATGAGGAAGCCGAACTCAGAAAACGATTCGAATGGCAACAGCGTGCGGGTTTACGAGTGGAGTGGTTGGAAGGCCCGGGTGTTCGCGCCATTGAACACAACATTTCGGGCGAACTGCGATGCGCGCTTCGCTTTCCCGATGATTGGCAGGTTGAGAACCGGAAGCTTGTCGCAGCTCTGGTCGAGTCCAACGAAAAGCTCGGCGTGGCCCTGTTGTCGAATTGCGAAGTTACGTCGCTTCGCGAGGACGGTGGTCGCGTGGTCGGCGTTGAAACCACAAACGGACCGATTGCCGCACCGACCGTGGTTGTTTGTGCCGGCGCATGGACATCATCCATTACGACTTCGACGTCTGCCTCGATTGAGATTGAACCCGTGCGCGGACAGATGCTCTGCTTTCAACCGACGCAACAAATTGTGCGGCACGTCATCTACAGCAAACGAGGCTACCTGGTTCCGCGCCGCGACGGGCGTATGTTGGCCGGTTCAACCAGCGAACATGTCGGATTCGACAAACGGGTCACCGATGAAGGCGTCAACTCGATCAAGTCGATGGCGTTAGAAATTGCACCAACGTTGGACGCCGCGCCCCTGGTCGATTCGTGGGCCGGCTTTCGCCCGCGGGCGCTGGACGATCTACCTGTACTAGGGCCACACGCGGAGATCGACGGTTTCTTCTATGCCACGGGTCACTACCGCAACGGCATTTTGCTGGCGCCGTTTACCGCGAATTTCATGGCCGATCTGCTGACCAAAAGTGACTCCCCTTCTTTACTCGAGACATTTTCACCCAGAAGATTCTGTCTGGTTCACGATTGAGTCTACCAACATGCGACGAACTCTCATTTACAAAGTGCACACCTGGCTCGGCCTGATTGTGGCTGTTCCTGTTTTGGCGTGGGCTTCGAGTGGACTCTTGTACGCTTGGCCAAGTGCGGTCGAAGGTGGCAGCATCGAGAAGATCGATGCAACTCGAATAAAAATCCCGCCGTCGGATGCAATGGCGCAGGCAAACGAATTCGCCGGTAGAACGCTGCCAACAACCGCTCTGACCTTGCTGATGCGCGAGGGACGGCCGGTCTATCAGGCAATCGGCGGAATGGGCGCCGATTCGCTCTTAATCGATGCGGAGAGCGGGGCGGTGATCAAAACGCCTCCACCGGGCGCATTGACGCGATACTTTCGCCAGGCGCATTTCTATTTCTTCGCGGGAAGGTGGCAGGTACCGATTTTGATAAGCCTGGCGGCCCTTGCTTCGGCCTCAGCGCTTTCAGGTTTGTATTTGAATTTGCGGCTGTGGTTTGGGAAACTATCATCACGAAAATAGGCTATGCAAATCTCGATTTTCAACATTCTGATCGCATTCATTGGGGGCCTTCTTTCGTTTTTGTCGCCGTGCGTACTGCCGTTGGTTCCTGGCTACATTTCCCTGATGTCGGGCGTCAGCATCGATCACATCAACGAAGGCGTTGCCGGTGCGCGGCGCGCAGTAATTGCGAACTCAATCGCTTTCAACGCCGGTTTGTCAGTGATTTTTCTCGCGTTGGGAAGTACGGCCGGCCTGGTCGGCGCCACAATCATCAGCAATGTCTGGGTGCGCGTTATCGGTGGCGTCGTGATTATCATCTTCGGACTGCACCTCATCGGCCTGTTGAAAATCAAATACCTTTACCGAGACACGCGTCACTTTAAGAACGAGGAATCGCGCGGCATCTGGGGTTCGTTGACGCTGGGAATTGCATTCGCCGCGGGTTGGACACCGTGCATCGGACCAATTCTGGGCGGCATCATCGGGCTCGCGGCGACAACTGGAGGATGGAAAGGCGGATTCATTCTTTCTGCATTTTACTCTGCCGGTTTGGCGGTTCCCTTTCTGGTGACGGGGCTCGGCATCAATCAGTTTCTCAGCTTCTACGCAAAGTTTCGTCGCCACTTGCACAAAGTCGAAGTCGTTTCCGGCATCATTCTGATTTTGATCGGCATCCTCGTGATGAGTAATCGTGTCACGCTGCTCGCCAGTTCCCGACTCGCCGCGGTGCTGCCAAACCTTGAAGGAAAGTTGCATCTGCGCGGAACTAATCCACAGCCGGCAGCGCCGGTAAACGGAATTTTTGCGCTCGCGCCCGATGTACAGTTCACTAAACTCGATGGCAATAAACTGCGGATTAAAGATCTCCGCGGGCGCGTTGTGTTGCTAAACTTTTGGGCGACCTGGTGCATTCCGTGCCGCAACGAGATCCCTTCTTTGAGCGCGATGCAAAAGGATCTCGACGCGCGCGGGTTGAGTATCATCGGCGTGTCTTACGATGACACGGCAGACCTCGTGACGGATTTTCAGAAACAGATTCCCCAGAGTTACGAAATCGTTTTGGGCGGGCGCGATGTCGGCTCACAACTTCCCGCATCGCCCTTGCCGACTAGTTACTTAATCGATCGCCAGGGACGGATTCGCGAAAAAATGATTGGCGAGCGAACTCGTGAAGCATTCGAGGCGTCGATCAAACCGCTGCTTGATGAACCAATCACGGCGCAGGCGGCAACCTCGAGATAAACGGAGCCACCAATGAAAAAAATCCTATTCACCCTTGCTGCAATTGTCGTCATTTTCTCGGCGAGTGTCGGGGCGCAGGATGGGCATGAGTACGCGCCTATTCAGGAAAAGACGGTCAATTACAAGAACTGGACGCTGAACACTGCCGTCAGCAATCAACCGGCAACGCTTCGGTCATTGATGGCGGGCAAGAAGTTGGTGATGGTGCTTTACTTCGCGCCGTGGTGTCCGAACTGGCGTAACGAAGCACCGGTGGCCGCGCGGCTGTATGACAAGTACAAGTCGCAAGGCTTCGAGATTATCGGAGTGAGCGAGTACGGCCCGAGCGCAGATACTCGCGCGTTCTTCGCGCCGAACGGAGCGCCTTACCCGGTCGTTGTCGAATCCGAATCGCGTGAAGATCGCGAGAAGACTGCGCACTTTGGCTATCGCCAACTAACCGGCGACACGCGCAAATGGGGTTCGCCGTGGAATATTTTCCTCGATCCTGCGAAGTGCAACTCCACCGGCGATCTGCTGACGGAAAAGGCCTTCGTCGTAAACGGCGAATTGGTCGAAGCCGACGCCGATAAGTTCATTCATGATCGCCTGGCCGCTAACGCCGTGATCACTCCGTGCAAGCAATAGCGTTGTTCAGAGTTCAAACTTTAGTTTGCTTTTTATATACAAGCTGAAGCTTGAACTCTGAACACGATTCCACTCTTTCCTTCACAGTTCCTGACGAGTCCGCAGGACAGCGGCTCGATGCGTTTCTCGCCGAACAAATCGACTCCTGGAGTCGTTCGCGACTGCAACGGTTGATCGACGATGGTGATGTCGTCGTCAATGGCCGCGCCGCGAAACCGTCATACAAATTACGCGCGAATGACCGGGTTGATGCGGAATTAACTGCGTGGCCGCCCGCCAGCTTTTCTCCCGAAGACCTTCCGATCGAAATCGTTTATGAAGATGACGATCTAGTCGTCGTCGATAAGCCGTCAGGCATGGTTGTTCACCCAGCCGCGGGAGTTGCCTCAGGAACCCTCGCTAATGCGCTCGCATTTCATTTTCAAAAACTGTCTGGCGGCGGCGGTGAAGCACGTCCCGGAATTGTCCATCGACTCGACAAAGACACTTCTGGACTATTGGTGGTCGCGAAAACGGAAACCGCGCACGATGATCTCGCGAACCAATTTCGCAATCGAGAAGTTTTTAAGTCGTACGTCGCGTTGGTGCATGGGCAGCTCGAAAAGGATCGCGGCGAAATCGATCAACCGAT
Organism: uncultured bacterium; assembly: GCA_965653675.1. Taxonomy (GTDB): domain Bacteria; phylum Acidobacteriota; class Blastocatellia; order Pyrinomonadales; family Pyrinomonadaceae; genus UBA11740. The sequence goes on from CBFHBA010000009.1 coordinate 74,646, forward strand.
CGCGCGCGACCCAAGACATCGCACACGTATGGCGGTCGTGCGCGGCGGCCGCCCAGCCTTGAGCCTGTATCGCGTGCGGCATAAATTCGGTCGGTTCACCCTGCTTGATGTCGAATTGAAGACCGGCCGGACACATCAAATCCGTGTGCATCTTGCCTGGCTAAAGCATCCAGTAGTCGGTGATGAAACGTACGGAGGGGGTCGCGACAAAACGATTGTCGATTCAGTCATTCGTAGTCGCGCCGCGAAGCTTGGTCGCCAATTTCTTCACGCCGAAAAACTGGGTTTCCGTCATCCGCGAACTCAGGAGTTCAAAAAATTCAGCACACCACTGCCCATCGAACTGAGTGAGTTTCTGGATGAGCTGACGAATAGGCAGCTCGATTTGACAGACCGTTCTCACTAACCGAAGATAATTCCATCCCCTAACAATTTGATTCTCTCGAACCGAAGCTGAATTTCGAGCGGATGCTTGTGTCTTTTTGCGCTCACAGGCTCGGCGGAGTCAGAAGATTAAAGGAGCGAGGTATGTCGAAAAACTTTGTAACGGGATTTTTCAAAACACGGGCGGCGGCAGAGGCGGCTGTCGACGCGATTATCAAGCGCGGGTATCCACGTGATGACATCAGCGTGTTGATGTCCGATTCGACGAAGAGCAAGGAGTTCGCCGTGCAAACGAAATCTCACGCGGCGGATGGATTGGGAATCGGCGGCGCCATTGGCGGAACCGTAGGCGCAGTGCTGGCGGCGATCGTTGGAGTGGGAACCTCGATCGCGGTTCCGGGAATCGGACTAGTTGTCGCGGGACCAATCGCTGCGGCGCTCGCAGGCGCGGGCGCGGGCGGGGCGACCGGTGGGTTAATCGGAATGTTGGTGGGCACAGGAATTCCTGAACACCGCGCACGAGTCTATGACACAGGCGTGCGCGGGGGCGGCATCCTGCTGGGCGTCGAAGCCAAAACGGACGAAGAAGTTGAAAGGCTCGAAACGCTGCTTGAAGACATCGGCGCAGCCTACGTTCGCACTGAATAATCAGAATCGTCAGAAGCCCGCTTCATGGTTCCGCTACCTGAAGCGGGCTCTTGACAACCTCGTCTACATCGCCTTCTGTTTGTCCGTAAGATCGATGCCCATCTTCATCAGCGTTGTTTTGTTGAGTGTGCCCGTTATTTTGAGACCTTCCGCTTTCTGGTAATTCTTCAGGCCGGCGCGAGTCTCGGTGCTGAGCTTTCCGGTCTGCTCACCTGAATAGAAATTGCGCTGCTTCAGGATGGCTTGCGCTTGCTTGATCTGCTCGCCGGTGGCGCGAAATATCGGGCCACGTTTAGTCTTGCTTACGCTGGCGGCCGGGCCGGCACTGGAGTTCGAATTCTGGCCAACCGCGGTAACCCCGCACAAAAGAATCAGTGAGAGTACTAGAAATGGGAGTTTCTGCATTTTCTTTCTCCTTGGATTGGGAGGCGTCCCAGTGGGACGCGTAGGATCATAAAGCCAATACTGTGAATCAGGGGCGTATGATACTACCCGTGTCAATACTTGCAAGGATTTGCGGCCAATGATCTTCATTCGCCAAAATGGTTGGCAATTCTTTAACGCTCTGGTAGTATCGACTTGCCCGAAAATGAGCGGAGTTTTCAGGCTACCTTTCAATCACACCAGCCAAACAACCCTCGATGTTATCCAAAATCTCCTGGTCAATCGTTCTCATTGTCGCCGCGTCGCCAGCCCTCCTGGCGCAGTCTTCCACCTATTCATTCGACAACTTTGACACAGCCAACGGCGTCAAGCTCCACGTCGAACCGCCTCCGGTACTGAAGAAGATTTCGAAGTCGACGCGGCAAGCGGGAGTTGCTTCGACCGCGCCGGCGACTGCACCAAATGTACGACTGACTTCGATGAGCGTGAACTCGAGCATAAGCCTCGGTAATTCTTTGCGCGGATTTACGACTGGCAACGAGCAAATCGACGGTTACGTTTCTGAGTCGGCGAAAAGGAACGGTCTCGATCCGCTTTTGATTTATTCCGTGATGCACCAGGAATCGAGTTTCAAGTCGCGCGCTATTTCGCCGAAGGGCGCGCGCGGATTGATGCAGTTAATGCCAGGCACGGCGGTACGCTTCGGCGTTACCAACATCTTCGATCCGCAGCAGAACATCGAAGGCGGTTCTCGTTATATGAAGTTTTTGCTTGACCGGTTTGACGGCGATTTGTCCCTCGCGCTGGCTGGTTACAACGCCGGCGAAGGCGCCGTTGAGAAATATGGATTTCGCATTCCGCCCTATGCTGAGACGCAGGAGTACGTCCGCAGGATTTCAAATCGTTACAATATCCTGCGCGACCCGAACGCTGCACTGTACGCGCCCAGCTTATCGCGTGGCCAGTTAGCAAAGCTGAACGCCAAGCAACCGACACCGCTCACAATCTATGAGCGCAGCGTCCTCACTGTTCGCTTGCCTGATGGTCGCTTGCAGTTGATGACCCAGTAATTCCGAAGCCACTTGCATTAATAACGAGGCGATGCGGGAACACCCGCTCGCCTCGTTTCGTATTTGGAGAAAGACTTGGTTTATGTATGATTACCGCCGGGTCTCCTGATTATGCGCTGCTCAAACTGCGGATCATTCCTCGATTCAGACAGCCGGTTCTGCAAGAACTGTGGCGCCTCGATTAACGATCCGGAAGAAACGCGGCTCGCCCGGCCCGAAATTTCTGCGCCGGTGCGTCACGACGCCGGTGACGATGACGTCGAACACATAATCTTCACCGTGAGGCCGACTCTTCTGTTTGTGAAGATTGGTTACGGCCTCGCAATTCTTGCCGCAATCCTGCTGACGATCGCGCTTCAGTTCATTCCGCTGCTGCGCGACATTCCCGTTTACATCACAATTCCGATCGCGCTCGCGCTCCTTCTTATTCCGGCGTACTACCACCTCAAGCGCAACATGATTAGGTACACGCTAACCGATTCGAAGATCGAAATTGATCACGGCTTGATAGCGCGCACGACTCGCAACATCCCGATCGGGAAGATTCAGGACGTGACTGTTTCTGCGTCCATTCCGCAACGCATTCTCGGCTTCGGCGATGTCGTTGTCGATAACGCGAGTGAGATTGGCGGCTCGACAATCCTGCACAACATCAACACTCCGCGGCACTATGCCGACCTGCTTTTGCGCGAGTTGCGCCGCTGGCATTAAACTCAAAAATCAGAAGATTTGAGTCGCAACTGTTTTGATTGATGGAACATCGCAACCTGTGCGGGTTCTAAGTGACTCGGCTATCGTGAAATGGCAATACGCGCGTTCAATTCAGTTCTAATTGGCCTGTGGCTTATGATATCCGTGACGGCCACCGCCCAGTCGACTCCCGCACCGCAACCTTCCGTCGGTAATTCTGATGAGGACATTCCCATTTTGGTCAAGCACCTGCCGAACTGGGAGTCTGTTCAGAAACAGGCGAAATACGTTGTTACTTTGGATGATCTGAAGCGCGCTGTCCCGGACGAACCGGTTCTCGAGGCTGTCAGTTTTGAGGGTGGAACAGAAGCGGTGGCGGCGAATTACGGAAAGTCGCAACTCGCCATCGTTGAGTTCAGCACTCCACAATTCTCGGTGGATAACGATCAGCGCATTGCGGCAAAGATTCAAGAGCTAAAAGCGCAGGCACAACCGGCGCCGACGGCTTATCGACGAGTCGGCAACTACTCTGTGTTTGTTTTCAACGGCACGGACGAAGCATCAGCGGATCAACTCATCGATCAAGTTCAGTATCAAAAGACCGTGCAGTGGCTCGGCGAAGACCCGCACCTTTACCAGAAACTTCAGCGCTATTTTACCGAAACCTCCGCGGGCGTGCTGATTGCCGTTTTGAAGAGTTCAGGCCTCTCGCTGATCGCATGTCTGGCGATCGGCGGTCTGTTGGGCTTTCTGCTTTTCCGGCAACGACGTGCCCAAAGCGCCGCGACGTACTCAGACGCCGGCGGATCGGTTCGCCTCAATCTCGATCAACTCACAGACACACACTCGCGTCTACTACCACCGCCGCAGAAACCGGTTGATTAACTCAATCAGCGGTTACTCGCGGGAACTGAAACGTTGACGTTTACGCTCGTGGATTTTCGTCCGAACCATCCGGCTCTCCATGCCACAATGCCGAGCACCACGACGATTATAAAAATTACGAGCACGGCAACCACACCAGCGCTCCCGCCTCCTCCATTGTTAGCCATTTTAGTGTCCCCCTCGCAAGTGTGAGTCTTTACGGTGACGATCTGGGCGCCGAAGGTTGTTGTTGCTGTTGTGGCACGGTGACGTTGACGTTAACCTGCGTTCTTCGGCCGCCGAACCAGCCGGCCCGCCAAGCCACCACTCCCAGGATGATCACGATGATAAAAATGACGAGCACGGCAACTACACCCGCACTGCTGCTGCCGCCTCCATTGTCGTCGGCCATATCCATCCTCTGATCGGGGAATTGGTTCGTTTGAGAAGGGGTTAAGGGGAAGGACTACATTCAGATTCTTAACATAGCACTTGAAAGCGCGTCAATTGCAGCCGTAACAAAAGCAAAAGCAGGTGACAACGTTGTGTCGTCACCTGCTTTCAGAAATGCCCACGTTCAAGGGCGGAATCTGAATCAGCTATTCGGCGCGGCGTGGTCGTCTTGGCCGAATGCGTTCACGGGTAGGTTGAACATCGCCAGGCTGCACAGTTGGTGAAGCCTGTGGCGCGGTTGCTCCCGGCGGACAAATCCAAATCTCAATGTAGTCTTCGTCGCGATAGCCTCCATTGATGAATTTGATTCGCCGCGAATCGACACCGCGTGAATTCACCAGATAATCTCCCGCGCGTCGGCCAAGCGCATCGGCCTGTCCAGTACGGCTTCGACGTCCGGCATACACGAAGATGTAAGCCGTAGCATCCGGCGTGTTCTGCAACTCGATGGCCAGGTTGTCCAGTCTTGCTTTTGTATCGTCGAACGCGATCGACGGAAATTCGTCAAACTTCCGGCACTGGGGTGGCGGCAGTTCCTTGCGCGCCACAGTAGTGGACGCTAAGGTCTTCACGTGACACATCGGATCGCCTGTTCCGTCATCGACAACTAATGTCGCCACAATCTTCTGACCTCCGAGGCCAGTCGAATCGACGGTGATGGTTGACGTACCGACGCCACTCATGATGCGCGCTTCACCCGGCGAAACGGTCCAGACGTAATTCAGAGTTGAGGTTCCGGAGTATGAGACGTCCGCGGTGAAGGTAATCAGATCCCCCTCATTAACGGTCGGCGGTGATGAAATGATTACCGGATAGGGGCACGGAGACGTCGGGGGCGTGTACTTCTTCGGCGTGTAGGTCACGTTCAAGCAGAGCCTGCGCGAACGTTCAATTTCAAATTCGCGCACCCAGTGACCACCATTAGGCAGTAGGATCTCGACGGTGTGATGACCGGGATCCAATTCGATGCGGCGCACATTTGTCGAGGTCGTACCTTCCGGTTTGCCATCGATGCTAATCGGCAAACCACCGGGTGTGGTTGTAACTTCCAGCGTTCCGTATTTAACGCGCTTTTTCGCATACGCCGTGGACGACGTGCAGACCAGCGCGAACGACAGTGCAATTGCAGCTGTAATGAGAGTCTTCATGAATGAACTGACCATGTCTCTTCTTTGAGTCATCATTACACCTCCAACATGGTCCCGGTTTCTTTAGCCGCGCGCATTTTCGCATAACGACGGCGTACACCCGCAGCCAATGCGGTGATGCCAGAACCGAGCAAAAGCAGCGAGGTCGGTTCAGGAACATCCGGCGGACAATTCACGCAAGACGGATTAATACTCGGCACCGGGGTAGGTGACGGCGCAGGACAATCCGGACATTCCGGAGTCTTGTGATGATGCGTACAGATTCCCGTCACGCAGACGAGTGGAATAAGCAACAGAAACGGCCACTTCGGAAAGCCGCCACCAACCGGTGGAATCTCTCCACAATCGCAAATCGTGCCATTGACTTGATCCTGATCAAAAACCTGAACATTGCCCTGCGGCGTCTGGGGCGCCAAATCTGTACCCGCAACCAATGAAGAATTTGAGTCCGAGTTCTCTGTCGCAGTCAGTGTGTTCGCGGCCTCGACCACGCTGCCATCGGTCGAAGGTGTTGATGCGCCGGCTGACGATTGCGACGAATTGGGGCGAGAGTTTAAGGGAACCGTCGGATCTTGACTGACCCGCAATCGAAGTTGGCTAGTCTGACCGCTCTTATCCAAGTCGCCCACGACATTCACAACGTCCGCAAATTTGATTGGACTCGCCGCGGTGGGCACGGCCACCAGCAACAAAAAACTGGCAACGGTGCACGCGTGGCGAAAAATGCGACTCTTCATGTCGTTAGGCGTCCCTCCTGAAAGTCTGCGGGTGTTTTTTCGTATCGCGCTCGGGATTCTTCTTCAATTTCTTAGACACGAAGAACATTGCCTGTCGAAGATACAAGCCTTGCGTAACCCAAATGGGCTTTATCTGTTAGGAAAACAGGCTGAATGTCGAGGCTATTCCAATTTCACGAAGGGATTAGTGAGGGAAAATCGCCACCGTCGCGAGCGGATTTCGTCCCCATTAAACAGAGTTGAAACCCGCTCGCTATCCCGATGTTTTGTCCTGACTCTCTACGTGGTTATTCGTGAGCTGCAGCGCCGGCTTCCTTGGCCTCATCGCGAAGCACGGCTTTGCGGGAAAGCTTGATCTTGTTGCCTTCCTTGCCGATGCATTTCACCATGATTTGCTGACCTTCGCGGAGTTCGTCGCGGACGTCACGAATGCGGCGGTCGGCAATCTCCGAAATGTGCAACAGGCCGTCAGTACCCGGGAAAATCTCCACGAAAGCGCCAAAATCAACGATGCGGCTGACTGTGCCGACGTAGGTTTCGCCGATTTCAGCTTCCGCCGTGAGACCCTTGATCCGGTTGACCGCAGCTTCTGCGGCTGCACCATCAGCCGTGGCGATCGAAACGGTGCCGTCGTCTTCGACGTCAATCTTCGCGCCGGTTTCTTCAACCAGAGCACGAATCACCTTGCCGCCTGGTCCAATGACGTCGCGAATCTTGTCCGGATTGATTTTGATTTTGATGATTCGGGGCGCGTACGGCGAAATCTCCTGGCGTGCTTCAGGCAGCGACTGTTCCATCAAGCCAAGAATGTACATGCGGCCTTTCTTTGCCTGTTCCAGTGCCTCAGCCATGATTTGCGCATTGACGCCGGCGATTTTGATGTCCATCTGGAGCGCCGTGATTCCGTCACGTGTACCGGCCACTTTGAAATCCATGTCTCCGTAATGGTCTTCAGCGCCGGCAATATCCGTGAGAATCGCGTACTTGTTGCCTTCCATTACCAGGCCCATCGCTACTCCCGCGACCGCCGACTTCATCGGTACGCCGGCATCCATCAATGCAAGCGAACCACCGCAGACGCTGGCCATCGAGGACGAGCCGTTCGACTCCGTAATGTCAGATACGATGCGAATCGTGTATGGGAATTCGGTGTCGTCCGGCAACGCTCCTTCCAAAGCGCGCCGCGCAAGCGCGCCGTGGCCGATTTCGCGGCGACCCGGACTACCGAAACGGCCAGTCTCACCCACTGAATACGGCGGGAAGTTGTAGTTCAGCATGAACCGGCGCTTCACTTCTCCCTTTTCGAGGTCGTCCATGAATTGCTCGTCTTCTTTCGTTCCGAGCGTGGTCGTGACGAGCGCTTGTGTTTCGCCGCGTGTGAATAATGCGGAACCGTGCGTGCGCGGCAGCCAGCCGACTTCGCAGGTAATCGGCCGGATCTCGCCGAAGCGGCGACCGTCCGGCCGCCGGCGATGGTTAAGAATATCGTCGCGGAAAATCTTTTCTTTGAGATGGTCAAAACACTTCTTGCCCATTATTCGGCTTTCGACCTGATCTTCAGGATACGACTCGACGACTTCCTTCTTCAGTGCATCGACTGCGGCATAACTCGCGCGTTTCTCCTGGCCCGACGTGTCGAGCGCGGCGCGCAAACGCTCCGCGTAATTCCGTTCGATTTCGCCCAACATTTCTTCATTGAGCGCCGGCGGTTCGACGGCCCGCTTTTCAATGCCTAGCGCCTTGTAAAGCTCTTTCTGCCAACGACACAGCCGATTGATTTCCTTGTGCGCGAGCATCAACGCTTCAACCATGATTGCCTCGGACACTTCTGAGGCGCCGGCTTCAACCATGACAATCGCTTCTTCAGTTCCTGCCACGATCAAATTCAGCTTCGATTCACGAATCTCGCTGTAAGTCGGATTGACGACGTAACGTCCATCGATCAAACCAACGCGCACACCGGCGATCGGGTTCGGGAATGGGATGTCGGAAAGGTACAGCGCACATGACGCGCCGGTAATGGCGATCACGTCCGGGTTATTGTCCGGATCCGCCGAAATAACGGATGCGACTACCTGAGTTTCATTGCGATAGCCTTCCGTAAACATCGGCCGACAAGGTCGATCGATAAGACGACTCGTGAGAACTTCTTTCTCATTCGGCCGTCCTTCGCGCCGGAAGTAATTTCCCGGAATCCGACCCGCGGCGAAGAATGCTTCACGATATTCGACCGTCAGTGGGAAGAAATCGATGCCTTCGCGAGGTGACTGGGCGCCGACCGCGGCGCACAACAACATGGTGTCTCCGTAACGAATCACACAGGATCCGTCTGCTTGTTTGGCGACACGACCAACTTCGACCGTTAGATCGCGATCGCCAACCCTAATTGATTCTTTCAAATACTTTTTCACAGTCATTTTTGTTCGTCTCCTTTTGACGAAGCCAGGCAGGTTCCGTGAAGGTTTCTGCGTGACACGCAGCGTCTCATCCGCTGCGATTTGTAGCGCAAGTTGTTAACTTGCGGTCGTGCGCAAGTTAGCAACTTGCGCTACATAAAAAACGAAGGCGGCAGAGCCTTAGCCGTGAAGCTCTTGCCGCCTTCCGTTTTGTCTGGCTACGCGCCGCCTGTCTTCCTAGATATCGCCGTCACGTTCGGCTCGGTCACAGGCCTTCGAAGGGCGCGGGCTTTTCTATAACGTAGAGATCGAAGCGTCTCTCGATTTTAGTTCTTTTGGATTCCGATCAATGACGCAGCCCGAGTCGTCCAACGACTTCGTGATAGTGCTGAATGTTCGTCTTCTTCAAGTAATTGAGCAAACTCCGGCGATGCTGGACCATCTTCAACAGTCCGCGTCGCGAATGGTTGTCCTTCTTGTGTGTCTTGAAGTGCTCGGTGAGTTCGTTAATGCGCTGACTTAAAAGCGCGATTTGTACCTGGGGTGAACCCGTGTCGCTTTCATGTCTCCGAAAATCCGTAACTATCTTTTCCTTCGCTTCTTTTGCTAATGCCACTGCTGAAAAATGGCCCTCCTAAACCGCAGTAAGCCGATTCGTCGGCAACCGCAAAGATTCAAAATACGCATGAGAACTTAACATTCGGATGCGTGAGTGTCCAGCCGACAAGCGATTGGCGGCCGCCAGTCGCTGTGCGCTATGACTGATGTCTGATAACATCACCTGCTCAATCAGTCGTCTAAGAATCGCTAAAAATGCCAAGTAAATCAGCGAAAGTCCTGATTCTCGGGGGAGGATTCGGCGGCCTGTTCACCGCGCTCGATCTGGCCGGGGCAGGCGAAGTGACGCTGGTCAATGACCAGGACCATTTCCTGTTCAAGCCGATGCTTTACGAGTACCTGAGCGGCGAGGTCGAGCTTTGGCACATCGCGCCCAGCTTTTCCGAGTTGCTCAATGATGTGCGAATCGTGCGGGGCGCGATTCAGTCGATCGATTTGGAAAGTCGGTCAGTCGCCATTGAGGGTCGCAATGCGTCGTTGAATTACGACGTTCTCGTCATGGCGCTCGGCGCGATCACTAATTACTGGAGGGTCGAAGGCGCCAGGGAATTTACGCTGCCGTTTCGCGCGGTCGAGGATGCTAATCGACTCCGTCGGCGCATGACTGAAGCGATTGATCGCATTCAACCGGACGCGGCGCCGCAGGACACCCGTGAGGCCCTGACATTCGTGGTAGTTGGCGGGGGTGCGAGCGGCGTTGAGTTGTCAACCAAAATGTCCGATCTGCTGCGCGATGCGGTTAAGCGACGCGCGCTGGCCGGGGAACCTCGCGTAATCATTGTTGAAATGACCGATCGTCTCGTGCCCGGCATGGGCGACGAGATTCGCGAATACGTCGAACATGAATTGGACAGACACCGAATTGAAGTTCACACGCGTACGCGCGTCGCGCGCGTTTCGAAAAGCGGATTAACGCTGGAACACAATGGCCGCGAGATAGAGATCGCCGCGGCCGGCATAGTTTGGGTTGCGGGCGTGCACGTCAATCCACTCATCGAGAATCTCAATGTCGATAAAGACAAGCGCGGACTAATCATCGTCGAGCCGACTCTGCAAGTGCGGGGACATCAAAACGCTTTCGCGCTTGGCGACGTCGCTTTTTATCCGGACGTTGCGCCGACACTGGCGGGCACTGCACAGTTGGCACTGCAGCAAGCTCATCTCTGCGCGCGTAATGTGCGTGCGTTTTTGAGTGGCGAAGAACTCAAAACGAAACACTTCGTTGAGTTGGGAGAGGCGCTCAGTCTCGGCACTGAACACGCCGCGGTTTTATCGGCAGGCAAAGTGATGGCCGGACCCCTCGCACGCCAAGCGCGGTTCGCGATGTACACGGCGCGACTGCCGACGTGGCATCACCGGCTGCGCGTCGGTGCAAGCTGGTTCTTCGAAGGAACAGAACCGAGACCTTTGCAGCCGCTGGGATTCTAGTTCTTCTTTGCGTTGCTTTGCGTTGCTTTGCGTCTTTGCGTCTTTGCGTGAAAATGCCTCTCCCATGACCGAGAACGAAGTCGCAAAACAGATCGTCGACGTCGCCTACAAAACTCATTCCAACTACGGTCCGGGTTTGCTGGAATCGGCTTATGAAGCCATCATGGCTTACGAACTAAACAAGCGGGGTCTGATAGTCACACGACAACAGCCCATTCCACTCGTTCACGATTCAATTAGAATGGGGGTCGGCTTCCGAGCCGACTTAATCGTCGAACACAAAGTAGTTGTAGAAATAAAATCGATCGAAGCTGTTGGTCCAGTCCATAAAAAGCAACTTCTGACTTACTTGTATCTAGCAGACAAGCGACTAGGCCTATTGATTAATTTCAATGTGGAATTGATCAAGAACGGGATCTCTCGAGTGGTTAACGGCCTGCCGGAGTGAGGATTTCACGAGTGAGTTTCACGCAAAGACGCAAAGACGCAAAGACACGCAAAGAGGACATCGTTCCCTCGTTAGGTGACATGCCGGCCGAGGAATTTCGTCGTCACGGTCATGAATTAATCGACTGGATCGCGGATTACTTCGAACACATCGGCGACCTTCCCGTGCTGGCGCAGATTGAACCCGGTGAGCTGAAAGCCCAGCTTCCTTCATCACCGCCGAAACACGGCGAATCGATGGACGCGATTCTCGCTGACGTTGATCGTCTGATCGTTCCCGCGCTCACGCACTGGAGTCACCCTTCGTTCTTCGCCTACTTTGCAACTTCAACATCGGCGCCTGGTATTTTCGGCGAGCTGTTGAGCGCCGCGTTCGACGTCAAGTCCATGCTGTGGCGTACTTCGCCCGCCTCCACCGAACTCGAAGAAGTTGTACTGGATTGGTTGCGGCAGATGATCGGACTCGACGCGGGTTTGAACGGAATCATTTACGATACGGCTTCCGTCTCGAGCATGCATGCCATCGCCGCGGCCCGCGAAGGGGTGGAGATGCGCGTTCGCGAGGAAGGAATGAGCGGCAGAAAAGATCTCCCGCTGCTACGCGTTTACGCTTCGGAACAGGCGCACTCTTCGATCGACAAAGGCATCATCACACTCGGCCTCGGTCAACGCGCGCTGCGCAAGATTCCCACTGACAAAGACTTTCGCATGAACGTAAAGGCGCTCGCGGCCGCGATTGAAGAAGACAAGCGCGCCGGCTTTCTGCCGTTCTGCATCGTCGCCACAGTCGGCACAACATCCACGTCCAGCATCGATCCGGTCCCGCAAATGATTCCGATTCGTGAAGAGCATGCGATGTGGCTGCACGTTGACGCTGCCTACGCCGGCTCAGCCGCAGTCGTGCCTGAGTTGCAACACGTACTCGACGGTTGCGATCGCGCGGACTCGCTGGTGATGAATCCGCACAAGTGGCTGTTCACGCCTTTCGATCTTTCAGTTCTCTATTGCCGCCATATGGATTTGCTGCGGCGGGCGTTTTCGCTCGTGCCGGAATATCTGCGCACGCCGGAGCAGGACAAAGTTCGCAGTGGCTCTGATTACGGCGTGCAGCTCGGCCGTCGGTTTCGCGCGCTGAAACTTTGGATGATCATTCGCTACTTTGGTCAAGAAGGTCTCGCGGCCCGGATTCGGGAACACATTCGCTTAGCAAAGCTCTTTGCGTCATGGATTGAGGAATCGGCGGACTGGGAATTAATGGCGCCTGTACCTTTTGCCCTTGTTTGCTTTCGCGCAGATCCAAGGGTCAGTACCGCTCGCGTCAGCGGGTCGGACGATGGAATCAGACAAGAAAACAACGAGCGTCTCGACGAGCTAAATGAAGCCATCATGCATGGCGTAAACGCGACGGGCCGCGCGCTGCTGTCTCACACGAAACTCAACGACAAGCTTGTTCTCCGCCTCTCGATCGGCAACATTCGCACCACCGAAGCACACGTCCGCCAAGTTTGGGAGTTGCTGAACGACCAATTGCGCCAACTGCGCCCCCAGAAATCCGCTCAATGACTCGTCGAAAAAAGCTGCTCCTCGGATTGTTGATCATCATCCTGTGCTCACAGGCGCCGTTTGCCTATCGCAGGTATCGTCTCAAGCGATTGCGGACCGCGATTCAGCGACTCGAATCTCAACGCTTCACTAACGAAGCTGCGTCGGATTATGTCGACTACACGGGTGTGATTCACGTTCATAGCTCGCTTGGTGGACACAGCACCGGAACGTTTGCCGAAATCGTCGCCGGTGCAAAAGCAAACAATCTGGACTTTGTGATCATGACCGAACATCCGCAGGCGGACTTCGACACGGCGGCGATGACTCTCAGCGGTGTTCATGCTGGCGTCCTTTTCGTCAATGGAAATGAAGTGGCCACGACCGATGGAGATCGACTGCTGTTAATTCCGGGCGCAGCTAATGCGCACGAGATTCACACAACCAAGGAATTCGTCGAACAGCAACATACGAATCATGCTTTAGCTTTCGCCGCGTATCCAAGTGATTCGGAAATATGGAAGGCGAACCCAGTCGATGGCGTTGAGATCTACAACCTCTTCACGAACGCGAGACAAATCAATCGTGTGACGACGTTCTTTGACGCGGCGTGGTCGTATCACAGCTATGCAGATTTGATGTTCGCTAATTTTTTCAGGCGACCAGATGACAATCTGAAGCGCTGGGATGATGCGGTGGACTCGAATCAACGCAGGCTTGTCGGAATCGCAGGCAACGATGCGCATTCGAACGTAGGCTTTGGACTAAGCGACTCGACGGGGAAACAGATCGTCGGCATGAAACTCGATCCGTACGACCGCAGCTTTCGCACTGTGCGTACGCACGTGCTGATTAAAAAAGACACACCATTGACGCGTGAAAGTTTGCTCGAAGCGATTTCACGCGGCCACTGTTACGTCGCATTCGATATTCTTGGAGATGCAAGAGGTTTCGAATTTCGCGGACCAGTGTCCGGCACAATTATGGGTGATGAGACACCTCTCGCAACGAATCCGAAGTTAACAGCCAAGAGTCCGTTGCCAGCTCGATTTGTGCTTCTCAAATATGGAAACCCCTCTGCCCAAGCGTTCGGGTTGAGCGCTGAGTTTCTCGTCAATACTCCCGGTGTTTATCGCATCGAAGCTTATCTAGATTCATTGCCGTCACCGGCGACCGGCAAGCCATGGGTTATCTCGAATCCCATTTACGTCCGATAGCGTTCCGGCGAAATTCTCACGAAATCAGCGAAAAACAGGCGTTGAAGCCTCCACAAACCATGTGTTAAACTGCGTTTGGCTGTTAAGGCGCTCTCCCAGCCCCTCTTTACCTCTCCGAATCTGCTAGAAAAATGGTTACACGTCCGAGCCACTTCCGATTTGACTGGTGGGTTGTCCAAAAGCGCGCCGTCCAACTCACGATGGTGGGAGTCATCGTGGGTCTGCTTGCCTCCGGCGCTGTGCTATACGTCTGGAAATTTGGCAATCCGCTAAAACGCGTTGCGCTGAAAATGGATCTTCCCGCGGGAGCGCGTTTCGAGTCTTTTGAAGGCGACGTGCGCGTGATTCATTCTGCGACGCGAGAAGTCGTCCTCGCGAGCAGCGACACACAACTCTATCCTGGCGACATGGTGCAGACGCAGGCGGATGGCCGCGCGCGCATTGCGATGGCTGATGGATCCACAGTCGTCGTGCGACCGAACAGCACAATCATCATTCGCGACAACGAGAGTTCCGACGGCGGCAAGCGATCCAACGTGCACGTCGTCGTCGACAGTGGCCAGATGCTGGTGCGCACGCAAGATCAGAATGAAGGCGCCAAGAACGTAGTTGAAACTCCGAAGACCCAGAACGTCGTTGGCGCACAGACACAGGCGAGCTTTGGTGTGAATGCTGAAGGCAGCGAAGAGATTAAAGTCAACGCCGGATCAATTGAGAGTCAGAATCGAAATGGCGAACGTACCACGTTGAGTTCCGGTGAGTATGTTTCAGTGAACCAGTCCGGAACGATGTCCAAGCCGCAACGGCTTCTTGAAGTGCCGCAGCCGGCGTCGCCGCGTGACTTGGAAAAGGTGATCGCCGGCGGCAATGGCGCCGCGAACGTGCCGCTTCGCTGGCTCAAGCCGCAAACTGGTCTGCCAGCCTACTATCGAGTGGAAGTTGCGACGTCACCTTTCTTTGTTCCGGAAGGAAAAGTGATTGAGCGCGATCAATTGATCTCGACCCAATTCAACGCAAATGACTTGCGCCCGGGCGCGTACTTCTGGCGCGTGCGCGCTACCGCAGCGACTGGCCAGACCAGCGACTGGAGCGAGCCGCAAAAGTTTATCGTTTCTGCTATCGGTAATAGTCCGGGATCAGTGGTAGTGACGCGTCTGAATGCGAACTACCTCGGCGGTGACCTCTACATCATTCGCGGTTCGAGTGCACCCGGTACCACCATTTCGGTTTCGGGCGGTCACGAAACGATGGTTGGACCAGACGGCAACTTCCAGGTTCAGGTGAGTGCCAATGCGACGGTCCGTGAAGTAACCATCATGGCATTCGATCCGCAAGGAAACCGGAGCCAGTATCGTCTACCGCTGGCGCGAAACGGTTAGTCAGGATTTGCTTTGAAAAGCTTCAGTGGCAGCCGCATCGCATTTTGCATAACGGCTCCTGGCTTTTCGAAGACGGATCGCGAAGAATTTTTCGCGCAGCGCGTATTTCCCGATAGCATTACTGCGAGAATCGTTGTATCTTTTGTTTTGCCCTCGGTGAGTTGTTTGCGGCTTTCGAAAACTCGCTCGCGAAGTCAGCCGACTTCAAGCTTGGTAAGGAAACAACCGCTCACCTCTTCCGGCGATCCAATTACCAATCAGGGAAATCTTTTTCGATGGCCTTCAAATCTGTTTTCAGCCTTTTTTCCAGCGATCTAGCAATAGACCTTGGTACTGCTAACACACTGGTTTACGCCAAAGGACGTGGCATTGTCGTATCCGAACCCTCAATCGTCGCCATTAATAAAGTAACCAACGCGGTCGAAGCCGTGGGTCGCGACGCTAAAGAGATGTTGGGTCGTACGCCCGGCAACATTGTCGCAATCCGTCCGATGAAGGACGGCGTCATCGCGAACTTCGAAGTGACTGAGAAGATGCTGCAGCACTTCATTCGCAAAGCGCACAATGGGAAAACCTGGGTTAGTCCACGCGTCGTTATTGGAATTCCTTCTGAGATTACGCAGGTCGAACGTCGTGCGGTGGAAGATTCTGCATATCGCGCCAAGGCCTCGGAAGTTTATCTGGTCGAAGAAGCGATGGCCGCAGCAATCGGCGCCGGTCTGCCAATCACCGAGCCGCACGGCAATATGGTTGTCGATATCGGTGGCGGCACGACCGATATCGCCGTGATCAGCTTGAGCGGCATCGTCTATTCGCGATCCGTGCGCGTCGCCGGAAACGAGATGGACGAAGCCATCACGCAATACATCAAACGAAAATACAATCTCCTGATCGGCGAACGTACTGCGGAAGCGATCAAGATCGAATTGGGTTCGGCGTTTCCGCTCGATGAAGAACTTTCATATGAAGTGCGCGGACGGAACCTGATCGAAGGCATTCCCAAGACGGTCACGATCACCGACGAAGAAATTCGCGAAGCGTTGGCAGATTCGGTTTCGACAATTATCAATGCGGTGCGCGTCGCGCTCGAACGGACGCCGCCGGAACTTTCGGCGGATATCGTCGAGCGCGGCATCGTTCTCACCGGCGGCGGCGCGTTGTTGAAAAATCTCGACAAGCGACTGTCGATTGAGACGGGGCTGCCCGTTTCGCTCGCTGAGGATCCACTCGCTTCAGTTGTTTTGGGAACGGGTAAAATGCTTTCGGACTTTGACCTGTTGAAGCGGGTCAAGTGGGACAATAGTCTGACGAGTGGAACGTGAGAAACATTGCCGATTTTCGATTGCCGATTTTGGATTGAAGCAATTGGCAATCGGCAATCGGCAATTGGCAATGTGGTCAATGGCGGCAATTCGCACTCAAAAAGAGATTCGTCAGCGCGCGCCGTGGTGGTTTTTTGGGCTGCTTGCGTTGAATGTGGCGCTCATGACTTATGACGCCCGCGACGATTCAACCAGGCAAAGGAAGATTCGCACCGTGGTGCAAAGCGTCGCGTATCCTATTCAACGCGGCGCCTCTACCGTCGGTAATTTCTTTGGTGGGTTGTTTGGTGGCCTCGGTGAATTGCGCCGTGCCTCGGTCGAAAATCAACAACTGCGCGCGCAGGTTGCACAAATGCAAGCTGAGCTGCGGGATACACGTCAGAAGGCTGCGCAGACCGATCGGCTCGAGAAACTCCTTAACCTTACACAACAGAGCAGCTATCAAACGGTGACTGCGCAGGTCATCGCGCGCGATCCTTCAATGTGGTTCGATTCAATCTCGATCAACAAAGGTCGATGGTCAGGCGTTGAAATCAACATGCCCGTGGTGACTTCCGACGGAATCGTGGGCCGGGTCGTTTCCACCGGCCCGCTGAACGCTCAGGTAATGCTGGTTACCGATGAAAAGTCCGGGGCCGGTGCGATCGTCGGACAATTGGGGACATCAAGTGCTGCTGGATCGATCAAGGGAATGGGTGAAAATGGACTGCTCGACATGCGCTACGTGTCCGGTTTAGAAAAGGTGCAGATGGGCGACACTGTGTACACAACGGGTCAGGACGGAATCTATCCGGCCGGATTAACAGTCGGTCAGGTGGTAGAACTTCACCCCGGCTCAGCGACACAGCCACAGGTAATACACATTCGACCGAGCGCCGGCTTGGATCGGCTGAAAGAAGTAACCGTGCTCCAGTATCGTGCATCAAAAGCCGTACAGACAGATCAGTCTCTCCCGAACGTGGACAAGAAGAAATAGTAGGCAGTGAGCAGTAGCAGAAGGCAGTAAGCAGAAGACAGTTCTCGCCATAGTACGCAATTCCGCGATAAATCTTCTGATGACACGGCATTTTCCCTTTATTGATTTCCCGCGAACGGTAATAGGTTCCGGTTGCGGCCTCCTGCCTTCTGCCTTTTGCCTTCTGCCTCCTGCTCACTGCTCACTATTCACTGCTCACTGACGACCATGCGCCAGTTAAAAATCATTGCCGTGCTGCTCGTCGCGATCGCGTTGCCTTCCGCGCTTGGGGCAGTGTGGCCGCCGCTGGCATCGGCCGATCTCGTACTGATTCTGGTCGTTTATTTCGCTCTTCAGCGCGAGCCCCTGCAGGCATTGCTGATTGCGGCAATCGCCGGTGTGGCATCTGATGCGTTGAGTCGCGGCCTGTTGGGGGCAAGCGGTTTTTCGAAAGTGTTGACGGCCTACGCCGTCTATTTTGTCGCGTCGCGCGTGATGCTCGACACGACGCTGCTGCGAATTCCCGTGCTGGCCGCTGCGGCGCTTATTGACAACCTGGTTTATTTCGGCATGAACCGGCTGCTCGGCCAGATGCCTTCGATGCCTTTTGTGCAGGCCCTTTCGTACAAGCTAATCGCGACGACCGTAGTCGGCACGCTCCTGCTTTACATCCATGATAATTACTTCAGTGATAAAGCGAGGCAGCGCCGTCAATTCACTGTTCGTCGTCGAGTTGCGCGCGGAGGTTCAGGCCGCTTCGGCAGAAAGCGAAGAAGAAGCGCCAGCCGACAGTGGTAATTTTCTTTCTCGATTGACGATTTAAGATTTACTATTTACTCGCGATGAAATTCGTTGACGATTCACAAAATTTGCGCGGACGCCTTCGACTGATTCAAGCCATCATCCTACTTCTGCTTGGCGTGCTGGCGGTGCGTTTATACGTCCTGCAAGTAGTCAACGGCGCGAAGTATGCCGAAGTCGCTGAGAACCAGCGTATTCGGCTGCTCCCTATTCCCGCGCCGCGGGGCGATATTCTTGATCGCGATGGACACGTGCTCGTTAATTCGGCCCCGATTTATAGCGTGCTGCTCTCGCGCGAAGACACGAAGGGAATCGATCGTAATTCGCTAATCGAACCGCTCGCAAACGGATTGGATCTCGATCCGCAGTTGCTGCGTGAAAGATTCGAGCAGGTGAAATCGCAACCGGCGTTCGAATCGATTCTCATTAAGGACGGCGCGACGCAAGCCGACATTGCCTGGGTCGATGCCCATCAGTTGGAATATCCCGCATTGCGCGTTGAACAAATTCCACAGCGCCGTTATCCGGCAAACGGCTCGCTCGCGCACGTACTTGGTTATGTGCAAGAGATAAGTCCCGAACAACTCGAGGATCCGCGTTACAAAGAAAAGAAATACAAACCCGGTGACTTCATCGGCCAGGATGGCGTTGAGGCGGTCTACGATGAATATCTGCGGGGACGTGACGGCTTTCGTCGCGTTGTGGTCGACAGCCGCGGACATATCCAGCGCGAACTGGATCGCGTCGAACCGCAATCAGGCCAGGACATCGTGCTCACCATCGACAGCGACCTTCAGTTGGCGGCGGAAGATCAGCTCAGAAAATCTCCGAAAGGCCGCGGCGTGATCATCGCGATGGATCCGAACAACGGCGAGATTCTCGCGCTCGCCTCCGCCCCAACTTTCGATCCGAATCTGTTCTCGCAACGCATTACCAGCAAAGAAGGCCGCGCCGAGTATCAGAAATTGCTGAACGATCCTGATCGACCATTGCTTAATCGCGCCGTGCAAGGCCGTTATCCTCCCGGGTCAACGTGGAAACCGCTGATGGCGACGGCGGGTTTGAAACAGGGCGCAATTACGATTGCGAATTCAAATCTGGTGTGCGGCGGCGGCATCACGATTGGCAACAAATTTACACGTTGCATGGGCGGCAATCACGGTTCGCCTAACGTGCACGTTGCCATTGAGAAATCATGCGACAGCTATTTCTATCACCTGGGCTTGAAGATGAAGCTCGAAGGCATTCAGGAAATGGTGCGCATGTTTGAGCTCGATCGCCGCACGGGTATCGATCTGCCGCATGAGGTCATCAGCACGACGCCATCGCGTGAACTGAAGGCCAAGCTGTATCCGAGCGATCCTGAGTGGAAGGACATCGACACGGTTTATTCATCGTTTGGCCAAGGGGAAGATGTGTTGACTCCAATCGCCCTGCTGCGCGCGCATTCGTCTATCGGGATGCGAGGCAGAATGGTTGTTCCGCACTTGATGAAAGAGGTGCGGCCGATTGCCGCCGTGGGCGACGCCAACAGCAGTGATTACCGTCCTACTCGAGATGGCCACAGCTTTGATCGCCCGGCAAAGGACATCGGCATTCCTTCAGATCAGAATGCCGTTGTGGTTCAAGCGATGTGGGCCGTAGTGAATGAAGCGGGTACCGCGACCGGCATTAAGCTTGCCGGCTTTGACATTGCCGGCAAAACCGGCACGGCGCAAGTCGTGAGCCTTGGTAAAGAGGGCAGCGAGCATAAGGACGATTCGTGGTTCGTCTCTTACGCGCCGGCGTTCAAGCCGGAGATCTCATGCGTGGCGTTAATTGAAAACGCGGGGCTCGGCTCGCGGTTCGGTGCGCCGTCAGTGCGCGCGGTCTATGACGTCTACTACGCCAAGAAACATGGACCGCTCGAACCGCCAAAACAGAATATCGCGATGAAAGTGCGATGAAACTCCCTGTCCCTTTGGGAGAGGGCTGGGGTGAGGGAGCGAAGCTTAGCGAGAGAGAAGAAAAATAATTTGGTTTTGTTTCGCCGCTAGGCCCTCACCCTAACCCTCTCCCAGAGGGAGAGGGAACAGAAAAAGAAAATGGTTGCAGTTCTTAAAAAGCGAAGATTCCGGGACTTCGATTGGCTGGTTGCCGCGCTTGCGATTCTCATCGTCGCCTTTGGCGTGTGGGAAATTCGCAACGCGCAGCCGACCGAAACATACTGGGAAAAACAGATTGTGGGATTGGCGATCGCGCTCGTGGCGATGTTGGCGATCGCTTTCAGCGACTACCGGCGGCTCGTGGAAATCGCCCCGATTCTCTACGTGTTCGGATTGCTGCTGCTCGTCGTGGTGCTTGTCCCCGGCATCGGCGTAAAAGTAAACGGCCAACGGTGCTGGATTCAATTAGGACCTTTGGGAAGATTTCAACCGTCTGAGTTTATGAAGATTCCCGTGGTGCTGATGTTGGCGAAAGTTTACGGCAAGCACCGTACGGGGGCGTTATCGTGGAAAGAGGCGTTGAAAGGCGGCATCATTTTAATCATACCCATCGCGCTAATTCTGCTTGAACCTGACATGGGACAATCGATTACGTACTTGCCACTGCTCGCGATAGTTCTTTTTCTCTCGTCAGTCCGAATGTGGATTGTCGCCGCTGTCCTGGCCGCGTGCATTTTGGGCGCCCCCGCAGCTTATGCCGTCGGAGTCAGAACGGGTCTTTTGCACGGCTACAAGCTCGAACGCATCAATGTGATTCTCGATCCCGAGAACGCCGACAAGCGCGGCTTTGGTTATCACACCTGGCAATCAATCGTTACGGTTGGCGCCGGCGGCCTAAAGGGGACTCGCGACTCAGAGTTTTCCCAGAGCAGCCTGAAGTTTCTGCCTGAGCCCCACACGGATTTCATTTTTGCCGTGACTGCCGAGACCACCGGCTTCATCGGTTGTATTTTATTGCTGGCGTCTTACGCGCTATTGCTGACGCGCCTGATCACGGATGCCCGGCGGTCTCGGGACCGCACGGGCATGCTGGTGATCATGGCGATTGTCGGTGGTTTGATCTTTCAGATCAGCCTGAACGTTGGGATGGCCGTGGGGCTTTTGCCCGTCATCGGCATTCCATTACCGCTGATGAGCGCTGGCCTTTCTTCCGTCCTCGCCACTTTCATCGCCATCGGATTCGCACTCAGTGTCCAACTGCGACGGTTCGTAAATTAAGTTCTCTTCGTAATTTCCAACACAAACGCGCATGAGATTCGAGTCTCGTGCGCCGCTCATCCATGGAATGATTCCACCGTGGCTCTTCGACCTTCACGCGGAACTGGAAATTCCGGTTGTGATTACGCCGAGTCGAAATCGGACGCTGATCGAAGTACCGACAAGAGCGGATCTGGCGCCGAGGTCCCCATGCCGACGCTTTCATTTCGTAGCACACGCATTCTTTCAGTCGTCATCTGGGAAATCACTTGATCTGAAATTGCACGGTATGCAGGTTCGGATCATTGCCAACCCGGAAGTAGAGGTTATAAATTCCGGTCGCCAGATCAGTCGTCTTCAGATTGAAGATGTAACTGCCGCTATCGAACCTGAAGTTGTTATCCGGATTTGAATTTCCGGAATCAGTCACCGGTCCGGAGACATTCGTCGATATCAACGAAATGCCGACGGCGTTGACCGTTAGACTTGTGGACGAAATGTTCGCTCCGCTCGAGTCGATTACTGCCAGCTTGATAGGAATGGTGCTGCCGCTCCGGTGCACCTGAGTCTGATCATAAAGCGGTTGGATGCCGTAGCCAACCGTCAACGTCGAGCTGCCATTAGCTGAATTGAAATTGCCGTCACCAGCATAGTTGTAATTTATCGTGTACGGCGGATTCACAGGCGGAAGTGAACCGCTAGCGAAACTCGAAGAGAAGTTACCGCCGCCCTGAATTGCCGTGTTCTGCGTTACACCGTTCAGCGTAATTGCCACGTTGCCAGTCGGAATGAACGAGCCGAAGCCGATCTTTCCAGACAAGTTTGTGTTGGCAGTGCCGTAGGTAATCGTCGCCGAACTCAGATTACTGAAGGAAGGCGAGGCCTTCAACACGTTAATCTGAACGTTCCTGCTCGTCGCGTTGTAGTTTGTCACGTCGCTTGGTGTGAAGCTTACTAACAGCGGTTGAGCCGGACCTGCGTTGAGAGTCGTGCCGCTCGCTGGTGTGTAATTGAACGTTCCCGCTATGTTTGCAGTCGCGTTTAGCTGTGTCGAACTAAGCGCCGTGCCGTAAACAATGTCAGCAGGATCGTTCCAGGTAATTATTGGAGTCGCCTTGGAGATCGTGAACGTCGCATCACCACTACTACCCTCATGAGTTGGGTCGCCCGCGTAACTTGCACTCGCGTTCGCTGTGCCCGCGTTCACGTTGTTGGCGTAGCTAACTGTCAAGGCCTGGTTCAAACCGCCTGCGCCCGTCACGTTTGCCGTGCAAGGCTCGAGTGCAGAGCCTGTAAAGGTCACACTCGAGGGACAATTCACTGTAACCATCGACGTGGCTTTCACGGTCACATTGAAGCTACTGGTTGCAGAGTTTCCGGCGTCATCGGTGGCAGTGATATGAACCGTCGTCACGCCTAGCGGAAAGATTGAACCGGATGTCGGGCTGCTTTCAACAGTCGCGCTGCTGCAACCGTCAGAAGCCGTCACCGCGAAATTCACGACTGCCGAATCCGCACCCGGCGCCGCAATCACCGTCATGTCAGCTGGGGTAGTAATCGTGGGAGGTATGGTGTCCCTAACGGTTATCGACACAGTCCCTTCAACGCTTGTCAAAGGCGGGGAGGGGCCCTCTCCGGTGTCGGTCACGGTAAACCTAAGATTATCGCTCCCGCAGAAATTGTGGTTCGGAGTGTAGATCAGGTTCGGCGCTGTGCCCGACAACGTGCCATTGCCGGTGCCCGAAGTTACCGTAAAGATAAGATTCACGGCCGGAGTCTCGATGTCGCTTCCCGTAAGTGTGATTGAGATCGGAGCATTCGAGTCCGTGGTGATCGATTGATTGTTTGCGGTCGGGGCATCGTTAACGGGGTTGACAGTGATGTTCACCGTTGCGTCGTTCGAATTCAGCGCGCCGTCATCGGCCTTGAACGTGAAGCTGTCCGGTCCGTTGTAATTCGCCGCGGGCGTGTACGTGACACTGACGGTACACTGCGCCTGTGTATTGTTCGGCGGACAGTCGGGCATGCCGAACTGAAGGGTACCGTGTGCCGGACCGCTAGCCGCGCTGAACGAAAGCACGTTGTTGACATTGAAGTCCGTGGCGGTCAACGTAAACGTGACGGCGTTGTCTTCGTCAGTCGTCGCGGTCTGGTTCGCTGCCTGCGGGGCAGTATCGTTAGCGGCGTCGAGGCGAGGCTCGATTACATCCTGAGTCGATTGCGGAACATTCGAATAGAAGTTGTAACCCGTTAGCGACTCAACCTGGCGCACCGTCGCGAGGTATTTCTTCCAATCATCGTTTCGGATGCCTTGAATGTTCGGCATGATGACCGCGATCGTTCGCGTCGAGTTATCGACGCGCGAGACATCGTTGTCAGCGACCGGCAGTACCAGCGCCACTTTCCACGTTTGTGCTGGAACGGTGATCGAGCCTCCAGTCTGAGTATGTATCGCATTGGAAGCTCCATTCGAACCGACACCTCCCGTGCCGGCAGGTCCGGAGAGAATGTAAAGACGATTTCCTCCCGACACTAGCGTGCGCAGATAGTTTTCCAGCCCTGCCCAAGGTCCCTGATTGTTATCGGGGGCTTGCGGAATCATGTTCGTCATCAGGAAGGTGGTTGAGTTATCCGGTACAGAAGCCGTCCGATCGGCCGAAGGGCACATGTGCCCGCGATCAAAACCTGAGCCCGAGTAATCGCTATAAGGATCTCCGGATGTTCCGCCCAGCACGTGGTACCAAGCCGCCGGAAGAGTTGAGTCAGATCGGAAGTCATCCTGCCGCGGCGTGCTTCCTAACCAAGTCTGATCCAATTGCCAGCTGACCCAATTGGCGGTGGCCTTACTCCGATTGTAAGAAAGCGCGTACTGGTCTTTCTCCATCAGATAGTTGTTCTCGTTGCTTTCGTCCGCCGTGGCATTGCTGGGATTACCCATGGTCAGGTGAACTTGTGGATCGTGTCCTGTTAGGAACGTCCAGGTGTAATCCGCAGCCATGTTCTGATTCGAATCCTGATCAGTGACATTGCTCGCATAGATCGTCGCGGTGCATTGCTCGAGCGTCACAAAATTTACATCCGGATTGATCGTGAAGCTGGTTGGTCCACTGGTAACTGTGGCGCTGTGGAAGCCACTCGTTGCACACGAGATGCTGTACCAGACGCCCGCCACATTCACCGCTTCGTCGAATTGAACCGTGATGTTACTAGCCAGCGGTATGCTGGTGCTGCCATCGTTCGGAGTGGTACTGAAGATTTCCGGTTGGAGATCGCCCTGCGAACAGACGTGCAGAGGAGTGCTGCTGTTGCGCGGATTGGGCGGCAGAACTTTGAATTCTGCGCTGTTGACGTCTGTATCTCGGCATCCGGCGTGAGTTCTGCTCGCAGCCACTGTGTTACCGAGGTCCGACGTTGGCGAACCTTCGTAACAGTTAGCTGTGCTGCCGTAACCGACAAGATCGATAATGTTGCTGCCCGATGGGCAACCGTTAAGAGTGGTTGAGTTGTTGACTAGCGCGACTTTACCTGCAGCCGCACCCATGTTAATCGTGCCAGTTGCATCGGGTGTCGGCAGGTCAACCGTTCCGCCGCTGCCCTGCGCTTCTTTGATTAAATAATAGCCACCCGCCGGAATGATTCCCGACAACGATGTCTTTCCGGACCAGTTACCGGTTCCGGTAGCGGAGTTGTATTGGACTGTCCAACCTGTCAGGTCAACCCCATTACTGCTGCGATTGAAGATTTCGATAAAGTCGTTCTTGTAGGTCGCTCCGCTGTTCCCGCCGCCGCCGTAGATTTGACTGATCACCACCGCGCCCGGGGGCGTCGGCGCTGCTTGCACAGAAAGCGAAATCGAAGTGGTTCCGCTTCGAGACTGCGCATCAGTAATCGTGACGGGTAAATTCTTGATACCGGAAGAAGTACCGTTTGATACGGTTGTCTGCAACGAGAAAATATTGTCGCCCAGCGTCACATCGCCGTGTGTGCCGTCGTCAAAGAAGGATTGCGTGGCGGATCCACCGATAGAGCTGAGGTCGGCCCTTACTACCAACCCGGTGCTAATAGGGTTCGCGCCCGGCGTCACCGTCACAGTCAGCAAAGATGAACTGCCCGCTTGAACGGGGTTGGGATTGGCGGCGCCCGTTCCACTCGGGGAGGTGGGCGCGAGCACAGTTAGCGGGACGGTAGCACTGCCGGTGCGTGATTGCGCGTCCGTGATCGAGGCACCCATGGCTTTATTGCCGCCGCTCGTGCCGGTCGCAACGGTCGTCCTGAACGAGAATATGTTATCGCTCGGCGTCACGTCTCCGTGAGTGCCGTCATCGTAGAACTGCTGATTTGCGTTGCCGCCAATCGCCGTTAGGTTAGCGCTAACTCCCAGGCCAGTGCTCGTTGGATTCGCGCCCGGTGTCACCGTCACGGTCAACAGTGTTGTCGTCGTTCCGTCGGCGATTACCGAACCAGGATTGGATGAGCCTGTGCCGGTCGGATTCGTCGGACCGGCGGCGGCAATACCAAGGATTGAGACGTTGTCTATCGCCAACGCCTGAGCGTTGGTGGTTGTGGTGCCCGAGGCCACCGAATAATTCCATGCGAGGTAGATGTTGGCGCTGTTAGCAACCGATGCGTTCAGGGTTTTGTTTGATACTGAAACCGTCGCGCCAGGTGCAGTTGTGAATCCGTTATTATTAGCGTCGACGGGAAAGCTGGTTAAGAAATCGGAACCAGCGCTGATCCAAGTAGAGCCGTCTGCCGAATAGAACATCTGGATACGAAACCCAGCGGGATTAGATCCGTTCCGGTATTTCTCAACGTCATAAGAGATTTGCAGGCCCGAAAGGTTTCCACCCGTATTGTTAAGCAATTGCGCGTAAAGATTTCCGCTTTGGGTGGCCGTTCCAGATGAAAGAAAGCCCACCGCTCGATCTGGACCGGTAGTGGTCGTGCCGGATCCGAAATTGTAAGCGCCATTTGAAGCGCTAGTCGAAAGGTTAGCACCGCCAACAAGCGAGGTCGTCGTCGTCGCAGTGCCAAAATTGCCAACCGTTCGTACTGTTGATGGACGATCAAGTCTCCAGTCAGTCGGCAGCGTGGCGCTGGCCGAAGTTCCGATGCCATCAAAATTCTGCGCATAGGGAATTGCAGTGGAAATTGAGATGGCCGCGGAAACCACATAGACCAACATGAGCGCCAACGCCGACATGACGCCGGTGACTAGCAGAAAACGAGAATTGGGCACGGATCGAGTGGCAAGCTTCGACATACAGATTCCTCTCTTGTTTTGAAGCGAATTGGATCGTTAACTGAGACAGACTTTCGTTTTGGAATTGTTGAGACGGCGTCAAGGGGTGAGAACCTTAGCGCAATGCTTTTAGGTGAGGGTTAAGCCATGAGTAAAACCTTTCTTAAAATGGGTTAGACGATTTCCAACTCAATGAAAAGAATGAGCCTTATATCAGAGATTCAGAGAGAGGGTCAATCTTTTGCGCGTTGAAAACAGAAGGGTAATAGCGCATTGCACGATTCAGGCGAGCGCGGCATGAGCAGCTAGCGGCGCAATATACAGGACCTGATCCGACGGTGCGCGCGGTACTCATGGAATAGACTAGGTAACGAAGCGCTGCAGCAAGCCAACCACCTTTTGAAACGACACTAACAGAGCTTACCAATTAGTTGCGTCTGAGGATGTTTGAGAGTTAAATACGGCGCGCCATGATCGGCCAGATTTTCGGCAACTACAAAATCACCGCAAAGATAGGGGCCGGCGGACAAGGCACGGTTTACAAAGCAACCGACACGCGGCTGGGCCGCAATGTCGTCATCAAAGTCCTGCCGGCGGAACTCACCGCCAAGGATACCAACCTGAAGCGTTTTGATCGCGAGGCGCGGCTCGCTTCGGCACTCGATCACCCGAACATCTGCACAATTTTCGATCTCGGCGAAGCCGAGGGTTTGCATTACATCGCGATGCAGTACGTCGAAGGCCGCAACGTGCGCCAACTCGTGAACGGCCGGCCGCTGGAGCTCGACAGTGCACTGCGCATTGCCATCCAAGTTGCCGACGCGCTATCGACCGCGCACGCGCGCGGGATCATTCATCGCGACATCAAATCGGGCAATGTCATGGTGACCGACAACGGTCAGGTGAAAGTCCTGGATTTCGGTTTGGCGAAGTTGCTTGATGAGCATGAAGCGCAAGCGAGTGGTATTCATCGCACTGAACTGACTGAAGTCGGCGTTCCCTACGGCACGGCGACGTACGCGGCGCCCGAACAGGCGCGCGGCGATCGTGTCGACTGGCGCGCGGATATTTTTTCGACTGGCGTCTTGCTTTATGAAATGCTGACCGGCACGTGGCCATTTCGCGGCAAGACTACCGTCGATGTGCGACATGCGGTCATCCACGACGAGCCGAAGCCACTTGCCGAAGCTCGTCCCGGTCCGACGCCGGCGCGGCTGCAAACAATTCTCAATAAAGCGATGGCGAAAGACCCGCGCGATCGGTATCAGAAGATCATCGAGCTGCGTGACGAGTTGCGGAAGGTGCTGCAAGACATCTCGGCGAACGCACAATTTGAGGTTGCGGCGGCTCCAGCGCGACATCTCTCGGGCTCGAGTCCCTTATCGCGCGCAATGCGCTGGCTAAAGCGCATGAGCGGAGGCGAGTTGCATACAAGTGCGCCCCAGCTGACTTCTCGACCAGCGGTCACCGAATCCCCCGAAGCTTCGTTCACCACGGTAACCGGGGTAGAGAAAAAAAGCCTCGCCGTTCTCCCCTTCAAGAATTTGAGTAACGATGCGGCGTCAAGCTTTTACGAATTCTCTCTCGCCGATGCGGTGATTACTGAGTTGGCGCGAATTCGCTCACTGATCGTGCGTCCGTCATCGGTTATGTCGAAGTATCAGGGTCAGGCGGCCGATCCTGCGGACGTCGGTCGCGAACTCAATGTTGATGCAGTGCTGTCCGCCGGGTTCATTCACGCGGGCGAGCGTTTTCGCGTCAACGCACAATTGCTCGACGTGCGGAGCAACGAAATCATTTGGAGTGACCGCATCGACGCGTCGTCAGACGATGTCATCGGCGTGCAGGATGAAATCACGCAGCGCATCGTCGATAGCCTGCGGCTTGAGTTGAGTCCCGACGAACAAGCGGGGCTGGCGCAATCGAAGACAGTAAACGCGGAAGCCTATGAAGAATACCTGCGTGGCCGCGATCGATTTGCGCGATTCATCTTTCGCACGGTGTCCGCCGAGGATTGCGATGCGGCGATTCAGCATTTCAATCGCGCAATTGAATTGGATCCCGAGTTCGGTTTGGCGCACGACGGCTTGGGTGCCTGCCATGTCAATCGGGTATTCAAAGGCCTGGGCGGTGTCGAAGACTTTGAAAAGGCCGAAGTCGCTTTCAACAAAGCGTTGTCGGTCGATCCGACCATTATCGAAGCTCGCATGCTGATGGTCTTTGTGCTTTTGTGGCGCGGTCAGAAACAGAAGGCCCGCGATGAAGTCGCGCGCATGCGGCGCGAAGCTCCGAACGAGGCCGTGGTCTATTTCGTGAAGGCGACGCTGCACCGGCTGGATGGCGAATACGATCGCGCGCTGCGTGCGTATGACCGTTTAGTGCATCTCGATCCGGCAGCGTTCGTGGTCGTGAGCTATAATCGCGCGCTTATCTTTCTTTACCAGGCAAAGTTCGAAGAGGCGCAGCGCGAACTTGACCGTGCGTCCTCAGTCGAGCCAAACAATCCACTGCTGAAGACCGTGCGCGCACTGGTCTTGTATTACACGAAACATCCGGCCGACGCCGAAGCGCTGTTGCGTCAAGTAGTCAGCGACCATCCAAACTTGAATGGCGTGCGTCCGTTCCTCGCGATGTGCCTAAGCCGCCAGGGCACACATGAAGAGGCGCTGGCGGAATTAACCAACGCCGTAAAACGCAATGCGACAGTAGATCCCGACATCGCGTACGCCGTTGCGTCGGTGTACGCACTAGAAGGTGACAAGCCGAGCGCGTTTGAATGGCTGGAGCGGTCGGTCGCCCTCGGAAATGCAAATAAGCCATGCTTCGCCGGTGATCCGAATCTCAAGCCGTTGCGGGACGACGCACGGTTTGTGCAATTGATGCAAAAAATGGATTAATGACCTGTGTACTATCCGAGTAGTGATGTAGAGGTCAGCCCGGAGGGCTGCAGATAGTAGCCGGTGGTCGCATGACCACCGGAAACGAGCAACAACTTGAAACAACTGCTTGACAGAGCCGGCGTTCGTTACGAGCCCAAATACTTACTGTAATTTCTGGCACTCCTTCGGAGTGCAATCCTTACTGTTTTCCGGTCCTCGATGTGGGTGGTGCTATCTCGGCTTCATCTGATATACTCTGCTCGGCTCACCTGGCCGGGCCGTCTGCCTGGCCCACGCACCGCACGCAACTTAGGTTCAAGCAGTGAGGAGGTGAGTAAGGATTTTTTAGGCCGGTTTACGGCCATTTGCACGAACCGCATCCAGGTTTCAGAGCGCGTCCGCACACGGTAACGCTTCGCTCCCTGGCTCAAAACAACAGTTGCGAGCTGCGGTTTGACGGAGTTTCCATTTGAATCAATTCGAGGTCCACTCAGTTCTACGAGTGGCACTGAACGCAGCGCAGCTCCGACGGTTCGGGGTTGCCGAGTCTCGACACAACAGCGAGGCATGCGACGCGCCTAACCGCGCGACCAATCAACTGCCGGTAATCACCGGCAAAACCATTTCCAACTTAGCGAAGAACGCGAGCAGGATGCTCGCGGACCGCACGCAGGGTGCGTGCGCTCCAGTCTGGACGCGCGCGCCGCAGAAAGAAGATCAATGTCAAGAGAGTTAATTGTTAGTGTTAACGGTCGCGAAAAGAAGATCGCGATCGTCGAAAATGACCGCGTCACAGAGTTCTACATCGAGCGCGGTGAGCAGAATCAAGGCATCGTCGGCAACCTTTACAAAGGCCGCGTCATGCGCGTGCTGCCCGGAATGCAGTCGGCATTCGTCGATATCGGCCTTGAGCGCGATGCGTTTCTTTACGTTTCCGACTTCTTCGATGAAGAAGCTGAATTCGAACGCATCGTCGTTGACAGCAAAAAAGGCGACGCCACTGCCGAGAAAGCAGCCGCAGAAAAGATCGAGCAGGCCCGGATCGAACGCGAGCATCATATCGAATCGACCCACGAGCGTGTCGATCCTTTGCTCGAGGTGGAGGCCGCCCCAGCCGCTGAGGAAGAAGTCGAAGAAATCGGCACGCGTCGTCGTGGCCGCCGCGGTGGGCGCGGACGCAAACGCGGAACTAAGGCAGAAGCAGAACCCGCGCGCGAAGAGCGCAGCTTAATCCCACACGAAGTCGGACCATTCGACACACCGTTCGTTTCCTCCGCATCCTTCGAGCGCGTCAGTGACGACGAGAGTATTTTGAACGGCGAGATGCTGAAGGATGCGCGACTGCAAGAGCGGATCATGGACGAAGTCCACGCCGTCGAGTTCGACCTGGAAGACGTTCCGAGCGCGCCGGTCGGCTCGTTGCTTTCCGGAGAATTTCACGAGAGTGGAGAATTTCAGCGCGTTGCGGATTCTGAAGACGCAGACGTAGCTGCGGCTCGTCCACGCGCGATTGAAGAAGCTCACGTTCGCGACTTTATTGATGAAGTTGCCGACGAAAGTTCTACGGGCGCTGGTTTTCAACGCGTGAGTGACGAGGAAGAGGCGCGTGTTGACTTGGAAGCTTCCACAGAAGTTCCCGCGCCATTGTCGTCCCGCGGCCGATCGCGAAAAAAGTCAAGCATGATCAGCCGCTTCTTTAAATCAAAGAAATCCGAAGGAGAAGAGGAAGCCGACCCGATTACCGCTCGCACCGACAGTGGCGACGAAGTAAATGCCGATGCTGAAGCGAGCATCAGTTCTGGTCGCGCGCACGAAGAATTTGCAACTCGACGTGGCGGTCGGCGACGGCGCCGAACGAAACCGGCCACAGTCGCGAATGAAAGCGATGGCGCGAATGGGCAGGATAATGCGACTGAAATTGAAGCCGCCGAGGCCGAACCGGAGGATGCGCCTGAAGAAACAGCTGATGCGCAAGAGACAGCGACCGAGCCAATCGATGTTGAGGCGGAAGATGCCCCAAAACGAACTGATCGTCGCACGCCGCCGCGGTCGCGTCGTCGTCAACGCTACGAACGCAAACAGGTGGCAATCAACGAATTGCTGAGCGAGGGTCAGGAAATTCTCGTACAAATCGCGAAAGAGCCAATCGCCAAGAAGGGCGCGCGCATCACTTCACATATCGCACTGCCTGGTCGGTTCCTTGTTTACATGCCGACGGTCGAACACCTCGGCGTGTCGCGCAAGATCGACTCGGACACTGAACGGTCGCGTTTACGGAAACTAATTCAAAAAATTCATGCCGAAGAAGATGTGCCGTCGGGTGGCTTCATCGTGCGTACCGCCGGCATCGGCGCGAAAGAAGAAGACCTGCGGGCGGACGCTCGTTACCTGATTCGCACGTGGCAGGACATTCGAAAGTCTGCCGAGAAGACGAAAGCGCCGGCCTTAATCCATCGCGATCTCGATCTGGTGCAAAGGATTTTGCGCGATCAGCTTGCGGAAGACTTCACGGCGATTCGCATCGATTCGGAAGACGAGTACCAGCGCATCGTTGAATTTGTAAACCGCATGCAGCCAAAGCTGGTGAAACGTGTCAAGCTTTATACGCGTGACGAGCCGATCCTCGAGCAGTATGGGGTGCAAGCGGAAATCGACAAGGCAATCAAGCCACGCGTGTGGCTGAAGTCCGGCGGCTATCTCGTCATCAATCAGACCGAGGCGTTGGTTTCGATCGACGTGAACACCGGTAAGTTCGTGGGCCGCGGCGCTACCCGCCTGGAAGACACGATCACGCGCACGAACATGGAAGCGGTTGAAGAAATCGCGCGCCAGATCCGCCTGCGCGATCTGGGCGGCATTATCGTGCTCGACCTGATTGACATGGAAGAGCGCCGCAATCGCCAGCGCGTGATGCAGACCTTGCAGGAAGCTCTGCGGCGCGACAAGTCGCCGACGAAGGTGCTTTCCTTCAACGACTTCGGTTTGGTCATCATGACGCGCAAGCGCGTGAAACAATCACTGGAACGCACGTTGTGCGCGCCGTGCTCATATTGCCAGGGAGCGGGATTGGTGAAGTCGCCACAAACCGTATGTTATGAAATTCTCGAGCAGGCGCGGCGCCTCTCGCGCGAAGGCGAAGGTAATGGCTCACGAAATGCGATGTTGCGAGTGAACCCTGAAGTCGCACGCGCGTTGCGGAACCAGGAGCGCGACGTGCTGAATGAGATCGAGGATTACCTCGGCAACGTCGATATCACAAGTGACGCGACGATTCATCAGGAGCAGTTCGATTTCGCGTTCGCGTAATTTGGAGTGCGGTGGCAAGCGCAGCGCGACACCGCTTTGGATTCGCAATCCACAGTTTCAGTTCAACCCAGGCGCCGTCGTCGCTTCGCTCTGCCGGCGCACTCCAGAGGCGATGGAGTCCGCCATAAACCGTTCCCGACCTGTTGGGGGCTGATGACTCCTACCAAAACTTTGGTTAGGAGTTCGGGCGGATGGGCAAAATCTTTTTGGCAGGCATCGGCGGTTTCGCCGGTTCAGCGCTTCGTTATGTAGTCGCCGGTCTGGTCCAGAACTGGACCGGCAGCATTCGATTTCCTTTCGGAACCCTCGCGGTCAATCTCGCGGGTTGTCTCGTCATCGGCTTCCTTTCACAGTTGGCGGAAACACGCGGTTTCTTCAGCGCTGAGGCGCGCACTCTGATTTTCATCGGCGTGCTGGGCGGCTTCACTACGTTCTCGGCTTTCGGAAATGAAACGATCAATCTTTGGCGCGATGGCGAAGGCACACTGGCGGCGGCGAATATCGCGGCGCACTTAGTCCTTTGCCTGGGGGCAGTTTGGCTGAGCCGGGTAATTGCATTTGAGGTATGGGGATAAACGTCATGATGTTACCGACTGAGGGCTACCTGCTTCGAATCTTCATCGGCGAAAGCGATCGCCACAATGGCCAACTGCTGCATGAATGGATTGTTATGAAAGCGCGCGAACAGGGTCTGGCCGGAGCGACTGTACTGCGCGGCATGCTGGGCTTTGGCGCGCACAGTCGCCTACACTCTTTCAAGATTGAACGACTCTCGCAAGATATGCCGATCATCGTCGAGATTGTCGACACCCGTGACAAGCTGGAGATGTTTCTCGAGTTGATCGATCACGAAATCGAAGAAGGCATGGCGACTCTCGAGGAAGTCAGAATTCACTTCTATCGAAGCGGCAAGTCTGGATAGTTGTCACACAAAAGCGATTGAATCGTGTCGCATCCGTGACTGTTGACAGGGCTGTTGAGTCGACAGAATTTCCGCCAAACAAAGCGCTTTACAGACCCTAACGCCGTAGTTAGAATGCTTCAAACGCAAACGGGCCCCACCCGGCGTTTTTTGTAGTTCCCCTAGATTCCCCTAAAAGATTCCCTGGCTTTGACGCATCTGTGCGCCCGACGGCTGGTTGCGTATGAACATAGCACCCTTCAAAACCAGTTTGCCGTGGCGTGTCTCTCCAACGACTTGAAACCATCGGAAGGAAAATAATGCGAGTTCAAACTGCTGCCCGCGACTCGATTAACTCGAAGCTACTGCTCAAAACCCTTGTCGCCTTCAAGAACGGTGATTTTTCGGTGCGCCTGCCGGGCGAATGGACTGGCGAAGCGGGAAAGATCGCCGACACGCTCAACGACATCATCGAGCTGAGCGACAAAACCGCGAAAGAGATGGATCGCGTCAGCCGCGTGGTCGGCAAAGAAGGCAAGATCCAGCATCGCGCGGCCGTGCCCGCGGCGGCCGGATCGTGGCTGCGACTCGTCGACTCGACAAACCTGCTAATCGACGACATGGCGCGGCCGACGAGCGAAATGGCGCGCGTGATCGGCGCGGTGGCGAACGGCGATCTTTCCGAGCGCATGACCCTCGAAATTGACGGCCGGCCGCTGAAGGGCGAGTTCTTGCGCACGACGAAGATCGTGAACTCGATGGTCGATCAACTCGGTTCGTTCGCTTCCGAAGTTACGCGCGTCGCGCGCGAAGTGGGCACGGAAGGAAAGCTGGGCGGTGAAGCGAAAGTGAAGGGCGTCGCCGGCACCTGGAAGGATCTGACGGACAGCGTTAACTCCATGGCCGGCAATCTCACGGCGCAAGTGCGCAACATCGCGGAAGTAACGACGGCGGTGGCAAATGGCGACTTGTCAAAGAAGATTACGGTCGATGTGAAGGGCGAGATTCTCGAACTCAAGACCACCATCAACACGATGGTCGACCAACTGAATTCGTTCGCCTCCGAAGTTACGCGCGTCGCGCGCGAAGTCGGTACCGAAGGAAAACTGGGCGGCCAGGCTGATGTGCGCGGCGTCGCCGGAACCTGGAAAGACCTGACGGACAACGTGAACTCAATGGCCAGCAACCTGACGGGCCAGGTGCGCAACATCGCGGAGGTGACGACCGCCGTCGCGAACGGTGACTTGTCAAAGAAGATTACCGTCGACGTGAAGGGCGAAATTCTCGAACTCAAGAACACCATCAACACGATGGTCGACCAGCTGAACTCATTCGCGTCGGAAGTGACGCGTGTGGCGCGCGAAGTCGGAACGGAAGGCAAACTCGGCGGTCAGGCCCAGGTGATCGGCGTCGCCGGCACCTGGAAAGATCTGACTGACAACGTGAACTTCATGGCCGGCAACCTCACGGGTCAGGTGCGTAACATCGCCGAAGTGACGACGGCGGTGGCGAACGGCGACTTGTCCAAGAAGATCACGGTCGACGTCAAAGGCGAAATTCTTGAGCTCAAAGACACCATCAACACGATGGTGGACCAACTCAACGCTTTTGCATCTGAAGTGACACGCGTCGCCCGCGAAGTGGGTTCCGAAGGAAAACTCGGCGGCCAGGCCGACGTGAAAGGCGTCGCCGGAACCTGGAAAGACTTGACCGACAGTGTGAACTTAATGGCCGGCAACCTGACCGGCCAGGTGCGTAACATCGCCGAAGTGACGACCGCGGTAGCCAACGGCGACTTGTCGAAGAAGATCACGGTCGACGTCCGAGGCGAAATTCTCGAACTCAAAGACACCATCAACACGATGGTGGACCAGCACAATGCATACGCGTCGGAAGTGACGCGCGTCGCGCGCGAAGTCGGTACCGAAGGAAATCTCGGCGGCCAGGCGCAGGTGATCGGCGTCGCCGGAACCTGGAAAGACTTGACCGATAACGTGAACTTCATGGCCGGCAACCTCACGGGTCAGGTGCGCAACATCGCGGAAGTGACGACCGCCGTCGCGAAGGGTGATCTTTCAAAGAAGATCACGGTCGACGTGAAGGGCGAGATTCTCGAACTCAAGAACACTATCAACACGATGGTCGACCAGCTCAGTTCGTTCGCGTCTGAAGTAACTCGTGTGGCCCGCGAGGTGGGAACGGAAGGAAGACTCGGCGGTCAGGCGCAGGTAATCGGGATCGCAGGAACGTGGAAAGACCTGACCGACAACGTGAACTTCATGGCCGGCAACCTGACGGGTCAGGTCCGTAACATCGCGGAAGTGACGACGGCGGTGGCGAACGGCGACTTGTCAAAGAAGATTACTGTCGATGTGAAGGGTGAGATTCTCGAATTGAAGAACACCATCAACACGATGGTGGACCAACTCAATTCGTTCGCGTCGGAAGTTACGCGTGTGGCGCGTGAAGTCGGTACCGAAGGAAAACTCGGCGGCCAGGCCGATGTGAAAGGCGTTGCCGGAACCTGGAAAGATCTTACGGATAAAGTGAATTTCATGGCCAGCAACCTCACCGGTCAGGTTCGTAACATCGCAGATGTTACGACAGCGGTGGCGAACGGTGACTTATCAAAGAAGATCACGGTCGACGTGAAGGGCGAAATTCTCGAACTGAAGAACACCATCAATACGATGGTGGACCAGTTGAACTCGTTTGCGTCGGAAGTTACGCGCGTGGCACGCGAAGTAGGAACGGAAGGAAAACTCGGCGGCCAGGCGCAGGTGATCGGCGTGGCCGGCACCTGGAAAGACCTGACCGACAACGTGAACTCGATGGCCAGCAATCTGACGGACCAGGTGCGTGGCATCGCGCGCGTCGTGACCGCGGTGGCCAACGGTGACTTGAAACGAAAGCTGACGGTGGAAGCGAAAGGCGAAATCGCCGAACTCGCCGACACCATCAACAACATGACTGACACGCTCGCGACCTTCGCCGACCAGGTCAGTTCAGTGGCGCGCGAGGTCGGTGTGGAAGGCAAGCTCGGTGGTCAGGCAAATGTGCCGGGCGCGGCGGGCACATGGCGTGACCTGACCGACAACGTAAACGGTCTCGCGGAAAACCTCACGACTCAGGTGCGCGCGATCGCGGAAGTGTCAACAGCGGTGACGAAGGGCGACCTTACGAGATCGATCGCGGTCGAGGCCCAGGGCGAAGTCGCCGCGTTGAAAGACAACATCAACGAGATGATTCTCAACCTCAAAGACACTACTCAAAAGAACACGGAAACCGACTGGTTGAAGACGAACCTCGCGAAGTTCACGCGCATGCTCCAGGGCCAGCGTGACATGAAGACTGTGGCCCAGATGGTCCTTTCGGAGCTGGCGCCACTCGTCGATGCGCAGCAGGGCGTCTTCTACGTCAATCACAGCGACAACGGCGACGCCACGATGAAGCTGCTCGGGGGTTACGCATACAACAAACGGAAGAACCTCGCGAACGAGTTTCACGCCGGCGAAGGCCTCGTTGGGCAATGCATGCTGGAGAAGGAACGCATTTTGGTCACCAACGTTCCGTCAACTTACGTGCAGGTGAAGTCCGGCTTGGGTGAAGCAGCGCCAAACAACATCGTCGTTCTGCCGGTGTTGTTTGAGGGCGAAGTGAAAGCTGTAATTGAGCTTTCTACTTTCCATTCATTCAATGACACGCACCTCACCTTTCTCGATCAGCTCACGGAAAGTATCGGCATCGTGCTGAATACGATTGAAGCCAACACGCGCACTGAAGATCTGCTTCAACAGTCTCAGTCATTGGCCGGTGAACTACAGAGTCAGCAGGATGAGTTGAAGAAGACCAACGAACAGCTTGAACTGCAGGCGACTTCTCTGCGTGAATCGGAAGATTTGCTGAAGAGTCAGCAGGAAGAATTGCGGAAAACCAACGAAGAACTGCAGGACAAGGCCGCTTTGCTGGCGCGACAAAAAGCGGAGGTCGAAGCGAAGAACCGCGAAGTCGAAGAGGCGCGCTGGGAGATGGAAGAAAAAGCCGAGCAGCTCGCGCTCACGTCGAAGTACAAGTCAGAGTTTCTCGCGAACATGTCGCACGAGCTACGCACGCCGCTCAACAGCATGCTGATTCTGTCGCGGCAGCTCGCCGAAAATGGCGAAGAGAACCTGTCGCCGAAACAGGTGCAGTTCGCCGAGACGATTCACTCTTCGGGATCGGACTTGCTTTCGCTCATCAATGACATTCTCGACCTTTCGAAGATCGAATCGGGCATGATGGGTATTGAGGTTTCGGAAGTTTCGGTTGACGACGTTACCGAACAACTCGAGCGCAGTTTCCATCAACTGGCGCAGGACAAGAACATCGGGTTCTTTATCGAGCGCAGCACAGACTTTGACCCGACGATCATCACTGATGACAAACGCCTGCAACAGATTCTGATGAATCTTTTGTCGAACGCTTTCAAATTCACCGACCAGGGCAACGTGGTGCTGAAAGTTGGACCGGCGGCAAAGGACGAAAAGTATTACCTCGAGTCTTTGAACCGCGTGACCGAAGTGATTGCGTTTTCGGTCAGCGATACCGGCATCGGCATCCCGGCTGAAAAGCAGCGAATCATTTTTGAAGCATTCCAGCACGCCGACGGCACCACCAGTCGCAAGTACGGTGGCACGGGTCTCGGGCTTTCAATTAGTCGCGAGATCGCGCGGCTGCTGGGCGGCGAAATTCGCGTCACCAGCATTCCGGGTGAAGGCAGCACGTTCACGTTATTTCTGCCGCGCGAATATGTTCCTTCGCGGGCAGTCGTTCCAACCACAAAGAAAAAGCAGCGGCCCGCGCAAATGGAAGCTGCGTGGACGCCAGCCGAAACGTTCAGCGCGGAACTCCTGCTGAACGAAGAATCGGCAATTGTCGACGATCGCATGGACATTCAGGACGGCGATCGAATCGTACTGATTGTCGAAGACGATCCGAACTTCGCGAATATTCTCGTCGATCTGGCGCGTGACAAGGGCTTTAAATGTCTGGTCGCACAATCAGGAAGCGTAGCGCTTGCGCTCGCGCACAAATACACTCCGGCGGCGATCACACTCGACATTAAGCTGCCGGATCGGAACGGCTGGACGATTCTCGATCGATTGAAGCATGATCCGCGCACGCGACACATTCCCGTTCACGTGATCAGCGTAGAAGAGCAGCGACAACGCGCGCTGCGACAAGGCGCTTCGACACTCTTAAAGAAGCCGGTGACAAACGGCGATCTCGCAAAGACGTTCGATCACATCAGCGAGTTTCTCACACGCGAATGGCGTGAGCTGCTGCTGGTGGAAGACGATGACGTGCAGCGAATGAGTCTGGTCGAATTGATTGGCAACGGCGACGTCCGGACGACCGCCGTCGGCACCGGCCAGGAAGCGCTAAGACGGCTAAAAGAGCAACGCTTTGATTGCATGGTGCTCGATCTGAAACTTCCGGACATGTCAGGGTTCGAGTTGATCGAACAACTGCAGACCGATCCGGCGCGCTTGGATCTTCCCATCATCATCTACACGGGCAAGGAACTGACCCGTAAAGAAGAAATCCATCTGCGGCGCGTTGCGACATCGGTGATTATCAAAGAAGCTGATTCGCCAGAGCGGCTACTCGCGGAAACCGCGCTGTTCCTGCATCGTGTCGAATCAAAACTACCCGAGCCACAACGGAAGATGCTCGAACAACTCAATCGCCGCGATCCCGTACTCGCCGGTCGCAGAGTGCTGGTCGTCGACGATGACGTACGCAACATTTTTGCGCTCACCAGCGCGCTTGAGTCTTACAACATGAAAGTTTTGCACGCGGAAAACGGGCAGAAAGGGATCGATTTGCTGAAGGCCAATCCCGGGGTCGAAGCCGTCCTCATGGACATCATGATGCCGGAAATGGACGGGTATGAAGCGATTAGCGAGATTCGCAAGATGGACATTTTCCAGCGGCTACCGATCATCGCGCTGACGGCAAAAGCGATGAAAGCTGATCGCGACCATTGCCTGGATGTCGGAGCTTCGGATTACATCTCGAAACCACTCGACATCGATCAACTATTTTCGCTGCTGCGGGTGTGGCTTTCGCCGGGAGACGAGGACTTGTGAGTAATTCGAAAACACGGGACGATCGCATCAATATCCTGATGGTCGATGACAGCGCCACCAATCTGCTGGCGTTGGAATCGATTCTGCGCGCGCCGGATCGGAATCTGATTCGCGCGGGTTCCGGCGAAGATGCGCTGCGCTATCTGCTCGACAACGATGCGGCCGTTGTCCTGCTCGACGTGTACATGCCGGGAATTGACGGCCTGCAAACTGCTGAGCTGATTCGCGGTCGCGAGAAATCGCGCGACATTCCCATCATCTTCTTAACGGCAAACAGCACGGGCCACACTCACTTGAATCGAGGTTATTCACTCGGGGCCGTCGATTACATCGTTAAGCCAATTGACCCAGCGATCTTGCGTTCGAAAGTGAACGTGTTTGTCGAGCTATTCAAGAAAACGCGCGAGGTGAAACGGCAAGCGCAACTTTTAGAGCAGCAAAATCGCGAGATCAAGAACGCCAATCTTGAACGGCTGCGTTCGCTGATCGATTTGGGTCATGAGTTGGCGGCCGAACATGAACCGGCAGCTGTGCTCCGCAGATTCTGTCGCTCCGCTCAGCGGGTGATCGACGCTGAAGAAGTCACGATCGTTATGCTGGGTGACGACGAACAAACGCCAAGGCACTTCTTTCG
Source organism: uncultured bacterium (assembly GCA_965653675.1). Lineage (GTDB taxonomy): Bacteria > Acidobacteriota > Blastocatellia > Pyrinomonadales > Pyrinomonadaceae > UBA11740. Next base: position 115,404 of record CBFHBA010000009.1, read on the forward strand.
TTGCGACCGGCATGGCCGCATTGAACAACGCGGTGCAATGCCCGAACTGATTCAAGCGGCGCTGCGGCGCGTGCTCACTGAACTTGCGCCCGTTCGATTGGATGAATCCAGCGACCTTCTGATCGACGACGACTTCAATCCGATCGAGTCGTTTTTGGGCGCGCCAATTCTTTCTGCAGGTGTAATGCTCGGTTGGTTTTACCTGCTGAACCGGCGTGGGCAAGATCACTTCAGCGAATCGGACGAGAGTCTCGCCGCAACCTTAGCTAACCACGTCGCCGTCGCATACGAAAACGCACGGCTTTACGCGGAATCGCAAAACCATGCGACTGAGCTACGCATGGAACTGGCGGTGCGCCGGCAGGCGGAAGAAGAGCGCGCCCATCTTGTACTTCGCGAGCAGGCGGCCCGCGCCGAAGCCGAAGCCGCCAACAAAAACAAAGATGAGTTTTTGGCCACGCTGTCGCACGAGTTGCGCACGCCCTTGACGGCAATCCTCGGCTGGAGTCACTTGCTGCGCACGAAGAAGTTGAATGAACCTGAAATCAATCGCGCCGTCAACACAATTGAGCGCAACGCACGCTCTCAGTCCCAGCTGATCGACGATCTGCTGGATGTCTCGCGCATCATTACCGGCAAACTGAGCATCGATCGCACGCGTGTCGATCTCTCGAAAGTAATCGAGGCCGCATTGGACGTGACGCGGCCACTTGCCGAAGCGAAAGACATTCAATTCACGATCGCAATCGAGCCGTCGCCTTGCTTTGTGCTTGCTGATTCGACGCGATTGCAGCAAATCTTCTGGAATCTCTTCAGCAATGCGGTGAAGTTTACCCCGAATGGAGGGCGCGTCGTGGTTGACGCGACCACCACGGGTTCTCGCGTAACCGTTGCCGTCATCGATACAGGCATCGGGATAAAACCTGAGCTGTTGCCTTTCATCTTCGATCGATTTCGGCAAGGAGATGGTTCAACGACACGCGAGCACGGCGGTCTGGGATTGGGTCTGGCGATTGTGCGACACCTCGTACAACTTCACGGCGGTACTGTCGATGTCGAAAGCGAGGGAATCGAATGCGGCACAACTTTCAAAGTCGCTTTTCCACTCGCGATCGATGACATTGTGCTCGATAACAAACAAATCGATGTCATGCCTGTCCAAAACCAAATCACTCCCGCTCTCAGCCTGCAAGTCCTAAACGGAATCAAGATACTGGTCGTCGATGACGAGCATGATTCGCGCGAGCTTTTGGCGATGATCTTAACGCGTTGTGGCAGTGACGTGCGGTGCAGCGATTCAGCCGCCAACGCAATCGAAGCATTCAACGAATGGCAGCCGGACCTTCTCGTCAGCGACATCGGGATGCCAAACGAAGACGGTTACAGCTTGATTCAAAGAGTGCGGAGCATGGATTCGAATTATGCTCGCCGCGTTCCCGCAGTCGCACTCACCGCCTACGCCACGGATGAAGATCGTTTGAACGCCTTGTCTGCTGGGTTTCAAATGCACGTGCCCAAACCGATAGAGCCGGAGAGTTTTGTGAGTTCATTGGCGTCTGTGCTGAGTGGTAACGGATCAAAAACGGACTAAGGCTCAGCGCTGGACAGTGTAGTTCTCTGTCTTGAAAGGCTGGAATCCTCGCTTCAAATAGTTTGGGAGTGCTGCGGGATCGTCGAGCGTGCACGTGTGTAGCCAGACGCGATTTGCGCCATCGCTCCACGCCTGTTCGACGGCACTCGTGAGTAGATGCTTGCCTAAACCACGGCCGATGAACTGCGGCATCAAGCCGAAGTACGCAAGTTCAGTCGAGCCATCTTCACACTTGCGCAGCTCAAAGTACCCCGCGATTTGTTTCTCGTAAGTCATCAGCCACAGAGTGATCTCCGGACGCGCGAGATAGGCGCGAATGTCGTCATCGGTCCACGGTAATCGGTCAAGCCAGTGATAGTTCTTGCCGACCTCGATGTAGAGGAAACGAAACAATTCAACTGAGCAATCGCGTTGTTGTTTGATCTTGATTGCCGGATCCTCGACCTTCGCGCCGCGCAGTTCGGAAGGATCGCGCATCTCAAGATAGGTACGGGTGACTTCGACTGTTGACACTGGCTTTATCGAACTATTAACCACTAAGACACAAAGTCACTAAGAACCGAACGTCAACAATTCTTCGTTGGAACTTTGAGTCCTTCGTGCCTTTGTGGTGAACCGCTCCTATTTCCCTTTGCCCGCAACCCGCGCGCGCGGATGGAATCGATCGTACGCCTTACGCATGTGCAGGTCGGTGATATGCGTGTAAATCTCGGTCGTCGAAATGTCGCTGTGTCCCAGCAACGCCTGCACCGAACGTGAATCCGCACCATGCTGCATCAAGTGCGTGCCAAAACTGTGACGCAGCGTGTGTGGTGAAATATTGGGGACCTCAGCTTTGGCGGCGTGCGTTTTGATAATGCTCCAGGCCAACTGCCGAGTTAACGCGCGACCGTGATTCAAAAACAGAATTGGGTTATTGCTGCCAAGGCGATCACGCACGGCGATGTAACGCTGCAGCCAATGTACCGCGCTCTTGCCGATGGGAATTCGTCGCTCTTTGCTGCCTTTTCCGAAACAACTGACAATCGCGCCATCGAGATCAACGTCGGCGACTTTCAGCGCGCACAACTCAGACACGCGCAAACCGGCCGCATACATCAGTTCGATCATCGCGCGATCGCGCACGCCCACGTCTCGGTTGATGTCCGGAGCGCGCAGCAGGCGTTCCATCTCTTCTTCAGTCAGAAACTTCGGTAGGTGTGAACTCTTTTGTGGCGTGTGAATGTCTTCGGTTGGATCTCGCGGCACATGACGATCGAGCATTAGGAACTTGAAGAAGCTGCGCGCGGCGCTGACTGACCGCGCGATTGACGAAGGCGCCAAACCTTCCCGCGACATCGAAACAACCCACTGGCGCAGATCTTTGCGCTGTAAACGATCGATCTGGGTTCCCTTTTCCGCAGCCCAGAGTTCCAGCCGCCGGACATCGCGCGCGTAATTTTGCACCGTGTTTCGCGACAAACCTTTTTCGACTTGAATGTAAGTGAGGAATTCGCGCGTTAGATCGCGTGTGTTGCTACGCTCGGACATCGCGACGATGGTAGCACAAAGTTGTAGTCAGTCTGGGCGCTTTGTGAGGTCTTCCCGCGCGAGCGAAAACATCACGGCATCGTGCGGCTCACCACGAATCAAGAGACGCTTGCGCAGGACGCCTTCGCGCAGTGCGCCAATCTTTTCGGCGACTCGCTGACTGGCGATGTTTGAAACCGCCGCGAGAATTTCGATGCGATGCAACCCGAGTTCTTCGAAGCCAAATCGCGCCACGAGGCGTGCTGCCTTTGACGCGACTCCTCGTCCCGCGGCACTCGTGCGCACCCAGTAACCGAGGTTGCCAAATTGGTGCACGCGGTTGATGAAATTCAACCCGACGCCGCCGAGGAATCGTTCGCCGTTACTTCGATCAAAAGCACCAAAGCTGTACCACTCATCGCCTTGCGATTTCTCCGTCCGCGATCGAAGGAACTCGCGAGTTTCTTCGATTGAGTAGTTCTCGTGACACCAGCCAAGCCAGGGCGAAACTTCCGGAATCGATTCGCGCACAGCTGCAAATAACCGCGGCGCATCGTCTTCGCGATAAAAACGAACAACTAACTTCCCGTCAGTAAGTTCGGTTTCTTGTACCACAAAGGATGATCAGAGAAAGGACAGGGGCCACGCGCACTCTGGAAACCAACTAAGGTTTCGGCGCCAGTTTGTACTTATCGATTAACTGTTGCATGCCTTCAGTCGAGCCGTGTCGGTATTTGTAATATGTTTCGAGGTCGCCGAGATATTGTTGTCTTACCGGCTGCAGTGCCGCGTTCCCTTCTGAAAGCGCGATTGCGTGAGCATACGCGTCGATGACCTGGTCCAGAATAGCTTGGGTCTTCTTCAGTTCTTCGTCGCGCGCTGATCCGGCAACCATCGATTGGTATTGCTTTGCCTCGTTCTGATAGTCCTGGTTCAACAAGGCGGCCATCATCACGAAATTGAAAGGATCGGTCGGCGCCAATTCCGAAGCTTTTAAGTAACTGGCCTTGGCCTCGGTGGATTTACCGCTCGCAAAATAAAGAAGACCCAAAGATTGGTAGATCCCCGGCAGCGTTCCGGATTTATATGTTTTCCAATTCGCATCGTCAGTGTTAGGGGGCTTCTTGTCAGTTTCAAACAACTCAGCCGCATGCCTGCCGTATTGAATTGATTGCGCGACGTATTTGCCGTTGTGCTTCTTCACCTGATCGGTGCCGAGCGCCAGCAGCCCTACCAAAACTCGCAAAGAATCAGGATGGCGCGAGAGGAAGTCCGCACCCTTGGTGAAAGCTTCGTCAGGTTGATTGGTGTCGGCGTACGCCTGAATCAAGACCGGACCGATCAGTTCTTCTTCCGCTGGTTGATTGAAGATCGTCTGATATTGCTGTGCGAAGGTGAGCCTCTGGTTCGCATCCTGCAACGCCTCAATCTCTTCTGCGCCCATTTGCGCGATCATTGGTCTGGCCTGCGATTTGGGATATTTCTTAATGAATTCGGCAACAGCCTTCATTTTCTCGGCCGGTGTTTTGGCGGATTGGATGCTACGCGCAAGCTCCTGTTCTTCGGGTGAATTCGGTCGGCCCTGCGGTTGTGTGGCGACGCCGACAGCTGTCATGAGCACGATAGTGCTGGTGATAAATAGTCGATTAAACATGAAGTTCCCTCTCGAAGTGATGTAGTAGGCGTTAGGTCGCCCCAGACGTGATGTCACATGTCAGAGTCGAAACGTTCACGCCTCCAAATTAGCACGATCAGTGCATGGCTGAAACCAACGGCCTTGCGCGCGCACTGTTCACGCTGAAGCCAGCGCGCCCGCGCGTGATGGCACTCGGTCGCGCCGATAACGATGAGTCACCGGTCGCCGCCGCCCAATGCCGATGGCGTTACGCGAAATGATCAGCGTGGGCGGAAGTTGTCGTCGCTTGAATTCGTTGGCAGGCGACTCAACCCGATTGAGGATGTCGTACACCAGCGCTGCGTCATGTCCTGCGGAAATGATTTCGTCCGGCGACTGCTTCTGCTCGAAATAGAGTTGCAGAATTGGATCGAGTCTGTCGTATGGCGGCAGCGTCTGATCATCGAATTGTCCCGGCGCGAGTTCCGCGGATGGACGCTTGTCGATGATCGATTCCGGGATCACGACGCCGTCGCGATTGTAGAACCGCGCCAATTCGTACACCTCGGTCTTCAAAACATCTCCAATGACTGCTAATCCGCCGTTCGTGTCGCCGTACAGCGTGCAATAACCGAGCGCCAGCTCGGATTTGTTTCCCGTCGAAAGCAGCAGCCGATTTTCCGCATTCGAAATCGTCATCAGGATGTTGCCGCGCAGACGCGATTGAAGATTCTCTACGGCATTCTCAAGCGCGCGATTAGGATTTGCTGGATTCGGTTCAGGCAATGCGAGTTCGTGGCGCAGGGCATGAAAGGGTTCGATGATCGGCCGCTCGATGACTTGCATTCCGAGGCTGTGGCCCAATGCGATGGAATCATCGATGCTTGATTGCGAGCTGTACGGTGACGGCATCATCACGGCGAGCACGTTTTCCGGTCCCAGCGCTTCGCACGCCAGCGCCGCAACGACCGCGGAATCAATGCCACCCGATAATCCAAACACGACGCGCTCAAACCGGTTTTTGTGTGCGTAGTCGCGAATTCCCAGCACCAGCGCTTGTTGAATCGTGCCGATGTCATCGCCCGGCAAGCAGCGTGTGTCCGGCACGCCGCATTCAAGCTCGATCGTCTCAACGAATTCTTCGAACGCTGGCGCCTGCAAAATAATGCGACCAGTGGCGTCGGAAATAATGCTGGCGCCATCGAAAATGATTCCATCGTTTGCGCCAACCAGATTCACGAACACAATGGGAACGCCGGCAGATTTCGCGCGATGCGAGACCATGTCGCAGCGCACGCGCATCTTTCCTTTGTTGAATGGTGACGCATTAATCGAGACCAGAAGTTGCGCGCCCATCTCGATCAATTCCTGGGCCGGGTCGTTCGGATACAGCCGTTGTCGCCAGAATGTTTTGTCATTCCAAAAATCTTCGCATACGGCAATGCCGAGTTTGATTTTGTCAGAACTGCCTGCGTTAGCGGGTGGGCAATTATTCAGGTCGAACAAGCGCCGTTCTCGCGAGGGCTCAAAGTAGCGTGGATCGTCGAAGACGTCGTATTCGGGCAGCAGGGTCTTATCCGCAAACCCAAGCAATTTTCGATCGCGAATGACCGCCGCTGCGTTAAAAAGTCGCCGGCCGGTCGGTTGATCGCTGGGACGCACCGTGCCGACGATCGCCGTGAGGCCCACTGTCGCTTCGATGATTTCGTTGAGCGGCTCGAGAGCCGAGCGCACGACATCCGGGTCGAGAAACCAATCAAATGAGGTGTAGCCTTGAATGGTGACCTCAGGAAAGACGATCAGATTGGAACGATCTGTTTTTGCGCGTTCGATCGCGCTCAGAATCCGCGCAACATTCCCTTCGTAATCGCCGTTAGTTGTGTTGATTTGCCCAATGGTGACTCGCATCTATGTGTGAATTCTAGCACTTCATATCATGAGTTTAGAGTCGGGCTGTTGCCGGACGGGTCGTCAGAAGCCCGACTTTAAATGCCGGAATATAACCTTGGATTATAGAAAGGCGCGAATGCCGCAATCAGTGCCACTTCAAAGCTCATCGAACGCGTCAGCAAATCGCGCGACAAAACTCCCCACGCGCCTTGGCGGCTCCTGACATCACGTGTTCCCGCAACTTCATCGATGACTAAACCCAATTCGCGCTTGCCTTGCACGACACTGTTGACGATGGCTTCGGGAACTTCAATTGACGGTGACATTCCAAAGCTACCGCGCTCGCCATCAGTTACATAAGCCCAGCCACGCAGAAATGTGTGCCACTGGCCATCGACCGAGATCGAGTGAAATCCGCCTTCCAATCCGACGTACAAATCGGCTTCCAACTTTTGTTCGATCAGTAAATCCCGGACGGCTTCAGCGCGCGAGCGCGCTCCGTTCATCAATTCCCAATCGGTCAACGGCATAACCGGCGCGTCGGTTTTGACGGGTCGCGCAACTACCGACGCCTCTCGCCAACGGGAATCAATTTCAGCCACACGCGCGATGCACGCGCGCACGGCCATAATCTTTGCCGCGCGATCTGAACCGAGCGCGATGCGTTCGATTTTAGTTTTCGATTCCCTTACCGATGACGGAGCAGTTGACATTGTTTACTGGCGGTTGTTGTAATCGAATCGGCTTCGGAGTACAAGCGTGGTTATAGCGTCGCAACGCAACCGTCTGGCAGGGCATGATTCGCCGGCGCACCCTCCCTCACGGTCGGGCTTCTGACACGCGGTATTTTGGAGAGGTGAAAACGTGTCGGTTTCTGAACTAATTTACGACTGGAATAAGGTCGAACCGCAATTAGAAAACCCCAACCGTCACATTGGCTTTGACGATGAGACGCTGCGCGACGGTTTGCAGTCACCTTCGGTGTACGAGCCGCCGGTCGAAAAGAAGATCGAATTATTGCACCTGATGGACGCGCTTGGGATCGACACGGCCGACATTGGTCTGCCGGGTGCAGGCGGAACGCATGCGGCTGGAGTCGAGATGATGGCGCGCGAAATTGCGGAAAAGAAACTGAAGATTCGCCCCAATTGCGCCGCGCGGACGCATCGCAACGACATCATTCCCATCGCTGAGATTTCACAACGCGCCGGGATTGCAATCGAGGCCTGTACTTTCATCGGCTCTTCACCGATCCGTTTCTATGCGGAAGAGTGGACACTCGACAAGCTTCTGAAACTAACTGACGAAGCGGTGACGCTCGCCGTCGGCGAAGGCCTACCCGTCATGTTCGTTACGGAAGACACGACCCGGGCCGATCCCGAAACGATTCGCGCGCTTTACACGACGGCGATTCGCTGCGGGGCGCGTGCGGTCTGCGTCTGCGACACAGTTGGTCATGCGACCCCGGACGGCGCACGCGAAGTCGTTCGGTTCGTGCGCGGCATTATCGATGAACAGAACGAGAAGGTGCGGCTTGATTGGCATGGTCATCAGGATCGGGGCCTGGGCGTAATCAATTCAATGGCGGCAATTCAGGGCGGCGCCGATCAAGTGCACGGTTCAGCGCTCGGCATGGGCGAGCGCGTTGGCAACACGCCGATGGATCAGTTGCTCGTCAATTTGAAACTGATGGGCTGGATCGACAACGATTTGACGAAGCTGCGCGAGTACTGCGACAAATCAGCCGAGGCTTGTCACTGGACCGTGCCGTTGAATTATCCGGTGTTCGGCAAGGACGCGTTTCGCACCGCCACGGGTGTGCACGCGGCCGCTGTGATCAAGAGTTACCGCAAAGGTGACACTGAACTCGCAGACCTGATTTATTCAGGCGTTCCCGCGGGTCAATTCGGTTTGAAGCAAGTCATCGAGGTCGGTCCCATGAGCGGCAAATCCAATGTGATTTTTTGGCTTGAGAATCGCGGCGTCGAGGCGACGGATGATCGAGTGAATCGAATTTATGAGCGCGCCAAACAAGCCTCCTCCGTTCTTAGTGAAGCAGAACTCATTTCGCTGATATAAAAAAAGCGCGGGACAAAGCCCGCGCTTTTTTTAACTCTCCCCGTTTCTTCCAATTAATTAATCGGAATCGTCACAGTTGCTGAGCCGGGTTTTCCCGGTGGAAAACGTTTTTGTCGGGCAATGCGCAACGCGGTGGCGTCTCCGCCCGAGGCTGCGGTCACCCGCCCGTTTTCATCGTAGCTAACCGTCACAACGGCTCGTTTGTTCGATGCGGAAGAAGATGTCGGTTTCGACGCGTCAGCACTGCTGGTAGCAGCTTGTTCCTGCGTTTTAGCGCGCTCGCGTGCCTTGGCTTCGCGTTGACGCTTCGCGAGTTCGGTTTCAGCCTGAGGATTCGTGGAAGGCTGAGCCTGCGGCGCGGGCGTTTCAATTTGAGGCTCGGTTGCCGTGGCTGTCGTTGTAGTAGGCATTTGCGACGGCGCGGCGCTGGCCTCACTCGACATTCGAGTACTTCGTTTGTGGGTGTACCAACCCCACGGGATCCCGATTGCGGCGACCACGGCAACAACTGCGGCCACCACTATTGTCGGCGTCCAACGACGGCGCGCGAACGGATCGCTCTCCGAGCCCGACAGCAACACTCCAAAAGCTTTCACGTCACTCGATGTGGTTGCAACACTTTTCGATTTGGCAGGCGTAGCCAGAGGGGTGGTCGCGACACTGGTGGCAGTGACTACCTGCTCGCTGTCTGTTTCATGTTCGTTCTCGCTCTTCAACACTGAAGGCGTGCGCGGAGTAACTCCTTCATCCATGCGTCGCAAGCCTTCCAATACCACCGACGTCCACGGCTGATTAATTGTTTGTTCGGGAGCTTCGAATGCGGGGCTGAACTTGAATGAAGCGTTTGGTTGAGTGAGCGCGAAAAAGACGGCGTCAATTCCACGTAAGTCGCCGAAGTGGGCGTGGATCACCGAACCGTTTTTCAAATAGAAATAGCCGGCGCCAAGCGGATAGATGACTTTCAACCGTCCAGTTTTGCGCTGGTTACAGAAAAATTCGATAAGCTCCGCCAGCGATAGATCATTAAGTTCTCCTGTGAGTGCCATGTGATTTCCTCTCGTAGGGTGAGCCGCGAAGGACGCGGGCTCAGGGCATGCGGAAATTGTAAACAATCTTTCCGGTTACTTTCACGGGCTGTCCGGACAGTTTGCTCGGCGTGAATTTAGCGTGCAATGCTGCCTGCACCGCATTGTCACGGAAAATGGCTGGGCCTGAGACCGCTTTTGCCGATGCCACTTTCCCATTCTCATCAATGACAACTTCAACTTCGACGATCCCAGATGTGTGCATGCGCCGCGCGGCCTCCGGATACAGAGGAGCCGGCAAGTTCAGAGCGCTACCGTTCAGGACCCCACCAGTCACCATGTGCGTGGGTTGTGCTGGCGGAGATGGCGCGTTGTCGACTGCGACTTTCGGATTGCTTACGAAAGAAACGTTACGCATGTCGGCGACCGGCTGAATCGGTTGGCTGCTGAGCGTCACTGGCGAATGGTGCGTCAATTGTAGCGGCGCGACGTTGCTCTGCTGGGCCGTCTTCGTATTTACACTGTTATTATCCGTTGACGCGTTTGTGCTGTTTGCGGGCGACGCCGTGGTGTTCGCCGGTTGCAGCATCCTGGTCATTGTCGCGTCCAAGTAATACGAGATCGTGCGATAGGTAACTTCGGTCGGCTCGAAAGTAATCGAGCCGTTTTCCACGACCGCAACTGCAGTTGTCATCTTTGTCCAGTTACCAAGCGAGTCATATTCGTACTTGTAGACTTCTTTGCTGATCAACGAGCCGTCGTTGCCTGACAAAGTCATTTCACTGATGTTTCCTTTGTCGTCGTACTTGTAGACCTCGCGACCGGTGGGCGCAGATGCCGCGACAGGAAAATACTGATTTACGGTCTTCGCGCCCTTGAGATCATATTCAGCAGCTTCCAGCAAAACGCGTTTACCGGTCTCAACGATCTTTCCGTCAGTAGTTGCAACCTTGACAACCTCCGAGCGAATGCGTCGCACGGGGCCGACCAAGCCATCCCGCGCGCGATCGTTGTCGTCAGCATTTGCGGAAGCCGCCTGCGGTTGAAAATTATTGGTCTTCGACTGCGTGCGCTGCGCGACAACAATGCCTGTCTGGCACGCGATGATCAGACCTAAAGAGAGAATTTTGCCGAGGGTGGTCATTGACTTGTGCTCCTGGAAAGAAGTGGGGAGGTGGTTTTATTTGAAACAAGGCAAGGAAAGGGCGGCCTAAAGCCATGCCTAGGCAATAGTACTGTGTTGAACCGAGTTTGTCTAGGGCTAACACTTGCTAACTCGGCCTGCAAAAATCCCAGCTTTTTCGCGGTTCCAGAGACTAAGGAACATTCGCTAGGCGACTGGCGATGGCATCGATTGTCCGGACGGGGCGAGTTTGGCCAGTTGCGTCATTACATACAATTGAAAATGTGAGGATGTTGCCGGACTGCGTAGTGGCATACCCTGAGAGCGAATGATCGTATGTTAGTGAGCCGGTTTTTGCGACGATCCGCCCTTTGATGTTTATGAGGCGACCCTGCAACGTTCCGTCGTGTCCCGCCACAGGTAACGAGTCATAAAAACCTTGACGCCAGGAAGCCTGGTTCGCAATCGCGAGCAGCCGCGCGGCGCTCTCCGGTGTGATCAAATCCAAGCGCGACAACCCAGAGCCATCATGCAAAGCAAGCGGAATTGAATTTATGCCGTGATCGCTTAACCATTTTTCAATGACGGCGACGCCTGCTTCATCGTCACCGCGCGTAGCCTCTTTTAGCGGATTTGGATCAGGAGTGGTTGCTCCCTTCTCTCTGCCGATTGCGCGAAGAATCAGTTCAGCGAAGAGGTTGTTGCTTTCCTTGTTTGTCGTCCGGACGATATTCGCTAGCGGCGCGCTTTCGATGTAACCAAGCTCGATCGCCTTTTGCGGGTCGAACCGATTTGATTCAGAAGCGCGAAAGTCACGAGTCTCTACGTCACCATCAACCTGAATCCCACGCGCGTTCAACAACTGCTTGAAAATGGTTGCCGCTCGCCGCGCCGGATCGTGAATCGAGAGAAAGGCAGAGTACGCGTGTCCGCCGATCGGGAATTCCCCCCAAACGACCACAGCGTTATTTGATAAGCCGCGTTTGATTCCAATGGTAGTTGCCGTCTCGCGCTCGCCAGTGGTGGCATTGTTGGTAACCTCTAAGCGGCTGTCGTTGGGCGTGATGACAACGGATGCCGGACCCGCTGATTTATTGCCCGGACCCAGTGTGACTTCAACCGCGTTCTCATCAACCGACAAAGCGCTTGGTTGTGCGCCGTAGTACCACTGCAAATCGTTCCATTGCCAACCGATTCCGTACTCTTCGCCACGAAAGTAACTCTCGTCGCCGATGATCTTGCCGCGCACTCTGCGAATGCCCCGGCGCTGCAACTGATCAGCAAGAGCCGGCAGACTTTCCGCCTTTTTGGAATCGAGATCCGGAGCGCCGCGACCAAACAGAATTAAGTCGCCGTCTACCACGCCGTTAGCGCTTGGCTGCATCGCGGCATAGACAGACGTTCGCCACCGATAATCAATGCCCAGTAGATCGAGAGCCACGGCGGTGGTGTAGATTTTCATGTTTGATGCCGGAGTGAACAGCTTATCGCCATCATGCGAGTACAAGACGCGACCGTCTTTCAGCGACATTACAAAGACTCCCCAACGGGCTTTGGCGGCATCGCTCTTGTCGATCAATTGATCGATATCGTGCGCCAATACCGAATCGAATCCAGGGTTCGAACTGTCGATCGACGTGGTCTGTGAGGCTTTTTCTGGCTGCGTTGAGGGCGGGTTGCTCGATACGCGCTCGACCATCCAGATGATCAATGCAACGAGCGCAAGCGCCAGTCCAAATTTACTTTTAAGGGGATGTGACATCAGCTCGCGAACAATGTTGTCATGCGTTCGACCGCTAACATTTCGCGGGTCGCTGCATACACCTCTTCAACCGAAATCGTGTGAACCCCCTCACTGAAAATTAACCGCTTTGAGTTCGCGACAGGGATGTATGCGTGCGGTGTCGGCCGGCCAATCAAAACTACGATGGGCGCGCCGACCGCGGCGGCGATGTGCACCGGTCCGGTGTCGTTCGAAACGAAAACGGCGAGCCGCGCCTGGGCCGCGGCGAGTTCACCAATCGAAAGCTTCTCAAGAAATATTGTTGCCGCCGGAAATAGCCGCCGCATCTCTTGCGCGCCCGTGCGTTCTTCCGGCCCGATGAATACCACTGGCCGAACGCGATCATTTCTGAGTAAAAACTCCGCCAATTCCGCCCATTTATTGAGAGGCCAAGCCCGGCCGGGATGTCCGGCGCCGGGAAATAAGCCGACCAGCGGCGTACCCGATTCGGCTTTCGCTTTTTTCAGCATTGCATCGACCGAGCGATTGTCGGTTGCACGTGGAGTCATCGTCGGATTCCGCGCAACGTCTGCAATGCCAAGCGGCTTCAGCACATCGAGATAGCGGTCAATCAAATGCTGATCGGGATCGTTTCGATCTACGGGCGGTTTCGGATTGAAGTTCGCAAGAAAATCCAACGATCGGCCGGGTCGGCGCGCAAAAAGACGCTTGGGCGCGCGGGAGAGGAAGCCCATCAAGTTGGTTTCGGAAAAACTGTGAAGGTCGATTACGAAATCAAACTGGCGCCGGCGAATATCCTTGATGACGTTCACAATGCGCACGATGGAAAGCGGTATGAATCCATCGCGCAGCGCTACGCGATCGACAGCAATCAGTTCGTCAGCGTAGCCGGAGAGTTCGACGATTTGAGAACTGGGTGTGCCGGCCGCCACCGTGATGCGCGCGTGCGGAAATTTTCCGCGAATCGCGCGCAGCGCGGGCAGGCTCATCACAACATCACCGAGCTGGCCGAAATCGATGACGAGTACGTTGCGAGGGTTGAAGTCCATCCGATGCGACGACAGGCTGGCAGCCTGCGCTCACTTCAAATGCTTGTCAAAAAAGTCTGCGCTCGCGTGATAGGCGCGCAGCCAATCTTTGTGCAGCAGAAAATCATGAATCTCGTCCGGGTAAATCAATTCTTCAAAATATACGTTGTTCGCGCGGAGCCGGCGAACGAGATTGACCGTCTGCGAGAACTCAACATTTCGATCATCGTCACCATGAATCAACAACACGGGCGATTTCCATTTTTCGACAGACCCGATTGGCGAGGATTCGCGCGCAACACGGTTTTGTTCCTGATTCGTGAACTGTAGGGGCAAACCGGCGACCCGCTGACTCCAATCGTGCACGCCGTGGAAGTCTACTCCTGCGGCAAACACGTCTGAGTTGCGCGCCAGACCAAGCGCCGTCAAGTAACCACCGTACGATCCACCCCACAATCCGATCCGCTTTTTGTCGACGTCGTCGCGATCTCGTAGATACTTCGCCGCCGCATATACATCCTGATATTCCGACGCGCCACGCGCACCACGGTGCTGGGCCATGCGAAAGCCGCGGCCGTAACCGATGCCACTGCGATAATTGACCGACAAAACCATGTAACCGCGCGAAGCGAGATACTGATTCATCGCGTATGAGTTGTGATAGTAGTAAAGATAATGCCAGCCGAGCAGCATCTGCCGCACCGGTCCACCATGCATGAAAACAAGCGCCGGCATTTTGCCATTAGCATTCGCCGGCTTGAACAATTGTCCGTGAATGTCCCATCCATCGGCAGCTTTGAAGATCACCTGCTCAGGCACAACCAACTTGGCTGAAGGAAAGTCACGCGGCAGGGCTTGCGGCGCCAGTGGTTTCATGTTTGAGCCATCAATGCGCGCGATGAACGGCATGAATGGATCACGCGCCGTGGAGTGGAAGAATGCAACCTGCCGGCCGCCATCAAAAATCAGAGGATACATTTCGATGGTCTGGCCGCGAGTAATTTCCTGTGGCGGGCCACCTGCAACGTCCACGCGCCACAGATGACGGCGATCGACATCGTTCTTATTCGCGGAAAAGATCACGAACGATCGGTCGGGCGAAAGCGCGGCGCTGTCAACTTCAAAATCGCCCGGCGTTAAAGATATAACCGCGCCGCCCGCCGCCGGAATGGAATAGAGATGTGCCCAGCCGTCGCGTTCTGAGGAAAAAAGCAGCCGGTCGCCTGCCACCCATTGCCAAAAATCCTGGTCCTGATTGCCCGGGTAGGAATCGTTATCAGCATCGCCAGAGCGCCAGATTTGCTTGGCGTCGCCAGTGCGCGCGTTGCCGACGAAAATCGCCCAGGGCTGCATCCGATCTCGATCGATTGAAAACGTGTCGGGCACGTTGAACTGACGAATGAATGCGATACGCATTCCGTCCGGTGACCAGCGCGGCGCTACGTCGCGATCGACGCTCGGTGAAATGAAACGCAATTGATTCGTGCGCGTTTCATAAATCGAAATGAAACTATGATCGCCGCGCATTGACGCAAAAGCGAGCTGCGTTCCGTCCGGCGACCAGGTTGGCGCACTGACATTGCCGCGCATTTCGAAGAGCTTCCGCTCTTTTCCACCGATCGCCGGCGCAGTCAAAAGATTGCCGCCGCGAATCCAAATAACCTGGTCGCCCGCGGCAGTGAACATCGGCGCTTCTCCTTCACCAATCCTGGTTACGCGTCCTGTTCGCGCGTCAGCTAGCCAAACCTCTTTTTTTGCGCCGGCGGGATCGGAAGTTGGGTTAGTGTATTCGCCTGCCGAATTCTTTCCCTGCTCGCCGCCGCGGGCAAAGGCAATCAGGTTACCGCTCGGTGCGAAAACGAGATCAGTCAACTCGCCTCCATCATCGATGTCGTAATGTGTTAGTTGCCGCGCCGCAAAAGTTGGTGCCTCGGCGATCCAAATGTTGCGCTTGCCTTCAGCGTCAAACGCCCATGCAATCCGATCGCCGCGTTTAGTCGTGACTAAATCAGAAGGAAAGGGCGCACTCGTAACTTGCTCGAGCGTGAAACTCTGCGCTGCGGCAAGACCAGCGCACGTCAGCATCAGACTCAATGCTGAAAGAAGTAGAGTAAGCCGTTTGGAGGCTTTCATGATTGGGGCTCCTCTTGCGGACTCATTCCGCTGGGACTGGCAAAGCGGAGGATTCTAACACTGACTTGAGAAAGAGCGTTAAATTCGTGAATGTTTGCGTCGTCAATTCCATCTGATATCTTTGGCAGCGCGATAACGGCTCACGATTACGGAAAGTGGGACACGCACACAACCATGCTAACGGCGTTGCCGGCAAGCGGCTGGCGGCATCAATCGTTATCACGCTCGCGTTTGTGATTGCCGAAGCGATCGCTGGCTTATTCGCCCACTCGCTGGCTGTGCTTTCCGACGCCGGTCACAATTTTGCTGACGCGCTCGCGCTGTTTTTTTCCTGGTACGGCATCTGGATCGCGCGTAAGCCATCGACGCAAACGCGCACGTTCGGTTATCACCGAGTTGGGATTTTTGCGGCCCTCGTGAATGCCGTTTCACTAGTGGTCATTGCAATTTTGATCTTTTGGAAAGCCAGCGATCGATTGGGCCATCCCGCACCAGTGCACGGTAAACCGATGATCGCGGTGGCCCTCGTCGCAATTATCATCAATAGCTTGATTGGTTATTGGCTGCGACACGATGCGAAACGCGATATCAGCGTGCGCAGCGCTTATCTTCACATGCTGGGCGATGCGATTTCCGCCGCCGGCGTGGTGGCCGCGGGGCTCGTGATCGTTTTCACCGGCACTTCCATAGCTGATCCGATCGTTTCGGTCTTGATCGGGTTGTTAATCCTCTGGAGTTCATGGGGCATCCTGCAGGAATCCGTGAACGTCTTGCTGGAAGCAATTCCAAAAGGCATGAACATGGATCAGGTCGAACAGACCATTGGCGAAGTTACCGGCGTGCTCGCTGTTCACGACCTGCACGTCTGGACGATCGGCTCAGGCATCATCGCCTGCAGTTGCCACATAACTGTCGGCGAACAAAGCATTCGTAGCGGTCAGGATGTGTTGCGCGCCGTAAACGAGGCACTGGGACGCGGTTTTGGCATTTCACATTCCACGATTCAGGTCGAGGTTGAGGGATGCGATCCGAACGACATGTATTGCATCGCGCGCGCAGCAACGCACGACCGAGCGTCGTGACACTGAGCTGAACGATGGCAGCCATTCAACTCGGCTACGGCAACCGTTCGATCCACTTCGAATATGACGACGCACGATTCGAGGTGCTCACAACGGATCGCCATTCGCACCCACTCAGCGATGCGGAGATCGGCGCCGCGCTCGATAATCCGATCGATTCACCATCGCTCGAAGAACTCGTTGCGCCTGGCAATTCTGTGCTGATCGTCGTTTCCGACGCCACGAGAGCAACCGGCAGTGCGCAGGTACTAAACCTGTTGGTGCGACGACTGATTCAAAACGGCGTAGCGCCGGCCGATATCGCCATCATCTTTGCGACGGGAATTCATCGGCCGGTGCGCGATGAGGAGAAACCTGAACTGCTCACTCCTTTTATCGCCCACCGTATTCGCACGATTGACCACGACGCTTACAATGCCGCGAATCTCGTTCAAATCGGAACGAGCGCGGACGGTGTTCCGATCGAGATCAATCGTGCACTCAACGATTATTCAAAGGTGATTCTGACTGGCGGCGTCGGCTTTCACTACTTTGCGGGCTTCACGGGCGGGCGCAAATCCATCTGTCCGGGGTTGGCCTCGGCGCGCACTATTGAAGCGACACATAGGCTGGCGTTGGATTTCACGCGAGGCGGCCGAAGAGCCGGCGTCGGAACAGGTTTGCTCAAAGGCAACGCTGTCAGTGAAGAATGTGAACGAATCGCCGCGTTGATCAATCCGGCATTTGGCATCAACTCGATCGTTGATGACAGAGGAAGAGTAGAACAAGTTTTCACGGGTCACTGGCGGACGGCTCACGAATACGCGTGCGAAGCCTATGCACGCGCCCACTCGAATACAGTTTTCGAGAGGCGTGAAATCGTAATCGCGAGTTGCGGTGGGTCACCTTACGACATCAACATGATTCAGGCGCACAAGGCTTTGGACATGGCCGCGTACGCGTGCGTTGACGGCGGCACGATCATTCTACTCGCCGAATGCCGCGACGGCGTGGGGCGGCCGGATTTTTTGAAGTGGTTTGATTCCGAAAACTCAGCAGTGCTGGAGAATCGTTTAGGCGAAAACTACGAAGTCAACGGACAAACGGCCTGGGCGCTCCTGACGAAAGCTGAGAAATTTCGCGTGCACATCGTCACCGCGTGCGATGACGAAACTGTCCGCCGCATGAGAATGATTCCGGCCGGGAATATCGAGTCAGTTCTGTCTGGAATTCCCGCCAGACAGACGGGATACATTATGCCGAGAGGCGCGGCGCTGCGGCCGGTCCTCAGTTAATCGTCTTCTTCAAGATGCGGATCCGTCGCAGCCAGCGGGCCCACGGGGATGGTAAGCAGCGGCGCGACGCCATGGCTCAGCACTCTTTCACTGTGACTCCCGCGTAACGCGTCCAGAAATTCATTGCGACCATCAGTGGACATCACAATCAGATCAGCATCGATGTCTTGCGCAACTCCAACGATCGATTGAATCACATCGCCCGATTCCAAACGCTTCTGCCATTTCCATCCGCTAACTTCCGGGCAACGGACAGCAGGCATGGAGGCCTTACTGCCAACGTGCATCAGCGTGAAGCTGCCCGCCGGACATCTAAGTCGCGTAGTCAGTCGGTGCGCGGCGTTGACTGCGGGCTGCGCGTACGGAGATTGCGCGATCGGAATGAGCACATTTTCCAGGTGGACTGAACCATCTTTAGCAGAGACAAATCCTTTGCTGCTCGCGGGAATGAATAAGGTCGCCTGCCAGGCCGTGCGCGCAATCGGCTGGGACACAGAACTGCCCAACCACCGAACTCGGCCTTCATGATTGCTTGTCGCCAACACGATCAAATCGACCGGTTTGCGCTTCAAAAAATCGAGTACGACTTTGCTGGGATCGCCTTTTCTCGCGACGATTTTGGCAGCATCCACTCCAAGCTCACCCACCGCTGACCTCGAGCTGTCCGGTGGCAGTAGTTTCCATTGTTCGAGGGTTTTTCGAATTCCCGGAAAGTTAAACGACGAATGTTCGCCACCATCGCTAACGTTAAGCAGCGTGAGTTTCGATTTCGTCAGGACCGCGGCTTTGAGTGCGTGATAAAAGGCGGTCAAACTTGCTTCAGAAAAGTCCGTGGGATGGAGAACGCTCTCGATCGCATCGACTGTTTTCATTGTTCCAACTCAGGGCGCGGACGCCGCGAGTGGATTGACACTACCGGGCAGATCGTCAGGAGAGAAACTGTCAGAATTGACAGTTCGAGCAGGAGCCTGGATCGGCGGCGATACTTACCCGCTTTACGGCGCGCTTTTCAGCACAATGCGTCGTTCACGATTTCCCATCTGCAAAACAACGGGATGATTTAGTTGAATGGGATGCTCTTCGCCGTCGATGCTAATGACAAAGTTCGTCGGCGGAGCGGCGCGTTCAACTTCAGAAGACGGGGCTGTTTCGCCCGGCTTTGCGACATCTGCGGTTCGTGTCAGCAGATTGGTGGCGACAATCCGCCATGTCGCGGGCGAGCATCGCAACCGCAGCCCCGGCGTGTCAGTTGAGGCAGTCTCATCCACGGCCAGCGCATCCAATTTGAACAAACCTTCGCCACAGCGGATACCCGCCGAGTCGTAGAACGTCACCCAGCCGCTCACATATGTGTAAAACGTGCCGCTCACGTTCTTCACCGCAAGCTTCACGTTCATCACAGGCGAGTCGTCGCTACCATTTAGAACTTGCGTCAGCAGACGCGCATCGATAGCCGGCGCGCCATGCGCATCAGCTGCGAGCGCCGGCTGATCTAAAGCAACACGTGGTTCAGTTGGCTGAGCCGGCGAAGCGACGAATACACAGCAGACGAATATTGCAGAGAACACCAGGTGTTTCACAGTAGTTCCTCCAGATTGTTGGGCGCTAGATTAAATCTATTTTCGTGGACGCACCAACTTTTTCGGCGCATGTTTCCCCGGTTGGTAAGCGCACACACGATTTCGCCCCGACCGTTTGGCGCGATATAAGGCAGAATCGGCTTTCTCAACCAACTGAATTGGATCGCTGGCATCAGTTGGGAAGGATGCAACGCCGATACTGATGGTCATGTGATGCGTGCGATGTTCGCTGTCAGTGCCGCGACGAGTCGCCGGAAACTGATGTTCGTCAATCGCGGTGCGCACACGCTCAGCGGCGACCATGCCTTGGGCGTAATCGGCATCCAGCAGAAACGCCGCGAATTCTTCGCCACCAAAACGCGCACCGACGTCTCCGGCGCGCAGCGAGCCTCTGATCACTCCGCCAACTTCTTCCAGCGTCTCGCTCCCGACCAGATGGCCGTAGGTATCGTTCACTTCTTTGAAATGATCCAAGTCCATCATTAGAACACAGAACGGACGGTCTTCGGCTTCGGCACGTGCCGCTTCACGGCGCAACTCAGAAAAAAAAGACTTGCTTGTCAGCAGTCCCGTCAAATCATCGTGTACAAGCAGGCGATGAATCTGTTGCTGGAACTCGCGATCAATCTCATCGAGCATCGCAAAGCGGATCAATTGATCGCCGATAACGAACTTGTCGCCGTCTTCGAGAAATGCTTCGTTGATGGGTTTGCCGTTGAGCAAAGTGCCGTTTGTCGACTTGAGATCAACCAGCCGGTAGCGCACTTCACCGGTCGCGTCGTCTACCTCGGTACGAATTTGCGCGTGCAGGCGCGACGCCTGAGAGTCATTGATGCGTACGTCGGCGTCGAGCGCGCGACCGAGAGTTACTTCAGCGCGCTCCAACGGAATCGGCACCGCCAGCAATTCACCGCGTAAAAACACAAGCGCCGGCCGCCGTTCACTGTGCGAACCGCTGAGCTGACCGCTTTGCGCGCTGCTCACTTCGTCGCGATTGGAAAGCTCTTCAATCTTGGTACTCATGGCAGGCTCGCACAGTTCCGCCTCCAGTTGGATTGGAAACGCCTTTGTATCTTATCGCGCCGCTTTAGTCGGCATCAATAGTTTGATTTCGGTAATGGGTCGGTTTGAGGTAGCACGCGCATCTTGCGCGTGATTTCAAGGGCGGGACGCCGGTGCCACTGTTCAAACTGACCACTACTTTGATTTTTGTGCGCTTGTCCCGTATGGATGGGGCCTCTATAATTCGGTTTTAGGCCAATCTTTCGCAAATCCGCAGTTAGGAACTGCTAAAGAGGATAGAGTAAGACCATGCCGTGTAATGTAAAGGCCGCCGAAATTGAACCTTTGGTTTGCCGAAATGCGCCACCCGATTTGTCGGTTGAGCGCGTCGCCGTGGCCAACCTGCCAACTGAATGGGGCGACTTCAAGATCGCGGGTTATCGCTCAAAGACCAGCAGCGAAGAATTTGTAGTGCTCTTCAAGGGCGAACTGCGCCCGGACATTCCAGCGCTGGTACGCATTCACTCGCAATGTTTGACGGGTGATGTTTTCGGATCGCAGAAGTGTGACTGCGGCCAACAACTGCACACAACGATGCAGATGATCGAAAAGGAAGGACGCGGCGCGATCGTTTACCAGCAACAGGAAGGACGCGGCATCGGCATTATAAACAAGATTCGCGCCTATGCCTTGCAGGACCAGGGCGCGGACACGATCGAAGCGAACGAGCGTCTGGGTCTCGCCGTCGATGCGCGTGAATATCGTCAGTGTGCTGAGGTACTGTTCGATCTCGGTTTATGCAAGGTGCGTGTGATTTCCAACAATCCCGGAAAGTTGCAAGCGCTAGAAGAAGCCGGAATGGAGATAGTTGAACGGGTAGCGATTGAAATTCCGGCTTCAGAAAGAGCGAGTGAATACCTCCGCACGAAAAAGGAGAAGATGGGCCACCTGCTGGAACTGAAAACGCGCAAGCTGAATTAACCAGTACGTTGAGTCACCAGACACTTCCCAAAATTCATCGCGCTCGACATCAATCTCCAGACAATTGGAAAGTGCGTCTCCGGAAAGTTATTGCTTGCTTCTGAGTTCTTTTATTGTCCCGCGTATTTTCTCCGCGTCCGAGGCTTGGGGTTCGAGCTGAAGATATTTCTCGAGTTCATCGGCGGCTTCTTTGTTCTTCCTCGCGCTCATGTAAAGCCCACCGAGGTATTTGTGGGCGGGAGCCAGCTTCTCTCCGCCATTGCTGATCGCAAGTTCCATTTCGGTCTGGGCTTCTTTGTACTTTCTTAACCTAATAAAAACTAACCCTAAATAATAGTGCGCGTTCGGTCCGCGGCTATTGAGCTTAATGGCCTGGGACAGATGATGATCGGCCTCATTCAGCCGCTGGCTGGCTTCGTCCATGTTTTTGTCGGCTATGCTTGTGGAACTCAAGTTGTAAAACGCGATTCCCAGGCTCAGATGCGCGCCCGCGTCAGTTTCCCTAATCTTCAGTAGTGCCCGGTAAGCATTTACGGCTTTGTTCATCTGGCCAAGGCGCATGTACTGCATGCCTAAATCCGCGAGCGCCATAGCAAATGTCGGATGCAGCTTGATGGCTTGTTCAAAAAATTCAACGGCCTTTTTGCCGTCGCCTTTCGCCGCCGCGTCGGTCCCTTTCGCATAAAGGTCGTAGGCCTCCTTCGGCACACCGACTAACGCCGGATTAGTTTCCGGGTTCAGCTTCAGATAGATCGGAAGCTGATAAACAGGCGCCGGCCCTTCGATCATGACGTGTTCCCGGGCGACTTCGTATTCCTTACCGGCGTTAACCGTAACTTGATACGGCCCGGCGGCAAGATTGTTGAAAATGAATGCGCCGTCCTGATCGGCAAACGTGGTTCTGGTACCAGAGTCCGACGTTTCGAGTGTGATGCGCACTGATGTTGCCGGCGGATTTCCGCTCGCAAAGATAATGCGGCCCTGGATTGAGCGTCCGCCACCCGAACCGGCGACGTCGCCGCGATTCGCGCCCAGACTTTGTGCGATGCCGGGCTGGGCCAGCGCCAAGGCTAACGAACAAACTGCAAATATAGCTTTGAACATAAAAGCAACTCCCATCAAACTTCGATTGTTAGCGTTTGGTCAACGGCAATTGAAGGGTCAGCCCTTGGCGCGCAGTTCTTTTATTGTGGCTCGGGTCCGATCTGCATCGGGAGCATTTGGCGCCAACTTTAGGTAGGTTTCCAACTCGTCGGCGGCGCGTCGATGGTCGCCATTTCTCCAATAGATCCCGGCGAGATAGTAATGCGCTTGCACAACCTGATCCCCTCCCAGCGCGATGGCGCGCTGGAATTGCTGTTCAGCTTCGACGTATCGTGAATTGTCTTCCGGGCCGCCCCGCTTATGAATCAGAACTATCCCCAGATACATATGGGTCGTGGCCACATTATCATTCTTCTGCAACACCAAACGGAGTTCAGTTTCCGCTTCAGCAAAATTCTTACTTTCCAGCAGAGCGATGCCGTAATTCAAACGCGGAATAAACTCATCAGGCGCCAGCCGAACCGCCGTCTGCAACGTGAGAACAGCTTTCTGCACCTGGCGGATCTTCAGGTATTGAACGCCGAGCTCATTAAGGGCGCGTGGGAACTTAGGGTAAATACCAATCGCGGCTTCCAACTGCGTGATTGCTTTTTGCGGGTCGACTGCCTTCGACGCCATCGCCTGATAATAGAGATCCAGCGCCGGCTTGGGGACGTCCACAAGCGTCGCGTCAATAACTCCCGTACGCGGAGCATTGCTCCGCTTAGGAACTAGATATATGGGAACAATAAGAGTGCGGGCCGCGGTTCCCACGGACAGACTGCTGGTTCTCATGTTTGAACTTCCAGGATCGTCGATGTAGACGCTTTCACGCGTGCCCTCGTAGTCTGCCGTCGCCTCGATAACAATAGTGTAGGAGCCCGCGCCCAGGTTTCGAAAGCTAAACGAGCCATTCGAATCGGAAAACAGGATGAGGCTAGTTCCTCCCGCGCTTTCCAACGTGACCTTGATGCCTGGCGCATCGGCTTTTCTTCCCGCGGAAAAATACAGTCGCCCTTCAATCGTATGTTTTCCTCCCGTGCCCGTGTAGTCAATCGCCCCTTGGGCGTGAACTACTGCCGCCGAGAACGAAAACAGGAAAAGAGCGACCAGCAAAATGAAAACATTTCTGGTTCTAAGGGCGTCGTGAAAATCTGGACTGCCAAACATTTCCTAAATCCTTGATAAAACGACTCGGGGAAGGGTGAAGTAGACAGAAGAAACGCTTTAAAAAAACAAGGGAGGAGCGAGATGATGATTACTCGCCCCTCCCCGCTGAAAGCTTCACGCGCGATAAGCCGAGGGCTTTGCGCGGGAAGGCGGTTGATTAGAAAGTGAACTTCGCACCCAGGCGAAGCGACGACGGGAACTGGAAGATCAGTCCGGTGCCCCAGAATGGGTTCGCGAACTGAATCGATTGCGCTCCCGAAATACCACTGTTGATGCGAAGCGTCGTGTCCAATCGCGTGGCTCGCTGAACGTTCGTAATATTGAACCAATCAGCCGAGAACCGCAATTCCTTGTGCTCACTAATCCTGACTGGGTAGTAAACGCCCAGGTCAAGTTGGTAGGTCGTCGGCGAGCGGTTGCCGCCAGCCTTAATTCCACCCGGAGCCTCAGCCGGAATAATCGCGGTTCCGCGCTGCACCAGGAATCCCTCATCGTTCCCGTAGACCGGATGCGGGATTTGAGCGTTGAATGGAATACCCGACTGAATGTAGAAGTTCGGAGAAATCATCAGCTTCCACGGCGTCCGGTAACTGCCATTGAACTTGAACTGATGTGGCCGGTCATTCGGCAGACGGCCGTACAGATTCACGTTCAGGCTCGGCAGATCGAACAGCGAAGTGATGTTCGGGTCGGACTGGCCATTGTCGTTGCGGAATAGACCTTCGTAGTTACCAATCAGGCTGGAGAACACATACGAAGCGATGAACTGATAGTTCTTCGAGAAACGCTTCGTGGCGGTGAACTCGAGCGCCCGATAGTAACGACGCGCGCGACCGAAACAACCGATGCCCGGAGTTTCGCAGGCGATTCGTTCGGTCAGGCTCTCGCCTGGATTAAACAAGAAATAGGTCTCGCCGTCATTAAACGAGCCGTCTTCAATTACTGAACCCTGGTTGCGGTAGATACCGCGGAAACCCAGTGTCAGATCTTTGAACGCCTCGTACTCAAGGCCCGCCGTAACTTCATTGTTCGTTTGCGGTTTGAGATCCGGATCAATCGGGGTCGCTTCACAACCTAAACAACCCAGTCCGGAAGCGGTGCCGGCAATAATCGCCGCACCGCTCGGAGCCCCATACTTGTTGACGTTCGCGTTACGGTCGAGCTGAATATCAGCACCGCCGGCACGAACGTTCACGTCGAGCGGAATCGGTGTTTCAAGGACGCGAGCATAATTGACAAACAGCTTTCCTTTGCCTTTGCCCGTGAAGTCCCAGATCAAACCAATGCGCGGCTGCAGATTGTCCTTGAAGTTATTAAGCTTCAAATAGGTCAAACTGCCGGAATAGGCTTGCTGGTAATCCCAACGCAGGCCCATGTTGAACTGAACGTTCGGCGTGATCTTGAAGTCATCCTGAATGTAGAAAGCTTCCATGCGGGTCGTCGTATCACCGCTGCCCGTATTCAGACTGAAGTCACGAGTCCGAAAGCTGGTACTAATCAGGATCGGATTCACTTTTAGTTGCGCCGCCGTCAGGCCCGAATTGACCGTCACGCTGGTAACACCCGGGAAAAACCCATCAGCGATCAGGCGGTTAACACTGGTAACAATCGAGGACGTCGGACACTGAATCGATGTTGCCGTGGGCGAGATACACACGCCGAAATTGTTGGTAACGCGAACGCCGAACGGCATGTTTGTCGACGGGAAAGGGGCTCCTGCCTCTTCACCGTTTGGATCGGTGTAGGTTCTGCCGGCGCCGCTGGATTTGGTGAGAATTTTGTATTTGTTCTGGCCCCACTCGAAGCCGTACTTGAAGGTATGGCGGCCGTAAATGTTCTGCAGCCGGGCTGCGAATTCCAAACGATCGCGGTCCTGGTGAGAAACCAAACCAAACCCGTCACGCGTGAAATTTCGAACCAACGAACCGCCAGCTCGGCCGTCAACGAAGGCGAGTTGCAGTGAGTTCGGGTTACCTAATGTTCTGAAGGTATTGGTAACCGTTACCGGCAGAACTGCTCCATTGTTAAATACCGCAAAGTTGTCCAGGTTCAGGGCCGTATTTGCAACACTCGCCGCCGGAATCGTATTTGCCCGTTGCAAGTGCCAGCCGAACATGAACTCGCCAATCATCGTTGGCTTGATGGTCGAGTTCAGACGCGCCGTGTAGTTATGGCCGCCGGTCTCGATCGTGCCGCGGAAGCTGTCCAGGTTAGCGCCGAATCCGTTGTCCGGAACGCGCGCGTTAATGCGGAACAGAAAGCCTTCCTGCTTGGTAAAGTCACCAAACGTCGAGAAGGTCAGTCGGTTGTTGTTGTTAAGCGCCCATTCGATCTTTCCGGCGTAGAACGGAGTCGTAACTTTGTTCTCAACCGGCTGGTGGAACGTTTGGGTCAGGTATTCGTTGGTGCGTCGGTGCGGGTTGAAAGCACCAAAGAACCAGAGCTTGTCTTTCTTGATTGGCCCACCGATAGTGCCGCCGGCATCGATTTCAGAGAACTTGCTCGGCGCAGCTCCCGTGTTCGGCAGGTTCTTTACGTCACGAACCAATCCCTTGGTCGTGAAAAAGCCGTAAACGTCACCGCGAACTTCATTACCACCGCTCTTGGTAATAACGTTGAAGATGCCGCCCGTGGCGCGACCGTATTCGGCACTGTAGGAACCGGTCTTAATCTCAACTTCCTGAATAAACTCGAATGGCAGGTTTGCGCCTGAACCGCCAAAAGCCGGGTCAGTCGTGTTCACACCATCGAGGATGTAGTTATTCTCGGGACCAGATGCACCGCCCACCGACGGATCGCGGTCGCGGCCCGACGCATCCTTCAAACCTGAAGGCGCAACGGTTGGAGCGATCGTGTACAACCCCTGCACCGTGCGCTGGGTCGGGAAGTTTGAAAACTGGTCCGTGGTGACGTTTGTGCCGGTCGTATTACCCGTTACGTCAACAGCAGCACCCGCTGTGTCGGTCACGTTTACAACGTTGGTTCCGCTAGCGATTTGAAGGCTAATGTCCGCCGTAGTCGTCTTATCAAGGTTTACTTCGACATTATCCTTCTTGGCCTCGGCAAATCCCGCTGTAGCGCCGACGGTGACTGTATATTTTCCCGGCGAGAGATTTAGAATTCTGTACTCACCGGAACTGTTCGTTTGCGCGGACTGCGGGCTGATGTTAGAACCGCTCGCCGTAACCGTCGCATTCGGCACAGCATGACCCTGCGGGTCGAGGACCGTGCCTGCAATCGAACCTGTCGTTGATGTCTGTGCCATTGCGCTTACTGCAAAGAGCGCCAGGCACATCGCAAAAACGAACATCAAAACTTTTCTCATCTTTTGTTTCCTTTCGTAGAAGCCCAAAAACGAGGGCTTTATTTGCGTTCAATTCATTGGCTAATCGCTCAGGTTGTCCCGGATAGCCTAATCATTCCTAATTCAATGGCGGTGTCGCGGCGTGCCTTTTCGGCAACTCTATGAATCCTTATCCCGAACATCCGCAAAAGACTTAAATTCCGCGACCCTTTAGGCAATGGCGATGCCATAACGGCAGGGGCGGCGAGACTTCGAAAACCTTTGATTTTGGCGATTTTACAGCGTTTTGTAAATCCGAAATTTCGGTTTTGCTCCGAAATTCGGGAAATCGCAAGGTGCTTGGCAAGGGACAGTCTCAGGGTTTTCACGGATGCTGCGCGGGGGCCCGTAGTCTCTGAATTGCGGCGCGAATTTCATCCGCGTTTTGCGCGCCGGGATTTGCGCGCAGATGCTCCTCAAGTTCGTTTGCCGCGCGAGCGCGGTCACCCTTCATTTCGTAAAACATTGCCATTGAAAAATGGTCGACTTCCAGCTTCTTGTCGCTTAGCTGCGACAGTTGGCGCAGCGAAATCTCCGCGCGCTCAATGATGTACGCTCTGTCTGCCGCCGACTTCTCAGATGATGCCGGATCGATCAGATAGGCTTGATTAATGAGCGCAGTCGTCTTCAGCAATACGTTAACAGGATTGGTGGGATTCAAACGCGCGGCTTCTGAGAACACGGCGACCGCCAGCGCGAAATTTTTCTGGCGCATCAATATCAATCCGAAAGACTGATACGCGCGATCGTCTTTGGGATTAATCTCGCGCGCTCGATCGAGTTCAGTCGTCGCCTCGGCCAATCGATTCGCATTCAGAAACAATTTTCCGAGCATCAGATGCGCGTCGAAGTAATTCGGAAAAACTTGGAGTGCATCCGTCAAGGCCTTGGTGGCCTCGTCAATCCTTCCTTCATTGTTGAGCTTCACAGCGCGCTCGAATGATTGTTGCGCGGCTTTCGGCACATCCTGCGAAAACGCGTTAACGACGGCAACCTTCGGTCGCGGCTGACCACGCAACGGTCGCAACTGAATGTCCTGCGTGAAGAGTTGCGGCGCGGATCCGAACGCAGACACTTCCGCATAGACTGTGGTGGTCTCAAAGCTCGTGCCGTCGCCTTCCGCAATGAGTTGATAATTGCCTTTCACGAGCCCGGTAAATGAGAAGCGACCGCTTAGATCGGTGAATGTTTCATAGACCGGGCGGCCGTTGTAAGTAAGGGTCACTCTTACCGGGTTGGTAGGTTGAGTTCCGGAAGGAGTTATGACTCGTCCTTGCAGCGTGTGTACGCCCTGCGCGTGAACACCAAACGTGACGGTAAGCCCGAAAAAGAGAGCTAGACCTAACCGTCTCATAACAGCAGAGAACGTTAGTTTGTAATGCCAACTGGGGCACTCGACATTCAGGTCCGAGTGCCCCAGCCGGTTTGGTTGGGCTAGAAAGTAAACCGAGCCCCAATCTGAGCTTGGAATGGAATACCCAGCGGCTCAGAAAAGCCCGTCGCTCCGAAAAAGTTGGTCGGCTTCTTAAAGTTCGGACTGCCGGTGGTTCCGTCAAACGAATTACCGTAATTGGCAGTGTTGAAGAGATTGAACATTTCGAAGAACAGGCCCAATTTGCGCTGTTCGCCCCACTTAAAGAACTTCGAGATGCGAAGATTCACCTGCTTAAAGTCGTCCCCGCGGAAAGTTCCGGGCGGCACATGATGCTGGTCGTTTCCGTCGCGCGATTCACGGTCGTTGAACACTCCGTCGCGATTGATGTCGCCGGCGGCGGGATTATTCGAACTCGGGAAGTTGCTGTAGGGACGCGCCGACGCGAGTTGCAAGATCGGAGCGATTTGAAAACCCCAGCGCAAGTCGAAGATCCCCGAAAGCACAAACCGATGGCGCTCATCTTCGCCTGGATATCCAAAATCGGCGGCCGCATCGAATTTATTGAAGGGATTCTGCGGTTGCAGGCCGAAATCAGAGATGACGCCGAACCAGCCTTGAGCTTTCGATAACGTGTAATGGGCGTTCAATTGAAACTTATTAGCGTATCGGCGCTTGAACGAGACGGTGAAAGCGTCATACCGCGAACGGCCATCGGACATCGCCAAGCGAATAGCCGAGAACGGCTGGGTTTGTCCAAAGGCCGCAATCATTTCGGCGGAATGCGCCGCAAACTGTGGGGCCAACAGTCGTCCGGGTCTCGAACTGAAGCGATTGGAGCCAAGCAATGGCCCAATGCGCGGATTCAAATCAAGTTGAGTGAATTCATGCAACCCAAGAATGTGAACGTAATCAAATTCGAGCGCTGAATTCTTTCCGACCTCCTGTGCGAAGCCCAGGTTCCATTGCTGCGAGTAAGGCGACTCGAAATCTGGATCGAGCAAACGCCCTCGCACCGGAAATCCGATTGGCGGGTTCGTCAATGGCCGCGGGAAAGGCGGCGGTGTCGAATTAATCGCCAGATTCGGATCGTCGATGATGATCGACGAGTAAAGTTCCGGGTTTGCCATTTGGACTGCGAACAGCGGCACGTTCAGGAACGATTGATCGAAATAGATTCCGTATCCGCCCCGTAGGACTGAACGACTGTTGCCCTTTATGTCCCAAGCAAAGCCGACACGCGGCGAGAAGTTGTTCTTGTCATCTTTCACCGAACGCTGACCATACGGATTCCCGATGATCTTCAGCGCCTTTAGCGTGCGATTGGTTGCTGCCTGATGCGCGGCATCGACGAAACCGATGTCCACGTCATAACGCAGGCCGATGTTCAACGTGAATCGCGAAGTCACTTTCCAGTCGTCTTGCACGTATCCTGCGAATTGCTTAGCGCCATCACGCAAGTCGAAGCTCGGATCTCCGCCAGCCTGAACGATGTCTCCAACTACGCCAAGGCCATCTACGTCAGCGGCGGTACACGGGAAGGTCACGCCAGCCGCTGGACAAGTGTGCGGCCCTGGAAGAACTTGCTTCGTTTTAAATCCGAGCGGGAACTCCGCCGGATTGGCGGCAATGACTGAGGCGTCGAATACAAAGTCGTATTCCGGCGCCGAGAGGAACGCGAAGAGACCGCCCAGTGTCGGTTCCCAGACGAAGTCAACGCCAAACTTCAGGCTGTGACGTCCCCTGGTCCAAGAGAGGTCGTCGCGGAATTGATGCTTTTTCTGCAAAGTCTGTTGAGGCACGTTTCCGTTACGACCGACCGTGACGCCGCTGGTTGGAAATGTCAACAAAGGCAAGTCCGTTGTCGCGAGGATTTGGTTATTGAACGTCGAGTATTGGTAAACGAACTGGTTAACAATCGTAGGACGGATCGTCCGTGTCCACGAACCTAAAAAATTGTACAGCGTGTTTAGGGTCTTGTTGCCGCCTGACAAATCCGTGAAGACAGTCAAGAAACCAGCTTGGTCATTCAACCCGTTGTTGTTCTGGCCGGCAAAGCGAAATACCAACGCATCCTTTGACGTGGGATTGAGATCAGTCTTGACCGTGTATTCCCAGTCATTGAAAGGCTGCGGCAAGAAGTGAACGGCCTTATATCCAAACGGCTCAAGCAGTTTGATTTCATTGAATGCCGAGGTGGGCACAATCGAGTTGCCGCGTTCACGCGTGCGTTCCACGGTGCCGAAAAAGAACGCCTTGTTCTTCCTTATCGGGCCGCCAATCGATCCCCCGAATTGCTGCCGGTTGAAAGGCGGCTTTACGGCGTCGCCCGGATCAAACAAGTTTGAGTTCCCTTTGGCCAACAGCGCCGGAGCGTTGGCATTAAGCTTGTCGTGGCGGAAGAATCCAAACACTGAGCCGTGTACGTCATTCGTGCCGCCCTTGCTTACGATGGAGAGCAACGCGCCGCCCGAACGGCCGTTAGCGGCCGAGAATCGTTGCGTCGAAAGCGCAAATTCCTGGATGCCTTCCATGGAAAAGTTCTGCAAAATTCCGCCGACTGCGTTGTCCTTGTTATCACCGCCGTCGATTGTGATATTTAGATTTCTCCCGGTCGAACCGCCGATTGAGAAAGTTCCGACCCGAGCCTTGGTGGGATCGAATGAAGGCTGAAGCGTAGCCCCCGGAATCAGCACCGCTAACGAAGCGAACGAACGCCCGTTGACCGGCAGCTCTTCCATTTGCCGTTGATCGATGACGCCGCTCACTTCGGTCTTAGTGGTTTCAACCAGCGCCGTGTTCTCAGCCGTCACCGTCACTTGTTCAGTCGCGCCGGCCGGTTTTACGACCACGTCAACGGTAACGCGCGATAGGACATTGACCACAACTTGTTCCTGAATGAACTTGGCGAAGTTCGGTGCATCGATTTCCAGCTTGTACGTGCCGGGAACGAGCTGCGGGATCTCATAACTGCCTTCGCCACTTGTTTGCACAGTTCGCGAACTGTTGGTCCCGATGTTGGTAACGGTCACCGTCGCGCCCGGAACCACGGCGCCTTTTTCATCTTTCACTACCCCAGTGAGCGTGCCGGTATTCGCGGTTTGCGCGGCCGCGCTCACGCTAAACAAACAGACTGCTATAACAAACAGCAGAAGCTTTCTCATGGTCGGATTCCTTTCGTGAAAACGGTTAGTCGATCCCGAGGGAGCCGAAGAATTCCCCAACGTGGGATTCGAAGGAATTTGCATTACGAAGTGCTGTGATTCTGGAGCCATCTATGTTCGATAATTCGGGAAAAGACTTTGCCAAACTCGTTAGGCAACGAGGATGCCAGATCCCAAGACGCGCCTTAAACCCATGGAAACGAATACTATTAGGTCCTTCGGATATTGCAAATCCAAATATTTGGTTTTGATGTACGAGATTTCAGAGATGACGAAACCCTTGGACTCCATTCTCTGCGATCCTGGTCATCGGAGCGATGATTTAGCGGGCTGTGTGATAGACTGACGCCTCCCAATTTCCGTCAGTCAGGTCAAGCGTTGTCCCAGCGAATTTACCGCGATCCAGTCCACAACATCATCCCTCTGCGCGATGACGCGGAGGGGCGATTAATCGTTCGGCTAATCGATGCACCGGAGTTCCAGCGTCTCCGTCGCATCAAGCAACTCGGGCTCGGACTTTACACTTATCAGGGCGCAGAGCATTCACGTTTCACGCACAGTCTCGGAGCCGCGCATCTGATGACGCGCATCCTCGATCGTCTCACAGACAGCTACCAGATCGATCCCGAAGACCGCATCGCCGCGCGCGCGGCAGCCTTGCTGCACGACGTTGGCCACACGCCGTTCTCGCATGCGATGGAAAAGACGCTCGGCGCGCATCACGAGCAGTTTACGATCGCCGCGATCACTTCTGAAGAAACCACACTCTGCCAAACGCTCGCGTCCCATAGCAGCGAGTTGCCGGATCGCGTCGCGTCGATCATCGCTGGTGATTTCAAACCCGCGGCGCTGGCCCAACTTGTCTCGTCACAACTTGACGTCGATCGCATGGATTATCTGCTCCGCGATTCACTGATGACCGGCGCGAAGTACGGCCTTTACGATCTGGAATGGATCATCAACGCGCTGCAAATTGACGAGATGCACGATCGCGTTTTCGTGGCCGCGCGTGGAGTCTATGCAGTCGAAGAATATTTGCAGGCGCGCTACTACATGTTCCGGCAAGTCTATTTTCATCGCACTCTGCGATCCGCCGAAGCAGTGCTGCGTTCAGCGCTGCGACGGGCGCTGGAGATCACAACGAAAGGCGGCGATGTCTGGCACGCACCCCGCGCAGCGTTCGCGAAGGTTCTGCGACGCGAGCGCCTGACGATCAGCGAGCATCTTCAGATCGACGACTCGGACGTCATCTTTCATTTGAAACAATGGCAAGAGGCAAGCGATGAAATTCTGCGCGATCTCAGCCGGCGATTTGTAGGGCGAACGCTGTTCAAAGCGATCGACCTTGACATGCCCCTCGACGAACGCGCGGACTTCACGACTGCGGCTCGCAACGTGGTAACGCGCGCGGGATTCGACGCCGACTATTACTTCATCGAAGATCGCGCGACGGACGTCCCCTATTACGGCTACTACACCGGCGAAGGCGAAGAGGAGCACGGCCGGATCTATGTAGAAGACGGATATGCGCATCCGCAGATTCGCGAGATCAGCGAAGTCAGTGAAGCCGTGCGTGGTTTGCGTCGCGGATACGAGTTGAATCGCGTTTGTTTTCCTGCGGAAGTGAAAGAGGAAGTGTATCGGCTTTACCACGGCACAACTGTCTCTTCGCGACGCCTGACTGCGACAACCCGTTAGTTGTTTCGATCGCTAGCAACTGATTCCGTGATCGAGCTATCTAACGGCTGGAAAGGCCATCCTCGCTTTTGAATCAGATGAAGCGCCTTCACGCATGGGTGATCTCGAGCCTGATCGCATGGACCTGGACGTGTTCAGTCGGTGCGCAATCGACCAGCGACTTTCAAATTGCAAAGGTCTTCGCCACGTTGGAAACGACTGTCGATACGCTCACAACTGCTCGGGACGATGGTTTCATTATGGTGACGATGAATGACGTCGTTGTCGGCGGGAAAATTGTAATTCCAAAAGACGCGAAAATCGTTGGGCATGTCGTGGGTGTGATGAATAAGGGTCGAGACGCCTCGAAATCCGTGCTCGGCTTGGCGATTGACAAAGCAGTAACGGAAAATGGTGAGATTCCCCTGCAGGCAATCATTATCGCGCTCGCCGCGCCGAGAAAGTCGGACACAGATACTACCGTCGCCACGACCACAAATGGCCCAAATCGATCCAAGCCTCGCCCGCCGTCACGACCCTCAGCCGATGCGAACGATGCGACATTGCTGCTTGCCGACAACGCTCAGGGCGCATTCGGTTTTGAAGATGTGACCCTCTCGTGGCATCTCAGCATTCCACCGCCGCTCACAATTCTCGCTACGAGGGGCAAGCGGCTCAGAATCGAAGCGGGCAGTCAAGTGCTTTTACGTATGATGCCGCCAAAGATGGCTAAATAATTCGCTGCCTGTTTACGCAATCGTCTTGCTCACTCGCGCACTAATCGCTATTTCAACATCCCTCGTCCTGATGACGACGGTCATTGCGGAGCCGTTCGCGCAAACACGACATCTGCGAATTGCCGTTCTCGATTTTGGTCAGACGAGGCCCGGCCGTCTTGCGCGCGAAATGATGAACAAACGGATAGCTCAGAATCCAGAGTTGACCCTTGTCGATCGCGATCAGGCATCGGCGGCCGCGAACGGCGCTGGCTATCACGGATCACTGAATCTGTCATTGCAAGAGGCGCGCGACTTGGGCTCTGCCATCGGCTGTGACTTTTTTGTCTTAGGCATTGCCGACAGTCTGCGACGCTCGCCGTCGGAGGGCCCGCCGTATTTCGAGTCGTACGTCTCTATGTTCATCGTCAGCGCTCGCACAGGACGACTCGCGTTGTGGCAACGGCCGACAGCGAATCGTCCCACGGCAGACGCTGCTGAGAAGGCTCTGATTGAGGAGTTATCGAACGCAATCGATAGCTCGACAAAAGCCATTGTCAGGGCAGCGGAAGATGAGTCGAAGGAGCGCGCGCTTGCGGTTGAACAACCTGAAGTCGTGATCGAAGCGATGTCCGATCAGGTGGGCGAAATCGGCGACGGCACGCGGCCACCGCGCGCGTTCCGCAGATTAAAACCTGTGTATCCCGAAGCGGCGGCGCACGCGGAGGTCGAAGCGGTCGTCGACGTGCTCGTCGACATTGACGAAAAAGGCGAAGTCAGCCGCACCGTGATCGCCCGGTGGGCCGGTTACGGTTTGGATGAATCCGTGATTACTACCGTTAAGCAACTCCACTTTTTTCCCGCGATGCGCAATGGCCGCGCGATTCCGATGCGCGTGCTGCTGCGCTACAACTTTCGCAAGCCGACCAACAATCCTTCGCAGTAGCTGCTACCAAAAGTTTCTGGTTTTCTCGCTCGTTATTGCCAGCGATTCTGCTTTCCTCTGTTATGATTCCGGCGAGCGCGGGATTTAATCAATGCTGTACCTGTCGCAGGTGTTGGGTCGACCAATTGTCGATCTTGAAGGCGAGCGTGTCGCCACGCTCAGCGATGTGATCGTGCGTCTCGGCGAAGACGATCATCCGCCGGTGGCCGGTTTTGTCGCGCGTTATCGTCGCAGAAATTTCTTTCTGCCGCGGTGGCGTATCTCGCACTTCGACGAGCAGGGCGTGCGTCTGAATTCCGACATCCTCGATCTCCGACCGTTCACGCGCCGCGAAGGCGAAGTGCTGCTCGCACGCGACGTCCTGGACAAGCAGTTGATTGACGTCGACGGCAAGCGCGTCGTCCGCGTCAACGACGTGCAAATCATTGAGGCCGCGGGTGAATGGCGCGTCACCGGAGCGGACGTGAGTCTGGCGGGATTATGGCGCCGACTCTCGCCGGGCTTTATGCGCCGAGGCACTCCAGTCGAAGTTATCGATTGGGCTGACGTTGGCTATCTCGCGACTGATGCCGCGACTGTTCAGTTGAAATCGTCGCGCGGAAAACTCGCGCGTCTGCATCCCGTCGAAATTGCGCGACTCGCCGAAGCTTTTTCGTATCAGCAAGGCGCGGAGATCGTCGAGTCACTCGATGACGAGACGGCCGCTGAGACGCTCGAGGAAATGGCCGCCGCGCGCCAGGCGCAAATTCTCGGCGACATGGATGAGGAGCGCGCCGCGGACATTCTCGAACACATGTCGCCGGACGAAGCGGCCGATGTGCTCGGCGACCTTCCCGAAGACAAAGCCGAGGATTTGCTGAATCGAATGGAGGACGACGAACAGTCCGAAGTCGCCGAGCTGCTTCCTTATGAAGACGACACCGCGGGCGGGTTGATGACGACTGAGTTCGTGACTCTCCCGCGCGATCTTACGGTCGGCGAGGCGCTCGCGCGGCTGCGCGAGATGGCTGAAACGCCGAACATGATTTATTACTTGTACGTTGTCGAGGGCGAAGAATCGTGGGCACTTGTCGGAGTCATCGCGTTGCGCAGCTTGATTCTGTCGGAACCTTCGTTGCCGCTCGCCGATGTCATGCGCACCGACCTGCAGGTGGCACACGCTGACGATAACGCACACGACGTCGCCCAAAAAATCGCTGAGTACAACCTGCTGGCGCTGCCGGTGGTGGACGAGGTCGGCGACATACTCGGCATCGTAACGGTCGACGATGCCATTGAACTGCTATTGCCGAAAGACTGGCGACAGCGTTTGCCGAGATTGTTGACATAGTTACAGAACCGCTTGCAGTGGCAAGCGGGGCAAAATGTTTTGATTACCACAGAGACAAACGACCAAATGTCAGAGGACCCTCCGAGTGGCAGAACCGCGCACCAACGTTGGCGCCGCTGGACGCCGCATTCTCTTGCGGGGCGCCCAGGGTGTGCGTCGCACTGTCGCGCGACGCCCGCGCATCTTTCTCTACCTCTCAATCCTCGGTCCGGGCGTAATCACAGCGAACGCCGGAAATGACGCCGGCGGCATCGCCACCTACGCGTCGGCGGGAGCGGATTATGGTTACGCGCTGCTCTGGACGCTAATTCCCATCACCATCAGTCTCGGGATGGTGCAGGAGA
This sequence comes from uncultured bacterium, assembly GCA_965653675.1. Classification (GTDB taxonomy): domain Bacteria; phylum Acidobacteriota; class Blastocatellia; order Pyrinomonadales; family Pyrinomonadaceae; genus UBA11740. Next base: position 152,205 of record CBFHBA010000009.1, read on the forward strand.
TGTGCGCGCGCATGGGCGCCGTCACCGGCAAGGGGCTATCCGATTTGATTCGTGAAAAATTCGGCGTCCGCTGGACAGCCTTCGTGATGCTGGCGCTGTTGGTCGCCAATGGCGGTGTAACCATTTCTGAGTTCGTGGGAATTGCGGCTGCGACCGAGTTGCTCGGCATACCGCGGTTCCTGTCGGTGCCGTTGGCAGCTGTCGCGGTTTGGTGGCTCGTTGTAAAAGGAACCTACAAGAAAGTCGAAAAAGTGTTTTTGGTAATGTCGCTTGTATTTCTCAGCTACATTCTCACCGCCTTTCTTGCGCGGCCCGATTGGCATCAAGTGTTGATGGCCACAGTGAAGCCCACGATCAATTTCAACTCTGCTTATCTATTCACGCTCGTGGCGCTGATCGGCACCACCATTTCTCCGTACATGCAGGTGTTTGTTCAATCGTCCATCGTGGAAAGGGGGGTCACCGCGGACGATTACCGGCCAACCAAGATCGATGTTTGGGTTGGCACGGTGTTCAGCGACGCGGTTGCGTTCTTCATCATCATTTCTACGGCGTCAGCACTCTTTAAGTATGGCGTTCATCTCGACAGCGCAGCCGAAGCCGCGCGTGCGCTAACGCCTCTCGCCGGACAGTACGCGGGCATACTCTTCGCTATTGGATTGTTCGGGGCCTCAATGCTGGCCGCCGGCGTATTGCCGCTCGCGACGGCTTATTCGATCAGTGAAGCCTTTGGCTTTGAAAAGGGCGTGTCCAGCAGCTTCCGCGAGGCGCCAATCTTTCTCGGCGTGTTTACGTTCCTGGTCGCATTGGGCGCGACGGTGGCGATGCTGCCGGGTCTCTCGTTAATCCGGGTTCTGATCGTGACACAGATAATCAACGGCATTCTCTTGCCGGTGGTTCTGGTGGCCGTCCTCAAACTCGTGAACAACCAGGAATTAATGGGTTCGCATGTCAACGGCCCCTTCTACAATATCGCCGCGTGGCTGACCACCATTGCCGTGTCGGTTCTTTCGCTTCTGGTCGTTGTCTCAACTCTATTTCCGAACGCATTTTGAGGGGAGTTCACAACCGGTAATTGCTCTCGCCAACTTCGCCATTTGATGATAAAAATACCCTCGCTCATCGCAGTCACATTTGACCCGAGAACTTTGCGTGACAGCTAATTCACGGCAAAAAAGCAGCATATTGCTCTATCTCGTCGCGATCGTCGTCGTGGGTGGTGCGACGTTTCTTTTCCTAAAGTTCTTCGGTCATCCGAACGCAACGCATTACTTCGAAGGCTGGTGGCGCATTCCATGGCTGCTGCTGCTGTCATTGCTTGTGTACGCGAGCATCCGTGTTCTCAATGCGCTGCTTTTTGATTTCGCGTTTCGCCTGCGACGCGGTTATGAAGCGCCCACCATCGTACGCAATATCTTCACCCTCGTGGTCTTTGCGATTTTCTTCGTTCTGATCTTCAACAAAATTTACCAGGAAGTTAATCTCGGGGCGCTCTTCACGACTTCCGCGATTTTCGGCGTCATCATCGGTCTTGCGTTACAGGACACGCTCGGAAACTTTTTTGCCGGAATCTCGCTTCACGCTGATCGGCCTTTCCAGGTCGGCGATGTCATCGTCGTTGGCCCCCAGAAACACACGGGCGTAGTTGAAGGGATCACTTGGCGCGCCGTAAAAATTCGCACTTTTCAAAACCACATCGTGCTCGTCAGTAACAGCACGACCGCAAAAGAATCGATTGAAGTTTGTCCGCGCGAAAACCTGAACGCGCGACTCGTTTATTTCGGCACCCTTTATTCGGATTCGCCTGCCAAAACGATCCACGTCGTCAGAGAAGCCATCCGCGAGGCTGACAACGTATCCCAGAAGATAACTCCGATTGTGCGCATTCATAACCTCGGCGAGTCATCGATTGATTGGGAAGTTAAATACTGGCTTGAGGACTATGCGAAGTACAACGACACAGATGCACTCGTCCGGCAGTTGATTTGGTACGCGTTGCGTCGCGCCAACGTGACCTTTGCATTTCCGACACGCACCCTGCATTTGGAACGAAGACTGCCGGAATCAAAAATCAGTGGTCCACAAAAGGAAATTATCGACCGTCTTTCAGCCGTCGATATCTTTGCGCCACTTTCTGCCGAAGAAACTGAGAAGCTGGCAACCGCCACTTCACGCCATGTATTCGCTCCCGGCGAATTAGTGATTCGGGCCGGAGATCAGGGCTCTTCAATGTTTGTCGTCCACAACGGCCGCGTTCAAGTGCAGGTCTCAGACGGCGGTAAGCCGAGGCCCATCGCGATGCTGAGCGAAGGTGCGTTCTTCGGAGAAATGGCCCTCTTCACCGGGGAGCCGCGCACCGCAAACGTCGTGGCCCTGGAAGAGACCGAGGTTCTGGAAATCGGCCATGCCGCCATGAAGCACCTCTTCGAAACCAATCCCGACTTGGCCGAGTCGATTAGTTGGACAATCGCCGAACGCCGCGCGGGTCTGCAAGCTACGTCTCAACAAGTCAGCGAATCCACCGAAGCCGAATCAGCCGGCTTACTTTCGTCCATCAAGCGATTCTTCGGCCTCGGCTAATTCCGAATTCTCGCAAGGTTTTCTCAGATTCTGGACGTGTCTCTCGATGGTTGACAATGCTGCGCTCAGATATTATTATGCGGCTGTGCTCAAAGGAATACCGGGCACAAAGCATCAATTTCTTAGGTTCAGGAGGTTGTACGACAATGACGATTACTCGTTACGATCCGTTTCGGGATCTGCGAAGTCTTCAAGATGAGGTAAACCGGCTTTTTACCGGCAATATTGGACGGACATTCGATGACGAGGGCATTGCCCGCGGCTCATGGAATCCGAGCGTCGACATTTACGAAAACAAAGACCAGATCGTGCTCGAGGCCGAGTTGCCGGGGATGAACCGCGAAGATTTCGATCTCTCGATCGAAAACAACGTGATCACCCTGCGCGGTGAGCGTCGTTTTGAAAAGAAGGAAGACACCGACAACTATCATCGCGTCGAGCGCGCATACGGCAGTTTCACGCGATCGTTTACGTTGCCGAACACCATCACCGGTGAAGGCGCGACCGCGGATTACCGCAACGGCGTGCTGCGGGTGACGATTCCGAAGCGCGAGGAAACAAAAGCCCGACGCATTGAAGTGAAGGGCGAAGGCGAAGCGCCCAAGACGATCGAAGCGAAGGCCAACGCAGCGAAAAGCTAATCAGTTTCGACTGACGATTCACGGGGCGCTGGCGAAATCGTCAGTTGCCCCGTTTGCTTTCGCTTAAGGCGAAGTTACACAATTGCCGCGAACTTTTATGAGTGCCGATTAAACTTTGAATCATGCGTTTAGACAAATTCACACTCCGAGGACAAGAAGCGATTCAGGCCGGCATTGAGCTGGCCGAGCGAAATCAGAATCAACAGGTTGAGCCGGAGCATCTTCTCTGCGCCATGCTCGATCAACCTGAGGGAATCGTGCGGCCGCTACTCGGAAAACTCGGGGCGAACATTCAAGTCATCAAGAACGATTGTGAAGCCGCCGTCGCGCGATTTCCACGCGTGCAAGGGGGTCAGCAATATTTCTCATCCCGCCTCAGCCAGGTTTTTACGGCAGCGCAAAAGCAAGCCGATACGATGCAGGACGAGTACGTCTCGACCGAACATCTGCTACTGGCGATTGCCGATGAGAAGACTGGCGAATCCGGCAAAATTCTCCGTCAACACGGCGTCAACCGCGATGACCTCTTGAAGGTAATCGAGCAAACGCGCGGCGGCGTTCGTATCACAGACCAAAACGCCGAGGCTAATTATCAGGCTTTGGCAAAATATGCGCGCGACCTTACTGATCAAGCGCGGCAAGGCAAACTCGATCCGGTGATCGGACGCGATGACGAGATCCGGCGCACGATCCAGGTGCTTTCGCGCCGCACAAAAAATAATCCGGTGTTGATTGGCGAACCGGGCGTCGGCAAGACGGCAATCGTTGAGGGCCTTGCGCAACGTATCGTGTCGGGCGATGTTCCGGAAACTCTTCGCAACAAACGTCTGGTCGGTCTCGATCTCGGATCGATGCTCGCCGGTGCAAAGTATCGCGGTGAATTCGAAGATCGTCTAAAAGCCGTTCTGAAGGAAATTGAAAATGCGCAGGGCCAGATAATTCTCTTTATCGACGAGTTGCACACTCTGGTGGGCGCCGGAGCGGCGGAAGGTGCGATCGACGCTTCGAACATGTTGAAGCCGGCCCTGGCGCGCGGTGAACTCAGATGCGTTGGCGCGACGACGCTCAACGAATACAAGAAATACATCGAGAAGGACGCAGCGCTCGAACGTCGCTTCCAACAGATCTATGTCGGCGAGCCCAGCGTTGAAGATACGATCGCGATTCTGCGCGGACTCAAAGAACGTTACGAAGTGCATCACGGTGTGCGCATCAAGGACTCCGCAATCGTCGCCGCCGCCACTCTATCCAATCGTTACATTACCGATCGGTTTCTGCCGGACAAGGCAATTGACTTGATTGACGAAGCCGCTTCGCGGCTGCGCATCGAAATCGATTCACTACCGCAGGAGATCGATCAGCTCGAGCGCGAAATAATGCAGCTCGAAATTGAGCGCCAGGCACTGCAGCGCGAAGAGGACGAACGCTCAAAAGGACGTTTGCGCGAAATCGAACAGCGCATTGCCGACTTGAAAGAAGAGTCTTCGGGCATGAAGGCCAAGTGGCAGTCGGAAAAGGATATCATCGAGCACATTCGCAAAGCGAAAGCTGAGCTCGAGCAACTGCGCCTCCAGTTGGATCAGGCACGAAACGCGGGCGATTTGGCGCGCGCGTCGGAAATTCAATACGGCCAAATTCCGGAGTTGGAACAAAGACTCGAAGCGGAGCAAGCAAAGCTCGGAGACATTCAACGTGACGGCGTCACCTTAAAAGAAGAGGTTGACGAAGAGGACGTCGCGGAAGTTGTCGCGAAGTGGACCGGCGTCCCGGTGTCGAAGATGCTTGAAGGCGAGATGCAGAAGCTTTTGACGATGGAAGAACGCCTTGGTCAACGCGTTATTGGCCAGGACGAGGCGCTCGAAGCCGTCGCCAATGCAGTGCGACGCGCGCGCGCAGGACTGCAGGATCCAAATCGGCCCGTCGGATCATTCATTTTTCTTGGGCCGACGGGGGTGGGTAAAACTGAAACCGCGCGCGCCCTTGCTGAATTCTTATTTGACGATGAGCGCGCCATGATTCGGCTAGACATGTCCGAGTACATGGAGAAGCACGCTGTCGCCCGCATGATTGGTGCGCCGCCCGGATATGTCGGGTACGACGAAGGCGGGCAATTGACTGAAGCGGTACGCCGTCGGCCCTACAGCGTCGTTTTGTTCGACGAGATCGAAAAAGCTCACTCGGACGTCTTCAATGTCTTGCTGCAGATTCTGGACGACGGCCGATTGACGGACTCAAAGGGACGCACGGTCGATTTCAAGAATGCCGTTTTGATCATGACTTCGAATCTCGGCTCGCGTGAAATTCAATCCGTGAGCGATGACGAAAAGCAGGTGCACGAAGCGGTCACACAGGTTTTGCAGGAACATTTCAAACCGGAATTCCTGAATCGCATCGATGATATCGTCATTTTCCACCGCCTCTCGCGCGTACAGATCAGCCAAATCATCGACGTGCAATTGGAGCGTCTGCGTCACATGCTGCACGAGCGAAACATCGAGATCGTGCTCGACGACTCGGCCAAAGATTTGTTGTCACGTGAAGGTTACGACCCGAATTTCGGGGCACGGCCGCTCAAACGCGCGATTCAGACACTAATTCAAAATCCGCTGGCCATGAAATTACTCCGCGGCGAAATCGTGCCGGGTCAAACTGTCACGGTTTCTGCGCGAAATGACGAAATGGTGTTTGCCACCAACAAAGTTGCGGCGGCCGCGTAACTTTTTACAACGTGTGCACGAGCTTTGTGAGAAACTGGTTGTTGGCAAGCGAATTGCTTGTTCGAAGTCGGGAATAATCCTGTTGCACGAAAACGCAACGGCGCATATGCTCTCGGCATCAAAACGAAGGTCGATACGTTGGCATCGCAGAAAAGATCAAGGTGACGACTAGAGAAGGTTGAAGCACATGGTTGACTTGGGAGCATACAAAGACAAATTCGGAGACAGCGGTCAGCGTGTGCTGGAAAAGGCGCTCGGCGAATCCCGTCGTCGCGATCAGAATTACATCACCGTCGAACACATCATTCATGCTTTAGCGCAGGAAGAGGCGGATCTTTTCAACTCAACAATTCGCAGTTTGTCGGTAGATCCCGACGCAGTCACGAACGTGATCAGTCGCCGGTTGGACAACGCGCGGCAGCACGTAGGCAAGGGCTTCCGCATTGCCCCCGACACGACTGACTTGTTCAAACGCGCGATGGAGCGCGCTCGCTCGCGCGGTCGCAAAACGATTGAATCAACTGACATCTTCGAAGTGCTTTCGAAAGATGACAGTCTTTTGGTTGAAGTACTGCGCGGACTGGGCGCTAAACCTGACAAGGTCGCCGACAGCATCAAAACGAACATCAGCGAGCGTGAGAAACAGGACGAACAGTTCCGAAAGAAGTTCGAGCTACCGGCTTACCTCAAACATTTCGGCGTGTCATTGAATCGCATGGCGCGCATGGACAAAATTCCGCCGACCATCGGCCGCGAAAAAGAGATTCAACAGATCATCGAGATCCTGTGCCATCGCGAACGCGCAAACTCGCCGATGCTCGTCGGCGAACCGGGGGTGGGCAAGACGGCTGTGATCGAGGGTTTGGCGCGGCTCATCGAACTCGAGCCTGAGAAAGTTCCGGCGCGCCTGCGCAATTCGCACATTGTGCAGTTGCAGATGGGCGGAATTGTCGCCGGCACAATGTTGCGCGGCATGTTTGAAGAACGAATCAAAGGCATCATCGACGAAGTCAAAGAACGCGACAATCTCATCCTTTTCATCGACGAAGCGCACACCATAATCGGCGCGGGTGCCGCGCTCGGAACTTCATCGGACGCGGCCAACATGTTCAAGTCGGCGCTCGCGAAAGGCGAACTGCGGATCATCGGCGCGACGACGATGAACGAATACAAGGAATATATCAGCGAAGATGAAGCGCTGGCGCGGCGCTTTCGCCTGGTGAAAGTGGACGAGCCGTCAATCGGCGAAACGCGCGAGATTTTGCTGGGGCTGCGGCCCCGGCTCGAGAAGAATTACTCGGTTCAGATTTCCGATGAAGCAATTAATACCGCGCTCGAGATGGCGCCGAAATACATCCGAAACTTGCACCTGCCCGACAAAGCGATTGGTTGGCTCGACACCGCGGCGGTCAAAGTCGAAATCAATGAGCCGCATGCGATGGTCGTCAAGCCGGAACACGTCATCGATGTAATCTCGCAGGAGTCCCGCATTCCGCGCGACATGATCTTCCGCGACACGAGCGATCGCTTCGCGTTGATTGAAGCTCAACTTGCGCAACGAGTGATCGGCCAAAAAGATGCGATCAAAGCGGTGGCTCAACGTCTGCGCCTCAACAAAGGGCCACTGAAAGAATCGCATTACAAACCTGACGGCGTCCTGCTGTTTCTTGGTCCGACGGGGGTCGGCAAAACTGAGTTGGCAAAAGCAGTCGCCGAGTTCATGTTCGGCGACGAGCAAAAGATGGTTCGCCTCGACATGTCGGAATACAGCGACGGTACGGTGAGCATTGAGAAGCTCATCGGCATGCCGCGCGGCATCGTCGGATCAGAACGTGGCGGAATTCTCACTGAGCAACTGCGCGAGAATCCTTACACTGTCCTGCTGCTCGACGAAGTCGAAAAGGCTACGCCCTACTTGATGAATTTGTTTCTGCAAGCCTTCGACGAAGGTTGGCTGACGGATGGTCGCGGCCGCCGCGTGTATCTGTCCGACGCAATCGTGATCATGACGTCAAATCTGGGCTCGGAGAGCTTCAAGAAATTCGAAAAGCCACTTGGATTTGGCACCAAGACAACGAACGATTTTCGGCAGGTCAAGAAAGAAGTCCTGAAGGCAGCGGAAACGCGTTTCTCGCCGGAGTTCCGCAATCGCATCGACGAGATCGTGGTGTTCTCGCCGTTGACGATGGACGAGGTGAAGCAGATTGCCCAGCTTTACCTTGATAAGACTCGCCGCCAGATGAAACGCCAGGGCAAGTCATTCGAGATTACGGATACGGCCGTCGATTTCGTCACCGAAAAGGGATTCAGCACGCAGTACGGCGCGCGGTTCTTGAAACGCTACATCGACGAACATGTGAAATTGCCGATCACGAATATGTGGAAGCAGTCATCGCGGTTCACCGTTGAGGGAGAAGAAGACGAGATTGTCGCGCGGCCCAGCAACGAACCCGTCATTAAATCGAATGGCGGTTGAGTAGTCATACATTTCCGCTGGAAAACAGAAGCCTCAAGCCGTCGGGTTTGAGGCTTTCTTGCGTTGTGTGCTGTAATTCGTGCGTCCAGAAGTGAGGAACCCCGAATCTATGTTGCTTCACAGAGTCGCCTTCGTATGCGCATCGATTTTACTCTTTTTCACGACGGCTGCGGGACAACCTCAACCGGCGCCGAAATCCGATGAGAAGGCTGAACAGATCGTTCAAAAAGCGATTCAGGCAGTTGGCGGTGATGCCTACCTTAAAGTGCAAACTGTGACTGCGCGCGGATTTTTCACTGACTATCCGGGCGGCACGCCAGGTGTGCCGATGAAATTCATCGACTACATTTCATATCCCGACCGCGAGCGCACGGAGTTCACGGGCGGCGGCAATCGCATCATCCAGACGAACGACAAAATGCAGGGCTGGCTGTTCGATGCGGCGGCGAAAACGCTGAAGGACCAGACAGCAAAACAGGTCGAAGATTTTCGCACCGGCATGCGTACAAGCATGGAAAATCTCTTGCATGGGTGGTGGCGTCAGGACGGGGCGACTTTGAGCTACGTCGGGCGACGAGAAGCGACGCTGGGGCGGCGAAACGTGACGATTAAGCTGACTTATCCCGATGGGTTCTGGATCGAATATGAATTTGCGGAAATTGAAGGAGCGCCAGCCAAGGTAATCTACAAACGAAAAATCCAGAATCCGGACACTGAACAGATGGAAGAGTTCACCGAGGAAGATCGATTATTCAAGCCAATCACTTTGGGCGGAATCAGCGCGCCTTTTGTTATCGACCACTTTCGCAACGGCGTACAATCCAGCCGCATTAACTACGAGTCGATCGAATTCAACAAACCAATTCCCGATTCGCTGTTCGCAAAGCCTGCGAATATTAAAGCCATTAAGTGACGTCTACGGTCAAACTTCCTGAAGGATTGATGCTGCAGTATAGTGCGTAAAGAACCAGCGGTCGCGAGACCCCTGCATCAACGTATTCCGTGGCGTCGCGGAAGTGGGAGCTACGTTGATTCCTCGCGACCGCTCGAAGGCTGACTAATAGCGGTCAGCCTGATGCTCTCTGCGAAAAACTCTTCCAGAAAAGTGGTGGTGAAATTTCCGTTCGTGCCGTGTCGTGAACGTGCGCATGTGCGCGCGCCACTTGAATTAGAGGCGCACCGTGTTGCTGCGCTGTAGACTATTACGTGTCGTCCTCCTTCTTTTTCAACAATCGATCGACTGTACCCGCGAGTTCTTTTGGGGCTTTCGATTTTTCCAGGAAAGCATCGACGCCGGCGCGCCAAGCTTCCTTCTCTACATCGTCGCCAGATAGCATGATAATTGGCAGATTTCGGCGCGGTGCGATGCTTCGGGCGCGCAGTACCAGTTCCAGTCCGCTAATGCCAGGCAAATTATTGTCGACAATCAGCACATCAATACGCTCTCGCGTGCGCAGCAACTCAAGCGCGGCCGCTCCGCTAACGCACGACTGCACGTGGTAACCCTCGCCGAGGATGTCTTTAACCATTCGTGTGACGGGTTTGTAATCTTCGACGTGCAGCACAGCAATCTGGTCCTCCACGTTGACGGCGGGAGATTTCTTCTTGCTTGTCGGTTTCGAGAAGAGATGGCGGTGACGACGTCTAACCACGGAGCGTTGCGGGAGCATCTCGCGATGGCGGCTATTGAGTAAGCTGATCAGGCTCTGGTGGTGATGGAAGCCGAGTAGTTGAGAAGCCTTGGTCACGGACCCGCCGGCATCACGTAGGGCTCGCTGGATCAGAGCCTTTTCGATCTTTTCTATTTCGGTCCGCATCGAAAAACCGTCCCACGATTGTCCTTCCAGATCGCGGAACTGATGCTTTTCCGCACTGAGCAAAGCCTCGATGATTCTCCGCGCTCCGACGATTAATCGTTTGCTGATGGCAGGGTCCTGCGAATGGTCAAGGAGGTCAGCCGCCGAACCATAGACCTCAGCCAGTTGTTTCAGAGGAGTCTGGCTTTCGAGCTCCTCCACGATTGTCAGATGCGCGCGGCCGGACCCCTCTCGATCACCAACGGTTTCGGCAACGGCGATGGCCCGCTGCAACAACAGTGCGGCGCGCCCTGGATGGCCCAGGCGCGCGACAATCTTTCCCTGCGTCGTCAGCGCTTCCGCCAGCACCGCTTGCTGGCCGCCATTCTCCAGCACTCGAATGGCGGCTTTAATCATTCGCTCTGCCTCACGCAGACGCCCTTCGGCGAGCAGCGTTCGCGCCCGCGTCTCATCAACTTGCGCCGCGGTGCCAACATCTTTCAGCTTCATGAAAAGCTTGCGCGCGCGATCGAGATGCTCGTGTGCGTCCTGGTAACGTCCGATGGTGTAGTAGAGAAAGCCGAGATTATTTTCGACGCGGGCCACGGCACGTTGGTTACCCGCTTGTTCGTAGTGAATAGCGGCCGCGGCGTATTCGATCAAGGCACGATCAAGATAGACTTCCAGATTCTCTGGCGTAGCTAGGTGTCTTAAGACTAAACCGTATTGGACGTGAAAACTGCCTTTAAGCGCATGATCTTCGCTTGCCTCAACGATCGGAGCCGCCTTGTCGCAAAGCTGCATTGCTTCTTGAAGCTTCTGCGTCTCCATTTCAACGATGCTTGCGCGAATCAAAAGGGTAGCCTTCAGTTCAGACCTATCATCTTCCCCCAATAAAGCTAATCCACTTTTTAAATTGATTCTTGCCTCCTCAAATCCGCCTTCACGCCAGTAACACAAAGCGAGGTCAGCTCGCGCTTCGGCAACTTCTCGTGTTGCCCCAAGTACTTCAAATATATCGACACTCTGAGTGATGAGATTCTTTGCGACCTCCTGACTACCGTCGGTCTGGTTCGCGTTTCCAAGCCAGCAGGTCAATGCGCCAGCCCTCAACAACAACTCCGCCCTCGTGGTGTCATCAAGATCGTTGACCACCGGTTCGCTGTTGAGTCCGGGCCAGAATTCTCTAAGAGCCTCTGCTGCAGCGTCGTAGTCGCCCGCTTTTTCGAGACGTTTTGCAAGCCTGCAGCTAGACTTCACCCTTTCATTAACCGAAAGGTCGCGACTCTGGTTACTGAGAGCGGGTGCCTTGGGGGCTAAGTTCATGTGAGGTCTGCCTTTCTACATAGGTGATAAGATTGTTGCGCCGCGAAGGAAGCGTTCCACTCTTTGGGGAAACGTTCCAACTGCACCTCAAGTGAAACACTCTTCGCCATGTCGTTTAGTAACCTAGAAGATAGCCAGCCAAAAAAAGGAGAAAACATGAAGAACCTTAAGAGAGTAGGTTTTTCTCTCATTCTAGTTGCCGTTCTGTTCACGGTTGTTTTCGCCGGCGAGACACCATCGCCTCCTTGCGCGCCTGGTGAAACGAGTTCACCGCCGTGCACTTCTGCGCCAATGACATCAGATGAAGCAACTCCAGGACAAACCGACACCCCGCCTTCCAGCGCCGTAGACGTAAACACTATCGTGGAAGCGGTAGAGTTGGCGTTATCGCTGGTCTGATCGGTGCACGCCGTTAGCGCTCATTGAGCGCCGGCGTTCGGAAAATTTTCAAACACCTCTTGTTCCCATTGAGACTCTCATTGGCGAAACGTTTGTAGTGTGCCTAAATGCAAACTACTTGAGCACCACTCGAGGCCTCCTAACTTTCTGTGCAAATCAAGATTGCTACCGTCAGCCGCATACATTGCAAGACCATCAAAGCGACGCGCAGAATAATCGGAAGCTGATTTAGCTGCAAGTCAACGGGCCAAAAATTTTTGCAAGCGCTTGATACGCCAGATATTACACCACCCTGCAATCAGCGACGCAGGCACATTTCGCCTCAAAGGGATCCACGTCGCGTATCTTTTGCCAAAGGATCAGCGCGCGCGCGCACGATGGCGATAACCTCGCGCCGGCTCAAGGTCTGAAATAATTATGCCGATGCCGATCGGCTAAAAGATTTCTTAGCGGAAACACCCGTTGGTTCTGTCTCGAAATTCATACGCGGCGGTAAAGGTTTCCCAGCCATCCGCGCGAATAACTCTTCATAACGATCGACGACGTAATCCCAATCGTATTTGTCGGTGACACGTGATTGGGCGCGGTTGCGGTAGGCCTGCACGAGCGAGCCGTCGCGCAGCACGCGTTGCAGTTTTTCAGCGAGGTCATTTTCGTCGGCGTACGGTATTCCCGCATCGCCGATCGCTTCGATGTTCTCTGGCGCGGCCAGGGTCAACACGCAGTTCCCAAACCCCATTGCCTCAAGTAACGCCGGATGCGTGCCGCCGACTTCGGTTGCGTGTATGTAGCAGTAAGCGTTCTGCTGCAATGCCTTGTAATCCCGTCCGAACACAAACCCAGTAAAGATAATCCGCGGATCATCGGCGGCGCGATCTTTCAGGTCGGCGATGTATTGTTGCGCATATGGCGCGTCGCCTACGATCAGCAGCTTGCGCGCAGTGCGCACTCGCTTAAAAGCCTTGATGACGAGATGCGCGTTGTTCTCAGGTTCCAGGCGCGACACATACAACACATAACGGTTCGGCTCTACGTGCCATTTGCGCACGGATGGATCCGGTCGCCGTTCGACGTCCGCGCCGTACGCAATCATGGTCGATTCACTCCCGTAGCGTGCGAGGTAATAATCCTGAATAACACGCGCGTCTGTCACCGTTTCCGTCGGTAGAATCGTCGCGAGCCGCTCAGCGATCAAGTAGTAACCGCGCGCCACCCAATTCCATTTCTTGCGCTTGTGCTCGAGTCCGTCCACGTTAATCGCGACCGGCGTGCCGGTCATTCGCAGGATTGTCGCGAACGGCGCGTTGGCCGCATTACAGATGAGCGCCGCATCGTATCGGCCCGTAACGGCGTGAATCGCCGAAAGGAACGTGTGCACAACGGTATCAAAGTATTTGTGACGAATTGTGGGAAGGACTTCCAGCCGCACGCCCTGAAATTCAAGCTGGCGCGGGCTGGTGTAGTGCGCGCGGCAATAAACGGTCACCTCATGTCCCCGCGCTACGAGCCGCGTTGATAGATGTTCGGCGAAGGTTTCAAAGCCGCCATAGTTCGCAGGAATACCACGCGTTCCAAGAATCGCAATACGCATATGAGCGGGGTGGCCTACATCAAATCATAAAAGGCTTCGGCGCGTCGAGCGAAAAATCATTTTGACACTATTTCGTAATGCAACGCCGTCAGGTGGCACGCTGAGACTGCGGTGGCTGTGCGGCGCGCTCATAAGCCTCAAGCGTCATTTTCGCGGTGGTTAGCCAATTGAACGCGGCCACCCGTTCCAAGCCTTTGACGCGTAGTTCCGCGCGATAGTTCGGATTCTCAATCACTTTCATCAGTGCACCGGCGATGGCCGACTCATCGAACGGATCGAAGAGAACGCCGGCATCTCCCGCCGCTTCCGGCAAACTTGTGCGGTTGCCGGCAATCACGGGAGTGCCACATTGCATCGCTTCGAGGACCGGCAAGCCGAAACCTTCGAAGTATGATGGATACACAAAGCACATCGCACCGCTGTAAAGCGCCGGCAAATCTGAATCGGATACATACCCTATGAAAAGAATGTCGCGCCGTGCTTCGCTCTGCTCAGCCGCCTGAATGGTTGCACTTTCCAACCAGCCGCGTTTTCCGGCCAACACGAGTTGCGGCAGTTCGTGCTTCGGACGAACGCGACTCAGACTACTGTAGGCATTGATCAAGCGCACGAGATTCTTGCGCGGTTGAATCGAGCCGAGCGCGAGAATGTAATCGCGATCGATACCGTAACTGGCTCGAATCCGCCGCAGTTCCGTTTCAGCGGTAACGGGCGCGAAGGATGCCGGCGCAGCGGGTGGCGTGACCCGGACGCGTTCAGGATCGACCGCGTACGTTTCGATGATGTCGTCACGTGAGAACGCGGAAAGCGTCAAAATTTGCGCCGCTTTCTGCGCGGTGCGACGTACGGTCAGACGAAGCTGCGCGCGACTGCGGCGGTTGAAAGTCTCCGGCAAGTGTTCGAAGGAGAGGTCATGAATCGTGGCAACGAGTGCGCAGGGCGTGCGCGGCGGGGCGGTGTATTGCACGTGCAGAACGTCAACATGATTTTTCCGCAGCTCGATTGACAGTGTCAGCGGTATGCGGATGAGCGGTGTGTGTGGCAGCGTTCGCTTGACCTGAAAATTCGGCCAACGGTCTGTAAACCGATCGACGGCCGATTGCTTTGTGACATAGAGAGTGTACCGATTGGACTGATCGATTTCGGCGAGAGCCTCGATCAGATTGACGGCGTAGGTTTCGTTTCCGCCGAGTTGCGCTCCAACCGAATGCGCATCAATAGCAATGTGCACGATGTCAGAACCGCCTGCGGTAGCGGGCGGTTGATCTTTGGGATGAGGATATCAAACATTACCCCCCGCTACCGCAGGTGGTCGTGACCGCCTATTCCTTGCCTTCGGCGGCGTCACCGCCTCCGCCGACGGCAGCAGCTCCGGCGATGTCAGCGTTCTGACGAGTGTCACGCTCGCGAATACGCGCCGCCTTCCCTCGTAGGTTACGCAGATAATAAAGCTTGGCCCGCCGAACGTGCCCCTTCTTCACGACATCGATGTGATCGATGATCGTCGCGTGCAGTGGAAAGATTCTTTCGACGCCTACACCAAAGCTGGTCTTGCGAACCGTAATCGTTTCACGCGCGCCGCCGTGCTTGCGCGCAATGCAGACACCTTCGAAGGCCTGCAAACGCTCTTTTGTCTCCGACTCCTTGATGCGCACGTGCACGCGCACCGTATCACCCGGCTGAAAATCGGGGATGTTATTTCGTAATTGCGTTTTCTCGATGGTGTCTAAACGATTCATGACTAACTCCATTTTCAATTTCCGATTGCCAATTGCCGATTTGTTTAGGTCTCCAATGTTTTCAATCGACAATTGGCAATTGGAAATCGGCAATCATTTTTTCAACAGGTCCGGTCTATTCCTCTTCGTCTTCTCTTCCGCGGCTTCGCGGCGCCACTTCGCGATCTCTGCGTGATGCCCAGTCAACAAAACTTCCGGGACCTTCATATCTTCAAATTCCGGCGGCCGCGTGTAATGCGGATAATCGAGCAGGCCCTCCGAGAATGATTCCGTCGTCGCGGATGTTTCGCTGCCCAAGGCGCCCGGCAGCAATCGCACAATCGCATCGATAACGACCAAGGCCGCCGGCTCGCCGCCGGAGAGCACGTAATCACCTACGGAAGTTTCGTCGGTTACGAGGGCCTCGGCCACCCGCTCATCGACGCCTTCATATCTCCCGCAAATCAAAACAAGCTGCTCGCCGTTCGCAAACTCGCTCGCCATTGATTGCGTGAATTGCTTGCCTTGTGGTGACAGCAAGACGACGCGTGTGCCGCTCGGGACGTCTTTACGACGTCGCGCGCCAGTGAGTGATTGCACAGCTGCAAAGATCGGTTCCGGCTTCAGCACCATGCCGTCGCCGCCACCAAATGGCCGGTCGTCAACGACTTTGTGCCTATCCGAGGTCCACGACCGGAGATCGTGTACCTTTATGTCAACCAAATTCGCCACTCGCGCGCGACGAATAATTCCGTAATCAAATGCTTCGCGAAAGTAGTCGGGAAAGATCGAAATGATGTCGACGCGAAGCATCTTGATTGACTCATTTGTTCATTGATTCATTGGATCAATGAGTCAATGAATCAATCCTAAAGTTCCAAAAGTCCTTCCGGCGGATCGATTCGGATTATTTTCTTCTCTTTAACGATCTCCACGACGATGTCGCCAGCCATCGGAATCAGTCGATCTCGACCGGTCTCGTCGACAACTACGAGCACTTCAACAGCACCGGTTCTCATGATCTCTTTGACGTTGCCGATCTCTTTTCCGTCAATGGTCGTGACACAACTACCGACCAGCTCCCATTCATAGAACGTATCGTTCGGAAGTTCTACGCGCTCATCGGCCGGCACGGCTAAGTCGTAATTGACCAGTTCTTTCGCCTGGTCGATCGAATCGAAGCCCGCGAACTTAACGACAAGACGGTTGCCGTGAAACCATTGCTCTTCAATTTGCAAAGAACGCTTGTCGTCGCTACTCGAAATTCCGATCAGCGATTTCAGCTTTTCAAAACGATGCGGAAAATCAGTGAGCAGATCCGCGACAACTTCACCGCGCAGGCCGCGCGTTTTCACAACGTGCGCGACAACGATTAGATCATCTTCATCGGCTGGCACAGACTTTAGTCTGTGATTGCTTTCCATGACTCAGTCACAGACTGAAGTCTGTGCCACTACTCAACGACGTCGAGGACGTATCGCCGATGCTGCTTAACACCCGCTGCATAGACAAGTGAGCGCAGAGCGCGGACGGTCCGACCTTGTTTGCCGATGACCTTCCCCATGTCTGGTTGTGCGACGCGCACTTCAATCCGCGTCGTTCCTTCACGATCGATTTCGCGAACATCAACCGCCGACGGCTCGTCAACGAGGGCCTTTACGACTAATTCGATCGTCTCGCGCATTTCAGAATCGTCGGACTCCCCCGCGTTAGAGTACCAACTTCAGTTGGGCGTTCTGATCGCAACACCCGACTGAAGTCGGTACTCTGACGCCGTTATTAAGCGCCCGGTGCTTCCGCTTCGGCACTCGCCTGATTCTTCGCCGCCTGCTTGATTAAACGCCGGACGGTATCAGTCGGCTGCGCACCTTTGCTGATCCAGTACTGCACGCGATCGCTTTTGAGATTGATCTCAGCGGGTTCGCGTGTTGGGTTGTACGTACCCAGATTCTCAAGATACGCACCATCGCGTTTCGACTGCTTCTCTTTAACTACGATGCGATACGCGGGCCGCTTCTTCGCACCCATTCGCATTAATCTGATTGCTAACAAATCGGCTCTCCTTAACCGGCGGGCAACGCCCGCCTCTAAACTCTCATTCGGCTTAACGCCTCTTCTTCTTCTTTTTCTTTTTCTTCCGTGATGAACCCGGTAAGCCCGCGGGCAAGCCGCCCATCATTGGATCGCCGCCGCCGAAATCCATATTGGGCACTCCGGCCATGCGGCGCATCATCTTGCCGCCCATTCCTCCGCCGCCGAACATCCCGGAACTCGAAAGCTGCTGCATCATCCGGCGCATTTCGGTGTACTGCTTAATCAGCGCGTTCACCTGCTGCACGGTCGTTCCTGATCCGCGAGCAATGCGACGCCGGCGATTCGCGTTCAGGATCATGTGATTCACACGCTCTGCGCGCGTCATCGAATCAATGATCGCCTCGGTGCGTCGTAGCTCTTTCTCCATCAGTTCCGACTGTTCGTCAGTCAGATCCGGCATCCCGACGCCACCCAGAAGTTGATCCGGCAGCAGCTTCAGAATTTTCGAGAACGAACCGAGTTTCTTTACCTGCCTGAGTTGCGAGCGAAAATCGTCGAGCGTGAACTGATTCTTTTGCAGCTTTTTAAGCTGCGCTTCGGCGTCATCCTGATCGATCTTGTCCTGGACTTGCTCAATCAGCGATAACACATCGCCCATGCCGAGGATGCGTTGCGCAACCCGATCGGGATAGAACGGCTCAAGTGCATCATATTTCTCTCCGACACCGACGAATTTAACGGGCTGCCCAGTTACCTGTTTGATTGATAGCGCCGCGCCGCCACGGGCATCGCCGTCCATCTTCGTGAGCACGACCCCCGTGATGCCGACTCGCGCGTGAAATTCTTCCGCAGATCGCACGGCATCCTGACCAGTCATCGCATCGGCGACGAAAAGTATTTCGACCGGATGCGTTTCGCCCTTGATCTTTACCAGCTCTTCCATCAACTGATCATCGATGTGCAGGCGTCCCGCGGTGTCAATCAACAACGTGTCGTAACCGGTGTCGCGCGCATGCTGCAGAGCGCTGCGCGTCAGCTCGAGCGGATCGTTCGTTTCAGGCTTTTCAAAGATCGATTGGCCAGTCGCCTTCGCGATGACCTTCAACTGTTCGCGCGCCGCGGGCCGGTAAACGTCGGTCGAAAGCAGCAATGGCTTGCGCTGTTGATTCTGCGACAGCCAGCGTGCGATCTTTCCCGTCGATGTCGTCTTGCCTGAGCCTTGCAGGCCGACGATCATGACGACGTTCGGAGCGGTCTTTGTAAAAACCAGCCGCGACGATTGCCCACCGAGCAATTCAACCAATTCATCAAAAACGATTTTGACGACTTGCTCAGACGGCTTTAGTTCCAGCCAAACCTGCTGCCCTTCGGCCTTTTCCTTGACCGAGGCGATAAAATCCTTCGCAACTTTGTAGTTAACGTCGGCTTCGAGCAGCGCCAGACGGATTTCGCGGAGCGCCGCGTCCACGTGTTCTTTCGTCAGGACGCCTTCGCCGCGCAGGTTTTTCAGCGTCCGCTTAAGCTTGTCGGAAAGCGACTCGAACATACCTCAGACAACAATTCCGGCAGACGCGGAAACAAGCATGATAGGGGTCGGCCTGAGGGGTGTCAAGGAATGGAAACTACAATTATTGCAGAAAACGCCCGCAAACCGGCTAAGAAAAGTGCCCGGCAAATTCGACGGTGCAGCGGCAGAAGTTCGTGACGCGCAAAAAGGACTGTGTTATGTTCACCGCGTCATGATTTGAACGTGGCGTGACTCTCGCGCCCAACGTCCTGCCTTCGGGGTTCGGAGGTGAAAAGCGAAAGTCATTCCGTCTTTATTGATACTTTCAGCGATCAGTAAAGTGAGGCGAACACCGTTCGCTTTCGTAAAGGTCCCCCTCTTTTGAGCGAAAGAGATCACAGATCCGATCCGTCTGTCGTCGAC
This sequence comes from uncultured bacterium, assembly GCA_965653675.1. Lineage (GTDB taxonomy): Bacteria > Acidobacteriota > Blastocatellia > Pyrinomonadales > Pyrinomonadaceae > UBA11740. The sequence goes on from CBFHBA010000009.1 coordinate 171,413, forward strand.
CTGGAAAGAGCACGTGCGCAACTGCGTTCGCGTGGTCAGTCCTCGGCTCAAACACTGCAGGCGGAGGTCGAAGCGATTCGCGATCTATTGGATCGTGGCTTGACGGCCGAAGCTCGCTCGCGCCTCACTTCAGTCCTCGCGCGCGCTACTAATCAGCCATCCGTACTTGCCGCCGCCCGCTGCGCCCTCTCAATCGCTTTCGAGATGCAGGGTGAATATTCCGACTCGCTCGATGCAGTTGTGATGTACGAAGCGCCCGACAGTCGCACCAAACTCGAACCGCAAATCAGTATCAGGCTACGAGCCCAACTCGCCGTCGCTTATAACTACAACGGCGATCATCCCAAAGCGATCGCGTTGCTGCAATCAACGCTGCGCGAAATGCCGGAAGACGATCCGCAGATGGGCGCCGTTTATGTCGCGTTGGCGCGCGTCTATCGCAGCATCAGCGAGTATCCGATTGCGCGTGATTATTCTCTGCGCGCACTGGATTGCTGTCGTCGCACTGCGGACTGGCGTGGCATGGCAGAGGCGTATTTCGGATTAGCTACCGCCGACATCCACGAAGGTCAACACGAAGAGTCGCTGAAGAACTATGAGCAGGCGATCAAACTGGTCGGCGATCGCGACGCGACGATGCTGCTTGGCAGAACCTACGCGAATATGGCCGGCGCGTGTTGGTTCTTGCGGCGACCGCACGAAGGCATTCGCTACCTCGAGAAGGCAATCGCCTACTACGAGCGCACCGATCACAAAGCGAACGCGGCCGACGGCTACAACAATCTCGGTATCAACTTGATTTTGATCGGTCAGTGGGACCGCGGCCAGGCAGCGCTCGAGCGCGCGTTGGCGATTGCTACGGAAAAAGATGAGCGCCGCGCCGAACTTCCCATGATTCTGGATTCGCTCGGTGAGTTGCACACGTTGCGCGGGGAAATGACCGACGCGCAAACGTACCTCGAGCGCGCGGTCGCTGCCGCATCTGAGCGCGGTAATAAGTGGTACGAAGGACAAGCGCGGCGAACTCTCGGCCGTTGCTACCTGGCCATGGGCCACAGCGCTCAAGCGCTGACTGCCGCAACGCGCGCGATGGAGTTGGCGCAGGAGATCGGCGACCGGCAAGCGATTTGTGAGTCGCACCTGTTGCTGGCCGAGGCGTACCTGGCAACCGGTGACCGGCAAAACTCCGATGAAAACCTACAAGCAGTTCTTAAGTTGGTGAACGACTCGCAGGCTGATCTGCACATTGCGGGGGAAGCACAACGCATCGTGGGATTGCTGGAAATGGCGAAGTCGGAAGCCGCGAGCGCCGCCCAGCACTTTGGCCGCAGCGTCTCGATCTTTGACTTGATCGGGGACCGTTATCGCAGCGCTCGCGCCCATTTCGAGTTGGGACGCGCGTACGTTGTCACCCAACCTGAACGCGCGGAAGAACACCTCACGCGGGCACTGAACATCTTTCGCGAACTTGGCGCGAAGCTCGATATTGAACGCGCGGAAAAAGCGGCAGCGGAACTCGACGCGCTTGGACCGGAACGACGGAAGCAACGCGACACCGTTGTTCAGCTGCTCACCCTGCGCCTGGCGGAAGCGGTCGCTTCGCGCGAATTGCTCTTGCGCGAGCTTGCCGCAGTGATTCGGCAGGAAACCAGCTCTAATCAGGTCATCATCTTCGAATCGGAACAAGCTGGTCGCCAGCGAATCGTCATCGCGCACGGCTGCGAGAAGGATGCGGCTGAAAAATTGGCTGCTGAAGTCGCCACGGCCGACGACGCCAGTCGCGCCAAACTGGGTAACAAACGAGACGTCGCAATTATCGAGTTGAGATCGGATAACGCGCGACCTGCGACCCTCCTAATCTCTCCACGCGATCGCGCACTTCTCCCCGGCGGGCTCTCGCTCGATCCGCTACTTCGTGTGGTCGAACTCGGCATGGACGTATGCGCATTGCGCGAACGGAACCGCACTGGCGATGGTGACGAAGAAGAAAGCACGGCTGCGGGTTCGAGCTTGATGCCTGGATTCATTCACTCGAGCCCGGCGATGACCCGTCTCGTCGAAGAAGTTCACAAGATTCGATCGTCTGATGTCACAGTGCTCGTAACTGGCGAATCCGGCACGGGCAAAGAATTGGTGGCGCGGGCGATTCATGCGTTGTCAGCGCGCCGCGACAAAATCTTCGTGCCATTTAATTGCACCGCGGTGCCGAAAGAGCTTTCCGAAGGATACCTGTTCGGATATCGGCGCGGCGCATTCACCGGTGCTGTCAAAGATTCGGAAGGTGTGATTCGATCAGCGGCGGGCGGCACTTTGTTTCTTGATGAAATTGGCGATCTGCCGCTCGACGTTCAGCCAAAGCTGCTGCGGTTCCTGCAGGAAGGAGAGATTCAGCCGCTTGGTGAACAGCGTCCAATCAAAGTGGACGTACGCATCATCGCCGCAACGAATACCGATCTTGAAGAGATGGTCGCACAAGGTCGTTTTCGCGAAGATCTGTACTATCGTTTGAACGTGATTCGCTTGCGCGTACCTCCTTTGCGAGAACGACGATCGGAAATTCCCACAATCGTTAACTACTACGTTAATCATTACGGAGCAAAATTCGGACGCCGCGACATACAAATGACGCCGCAGGCAGTCGATCTGCTGATGGTGGCGGATTGGCCCGGCAATGTGCGGCAACTCTGCAACGAAATTCAGCGCGTGGTCGCGCGTGCGGAAGACGGCGCCACGATCACGCCTGAGCAGTTGTCGCCGGAGCTTCGTCAAATGTCAGCGCCGGTCACTCCTGCGACGAGCGTGACTTCGATCGGAATTGGCTCATCCGCAGGCTCGCTCACGGTTCCGATGGACAATCTCACACTGGCCGATGCGATCGCCGAAGTCGAGCGCCGGATGATTGCTGAAGCGCTCCGTAAGCACAACGGAAACATCTCGCGAGCCGCTCGCGAACTTGGTCTCACCCGCCGTGGTCTTTACCTAAAACTTGACCGTCATCAGATGACGGCAAGCGCTTAGACTCAGCGCACTTCCGCTTGCTTTACACCCCGAAAAAATCACTAAATCACTGTATACCCCGTAGCCATTGGATAGCTGTTACTCAGCTGCGTCTCACACGCGGTTCCTCCGCTTTTCCTCGAAAAGATCTAGAAAACTTAGCGATCGCCGGTTCGGCTGGATAGCTGGTTACCACTTCGATTTATTTTTCTCACATCATGAGTAGAGCCGGTTCATGGCAATGTAAACGACTAAACTAGCTAGACTTAACATGGCTTGGAATGATGTTTTCCTCCAGTGACACAGGCATTGAAATAGGGACAGGCATGACCAAGCAGATTTCATCGCCGAAAGTTATCAGGAGAATTACCATGTCACGCCGAGTCGCCCTAGTCATTATCGTCGCAATCGTCAGCGCATCACTCGCTCCGGTTGCCAGTTTTGCCGCTCCCCAAAATTCCCAGGGTCGCGCACGTGCTTCGAAGTTGTCAGCAAGTCTTGCGAGCTCGACCAGTTCATCTGAAGTTACCCGCGTCATCATTCAAACCAACGGTGCTCCGTCAGCAGCACAGGACAGCGCGATCCAGTCAAATGGTGGCCGCAAACGCGGTTCGTTCGACGGATTGAACATGGTCGTCGCGGATGTGCCTCGTAGTTCACTGGCTGATCTCGCCGCGCGCGATGACGTCAAGTACATCTCTGCTGACAAGCAAGTGCACGCAAACATCGACCTCGTGACCGAATCGACCGGCGCGGCGCAAGTGCAAGCAGGCGCGCCCGGTGCGCCGGCCGTCGATGGCCAGGGCGTCACGATCGCCATCCTTGATTCAGGAATCAGCGCGAATCATCCGGACTTCGCCGGTATCAATAGCAAGTCGCGCGTGATCGCAGCGGTTGACTTCACGGGCAGCAACACGATGGGCGACCCTTACGGGCACGGAACCGGCGTTGCTGGGATGGCCGCAGGCAATGGCGCAACCTCCAATGGTTACGAAGGCAACTATGCGGGTTCAGCTCCAGGAGCCAACCTGGTTGACGTGAGAGTGCTGGACAACACCGGCGCCGGACGCATCAGCAATGTGATCGCCGGCCTGAACTGGGTGATTCAGAATCGCGGTCGGTACAACATCCGCGTGGTGAACATGAGCCTGGGCGCGACCCCCGAAGAATCTTTCCACCTCGACCCAGTCTGCAAAGCGGTCGAAGCTGCAACTCTTGCCAACATCGTGGTCGTGGCCAGCGCCGGAAATCGTGGTCACACAGATGAGATCGTCGGACAGAATGCCGATGGCTCGCCGATTTACCAGCAGGCGTTCGGAAGTATCAACAGTCCGGGTAACAGCCCTTACGCGATCACCGTCGGCGCCACTGATATGCATGGAACGGTGAAGCGCTCTGATGACACGATCGCACAGTTCTCTTCGAAAGGTCCGACGTCGTTCGATCGTCTGGCGAAGCCGGATATCGTGGCTCCCGGCCGCCGCGTGATTGCGCCAATGTCGCAGGAATGGAATGCCGCGTTGCCGATTCAATTTCCTGAAAAGATCGTGCATCCAGGCTCTGGCGGCACCGACAATGCTTACTTCACATATTCGGGAACTTCGTTCTCCGCTCCGGTGGTGGCCGGAACGGTGGCGTTGATGCTGCAAGCAAACAAATCGCTGACGCCGCTGCTCGTGAAAGCGATTCTGACGCGCACCGCGCAGCAATTGGCCGGCTTCACGAACAAAGCACAATCGGTTTTGAGCCAGGGCGCAGGTCTCGTCAACGCCGCGGCGGCAGTTGAAATGAGCCGCGCGATTGTTCCGAATGCCGGCAGTCTTCGCGCCGGGGATCGGATCTTCTCAGGCAACACCACTCTGAGTTCGCTGAAGGCCTCCTTCACGATTGGCGGCGAAAAAGTCGCGCGCAGCAATCGCGTGCTCTACGCCGACGGCGTGTTGTTCTCAGAACGTCCGATGCTGACAAACGGCGTCGTACTCGGCGATGGCGTCGTCCTCGGTGATGGCATCATCCTCGCCGATGGGGTTGTGCTTGGCGACGGTGTGGTACTTGGCGACGGTCACCTGCTGAGCGACGGCGTCGTTCTCGGTGACGGAGTGGTTCTCGGCGACGCTGTCGTGCATGGCGCCGGGATCATCATCGCGGATGGTTGGTTCCTGAATCAGAACATCCGCCTCGCGGACGGGCTGGCGACCGGCGATGGCGTGGTCCTTGGAGATGGTCACCTCTTAAGCGATGGCCATCTTTTGAGCGATGGCGTGGTGCTCGGTGACGGCGTGGTTCTCGGCGATGGCGTAGTGCTTGGCGATGGTCATCTGCTGAGTGACGGTGTGGCGCTTGGCGACGGCGTGGTGCTTGGCGATGGGCACCTGTTAAGCGACGGCGTCGTACTCGGTGATGGTCACCTGCTGAGCGACGGCGTGGTTCTGGGCGACGGCCACTTGTTGAGCGACGGTGTGGTGCTCGGCGACGGCGTCGTTCTGGGCGACGGCGTCGTTCTGGGCGATGGCAGCATGATCGCTGACTAAATCGTCAGAGAATTACGTCCGTCCGGACCTCGCTCACCCCGCTGAGCGAGGTCTTTTTTTCCTTTTCTGATTTTGAAGACGATTGCGAAAGCGACGGATTTTGTGAACTTCGGCGGGTTGCGCTTCGTGTAATCGACGGGCTGCGCTTCGTGTAATCGACGGGCTGCGCTTCGTGTAATCGAAAGGCCAACCGTCGCATCTCCGATCTTCGGTTACAAAAGAATGCCTTTTGGTTTGCGCCGATTGTAACGCGCCGTGTATGCTTTCACGTGGAAAGTAACGACTAGTGATCACGAAACTAAACCTCTCAAGTAACCCATTTCGCAATCGCGCTCTGCCGTGGACCGTGACCGGAATCATCACAGTCTTTTCAATCATTTCCCTGATATTTATTGCCGAAAAGACCTTTCAAAAAAACGCCCAGGCGCAAGCTACCGCTCGCGACGTTGCGGAGTTGCGCAAGCAAAGCGATGCGCTGAACAAACAAGCGGACGAGACTCGCCAGGCATTAACCCCTGAACAGCAGCGTGACTTGAAATCAGCTCATGCGATCGTTGATCGGAAGCAATTCTCCTGGTCCCGACTGTTTGCGGACCTGGAAGCTGCGCTGCCGCGTGATGTTCGCGTCCAGAGAATCGCGGTAAAGGAGGTGCGGTCTGACGGCGATCGAACAGTCGCGAATCTTGAATTGGTCGTGGCCAGCAAGAGTTCAACGATTGTCACCGAGATGATTCAAACCATGGAGCGCGAAGGAATCTTCCACGCCGAGCTCACCACGCAGAATCCGCAACGTGGCCGAGAAGACAGTGGTGCAGAATACGAAATGAATGTTTACTACTCACCGCGAGCGAGCGCTTCGATTACGCCGGCTGAGCGAAATACGCGGGCGGTGGACACGGCGAGTCAAGGAGCGGGAACGAGATGAGCCAGGAACAACCAATGCAGAGCCCTGCGCTCACCGCACGACAACCCCGACAATTGGACTTTGCGCGAATCCGCCGGACACCTGGTTTAAGCCTGATTGGTCTGCCGGAATTGATCGGCCTGGCAGGTGCTGCGCTGATCGCTCTGCTAACAATCTTTGCCTACTTTTATTTTTATCTGCCGGCGCAATCGCGTCTGACATCCGCGCAACTGGAACGTGAAAGACTGCAGGCCGTGCTGCGCTCGTCCGAGAAAGGACTGGAAACAAACAAGACTGTTAGTGAGAGAGTCAACGAGATTACCGCCAGTATGAAAGACTTTGAAGCCAATTATCTTTCAGCACCCGCGACCGGACGTATGTCGCTCTACACAACGCTGAACGATTTGATCAAGAGCAATGGATTACGTAACACGGCTGGTCCAAGTTATTCGCCGCTGGAAACGATCGGGACAAAGTCTCAAGTCAACGCCACTGCGACGGCCGAAAAACAGAGCCAGGCTAAGTGGCAGACGATCTATCCCGGCATCGAGGTCAGTATCACAGTCGAGGGTCCTTACCAACGCGTACGTCATTTCGTCCGCGACATCGAAACCAGCCGGCAGTTTTTGATTATTAACGAAGTAGAACTGGAGGGCGTCACGCAAGGAGCCGCCGCAGAACTTGTGCCGGTGGTGCCCGTGGTGCCCGGGCGGCCGTCGGTTGTCGCGCCGACGCCGGGTGGAAAAGGAGCGCTCGTCAGCTTGCGACTCGAAATGGCCACTTATTTTCGACGACCAGGAGCGGATAACGTAGAGTAGGTCTGCGGCATCGAAAGTATCGAAACCAAACGACCGTCCAAACGTTACACAAGAAAATGCAGCTCTTCGACCCAAATAATCCGAACGAGAAGAAGAAGATCATCGCGGCGGTGGTACTGGGCGTCGTCGCGATTGCGGTGCTCGGTTATTTGTTTTTTGGCGGCGGGACGAAGAAACCGACCGCCAACGCTAACCAGATTGATGCGAGACCGAGGGCCACTCCGACAAGGAACAACAGTACGCAACCGCTGCCGGACATGACCTCAGACGATCTGACAAATGTACAACCGATTCCCCGCATAATTACGGTTGCGGCAGCCGCGGAAGCAGATCGGAACATCTTTGCTTATTACGTACCGCCTCCCCAACCGGTGAAGGTACTGCCAACGCCGACCCCGACGCCGCCTCCGCCACTTACTGTTTCGTCGATAACGCCCTCGAGTGTCTACGCGCGAACGACAGATTTTAGTTTGCAGGTTGGCGGCGACAAGTTCACTCCAGCCGTTCGCATTTTTATTGACGGCCGCCCGATGCAAACGCGATTCGTCAATCCGCAACAAGTTGCGACGACCGTGACAGCTGACCTGATTGCCAACCCCGGCAATCGTAGTATCGAAGTGAAAAGTGCAGACGGCCATTTGTATTCGAACATCAGCAATCTTGTGGTGACGCCGCCGCCGGTACCGAACTACAGTTATATCGGTTTGATCGGAAAAAGGAGCTTCAATGACACGGCGGTGCTCCAGGATAAGAACAGCAAGGACCTGCTGAACGTGCAACGCGGCGACGTTGTCGGCGGACGGTTTCGGGTCAACAGCATCTCGGACAAAGAGGTCGTACTGGTCGACACGACCCTCAAGATCCGCCACACACTGGCCTTCAGCACGGAAAGCAGTAGCAACCAGACGAGGCCGCCGATCCGCCGGCCTGTGACGGATGAAGAGCCAGACCTTTAACATTGATGCACGCGATGTCGAACACGCGAAATGGAGATCTCGAATTAGGCAACCAGCGCGGCTACACGCTCGTGGCGTTGATGGCGTTGATGTCTCTGCTTGCGTTGTTCGCACTCGTGGCCGCGCCGAGCATCCAACAACAAACGCAGCGCGAACGAGAGAAGGAAGCAATCTTTCGTGGCGAGCAAGTCGCCGACGCGATTCGCTCTTATTACGCTTACCGCGGCGCGCAAGGCCCAAATTCACTACCCACAGACATTGACCAGTTGCTTGAAGGAATTCAGATTCCCGGCCGCACAAAAAAACTACAGATTCTCCGGTCCGAAGCTGCTATTGATCCGCTTTCGCAGGATGGCGAATGGCGGCGAATCGGGCCGACTTCCGACGAATTTCGCGGATTTGTGCAGTCTCTGATGGTCTATTCTGGCGGCGTGGCGCCGCAGCCGCGTCGTGAGTTTGCCGCGATGGCCAGCTTGATTCCACAACTCACCAACGTGCTCAACACCAGATCGGAAGAAGCAGCTTCCGGCGGTGAAAATACCTCCGCCGACACTGCGGGACCATTCATCGGCGTCGCCAGTCGTAGTCAACGCAACTCAGTGATCACGTACTACGGAATCGAACGGCACGACGAATGGATCTTCACGCCGATGTTTCGTTAGTCTTCTCTCGCTCGGGATTTTGATCTGACATTTCAACCTTTCGTTCACGCTCAGTCAGCGATCGCATTAGTGATCGTCAACAGTGAAATTGATCGTCGCAGAGTTTGAGATCGGACTCCGATCCACGAGAGTGCACTGATCACGCTCACAAAAAATTACACCGCGCGCGTAATAAATTGTTGACAAGCCTGATAATTAAGTTTATATAGCAACATGTTGTGCGCCGTTTTCTCTAGTCCACAAGACACACAGCAACACAGTATCTTGTGGTCATAACCTTGAAACTAAAGAAGGAGAAACGACAATATGGCAACTAAGAAGAAGGCCGCGAAAAAGGCCAAAAAGGGCGGCAAGAAAAAGGCCGCGAAGAAGAGATAGTTCGTTCACTCAGGAACTAACATCGACCACGTTCAAGTGGCGCACATCAAGTGAGGCCCTAGCGGCCCTTCGAAAAAGGAACGGCGAATTACTAACCCGCCGTTCCTATTATTTTGTGTTCATTTTACCGCGCCGGCTGACTACCATTCGTCAGCCTGCCGCCGCGCATCTGATTTTTCCTATCGCGATTCGGGTTACATATTAGCGGCCTTTGCCGAGGTTGGGCGCGCAGTTGTGTCAGTGTCCCAGTTCTTGTCGGTGCGCAGATTGTTCTGCACGTTCTTCACACCAGTGACTGACTCGGCGACATCCTCCGCCAATCGCTTGTCAGTGCGGTCAAAGACCTTACCGCTCAAAGTTACTTCGCCCTCTTTTACGCTGACGTCGATGTCGCTCGCATCAAGGTACTGGTGATCGGTCAACCGATCATTTACGTCTTCGCGAATTCGCTCGTCAGAGCGGCGATAGCCCTTCGGCCCGCGGCCGCGGAAGTTGCGGTCACGCATCTTGTCCATGCGACGGCGGCGTTCTGCCTCATCGTCACCGAACCACGAAGAGACTTCATCACTGGCGCGATCCAGCCAGTCGCGATCGCCAGCGCGGCCTTCGCTGCGATAGGCTCGCTGCCTGTTTGTTTTAAAGTCGCGACCATAGTCGGGTGGCCGGGAAGTTCCTTCGTAATTGCGCTCAGACTGGCGTGAGCTCCGATCATTGAAACCGGTCGAGCCATAACTCCTGCCGTAGTCCCGGTTGTATCCACGTTCGGATGATGGCGTTTCGCCCCAATCACGATCGTAAGACGATCTATAAGATCGGCCGCCGAGATCGCGTCCACCTGCGAAGCCTCTGCCCTGTTCATCGCCGGTGTAATATCGCGAACCGTAACCACGGCCGTAATCGTCCGCCCATCCGGTGCCATATCGGCTCTCGCGCTCAGCCGCGCCTTCCCATCCTAAGTCGCGCTCGGATGCGCCGCCATAACGCGGTCCGCGATCACCAGTGTCGCCCCGGCCGTAGCGTGTCTCCCCGCGATAACGATCTTCTTCGCGGTCATAATAATTCGCCATGTGTACTTACCTCCTTGGTTTCTAGCATGAATGATTTCTGAACACCCTTGCGGTTTAAGCAGAGAAGAGTCAATCGCTGTGCCGAGATGCATTTGCCAATTGCGGTGACGGCATCGCAGCGCTGCAACTCGTTTACAGGAAATTTGTACGAAAAGTTGCTAGACAATGGGCAAAAGCACACGTTGACGAAACGACTTTGCGCCAATAGAATCCGCGGCTCGGTTCTATCATCTGCTTTTCGGACGAGGAGAAAATATGAAACTCAAAATGATCATACTCGCGCTAGTTCTGTTCTTAGGCGGCGCGGTTGTGGCTTCCGGCCAAAGCCCCCACATGGGCACATGGAAACTAAATGAGGCGAAATCGAAATTCCCCAAAGGCGCCACCAAGAATCACACCGTCACCTATGAAGCAGCCGGCGATCAGACGAAAGTAACGGTCGATGGAACGGCCGCCGACGGCAGCGCTATTCATAGTGAATGGACCGGAAAGTTTGACGGCAAGCCTTATGCGCTGACTGGCGACCCTGCCGGCGACATGAGATCTTACCGGGTCGTGAACCGCCGCACGCTCTCGTTGAGAAGCACTAAGGATGGAAAACTAACAACGACCGCCACTATCACGGTCTCGCCCAACGGGAAGACCCGCACCGTGACCGCGCGCAGCCGCAACGCCAAAGGCCAGTGGGTGACCAGCACCGCGTTTTACGACAAGCAGTAATCTCAGAAGCTTTCCATCGTCTCGGCTTTCTAACCGGAGATCCGTCGTATCGTCTCCGGTTAGGGCCAGTTCTGCTCTACAATCCAAACAAGAGAGATTTGACACAAACCCGCTTATGGCGGTGTTCTTGAATTGGGAATAATGCGCGTTGGAGTCCGAGCCGTAATCGATTCAATTCCAAGCCAGGCAAAAGACCGTGATACTGCCATAGGTTTTGACGAAGCATTTACGCTTCATCACCGGGCGGTCTTTGCCACGGCACGTGCAGTTATTCGTGATACGGCCCTGGCCGAAGAGATTACGCAAGAAGTCTTTCTTAAGCTTTATCGCCATCTTGAGACTGCGCCGACGGGCGAGTTGCTGCGCCCGTGGCTATTGCGGGTCACTCTGAACGAAGCCCGAAATGCCATTCGCAGCCGAAACCGTTCGCTGGCGCGCGACACCGTCTATGAAAAGACACGGCAGGATACAGCCGTCGAGTTCGAGCCGGAAAACTCGCAACAACTGGAAGCCGCGCGGCGCGCGCTGGATAAGATTAAAGAGCCGATGCGCAGTTGTTTGTTGCTGCGACACCAGGGACTCTCGTATCGAGAAATAGCCCACACGCTTTCAGTGAAAGAGAACTATGTTGGAAGTCTGGTGGCCAGAGCACGAAAGGAATTTGCGCGCACATATGGCAGGATTGGAGTAAGCCGATGAAGAATTGCATTGACGAAGGAATTCTGCAGGCCTGGTTCGATGGTGAACTTCCTGCGAATGAAGCCGCGAGCGTCTCTGCCCATCTGAATCTCTGTGCCACGTGCGCCGCCACCGCGACCACGGTGGAAGCTGAAAGCCTGACTTTGCGTGAGGCACTGGGTCCTGAGTTTGCGCCAAGTGTTCCGAGTGAACGATTGCGCGCGCGTATGGATTCAGCGGTCGCGGCGCTTTACCAAGCGAAGGTACCAACCAACCGCGCTTCGCGGTGGGACACATTTGCGCGCTTCTTTGGTTCGTTTAGACCATTGGCGTATGCATCGGTCGCAGCAGTGATTTTGGTGGCCGGGATCATTGGCTTCATTTACTTGAAGAAGCAAAAGACTACTTCGATCACTGTTAACAACAATCCGCCGTTGCAGACTCTCTCTCCGCCGCAATCTCCAGCGTTAGCCGCAAAGCAACCGGGTGACGACATAATCAAACCTAATCCTTCAAAGTCGCCGAGACTTGTCGTTGTAAGAAAGCCCAAGGCGGCCCTCCGCACCACGGCGGAAGAACCTGATGCAACGTCGCTCGCATGGCAACAGCGCCAGTATGAATATGCCATCGCCAAACTTGGCGCAGCACTTAAGTACCAGCCGCCAATGGCAACTGCGCTTCAGGTCGAATACGAACACAACATGGCGGTTGTAGACAGCACGATTGCCAGTAGTCGAGACGCGGCCAGGAAAAACCCGAAAGATCCACTAGCGAATCAGTCCATGCTCGCGGCTTATCAAAGCAAAGTTGATTTGCTGAACGAAATTGCTCAGGCGCGAGCTTCACAGAAGTAGCTCTTGGTCTTCCGCGCTTCCAGAGTATAGCTAGCGGCCTTTATCGTCCGCGATCGCGGACGACGTGCCACTATCAGTTTTGGCAAAGACGATAATACTTGCCACAAAATTGAGGACCTTGGTGTTCTACTCATTGGAAGGCCAGAAAGAACTGATTTGAAAGGATAGCCAATGACAAAGACAGCTTTATTAATCGGGATTCTCTCAATGGCGACGGCGTCAGTCGGCATTCGGATCAATACCACCAAGGCGCATGCCGCATCCGTTACCAAAATATGCAATTCAGACCTGACTCAGAAGCCTAAGGGTGATGAGCTAACCGAAGCGTTTAGCCAGACCTATCCATTGGCGCTGACTGGCCGCGTCCGCATCGAGAACATCAACGGCGACGTGCACATCAATGTCTGGAACCAGGCCTCAGTGAAGGTTGACGCTGTGAAACGCGCTTACAGCCAGAAGCGCCTCAGCGAAGCGACGATCGACGTGCAGAGCGCGCCGGACAGCATCCGGATCAGAACCAAGTATCCTGAAGATCGAAATTACAATCACGGCAATGATGAAGACAGTTTCGCGAGTGTCGAATACACGCTCACGATTCCGCGCAGTGCGCAATTGGACGGCGCCGACCTCGTCAATGGGTCGCTGGACGTCGAAGGCGTACAGGGTGACGTAAAAGCCAACCTCGTTAACGGCACGGTCACAGCGTCGGGGCTCGGTGGCGAAGTGAAAATATCGACCGTCAACGGCGGGATTGACGCTAATGTCGCCACGTTGGCGACAGCAAAAGGCGTGAGTTTAAACTCTGTCAATGGCCCGATCGTGCTGATCGTTCCAGCAGGCGCAAGCGCGGACATCAAGGCCAGTACCGTTCATGGAAAGATCACCAACGATCTCGGATTGACAGTCGAAGATGGTCAATTCGTAGGACATAATATGAGCGGTCAAATCGGCTCGGGCGGCGCGCGCATTCGCCTTAATAACGTAAACGGCTCAATCGATGTAAGAAGCGGATCGAGTCGCTTTTAAAGCCACCTGCCAACATCCCTCTGAAACACGTGAGCCGAGCGAATCCGATTCCGCTCGGCTCTGTTTTGTCAGCTGCTTTTTCCTGCTTCGGCTTATTCCATAGACTTAGAACTTAAAGCCGATGCCTAGAATTGCACCGCTGATTGCCACATCAAAGAGAAGTCGATTGTTTTCGCGATCAATGTGGAGATAACGATAACCACCGACAATGGCTACATTCTTTGACACGAAGAAGCCCACAGCGCCAACCAACTGATAGGTAAACTTCGACCCGCCGCCACCGAGATCACCTTTGCCCGTAACAAACCAACGCCGCGACAAACGAGTTCTAGCGAGCACCCCGCCCACGCCATCTGCCCAATTCGAGCTCCGCGAAGCAGACCTGCCCGGTAAAACACCAGGCTCGAAGGTCAGATCGGTTTTCAAGTGAATGTAGCGAAAACCTCCCAGAACCTCCACATACTTGCCCCGCTCAATGCTCCCAGCCACTCGGTAACCAACCTCGGGATCCAGTATGAACGTCTTGAAAGAAGCAGTCGCGCCTGAAAACAACGGACCCGGGTTAGGCCGATCGGTACCAAGATTCGAGTACTGTAGGTCGGTAAGGCTCACAAACTTACCCTTCCGAGCCTCAAAGCTCGACATGAAACCGAAGTTCACATGAACATTGGAGTCGGTGATACCCGAACTTATCTCGACTGCCGGATCAGGTAAACCTGCCGTCCCGTTGATGCCTGCAATCCATAAGTAAGGTCTAAAAATGAACTGCCAGCCCTTATTTGAAGAGTTCTGCGGCTTCGGTTTGGCAGTGGCGGTATTTGTTACCGAACTTGTTTCTGAAGTCACCGCCTTGCTCGTCTCAGGTGCAACTGCCTCAGACGCAGTTGTGACAACTGCTGGTTTAGGTTCTTCTGCACTTGCGAGTAACTTTTTCTCCACTGCCGAGCTATCAGGTTCAGTTTTAGCGGCTGATGCCTGTGCCGCAACAGTGATCGTGTAAGCAAAAGAAACGAAGAAAACTAAGCAGCAGGCAGCGAGTCTTGGTTGAGCGAACGTCATTTTTTCCTTTCGCAACTGGGTATAGAGGATGAGCCCCAGTCTTTCGCCATCGCGGGTCCTTAGTTTCTGACCGGGCAGCTAGGTTATAAACTGCGCTTTAGCTTCACTTAACTGTTAAAAGTGACAGTACAGAGTCCGCCGTAGCTGTCTTTGTCGAACACCTTCTCTAAAACAGAGTGCACTCGTTCTTGGCTGAAGGTGTAGGCAAGTTAGACGCGTTTATACCCAGACGTTACGCGCCAAAACTTCTTTAAGAGTGAGTAGTGGTTGTAAGTGATTAAAAAGGACTGGCAGCGCATACGGGACTCGAACCCGTGATCTCTGCCTTGAGAGGGCAGCGTGTTAACCAACTACACCAATGCGCCGCGAACTTGGGATTATAGAAGGCACGGCTACCCCTCGCAAGTTCGCCACGTTTTGGCTAAATCACATGTGAGCTTCGTCACCTCCCCCGCTTTCTCCGCATGTTATACTCCGCCTTCGCAATTTCACCTTCATCCGATTCGTTTAAGATCCTGACGATTAAATGAACATTGCGGTGCTGAACGAAACGTCTTCCGGCGAAGCGCGCGTCGCGCTCATGCCGGATTCGATTCAGAAGCTCTTTGCCGCTAAAGCATCAGTGTCCGTCGAGAGCGGTGCAGGTCTCGGCGCGGCTCGCACCGACGATGACTTCGCGAATGCAGGCGCAACCGTCGTAACAGACCGAAACGCCCTGCTCGCGAATGCCGACGTTCTGGTCTCTGTCAGCCGTCCCGCCGACGAGGTGTTTCAAGCCATGAAAATGGGCGCGGTCGTACTCGGATTTCTGCGCCCGCTCGACGAACCTGGCAAGTTAGTTGCTGCCCTGGAAACTGGGCTCACGACATTCTCAATGGAACTGGTGCCGCGCATTACGCGCGCACAGTCGATGGACGCGCTGTCGTCGATGGCCACCGTCGCCGGCTACAAGGCTGCCTTGATGGGAGCGGATCATATCCCGCGCATGTTTCCGCTGTTAATGACGGCAGCCGGGACAGTTCCACCCGCGCGCGTGCTCGTGCTCGGCGCGGGCGTCGCGGGACTGCAGGCGATCGCCACGGCGCGACGTTTGGGGGCAGTCGTGGAAGCGTACGACGTGCGTGCAGCGGCTGGTGAACAAGTCCGTTCGCTCGGCGCGAAGTTCCTCGAGGTCGATCTCGGCGGGATTCAGACTGAAGACAAAGGCGGCTATGCGGTCGAACTGTCCGAAGAAGCTCTGAAGCGTGGCCGCGATCTGATCGCCGAACAAGCAAAATCTGCCGACGTCATCATCACGACCGCGCAAGTGCCTGGACGCCGCGCGCCAGTCTTGATGGATGAAGACGCAGTGAATGGAATGAAGCGCGGCTCGGTCGTAATCGATCTCGCGGGGGCGACGGGCGGCAACGTTACATTGAGTGAGCCCGACGAGGTTGTCGAGCGCAATGGCGTGACGATTATGGCGCCGACCAACTTGCCGGCGACTGTGCCGGTGCATGCAAGCCAACTCTATTCGCGCAACGTCACGGCCTTTCTGAATCTGCTGATCAAAGACGGCGAGCTCCATATCGACGTAAATGACGACGTGGTTGGTCCGTCGTGCGTGACGCATGAAGGCAAGTGGATGAATCAAAGAGTGGCGGCAGCGATGGGAGCTGGATAGACGGAGTCAATACCGGGAGCGGTGGCGGCCGGGTAAAGTTTTTACCCCGTCGCTACTGCTCCGGGTACTGACCTCAATTCACGCAAAGAAGCACACGAGGCGACGGAATGACTCTGAAAATCGTTTCAATGCTCCTGTTTGAAGGAACTGGAAGCATGTCCGCGACGGCGATCATCGCGGCGCTTTACGTCTTCGCGCTCGCGGCCTTTCTCGGCTACCAGGTCATTTCGCGCGTGCCGCCGCTGCTGCACACGCCTTTGATGTCGGCCACGAATGCGATCTCAGGCATTTCGCTGGTTGGATCGATTGTCATTGCCGGATCGGGCCACAGCACCGTGGCCACGATTCTCGGATTTGTCGCCGTCGTGTGCTCGACGTCGAACGTGGTCGGTGGCTTCGCGCTGACCGATCGCATGCTGCGAATGTTTAAGCGGAAGAAGTAGTTTCAAGTTTCAAGTTTCGGGTCTCAAGTTCACCAACTCAACTTGAAACTTGAAACTTGAAACCATCGATAGATGCACTGGCAAACCTACTTCATCGAATTTAGTTACCTGCTTGCTTCGATCCTTTTCATCTTCGGACTGAAGGGCATGAGCCACCCCGAGACCGCGAAGCGCGGCATGCATCTCGCCGAGCTCGGCATGGCGCTCGCCATCATCGGCACGCTCATGCACTTCGAGATCGTCAGCTACACCTGGATCATCGTTGGTCTCTTGATTGGCGGATTGTTGGGCGCGGCCATGGGCGTGTGGGTGCCGATGACCGCGATGCCGCAACGAACTGCGCTGTCCCACGCGTTTGGCGCATTTGCGGCGGCGCTGGTCGGCATCGCTGAGTACTACAGCTACATGCACGGCTTCAAAGACATCGCTGATTTGGGCCACGTGAAGATGGGCGCGATGGGATTCGAGATCATGCTCGGATCGCTGACGACGACCGGCAGCTTAATTGCTTTCGGCAAGTTGCAGGGCATCGTACCCGGCCAGCCTCTGATTTACCGCGGCCAGAACATCTTTAACATGGCGCTGCTAACCGTGACGGTTGGCCTCTTCATCTACCTGATTTTCGTCCCGACTGCGGTGATTCCATTTTATGTAATGCTCGTCCTGGCGTTCGTTTTCGGCGTGCTGCTCGTCATGCCTATCGGATCGGCAGACATGCCCGTGGTGATGTCGCTGCTGAATTCGTACGCAGGTCTGGCATCAGCGGCAACCGGATTTGTGCTCGGCAACAACGTGCTGATCATCGCCGGCACGTTGGATGGATTTTCCGGATTCATCCTCTCGATCCTGATGTGCCGCGCGATGAATCGCTCGATTAACAATGTGCTGTTCGGCGCATTCGGGAGCGGCGCCACCGCCGCGATAGGCGCCGGTGAGCAAGGCACGATGCGCGAAGTCAGTCTTGACGACGTCGCCGTCCAGCTCGCCTATGCAAGCAAAGTCGTCTTCGTGCCTGGATATGGTTTAGCGACGGCGCAGGCGCAACACGCCGTGCGCGAATTGGCGCATGTGCTCGAGGAGAAAGGAGTCACGGTGAAGTATGGCATTCATCCTGTCGCCGGCCGCATGCCCGGTCACATGAATGTTTTGCTCGCGGAAGCCAACGTGCCGTACTCGCAGCTTTATGAACTCGAGCAGATCAATCCAGAACTCGCCAGCACCGACGTCGCCGTCGTCATTGGCGCGAACGACGTGGTGAATCCCGACGCGCGCGATAATCCGGGCAGTCCGATCGCCGGCATGCCGATCATCGAAGTCGATCACGCCAAATCCGTTATCGTCCTCAAGCGCGGTCAGGGCAAAGGTTTCTCCGGCCTCGAAAATCCTCTATTTTTCAAGCCTGTGACAGGCATGCTCTACGGCGACGCGAAAGACTCGCTGACGAAACTGGTCGGCGCGGTCCAGCACGCGTAACCAAATCCGCGGTTCATCCGTAAACTAAACCAGCCATGATGAAAACACTGAAACTCTATTCGCTTATTGTCTTGACGGCGATTTCGCTTGCCGTTCCGACTGGTCTCGCGCAGCGTCGTGGGACCCGTCCAGCTGCGACAAAGAATGCAGCGCTTCTCGCCGCACGCAGAGTCGATGCGATCACGGCGGCGCAAATGCGCAACTATCTGACATTCATTGCCTCTGACGAAATGGAAGGACGCGACACGCCCTCGCGCGGACTTGATACGACGGCGAAGTTCATCGCGATGAATCTCACTCGTTGGGGTTTCAAACCGGCGGGCGACGACGGCACTTTCTTTCAGAAGCTTGCGCTCAAACGGGACGCGCTCGACGTGTCAAATACCACTGCGGAGATTAATGGTCAGCGCTTCACTCTTGGCGATGACTTCATTAGCAATGGCGTCGCCGGGACGATCACCGGCCCGCTGGTTTATGTCGGTCGTGGTTGGATTATCCGGTCGAAGAATATTGACGATTACAAAGGCATCGATGTGAAGGGCAAAACGATGGTGGTGCTCGGTCTCGGGTTCCCGCAAGGCGTAACCCAGGCCGACGTCCGTGGCGCGGCGCCGGGAACAGTTGTGAGCCCGGCGAGTTATGCGCAAGAGCACGGCGCAAAAGCGATTCTCACCATCTTCAATCCGGCCACCGGTCAGAGCTGGGACCAACTCCGGCAACGAGCGATCTTAAATGCGCGCACGGTTGTGGAAAAATTTCAAGCGCCGCCTTCCAATCTAACAAGTCAACTGCTGGGGCTGCCGAGCGTCACCATAACAACAAGAATGGCAGCGGCTCTCTTGGAAGGAGAGAAATTCGATTTGCCGGCCGTCACTAGCCGCGCGCAAACGCCTGATCCCGTTCCGCCATTTGATTTGAGTTCCGGCAAGACCCTTAGCGTAACGGTTACCGTAAACTCGGCGCACCCAACCACGCAAAATGTCGTCGCTCTTTGGGAAGGCAGCGATCCGGTTCTGAAGAATGAGTATGTTGCGATCGGCGCGCACAATGACCATCTCGGCATTTGCGCGCCCGGTCAGCCAGATCCGATTTGTAATGGCGCAGATGACGACGGCTCGGGCACAACCGCAGTGCTCAGCATCGCAGAGGCTATTTCGCACGCGAAGCAGCGGCCAAAACGATCGGTGCTCTTTGTGTGGCATTGCGGTGAAGAAAAGGGGTTGTGGGGGTCACGTTATTTTACCGACTATCCGACGATTCCGCTGAATAAGGTCGTCACGCAACTAAACATCGACATGATCGGCCGCAGCAAAAAAGACGGCGACACAAACCCGCGGAACAAAGACCTCACTGGGCCAAATGCGATCTATGTGATTGGCTCAACGATGATGAGTACAGAGCTCGGCAATCTTGCACAGCAAGTCAACAAGTCCTATCTGAATCTCACGTACGATACGAAGTATGATGATCCCGCCGATCCCAATCGGTTCTTTTTCCGTAGCGATCACTATAACTACGCGCGCAAAGGCATCCCAATCATTTTCTTTTTTGACGGCGTGCACGAGGACTATCACCGCCCCGGCGATGAGGCGCAGAAGATCGATTACGACAAAATGGAAAAGGTCACGCGCACGATTTACATGACGCTGTGGGCGGTGGCAAATCTCGCGAAGCGGCCAACGGTCGATAAGCCTCTTCCGGCCCAGTTGACTCGGTAAGCAAGTTAACGCAAACGTTTTCGAAGTATGTTACTGGTTTGGGCGAGTCGAGAGCATTCTAATCCTGTTGATATTGCTTCTGATGATCCCGTTATTTATGTCCTTTAGAGAGACATAAATGTTGATATTGTCTTTACCAGACTCCTCAACCCTTTCCGGTGTTTTGGAAGTTACTCCCTGCCAGTGATCGCTGGACAATTCAAGCGTCAAGGGGAACTCCTCGCTCTTTATATGCGCGCAATTACCTTTGAAGGTGCCATTCGGACCCGTGGTGGTTAAATATACATTCGCCGTCCCCTGGTTCGGAAGATAGTTGATTCTTACGTTCGGCATTGCGGTTGGAGGATCGTTGTCGCCATTGTACACGCCTCCCGCGATGGTGCAGGTTCTTTCCGTCGGTGGAACTTTTGAACCGGCATCAGCATTACTGGGAGCAGGTCTGGTGTCTGATGGCGGACTCGATCCGCCACTCGGAGTCGAGGGATGAATGTAGTTTAGTAAAGCCACTATTCCTCCCCCGGCCGCCAATAGCGCTATCAACGTCCCGATTAACCATTTAGCTCCGCTCATCCCGCATTCCTCCTCTACTCAGGGCCTTTCGTTCAACTGAAAGGTTACGCTGCTACCGACACGCATGGCGTCGACCGCCAGGCCAGGACAACCAGCCTTTTAACTTCGAGTTCCGGATTTAGTTTTGGGGTAGGGGAACTCGAAAGGGTGACGCAAATTATTGCGAGGCGAGCGAAGCATATTCTTGGGTTAGATTTAAGTCAATGTTTTTGTTGATTGATGTACTAGTCAGAGGAAGAGCGATTCACAGATCACGCTGCTACAAAACTCAGCGCTAGCAGGGCGTTCTGTGTAATCCGTGAAATCTGCAGACCGATCAATCCGGACTCAGCAACGGCTCCCGTTTCATCTTCGCTTCAATCAGCATGTGCACGATCACTGAGGCGATAATGATCGCACCTCCGATGATTGCCCAGCCGGAAGGTCGCTCGCCGAGAAAAAGAAAAACCCAGATGGGATTTAGCACCGGTTCTACGTAGCCGATGATTCCCGCGTCCAGCGAACGCAGACCGCGCGCCATCGCCAGCGTGAACAGAAGATACGCAAAACCAATCTGCACGATGCCGAGATACGCAAGACGTGCGTAGTCTGCGGGGCTGATCCCACGTTTTACCGCGCCGAAAAATGCCGGCGCACACAGCACCACGACAATCAAATTGCCGTAGATTGCCGAGACGGCGCGATTGACCTGGCGCGCTTTTGAATGACGTAGCAACAGGAAAAAAAGCGCAAAGCAAACGCCCGAGGCCAGCGCAAATAGATTGCCGGTCACATCCTGTGGCCGCAGCTTCTCGACAAAAAAGAGCGACATCCCGGCGAGGCAAGCGGCGACAGTCACAAAATCGCGCGCGCGAAACTTCTCTTTGTAAAAGATCGGCTCAAGAATTAGCACGTAAACCGGCGCGGTATATTGCAAGAAGATCGCATTCGCCGCCGTCGTCATTTTTGTCGCGACGACAAAGAGAATGAGAAGCGCAGCGTACAAGACCGAAGTAATCGCGCTGATACGATTCAATCCGAACCCTTCACTGCGCGTGAAGATGACAATCGTAATCGTGGCTAGCAGGGAACGTCCAAAGGAAACTTCGAACGGATTGAGGTGAGTCGCTTTGATGAAGAGGCCACCCGTGCTCCAAAGGATCGCCGCGCCGAGCACCAGAAAGAGTGGAGATGACGTTACTTTAGTGGCAGAGCCATTTCCATTTGTCATTTCTTTTCCATTTGGTATTTATGTCCAATCTTTACCGGCCCGTGCTTAGACCGGTAAAACACAATGACAAATGATTAATGGAAATTCAGTTGAATGCTTGATCGACAATCACGTCAGACGACTCACTCGACTTTTTTTCGTTCAAGTCTTCTTCACATAGAGACTTCAGATACTTTCCAAATTGTCCGTTCCACGGCGGAATCACGATTGAGACGGCGCCGTTCGCTTTTGCCTGGCATGCGAGCCGAATCAGCGGCTTTGGTTCCGCCGTGTCGATGTAGCCGAATTCTTTGATCTTCTTCCCTTCGCGCGCGGCCACATCGGAAAGTTTCTCGGCGCCGCCGAGCACGCCGACCCAACACGTGCCGCATGAAGCTGATCGGCATTCAACCGGAATGGGACCTTCGATACGACGCGGATCGATCGCGCGCCAATCGCGCGTCTGATCTTCCGCCGCACCCCACGCGAGATCCTGTCCTTCACGCAGCTTGTACTTCGCAGTGCCATCACTTTCGTTCCACGTGACGGTCCACTGCTTGTTCACAGTCTTGAGAAATCCGAGTATTCCCTGACTGTCATCCTTTGCGCGTTCGCGTAGGATCTGTGCGGGCGACTTCTTCGCGTTCTTACGGTCGATCGCGACCCTGCCGGGGGCTGCTTTGAACGCTGCCAGTCCGACTTGCTCCACAGTCATGAAGGCGACGGCAGTGATGCCCACCAACAGCGATTCTTCTTTCTTCAATTCACCAGCGACGCGTCGTGCGACAGTCAAAATCTGATCGGCGAGTTTTTCAGAAACATCCGCGCTTGCGGCATGCTGCTCCACCGCCCGCTTCACCTGCGGCCAGAACCGGTGGCCATACAGAAAATGATGTGACGTGTCGATTTGAGTCTTCAGCTCATAATCGCCTTGCAAAAGTAGTTCGTGCGCGAGCTTTTCACGATCGCTGGCGGCCTCCAGCGCACTGAAAAGTGACAGCGGATAGAATGCGAACCAGATTTGCGTCGCGTTGCGATCTACTTCATGGATCGATCGCAGCAGTGTAGCCAGCGCGGCCGACCAGGCCTCTTCGTTTTGTTGATTCAGGAAGTCTTCAAAAGCAGTTTTCGGATTCATAGACTCATCAGACAGCGATTTCCGCTCTCAGGAAAACGCGTAGTTTAGCAGGCGAAAACTCGCGCTACAAACCCGCTACTTGCGGTCGAGCTTAACTTTCTTTTCGCTGTACTGAACAAGTGAATCCGATTTCAGGTAGGTTTTTGCTCTCGCGTCGTCTTTCAAGTATGTGTCCCAAAAAGCGATGCTGCCGATTTTGACGTAGTCGAAGATCGCCTGCTGATCGGTCTGCGCAATCATTCGGGCCAGGAGCGGCTGGTTGCTGAGGCGATTGTTTGGTTGCGTCAACATGCCGGTGAAAGACATGTGAAAGGCGCCCTCGATGAAGACGAGGTACTTGTCGCCTGGTGGCGAGTAAGTGAAAGGCTCAGTGCGCCATGAGACCGGCTGACCCATTAGGCCGCGATCATTGCTACCGGTCATGACCATCATCGGCCGCGTCATTTTCTTCCACGAGTCTTCCGTCAAACCATTCTGCGTCTTTCCCTGCGGCGACAGCAGCAGCAAAGCGCGTGGACGATCATCGCGGAAACTCTGCGATTTTCCCACATGCGGAATGTCGAGCAGCGCGCCGCCGATCATTTGCGTTGTGTACGCGCCGTACGAATGACCGCCCACGCCGATTCGCTTCTCATCGATCTTGCCTTTCAACTGGGGCAGGCTTTTTTGTAAGTCGCCCAACGAGTCGATCACCAGCGTGATGTCCTTCACTCGATTAATCCAGTCATCGGGATTGTTCCGATAATCTTCCGCGAGTTCGCGTGGGTTAGTCGGCAACTCTTTGCCGCGCTCGCGACGCAACGTAGTCGAATCGTTGTGTGTGGGTTGAATTACAACGTAGCCATGTGTGGCCCAATGATGCGTTAACGGAAAATAGTTCTGTCCGGAACCACCCGCGCCGTGCGAAAACACAATTACCGGGAATGGACCGCCCGAAGTGGGAACCAAAATCCGTACCGGCAGGTCTTTGTTTCGCTTGGGATCGTGAAGAGTTTGGTCGAGCGTATCGATGGTGTATGTACCATCGGCCAATTTGTAAGCCAGATCGTCAGGCCCGCGGGCCGTCCCCGCGTGCTGCACTCGTCCCCGAATCAAGACCAAGATCGCGACTGTCGCGGAAACAGCAAGTAATAGACTTAGCAAGTAGTGGCGTCGGAGTTTCATCAACATATAGACGCACGGCCGGCTGGAAAAGTCTTTCCAGAACGGGACAGGTCATTGCTGCAAAATGCAAATCCACGCGGGACCGTCGAGTGGGGCTCGCGTTCCGCGTGGATTTCGAAAATTGGTGATTGTTTCTTTAGTTGCTTCGCAAGGTCACCCGAACGGGATCGCCGAGGCTGCTGGCGGGAATTTCGATTTCCTGCTTGTGAAAACCTTTCGCTTTCACGATCAGTTTCAACGTGCCCATGTGAATCGGCGGCAACACCGTGATTCCGTGTGCATCCGTGTTGTCCCAGCTTTCGCAGAAAAAACCATCGCTGCGGTTCGATTCCAATTTCACGAGCGCGTTGGTCACCGGATTTCCGTGTTCATCAACGACCCGCACGTCGGCGCGGCCAATGCCGTTTTCGGTTTTGGGAGCGACGCCGCGGCTGGGAGGATCGTTGGGATTCTCATTTTGATTTTGGGCCAGCCCGACCGAGAATGTCGCGGCGACGATCACGAGCGAGAGTAAGAACTTCGACATAATATTTTGAAACTCCTTGGCTTTAATTTATGCGCACCAGCGAATTTTTCGTGAGGCGCCCTGTCGATGGCGGGGCGACTTTCTTAACGACGGTAAAGCGCTAAGGCTTTAGTGACCGAGGGGCGTTTGCGGGTTGCCATGACGGCTTCCTGCTCCAAGGATTATACCGACCGGCCCGCTTGTTTGGGAAGAATTTTTCTCGTTCAGTGAATCAACGGGTTTGCTGAGTGCCTTATTCTCAGATTCTGCTCTGCGGAGCCCTCGGGTTTTCCTGTGCGGTTATTCACGGGAAGACGAGGTAATAAACCGGAGGCTCTCGCAAAGAGGGCAGAGAAAAAGTACGAATTTAGTGCGCTGCTGCGGCCCTGCACGATTTGTTCTGGATCGATCAGGCGGAAATAATGGAGTTGGAGTAGGATGACGCACTGGAGGAAATCTGATGCTGATACAGTTTTTGGTGCTGTTACTGATCGCCGGCGTCTGCGGCGCGATTGGACAAGCCATTGGAGGCTATTCGCATGGCGGTTGTCTGGTATCAATTGCTCTCGGATTTATTGGCGCGCTGTTGGGAAGCTGGATCGCAGGAAAACTCGGCCTGCCGGAATTGATTTCGATTCCGGTCGGCGGCATGAACTTTCCGATTATCTGGTCGATCATCGGAGCCGCGCTGTTTGTTGCGCTGATCAATTTGCTCACGTGGCGGCGGACGGTGGTTTAGGCGTGGCCTCGTCGGCGTGCGCCTCACGATTGCGATCCAACCACCAGGCCCACACGACAAATAGCCAACTGAACATCGTTCCAATCGCTAACTTTCTCACGCTAGACGGCGGCGGAGCGAAAACGACCGCTGCGTAGAGTCCCACCAGCGCCAGCACAAAAAACCAGAACGCATAATTTCCGATTGCGTTCTTTGCCTTCGTCGCGCGCAAGTAAATTAAGATACCCGCTGCGAACATCGCCAACTCAATGGTCATGGTGATCTTGGGACGATTCCACAACCCGAGCCCGAGCAAACGGCCGCTGCCCGCGTACAGCGGCAAGTCAGGCCGATGCACGACGTAATCGAGCAGCCAGTGACTAATCACACCAAACCAAATCGTGATGGCGCCAACGACATACCGCGCCACGCCGAAATAGACTGAAGCAAACAGCGTCGCCCATCCAATCACGGCGACCAGTCCGTGCGAGATCGGATAGGCGTCGAACTGTAAACGCAGAAATGGATTTGGGTTCGGCTCGATCGAAACATATTCCCAGCCGATGAGCAGAAATATCGGCCAAAGAAGATCGAGCAGAATCGGCGCGGCAATCAACGCGCCGAGTGACGTGCGCGGCGCAAACCTCTTCGCTGCAAGACCTAAGGCGTAATGTCCGACAAACATTTGTGACCGCGCATCCTATCACTTCTTCCTGCAATTCGTTTGAAAAAAAATCTGCTTCTCGTTAAAGTAAGCGAACTTAGCAATTCAACAAATTGAATCGAAAGGTTTAGAGGCGGGACTCGTCCCGCCCCTAACTGTGACGGCGACAAGTCCGCCGTCTAAACGGAACACAACAATTCTGCGGCGATGCCACAGATTTTCCGTCACAGCACAAATTATCTGGCGCGGGCCACGATCTTCGGCGCGATATTCATTCTGATCGCTGCGTTGTTCGTTGCTGCTGAAATCAACCGCTCGGGCTGGAACACCGGCGCGTACATCGAGCGCCAGCAGCCAATTCAATTCAGTCACAAACATCACGTTGGCGACGATGGTGTCGATTGTCGTTACTGTCATACGACCGTCGAGACTTCTGCGTCCGCGGGGATTCCGTCAACGGCGATTTGCATGAGCTGTCACAAACAGATTTGGGCCGACAGCCCGTATCTCGAGCCGGTACGCGCGAGTTACAAGACGGGCAAGCCGCTCGAGTGGGTGCGTGTGCATGACTTGCCGGACTTCGCCTACTTCAATCATTCGATTCATGTGAACAAGGGCGTAGGTTGCTCGACGTGTCACGGACAAATCGATCAAATGCCGGTTGTGTATCAGACCCAGTCGCTGCAGATGGAATGGTGCCTGGAGTGTCATCGGCATCCGGAGAATTATGTGCGGCCGCAGGAAAAAGTATTTGATATGAGTTGGAAACCACCTGCCGATCAGAAACAGCAAGGTTTGGAGTTAGTGAAGAAGTACAAGATTCAGACTAATACGGCGAGTGGGCAGACTGTTTTGACAAGCTGTTCGACTTGTCATCGATGAGGTAGCTATGCGCGATGAGGTCTGTACCACCTGCGTCAGCAGGTGGGTTAACGATTCAAGATCGGGATGAGCGTTTGACCCATCCGCTGACGCGGATGGTACTGACTCCATTACGCATGACCAAGGATCGTCACATCAATTTCAAGCTCTTGCGCGACCGGATACTGGGCGGGCAGGATGCCCGCGCTCCCAGGGAATATTGGCGCAGTCTTGAAGAACTGGCCGACTCGCCGGTCTTCGAAGAGTTCGTGCGTCGCGAATATCCCGCAGCCGCTGAAGAGTGGAACGATCCGATCGAGCGCCGCACTTTCTTGAAGATCATGGGCGCGTCACTGGCGCTCGCGGGTTTGAGCGGCTGCGTCATTCAACCGCCCGAGAAAATTATTCCGTACATCAAGCAGCCGGAAGAAGAAGTTCCCGGACGCGGTCTTTGGTTCGCATCTGCATTCACGCTCGGCGGCGTGGCGACGCCGATTCTCGTGCGCAGCAACGAAGGCCGGCCGACAAAAATTGAAGGTAATCCTGATCACCCCAGCACCGGTGGCGGAACTGCCACCGATATTTTCGCGCAAGCCTCAATCCTCTCGCTCTACGATCCAGATCGCTCGCAAGCCCCGTCATATCGCAGCGATACGCGGCCATGGACGGCCTTCGTCGCCGAGATTCGCGGACTAATAGAAGATCAAAACCATGGCATTAGACTTCAGAAAGGCGCGGGCTTGCGTTTCCTGACTGAAACAATCACTTCACCGACGCTTGCGGCGCAGATGAAGCGGATCCTCACAGACTTTCCTGAAGCGAAGTGGCATCAATACGAACCGGTTAACCGCGACAACGCGCGCGCTGGTGCCGTCATGGCGTTTGGCCAGGATGTGCACACGACTTATGACTTTAGCAAAGCCGATCGGATTCTCTCGCTCGGCGCAGATTTTTTGAACGGTTGGCCGGGCAATCTGCGTTACGCCCGTGACTATGCGGCTAAACGGCGTGAAGGCGCCGACAAAGGCGAGATGAGCCGGCTGTACGTGATCGAGACCACGCCAACGATTACGGGAGCGAATGCGGATCACCGCTGGACGCTGAAACCCAGCGAGATGAGATTTGTCAGCGCATCCAACGAGACCAGCGTTCCGAGTAGCATGGCAAAGTTTGTGGAATGGTCAAAGGTTGCGTGGCGGGATCTCCAAAATCACAAGGGTTCGTCAATCGTAATTGCAGGAGCGGACCAGGAACCATTTGTTCATGCTATGGCGCATACGATGAATGAGGTTCTAGGCAATGTCGGTAAGACGGTTTTCTACACTGATCCACTCGAGGCCAACTCAGTCGATCAAACTCAGTCGTTACGCGAACTGGTCGCGGACATCGACGCAGGCAAAGTCGAGACGCTAATAATCATCGGCGGCAACCCGGCTTACAACACGCCGATTGATTTGCGGATCGATCTTAATCGACTAAGCAAAGTTAAGCTGCGCGCGCACCTGAGTCTCGACAACAACGAAACGTCGGACATCTGTCAGTGGCACATTCCGATGGCGCATTACCTCGAATCGTGGAGTGACACGCGCGCCTATGACGGCACTGTGTCGATCGTGCAGCCGCTAATCGCGCCGCTTTACGACGGCAAGACCGCGCATGAAATGCTCGCGCTGTTTTCTGATAACTACGACAAGAAACCGTATGACATTGTGAAGGAATACTGGCGAAATGCAGGAGGCAGTTGGCAGACGGCAGGCGGCAGTGAAAGAGCAGTAGGCAGTCGGCAGGCGGCAGGCGGCAGGGAAAACAATTCAGCACCCGCAGCTCCTTCGTCGGCAACTCCCTTAGCGTCGGGGGGTGCGAGCGCGCCTTCAGATTTTGAATCAACGTGGCGCAAGTGGCTGCACGACGGCTTCATTCCGAACACTGCGCCGCCAACGAAGACGATGACGCCCAAATCCGATTGGGCGAATTCGCTACAAAATGCGGGCGGGGCGCCCGCGCTCCCAGCGAACACCCTCGAAGTTGTCTTCCGTCCCGATCCATCAATCTACGACGGATGCTACGCGAACAACGGCTGGTTGCAGGAATTGCCGAAGCCCTTGACGAAGATCACCTGGGATAACGTCGCGCTGGTCAGTCCCAACACCGCGAAGAAGATCGGTTGTCTGCGGCCAAACTACGAAGAAGAAAAGATTGGTAAAGAAGCGTACGTCGATATGGCTACACTTGGGCTCGGCGACAAGTCCATTTCGAAATCAGTTCCCGTGTGGATTCTGCCGGGACAACCTGACGATGTCATCACCATTCATCTCGGATACGGACGGCCGCTGGGCGGACGCGTGGGCAGTGGCCTCGGCTTCAATGCTTACGACATTCGCCGTTCAGACACGCCCTGGTCTGCATCCGGCGCCTGGATCAACAAGAACGGTCAGCGCTACGCGATCGCCACAACTCAACTTCAGTTCGACATGCTGGGGCGCGATATTCTGCGCGAAACTCCCGTCGACGAATATCTAAAAGGGAAAGACAAGCTGCAGGGCGAGCGCGAAGAAGAGCATAAAGAAAACCACGACCTCTCGCTGTATTACGATTTTGATTACAAGAGCCAGGGCAACGGTTATGCATGGGGCATGTCGATCGACTTGAACAGTTGCGTCGGCTGCAACGCATGCATGATTGCCTGTCAGGCGGAAAACAACATTCCGATTGTCGGCAAGGAACAGGTGAAGCGGGGCCGCTCGATGCATTGGATTCGCGTCGATGCTTATTTCAAAGGTGAAGAATCGCATCCTGAGGGGCCTTACGTCCAACCTGTGCCGTGCATGCATTGCGAGAACGCGCCGTGTGAGCCGGTCTGCCCCGTGCACGCGACGGTGCACAGCGCCGAAGGTTTGAATGATATGGTCTACAACCGGTGCGTCGGCACGAAGTACTGCTCGAACAACTGTCCGTACAAGGTGCGGCGCTTCAATTTCTATCTCTATCAGGACTGGGAGACGCCGACTTATCAATTGATGCGAAACCCGGACGTGTCGGTGCGCAGCCGCGGGGTGATGGAGAAGTGCACTTACTGCGTGCAGCGCATTCAGGCCGCGAAGATTCAATCCGAGCTTGAAGGACGCCCCGTGCGCGACGGCGAGATCGTGACCGCTTGCCAGCAAGTCTGCCCGACAGAAGCGATTGTGTTCGGTAATATCAACGACAAAGACAGCAAAGTTTCGAAACTGAAAGCGCTCGAGCGCGACTATTCGCTGCTGGGCGAGCTGAACACGCGACCGCGCACGACGTATTTAACCGCGCTGCGTAATCCAAATCCTGAAATCAAAGGATGAGTTCGGCTTTGAAGAGTCGTTTTTTGATTTTTGTGCTTTGTTCTTTGTACTTCGTAGTTGAGATTCTCGTCTCGTGATCCGGTTATAAGTCACGACAGCGAACAAAGTACAAAGACCAAAGTCCAAAGACCGATTTTCTAAAGATGGAAGAACGGCGCGATTACCACACATCTATTCACGGAACTCATCCCGTGGTTGGAACTGAGCTGACTTTTGGCTCGGTCACCGACAAGATCAGCGCGATCGTCCTGCAACGCAAGACGCCGATTGGCTGGTTCTTCGGCTTTGCGGTCGCGTTCGCGTTGTTCCAACTGATGCTTCTGACGATCACCAAGCTGTTGTTCGAAGGTATCGGCTTGTGGGGCGTCAACGTTCCCGTCAGTTGGGGCATGGACATCCTTAATTTCGTCTGGTGGATCGGAATTGGACACGCGGGAACTTTGATCTCGGCAATTCTGCTGCTGCTGCGACAGAAGTGGAGAACCTCAATCAACCGCTTTGCTGAAGCGATGACGTTATTCGCCGTCGCGCAGGCCGGCATGTATCCGATCATGCACCTGGGCCGACCGTGGCTCGCGTACTGGCTGTTTCCCTATCCCAACACGATGGGAATCTGGCCACAGTTCCGCAGCCCACTGATGTGGGACGTATTCGCAGTGTCGACTTACGCCACCGTGTCCGCGTTGTTCTGGTTCATTGGATTGATTCCCGACTTTGCCACGCTGCGTGATCGGGCCAGGAGCAAAACGTTTCAGATTATCTACGGGATGTTGGCTATGGGTTGGCGCGGATCTGCGCGTCACTGGCATCGCTACGAAATGGCCTATCTGCTGCTGGCCGGACTCGCGACTCCACTCGTGCTCTCAGTTCATACGATCGTGAGTTTCGACTTTGCCGTGGGAATCATTCCCGGATGGCACGCTACGATCTTTCCGCCTTATTTCGTGGCCGGCGCAATCTTCGCGGGCTTCGCGATGGTGCTACTGCTCACGATTCCGCTCAGAAAGATCTACGGCCTTGAAAGCTTCATCACGATGCGCCACATGCACAACATGGCGAAGGTGATGCTGGCCACCGGGTTGATTGTGGTCTACGGCTACATGATGGAAGCGTTCTTCGGCTGGTACAGCGGTAACGAATACGAGCACTTCATGATTTGGAACCGGATGCATGGGCCATACGCGAAATACTATTGGGCGCTGATTCTGTGCAATGGAATCGCCCCGCAAGTGCTCTGGATGAAGAAGCTGCGCTCAAACCTGCTGATACTCTGGGTCGTCTCATTCATTGTCAGTATCGGAATGTGGCTCGAGCGTTTTGTGATTATTGTGACAAGTTTGCACCGCGACTTCATCCCTTCGTCGTGGGGGTTTTATCGCGGAACGGTTTGGGATTGGGCAATGTTCATCGGCACGATCGGATTTTTCCTAAGCCTGGTGTTTCTGTTTATCCGGTTCCTGCCGATGATTTCGATTTTTGAGATGCGCACGATCCTTCCCGAAGCGGAAGTCGAAGAAGGATGAAAAACGGACACGGAGATACGGAGACGGGGAGACACGGGGATTTTTTTCTCCGCGTCCCCCTGTCTCCCCGTCTCCGCGTCGAAGTCTTATGAGAGATACCGCTTCAAGACTCTACGGCGTGATGGCCCAGTTCGACAGCCCAAGCCATCTGGTGACGGCTGCGCGCGAGACTTACGAGGCGGGTTATCGGCAAATCAACGGCTACTCGCCGTTTCCAATCGAAGAATTGGATGAAGCGATCGGATTCAAGCGCACCACGCTGCCGCTGATCGTTCTGGCCGGCGGCATCCTCGGCGCGTTGGGTGGATTTTTCATGCAGTACTGGATGGAAGTGGTCGACTATCCAATCATCGTCGGCGGCAAACCATTTAATAGCTGGCCGGCGTTCATTCCGATCACGTTTGAATGCACGGTATTGGCGGCTGCGTTTGCCGCGGTGTTCGGCATGCTGGCGCTGAATAAGCTGCCGCAACCTTACCACCCGGTGTTCAACGCGCCGAGTTTTGCGCTCGCTACGCGTGACAGTTTTTTTCTGGTAATCGAAGCGAAAGATCCGAAGTTCAATCGCGATGAAGCATTGCGGTTCTTGCAGACTTTAGAACCGATCGAAGTTGTGGATGTTGAACTGTAAGACAAAGGAAAAAGGCAAAAGTAAAAAGGCAAAAAGAGCGCTGCATAATCCGGCGCGTGTCTCTCGGTTTGCGCTTATCTTTTTCCTTT
>CBFHBA010000010.1:0-198955 GCA_965653675.1 uncultured bacterium
TGAAATCGAATCCGGCGCCGGCAACGTTCGACAACAGTTTGATGATCTGATCGTGACTGATCGTCGAGCCGTTCTCAGCTATGAAGCGGCACCGCCAGTGATCCGAACAGAACGTTTCCGACTTGCCCCCCGGCCAAACCTTTACGCCACGATTGCTGATCATCGTGAGCTTCAGATCATTCGGCGTAATCCCAGTCAAAGCAGTCCCAAGGTTATCTGGCGAACCTTTCATCCAATCGAGGAACACATCGACTCCGACCAATTCCTTTCGCGTGTCTGAGCGCTCCTTAATGATCGTCTCTTCGGCCAGCGTGCCTTCGCCGCCATTCTGCTTGTAGGCAACAGCCTTCAGCGTGTGCGGCTTCTTTCCGAGGCGCTGCACGACTGCCCGCCCGAATTCCTTCGTGCCGACTTTTTCTTTGCTGACCGATTCGTCAAAGATGTCATACGTGTGCACGCCGTCTTCAATCGTGCGCAGCCACGCGTTGTGCACCCGTTCGGCGATGGCGGCCTGGCCAATGTGCACGAGCATCATGATTGCTCCCAGCAACAAGCCCGATGGATTCGCGAGATTCTGACCGGCGCGGCGCGGCGCCGAGCCGTGAATGGCTTCGAACATCGCGATGTTCTCACCGATATTTGCGGAACCGGCGAGACCGACCGAGCCGGCAATTTGTGCCGCAACGTCCGACAAAACGTCGCCATACAAGTTCGGCATCACGATCACGTCGAAAGCTTCCGGTGTGTCAGCCATCTTCGCCGCGCCAATGTCGACGATCCAATGCTCGTTCTCGATGTCCGGATATTCGGCCGCAATTTCGCTAAAGACTTTATGAAACAGACCATCAGTCAGTTTCATGATGTTGTCTTTGGTAAAGCACGTGATTTTTTTCCGATTGTGCCGGCGCGCATATTCAAACGCGTAGCGCACTATCTTCTCGGAACCCGGCCGCGAAATCAGTTTCAGGCACTGCACGACTTGATCCGTCTGGCGATGTTCAATGCCGGCATATAGATCTTCTTCATTCTCACGAACGATGACGACGTCCATGCCCGGATGCTTGGTCTCAATGAACGGATGGTACGAGACGCAAGGTCGCACGTTCGCGTACAAGCCGAGCGTCTTTCGCACCGTCACGTTCAGGCTCTTGAAGCCGCCACCTTGCGGCGTCGTGATGGGCGCTTTCAGAAAAACTTTCGTGCTGCGAAGTGAGTCCCACGAACTGGATTCGATCCCTGAACTATTTCCCGCGAGATAAACTTTCTCACCGATTTCGATTTTTTGAATGTCGAGTTTTGCGCCTGCTTCTTTCAGAATAAACAGCGTCGCGTCCATGATTTCCGGCCCGATGCCGTCACCATATGCGACTGTAATTGGAACTGTGGGCATGAAATGAATGCCTTTCTTTGCGGAATTGGAAGTTAGGGAATATACGCCTAAAGCGAAGGGCGAGCAAAGCGAGGGAACAGTGATCGAGATCACATCACTGTCGGCGAATCAGGTCAGTACCATCCGCGTCAGCGGATGGGTCATCAATGCAATATCAGATTGAGTTCCGAACCACCCGCTGACGCGGGCGGTACTGACTTCCAGGTGCTAACATTGACTCTTCAGATGAATCCCCAATCTTTCGCCATTCTGGAATTCGACCAGTTGCGACAACTGGTGCGCCGACATGCGCAGACGGACATCGGCCGCGCGCGGGTAGATGCTTTTTCGCCGTTCGATCAATTTGACGAATTGTCGCGCGCGCTCGAGGAGACATCAGAAGCAATTGAATTGCGTTCGCGCGGCGTGAGCTTTTCGTTCGCGGATGTCACCGATACAACCGAATCGATCGCGCGCTTGAAAATCGAAGGCGCCGCACTCGAACCTTTGGCCATTTTGGATCTGGTGCGTTTGATTAACACTGCGCTCGATGCTCGCAGTGCGTTTCTGGCTGAACGCGAAAACTGTTCGAATCTCTTCGACATTGTTGCCGCGCTCTCTGCTGATCTTAAGAAGCTTTCCGGAGCAATCGCGAAGAAGCTTCTGCCGAGCGGCGAGCTTGATGACCGTGCCAGTCCGCAGCTCGCGCGCCTTCGCCACGACATTGGCCGCCTGCGCTCATCGATCACGCGCTCGCTGGAAAATCTGATGCGGCATTCGGCCGAAGCAATTCAGGAAGAACTGGTCACAGTGCGCAACGATCGTTTTGTGATTCCCGTGCGCGCCGATCATCGCGGCCGCATCAACGGCGTCGCACACGGCTCGTCATCGTCGGGCCAGACGATTTTCGTCGAGCCTATGCAAACAATCGAAGCGAACAACGAACTGCAAACGTTGCGTGAAGCTGAGCAACGTGAGGTTGCGGAGATTCTGTTTAATCTGTCAGAAGATTTGCGCGCGCACCTGCCCGACCTCGAAGCAGCCGCCGAAGCGGTCGCTGAGCTTGATGTAGTTAATGCAAAGGCCACGTTTGCTGAGAAGTTCGATTGCGTTGTGCCGCAAGTTTCACAGACTTCTGCTCGTCGTGATGAGGTCAGTACCGGGAGCGGTAGCGACCGCATCGTTAGAATCGGCGATCACAACGCTCGCCATCAGAAGGACCCGATCGGTACCGCTCCCGGTACTGACACGAGACTCCAGTTCCTCGACGCTCGCCATCCGCTGCTCGAGGAGAATCTGCGCGCTTCAGGCGAGCAGGTCGTGCCCGTTTCGTTTACGCTCGACGACGAACACACGACGATGGTTATTTCCGGCGCGAACGCGGGTGGCAAGACCGTTGTCTTGAAAACCGCCGGGCTACTCTCGCTGATGGCCCTATCGGGTTTGCCTGTGCCGGCGCGTGAAGCGCGCGTTCCCTTCTATCGCTCAGTGCTCGCCGACATCGGCGACCATCAATCACTGGCAGCGAATCTCTCGACCTTCACGTCACACGTCGCCAACATCGCGAAGATGATCGAACTATGCGATGACGTTGGCAGCACGGCTATTAAGCCCGCATCTGCGCGGAGCGCGGGCATCCTGACCGCATCTCGTCCAGCTCTGGTGCTGCTCGATGAAGTCGGCACTGGCACTGATCCCGAAGAAGGTTCAGCGCTCGGTGTTGCCGTGGTCGATCATTTCAAACAACGAGGCGCGCACGTGCTGGCGACGACGCACTACTCAGGTTTGAAGATGTATGCGGGCAACGAACCGGGCGTGCTGAACGCCAGCGTTGAATTCAATGAAGCAACGCTACGACCAACTTATCGTTTGCTGGTGGGTGTCGCGGGCTCATCTTCGGGTTTGGACATCGCGGAGCGGTTTGGGATTCCCAGAAAGCTGATCGATGACGCCAATCGGCAAGTGAAGCAATCGTCACGTGAAGCGACTGAATATTTGCGCCGCATAAAACGCGATTCGCACGAGGCCGAGAGTTTGCGCCAGGCGCTTGAAGAAGAGCGCGCCGCCGTGGCCCAGAAATTCGCCGGACTCGATCGTGAATTTCAAAAGCGCGAGCGTGATCGGCAAGTACAATTTGAAAAGCAATTAGCCGCGTCAGTTTCTGAATTTGAAAAACTTTCACGGAATCTCGTCTCAAAAATCGAAGCGCGCGCGGACCGAGTCATAATTGAGCGCGAGGCCGAAAAACGCGCCGCTGAACTTAAGCGGGAAGCACAACGCGCGGCGCAGGCAATGTCTGAGGAAGCGCGCCGAGACACTCGTGCACGAGCCCGCCAGCCTCAGGGTCAGGAAGGGGGCTTCCCCGCGCAACTTCGCGGCGTGAAGGTCCTGCGCGATGGAGAAGTGATAAGCGAAGCTTCTGCGGCATCGGAGAGAGCTGCGAGAACTCAAGCCGCGGAAGTGAGCGGGCAGGATGCCCGCGCTCTCGTCGAACATGAGGGTCAGGTTGAACGCAAGGCTCACGAGCGAAATCGCGAAATTCAAATAGGTGATCGAGTGCGGCTCATCTCGTTTGGCTCGTTTGGAATCGTAGATCGAATCAAAAACGACAAAGCTGAAGTGCGGGTCGGCTCGCTTCACATGCGCGAGAAGCTCTCGAATCTGGAACTTGTTGACGGAGCGAGCGCCAAACGCAATGAGGTCGGTACCTCCGGCGTCAGCGGGAGGGTCAAGGGCTCGCTCGAGAACTTGAAGAAACAAGCGGCCACAACCGAGCTTCACCTGCATTCAAAATCACCAGATTCCACACCGCCGAACAATGAACTCAATCTCATCGGCAAGACCACAGATGAAGCAGTCGATCTCACAGACAAGTTTCTCGACGCGGCCTTCTTGAACGGCCTCAGCGAAGTGCGCATAATTCACGGCCACGGCACCGGCGTGTTGCGAAAAGCTATTGCAGAATTTCTGAGAGAACATCCGCACGTCGCGCGTTTTGCCGCTGCGCCGCAGGACAAGGGTGGGTCGGGCGCCACGCAAGTTGAATTGAAATCGTAAATGCGCTTTCCTCAAACATTCATCGATGACCTGCGACGGCAGGCGGACATTGTTCGCATCATTCAGGACTATGTGACGCTGAAGAAAGCCGGCGCAAATTGGGTGGCGCGCTGCCCGTTTCACAAAGAGACGAAGCCCTCGTTCTCAGTTAATCCCGCGAAAGACATTTTCTATTGCTTCGGCTGTCAGAAAGGCGGTTCAGTCTTCAACTTCGTAATGGAGATCGAGCGCGTCTCCTTTCCCGAGGCGATCAAGATCGTCGCCGAGAAATCTGGTGTGCCACTGCCTAAGATGATCGACGATAGCCGCTTCGAAGCGCGCAAGCGCGAATCGGATCAGGTGATCGAATTGAATCAATGGGCGCTGCAGTGGTGGCAGGATCAACTGCAAAGCAAAGGCGCGACGTCTGTTCGTCAGTACCTGAAGCAACGCGGCCTGACAGATGAGACAGAGCAGACATTTCGTCTCGGGTTCGCGCCAGAAAGTTGGGAAGCGCTATCGACTCATTTGCGTCAGAAAGGTGCTACCCAAGAGCAACTCGAACGAAGCGGCCTGGTGGTGAAAAAGGAAGAAGGCGGCTCGTACGACCGTTTTCGGGGCCGGCTGATGTTTCCGGTGTTCGATGCGCAGGGAAAACCGATTGCATTTGGCGGGCGGACGCTCGATCCGGACGGCGAGCCGAAGTACCTCAATTCCCCGGAAACACCGGCTTACACAAAAGGCCGTCACCTCTTCGGCTTGAACCTGACCCGAGACGAAATCAGGCGGCAGGGCTTCGCGATTCTGGTCGAAGGCTATCTCGATCTGATTGTTCCCTTTCAGCATGGCGTGAAAAACATGGTCGCGAGCCTCGGCACGGCGCTGACGCCGGAGCAAGTGAAACTGATAGCGCGGTTTGCGCGTAAAGTAGTGGTGAACTATGATGGTGATCGAGCGGGCGTGCAGGCGGCAAAGCGGGCAATCGAAACCCTTCTGGCAGAAGACATTGAAGTCAAGGTGTTGGTGCTCCCGGACAACGCCGATCCTGATGATTTCATCAGAAAATACGGTGTAACGGAGTATCAGCAGCGGCGATCAAAAGCACAGCCCCAAATACAATTTGTGATCGATCAGGCTTTGCGGGATCGTAACCTTCACAACCCGGCTGATAAAGCTGCGGCGGTTGAGGAGACGCTCCCGTTTGTGCGTGCTGTGCGTGGCCGCATTCAGCGCCGCGAGTACTTTGACATCGCCATGGATGCTTTGCGGGTGCAGCCTGATCAACGGCGCGAGCTTTGGCTGCGGACGCGCGGCGCTGCAAGTGCCGACAGCCAAACCGTTCAGCAGGTGGTGATTCGACCATTGAAGCCGACGGTGGCGGAAGAGCAGATTCTCGAATTGCTTCTGGGAAGTGAAGAGCTGCGAAAGATCGTTCTGCCGCGACTTGAAACGACCGATTACGAAGGCCTTGCAACCGCGCCGCTCTTTCGGGCGATTGCGAAGCTAAACGAGGACGAGAGCGAAATCAACTTTGATTCGCTTAGCGCGGAGACGGCGGACAGTCCGGCAGTTGGTGAGTTACTGGCGCGTTTGATGCTCGCTGAACAGATTGAAAACTTTGATGAAGCGCTGGCACAGGCCGACAGCTGTGTGGACGCGCTGCGCTTGATGAAGCTGGACCGGCAGATCGATGAACTCAGCTCGGAAGTCGCGGAAGCTGAGCGTGCGGGCGAGGCAGAACGTCGCGACCAACTGTCGCTTCAGCTTTTGGAGTTAGCGAAACAGCGCGCGAGCTTTTTGCCCGCGGCCCAGGTGAGCAAACAGGTAAATTGAGCGAATGCCGCGTTGTGCGGCATCTAATGTAAGGCCGATAATAATCGGTTTGATTAAAGGACAAATATAAAAGTGGCTAGTGAAGAAAAAGAACGAGACGATGTGATGGACCGCCTGCTGCAGTTGGGCGGCGACAAGAAATTCTTATCTTACGACGACCTCAATCGCG
The DNA here is from genome assembly GCA_965653675.1 of uncultured bacterium. GTDB lineage: Bacteria > Acidobacteriota > Blastocatellia > Pyrinomonadales > Pyrinomonadaceae > UBA11740. The sequence continues at coordinate 6,408 of CBFHBA010000010.1, forward strand.
AGCTGCCGGAGAATGTGGTGTCTCCGGACGATATCGAAGACGTGCTCCAGAAACTGGACGCCTCGAACATTCATGTCGCCGATTCGGATGAGCGGCTGATTGAACAGGCGGCGGCGATCGCTACGGAAGAAGAAGATAGCGAAGAGGACCTGGAACTGGATCTCTCGGCGGGCGCGCTTGAGAAAACTAATGACCCGGTGCGTTTGTACCTGCGCGAGATGGGCGTTGTGCCGTTGCTGACGCGCGAGGGCGAAGTCGCAATCGCAAAACGGATCGAGCGTGGCTTAATGAAGACACACAAAGCCATCGCGCGATCGCCGATTGCGGTGATGGAGCTTTTGAAAGTCGGCGAAGAATTACAGGCAATCCGCATCAACATTCGCGAGGTGGTGAACTTTTCTGAGCAAGCTGAACTCGCTGGCGAAGACGACAAGGCTGAAGAGTATCGCGAGTGGACGATCGAAGGCATTGAGAACATCCGCAAGATCTATAAGAACGCGCTGAAGGAGTACGACAAGCTCAAGAAGGAGACGAAGGCGCAGCGCGGCAAAAAGACAAAGAAAGTCCTCCGTCTGCGCGGGCGTGTCGCACGTCTGCGAATTGAAATTGCGGATGAAATCGCGCGCTTGAATCTGACTGAACGTTCGCGTCAACGCGTGATCAACGCCATCCGCAACGTGCAGAAGGAAGTGCGTTCGGCCGAGCGCGAGCTTTCCACTTACACCGAAAAACTTAACGTGAAGAAGCGGCTAAAAGCCGACGATCAGAAGGCCTACAAAGCACACGTGGCTAACGCAAAGAAGCGTCTGCGTACGGTTGAAGACGAGTTTCACATTTCGCCGGTTGAAGTAAAACGCTCTCTCCAGAATATCGTAACGGGTGAACAGCAAACGGGTCAGGCGAAACGCGAATTGGTAGAGGCTAACTTGCGTCTGGTGGTTTCGATCGCGAAGAAATACACGAATCGCGGCCTGCAATTCCTGGATCTAATTCAGGAAGGCAATATCGGTTTGATGAAGGCCGTCGACAAGTTCGAGTGGCGGCGCGGTTACAAGTTTTCGACTTACGCCACGTGGTGGATTCGCCAGGCAATCACCCGTGCCATTGCTGATCAAGCCAGAACGATCCGTATTCCGGTGCACATGATCGAAACGATCAACAAGCTGATTCGCACCTCGCGTGCGCTCGTGCAGGAACTCGGGCGCGAGCCCACCAGCGAAGAGATCGCGAAGAAAATGGACATCCCGGTTTCGAAGGTGCGCAAAGTCTTGAAGATTGCCCAGGAGCCGATCTCTCTCGAAACGCCCATCGGCGAAGAGGAAGATTCGCACCTCGGTGACTTCATCGAAGACAAATCAATCCTGAATCCGTCCGACGCTGTGGTCGCGTCGAATCTGCGCGAGATTACCGACGAAGTGCTCGCGACCCTCACGCCGCGCGAAGAGAAAGTCATCAAGATGCGTTTCGGCCTGGGTACGACCGGTTCTGAGCACACGCTGGAAGAAGTCGGCCAGCACTTCGCGGTCACCCGCGAACGTATTCGTCAAATCGAAGCGAAGGCGCTGAGGAAGCTTCGGCATCCGTCACGGTCACGGAAGTTGAAGGCGTTTCTCGAAACCGTGCAACATAACTAAATTCGCCCTCGGTGTCTTGGTGCGAACTCTGTGTCTCTGTGGTGAATGTGTTCACGAGTAAGTCAACCACAGAGGCACTGAGACTTCACAGAGGCACAGAGAGTTCCTGTCTATGAAGAAGATCGTCGAAAGCTACAGACGAAAACTCGCCGGCGAAGACGGCTGGGTGCTGAAGCGCAGCGCGCAACTGCGCATCGCGCTCTGCTACCCGAACGTCTATTCGATCGGGATGGCAAACCTCGGCTTTCAGGCGATGTATGAACTCTTCAATAACATTCCGGAAGTTTCCTGCGAGCGAGTCTTCCTGCCGGACAATAACAAGCATCTTCAGATCGACGAGGGATCGTCGGCAAGCGAACGTGTCAGAAGCCCCCGCGTTAGCAAGGGCTCGGTTCGCAAGAGTGCCCTCCCTGACGGTCGGGCTTCTGACACGGAGTTCTCGCGGAAGAGTTCTGGCTATGATCCGAAGCTCAGCCGGCCTGGTAGCACCATTAATGAACTAGCCGAGTACAACCGCCTCGGGACTTCGCTGCTCTCCCTCGAATCACAGACTCCAGTTCGCGACTTTGATGTAATCGCCTTTTCGATTTCGTTCGAGACCGACTACGTCAACATGGTGCGCATGCTACAGATGAGTGGTGTGCCGCTGTGGTCAAAGGATCGAACGGAATATGATCCGCTCATCGTTATGGGCGGTGCTGCATCGTTTCTTAATCCCGAGCCGATTGCGGAGTTCACCGATGTGATTGGCGTGGGTGAAGGCGAGGTTCTTGGGCCGAAACTAGTTGACGCAGTCCTCGAAAACGATTCAAAAGAAGAATTGTTGCTGTCATTGGCCCGCGAAGGGCGCGGGTTTTATATTCCATCGCTCTATTTCGTCAGCTACAACGAAGATGGAACCGTGAATACCTATACGCCGACGGAAGAAGGCGTGCCGGCGCGTGTCGGTCGCGCGATCTCTGCGGAAAATCCAAAAGAGGGTTCACTGCGTCGCGCGATGCGTCGTGGTCAAACAGAAATCGTCGCACAGCTCAAGCGCGATGAAGTCTTCGCGCCGTCGACGAGCATCTTTGCGCCGCAAGCCGAGATGGGGGACCGGTTCCTCGTCGAGATTTCGCGCGGCTGTTCACAAGGCTGTCGCTTCTGCTGGGCCGGTTACAATTACTGGCCACCGCGCGTAGTTCCTGCGCGCGATATTCTCGCGAAAGCAAAAGCCTGGCGGACAAAGACGGACAAGATTGGACTGGTTTCAACGGCCGTCTGCGACCACCCGGAGATTAGCGAGATCCTGAGCGGTCTGCGCGCGATGGACTATCGCATCTCTGTTTCGTCTTTGCGGCTCGATCAAATCTCAGACGAGCTGCTCGATGCACTCGTTGAGTCTCGCGATCAGCAAATTGCCGTAGCTCCCGAGACCGGATCGGATCGCTTGCGGCGCGTCATCAACAAGAATTTAACGAATGATGAGATCGTGGACATTTGCGGCGCAGTCTTCGATCGCGGCATGCTGACAATCAAGCTCTATTTGATGGTCGGATTGCCGACCGAAACAGACGACGACCTGGTTGAAATGATTAAGCTCGTCGAGCGCATCAAGGATCGCATGCTCGAAGCAGGCAAACGGTTCGGTCGCGTTGGCAAGATCATTCCATCGCTGAACGGTTTCGTCCCGAAGCCCAACACGCCGTTTCAGTGGGAAGCGCTTTGCGAAGAGAAAGAATTGAAGCGGCGTCTGAAGTGGGTTTGCAAGAACCTCGCGCGCATTCCGAACGTGGAAGTTCGCGCGATGTCGGCGCGCATTGCCCACGAGCAGGCGCTCTTTTCGTCAGGCGATCGACGAATCGCGCCGGTGATCGAAGCGATGGCGCGTCTGAATGGCGATTTGAAAGCCGCGTTGCGTGAGACCGGAATTGATCCGTTGTTTCACACCGGTCGCATACGTTCACATGATGAGATGCTGCCGTGGGAGATTGTCGACGCCGGAATGGGTCGACCGTTTATGGAGCGTGAGCACAAACGTGCCCACGAAGCTCAATCAACCGCGCCTTGTCCTTCCGTTAATCAATGCACGCGCTGCGGCGTCTGCCCCACCACCTGGCTCGCGGAAGCGCCGCCCGCACTCGTCCAATTGAAAGCTTTCGCTACTTCACCGGCACGCGTATAACGTCTCCCGAAACATCACGCAAGTTCTTTCGCCGCCGGAGCGTCAGGCACAACAGTCTCGGCATTCATTAGGGCCGTGCGCCGCCAGATTAGATAAGCAGGAATTCCTGTGATAACGATGAGACAGCCGATCCCGGACGTGCGCCATGCCAGATAACTGAGATCGAGGATCAGGAGACTCGCCAGGACTATGTAAACGAGCGGTACGATCGGATAACCGAAGGTGCGATATGGCCGTTCGAGATTAGGTGCTTTGCGGCGCATGAGAAAGACCGCACCGACCATCAGCGCGTAAAAGATCAAATCCGCCGGAATAATGTACTCGAGAAGCTGTGTGTAGACATTTGTGTAGGTAACGGCTCCAGTCTTCGGATCGGTTGTGACTATACGCGGCAGCGTCAACAAGCACGCCCAAACGCACTGCGCAATCAGCGCGATCCCCGGGACATGATGATTGTTGATTTTGGCCACGCGCTTGAAGAAAAGACCATCGCGCGCCATCGCGTAATACACACGGGCTCCGGCCAGAATCAAGCCGTTGTTGCATCCGAACGTTGAAATCATGATCGCAGCCGCCATGATGACCGCGCCGCGCGGGCCAAAAATTGTTTGCATCACTGATGCGGCGACGCGGCCCTGTGGGGCGTTTTGGAGAGACGTCAGCGGCAACGTCACGACGTATGCCACGTTCGCCAAAAGATACAAACCGACGACGACACCGCATCCGATCAGCAAAGAGAGCGGCAGGTTTCGGCCGGGATTCTGAATCTCGCCACCAGTGAACGTCACATTGTTCCACGCCGACTGCGCGAACAGTGGCCCCGTCATCGCTCGACCCAGCATCAGGACGAGAGCTAATCCGCCAGCCAATGCCAAACCGGGCTGCACCGTCTGCGGATTCCAACCGTTGGCCCACGAATTCCACCACGCCGAAGTGTAAGCCGCGCTCGCGTGATTCCAACCCAGAATTAACCCGAGCACGATCAATCCGAACAACGCGGCCGTTTTGGTGAACGTAAAGCTGTTCTGAATGAACTTTCCGGTTTTCAGTCCGCGCATGTTCGTGATCGTCAAGATAACAATCATGGCAATCGCGACGAGCTGCGCGGTTGAAAGACCAATCGCGTAACTTCCGAGGCGTCGTGGCCCAATTAAATAATTGTTGCTGTCTATTCCCTTAATCAGAACGCCGGTGAAGTTCGCGAAGGCGACTGCGACGGCTGCGATGGTGCCGGTTTGAATAACGAGAAACAGCGACCACCCGAAAAGAAACCCGGTGCCGGGGCTGTATGCCTCCCGTAGAAACACGTACGGTCCACCGGCGCGTGGCATCATCGCGGCGAGTTCCGCGCAGCACAAGGCGCCGGTCACAGTCATCACGCCTGCCAAAGCCCACGCGACCAGCAACCACCCGGGTGAACCGATTAACCTCGAGCTCTCGGCCGACGTGATGAAGATGCCCGATCCGATCATCGAGCCAATCACGATCATCGTGCCGTCGACCAGGGTAAGACCGCGAACCAGCTTGGGCGCACTTGTACCTGCCATGGCCGCGCGTTTTATCAACTTCGCGCGAACAAGTAAAGGTTTGTCTGCGCGCGAGACGAACTATTTGACAGTCAGAAAACTGGTGCTCTGGGCCGTGTAATCGAAGTCGTAGTTGTAGGTGAAGCCGGGAAATGAAATGGGACGACTGAATTGCACGCGGCATTGCATACGCCCTTCGTTTTGCGAAGGAGTAATCACGGCATCGTCCGGCACATTAAATTCACCCTTGCTCTTGGAAACTTGCTCGGCGATCCAAGCGGTGTCGTAACCCTGCGCAGCTGCGAGGTTCACTTTGTTTTGCATTGCGTCCTTGAAGTAATACGCATCGACAGCAACGGGAATGTACATGTACGCAGCGTAGGCGACAATCGCTACTACCGCGATAAAGATGATGAGCTTGAGTTGGGCGCCGCCCCGTTCAGATCGATTTCCGAGGAGTGTTTGATTCTTCATAATCTTGCGAGACCTGCCGCTAATGCTTCGCGGAGAGTTTTAGGTTTGACCTCGTCTGAATCGACAATCCGCGGTTGACCGATGTCGTCAAGCAGGACCCATTTGAGTTTGCCTTCGACCGCTTTCTTGTCGGCGGTCATTGCCGCAACTATCTCGGCGACCGAAAGACCGTCTGCGCGTGGGAGCGGTCCACAAAGCGTGACCGCCTCGCGTAACGATTCTAGCGCGTCGGCAGGTAGCCTGCCTAGACTTTTTGAAAGTTCGCCGGCGACCAGCATTCCGTAGCCGACCGCCTCGCCATGTCTAAAATGCTGATAGTTCGTGACTTTTTCGAGCGCGTGGGCTGTGGTATGACCAAAATTTAGTATCCGCCGCGATCGAGCGTCGGTGCGTTCGATGGCCTCTCGCTCGTCATGGGCGACAACTTTGGCTTTGAAACGACAGTGTGCGGCAATAGCGCCACAGAGATCAGTTTGTGATTCTTTTCTTTCCAGGAACATCGAGCCATGTGCGCTCATCTGTTGCAGTAGATGGACGGTTCGACTGAACAATTTGCGATCGCCAATGGCTCCTTGTTTGACCATCTCACAAAAGCCCGAAGTCAGTTCGCGCGGTGGAAGTGTGTTGAGTGTGTCGACGTCGATCACCACCAATCGTGGCTGATGAAATGCACCGACTCGATTTTTTCCCGAAGGAAGATTGATTCCCGTCTTGCCGCCGACAGAAGAGTCGATTTGCGCCAACAGCGTGGTCGGCACCTGCACGAATGCGATGCCGCGCAAGTAGATGCTCGCGGCGAAACCAGCCAGATCTCCAACAACGCCTCCGCCGAGCGCAATGACAACGTCGCTACGTTCCAGGCCTGCGTCACTCAAAAACTCAACGGCGTGTCGCAAACTGCGAAATGACTTGTGTTGCTCGCCGTCACCCATTAACCAATGGTTGACAGACAGTCCCGCCCGCTGCAAACTTTCGGTCGCGCCCTCTCCATAAAGTTTGAAAACAGTTTTGTTTGTGATCAGCGCGGCCCTGCGCGCTCCCGATCCGACGGCCGCGCGGACCTTGTTCCCCAGCATTTGTAACAATCGACTGCCGATTTGTATGTCGTAGCTTTTCGACCGCGCCGGCACGCGCACTCTTAGCTGTGGCATGACTGAGACTGTAACAGAATTGTCAGAGGGATCGAGTAGAAAAGGACATCGAAAATTGACCATTTCCCCGTATTTGGCGTGGAAAGCGGCGACGATTTCGCCTTTTATTTGCTCATGGTTTCTGAACTCAGAGTATGCAGTCTTTAATACGGCGCGGCTCCCGCTGCCCATCTCCAAAGGTAACCGATGAGAATTAGCAATAGCCTGTGGCGCGTTCTCCTTCTGGCGGCTGTCGTCCTTCTCGTAGCGACGAGTCTCAACGCAAGCCCAAAGAAGCGTTCACACAGTCGTATCAGGGCCGCCCACTCTGGCGCTCACGGCTGAGCCCAACGTCGTTCGCGTCTGCCAAGGCCACCCTGCGACTGTGCAGCTTCTTGCCCACGCGACGTCCGCTGGCGGCAACGCACTCCGTTATCGTTGGACTGTTGACGGCGGCACGTTGACGGGCAAAGGCGCAACTACGACATGGGATCTGACGGGTGCTCGACCGGGAACTTACCACGCGGTCACCGATGTTGATGAGGGCGATGCTGATTGCGCGGCGTTCGCGTCGGTCGGGGTGATCGTGCTCGACTGTCCCCCGCCACCGCCTGCGCCACCTGCATGTCCGGAAGTCAGACTTTCCTGCCCGGAACACGCGACTGAAAAGGCGCCGGTGACTTTCACTGCAAGCCTCAGCGGCGGCACGCCTGGCGTTGCGCCAACTTACAATTGGACAGTCACCAACGGCCACATCGTTAGTGGTCAGGGCACATCCAGCATCACCGTTGATACTACCGGTCTGGCCGGTCAAACGATCACGGCGAACGTCGATGTGGCTGGTTACGGGATTCCGTGCCCGGCAAGCTGCTCAGTGTCATTGCCGATCGAAGAGATCTCGAAGAAGTTTGATGAGTACTACGATATCGCGCGCAACGATGAGAAGGCGCGGCTGGATAACTATGCGATTGAATTACAAAGCGAGCCCGGTCGACAGGGTTACATCATCGTCTACCCGGCGCGCAAAGCGAAATCAAACGAGGCGCAGCAACGCGCGGAACGAATTTCCGATTATCTGGTCAACTCGCGCGGCATCGACCCCAGCCGCTTCACAGTGAAAATTGGAGCGGCGCGCGATAACTGGTTGATTGAGTTGTGGGTCGTACCGCAGGGCGCGGCGCCGCCAGTGCCGTAACGTTAAGGTTCCTTCTGCTGAAGTGATTCGGCGCGGCCAGAAATGGTCGCGCCTTTTTTTGTGTTCAGCCCCGCGTGTTACTTGGTGGCTATTTCCACGGGCACGCGCACGATCGTTTCCTTCTGAACATAAACAACTAAGCGCTTGCCTTCGGGCAGCACCGCTTGCTCGCCTCGTTTGAATCCCTGCATCAGCGCCAAGGGCGCCAACACAATCGTCGGGGCCAGCAACGCACCAATTGCAACGGTTTTCGTTGCGACCTCCCCACCATGACTTTGACCGGTCAGTCCCTGTTGCCCGCCGGGAAAATCGGGATTTGCCATTAGCGCCACACGCGTCAAATCCACGGCCACGACATCCTGCATTGTCCAGACTAACTTACCGGCTTTTCCCCAGTGACCGGCGCGTTTGGCCTTAACCAGACGGGCCGTGACTATGGCCTTCTTGTCGATGACGATCGCGTCATCCACTTTCACTGGGATTAGCACCCTGAAAGTTAAAAGATCGCCTGTCTGCGCCTCGAGTGAACTAACGACATTACTAGCCTCGATATCGATCGCGGTGCCGGCGGGAATCTTCACTTCGCGCGCAGAAGCTTGAGGCGGCGCCGAGGCGTAAGCGGCCCGCGACGACGGTTGGACAGAATTTGCTGCGTTTAATGGCGCGTTGCCTGTTTGCGCGAAGGCTGTTGCGCCGACACAAATTGAAAAGAATGCGGCAAAAACGAGTTGTTTCACCTTGAGTGCACCTCCTCGGAGAGTTCAAATGCAGCTTCGGCAAGTGCAAGCAGAGTTCCGGGACAAAAAGAGCAGCGACAAAGCTGCTCTTTCTCAAAAACGGTGCAAAAGGAGTTTAGACCGAGACTGTCTCGGCTTCTTCTTCCTGAATGAGGTATGGCGTAAAAGCTGGCTGCGTTATTTCATCGCGATCGATGATTGACTGCACGATCGGCAAACTCAGCGAGTGCTTCTTCGAGATGTTCGGCACGTTGTGACCGGCGGCATAGACCGCGTGCCGCTCATTCTCTTTGTACCAATCGGCGAGGTTCGCGGTCTTGTGCATGTTCTCGATGATTTGCCGCCAGCCGACGCCGGTGTTGTAAGCGCAGAATGAAATCTCGCCTTCCTGCGTGCCGTACGGAATTACGCACATTTCTGTGCGGCGGAAATCGTAATTGAAGAGGTCCTGAAACCACATGCCTTCGACGCACAGCACGCGCCAGTTATCGCTCGTGCTGTCCTGGCCGGCGCTCGTCATCCGATCATTGCGATCAGAGTTTGAATTGGTCGACGACGGTTTAAAGAGATTGACGATCTGCGAAATCGGAAATCCTTCCGGCGCTTTGCTCGCGTCGTAGTTCCGCATGATGGCCATTGCGAGCTGCGCATACGAAAGCTTCTGGCCGCGCGCCGTGTCGGTAATCACCGCGACGTCCTTCATAAACTGCTCATAGTTGAAGAACTCGAACAGCGAGCGGAAGTCACCAGTCTGCTTGTTCACCACTGCAAGTGTGAAGATGCCACAGTTCGGGTGGCAATTGCATGACGACCAGCCCCACGGCGCGTCTGCGCCTTGTAACATGTCCATCACCGAAGTGAAGGCTGAGTAAGATGACAGCGGGAACCAATCGCGCAGCGGCTGCAAACGGCCCCCGAGTTGATCTTTCAAATCATGCGTCATCCCCGCCAGCGTATAACGCCACTTCGTGCGCAGATCATCCGAGATGTCTTCATCACGGCCGGTGAATGAAACCGGTTGAAATGCGATCGTCTGAACCTTATCGATATTCTTTGCCGCAAACTCCACGATTTGACCGATCGCGTCGTTGTTGATGCTATTGACGATCGTGACGACGAGCGTCACTTTGATACCAACCTTCGCAAGGTTCTCGATCGCTCGCACCTTCACATCGAACAAATTACCGACGCCACGATGCTTGTTCTTCTCTTCCCCAACGCCGTCGAATTGCAGGTAGACGCCGTGCTGTCCGGCAGCCTTGGCTTGCTTGCAGAATTCAAGGTCTTCAGCGAACCGAATTCCATTAGTCGCAGCCAGAATGCGGTAGAAGCCGATCTTCTTGGCGTAGGCGACTGCGTCGAGATAGTAAGGCGATAGCGTTGGTTCACCACCTGAGAAGAGAATGATGACCTGCCGCTTTGGTTTGAACGAAACTGCGCGATCGAGAATCGCCTTTGTATCTTCGAAGGTCGGCTCATGCACATAGCCAACTTGATTTGCATCCATGAAGCACGGATTGCACATCATGTTGCAGCGGTTAGTCAGATCGACTGTCAGCACCGCCCCGCGCCCAAACTTGATCGTTGAAGTTCCGTGGCGGTGAACGTTCGCATCTTCAGCCGCGCGAAAGTCACGTCCAAAAAAGAGCGATTCGATTCGTTCGAGGAACGCCGGATCCGTCGACATCACGTCTTCAAACTCGCCGTGTTTTGGGCAAGTCTTGCGCATGATGACCTGACCATTCTCTTCAAGAATGTCTGCCTTGATTTCGCCCGGGTGAGAATCCATCAAAGTTTCAAGCGGCGTCTCGCCTGAAATCACTGCGTTACGCACTTCTGTTACACAGCGGGGACAAAGCGAATCTGTTTCTCGGGGAAAACCCAGGGGCGGCGCGGTGCGTTCGTAGGACTTAAGGAGCGGCCCGGGTGCCCAATTGGGCCGAATGGCCTCGCCTTCCGGCAGGCGCCGATTTATTGATTGGAATGCCTTCCAGGCGACATCCGATAAAGTCGAGACGATTTTCGATCCGGTCACATTAGGAGCCTTGCCGGCGTCGGACTCGCCGCGGCGAAATTGATCACTAAACAATTAAAACTTCTCCTCGCTAACGTACAGACGCAATTACACGCGCCCGGGTTACCAGTAGCTGCAATCCTAATATTTCCCGCCGCAATCTTGTGAAAATGAGTGCCGGCGACACTCGTCATGATAGTTTGCCATTGCGCTCAAGGCAAGACAAAAGGTCTCGATCCATCGAATTTCAGCGCAAATCGCACCCTTACAGAGCCATTTGCGCCCGCAAAAATTCGCCTTCGATTGTCTCACCGTTGTACTATCGCCGTCCGCAATCGATGGCAAAAAAGATTTCAGAGCTGGCGCAATTGATAGATGCCTCCATCGTCGGAAACGGCGAAGTCGAAGTTAATCGCGTCGCCAGTCTCGAATCGGCGACTGCCGGCGACATCGCCTATGTTGACGACGCGAAATTTTTCGAAGCTGCCGCGAAGAGCAAAGCGTCATGCATTATTGTTCTTACAGATTCTACGTTAGACCTTCCGTGCCAGTTACAGGTAAAGAATCCGAAGCTTGCCTTTGCGTTGGTCGCTGAGGTTCTCCATCCGCCGAAGCAACGTCCGCCTGAAATTCATTCCTCAGCAGTGATTGCGGATACTGCTGATGTCGCGCTGCAAGTTTTCGTCGGAGCTTTTGTATGCGTTGGCGAGAACTCGCGCGTCGGTTCCGGAACTCAAATTCGCGCCGGCGCCAAAATCGGCGACGACGTGACGATTGGAACTGACTCCGTTCTCCATCCAAATGTCTTCATTGAGGATGGGGTCACCATCGGTGATCGAGTGATTCTCCATGCTGGTGTAGTCATCGGCGCCGATGGCTTTGGATATGTGCGCGGCGACATGGGCTATCACAAGTTTCCCCAGATTGGGACGGTTGTGATCGAAGACGACGTTGAGATCGGCGCGAATACAACTATCGATCGGGGCGCGCTTGGCCGCACCAGGATTGGAAAAGGTACAAAGCTCGACAACATGGTGCATATTGGGCACAACTGCGATATTGGCGAGCGCGTGGTGATCGCGGCGCAGACTGGAATCAGCGGCAGCGTCACCATTGAAAATGATTGCGTGATCGGCGGACAAGTGGGTTTCGGCGATCACATCCACGTGCAGAGCGGCGCAGTCATCGGATCAAAGGCCGGCATCTTGCCCGGTAAGATCGTGCGACCCGGAGTTTGGTGGGGAATCCCGATCCAACCGCTTGACGAGTACAAGCGTCTGAACGCGCATCTTGGTCGCGTGCCGCATCTTCGAGAAGACGTAAAGGAATTAAAAGAAGAGGTTGCGCGACTCAAATCGCTGCTACAGGACCACGACCGCTGACTCTCGCAACCGAATCGAGGCCTCGATCCCAGATTGGTTTTGGTAACGGAGCCTCTCTTTCCCTGAAAATCATTGACAACCAACTTTGATTTGGGCGAATCTGATTTCCAGCTTCGCTACTGCGAAGTCAGCACCCCCCGTTCTGCAATCATGAAGAAGCCTTCAGCCCCAATTCTCATAACCCTCGTATTCGTGTTCGTTCTGAACGCGTTCGCGCAAAAACAAGAACCGATCACGCGCCCGCGCACCGTCACACAGGGGCCAGCCAAACAGATCGCGACAGCCCAAGTCAGGACGCAGGAGCCACAAGCGCCTCCGCGCACGACTGAAATTGAAAAGAAGAGTCCTGTGCCGCAACCCACGGTGGCGCGCGACACTCCTTCGAACCGGTTGTCTCCGACCAAGATTCACCAGCGCATCGAAGAAGCTGAGCGCTTGCTGAAAACGCGGCCGCATCCGACGGCGTTGGCGACACCTGTAATCGACACAGTAACCGTCGCCGCGATGGTGCCGGACAATTCGCACATCCACTTGTTTCAGATCTCGAAAGAGATGTTTTTGACCAAAGGGTCTGAGATCCCTGCAGTCTCAATTGACGGCCTGCTGCCAGTCACGATTCGCGTGATCCGAGCCAATGGCGTCAACACGGCGCTGACGATCTTCGACGATAAGAATCGTTCCCTGATGCCGGTCGTGGTGGAATTTACGATTGATCGAATCCGCGCATTTCGTGAGATGGCGTACTACACCTCGGCGCACCCCGCCTTGTTGAGCAACGATCTGACGAAGTCCGGACAAGTCTATGTAAACTCGATGGTGGACCTAGCCGCCAAGCGTTTGAAAGACAAAGGATTTCCGGTTGCTGCAAATTTGGTGGAAATCGCGAAACGTCTCTGCATCGTCGAGCATGTCGATCACGATCGATTTCGGAACGAAAATCGGATTGCTCTCTACGATGAGATCTACTCGCTGTACGCGCTGAATGAACTCGATACCTACCGGTATTCAGTGAGCTCGGCAGGCGCCGGTGGCATGGTGCAGATGATTGCGTGGACTTACAATCTGATGCGTCAGCGTCATCCCGGCGTCGGGCTGAATCCTGACTTTGTGGCGGGCATGCGCAATCATGGCAATGCGCTCGAAGCCATGCTGCTCTACATGCAGGACACCTGGAACGACCTGGTGGCGAACGAAGACGTCATGACAGCGCTAAGCGAAAAGCAGATTACGCCGACCGAGTTGATGGCTGCCGGTTACAATTCAAACGCGGCCAAGATTCCTGGTTACATTCGTCGCGGCGGCGCAGGTTGGCGATCTTTGATTCCGCGCGAAACACAAATATATTTGCAGATTTATCAGTCGCTGGACGTGCTTACGAAAGCCAAGGCCAATCACGCGCAGAAAGAATAGTTCGTGGCGACAGCGTGACGCCAAACATAAAGCCACCGCAATCGAACCCGCCAAAACACCCGGTTGCCGCCGGGTTTTTTGCCCGTTTTCGCCCTGAGGCCAATCATCGACCCTAGTTGAATATCTCTGTGCCCCTCTGCGTTCTTTGCTCTGAGAGCGTGCGGTTATCCCTTTAATTAACCGCAGAGGTATGCAGAGAACAAATCAAATTTTTAGAGGCCCTTTCCCCGTTGCATCATAAGGATGTTTCATCTATAACTGCGTGCCATTAGTCTTCCCAGTAAAACTCTCGTTCGTTGATTGTGCAAAGGACATCGGAGCGAAAATGAAACTTGCCATCCTAAGATTCGTCGTCGTGGCGCTGGCTTCTGCCTGCGTCTTGATTGTCATTACCAGCCAGCGCCCGCAAAGGGTTTCTGCCGATCAGAACAAATTTGCAGCTCTGTATTCAGCTCTGGGAATGCCGCAAACCGCGCAAACGCCTGGGGCTACGCAAGAGAAAACGATTGCTCAGGAAGGCCGTGAGAAAAACGTAAAGCTGCTCGGCGATCTACCTGTGTCGCAGTTCATTCCCGTGATGAACTACTTCGCGTCTTCGCTTGGACGACGTTGCAATTTGTGCCACGTCAACAACAATGGCCAGTGGGACTACGCTTCGGATGCGAAGCCCGAAAAGAACACGGCGCGTGAAATGATCAGGCTCGTGCTCGATACGAACAAAACACTCGCCGGTCTTAAGTTGGATCCCATCGCTTGTTATACGTGTCATCGCGGACGGACCAGTCCGCAATCAGTTCCGACTTTGCCTTTGCCGGTGCCTTCGCCTCCGCCGACGAATGCGGCAGTGGGCGCCTCCGGCGCAGCAACTCCGGGCGCGGCACCCCAAGCATCACCAGCGGCTACTCCGGCATTGCCGACCGCCGATAACATTTTCAACAAGTACATCACGGCGATAGGTGGTCCCGCAGCGATTGGAAAACTCTCGTCCCGGCAGGCGAAAGGTACGATTACGCAAGCGAACGGAAACTCATTTCAGTTCGAACTCGAACAATCGGGCCCAGACAAGTTTCACCTGCTCGTAACGACGCCGCAGGGATCACTTGAACGCGGATTCGATGGCAAGACTGCGTGGGAAAAGACCGCCCGCGGAGTGCGCGAGATTACAGGCAGTGAGTTGGCGAACTATCGCGCCGCTAACAGTCTCTTCAGTTTCATCAATCTAAAAGATCAATACGCTCGGCCGCCAAGAGTTCGAAAGGACAAGCTGAACGATAAAGACGTGTATGTCGTCGACGGGCAGACGACGGACGGACGTCGGATGCGTCTGTATTTTGATGCAACCACGGGCTTGCTTCTGCGACGCATGACATCCCTGACTACCATCATCGGTCTGATCCCGGATCAGGTCGACTTCGAAGATTATCGTGACGTTGACGGAGTGAAGTTCGCTTTCGTCGGACGTTCTGCCACAACCGAAGCTGGTAATCCGACTTCGGCGCGAACGTTTACTGAAGTCAAGGTGAACGTGCCGGTCGACGATGCTAAGTTCAGAATGCCCGCCGCGACGACACCGAATCCATAGAATGACGCCCGATACTCAACTTCCAAGCCGACCGACGCGCGTGAGCATTCTCGCGCGCATCGTGCCGACACTCTCATATGCATTGCCTGCACTTGGCGCAGCAATCAGTGCGCTCATGTTGATTAATGTCTTTCGCGCGATGCGGAACGCTGAAGCGGCGGGGATTGGCGCTGTCTCGGGCGCTATTCGGGAAGCTAACTTCCCGATCGTCATCACTCTTTATCTTGGTGTCATCATCGGTTTCGCCGGTGTCGCCATCGGGCTGGTCCGGATGTTCACCACCGTTACTACGGCCACACCATCAGCATGTTATTTCCTGATTATTGGCCTGATTGGTCTAGTGCCAATGCTGTTGTTGTGGGAGGCGCAGTCACTGATACTCGGTGTGATATTCGGCCGCTTGCCGCGTGGTGTGGTCGAAGTCGCTCGTCAGGTTGCCCTTTTGTCGATGATGACGATGTTAGTCGGCGCGATCAGTATTCTGGCCCTGCTCGTGAGTGCTTTTGTTCCGCTGCCGCGAATCTTCCACGCAAAAAGGAAATGGGCGCCCGTGGTGATGCTTCTGTTGATCGAGACCGCGGTGATCGCGATGACGGTTTTATTTCACTTGCGGAACGCCTGGCTGTGGGTTCAACTTCAGCGATCGTGAACGGAATTAAGCGTCGCGCGCCAGGAGCGCCGCGCCAATCGCCACTCCATCGGCTCCCAACGCCGCAGTGACGATCTGGGTCGAATCGAAGCATTGTTGAAACGATCTCTTTCCTGCCTCTTGGATAATCGAATTCAGAATCAAATCGCCAGCCTCAACCACGGCGCCGCCTAAAACGATGCGCGCGGGACTTAACAAATTGATGATGCTCGCCACTGCCGTACCGATGTAGCGACCGGTTCGTTCGATCATCATGATCGAAAAGTCGTCGCCGTTTGTGGCCTCGCGGGCGAGATCCTCCGCGGTGAAGTCGTCGGTCGCCGCCAGCCGTGAAAGTGAAGAAGTCGAATCGCGATTCAGTCGCTCACGTGCGCGACGCACAATGTTTGGACCTGAGGCCACTGTCTCCAAACAACCGACGTTGCCGCATTCGCACTGATTGCCATCGGCATTAATTGTGGTGTGGCCCACTTCTCCGGCGCATCCGGATGCGCCCGTCCAAAGTTTGCCCTGCAGGATGAACGCGCCGCCGACCGAATCACCAATATGAACATAAAAGAAATCCTGAACATCGCGCGCCGCGCCAAGTTTGCACTCGGCGTACGCAGCCGCGTTAGCGTCATTCTCGAGCTCCAACCGCGAGCCCGTCGCCTTCATTAAATCGTGATGAAGATTCGCACGCACAAACGATGGCAAGCCTGTCGAAACGAGGACTCGATCGGTCTCACGATTAACAAGCCCCGGAATGGCCAAACCCACGCGCGCGATTTCGCCGGTCTCGCGCAGGCTGGAAACAAGCGCCGCCAGGTCATCCGTAAAGCTGTCAGGCTGGAAAGTCGATTCCCGTTTGGCAACGACTGTGTTGTCTGGCGCCACAACTGCCGCGCGCATTGCGGTACGCGTTATGTCAACTCCAGCAAAAAATTTAATCGGGGACGCAGGCATGGGCAGACGCCTTTCGCAGAAGTCGATTTACTGGGCAGGAATTTCGCGGCGATCTTAAGCGAGCAGTAGGGGACTGTCAAACTGCGTCTGGTGCGTGTAGAATGCCCGCGAATTCAAATGTCAAAGGCAAACGAACGCGCGGCTGAGTTTCCCCAGCTCAAAAAAATTTTGCTGCCGACTGATTTCAGTGGCTGTGCAAATTTCGCGTTGCCCTATGCCGCTTCGATCGCCCGTGCCACCAGCGCGACGATTATCTGCGTGCATGTTGTCGAGCCTGTGGTGCCGGCTGTCGGCTACACTGGCCTGGCAGAGCCAATGCCGATTGCGGACATAAGTGATCAATTAGAAGACTCCGCCGAACGCCAACTGCCTAAACTCGCGGAATGTGAAGAGTGCTCGGGATTAAAACTTGAGGAAGTGATCGTGCATGGTGACGCGGCCGCTGAAATAGTGCGTGTCGCCGCGGAACGTGAAGTCGATTTGATTGTGATCTCATCTCACGGCCGCACCGGACTTGGCCGCATGATTTTCGGCTCTACAGCTGAAGCAGTTGTGCGCCATGCCGGTTGCCCTGTGCTGGTCGTCAAACCCCCACATGAGGAGGAAACCGAGGAGCAGTAGGCAGTAAGCAGACGGCAGAAGGCAGGAAAGAAGCAACGCCGCCTGTACTGAACTACGCAGAATAATTCTGCTGCCTCCTGCTTACTGCCTACTGCCTACTGTTTTATGACCAGCCTTCAGTTTCTGTCTCACATCATCGAATTCTACGGACTGTACGGCGTTTTCTTTCTGGTCATACTTGAAGGCGATATCACCCTGCTGCTTGCCGGGGTGCTCGCGCACAGCAATTTTTTTGGAGACTATAGTTTTCCGCGACTGCTGATTTGGGGGACGCTCGGCGGCGTCGCTGCAGACAATCTCGCCTACGCCGCCGGCCGCGGATTTGCCCAGACGGTGCGGAATGCGCGCTTTTATCGGCGGGCACATCCGCGCGTCGAGCGGCTGACAAATCGCTTCGGCACGCTCTCGATTTTTTTGACGAAGTACATTTGGGGACTGCGGTGGGCGTCGTGCATTTTTTACGGCGCGAGCCAGATGGCCTATTTCCGCTTTCTGCTGCTTTCGACCGCCAGCTGTTTTGTATGGGTCTGTATCCTCAGCGGCTTTGGCTATTTCTTTAGCAGCGCGGTGACCAACTTGATTGTTGACTTTCGTCGCTTCAGCAAGATTCTGCTGGTCGTCGTGATCGTGGTGGTTGCTGTCGTTTATCCATCAAAGAGACTTAGACTGTCGAAGAAGGTTGAAGCGGTCATGCCAGAGCGTTTGCAGGAGTTCGAACAAGTCGCGATCCTGGGCCTAAAAGAAATCAAGCAAGAGTTCAAAGAAACAATCCACTTAAAGTCGGCCGACCGCGCCAGCAAGTCTGATTCTTCTGAAACTGAGTCGTTAACGAACAAATGATCATCGAATCATCTGCCCCGACGCGGGTCGATCTGGCCGGAGGAACAATCGACCTCTGGCCAATTTATCTTTTTCATCCAGGTGCTACCACAGTCAATTTTGCTTTGTCGCTGCGTGCGTCAGCGCGCATTGAAACGCGCACCGACCATACAATTATTCTGGAGTCGCGCGACCGAGGGGTCAGGATAGAATCGAGCGTCGATCATATCGATGAGCTCTGGGATGACGCGC
This sequence comes from uncultured bacterium, assembly GCA_965653675.1. Lineage (GTDB taxonomy): Bacteria > Acidobacteriota > Blastocatellia > Pyrinomonadales > Pyrinomonadaceae > UBA11740. Next base: position 24,942 of record CBFHBA010000010.1, read on the forward strand.
GTCTCGAGATCGTTTCGAAGATGGTCCATTTCTTTCGGCCGACGACTGGCTTTCATTTGGTGACGCACAGCGAAGCGCCGGCGGGCGCAGGCATCTCTGGCTCTTCGGCGCTTGCGATTGCGCTAATTGGCGCGCTGAATCGTCTCGCCGGAAATCGCTACGATGCGCGCAAATTCATCACCATCGCCGCGAATATCGAAACCACCGTGATTAAAGTTCCCGCCGGATTTCAGGATTACTATCCCGCATTTTATGGGTCGGCATCGTCAATCATCTTTCGCGCTGACGGCATCGAGCGTGAGCATCTGCAAGTTGATCCAGCGGAAATCGAACGCCGCTTTGTGATTTGTTACACCGGCGAGCCGCGCAATTCGGGAATCAATAACTGGGACATTTTCAAACGTCACATTGATGGCGATCCGGAACTGTTCGAGATTTTTGAACGGATTCGGGATGCGGCAGCGCAAATCCGCACGGCGCTTTTGGCAAACGATTGGAATGAGGTTGGCAGTGTGATGCGCGCCGCTTACCCAAATCGCAAACGTCTGGCGCCGGGCATCACCACGCCGACGATGGACGCCTTGGTTGAAAAAGCTTTCGCGAACGGCGCGGAAGGCGCGAAGATTTGCGGCGCGGGAGGCGGTGGCTGCATCGCGTTCCTTTGCACTCCTGAACGCAAAGCGGAATTGGAGCAGGCGTTAGCGGCCGAAGCTGGCGCAGAAGTTTTGACTTGGAAGGTTGCGCGTGAAGGTTTGACCGTGCGACAGATCGATTAGCCGCCGGCGTTTCTTTGTTTCACCGCTTCGACGAGCGCAGCGAGTCGCGCGATCTTCTGTTCTTGAGTTTCTCCCGGCACCGGTCCAGTATCAGCCACGCCAGCGTAAGTTCCTCTTCGATTCAGCGATCGGTTTGGTTCACCACCGGGCACAAACGAAACAGCCGCAATCGATTGCGCAGCCGCTGCCACACTGTCAGGGGCAAGGTCCGCCGGAGTTTCCGCGCCGGCAACTGGTGACGCATTAGCGGCGGCTTCGCTCAATGGCGCAGCAGAGGCTGCTCCGGTTGCAGCTTGCGCCTCCGCCGCAGGTCGATGTTCGTCAGCCGCAGGCGAAGAGTCGGCGACAGTAACGGCCGCGTGTGCAGGACCCCCACCGGCATCAGTTCGTTTCTTAACGGCTTCAACCAATTGCGCGAGCCGTGCGATCTTTTGCTCCTTCGTTTCTCCCGCAACTGGCCCACTATCCTTAAACCCCGCGTAGGTCGCTCTACGATTCAGTGATCGATCCGGCTCTCCACGCGGCGCGGGCGGAGCAGCCATTGATTTCTCCGCAACCGCAGTTGCCGTTGCTTCAGTCGCCGTTGGGTTTTCCGTAACTCTCGCGGGAGTGGCCGGGTTCGGCGCAGCGGGTTTCGGTGCAGCCGCAGCTGCAGGTTTGGCCACGGGTGCGCCGTGCGCAGGTGCAGCGCCTTCGGCTTCCACGATCACATAAACACCGCGCTCGTTTTTCTTGATGACGGGGAGCGTGCCACCCGCAGCTTGCAACAGCGCGGACAGCTCAGCTTCGACAAACCTTCGCTGCTTCTCGGGATCGCGGACGTGACCGAGCGGCGGACCCATGTAGAGCGTTCCACAAATCTGACACTTGAACAGCACGTCATCACCACGCAAGTGAACTTCAGACGGTTCACCCGCAGTCTTCAACTGCTTCAAGTGACCATTGCAGAGTTTGCCTTTCTCGTTGCGCTCGTTACAGACCGTCTGCGCATTCGTAATGCGCTTGGGGACTGGCGGCGCCGCGTTTACTGCGCCTTGATTGGTGGTTTCGGTTACTTTTGCTGACATGGGCGATCGCACTGGTCTTTGAATTCAAACAGCCAAAGTTCGTGCCGAATCTTAAAGGCGGCGGGCGACTGCGTCAAATCTCTCACGTTAAGACTTAGGCAGTTTCAATCACACCGCGCTTCAGCGCGGTAGATGCGAGCATGAAGTTACGCGGAAACCGTTTTAAACGGTTTACCACCGCCGACCACTTCATCGTTCATCGCGCTGAAGCGCGGTGTGAATGATAAGCGGTCCAATTGCCATGTTATTCTTCGCCTGTGCTCGCGAGTTTCTTCGGCTCGATCTTTCGTTATCTGCCGGGGCCAGTGCGGCGCCGTATAGTCCGCCTCGGACAAACGCGCTTCACGGTTACGGCGGGCGCTTTTGTGTTCGATAGCCAAGGTCGCATTTTGCTGCTTGAGCACGAGTTCCGCGCAGACAGTCGCTGGGGAATTCCGGGTGGCTTTGTCGACAAAGGCGAACAACCTGATGAAGCTTTGCGACGCGAACTGCGCGAAGAGGTGTCATTGGAAGTGGCCGATGTCGAGCTTTACTTCGCACGCGCTCTGAAAAGGCCGCACCAAGTTGAACTGTATTTCGCGTGCACCGCAACTAACGACCCCACACCAAGCAGCTTTGAAATTCGCAAAGCGCAATGGTTCGACATCAACGAACTGCCCGCAGAGCTTTCACACCACCAACAAAAGATCATTAAGCGCGCGCTCGATGTTAGAGAAAAGCGCGGCGGATGATGTATGCTACGTCGCGCAATTCATCACCACTTTTTCAGGAGAACATAATGGCGGCACCGAGTGTCCAGCTCATCCCTAAGTCCGACGAAGTCATGCAGATCCTGCGCAAAACCGGCGCGTTTCGTGAAGGTCATTTCGTTTATCCCAACGGCAAACATACCGCGCATTACTTTCAAATGCCGCTCGCGTTTCGTCTCTATGACACGGCGCGCGTGCTCGCCGTCGCGTTGAGTAGAAAGTTTCGTATCGAACGCGACATCGCCAGCCAGCTTCCCAAAGTCGCCATCATCAGTCCGAGCTCCGGTGGTATTCCCGTCGCTTTCGGCGTGCGCGAGGCACTCAGCGCGCAACAGATTTATTGGGCAGAACAGACGGGCGGCAAGCGATCGTTTCGCCAGTATGTCGACCAGGGTGACATCCTGCCTTGCATCATCGTCGACGACATCATTCGCAGCGGCGCCGCGATTCAAGAGACTGTGAAGTTGGTGAGAGAGTTAGGCGCGCCGATCATCGGTTGCGGCGCAATCGTCCGCTTCACCTCCGCGCCCGACACAGTGGATGGCGTTTCGATTAAGTCGCTCGTCGAATTTGAAGAACACTTCTACGAACAGGCTGAAGACTGTCGCGAATGCAAGAAGGATGTGCCGGAAGAGCACGTTGTTTACTGAACCTCAGGAAGGCAGACAGCAGAAGGCAAAAGGCAGAAGGCAAAAGGCAGAAAACGCCACGGTACAAGGAGGACTCCCATGCTCCAAGGTCACAGGGATCTCAAGGTCTATCAACTCGCCTATGAGTTGGCCATGGAGATCTTCCACTTATCCAAAACCTTTCCGCGCGAAGAGACTTATTCACTGACAGATCAGATTCGGCGATCGTCGCGAAGTGTTGTAGCAAACATCGCGGAGGGATTTCGCAAGCGGCGTTACCCAAACATGTTTCTGAGTAAGTTGACAGATTCCGACGGCGAAGCGACTGAAACACAAGTTTGGTTGGACTTCGCCTGTAACTGCGGTTACATTTCTAAACAAAACCACGACCGTCTGGTTTCTGGATATGAAGAAGTAGGAAAGATGCTTGGCGGAATGATGAAGGACCCAACACGATTTGCACCCGTCTAAGACTTGATCATTTTCGCCGACCGCGTTCAGTTCGGTGCTTTCTGGTTTCTGCTTTCTGCCTTCTGCTTTCTGCCGTCTGCCTCCTGCCGTCTGCCTGCTGCCGTCTGCCTCCGGGGCTTACATCTCATGCCGATTCGCGAGGGCTTTGTCCATCGTCACTTCATCGACATATTCAAGATCGCTTCCAACCGGCATTCCCATTGCAAGACGCGTGACACGCACGCCCAGCGGTTTGAGCAACCGGCTTATGTAGTTTGCAGTGGCTTCACCTTCGGTGTTTGGGTTCGTGGCGAGGATGACTTCCTGAATTTCCACGCCGTCGTTATTCTCCGGCTTCAAACGGGACAACAGATTGTCCAAGCGCAGATCGCTCGGGCGAATGCCACGAATCGGCGAGAGCGAACCGTGCAGCACGTGATACAGACCTTTGTAGCTGCGCGTCTTCTCGACGGCGAGCAAGTCGTATGGTTGTTCAATCACACAAAGTAACGAACGGTTGCGGCTAACCGAAGAGCAGAACCGGCAGGGATTTACATCGGTAAGGTTATTGCAGACTGAGCATTCCGTTATGCGCTCTTTGACTTCATGCAGCGCGGCGACAAGGCGTTCCACATCAGCTTTCGGAGAACGCAGAATGTGAAAGGCGAGCCTCTGCGCAGACTTCTGTCCGATGCTCGGCAGACGTTTGAATTCGTCGATTAACTTCGTGACTGGCTCTGCGTAGTCAAGCATGGCAGTTTCGGGTTTCGAGTTTAGAGTTTCGAGTTCGCCCTCGGCGCCAGCCTTTACTCGAAACTCGAAACCCGAAACTCGAAACTAAAAAAGATTCCCTAATCCCGGCGGCAACATCGATCCCAGCTTGCTCTTCATCGCTTCGTTCACTTTGCGGTTGGCTTCGTTGACGGCGGCGATAATCATGTCCTGCAGCATCTCGACGTCGTTTTCTTTTACGAGTTCCGGATCGACTTTCAGTGCAATGACCTCGTGATCCCCTTTCATTGTCACGTTAACGACGCCACCGCCCGCGGACGCCTCGACGCGCAGCTCTTCCATTTCGCGCGACATTTGCTCTTGCATCTGCTGCGCCTGCTTCATCATCTGTTGAATATTTAGTCCGCCCGGAAATTTCATTGTATTAGCCTCGTTTGGAAGACGGGCGTTCTCGCCCGCATTTTTATTATGTGATCGTGAGCAGCATCCTAGCTGTCATTCATAACGAATGCAAAGACCTGTCAGAACCGGGAGCGGTAGCGATCGGATCAGTGAGCACGTTTCACAAGGCGATGGCTTTGTCGTTACGCAAGGACGCGTCTTGATCCGGTCGCTACCGCTCTTGGTTCTGACACCCTTCCCTTTCATGCTATAAGCTCAACCCGATGAGCACTCAAGCTGTCGAACGCACGCTCAACGCACAAATCACACTTCGTTACGACGTGGTTCCTTCTGGCGTGCGGCCTGCGCCGCTGTTGATGGCGTTGCATGGTTATGGCGCGAGCAAGTGGCACGCGTTGCGCGAAGCAAAGATGATCGCGCCAGCCGGATTCGCGCTGGCCGCATTGCAAGGACCGCATCAACATCTGCGCGAGCCGAAAGAAAAAGGTGGGCCCCTGCGTTATGGGTTTGGCTGGCTGACGAACTTTCATCCGGAAGAGTCGGTGGCCATCCATCACCAAACGCTGCTGGAAATGATTGATGAGATCTCGCGTGAAGGAATCGCCGATCCGAAGCTAATTTTCCTGCTCGGCTTTTCGCAAAGCTGTGCGTTGAACTATCGCTTTGCTTTCACGCATCCGCATGTCTTGCGGGGTGTGATCGGAATCTGTGGCGGGCTGCCGGGTGACTGGGCCACTAACGACGCGTACAAGGAAACGCAGGCAGCGATTCTTCATTTAGCGGGAGAACGCGACGAATATTACGGGCCGGACCGCGTCGCAAATTACTCGACACAGTTAAGACAACGCGCGCACGACGTTGAGTTCCGCAGTTATGACGCGGGGCATGAAATCTCCGCCGATATGCGAACGGACATTCGAGCATGGCTGCAGAATCATTTGGCATGAGGTCAGTACCGGGAGCGATAGCGACCGGTTGACAAGGGTTGAGGCTGACCCGATCGCTACCGCTCCCGGTACTGACCTCGCACCTGGCTCGGGGAACGCGCCGGACAACTCCGGCGTCTAAACGATCAGTGATCCGAATCTGTTTGCTCATTTCGTTGGTCTTGCTCGTCAGCTCGGGCTGCGAGCGTCACATCGCCCGCACTCGCCCCTCCCTGAAACCTCCGGAAGAAGAAACAGAAGTCCGCTCGCTGCCTGCGACCAGTTCTGCCAAACTCAAACTCGTAATCGATGGGGCTATCGATCAAGTCGGCAAGACAACCGGTTACGATCCTTCTTATCAAAAACTCGATTATCCAAATGGCGATGTGCCCATCGAGACCGGAGTTTGCTCAGATGTAATCGTGCGCGCATTTCGCAAAGCGAACATCGATCTGCAAAAAGATATTCATGAAGACATGGAAGATGACTTCGCGGCTTACCCGACGAAGTGGGGTTTGAAGAGTCCCGATTCAAACATTGATCACCGGCGTGTGCCGAATCTCGAAACCTATTTTGCGCGGAAAGGTAAGTCGGTCCGGATTTCGGAAGACAGTGAAGACTTTTTGCCGGGGGATATAGTGACGTGGGGCTTGGGAGACGGCGGGCAGGATCACGTCGGCATGGTCGTCAACGTCTGGTACAAACCTTCGCACCGATACTTGATCGTGCATAACATCGGCGCCGGCACACGCATGGAAGATGTTTTGTTCGCTTGGAAGATCACCGGGCACTATCGATACTTCTGACAAAACTACAGAACCGCGAGCGGTAGCGAGCGGGTTAAAGACTCGACGCTTAGTTGAAGTTGAGCCTTTGTCCCGCTCACTACTGTTCGCGGTTCTGTAATGGTCTCGGCTCTCTAATTCTTCTAGCGCCTTTAGGCGCGTCATGCTATAAGGACGCGCCTAACGGCGCTCTGAGTTAAAGAAGAGATGTAATTCTATAAACATCTGGCTCTTACGGAGCCTTCTAGTTGCTATGAAATACCGTTTGCTTACGCCAATTATTCTTCTAGTAATCCTTTTCCAGCCCTCGTCTGCGCAAAATCGTCAGGACACAAAATCGATCGCGGCGATTCGCGCTGTGCTGGACGCGCAAGCCGCTGCCTGGAATCGCGGCGACATCGAAGGCTACATGGACGGGTACAACCGTTCGCCCGACACCGTCTTCGTCTCAGGCGACCGCGTGAACCGCGGCTGGCAAGGCGTGCTCGATCGTTACAAGAAAACCTATGACTCGCGCGACAAAATGGGCGTGCTCACGTTTTCAGATCTGGAGATCACCATGCTGAGCAAAGACGCAGCAATTGTTCTCGGCCGCTGGCACTTGCAACGAAGCAAAGACGAGCCGCACGGAAGATTTACCCTGCTGTTCAGAAAGACAAACGCCGGCTGGAAGATCGTCCATGACCACACGTCTAGCGCGTAGACGTGTCAGAAGCCCGACCGTAAGGGAGGGCAAGTTGCGCCATCGACTCCTGAGAAGTCAAAAGAAACTGGGAATACGATCTAAACACCGCTGACGAAACTTGCCCTCCCTTACGGTCGGGCTTCTGACACGCTTAGGCCTCCATGACCGATTCCAGTCAAACCAATCTCGCCACGATCGAGCGCGACGTCGAATCACGCAGCGCGTCGCTCAAGAAAGAACTTGGTCTGCGCGATCTGGTGCTCGCGCAAGTCGTTTTTGTCTTCGGCACTGTCTGGGTTGGCTTTGCGGCCACGCTTGGCCGTTCGCAGATGGCGTTCTGGCTGATCGCGATTGTCACGTTCTATCTGCCGCTCGCGGCCGTCGTTATTTATCTGAATCGGCTCGCGCCACTAGAAGGCGGGCTCTATCAATGGGCAAAAGTCGGCTTCGGAGATTTTCTGGCATTTCTCGTCGCGTGGAATTTTTGGATCTTCGGCATTCTGGTGATGTCCGGGATCAGTTTGATCATCAAGAAGAACATCGCGTACGCGATCGGCCCGCGCGCCAATTGGATGCATGAGAATAAGTGGATGACCACGCTCGTCTGTGTCGTCCTGTTGTCTTCGGTCGTCGCTGCCTCGCGCAGAGGTCTCACGCTCGGCAAGTGGGTGCAGAACTTCGGCGGCGCCATGCTGATCCTCACTGTCGCGATTCTGATCCTGCTGCCCTTCATTACGGCGGGCAGCGGAAGTCTGGCGAACTACCACCCATTTTCGCTGAGCCTGCCCGAGGTCAACAGTCACAACGTAAACGTTTGCAGCAAGCTCGCGGTCGGCGCGCTCTCGGGGTTCGAATACATCGCGATTCTTGCGGGCGAGTGTCACGCGCCAGCGAAAAACATCAGCCGGTCAGTGATCATCTCGGCGCCGATTATCGCGCTGATGTTCATTCTGGGAACCGGATCAGTTTTGGCCTTTGTCTCGCCAGACAAAGTCGACCTGATCGCGCCAATTCCGCAGGTATTAAGCCGCGGGTTCGGTTCTTATGGTTGGGTATCCACTCTGATCTCGATCACGATCTTCGGCGTTGCGGCGCGGCAGATCGCGCTGATGAGCATCTACTTCGCCGGCAACACTCGTCTGCCAATGGTGGCGGGCTGGGATAATTTGCTGCCGGGATGGTTCGCTAAGCTGCACCAGAAATATCGCACGCCCGTGAATTCAATTCTGTTTGTGGGTGCGACGACCTTGGTATTCAGTCTCGCGCCTTTGCTTGGAGTGAAAGAAGCCGAGGCGTTTCAATTTCAGGACAACGCGGCCAGCATTTTATATGCGCTGATTTATATGGTGCTCTTCGCCGTTCCCATCATCGCGATGCGACGCTTCGGATCACAAGCGCCATGGTGGTTGAAAATCGCAGCTGGACTGGGCTTCATCGCCTCACTTACTGGAGCGTTTTATACGATTTTCCCGATCATCGAAGTCGAGAGCCGTTTTCTTTTCGCCGCGAAAATACTGATGGTTGTCGTCGTGGCAAATATGATCGGCGCCGGCATCTATTTCATTGACCGGAAGCGAAGCAAAAGGGCTGGTATTGGCTAGCCTCTTGTGATAATCATTTCGCGCTTTTTCACCTTTAACTAACCCCCGAAGGGAGAATAAGCATGGGAGCAATAAACCTGGGACGCGCGATCATCGGCGGGCTCGTGACCGGCGTCATTCTCAATGTCGGCGAATGGGTCCTGAACGGCGTGATCCTGCACGATGAGATGCAGGCTTTCTTTAAGCGTTGCGGATTTCCGCAACCAGGCGGCAACTTTATCGCGATTGCTGTCGGAATCACATTCGTTCTTGGCATCGTGATGATTCTCGGTTATGCGGCAATTCGACCGCGATTTGGCGCCGGCCCAAAGACAGCTGTCATTGCCGCGCTCTTCGCGTGGTTTGGCGTCTATCTTTATCAGAATGTAATTGCCTTGGGCTTGGGTATGGTGCCCGCGAAGATGGTGGTCATCGCACTGGCCTGGGGATTGGTAGAGTATATTCTGGCGACACTGGCGGGCGCGGCACTGTACTCGGAAAGCTGATGGCTGACGACAGCCTGTGGCTGAAAACCTCGCAGTAATTAATTGCTCACAAGTCGTCACGCTCGCGGGCGCGAAACGCGCGCGCACGGGCGCCGATCTGCGCCAGCTTGCAATCGTCGAAGACGGCGCAATGCTCGTGCGCGACGGTCACATCGAAGCTGTCGGACGTCGTCGTGAGATTGAGCCATCAATTGATGCCGATTGCGAAGTGATCGATGCCGGCAAGCGTGTCTTGCTGCCGGGCTTTGTCGATGCTCACACTCACCCTGTCTTTGCCGGCAATCGCGCGAACGAATTCGAGCAACGCACCGCGGGCGCGACTTATCGCGAAATTGCCGCGCGCGGCGGCGGCATTCGCGCGACCGTGCGGGCAACGCGCAACGCTTCGCTGGCCGATTTGGTTAAAGCCGGTAAGCGTTACGCCGAATGGTTTCTGCGCTCCGGCACGACGACGGTTGAAGCAAAGTCGGGTTACGGTCTCACGCTCGAAGACGAACTGAAAATCCTCCGCGCGATCAAACAACTCAACGAAGAAACAGCGCTCAACTACGTTCCGACGTTTCTCGGCGCGCACGACATTCCTGACGAATATAAATCGCGGCGCGACGCGTACCTCAAACTCGTCATCAACGAAATGCTGCCGCGCGTCGCGGAAGAGAAGCTGGCCGAATACTGCGACGTTTTCTGTGAAGAAGGCGTGGTCACGACTGATGAATCATGGCAGATTCTTTCCGCCGCACGTTGCCACGGCCTCGGTTTGCGCGTTCACGCCGATCAACTTTCCTTGTCAGGCGGAGCAAAGCTGGCGGCTGAATTAAATGCATCGACGGCCGACCATCTCGAGCATACCGACCCAACCGGCATCACCGCCCTGAAAGCTGCGAACGTGCAGCCCGTCTTGCTCCCCGGCTCGGTTTACACGCTGGGTTCAAGCAAATATCCAGCTGTGCGGGAAATGATCAATGCGGGCCTGGGAGTCGTCCTGGCCACCGATTTCAATCCGGGGTCCTCGCCAACGCCATCGCTGACAACGGTGCTTTCGCTCGCATGCACGCAAATGAAGATGACACCGGCGGAAGCAATCACCGCGGCGACAATCAATGCGGCGTACTCACTCGGACGCGGCGATGAAATTGGCAGTTTAGAGAAAGGCAAGCGCGCGGATTTTGTGATTCACGACGTATCGGACTATCGCGAACTGCCGTACTGGTTCGGGGTTGAGCATCCGAAGCGGGTTTATGTCGCCGGACAGCTCGCGTACGCGCGTGAGTCAGAAGCCCAACCGTGAGTACAGAACCGCGAGGCTAGTGAGCGGAGTAAAGAGCTTCCAGACCAACCTGCTTTAAGAACACGTATGCCAGACGAAAGATGAGTCCTGAACCCGCTCGCTACCGCTCGCGGTTCTGTAAAATTTTCGTTGACGCGTGCGCACTTCTTTTTTATTATCCGCATTAACACTGGAAAGGAGGTGATCCAAAATATATGAGTTCTAATCACAGTGAGGTGGCTGAGACCTAACCTCAGGATTTGATAATCGGTTGTTTGGTTGTCTTCCTGAGTAAAGTCACTGTGACACCTTCTTTCCTAGGGTCACAGCCCGAAGGTCAATCCAAACAGTTCACCGGAAAGCCGCTCGTGCAAATGCGGGCGGCTTTTCTTCTGCAATTGACTTATCAACCCGCGCCGCGTTAGAACCATCTGAGAAATCACCACAGGAATTCCAAAGTAGGTGCCAGACAAGCAGTCGACTTCCCCCGTCTTTTACGATCCGCGCGGCCGCCGGTGGCGGCATGTGCGACGCACGTACTTAATTCTCGGTGTCATCACCACCGCGCTGACCGCGATGTTTATCGCCAGCGTGCTGGCAAAACCGTTTCTGCCGACGCCCACCCTAAAGCCGCTCAAGAATTTGAGCGCCGGTGACATCAAACCGCGTCCGCTCGCGACGCCGATTACAAACGCGCGCGAGCTGAAAGCAAAAAAAGCGCAAGCTGAACTGCAGAAGGCGCTCTCGCAAACGCGTGTGATGCCCGGAAAGCGGCCGGAATTGATGCCGCGTGTGCCCCCGCCGGTGAACACTCCTCTGCCTTTGCCACCGCCGGCGCAGTTTGCGAAGCGGCCGTTGAGTGTCGGCTTTTACGTTGATTGGGACGAATCGAGCTACGCCTCGCTCGAACGAAACTTGAATCACATGGATTGGCTGATGCCGCAGTGGGCGCATCTGGTCGATGCGAAGCCTGACGAGAGACCCGTCCAGGACGATCTCAGCGATGCCGATTCCGAAGGCGAGCATCAATACGCCTTGATGGCGCTCAACCTGATTCGCGAGAAGCGTCCGCAGATGCAAATCCTGCCAGTCGTGCAAAACCTTGACGACGAAAAGTGGCAACCTGATGTGCTTGCGCGCGCGGTAGCGACCGAAGAGACGCGTCACCATCTCATAATGACGCTCGCTGATTTTGTCGAGCAGAACAAATTTGCGGGCGTCTGCATCGACTTCGAAGAGCCGAAAGAAGAAACTCAGCCGGCTCTGCTTCAGTTTATGCAAGAGCTACATGCGGCGTTTCAACCGAAAGGTTGGTTAGTCACGCAGGCGGCGCCGTTCAACGACGACAAGTGGAACTATCGCGAATATTCAGCCGCGTGCGATTACTTGATGCTGATGGCGTACGACGAGCATTGGTCTACGGGCCCGGACATTGGTTCGGTGGCGTCGCAAAATTGGTATGAACAGAACCTCGCGCATCGCATGGGCGAAATCGATCCGGCCAAGACCATCCTCGCGCTCGGCAACTACGGATACGAATGGGTTAATGGGCCGGGCCACGGAAAAGAGACGAGTTTTCAGGAAGCCGTGATCGCGTCACGCGACTCCAAAGTGGACATCACTTTCGATGCAACGACGCGTAATCCTCATTTCGAATTTGACGAGGAGGATGAGACGCATCACACGATCTGGTTCCTCGATGCGGTAACGGCTTACAACGAGATTCGGGCGGCGAGCGGCTATCACTGCGCGGGCTTCGCAATGTGGCGTCTGGGTTCTGAAGACCCTTCGATTTGGTCGATCTTTGGCAGCGACCAGCCGACGTCTTCGCCGGATTTGTTGCGGCGCATCGCCTATGGATACGACGTCGATTTCGAAGGGACCGGCGAACTGCTGGAAGTCACCGCCAGTCCCCACGACGGTTGGCGCGACATCAAAGTCGACGCGAGCAGTGGTTACATCAATTCAGAGACTTACGATCGAAACGGCATCCCGTCTTCATACGTCATCGAGCGCACGGGCGATCTGCCGGGCAAGATTGCCCTAACTTTTGACGATGGCCCGGATCCAAACTGGACGCCGGCAATCCTCGACATTTTGAAAAGAGAGAATGTGCCGGCCACTTTCTTTGTGATCGGAAAGAATGGCGACGCCTATCCCGATCTGCTGCGCCGCATCGTCAACGAAGGTCACGAAGTAGGCAATCACACGTATACGCATCCGAATCTCGGCGAGGTGCCGGCGGGAATCACTACGCTTGAATTGAACGCGACGCAGCGCCTGATTGAATCGGTTACCGGGCGTTCGACGGTGCTGTTTCGCCCGCCTTATTTCGGCGACGCAGAGGCTGATAAGCCGGGCGAAGTCGAACCGGCAATCATCGCGAAAAACCTCGGTTATATCATGATTGGCGTACGCATCGATCCTGGCGATTGGAGACCGGGCGTGACCGCGAATGAGATCATCCAGAACACCATCGACCGGGCCGAGGACACTAATCCTGAAACGCGCGGTCAGGTCGTTTTGCTGCACGATTCAGGCGGCGACCGCAGCGCGACGATCGCGGCCTTGCCGGAGTTAATCCACCAGTTGAGGGCACGCGGTAAAGAATTCGTGCCGGTCTCCACCCTCGGGGGTTGGAGTCGTGATCAGGTGATGCCGCAACTGCCCCCCAGTGAGAACTTATACACTCGCACCGATCGGCTGACGTTCATGGTACTTTCGATTGGCGGGTGGTTAATGCAGTGGGCGTTTTTAATCGGCATCGTACTCGGTTTGACGCGACTGATCGTGATCGGCGCGCTCGCCTTTGCGCAGTGGGTCCGTTCACGACGCCGTGAGCATGAACACTCCGGTGAGCAGTTCGAACCGTTCGTGTCGATTATCGTTCCGGCTTATAACGAAGAGCAGGTAATCGAGAGCACGATTCGCAGTCTGCTGGTTTCCAACTATCCGAAATTTGAAATCATTGTGGTCGATGACGGTTCAAGCGACCGCACCAGCGAGATTGTCAGCGAGAAGTTTGGCCGCGAGCCACTTGTGCAACTATTCACCGCCGCGAACGCCGGCAAGGCCGCGGCCCTCAATCTTGGTTTGCGCCATGCCAAAGGTGAAGTGATTGTGGCGTTGGATGCGGATACTCAGTTTCCGCCTGAAACCATTCGCGCACTCGCCCGCCGTTTTGTTGATCCACACATTGGCGCAGTCGCCGGCAATGCGAAGGTCGGCAATCGCATCAATATTGTCACGCGTTGGCAAGCCCTCGAGTACATCACGTCGCAGAACATGGACCGGCGTGCGTTTGCAAGTTTGAACTGCATCACCGTGGTGCCGGGCGCGGTGGGCGCGTGGCGGCGTGAACTGATCGAGCAGTGCGGTGGCTTCAGTAACGCGACGCTCGCTGAAGATCAGGATCTGACGCTGTTGATTCGGAAGTTCGGATACAAAATTGGCTACGAAGAAGCCGCGATTGCGTGGACCGAAGCGCCTGATCGTCTTAGCACGTTGGCGCGGCAGAGATTCCGCTGGGCGTACGGCACGCTGCAATGTCTTTGGAAACATCGCGATGCTTTGTTCCGGCCGCGCTACGGGACGTTGGGGCTCGTCGGAATGCCAAACGTGTGGGTCTTCCAGGTTCTCTTCCCGCTGATTTCGCCGATCATGGATCTGATAGTGATCTACACGCTGTTGTCATCAATTTATTATCGATTCGCGCAACCTTCCGGCTTTTCGTTTACGAATCTTCGCCAGGTGCTCCTTTACTATGCGCTGTTTCTCGCCGTTGACTGGCTCGCGGCCGCATTCGCGTTTCTGCTTGAGCGCAAAGAGCGTTGGCGTCTCCTGTGGTGGCTGTTCCTGCAGAGGTTCTGTTATCGTCAGGTGATGTACTACGTCATGGTGAAGTCAGTGGCCACCGCCGCGCGCGGCGCCGTCGTTGGGTGGGGCAAGCTGGAACGGAAGGCAACGGTTGAATTGCGCTCGTAGTTCTCCCGAATCTCAATTTGAACTCGTTTAGAAGCCGGAATTGGGTAGTGCCTACTTTGCGGTTCTTTGCGACTTTGCGTCTTAGCGCGAGACTAGACCGTCGGAAAACAAGCGGTTCACGCGAAGGCGCTAAGCCGCAAATTATGGCCAGGCGAAATTAGGACAGTTCCCGGAATCGTTCCCTCTCTCTTGTTTTTGCGCGGCACAACTGACGCGTCTAAACTAATCGAAAGTGTTCACCCGCAAACAGTGGTTCATTGTCGCCGCGTTGCTCATCATTGCCGCAACGTTTCGCATTTCGGTCGCGCATTGGTTTCCGAACGACACACCTGAAGACGGGCGCACCTACGCGCAATTAGCGCGCAACTTGCTCGAGCAGCATGTCTACGCGCACGCCGATCAGCCACCCTACGAGCCTTCGCTGATTCGGCTGCCTGGTTATCCGGTGTTTCTCGCTTCGATCTATTCGATCTTTGGACATCAGAACAATGGCGCAGTGCGAATTGTTCAGGCGCTGATCGACACGGGAACATGTGCTCTGGTCGGCCTGCTCGCTTTTTATTGGCAGCCCGATGACGACAAAAAGCGCGTCACCGCGGTGTCCGCGTTGGCGTTGGCGGCGGTGTGTCCATTTACGACGATTTACACAGCGACGATACTCACAGAAGTCTTGACGAACTTCTTGTTGGTGGCGCTGCTGCTGGCGGCGACTTTCGCCCTGCGAAGAACTTTAACCACAGAGGCCGCAGAGGAAAGCCAAAAGAAGGATGCCAGGAATGCTTTGCTTTGCTGGAGTCTGGCGGGATTGATCGGTGGAGTCGCAGTGATGATGCGGCCCGATGCGGGGCTGTTTCTTGCGGCGGTTGGTCTGACGCTGGTCATAACAGGTCTTGGGCCTTTGATCTTTGGTCTGAGGCAGAAAAGCGCCAAAGATCAAAGATCGAAGACCAAAGACCTAAGATCCAGGACCAAAGGAGTGATCACCCGCGTCATCGCTTCCGGCGCGGCAATGTCGTTCTTCTTCGTCCTTGTTCTAACACCCTGGACGATTCGCAACTGGCGCCTCTTTCATCTGTTCCAGCCGCTTGCGCCGCAACACGCCGAGATGCCCGGCGAATTTGTGGCACGCGGGTACTTACTCTGGGTGCGCTCGTGGCTCGACGATGAGAAGTATGTCGGGCAGTTTCTCTGGCCGCTGGCAGTTGAACCGATCAATGTTGATGACCTTCCTGATGCCGCCTTCGATTCGCCGGAAGAGAAGGAACGCGTCGTCGCGCTGCTGGAGAAATATAACAACCCTGATGACACGGAGAACTCCGACACGAGTGACGCCGCGGCCGCACCATCACCAAGTCCGGCGCCCACGCCTTCACCAAATCCAATGACTCAATCCACGAAGTCGAACCCAACGGCGTCACCAACACCTGATGAAACCAGCGATGAGAAGGACGAATCGCAAGATTCAACCGATCAAGAGCCAACAAACGTTGCGATGACGCCGGAGATCGATGCCGCCTTTATGCAGATCGCGCGCGCGCGCATCGCGCGGCATCCATTTCGTCATTACATTTGGCTGCCAATCAAACGTGCGCGCACGATGTGGTTCGACACGCATTCGCAGTACTGGCCATTCGAAGGCGAGTTGCTCCCGCTGAATGACATGGACTACGACGTCCATCAACAATACTGGCTGCCGCTCTTCGCGGGTTTGACCGCTCTTTATACGTTGATTGGTTTGGCGGGCGCTTGGGTCCTTTGGCGTGCGCGAAGGTTCGAGGCGCGACAGTGGTTGCTGCTCGCGACCTTAGCAATGGGACTGCGGCTTATGTTTTTTTCGTCTTTGGAAAACCCTGAACCGCGTTACGTGGTTGAATTCTTTCCGATTCTTTCAGTGCTCGGCGGAATCGCCATCGGCCGCATTCTTCGACTAACGAAGCCACACATGGACACAGATTCACACAGATAAGAAGACAATTTATTATGTTCCTATCTGCGCGCGATCGGTGTTTATCTGTGGCTAATTATTTGGTCGTGGTGTCGCTTGTTCTGACGCCGGTACCCGCGAAGGATCTGGATTGTCCGGTGAAGTGTGCAGATGGACTGCCTTCCAATCTTTGCCAACTTTGCGGAAGACGATAGTCATGCGGCCGGTGTCAGTTTCTGCTGTGCCGTTGAAAGTCGCCGATTGCGTCCACTGACAAGTGATGAGCGCCGCGGCGGTGCCCAGCATCGTCACGCGCAGATCGCGGACGTCGAGCTTCACATCTTTCATGTTCGGATAGGAAGCTTCGCGGTTCGCTTTCAATTGGTCCCAGCCTTTCGTCACCGTGCCGTTGTAATTGAACAGCAGCAGTCGCGGTGTGTTTTGGTAGGCGTTGGTTACCGCCTTAACGTCGGCATTGCGGATCCCTTCGAGCAAAGCGTTGAAAGCGGCCAATACCGCGCCTGACGGCGATGTCTGTCCGCCGGATGTTTCGTTGCGCGATGGGCGCGGTGTGGCAGAAGGTGTCGCTTGTGTGTTCGCCGGTTTCGTTACTGTGCGCGGCGTCGGTGAAGGCTTGGGCGGCGCCATAGTGCGTGTACGCGTTGACGGAGCACTCGACGGATCGACCGTGGAACTATTGCTGTTCTGAGCAAACGCAGCAACAGCACAAAAACAAATAACCGAGGCAGCGATAAAAACTCTTTTCATGTTTAGCTTTCCTTCAGATTAAAGCCACAGCGGCACGGAGACCGGAGAGATTCTAAACCAAATTTAATCAAAATCGGGGACTTTTTCTGCTTCTCTGTGCCTCTGTGGCATAGTTCACGCAGCGAACTGATTCCACGGCACCTGACTGCGCAGCCTCGTCGCCGACCGCTCGCGGCCGATGATGTCGAACACTTCAAACATCGATGGACCAACGGATTGACCCGTCAACATCGTGCGCGAAGCGTTGATGAGCAGACCAGCTTTCAGGCCCTGCGCTTCCGAGAATGCGCGCAAAGCTTCTTCCGCAGTTGCGGCGTTGAACTTTTCAAGAGTTTCCAGGCGATCGGACAGTGCAGGCAGAAGCTCTTTCAGTCGCGGCTCTTTCAAAATGTTCTTCTTCACCGCCGCTTCGTCGAAATCGAAGTCTTCCGAGAAATAGGCGCGGCCTTGCGAGGAAAAATCTTTCAAAGTGAAGAAGCGATGGCGAATCAGCTCAACCGCCTTTTCGAACCACTCGCGCTCGTCATCGTCGTATTCTTCGCGCCAAAGTTTTGCCGAGCGCAGCTCTTCTTTGACCATCGGCAGCAACTCCGCGAGCGGCATGCTCCGAATGTACTCGGCATTCATCCAGAGCGCTTTATCGTCCGTCCAATGCCGCGGATCGCTTTCATGGAAGTTAAAAACCGCATTCGCGCGGCCAATGGCTTCCAGTGAAAATGTTTCGACGAGTTCATCGCGCGACATGATTTCTTTCACGGCCGGCGGCGACCAACCAAGCAATGCCAAAAAGTTTCTGAACGCCGCCGGCACGAAACCACGATCGCGATACGTCGTCAACGATACGACTTCACCGTGTTTACGCTTCGAGAGCTTCGCTTTGTTGGGCGCGAGAATCAGCGGCAGATGCGCGAACTGCGGCACCGGCGCGCCGAACGCCTGGTACAACAAGATCTGTTTGTGCGTATTGGTGAGATGGTCCTGGCCGCGAATAACGTGTGTGATGCCCATCTCAATGTCATCGAGCACCACCGACAAGTTGTAAAGCGGGTGGCCATCAGAACGGAGTAAGACTAGATCTTCAATTTCTGAATAGCTGCGTTCCTGTTCGCCATATACGATGTCGGTGAAGTGCGATGTGCCTTCGCGTGAAACCTTCAAACGGATCGCAAACGGCTCGGCTGCTGCGGCCCGGGCATCGGATTCTGCTTTGGGCAAATCGCGATACGGATTACTGCGATGATCGATGCCTTCCGCAGACTGGGCGCGCGCGCGCTCAGCAATTTCCTGTTTGATGCCTTTGTCATCGCGTTGTTCTTTGGGCGTGAAGTCACGATACGCCTTGCCTTCTTCCACCAGACGTCGTGCGGCGGCGCGATGCTTGTCAGCATTGTCGGACTGAAAAACGATCTCCTCGTCGTAATCCAGCTCGAGCCACTTCAAGCCTTCGATGATTGAACGTGTGGATGCTTCGGTCGAACGCTGCAAGTCCGTGTCTTCCACGCGCAGCAAAAACCGACCCGCGACTTTGCGCGCATACAGCCAATTGAACAGCGCCGAGCGCGCCGCGCCAATGTGCAGATAGCCGGTTGGTGATGGAGCGAAGCGAACGCGGACCGTCATAAGTGCGATGATAACCGATGACTGAGCGATGATCGATTAGAAACGAGCCCCGAGATCCGCAAGCTGCTGGCTCATCTCGTCTAATTTTTTCAGCAGTTCACGATGTCGCACTTCATCGGCCGGCGGTGTCTTGCCCTTCAAATAAAACGTGCCGCCTGATTCCAGCACGCACTGGTCAACTTCACTCAAATTCGCGAAGCCCTGCCGATGCGCCACGGTCAAAAGCTCGGACTCAGTCAATAATTCCTTCGCCAGCATTCGCCTCTTTAGATGACCGTTCTGAATCAGGACCGTCGACTTGCCTTCCACTATCTGATCGAGACGTCGGTGCTTAAATAGAAAGCGCACTACTAGATAATTGACCAACAACAGCGTGAAGGCGCCAATCAATCCGCCGGTAATAGACGATTCGTCGCCGATAATGGCGTTTTGCACTGTGTTCGAGAGTGAGAGCAACACCACGAGATCGAACGGATTCAATTGGGCCAGCTCGCGTTTGCCAAAAACGCGCAACACTACGACCAGAAACGCATAGACGATCACGGGGCGCAGCATCTTTTCCGCAACCGAAGGAAATTGCCAGAAGATCTTGTCCCAGTCGCCCGGCTCGGGCAGGAAATGAACCGGCAGCAAGATTAGGGCAGTCGGAATTAACGAGGACATCGCAATTCTCCTTTCCAGATTGAATCGAGAGAAATATAAACGCGGTGACAATCCTTGGACAATTAGACGGATCGCCCGCAAGAGCGAACCATTCACTATTGCTTCTTAAGCAAATAGACAACTGTGAGGGCGCGTTTGGTGGCCTGAAAGTATGGCCCAGCTAGTTTTGAGTGTGCGCTGCACCGGCTGGGACATCTATCGATGGAGGAAAGCCAACGCGAGTCATAAGAAAAGGCAAAAGGAAAAAGGTAAAAGGCAAAGAACGAGCCGCGATTTGCCTTTTTTCTTTTTCCTTTTGCCTTTGTATTCTGGCGGAGATGAGAGGATTCGAACCTCTGAAGGGCTTTTGACCCTTAACGGTGTAGCAAACCGCCGCCTTCAGCCACTCGGCCACATCTCCGCGATGTCGAAAAGTTATTTTAGGGTGGGAATGCCCTTTGTCAAGACAACTCTTTCTAGTTATCTCGATGACGGGCCCGCGAGCGAATAAAGACACTTAGTAAGAGAGTTCCGATGGCGACACCCATGAAAAGGCCTGACCAGAAGTCTGTGACTGATTCTGTAAACAACGTGTGGCGGTGCATTGACGCTTGCCAAATATTCCCAAAGGCAAGAAAGAACATGCCAATTATCATTAACGTGTCTGCTTTTTTCGACTTGATAAAAACTAGTAAGTCTCCGAAACTCAAAAAATTAATCCCATCCGACAACGGAACCACGATTTGATGCAGAGAAATAAGGTGCGACTGCCTGCCGACCTCACATTAAACGGTTGCCCGAGCATTCAGGTACAAATTCCTGCCTTCCGCGCTGAAGCAAAACCACAGAGCATAAATTGCGAGGAACGTTCCGACGGGGAAAACAAACAGAACCAGGATTGCCGCGATGACTCCCCATACCCGCGCGTCCGGCCGCTGTTTCCACATTTTGCGACTCGCGATGGCCGTCGGCAGCATGAACATCCATCCCAGCACTAGATAGAAAATTACGGCGAACACACCACCGAGAATGCCAATCCCGGTCTCGTTCGCGTCGCCAGTTTTGTTCGCAAACGAAATCCCGAGCGCGACGAAGACGCCGAGACTAATCAGCATTAGTAGCAGAAAAGTCAGTCCGAAGAGCGCCGCGAAAATGCCGAAACCAATCGCCAGACACTTGTTGTGTTCCGCGGCCGTCATTTCAATTAGTTTTCACTTGCTGCCGACTACTTCACTGCGACGCTCGAGCAACATTGTGTCACGCCACACACCATTCAATCTTCCGATCCGCGAGCGCCTGCCGACTTCGCGAAAGCCGCATCGCTGGTGCAAAGCAACAGTTGCGGCGTTCTCAGGAAATACTGACGCCTGAAGTGTCCAAATGCCGTGCTGCTCGCTTTCCGCAATAAGTCGCCGCAGCAACTTCAGTCCAATTCCCTGCTTGCGAAACTCCTCGGCAATGTAAACGCTGACCTCAGCTACGCCGGCATACGCGGCGCGCTTTGAGACAGGGCTGAGCGCCGCCCATCCACATAGTTCGTCATCCGACAACGCGACCAAGCGTGCAAATTCGAGATGCGTAGCGTCCCATGCTTCCCAACCCGGCGCTTCAGTTTCGAAAGTAGCCTGGCCCGTCGCAATACCCTGGAGATAGATCGCGCGTACGCGCTGCCAATCGGTCGCTTGCAGTTGGCGAATGCTCAGGTTATCCATCATATTGGTCAGCGGATTCTAGGAGTGATGCCACATGATTGACAAGAAACGCGTGCTGTTCATGTGCACGGGCAATGTCGCTCGCAGTCAGATGGCGGAAGGGTTACTTCGCCATTTGGCCGGCGATCGGTTTGAGGTGTTCAGTGGCGGCGTGATTCCAAGTTACGTTCGGCCCAATGCGATCACGGTGATGAAAGAGCTCGGCATCGATATCTCTGATCATCGTTCGAAATCGGTGAATGAATTCATTGACACGCCATTTGATTACGTAATCACTGTTTGCGATTACGCAGCCCAACGTTGTCCCAACTTTCCGGGTAGCGGAAAACGAATTCACTGGAGCATCGCAGATCCGGTTGTGATTGGCGGCGACGACGAAGCGCAAAGAGACGCATTTCGCGTGGCGCGAGACGACTTGAAAAGCCGCATCGAGCAGTGGGTCGCAGAGGAAACCAGCTCAGCGGAGTCAGTACCGTGAGCGGTAGCGACCGGGTACAAATACCGAAGACCGGGTCGCTCCCGCTCCCCGTACCGACTTCACCTCCCAGACAAAAAACGCTGTCCGACCTGAGTCGGACAGCGCCTCCAATCCGGAGAATCTACCCAAGTTAGATCGGCCTGTTAGGTCCTCTTTGTCGGAACCGCTCGCGATTCTCGCGACGGTTCTTTCGCATCTCCTGCAACTTCGTTCGTTGCTCTTCGGTGAGCAGTGCCGCGATCTGCACGCGCATGCTCAGTCGCGACTGACGAAGTTGCTGCCATAGGTCACGCGCGCGCGCCTGATCAGCTTCGGTCAAAGTTCCCTGCCGTCGCTTTTCCAGCAGTTGCCTGAATTCTTCACGGATGGCGCGGTTCCTTTCAAAATTTTCGCGACGAAGCGCCTGTGCTTGCTCTTTCTGAGCGTCTGAGAGGTTGAGTTGGCGGAGCGCCGCGCCTCGCATGCGCGCGCGATGCCTCAGCATCATCCTGCGGGCCGCTCGACCACGCTCTCGCTGTTGTATCGTGGGGGCGCTGGGAGTCTGCGTTTCCTGCGCGGCGACGATCACGAAAACGCTCAGCACGATCGAAAGAGCGCCCAGGAGAATTACAAATTTCTTCATTTGATTACTCCTTAAAAAATTAAATGAATAGAGACTTGCGGAGGCCGGAATTTTTCCAATGCTCGCCTCTGCGCGATCCTTTAGACGTCCCGGGTACTAATTCAGCCGAGGAAATCCACTGTGTACCCCGAGGAAATCCACGGATTATCGGCTTGTCTAATCGCGCAGCAGACATTACTCTGTTTTCGAGAACAGGGCTCGATTTAGAATCTCGCTGGATGAAACTGCTTCAGAATATCAACTCGCCCGCGGACCTGCGGAAACTCAATATCGATCAGCTTCAGGACGTTGCCGACGACATTCGTGAACACATCCTCGAAACGATGTCGCGTGTCGGCGGTCACACCGGTGCGTCGTTGGGCGCAGTTGAGTTGGCCGTCGCGCTGCATTACGCATTCGAGACGCCGCACGATCGTCTGGTATGGGACGTCGGTCATCAGGCATACGCGCACAAGATTCTGACCGGTCGGCGTGATCTGCTGCCGACGGTCAAGCAGTATGGTGGTATCAGCGGTTTCCTACGTCGCGATGAATCCGAATACGACACGTTCGGCGCCGGCCATGCTTCCACTTCTATTTCGGCGGCACTCGGTATGGCGATCGCCCGCGATCGAAAGAAGGAAAATCATCATGTGGTGGCACTAATCGGTGACTCGTCACTCGCCGGCGGGATGGCCATGGAAGCAGTGAATCAGGCTGGTCATCTGAAGACACGTCTGATTGTTGTGCTCAACGACAACGAAATGTCGATCGCGCCCGCCGTCGGGGCGCTCACCGGTTATCTGAATCGCATTCGCGAAGCCCACGGTTATCATCGTTTCAAAGATGAAGTCGAAGAGACTCTGCTTTCGATTCCGAGCGTTGGCGAACGGCTTCATCATGCAGCGAAGGCGATGAAGGACGCGATTGCGGCAGCGGTCTTGCCCGGCGCGCTTGTCAACGAGTTGGGATTCAAATACATCGGCTATGTCGACGGGCATAACGTCAAGGCACTCGTGCGGGCGCTGCGCGAAGCTCAGCAAATCCAGGATGGGCCGGTCATTGTCCATGCGCTCACAACAAAAGGAAAAGGACATCCGGCTGCCGAAAAGGATTATTACAAGTGGCATGCAACCGGACCGTTCGATCTGAAAACGGGCGCCCCGGTTAAATCGTCGGCGAAAGCCCCGACCTACACGAAAGTTTTTGGCGATACGTTGTGCGAGTTGATGGCGAAGGACGAGAAGATTGTTGCCTTGACCGCAGCCATGCCTGACGGCACCGGTGTATGCGAAGCTCTCGAGAGGTTTCCCGAGCGGTCTTTCGATGTCGGCATCGCTGAACAGCATTGCGTAACATTCGCCGCCGGGTTGTCGGTTGAAGGGCTGAAGCCGGTGTGCGCGATTTATTCAACCTTCCTGCAACGCGCCTTCGATCAGTTGGTACATGACGTCTGCATTCAGGATTTGAACGTAAAGTTTTGTCTGGATCGCGGGGGCATCGCCGGTGGCGACGGCCCGACACATCACGGACTGCTCGACATCGCTTACCTGCGCGGGGTGCCGAACATGATCGTGATGGCCCCAAAAGATGAAGGCGAAATGCGCCACATGATGTTCACGATGGTTGAGCACGTCGGTCCGGCGGCGATGCGTTATCCGCGCGGGAACGGCGTCGGGGCTCCAATCGATCAACCTCTGCAACTGCTCGACATTGGCAAGGCGGAACTGTTGCGCGATGGCGGTGAAATCGCGATCGTCGCTTACGGTTCGATGGTGCACCCATCGCTTCAGGCCGCCGAGCATCTCGCCAAAGAAGGAATCGAGACCACGGTCGTCAACGGCCGCTTCGCAAAACCGCTTGATAGTGCTTTGCTTCTCGCGCTAGCACGAACGAAACGTCTCATCGTTACGGTTGAAGAAGCTTACCTTGCAGGTGGTTTCGGTTCAGCGGTGTTGGAGCTGCTCGAGGAGAACGGCTTGCAGGACAAAGTCGCAGTAGTCCGCATGGGCGTTCCCGATCGCATCGTGACGCACGGAGATCCGAAGCTGCTTTTGGCCAAGTACGGCCTCGACGCGGATGGCATTCACAGCCGCGTCAAGGAAGCGGTCGAAGTGCTCGATGACCGGCGCGCGCAGCACCATAAGGTAATCGCCTGACACGATATCCGGCCTCTTCTGCTTTCTAATCGAACAAAATTACAGATCTGCGATCAGTAGCGAGCGGATTAATAATTCAACTCCGAGGTCACAGATTTGCGCCTTCACCCCGCTGGTTACCACTAGCGGTTCTGTAAATAGCCTGCCGTGTCCATCCTCAGACGGTCGCCGAGTCGCTCCACGCCGCGCGCGCGGAACGCGAGGCCTTAGAGTTGCATCTAAGGCCTCGGAAGATTATGAACTCCACCAGAATCGAAGTACCGCTGACGTTATCCACGCCGCATTTCGACGACGAGCGGACGATTGCGACTGCCCGACAAGTTAAGCCGATTGGCCGTGCGAGAGCGACTGAAAATTGGCGGAAGGCGCGTACGCTTTTGCCGCTGATTCTGTTGGCGACCTTCTGTGGCGCGCTCGGCGCAGCGAGCGTCAATTACTACGAGAACCGGAACAAAGCCGGTACGATTTCGCAGCCGGCGGTGAACAATGCGGCTGGCGAAGTGAGAACTGAGGCGTCTCCAATCGCCGTTGCCACTTCAGCAAGTCCAACGCCAAGCGTTTCTGACGAAAACAACGAGCCTGTGTCCGGCGAGGTGAAGGCTGACTCGGCGCCCCGCGATGAACCGCAGACAAAAACCGTCACTGCGCCGGCCGCAAACGAGCCCTCAAACAAACCTGCGGCCAGCGGAGAAAAGAAAGCCACAGATAATGACGCCGCGAAACTTACTCGCAAGCGGCGCGTTAACTCACCTGATCAAGATGCCATGCCTGCAAACAAAAAAGGCTCCGGTCACATTGCGGACATCTTCAGTGGTCCGAATCCCTAATTAGTACTGAGTGATGAGCACTGAGGACTGAGTAATGAGGACTGAGACACAAACAAAGACTCTTCAGGGCTTGGTCTCAGTCCTAACTTCTCAGTCCTCAGTCCTTAGTCCTCAGTCCTAGCGCCGCTTGTCGCGAATTCACAACAATTCGAGTATTGACCGCGCTCGGTCTGCATGGCATTATGCGGCCTGAAGCGAACAGCAGACGTTTTGCCCTTTCCTAGTTCGCTGGCTGGCCCTTCCTCATATTTTAGAGAGCAACCCGACGCTCCGAATTAGTGTGGCACGCTCGCGCGGTGCGGCGCGAGAGGAAGGTTACCCCTATGAAGCGGCAGTTTTTGTTCGAGCGAGAGTGTATTCATCGAGACCACGGCGTTGATGGCGACACTTACAACGGAATGTTTTTCATTCAGGCGCTGCAACGATTGCACAGTGAAGATGCGGTCCGCATGGCCGCCAAGGTTTCGCCCTTTTTCTGGGTCGACGCGCCACGAGTTGTAGTTTGGCTTTGTAAACAGTGCGCCGCCGAGTTAGCTCTGGTCGATTCTCCGCGGGCCGTGCTGCAAGCCGGCAGAGTGGCCTAGGCCCAACTTCCGCATCGCAAGGCGCCTGCCCGGATTGAAGCATAAGTTACAATCTGCGCATGCCGCGCGAGCGTATCGATAAGCTCCTTGTCGATCGAGGTCTGGCCAATTCGCGCACAAAAGCACAGGCGCTGGTGATGGCCGGGGCCGTTTTAGTTGACGAGCAACTGATTCATAAGCCTTCCGAACTTTTTTCTCACGAAGCCAACATCCGAATTAAAGAGAGTGCGACGCAGCGTTATGTCAGCCGCGGCGGGATCAAACTGGAAGCCGCCTTGCGCGAATTCAACGTCGATGTCAGCGGCTTAGTGTGCCTCGATGTAGGCGCATCAACCGGCGGCTTTACTGACTGTCTGTTGCAGCACGGCGCGAAGACAGTTGTGGCACTTGACGTCGGTCACAATCAGCTCGACTGGAAAATTCGCAACGATCCGCGCGTGGAGGTGCGCGAAGCGGTGAATGCTCGGCATCTTGCGCCAGAAGACTTCGAAGACAAATTCAATCTCGTTACAATTGACGTTTCATTCATTTCGCTGACGAAGATTGTGCCCGCAGTTGTGCCGCTGCTGACCAATAGCGGCCTGATCATCGCTCTGATCAAACCGCAGTTCGAGGTTGGCAAAGGCGAAGTCGGCAAAGGCGGCATCGTCAAGGATCCAGTTCAGCATCATCAGGTGATATCTGAAATCAACGCGTTGGCAGAGTTACTGAGTCTGCACGTCAGGGGTGTAATCGAATCGCCAATCAAAGGCGCCGACGGCAATGTTGAGTTTCTGGCCCTGTACGTGTCAGAAGCCCGAGCGTGAGCGAGGGCCACCTAAAACGCCACTCGAGCCTAATCGTCAGCAGCCCTCCCTTACGGTCGGGCTTCTGACACAATCCCTTTGTGCTCTTTCTGTCTTTGTGTTTAATTAGGCACTCAAAAATCGACAATGACTTTGATTAAACGCATCGGCGTAGTTGTGAAACCGCATCAGCCGGAGGCGCTCGAGACGCTCTGCAAGCTGACGGAATGGTTGACGGCACGCGGCATCGCGCTCCTCGGGGATCCCGCGGTCGATCGGGAGCGGATCGAGCATGAGACAGGCTGTGTAATCGAGGTCGTTCCTGACGAAGAGCTACCCCGGAAAGTCGATTTGATTTTGGTGCTTGGCGGTGATGGCACGATGATCGCGAGCGCCAGAATGCTTGGCGATTGCGAAGTACCGGTGATCGGCGTGAATTATGGCGGCCTTGGCTATCTCGCGGAATTCAGAATTGAGGAGCTGTTTACGGCGTTGGAGTCGATTTTGGCGGGCGACTACAAACTGGAAAAGCGTGTAATGCTCGCGGTGGAACTGCGGCGCGGCGACGAAGTCGTCACAAGGAATCGCGTGCTGAATGACGTCGTCATGAACAAGTCAGCGTTGGCGCGCATCATTCAGATCGAAACCTACCTTAATGACCAGTTCGTCAATTCGTTTCGCGCTGACGGTTTGATCGTGTCTACGCCGACGGGCTCGACCGCCTACAACCTTTCGGCCGGTGGGCCAATTATTTTTCCGACGATGAACACAGTGGTCATCACGCCGATTTGCCCGTTCACTTTGTCGAACCGCCCAATCGTCGTGCCGGATGATTCAGTGATTGAAGTGCGTTTGATGACTGAAAAGGAGGACGTCGCGCTGACTCTCGACGGACAAGTCGGTTTTCCGATACAAGCGCGGGATCGCGTGGTCATCCGCAAAAGCGACACAACCTTCAATCTGGTGCAGCCAAAGAATCGAAATTATTTTGATTTATTGAGAGATAAGTTACGTTGGGGACGATGATACGTCAGTTTCGAGTTTCGAGTTTGGAGTTTCGAGTTCGCGATTCGAACATCGATTCCCTTTTCGGAGGCCGAATTTGATTGGGTCGTAACCTAACCGATATGAAACTCGAAACTCGAAACTCGAAACTCGAAACTGCCGAGCGTCCCTGGTATCGCCCCTCACTCACGACGCAAATTTTGATCGGACTTGTGCTCGGCGGGCTCATTGGTTATCTCGGCCGGCGCTGGGGATATAACTGGGGCAACAACGTCTATTTCCTGCGCGACATTTTTCTCAACCTAATCAAATCGATCATTGCGCCGTTGATCTTTTCGACGTTGGTCGCAGGCATTGCCGGCGGCGGCGATCTCAAAAAAGTTGGACGGATGGGCGCGAAGGCGCTGCTCTACTTTGAACTCGTCACCACGATCGCGCTTTTCATCGGACTGGCGGTTGTGAACCTGACAAAGCCCGGCGCCGGTGTTGCGTTGGTTGGCGGCGCTGACGTCAGTGCGCTCGTGAAGACACAACCGCAAGGCTTTCGCGATCTCATTGTGCACATTTTCCCAGCAAGCGTAATTGACTCGATGGTGCGCGGGGACGTGCTGCAAATCGTAGCGTTCAGCGTCTTGTTCGCGATGGCTGTGTCAGCAATGGGTGAAAAGGCCGCGCCGATTCTGCGCGGCTGCGAAGCGTTGGCGCAGGTCATGTTCAAGTTCACGAACTACGTGATGATGTTTGCGCCCATCGGCGTGGGCGCCGCGATGGCCCACACGATCGCGACCAACGGACTCGGGGTGCTGTGGAATCTTGGGAAGTTGATCGGTTCGCTTTATCTCGCCCTTTTCTTGCTAGTTTTCTTTGTCATGGGCGCAGTGATGGTTATCGCGCGCGTTCCGATCCTCCAATTCCTGAAAGCAATACGCGAGCCATTTACCATCGCCTTCGCAACCACGAGTAGCGAGTCTGCTCTGCCCAAAGCGATGGAAAACATGGAGCGGTTCGGCGTCCCGAAACGGATTGTCGCTTTCGTCATGCCGACGGGCTATAGCTTCAATCTCGACGGCACGACGCTTTACCTCGCGATGGCTTCGGTGTTCGTCGCGCAGGCGGCTGAACCTGTGATTGGTCATATGAGTTTCGGCCGTCAGATCGTAATGATGCTGACGCTGATGATTACTTCAAAAGGTGTCGCGGGCGTGCCGCGCGCTGCGCTTGTGATTCTGCTCGCGACGCTCAACAGTTTCATGCCCGGCGGCCTGGGACCGATTGGCGTGGCGGTAATTTTTGGCGTTGACGAATTAATGGATATGGGCCGTACTTCCGTGAATGTTTTGGGAAATTGTCTGGCTACGGTCGTCGTCGCGCGCTGGGAAGGCGAGTTCGACGACCAGAAGGCGGCGGTGTTCGGCACTTCCGAAGAAATAAAGCGCGAACTGGCGGCAGGCGAAGTAGCGCTGGCGGAAGCAGCAGCAGAGGGATGAAAACATTGCCGATTGCCAATTTTTGATTTTTGATTGAAATGCCGCGTTAAGGTGCATTCCAATTTTGCGAGATTTTCAATCGGCAATCGGCAATCAAAAATCGACAATAGGTTCAAATGCTTTTTCCAATCGCAGACGATAATCAAGATCGCACCTCGACGCCGATCGTTAACTACATCCTCATTGCCATCAACATTCTCGTCTTTGTGTTCCTGCAGGGTCTCGGAACAAACGACCGATTCACTTATGCCTTTTCAACTGTACCCGCAGAGATCATCAGTGGGCGCGACATTGTAACTCGCGATCGAGTGATCATACAGCCGTTCACGGGCCAGCAGGTCGAAATTCCCGGCTTGCAACCGACTCCGATTCCGGTCTGGCTCACTCTGATTACATCGATGTTCATGCATGGCGGCATCGCGCATATCTTTGGCAACATGCTGTTCCTTTGGATCTTCGGCGACAACATCGAAGACCGTCTGGGCCACGCCCGGTATCTGATCTTTTATCTCGTCTGCGGAATTCTCGCAGGGTTGTCGCACGTCTTTGCCACCGCGATTTTCGCCGGGGGCAATGAAGGGAGCATGCTGGTGCCGAGTCTCGGCGCGTCTGGGGCGATTTCGGGAGTGCTCGGCGCGTACATTCTGCTCTTTCCCACACGGCGGGTCATCGTGATGATCTCCTGGTTCTTTACGCCCGTGCCGGCGTTTGTCGCGATTGGGCTCTGGTTCGTGTTCCAACTCATCAGCGGTTTAGGTATGCTCGGCTCAGGTTCGAAAGCCGGCGGCGTGGCCTACGCGGCACACATCGGCGGATTTATCGCGGGCTTGATTTTGATCACACCATTCCTGATCGGCCGTCCGCGCACTGACTCGTACAACGCGCCGCGCGATTGATCATCTAAGACTGCATATGACGACAGAACTCGCGCCTACCAATCTGCAGGGCCTCGACATACGTGCGACTCCGCGGGAAGAGATGAAGCTCTATCCACTCGACACCTTCGCGTATGAGTTTCCCGGCAAGGAGATCGAAATAAATTTCGAGATTCCCGAATTCACGTGCATCTGCCCGTTTTCGGACTTCCCCGATTTCGCCACGATTCGACTGAATTACGTGCCGAATAATCGCTGCATCGAACTCAAAAGTTTGAAGCTCTACATCAACTCGTTCCGCGAAGTAAAGGTTTTTCACGAGCACGTAATCAACATCATCCTCGAAGACTTTGTGAACGCATGTGATCCACTGAGCGTCGAAATCGAAGGTGACTTCAACGTGCGCGGCAACATCAAGACGACGGTTCGCGCGAGTTACAAGAAACAGAAAGCAGTAGGCAGTAGGCAGTAGGCAGTAGGCAGTAGGCAGTAGGCAGTAGGCAGTACAGACGTGGACTCAGTCACTCCAGTTGCAATAGTTGTTGTCCTCGTGATCGTCGGTGCGATCTTCTTCGTTGTCGCCCGACGCATTCTTCGCATCGCGTTAAAACTCGCGTTCGCGATGGCCATCATTTTCGTGCTTATGGTAGGCGCGGGAGTGGGCTGGTGGCGCGGATGGTTTTCCGCGTCCTCGTCATCAGTACGTCCTGCGCAAACGAATCAGCGGACAAATACGAACAGAACCCGGCGTTGACCCGCATCCCTAATGTCGCTCAGCTGACCGCCTCCGGACGATTAGATAGCCTGCTGCCCCGATAATGAAAAATAAACCAATGCCAGCAGGAATCAGGAACCAGATCCGTCGCGACCGCTCAACGTTGCCAGCCGCGAACAATTGGGTCGAAGGAGCGGACAATGGCTGCGGCGATTCGAGATAGGCCGCGTTTTCGACGGCCGCAACCGCTGACTCCAAACTTATCCGGCGCTCCTCCAGCGTGTTCAATTGCTTGAGCACGCCATCTTTTTCGATCGTCAACATGCGGCGGCGATGTTCGCGCAACTCTTCTGGTCTTGTTGAGCCAATTCCGGCGAGTGAGCGCTCAATGTTTTCGGGCTTTAGCGCTTCGTCCAACTCCTCAAGACGGCCGCGTAATTCTGTTTGCTTCGCCTGAACGTCCGCTAACTCTTGTTTCAGCTTTTGAATCCTCTCAGCGCGGTCGGAATCTTGGGCGGCGACGGGCAAAGCAAATAGCGCGGCCAAAAGAACCATTACCCAACCGCGTGTGCGTCTCATAAATTTTCTTCCGGGAACCGATTCCATCGACTACGCTTTATACGCGCCCCGGTCGCAAAAAGCGAGTCTTCGAACATGCAATGCTAATAACAATTGTGGCACAGTAGCATGATGACTATCCAATTAGAGCGCTGGAGTAAAGATCGAGCACCCAATCCGGCTGAACTGAAGCAACGACTTCAAGCCGAAGGCTACAGCGTCTTTCAATGGAGCGACGCGCCCGGCACCACATACGCTCCCCACGCACATCCGGAAGATCAATCGCATTGGATTCTGAGCGGCAAACTAGAGCTTACAGTCGACGATGAAACCTACACATTGAGCGCCGGCGATCGCGATTATGTCGCAGCTAACACAACGCACTCTGCATTTGTTCCCGGAGATGAACCGGTGACTTACCTGATCGGCGCAAAGCAATAACGAGCCGCCACATCAGCAGTCGGTACCATCTGCGTCAGCAGGGGGGACAAACAATCAAAATAGTCGAGTCTAAGACCCACCCGCTCACGCGGGTGGTACTGACTTCGTCTTTATGGCTAAATGCTTTCACCAATGAATACGCAGTACGAACTCATCACGACTCAGGAACAAATCCGTCACGCCGTCGAACAGCTTTCGACGAAACAAGTGATCGGACTCGACACTGAGACAACTGATCTCGATCCTTACGTGTCGCGGCTGCGACTTGTGCAGTTGGCGACACCTGACAACGTCTTCATCATCGACATCGATAAGTTTGCGCAACACGATCTGAAACAGAGCAAAGAATTCGCTCCGTTTCGAGCATTACTCAGCGCGCCGCGCCCTATCAAGATCGCGCACAACTCAAAATTCGACGCGAAATTCATCAAGCATAATTTTGGCATCGATCTCGGTGGACTGTTCGACACGCTGCTGGCGAGCCAGCTTGTTTCCGCGGGCGATATCGAGGAGCGGCACGGGCTCGAGGCGATTGCCGGACGCTATTTGAATGAAGCGGTAGACAAGACTGAGCGGCTCAGCAATTGGGAATTCGAATTGTCCGAGGCACAGTTGCAGTACGCGGCGCGGGATGCCGCCGTCTTGATTCCGTTGCGCGAGAAGCTGGTCGAGAAGATCAAAGCGAACGCCTTGATCGACTGCGCGAAGCTTGAGTTCGAATGCGTAATGCCGGTCGTCGATCTCGAGCTCGCCGGCTTTTTCATGGACAAGACGCGCTGGCTGGAACAACTTGCCATCGTTGAAGAGCGCCGCGCGGAACTTGCCAACGATCTGCAGGAGATGCTTGGCGAAGGCGCCGCGCAAGCGTCTCTGTTCGGACCGCCGCGCGCGAACATCAATCTCGATTCGCAACAGCAAGTCAGCGAAGCGATGGAGCGACTCGGCATTCCTCTGCCCGATTCGACACGCAATTGGAAGTTACAGCCGCTGGCTTTGCAGTATCCAGTGGTCGCGAAACTGCTCGAGTACCGCTCGATGCAAAAAGCCCTCACGAGCTACGGCCAGAACATGATCGAGTTCATCAGTCCGAAGACGGGCCGTCTGCATGCTGACTTTCGCCAAATCGGCGCACCGACCGGACGTTTTGCCTGCACGAACCCGAACATTCAGCAGGTACCGCACGCGGTTGAGTACCGTCGTTGCTTCATGGGTCATCCCGACGGCCGCCAACTAATCATCGCCGATTACTCGCAAATAGAGCTGCGCATCCTCGCGGAATTTTCCGGCGACCAGGCTTTCACCAACGCATTCAAGTCAGGCGCCGATTTGCATCGCGTAACTGCAGCGCAGGTCTTCGGCGTCTCTGCGGAGCAGGTCACCAAAGAGCAGCGCGATTTTGCCAAGCGCCTGAACTTTGGTGTGGTCTACGGCATCGGCGCGCAAAGATTTTCGCTGATGACAGGGTTGGGCCAGCCGGAAGCGGAAGATGTCCTGCGCAAATATTTCGCGACGTATCGCCGGCTTGACGCTTACCTGAAGGAGTCAGCGAATCGCGCTGTTGACGAGAAGCAGGCGCGCACCGCGTCGGGACGTTTAGTCAAGTTCAATTATGATCCATCCGATCGCCAACAAGTGTCGATGACGCAGCGCAACGGCAAGAATGCCCCGATCCAGGGCACCAGCGCGGACATCCTGAAGCGCGCGTTGCGACTCTTAAACGACGAGCTGCGCAGCACCTCAGGCAAAATCGTGAACATCATCCACGATGAAATCGTTGTCGAAGTTGATAAGGACGAGGCCGCAACGGTGGCAAAGAAAGTCGAACGTGCTATGTGCGCCGCCGGCGAAGAATATCTGCATAATGTGCCTGTGAAAGTTGAATCGCAGATTGCCTGCGAATGGACGAAATAACCGGCATTGCCGGTTGTTGATTGCCGATATGCGATTGGAATTCGCCGTAGCCGGAACTTTTCAGAAAAAACCGGCGAGCTCTCCCTAAATACAATCGGCAATCGCAAATGACTCGCTGTCATACAACCCGGTCGCCTGGCGCGACTAATTCACTGAAACACGGCGCTATTCCGTGAAAATACAGGCGATGGACATCGCGGAACTGAAGAGCGAGCTGGAAAAGCTCCATAGCGCCAGTTTCAACTGGGCATTGAGTTGCTGCCGTCGCGATTACGCCGAAGCCGAAGAAGTCTTGCAGACGGTCTATTTGAAAATCTTAGAAGGCAAGGCGCGCTACCGCGGCGAGTCGAGTTTGAAGACCTGGATGTTCGCGGTGATTCGCAAGACGGCCATCGGCGAGTACCGAAAGAAGCTGGTGCGCAATTTGGTTTTCCTCGGCAGTTCCGAAAAGCATGAAAACGTCGTCAGTTCTACGGATGGTCCCACGAAGATATTTGAGAAGTCTGAGATCCAAAAACAGTTTCGTGTGGCTCTGGCAAAACTACCATCACGACAACGTGAAGCGCTCCACCTGGTTTTTTACGAAGATCTGAGTTTAAGCGAAGCCGCGAACGTCATGGGTATTTCAATCGGCAGCGCGCGGCAACATTACGAACGTGGCAAAAAGCATTTGCGTGAGTGGCTAAGCCACACAGAAACGGAAAATGGAATTGTCTGGCGAAGAAAAGAAACTCCAAGCGCTGTTTAGCGAATTGAAGGTCGCGGACGAACAAGTGACGCCGCACTTCGGCGCCACGTGGAACCGCTCGCCGAACGCGCCGCGCAGAATCCGCATGTTCAATCCGGCGTTTGTCGCCGCCATAATGTTGTTGGTATTTGGTGTGGCTGGTTTCGCCGTCTGGTCCCGCTATTCACGAGTGACATCTGAACCGCCGCCCGCGATTGTCGTAAACGTGTTAAAGCCATCAGTCAACGCGCCTCAACACGTACCGACAATTGCAGCCGGCCCGCAAGCGACGAGACCGAATGTCTTGCGGAAAACATCACGGATGAACAATGCGGCAGTTCGGCGTCAAGCCATGCTAGTGGTCGCGAATCGCAAACTGCACAAGGACGCGAAGTCGATCGCGAATTGGACTTCGCCGACTAGTGCTTTGCTCGAATCGCCGAGTGACGAAATCTTTAGCTCGTTGCCCGAATTCAATAAGAGTGCCACACAACTGAAGGCATTTTTGCCGACTCGCTCGAATTAAGAATGTAGAACAGGCTGCCACCCTGTTCTCTCAAAATTAAGCCGCTTGTCCCCAGAGGAGCCGATATGAAAAAGATAATTGGAATAATCCTAATGACCGTTGCCTTCGGTTTGCTTGCCGTTGGCGTCGCTTCGGCGCAACAGCCGCAGCCCGATCAACCGCAACAACCTCGCATGCCGCCGCCACCGCCGCCGGACATGCTGAACAACTCGGTCTTTCCGCCCGACGTGATTATGGAGCACCAGCGGGAACTCGGTCTGACCGACCAGCAGAAAGCGTTCATGCGCGGTGAGATCAATAAGACTTCGACCGTATTTAATGATCTGCAATGGCAATTGCAGGACGCGATGGAAGCGCTGCGCGACACGATGAAGGCCGATCAAGTCAACGAGCAGCTGGCGCTGGCGCAACTCGACAAGGTGCTGGATGCCGAGCGCGAGATCAAGAAGCTGCACATGGCACTGGCCATCCGCATCAAGAACAATCTGACAGCTGATCAGGTGCAAAAGCTTCAGAACCTGACCAACTATGGCGCTGGACACGGATTCGGGCACGGCCAAGGCGTTGGGCCCGGCGGACCTGACGGACCAAGGCCGCGGACCGGTGTTCCAGGCGGACCTCCGGGGGGTCCAGGAAGGCCATCGCGGCCGAATGAGTTTGAGTTTTAGTTTCGGAAGGTAGCTCTCCCCTTTATCCATTGCCCGCGGTAACGCTGTCGTTATCGCGGGCTTTTTTTGTTCCCGGCTTCCAGCTCTTATCAAACATTCGGAAACAAGTCAGCGAACCGCGCGTTTTGATATTTCGCATGACTTCGCGTGCTAACGCAATTCGAATATGGCACGCGCATCTTGCGCGTGATTCACGGGCGAGACGCCCGTGCCACCCTGACTTCGCGTGCTAACGCGCGTTAGTCCGAACTGGTATACTCGCGACCCAATGGCCGAATTTGTTTGTCGCTTAGGAACGCCTGCCGGCGATATTGTCACGCGAACGATCGAAGCGTCCGCGGTGCACGAGGCTCGCACGCGGCTCGAACGCGAGGGCTTCAAAGTCTTTAACATCACGCCGCCAAAGGCCGAAGGTCTTACTGCATTTACGAAAGCGACCGGTGGTAGCAGTCGCACCGCGCGGGTCAAAGCCAACGACTTTTTGCTGTTCAATCAACAGTTGGCGGCGCTGCTCCGCGCTGGTATTCCCATTCTTCAGGCAATCTCGATGTTGCGGCGCCGCGCGACTTCTGTGCGGCTGCGCGCGGTGCTTGAAAACGTGGAAGAAGCCATCCGTGGGGGCGCCGCATTATCTCAAGCGTTCGCCGCGCAAGGCGCGATCTTTCCGCGGATCTACACGGCGTCGATTCTCGCCGGTGAACGTTCCGGCGCGCTTGACGAAGTGCTGTCGCGCTACGTCACGTACATGCGACGCTCGGTCGCGCTGCGGCGAAAGATTCGCGGCGCGTTGGCTTACCCGACGTTCCTTTTAATCGCTTCACTCGGCATGGTCGTGTTTCTAACTGTTTATGTGGTGCCGCGGATGTCGGAACTGTTCAAAGGTTTCGGCAACAAGCTGCCGTTTGTGACGCAAGTGGTACTGGGAATCTCTGATCGACTGACGGCAAACATTTTCTGGCTCGCGCCCCTTTTGATTGCAGGTGGCTTCGGCATTGCGATTTGGTCGCGCACGGCGGCCGGCCGGCTGACACTTGACCGTTTGAAGTTGCGAATTCCAATCGCGGGAAAACTTCTGGTGCAGTTGTCAGTCGCACAAGTTTCGCGTTCGCTCGCGACGCTGCTCGCCGGCGGCATCACGCTGGTGGAATCATTCGAGATCGCCGCTGAGTCGATCACGAATCTCGAATTGCGCCGGCGGAGCTCGGCAATTCTGCCGCTCATTCGTGAAGGCCGTTCGTTCACCGAAAGCCTGGAAGCGGCCAATTGGCTGCCCGCTTTGGCGATCGACATGATTGGAATCGGCGAACGATCGGGCAGCTTGCGCGAGATGCTTGACGAGGTCGCAACCTTCTACGATGCTGAAGGTGAAGTGAAGTTAGAACAGTTGACGACCACTCTGGAGCCTGCGATCCTTGTGGTGATGGGCGGCATCGTAGTAGTGATTCTGCTGGCGATTTATCTCCCGATCATCGAATCGATTTCCGGTGGCCCGACGATGCATCGATAGGTAGCGCAAGTTGTTAACTTGCGCCACAGGCAAAAAAGGGAAAACCGCAAGTTAACAACTTGCGCTACAGTAAATGAAGCAATTTTCTGACGATCAAATCGATAAGACTGTGAGCGACGCGGTCGCCAGCGGCGCCAACGGCGATCTGCCGCAGACGAATGAGCCTCCCGAAGTCCGTCAGGCGAAGGACCTCGCGCTTCGTTACCGGCTGCCTTTCGTGAATCTTTTGCCGCAGGATGGCGAATCACCAATTGACTATTCGTTGCTCAACGAAATTCCTGTCGACTTGATGCTGCGCAATCAGTTTGTGCCGCTGCGGCGCGAGAACGGGAAGCTGCACATCGCGATGGCCGATCCGACCGATCTGGATCGGCTGGACGATCTCGCCAGCGCTTTGCGCGCGCGGCTCGTGCCATATGTCGCGACCGCCGGGGCAATCGACGTGGTGCTGCGCAAAGGCGACGCGACGCAGCGCGTTTTGCAGGAGGCCGCGTCAGGCTTTCGCATTTCGCTGGTGCGCGAGACTGAACAGGGAGAAGAGGTTCTCGACCTCGATCGACTCGCGACTGACAGCGAGATGTCGCCGATCATTAAACTTGTTGACACCATCATTTTCAACGCGATGGAATCGCGCGCCTCGGATATTCATATTGAGACGCGCGACACCGAAGTACAGGTGAAGTACCGCATTGACGGGGCGTTGTATCAAAAAGTCGATCCGATCGATCTCGCGTTTCACCAAACGCTGATTTCTCGCATCAAGGTCATGTCGGAACTCGACATCGCCGAACGGCGCGTGCCGCAGGACGGCCGTTTCCGAGTACGCTACAAAGCCCGCAACGTCGACTTCCGGGTTTCGATCATGCCAACTGTGCACGGCGAAGACGCGGTGATTCGTATCCTCGACAAAGAACAGATCAACGAATCGTTCAAGAACCTCGACCTCGACGTTGTCGGTTTCGATCCTGACGATCTGCGAAAGTTCCGGCGCTACATTGCCGAACCGTACGGGATGGTGCTGGTGACGGGACCAACCGGCTCCGGTAAAACGACGACGCTCTACGCCGCACTCAATGAAATCCGCAACGAAGAAGACAAGATCATCACAATCGAAGACCCGGTCGAGTATCAGCTCCACGGCATCACGCAGATTCCGGTGAACGAAAAGAAGGGGCTCACATTTGCGCGCGGCTTGCGTTCAATTCTGCGTCACGATCCGGACAAAATCATGGTCGGCGAAATTCGTGACGAAGAAACCGCCCAGATCGCGATTCAGTCAGCGCTGACGGGCCACCTTGTTTTCACGACGGTGCACGCAAACAACGTGATCGATGTCATCGGGCGTTTTCTGAACATGGGCGTTGAACCATACAACTTTGTTTCATCGCTCAATTGCGTGCTCGCACAAAGACTGGTTCGCGTGCTCTGCAACATCTGCCGCCGGCCCTATCACCCTTCGGACATTGAGCTGGCCGAGTCAGGCCTGCAACCGGAAGAGCATCGGGGCCGAGTCTTCTACGCGAATACGGGCTGCGAAAGCTGCAATCACACTGGCTATCGTGGCCGCACGGCCATTCACGAGCTGCTCGATCTGAGCGATAACATCCGCGAAATGATCGTCGAGCGGCGGCCAGGTTCAGAAGTCCGCCGCGCCGCCGAAGCCGAAGGCCTCACGTCCTTACGCGAATCCGCCTTGAAGAAAGTCTTCTCTGGAACCTCAACTCTGCACGAAATTAATCGCGTCACATTCGTCGAGGAAGTGAACCTCGGCGGCCCGCGATAAGCGCGCTCTTTCTAGCAAGAAAATTGCGTTGACAGCGGCGCCGTTGCGGGAGTAGAGTGCGCGCCACTTCAGAAGCTCAAACTCCCAAACGGCCAATTTTTGAGTTTTTGAAGTCTTTCGCGACCTCCTGCAAAGAAGCGTTTCTTCAGTGAGATCGCTCCCACAGATCGACTCGCAATTTGGTTCAGCCGATCCTTGACGAAAGGAACACCTCATGTCGGCCCGCTCTTGCTTCCCAATTTTCCGTCTCTCTTTGTGTGCCCTGTTCGCCTCTTGCGTCTTCGCCGGTGCCACTCAAGCACAAGTCTCAATTACATTTCAGGGTCGCGTCATGTACTCCACCGGAGTGCCCGCTTCAGGTGTCGAAGTCAGAATGACTGTTACCGACGGCGGCTCCAGCAGTATTACGACATCAAATACCGATGCTGCCGGCAACTACGTGTTCCAGTCGTCCAGAAATCAAGCGCCGCCCTGCACCAAGCAATGGTCATTTCAGGCGTTCTCCTCAGAGATTGTAGACGACGAGGCTTTGCCGCCATCCAACATCGCTTCTTCAAGCGGTTGTGCGGGCCCGGGCATTGTGACACTTGGAAATTTGACTATCGTTCGCCCCCGCGGAATTACGCTGGCTGGCATGATCAAAGATCAGTTTGGTACTCCGGTCCAGAGTCTCACCATCACCATGACACGCACTAAATACGATCTGATTCCAAACGTTATTACGGCCACCACGACAACTACCGATGCAACCGGGCATTACCAATTCAATACGTATTCGAGGTGTTCCGTCGTCGAGGACTTTCGACCTTCGATTAACGGCTACACATTTCAGGGCGGCATATCAACCAGTGGCTGTGTGCTCTCGGACAACAACTCACTTAACTTTACGATTAACCTCGCTGAAAGAGAGAACGCGGGAAGAGTTCCCTGCAATCGCAGCATCGGAAAGCCCGTGAACCTAACGAATGGAAATGTCTACTTGGAGCAAAGCGACTATATGTTGCCCGGCGTGGGCGATTCGATCATGGTTGCGCGCAGTTACAACAGCATTTCGCAGGCGGTGGGCTTGTTCGGACGAGGCTGGACCACGCTCTACGACGAAACAGTAACCAATGCCAATGGGCTTTTACAGTTGATTTTATCGGATGGACGCCTGGTTAGTGCGACCACCGCAAATTTCTTTGGTCAGATATCGCAAAATGCTGATAGCACTTACACTGTCGTATTCAAAGGCGGCGAAGTGCATCGTTTCAACAGCTCCGGTAAACTAACGGCACTCATCGACCGCAATGGAAATCAGACAACGCTTGCCTACAACAGTGCCGGCAGACTGCTAAGCATTACCGATCCATCTGGTCGGGTGCTCAACGTGACGACCAACGGAAGCGGCGTGGTTTCGTCGATTAGTGATTCTATGGGAACGATAGCGAACTACGTCTACGGCGGGAGTCAGCAGCTTCTGTCCGTGACCTACGCCGACAATTCCGGCTATCAATTCGCATACGCACCCGTGCCCGCAGGACTCGCTTTGTCGTCTGTAACAGACATGCTCGGCAATATCATCGAGCGTCACGACTATGATCCGCAGGGCCGCGCAACCACTTCAGAGGCTCATGGTGGCGTAGAAAGATATTCGCTTAATTACTTGAGTCCCACTGAAACGGACGTCACGGACGCGCTCGGCCGCGTGACGAAATTCTTCTATCACAATATTAAGGGCAGTAAGGTTGTGACTGAGGTTCAGGGACTGTGCAGTTGTGGAGGTGCGCAAGTGCAGACGTGGACATACGACGACCAGTTGAATGTCACAAGCAAAACCGATGCGCTTAATCACACGATCATCTCCACATACGACAGCAACGGCAATCGACTGACTCAAACGGATCCAACCGGCACCGTGACCTACACCTACAATAGTTTCGGGCAAGCGTTGACAGACACGGGTCAGATGAACAACGTTACGTCGAACAATTACGACAGTGCGGGCAACCTGTTGACAACGACTGACGCGCTCAATAACTCCACAACTTTTACCTTCAATGCGCGCGGACAACTGCTCACTGCCACCGATGCGCGAGGCAAAGCTACAACTTTCACCTACGACGCAACCGGCAACCTGACTCAACGAAAAGACGCCAATAACATCATCACCTTCTTCTTTTATGATGCGCGCAGTCGTCTAACTAAAGTACGCGATGGGTTGAGCCGGTCGACGCTTTTTGCTTACGATTCGGCAGGGCGCATCAACAAAGTTACGCATCCCGATAACTCTTTTGTTAGCTTTGCGTACGATCTGGCCGGCCGGCGAACGCGCGTAACTGACGAGCGCGGCAACGCAACTGACTACACATATGACAGCGCCTATCGCCTGGTGAGCGTGACTGATGCACTGAATCACGCAACCAGCTTCTCCTACGATTTGATGTCAAACCTGACGAGAGTTACCGATGCGCTGTCGCGGGTCACTGACTACGAATACGATGATTTCAATCGATTGAAGAGAATCACCTATCCGCCGGCGGCATCTGGCGCAAATCCTTTGTCCGAAACAATCGCTTACGATGCTGACGGCAACGTCACGTCGCGTACTGACACTGCCGGACGAGTGACGCAGTACGGTTACGACAATGTAAATCGTTTGACGAGCACTACTGATGCGGCGAACAAAACCACCGCTTTCGCCTACGATGCTCTGAGTCGCGTTACCTCGCTTACCGACGCGATTGAGCAACAATATCAGTTTGACTACGACGTTTTGGGGCGGCAGATACAAATTAACCGCGGCGGCGTCGCAATGAGTTACGCTTATGACGAGGTCGGCAACCGGACACAGCGCACCGACTATAATGGCGTGGTAACAAATTACTCCTACGACAATCTGAATCGCCTGACGGCGATTGCTTATCCAACGAGGACCGTGAGCTATGGTTACGACCCGCTGAACAACCTTACGCGGGCGTCGAACGAAAATGGCACGATTTATGTTGGCTACGACAACCGCTATCGCGTGAGCAGTGTTTCTGATCCGTTCTTCTATGGCATAAGTTACAACTACGACACAGCCGGCAATCGCACTAAGTTGAAGGTCAACGGCGCGACTTATGCCACTTACACTTACGATGCGATCAATCGGCTGACTAATCTCGCTGACAGCGCAAATCTTAGTTTTGCTTACAGCTACGATGCGGTGAACCGTCTCACCAGTCGTAGCGCGCCGAATGGAGTGGTGAGCAGTTACGGCTACGATGGTCTGGATCGACTGACGAGTCTGATTCACACCGCGGGCGCCACGACGCTCAGCGGAAATCTATATACCTACAATGACGCGAACAACATCTCGAGTTGGACCACCCAGACTGCACAACGAACTTACACTTATGATTCCGTCGATCGGCTCACGGCAGTCGCCAACTTCGAAATGCCGGCGGAAACTTATGCTTACGATGCTGTCGGTAATCGGACGGCCTCAAATTTAAGCGCCACGTACGGTTACCACCCTTTCAATCGGCTGACGAACACCCCCAGCGCAACCTACAGCTATGACAACAATGGAAACCTCGTTTCCAAGACTGATGAGCTGGGCACATGGACTTTTGCTTACAATGAAGAAAACCGGCTGACACAAGTCAACAAACCAGGTGGGCTCATGATCGGTTACAAGTACGATGCGCTCGGTCGGCGCATTCAGCGAGCGACGAGCGCTGGTGCGAATGAGCGCTATGTTTATGACGGTGCTAATGCACTGATCGATTTGAATGCTGACTGGTCGGTAGCCACAACTTATCTGAATGATCTGGGTGTGGACAATCATCTACGGCAGACGAACTCGACTACTGGTGTTTCATACTTTCTGACGGATCACCTTGGCTCGACAGCCGCCTTAGCCGATAGCTCCGGGAATAGTCTTGAGCAACTGGCTTACGATTCTTTCGGCAACAGCGCCGGCAGTTTGCGAACGCGATATGGTTATACCGGACGCGAACGTGATGCGGACAGCGGAATGTTGTTTTACCGCGCTCGCTTTTACGATCCGCAGATAGGTAGGTTTGTGTCCGAAGACCCGATTGGACTCGCAGGTGGTATTAATGAATATTCTTATACAAGCAACAATCCCGCGAGCCGAAAGGATCCGAGCGGACTTTATGAAATCGATGTTCACTATTACCTGACTTATTTCCTCGCTTTGAAGACCGGCTGTTTTACAGAATGGGAGGCGATGGACATTGCTATCGAGAACCAGCGTACGGATGAAGATGAAAGTACGAAGCCAGGTTATGGAGACACCGAGCAACAAAGGATGCAAAACAGAGTGTTCCACGCCTTGAGTGAAGACGCTGTCGAAGGTGTTGACTCACCTTTACTATGGCAGGGTGCCATGAATGAACAGAGCGGTAGTCACAAATGGATCGGCCGTGACACTCATTATTTACAAGACACGTTCAGTCATGCCGGTTTTACGGATGATGTCGTTGGACACTCCCCGCTTAACTTTTCACTTGTCACATGGAGCGGTTGGGGTGACCATAGCAACGACAAAACTGCCACTGATCCTGGGCGAGCGCGCAGAATGGCATACGCAACATGGGCGGTATTGGCGAGGTATGGCCAAATCAAGGGAAGTTGCGCATGCGATCCGAAGTGGGACAATACTTGGTGGAAACAAATCGATGATTTCATAAATGTTACAACGACCGATCCTCGCAGCTCCTCGATCGATGCGTTCATTTCAACTTGGGACAATCCGGGCATGGGCGATCCTGCAGCTCTAACGAGAAAGAGAAGAATCCTAGGATTGCGTGATGCATACTCTGGTGAGTGGTAGCGACCATAAAGAATCGTAAACAACGTAAACAACAGAAGAGACCTCTTACGACGTGAAATGCGTCTGAAACCTTTCTTTCGATGGTTCTTGCTTGGCTTCGGCTTGCAGATCTTTTTTGTTTGGGGCGGCTACGTCTTACTCGTTGGGCCAAAAGCCGGTAGACCTTTCCGGGATCAGGTACTGCTCGTAATCTACAGCCCCTTCATTCATTTCGTCTCCGCACTGGGCGGCTATTCACGGGAGTCGGAAATGATATGGCCGCCGGTGTTCGGCGTTTTGCTAGGAGCGCTTATTTATTCGATATTACTTGCGACCATTGTCGGATTAGTTCATGGACGTAGCTCTCTAAACTAGGTACGTT
This sequence comes from uncultured bacterium, assembly GCA_965653675.1. GTDB lineage: Bacteria > Acidobacteriota > Blastocatellia > Pyrinomonadales > Pyrinomonadaceae > UBA11740. The sequence goes on from CBFHBA010000010.1 coordinate 68,966, forward strand.
TCGGTTACTGTGGTGGCCGCTCGTTTGCTTGAGACGTCCTCGACGATGGACACGCGGGCCGAACTGCAACTGAAGAAACAAATCTTGGGTTTTCAGTAGATACCATAGAGCATGCTCCAGCAGTTCAACGTTTACATTCGCCAAACTTGAAAAAGCCCGAACGTTTCCCTGGCTGTGGGCTGGCGACTATGAAATTATACTCAGCCTTCACGGAACTTATCCGATTGATGCCAACTGGCAAGATGATTGGCACATCCAGATTACGAGCTCTGGTTTGAAGACTCAGGACGAGTCTTACATCAAATCAACTCCGCCAAAATCAGAGTGGAAGGGAATAAGCATTACATACAAATAAGAACTTCCGCCTATTTACCTGGTTTCAACGCTCTGAATCTTAAGGGGGAAGCCGGAATGATTGCCGGAGGCGTCTACGGATTGGTCCTTGGTATCTTGCTGTATGGTTTCATTATGGGATTTGTAATCTCATACGTTAAGCGCCCAAAATCTAGCTGAATATTCCTTCTCGGAGTAATCCTGTGATCTGACGTCGAACGGCGAGGTAGGAAAATGCGAGGTTACGGAAGAAATGAACTTATCTTTTCCTTTTTATTCGCTTCCGCCATCGAAGCTGCTTCTCTGGCCGCCTTGTTCTCTACGATGGGACACGCGGGGCCGGAGGGCCGCTTCGCGGTCATTGGGTGGCTTTCGACCATCTTCAATTTTCCGGGATTATTCGGCGCGGCAATCTAGGCGTCTCGCCAGACGCGCCAATTATGAAACTTGCCGCCGCACTCTTTGCTGTTCAAATACCGCTGATCTGGGCCGTGGTATTCCCAGCACTGCGTTTTCTTAAAATCAGGCGTTGGGGCAGGTTCTCGCGTATGACCTGAAGAAGTCCCCCAGCTCGCAACCATTTCGCAACCGCTGGTCTTAAACTAGGGCCCTTTTTCTGGTAAACTGCCGCGAGTTTGTCGCATTGCGGAACCGACTCAACCTAGCCCGCGTGTAACGAGCAGTGAACTCCGGCTTCCTCGCATCAAACGGAAGCCCGTCGCCGAAAGGTTAAGTTATGAAATCCCAAAATCGCTTCGCTTCACTCATTTCTCTCTTCGTAGTGGTCTGCTTGCTGGCTCTGCCTATGACCGCGTTTGCCAAGAAAGGTCGCGACCACTTCAACCGCGGCTTGGATTACGAAAAACAGGAACAATGGGAAAAAGCCGCGCAGGAGTTCACTTTGGCGCTCGCCGCCGAACCCTCGAACGCAGATTATCAGTTGCACTATCGTCGCGCGATCTTCAACACGTCGCAGATGTACATGCAGCAGGGACGCGCGCTTGCGGAGCAACGCGATTACGTCGGAGCTTACAACGCATTTCGCCAGGCATTCGGCTATGACCCGGTGAATCAACTTGCCACTTCAGAAATGGAGCGCATGCTCCGGCTCCAGGACGTGAAGCAGGGCGGCACCGGAAACGTTGACTCGAGTAAATCAGACGGCACGGGAGCAACGCCGGCACAACCAACAAACGCCAAGCCAGCCGAAGACGTCTCAGTCGCCCGACCGGAACAGTTGCGTACCGTCAACTACAATGGCGACCTAAAGCATTACATTCGCACGCTTGCCGAGCAGTTGGGCCTGAACGTAATTTTCGACAAGCAGTCATTCGCGCAACCGCGCACGCTGGAAATCAATCTGACTCAACCGACGACGACCGCGAAAGCGCTCGACTTTATTTTCCTTCAGGAAGGATTGTTCTTTCAGAAACTCGATCGCCACACAATTCTCGTCGCTGATCAGGCGCGTCGACCGCAGTACCAGCAACTGGTTGTGCGCACATTCTTCTTATCGAATGCCAAACCGGCAAAGGCTTTGGAAGTGATCACGAAAGCGCTGCCCGCGTCCGTTGGTCGTCCGCAATCAATCGTCGTGGTCGACGAAGACACAAACAGTTTGACCGTGCGCGACACGGCCGAGAACGTGAAGCTAATCGGCGAGTTGCTGACCAGCATCGACAAAGACCGTGCGGAAGTCGTGATGGATGTGGACATCTACGAAGTCCAGCACAACAACCTGTTGCAACTGGGAAATCAAATCGGGACAGGAAATTTTAGTATCGGCGGCTCGCCGGGATTCTCACTGCTGACCGATAACGCCGTAATTCAGAATCGCACGATTAACCCAGCAACGAGGGGCGTGAACGTGGCGCCAATCGTCGCCGGCGTTCCCACGGCTTTGGCCGCGGCGCTCGTGATTCCCCAATCGGTTTTGACCGCGTTTCAAAGCAAAACGAATGCGAAGTTGTTGGCTTCGACGCAAGTCCACGCCTTCAACAATGAAGAATCTCAGGCTCGCATTGGGCAACGCGTGCCGGTGCAAACTGCACAGGCATACCCTTTCGGAATTCAAACCGGGCAACCGACCAACGGCCAGACATTTCCAAGCGGCGGCTTCCCCGTCATCAATTATGAGCCCACGGGATTGACGCTGAAATTCACGCCGCAGGTGTTCCCGAATCTGGATGTGCAAGTCAAGATGAATATCGAGTCGAAAGACGTGAGCGGCGCAAGTACACTCACGCCGATTTTCACTGAGCGCACCATTTCCGGAACCGCCCGCGTGCAGAACAACCGTACGATGATGCTTGCCAGCGTTTCAACAACGATTGACTCTGAGGGACGATCCGGCATTCCCGTGCTCAGCGGTCTACCTTTCCTCGGCCGGCTCTTTACTGCGCCGACACACGACAATCGGCAAGTCGATATTGTCATTGCAGTCACGCCGCGCGTGTTGCGCGCGCCGGCCGTCACACCGCGCGACGAAGAGATGCGGCCCAGTGGAACTTTGCAGTCGCCGACGACCGGGTCGCTCGAGGCGATGCTGATTGAAACCGCGCGCGAAGATCAGATCGCGGCGGCCCGAAAAGTTCCAAACCAGGTGAATATCCAATTGCCCGACGCGCCGAAGCCGACTTACGAACCGGCCGCGGCGCCCACGGATGCGTCGAAGTCAGGTTCCGGCGAAACCGCGCAAACTACGGCGCCGGATTCAAAGACCGCCCCCAACGCAACCAACATTGCCTCGAACTCATCCGCGACGCCTCAGTCGTCTACGAAGGGGACCCAGACGGACGCAGCCGCGCTACAACCGAAGGTTGCATCGTTTGCTTCTTCGTCGGACGCGAACAATGTGAAGCCGATCGATGTCGCGACTGCAATTAAGAACGTGGTGAATTCGGATGCCAGTGTGTCCACCACTTCGGGAAATGCAAAAGAGACTCCCAGTGTGACTACGCCAGTCGAGGACCTCGCACCGAAGAGCGCCGCAACGGACACATCAGCCAAGCCGGCAGACAAGACACCAGCGGTGATTGAGTTACGCCTCAACCCCGACAAGAACGAGATGACCGTCGGCGAAAAACGGCAATTCAGCGTCGAGCTCAATTCGGAAGCCCCGCTTGGTCTGGCGGTCGTGATGCTGCGGTTCGATCCGAGTGTCATTAAGATTAACAACGTAACGCTCGGCAAACTTTTCGCCGAGGCGAAATCTGTGCCTACCATTACGAAGTCGAGTGAGAAGGGTGTGTTCCTCGTTTCACTTGCGCCAGCAGCTGGGGTTGCGATTTCTGGTCAAGGTTCGCTGCTCACAATCGATGTCGAGGCTGTCGGCGCAGGCGATGGGGCGCTCGAGTTCGACATCTCGAACGTGCATTTGGTGTCGGCCGACGGCCGCAGTACCGTGCTCCAATTGGCGCCGATGTCACTGACCGTCAAACCTCAGGTTGCTGCCAAGGCAAACTGATCGTCGTTTGAATTTTCGCGGAGTACTGGATGCAAGCGAAGAATGGATTCACGCTTATCGAGTTGGTAATCACGGTCGCGGTACTCGCGATTCTGACGCTCGGAGTGATTCCGCTTATGCAGGTTTCCGTTAAGCGCCAGAAAGAGGAGCAGTTGCGCGCGGCATTGCGCGAAATGCGCGAAGCGATCGATCAGTTTCATCGCGAGGCGCTGGCGGGGGCGCAGTTAGCGGCGACGGCAAACCAGGCCGGACCCATTACCGGCGGCGAACCAAATTCGGGCCGACAAGGAACAAACAATCCAGCTCCGGTTGGGAATATTTTCGCTGACGCGCGCGTGCGCGTGTTCATTACCGATCAGACGATCTTCACCACCGACAATCCTGACCGTTACCCGCCTGATCTGGAAACCCTCGTTAAGGGAGTTGACGTGCTTCCCATTACCGCGGGTGGCCTGGGCAGGCGGGGCAACATGAACTTCACCGCGACGGAAGCCGCCACGGCCGACTCAGCTCTTCCGAAAAAGAAAATCTATCTGCGCAGGATTCCGGATGACCCAATGACGCCGGAAGACGAATCAAAGGGCGATGCCCAGTGGGACTTCCGCTCGTGCTACGACCCTGCCGACGCGAATTCGTGGGGCGGCGAGAATGTCTTCGACGTTCACTCAAAGTCAAAAGGAAAGGCCCTCGACGGCACAAATTATCGTGACTGGTGAGCACAGTCAGCAGGAGGCAAAAGGCAGAAGGCAGGAAATACGAAAAGCTTTCCTACCGTCTGCGGTCTGGGGTCTGCCGTCTGGTTTTACCCTGCTCGAGCTGATGATTGTGATTTCGATCATCATTATTCTGGCAGCGGTCGCCTTGCCTCAGTATCAGAAGACGATTATGCACGCGCGCGAGACGGTTCTGCGCGACGATCTTTACCGCATGCGTTCACTCATCGATCAATACTCAGCCGACAAAGGAAAGCTACCGGCGTCTTTGGACGACCTGGTCAGCGCCGGTTACATGCGCGAGATTCCGGTTGATCCGATCACTGATCAGAAGGACTGGAACACCGTATCAGGCGACGATCCGTATTCATCCGAAGGCGGCTCCGGCATCATCGACATCCACAGCTCATCCGGCGAAGTATCGACAGAAGGCAGCCCGTATAGCGAATGGTAAGCATTTGCGATTTTTGATTTTCGATTTGCGATTGGCCGGGCCAGAGCAAATCTAAAGCAATCTAAAATCCAAAATCACAAATCAAAAATGCTTGATCGGCTTCTTCAACCTCGATTCCCTTCGGCTGCAGTCGGCATCAAGACGGGCACTGCATCGGTAGTCCAACTCGAACGATCGCGTGGCGCGTTTGTTATCAAAAGAGCGGCGACCATCGCGCTGACGGACAACGTGATTCGCTCGAGCTTTGATGAGAGCAACGTGCTTGATCCGAATGGCCTCGTGGCCGCGTTAACAGATCTGGCGACAAGCGCCGGTCTGCTTCGCCAGAAAAAATGGTCGATGACGTTGCCCGAAGCGACCGCACGTACGGCAATTGTCACGCTTGAAACGACGGGCGGGTCGCGCCGCGAGATCGAAGAAGTTCTCGAATGGAAGATCGAACGGACGTTCGGTGCGCCGGTCGATGAACTGCGCATTGGCCGCGAAGAGCTGTCGGCAAACGAACAAAAGCAGGCGCGTTATCTGATAACGGCGGTCCGCACGGCGATACTGGCGGAATATGAATCGGTATTCGCGGGGCTGGGATGGCACACCGGTCTCATGCTACCGCGGCACGTTGGCGAAGAACAGTGGTTGACGAATGGTGGGACAGGCGACGGGTTGCTACTGAGCGCACACGCAGACGGATTCACTGCCGTGCTGTTGCGGAACAATCGGCCGCTGATTCTCCGGACGGTCTTCTGCGACGCGGAAGAGTGCAACGACGAACTACATCGGCTGCTGCTTTTCTATCGTGATCGGGCAGAATCGAATGGCTCGGCATCATCTATTAATCGGTTACTTGTAATGGGCGATCTGCTTGACAAGAAACAAGTCGCCGAAATCGCGCAAGAGACACTAGGTGCAAATCTCCGGCCACTGACCGCCAGTGAGGTCGGCCTGACGATACCCGCGGATTTGCCATTCGACTTGATTGCCGCACCGGCGGGACTGGCGCGGTTGGCGTGGTGAAGCCCAGCAGTCAGATATCAGAAGTCAGATGTCAATAAAAGCCCTTTCGCGCTTCTGACTTCTGATGTTCTGACGTCTGGTTTTGAAACTTTAGCTCTCCGCGAAACGTAAACTCGAAGCAATTGCAAATGACGACCCCGATCGCACTGGCGAACTGGAACGCGTTGGCCGACGGCGAACTTGTAAAAAGTGTACTCGCCGGGCGTGAGAATGGTTTCGAAGAACTAGTGCGCCGCTATCAGCGTCCGATTGCTGCCTACGTGTACCGCATGGTAGGTGATTACGACGTCGCGCTTGACCTGACGCAGGAAGTTTTTATCAAGGTCTACGCTTCACTCGCGCGCTATCGGTCCGAGTTCAAGTTCTCGACCTGGATTTACAAGATCGCCCACAACGCAGCCATCGATCATTTGCGACGCCATGCCACGCGCGAAGCGGTCGCAAATTCTGAAGACAATCGTGCTGAAGGCATAGTTGAAAGTCGCCTTTCGCCGGAGCAGGAAAGCGAGCGCAGTGAACGGTGTTCAGAGATCGAAGACGTTGTGCAATTACTGCCCGCGCCGTATCGAGAGCTGATCTTGCTCAGGCACGCGCAGGATTTGAGCTACGAAGAGATTGCCGAAGTCACGAGCTTGCCACTCGGCACAGTGAAGAACCGCCTGTTTCGCGCGCGCGAAGCAATGCGCGAACATCTGATGCAGCGAGGGATCACCAACGCATAACAGCATGAGTTCTCCGGAAAGCAACAATTGCCCGCGCGAAGAGATCGCCGCCTACCTTGATGGTGAGTTGGATGACGCGGCGCTGACCGTGTTTGAAGATCATGTCGCGCAATGTCATGACTGTGCAAAAGAGCTGCGCGGCCAGCGACAGTTGCTGTGCACCCTCGAAGCTGCGTTCGGAAAGTCAGGCCGCATTGATCTACCTGAGAATTTCACGCGCGTCGTTGCCGCGCACGCTGAAAATGACATGCAAGGCCTGCGTCACAGAATTGAATACGGCCGCGCTATGAAATTGTGTGTGGTTCTTTTGCTGGCCGCGTTTACCTTGCTTGGAGCTGCATCGAACAATTTAATCTTTCAGCCGATTCGCGCTTTTCTTCGCGTCGGGGGCCGCGTGCTCGACATGATTTTGCGCACCATGGCCGATGCCGTTGAAGGAATCGCCATCATTGCTCGCATGATTGGTCGCACGACTATTTTGAGCCCGCGTGGATTTGGACTTCTCATTGCGCTGGTTTTTCTAATCGCCATTTCGCTGCTGCCTCGGCTCATCGCCAACTATCATCGGACCGAATTCATTGAATAGGAGGAGCACAAGGCAAAAGGTAAAAGGAAAAAGGAAAAAAATCGCTGTGTGGTTTTTCCTTTTTCTTTTTTCCTTTTTCCTTTTCATCTCTACCGCTTCAGCGCAGACCGTCCCGGCCCCTCCGCCAAACGATCCCAACGCTCGCGTGATCGAAGGCGTTAACAACACCACAGTCTTCGGGATGGGCCAATCAATTCGGGTTACCGGGACAGTGAAGGAAGGCGCGATCGCTTTTGGCGGTGACGTAATTGTCGAAGGAACCGTCGCGGGCGACGTGGCCGCGATCGGCGGTTCCGTAATTCAACGTCAGGGTTCGCGCATCGGCGGCGACGTGATTGTGTTAGGTGGTGGTTATTACCCGGATAAGACCGCCCAAGGCCGCAATCCAAGCTCGGTCACCATCATGTATGCCGGTTACGAAAGTCAGCTGCGGCAGGCGATGCGTGAGCCGTTCAGCCTGCTGACGCCGCAGTTCACGCCGGCGTTTCTCGGCGTGCGGCTGCTCGCAATTGTCTTCTGGTTCATAATTTCGCTCGCCCTTTCAGCCGCAATGCCGAACACGGTGAGTCGCGCCGTGGCTCGTCTGCAACTTACCAGTTTGCGAGTGGCCATCATTGGCACGCTCGGTTCGATCGTGCTCACCGTCGGCGTGTTCCTGTGTCTGCTCGTGTTGCCGTCGCTGGTTGGCGTGGTGTTGTCGATTCTGGCGGCGCTACTGGTGATTGTCGCAACGCTGTTTGGGCGCGTAGTGATCTCAGCCGCTACCGGTCGTTGGGTACAACGGCAATTTCTACCGAAGCTGAAATCCGAATCTGTAATATTGCTGCTCGGGGTGACGTTTTGGGTAATGATGGCGTCGCTGCCGTACGTTTGGCCCATCGTTGATGCGGGATTGCTGCTGGTGAGTTTGGGACTCGCGCTCACCGCCCGTTATCGCCTCAGTTGGAAGAAGTCAGAGTTGTAACGCAAACTGTTCGATCGTCCCGCAATCCCGAAATATCGGGATTCGGTTACCAACAGGGGATCGATCCTCGTGTATCCTGCGACTGAACCGACAGATGACGCGTTGGTTGCCGCTGCGGCAGCCGGCGACGAGGCGGCGTTTGAGGCGTTGTTCAATCGTCATCGGCGTCACGTCGCACGTATCGCCGGACGTTTCTTTGCGCAGCGCGAACAGATCGAAGAGATCATCCAGGACGCCTTCACCAAACTTTACTTCGCACTACACACTTATCACGGAACTCACGAGGCATCATTCAAAGCGTGGCTCGCGCAAATCACAGTCAACACCTGTTACGATCAATTGCGTCGGGTGCGCCGACGATCAGAGCAGACACTGGGCGAATTAACGGAAACTGAAACTCAGGACTTTTCTGCTCAATTGCGTGTCGCGGCCAGCGATGTGGAAACAGCCCTGATTTCGCGCGACCTTGCGTTGAAACTGCTGACGCGGCTGAGCGCGGAAGATCGCCTCGTCCTCACCCTGCTGGATGTCGAAGGATTCTCTGTCGCCGAGATCGCGGAAATGACCAACTGGTCAATTTCAAAGGTGAAGGTGCGCGCCCATCGTGCGCGCGCGCACTTGCGCCGGGTTTTGCGGAAATTCATGTGATTTTCCGCCTGTTTTAATGCCTGCGACTGAATAAGTGTGTAACCTGACGCGGCTGGGAATCGTCTTTGGCTATGAGACTAACGGAGGCTGTCCGGTATGTTCAAAAGAAATTCGCAGAACGATGCGCAACTTGACCGCGCGGGCAAATTGGTTTTGCGCGCGGCCGCGGCCGATGAACAGCAAGTCGAAAGGGCCGCTGAATCAGCGTTTCTCTTCACGCGTATTCGTGCCCGCATCGCCGAACAACTTCGTGAAAACGAGTCAGGTGGCTGGCAGTCCCTTCCGCTGATCGCGTGGCGCGCGATTCCGGCGATGGCTTTGATCGCCATGCTCGCCGGCGGATTGACGATCTGGACCGGACAGTCGAGCAGCTCGAACGTCGCGAACACACCAGTCGGCTTTGGTATGTACGAAGACGCCTTGACCGACGCGAACGATCCGGGAGTCGAACAAACGGTTCTCAGCCGTAACAACTTGTCGCATGAAGACGTTTTCGACATGGTCATCGAACGCGGCACTGTGGAGAACAAGAAATGACTTTGTCAGGACATGCAAAAGCGAAAATCTGGGTAGTGCTCGTGGCCGTTTTCGTTTTGGGAGCAGTCACGGGCGGTGCTTTGACCGGTTTGTACCGGTCGCGTGCAAGCGGCAATCCAGGCCGCGATGCGCATGAGCGCACGATGAAAGAACGATTTGAGAAGATGCGTCAGGAACTGAATCTGACGGATCAGCAGACCGCGCAAGTGCGTGCCATTCTCGACGACACTCGTAATGAATATAAGACGCTGCGTGAAGAACTGCGACCGAGGTTTGAGGAGCCGCGCCTGAAAGCTCGCGCGAAGATCCGTGCGCTGCTGAATCCGGATCAGCAGAAGAAGTTTGACGCGCTAGTTGCGGAACAGGATGCGGAACACAACGCGCGTGAACCGGACAATGGTAAGCGTTAAGCGCCTCGTTGCCCTCTCGCTCGCCAACACCAAACAACTGACTCTTTTTCCGGATATTTGTGCAACTAACTGCTTATGAGCGGCGTAAATAGGTTTAACTTTCCCGGGGAGCACACAAAACGATCGTGAAAAACACCTCTTTAGTGATGGGACTGGCCCTCGTCCTCGTGATGGGCGGCGTGTTTCAGACGCCCGCCTATTCAAATTCACCCCAGCAAGACGATCCGTCCATTAAAGCGACCACTGTCTTTGGTAACGTCAGCGAAATCAATGCTTCAGGCGGCCAGATCACCATCAAGACTGCTGCCGGGTCTGTCATCGTCGCCAACGTCACTGAAAAGACCACCTACCAACGCATGCCGCCGGGCGAAACTGATCGCGCAAAGGCCGTCGAAACTTCTTTGACGGAAATTGCAGTGGGTGACGGCGTGATCGCGCGCGGGTTTGTCGCCGCTGATCGCAAGTCGGTTCCCGCCCAACAAATCATCGTTGTCAGTCAGTCCGACATCGCCAAGCGAAATGCGACGCAGCGCCAGGCCTGGGCGCGAGGGACCAAAGGAATCGTGAGCGCGATCAATCCTGAGGCGAAGGAAATCACTGTAACGAGCCGTTCGCTTGGCGGCACATCGCACGCCGTAACCGTCGGGGTAGATAAAGCGAAGCTGACGCGTTATCCGCCAGATTCGATTCCAAAATATGAAACTGCCAAGTCGGCAAAGTTTGAAGAGATCAAAGTCGGCGATCAGTTGAACGCGCGCGGCGAGAAGAACGCCGAGGGCACACATCTGAGCGCCGAAGAGGTGGTGTTCGGAACTTTCAAGATCGCCGGCGGAACCGTGACCGCGATCGACCCGGCCGCAAAGACGATCACGATTAACGATCTGCAAACCAAGAAGCCGCTGACCATCATGCTCAAGCCGGAAACCGTCGTACGCCGTTTTCAAATGATGATGGGCGGCATGGGCGGCGGTGGTGGAGCTCCCGGCGCCGGAGCACAGGGTCAGGGCGCAGGTAATGGTCAGGGTCAAGCAGGGGCGAACCGCCCAGCAGGTGGGGGAGCCGGGGCAGGCGGACAAGGTCCCGGCGCTGGTGGTCCACGTCCGGGCGGGGGCATGAACATGGCCGATCTGCTCGAACGGTTACCCACAATTTCGCTTAACGAAGTCAAAGTCGGCGACATGATCATCATGTCCACTTTGCCGGGTTCCGATCCGACTAAAACGACGGCCATTTCGATGGTCGCGGGGATCGAGCCGCTCTTACAAATGATCGCCGCACGGCAAGCCGCCGGTGGTCAGAGACGGCCGCAGAACGTCGACCTGAACAGCAACTTTGGCGGCATGTTCGGCGGTATCGGCGTCCCGTAATTCTCTGCGTGCGCCGCCGATCGAATCCAAGGCGTTTGTCTGGCAACGATTTTGAGCGGCGCTTTTGTTTTGACCGCGTCAGTTTGGGCGACGCGCGTTCATCCCAATGAAAATTTTGAGACGAGATAAATGATGACTTTCAGAAAACCAACAATTTGCTTGGCCGTAACCGTATTTGTCATCGTCGCCGCATGTGTGAATGCCGCGGCACAGGGTCGTGCGACTCTTCGCGGGTCGATTCATGATGAAGCCGGCGCGGTGATTGTGGGTGCCACAGTTACTTTGACTGACGCTTCAGGCACGCAGAAGACCGCAACGACCGGCAACGACGGAGCGTTCGCGTTTACCGGATTGACACCGGGCAAATACCTGGTGCGCGCACAAGCCGGCGGGTTTGCGCAATCTGATGACATCGAAGTCGATGTCACGACGGCGCGACGGGATCCAACCGTGATTACTCTGAAGGTCGCCCAAATTCAAAGTGAAGTTAAGGTCGAATCTAATCCGCCGATTAGCACCGAGAGCAATAGCAACGCGAATCAACAGGTCCTTTCAGGCAAAGACCTCGAAGCTTTGCCTGATGATCCCGATGAACTCGCGGCCGCTTTGCAGGCGCTGGCCGGCCCATCCATCGGTCCCGGCGGCGGTCAGATTTTCATCGACGGTTTCTCCGGCGCGAACCTGCCACCGAAAGAAGCCATCCGCGAAATTCGCATCAATCAGAATCCGTTTGCCGCGGAGAACGATCAACCGTCAGCGCGCATCGATATTCTGACCAAGCCCGGCACCGACAAATTTCGCGGCAGCGCGTCGATAAACTTCACTGACGAAAGTCTCAACTCCCGCAATCCCTTCGCCGTCAGTTCCAGCAAGCGCACGCCTTACCAGGTGCGCCAGTACAGCGGCAGCGTCAGCGGTCCAATCATTAAGAACAAAGCGTCTTTCTTTCTCGAACTCAATCGGAACGAAACTGACGACAACGAGCTTATACGCGCGACGGTAATAGATCCGACCTTCACCATACAGCAGTTCGGTACAGGCTTCCTCGTGCCGCGCAGAAATTTCAATATCAGTCCGCGGATCGAGTATGCAATCAACTCGCGCAACACGTTGATCGCGCGCTATAACTACAACCGCAATCGCACGGAAAACCAGGGAGTGGGCGGCTTTTCGTTGCCTTCGCGGGCCTACGACAATGTCAACACGAACCAAAACATTCAGTTGACCGAGACTGCCGTGATTAACGCGATGACGATCAACGAAACGCGTTTTCAGTTCTCGCACAATACGAGTGAGTCCCTCGGCAACAGCACGATTCCGACCTTGAACGTCAGCGGCGCTTTCAACAGTTGCGCGGGTAACGCCACGGGATGTTCCTCTGTGGGGCATGCCACGAACGAAAGAAACAGTTGGGAGCTGAACAACTTCACCCAGATTCAACACGGCCTGCACGCTATCAAATTCGGTGGCCGGCTGCGCGGCGTGCACATTGACGACATTAGCCCCAGCAACTTCGGCGGCGCGTGGAGCTTCACCGGCGGTTTTGGTCCGCAGTTCGATGCGGCCAACAATCCGATTGCCGGCACTAACGTTCTGCTCAGCAGCATCGAACGCTATCGCCGCACGGCGTTAATTCAGGCCAATGGGTTAACAGCGCAGCAACAGGCGTATTGCGGAGTCTCAACGGTCACGCAGTGCATTCGCACGCTCGGTGGTGGCGCTTCGCAGTTCAGCATCAACAATGGCAATCCGGCGGCAGGAGTTTCTCAATTCGACGCCGGTGTTTATGCGCAGGACGATTGGCGCATGCGGCCAAACCTGACTTTGAGCTTTGGTTTACGTTATGAGAACCAGACGAATGTAAACAGTAAATTCAATTTCGCACCCCGCTTTGGCTTCGCATGGGCGCCAGGGGGCGGCGCCAATTCAACGCGGCCGCCAAAGATGGTTTTGCGCGGCGGCATGGGCATTTTCTACAACCGGTTTGGTGAAGGACAAACGTTGCAGGCGAACCGCTTCAATGGATCGAACGAACTTTCGTACGTGATTACTGATCCAGCGGTGATCCTACAGCGTCCCCCAACTGCTGCAGAGCAACTGCTGAATCCGTCTTACACTTTTCTTAACACGTACCCGGCTGTTCCATCGGTGGCCAGTGTACCGCCGACGCAGCAGACAATTTGGCGAGTCGCACCGAATCTTCAGGCTCCGACTGTCTACTTGACTGGCCTGCAGGTCGAGCGTCAGTTGCCAAAAAACATTACGGCATTCGTTGGTGTTTACTCTTTGCGTATCCTGCACGTGATTCGGGCCCGTGACATCAACGCGCCGTTGCCGCCTCTATTCACGACGCGACCTGATCCTGCGCTCGGAGATGTGAATCAGTACGAATCCAGCGGCAAGTTCCGCCAGAATCAAATGTTTGTTGGCTTCAACAGCCGTCTGAATCCAAGAATCACGCTGTCGGGAAATTACGTTCTCAGCAAGACCACCAATGACACTGATGGGCAAGGTGGTGCGTTGTTCCCGAGAAATTCCTACGATCTCTCGGGCGAGTACGGTCGTGGTGGTTTCGACGTACGGCATCGGTTCACGATTTTTGGCACAATCACTTCACCGTGGTGGAAATTAGTCTTCAATCCGTTCGTGGTGGCGAACACCGGTCCACCTTTCAACATCACCACGGGCCAGGATTTAAATCTCGATCGCCAATTCAACGAGCGACCGACGTTTGCACAGTTGAACGCCTATTGCACTAACCTTCCTTCGCGTTGCACCAGCTTCGATTATTCGAGCACGAGCAACGCGTTCATTCCGCGCAACTACGGAAACAGCCCGGGCTCGATCAGTGTGAACCTGCGCGTAAGCCGTACCTTCACTTGGGGCGGTGAAAGACGCAGCACGGCATCTAACTCGCAACGCGGCGGTGGCGACCAGAACGGCAAACGCGGTGCCAGCGGTGGCGGCCGTGGGGGCCCGTCGATTGCCGGCGGGATGCCCAAAAGCGGTGGCCCCGGTGGCGGCGGCCCGGGCGGCGACAGAGGTCCCGGCATGATGATGATGGGTGGTGGCGGTGGCGGCGCCGCCGGAAAGTACTCGCTGACTTTTTCGATTAACGGCCAGAATATCTTTAATCACGTGAACCTGGGGACTCCGGTTGGCAATCTCACGTCGACCAATTTTGGCCAATCTCTTGGCTTGGCCGGTAGCTACGGCGGTATTGGCGGATTCGGCGGCGGAAGTACCGGCGCCGGTAAACGCAAAATTTATCTGAACATGCGCTTCACTTTTTAGAACAAATCAACCACTTCAGGCGTAGTTAATCTCGAAACCCCTCTGACCACGACAGAGGGGTTTTGAGTTAAGGCGCTTTTTCGTAAAGAACGAGTCGCGCCCTTCCATTCAGTGACAGTTAGCCTGGAGGATTTGTGATGAAATTTGTAAGCCTTTCTCTCCTTGCCCTTTTGCTCATGGGTGTCGCCGTCTGCGCGCAAAAGAGTTCCTCGCCGAACCCTTCGCCAAACGGCAGTCAGCCCGCAGCAGCGACGAGCTCGATTCCACCACCAGCGGCAATCACAGCTGAGACTACGCCAATTGAACTGGCGCGCGCGGCAGTGGCAGCGCTCGGCGGCGACAAATTCAAGCACCTGAAAAATATCTGGATTGTCGGCAGCGTGGATCTCTATGCGCCGAACAGTGCCATCCCCCAGCCCGGCAAGTTTTCGATCATCACCGCCGGCGCGAAATTCCGCATGGATGTCGATGCTTCGCCCGCGTTCAAGTTCAAACAGATCTTTGACGGCCAGCAGTCATACAGCTCGATCCCGGGCGTCCAGATGCCGCCCGCGGACAAGTTTGGATTAGCGGTGTTGATGAAGTACGACCAGCCGGGCTATACCGTCTCGGCGATACCAAACGAAAAGAAGCTGCGCGGTTTTCGCATCGCAGATGGGGAAGGAAACACGACTGATTTTTACATCGATCCGGCGACGTCACGGGTGATGAAATACGTCAGTCCTTATAGCGGTTACACGTTTGGGACTGAGAATACTAAATTCAAAGAGATCGATGGCGTCCTGATCCCATTCAACTTCTCGCAGCGCATGGAGATGCCAATCGGTGCATTCTTTGCTGATTTCAAAGTGAAAGAAGCAAAGCTGAATCAACCGTTGGGCGATGACGTGTTCTTGATCCAGTAGCGTAACTAGGCGTCACTACCGGCATAGTCACCGAATGGTTCTGTAAGCTCTCTCTCTCTTTGCTCGCTGGACGACTTCAGCGTGGAATCACTCTTTTCGTCGCGCACGAATCACCAGCCAAATCTTTCGCACGACGAACAGTGCAGCCTGACTAAGAATCGCCGCCCCCACTCCAGACAGCCGAATTGCGCCGAGCCATACCACCGCGCCAATGATGGCGAAGACCCAGCCTGCGTACATCCAATATCCCGCAAAGATAGATACCGGAACGAAGACAAAGCGCGCAGCAGGCGCATACTGCTGAGCTTCAGCAGGCGGACTATAGATGTATCCGAGGATTGGAATCGCGAGGACGAGGTGAACCCAACGAAGTATCGAACGGATCGTGCCTCGATTAATCATTTAACCCTTTCCCCTTCAGGATCTGCGGGACAGATTTTTCAATTCGTGCTGCCCGCGTCTTCGATTGTTTGGGTGCAGAAAAATAAAGCAAGTATGCTCTTTGCCGTCCCGGCGTCAGCGCGCCAAATGCTTTTTTCAAGTCCGGCATCTCATCCAATTGTTGTTTGAACTCATCCGGCATTGGGAATTCAGAGGTCGGCTTTAGCTTCACTTTCAAGCCCGCTTTTTCCGCCGCGATCGCTTCTTTGATGTATTCCTTCAAAGTAGTCTTCAACTTTACGATTTCACGAATGTTGGTGAACCGAATCTGGCGAGCTGCCTGCACATTCTTCGTTTGTTGGATCAGAACGCCTTTCGGATCCTTCAGCAAGGCACCATGGAAAAACAGCAGCGCGCAGTACTCTTTGAATCCGTGAATCAAGACGATGTTTCTTTTCGCGAATGTGTAACAAGGGCAACCCCACTTCAATTCTTCGTTCAGACCGCAGTCGAGAATGATAGTTCTCAGCTTCTCGTACTCTTCCTGCCACTTGCCCTTGCGAAAAAAGAAGTCAACCTTTGGATTTGTTCGATTCATTTTTTTGAGACTCGGAAAAAGAGTTGGTCAGTGCGCGACAAACCGGCCACATTTCGTCACGCATCAGAGCGCAACGGCTTCGCGATTTCCCAGTGATGACCATATGGATCAGCAACGCGCCCCACACGCCAGCCATGTTGGTCACCGACCGGAGTCACTTCGCGTGCGCCGGACGCGAGGGCACGAGCAAACGCGGCGTCGGGATCGTCCACCACCATTACCATCCGGCACGTACTGCCGCCGAGTGTCTCGGGGCTAAAGTTGCCATGCGCGGGAGATTCGTCCGCGAGCCAGAATTCGGCAGTCCCAACCGCGAGGCGAGCGACGACATCGCCCTGCTCGCTCTCGATACGAAACCGTTCTACTGCGCCGAACGCCGCCTTGTAAAACTCGACCGCGGCGGCTCCATTGCGAACCGAAAGCCACGGCGCGATCGCGCACTTGATATTCGTTTGCGAACCAGGATCATCGATCATTTGTGACTCACTGCCATCCTGCCGTTAACATATTTGCGAGACCGTTCGGAATAAGCAGCTTATAGTGGCTCTTATATCGGCTGGCAAGTCTTTTTTGCAGGTCGCCCTCGACATTCCACATCTAGACGATTCGCAGCGGCAGCCAAGCATGACTAGTTCCCGACGATCGACGCTTGCCAATAACGATTGGATCGAGTATTGAACGCGCCCATGAATCGACGCGAATTCAATTTTGCTCTGGGCACTGCGGCTGCGGGTGTCGCCTTAAGGCGGCCCCTCGTCATGGCTCGTGGTTCTGACACGTTGCGCGTTAACGGCGCACGCTTGAATCAACACCTCAAGGAACTCTCTGAATTCGGCAAGAACCCGCAGGGCGGCGTCAGTCGCGTGGCGTACAGCGAAGCCGATCGGCAGGGCCGCGAGTACGTCGTGAAGCTGATGCGCGACGCGAACCTCAACGTGTCAATCGATGCTGCCGGAAACATCATTGGCCGGCGTCGCGCAAGCAGCGAGACAAAGCTGCGACCGATTCTGATGGGGTCGCACATCGACAGCGTTCCGGAAGGCGGCAATTACGACGGCGATGTTGGATCGCTGGGCGCAATTGAAGTCGCGCAGACGCTCTCCGAAAACAATTTCTACACCCAACACCCGCTTGAAGTTGTCGTTTTTCAAAATGAGGAAGGCGGATTGATTGGCAGCGAGGCGATGATCGGCGTGCTTGGCGAAAAGGAACTCGATCATGTGAGCAACAGCGGCAAGACCATTCGCGAAGGCATCAACTTCATTGGTGGCGATGTTTCAAAGCTGGCGAGCGTCAAACGAGAGAAAGGCAGCATCGCAGCTTATCTTGAATTACACATCGAACAAGGCGGCACACTGGAAGCCGAGCACATCGACATTGGCGTCGTCGAAGGCATTGTCGGCATCAATCAGTGGAACGTCACCATCGAAGGTTTCGCGAATCACGCCGGTACGACTGCAATGAACAATCGGCGCGACGCCCTGCTCGCGGCGGCGAAGTTCATTGAAGCAGTCAATCGCATCGTGACCAGCGTACCGGGCCGTCAGGTCGGCACAGTCGGAAAAATTCAGGCATTCCCCGGTGCGCCGAATGTGATTCCCGGCAAAGTGGTTTTGACGCTTGAACTGCGCGATCTCGACGCAACGAAAATTCAGATGCTGTATCAGAAGATTCGCGCTGAAGCCGATCAGATCTCGCAAGCGAGCAAAGTCACTTTCGACTTTCAGGACATCAACACAAACATTCCCACGCCTACGGACGCGCGAATTCGTGCGCTCATCGATCAATCAGCGAAAGAACTCGGCCTCACGACCAAGACGATGCCGAGCGGCGCCGGTCACGACGCACAGGACATGGCGCGGATCGGTCCCGCTGGCATGATCTTCATCCCCAGCATCGGCGGCATCAGCCACGCACCGAAAGAGTTTTCGCGACCGCAGGACATTGCCAACGGCGCGAATGTGTTGTTGCAAACGCTCCTAAGACTCGATTGGCGTGACTGATGGCAGGGGAACCTAACGATTCCAGTTAATCATGAAGATCCTGCCGGGTCCCGGCTGCCCGTTGACATTAGCCCCCGGCTTGAAGTAAAAGACCGCCCATTCGGTGATTCTCCTACCCCATGTAGTTTGAGCGCTTGGATCTTGGCGTTCAATGGCAGTTGAAAATGTGCTTTAGCCTTCAGCGTAAGGCCAGAGAGAGATTCAATATGAGACCCCCGAGGATTCTTCTTTTCGTGCTGGCCCTGGTAGCCTGTTTTCAGATCGCGTACAGCTCTCAAGACCGAGCTAATCAGAATCCCTCCAGCGCAGTTGAAGCGCTCACTGGATTTGATAATCAGACGAATGGCTTCGTCGATCAGGCGACTTTCGATGCGGATCGAAAAGCTTTCGAGACGCAAGAAGAAATCGCTGATGGACTCGGACCGGTTTACAACGCGCAATCCTGCGTCGCGTGTCACCAGAACCCGGTGTCCGGCGGCGGCAGCCAGGTTACGGAGCTGAGGGCCGGTCATTATGATGGCGCTTATTTTTATGATCACCCCGGCGGATCGCTAATTAACGACCGGGCCATCAATCCGTTGATTCAGGAACGCGTGCTGCCCGGCTACGAAGTGCGCACGCTGCGCCTATCGCCAAGCACGCTGGGCCTGGGCTATGTTGAAGCCATTAACGACGGTACTCTTTTGGAAATTGCCAGAAACCAACCGATTCTCAGTGCCGGCCGCATCGCCGGTGACGCCATCCGCGTGCAGATTGGCGAGGCCCAGAATGCTCAGAGGATAGGCAGATTTGGTTGGAAGTGCCAGCATGGCAGCCTGGTGTCGTTCGCAGCCGATGCGTATCTGAACGAGATGGGCATAACCAGTCCACTCCAACCGAACGAGAACACTTCGAACGGCGCGTCAGTCGCCGACTACGATGTGGTTGCTGATCCTGAGGACCAAGACGGCGATGTCGAGAAGTTTGCTGAATTTATGCGCGCCACAAAAGCTCCGGCGCGCGACACGCAACTGGCCGGCACTCCAGACGCGCTGGTCGGCGCTCAGTTGTTCCAGCAGACAGGTTGTAATATTTGTCATGTCAGCACCATCGTAACCGCTCGTACCGGCTCAGTGATAAATGGAGGGAAGTACAGAATTCCCTCTGCGCTGGGAGACAAGATCATTCATCCCTATTCAGACTTCCTGCTCCACGACGTGGGAACAGGAGACGGCATTGTACAAAACGGCGGACAGTCCACCCGGAATAAAGTGCGAACGGCGCCGCTGTGGGGTCTTCGCATACGCACGCGCTTGATGCATGACGGGGTGCAGGTCACCTTTAGTGACGCGATTTTGCGTCACGCCGGCGAAGCCACGTTCGTCATCGACAACTATCGTGCGCTGACAAGCACACAGAAGAAACAGTTATTAGCTTTTCTCGGATCGCTGTAGTGCGGTTGGGCGTTGCTGCAAAAATCTTCTGAAGTCGCGCATGGAGCGAGCCTCAGAGAAAGGTGCCGTAGGCACGAAATGTTTATGGCACTGAGGCGGATTCAAGATTTGTCGCATGGAGCGATTTCGCCCCTTCAGGGCGATGAAATCTCTCTAACAAGTTACCCAGGGTGGCGCGCTTCGCGCTTACCCTGGGCTATTTCATTGAGCGCCTTCAGCGCTCTAAGCCGCGCACTTAACTTTGAAACCCCGACAGTCAGCGCATGCCAAACCCACACCAATCCTGATCCATCATCGCCCACCAATCCATTCCGATCGGTTGGCCGTCCGGTGGCTCGTTAGCCTTTGTCAGATTCATCTTCTTTGGATCGTCCTGGGAGCGTGTGATTGGGTTTGCGGTGTATCGGAGGATCGCGCGCTGGTTGCGCTCACGTGTGGCGTCCGCGTGGCCGACTGCCCAATTTTTTTAGTCATCCAACTGGAGTTCGGCGATCGCGCGCACCTCGTTTGACGCGCGCTCGTTTGCGGCGAGCGCCATCAACTCGCTCAGGACAACGCCATTTACAGTGCGTTGAATCTCGCCGTCATAGCCACTTTGCACCGGCGTGCGGAACGTCTCGGTGAGAATTTTGTCGAATACCGTGTCAAGCGCCGGATAATCGGCGCCATTGCGCGCGTTGAACTCAACAATGCGGGCTGCGCGTTCAGCATTGAACAGAAAATCGCACACGTGATTCGCATAGGCCTCAGCCGGGGCAAGCGCATCGAACGCCGGCGCGGTGCGAATCCGAAAGTCTTCGCGCGTACGCTGATAACCCGGCGGACGCGGCGGAATGAGGCGCAAGAGTGATTCCGGCAGACGCAAATTGTGCGGCTTCAAGGTTTCGAGCACCGCGTACAGAGCGCGCTTCTGTTCCTGCGGCGAAACAATCTCCGGGTTTTTGTCACCTTTGCCGCGAACGCTGAAGGTGTAATCCTCGCCACCAACCAATTTCGCGACGGCTTCGACCTGATAGCGATGGTGCATGTATAGCGGCACGAGTACATCTTCGAGCGTGGCCATCGGCGCGCCTTCGCGAATGTTGTCCTCGCCAAATCGTGCGAGGGCGCGGTCGCGAACTTTCATCAAGTTCTCAAGCCCGTCAATCACGTTGGTGCCGTTGTCCCAAAGGTGCGCGAAAGAACTCGAGGCGCTCGCTGGTCGCGCATCCTGATCCGTCAGGTAACGCAACCCACGCGCAAATGCATCGCCGAGAATCTTGTCGAGCGCAGCTCTCTCGTTCGTGCCTGACGGAAAGTCCTGATAGCCGTACGCAATTGAAACTTTGTCCCAGTCGCCGATGCCTTTCGCGTACGCGTCCGACAAATCGGGTGAACCGTCCGGCCCGAGCTTCACCATCGGCGCGGGATAATCCATTACCGAAGCACGGCCCGTGGTACTCGCGGCGAAGTTGTGTTGCAGACCCAACGTGTGGCCGACTTCATGCGCGGCGAGTTGTCGCAAGCGCGCGATGACGACTTGCTGCATGAGCTTGTCGACTACGGTTTTATCTTTCCCATACGGCGCCAGCAAACCTGAGGCGATAAGAAAATCCTGCCGATCGCGCAACGAGCCGAGCGATACTCGGCCTTGAATGATTTCTCCGGTGCGCGGATCGTCCAACGACGAACCATACGACCAGCCGCGCGTCGAGCGGTGCACCCACTGAATCACGTTGTAGCGCACATCCATCGGATCTACGTCGGGCGGCATGACTTCGACACGAAATGCGTTGCGGTAACCGGCCGTTTCAAATGCCTGGTTCCACCAGCTCGCGCCTTCGATCAAAGCCGCGCGCACCGGCTCAGGCGCGCCGCGATCGACGTAGTAGATAATCGGCTGAACCGGATCACTGATTGCTGCCGATGGATCTTTTTTCTGCAAGCGATGGCGGCTGATGTAGTGCTTCCAGATAGGCTCGTTAATGGGCGTGGCAAAGTCCATGTATTGAATACCGAAGTAACCCGAGCGCGGATCGTTCTCACGCGGCGTGTAGCCGGGCGGTGGCAGTTCGACAAACGAGAGGTGTTCGCGAACCGTGACTGCCTGCGCGTTTGGTGTCACCGAACGCACGAGTGGACCTGCCTCGCCTTCAGTCGTGAACGTCAGCGTCGTCTCGACTTCCGTGTTCTTCGGAAAGTTCTTTGTGTTGGGCAGATAAAAAGCTGACCGCGAAGCATCCAGGCGGAATTGGCCCTGCTGGCTGCGTTGCAGCGTGGCGGGAATGCCGTGCACGTCGCGCAAGTAGAACGTGCTCGCGTCAACCAATGCGTGATTTCCTTCTTCGGCCGCGACTTCGAAACCCCACAGCGTCGATTCGGCGAACGCATCCCTAACCGCGCGTCGCTCGTCCGCGTTATTGCTGTCCGCACGGTATTCCTGGTTCGCTGCAATCATCAGGACCTTCGGCCCGATGCGCTCGAATCGCACGACGTAACTCTGTCCGAGTTGGCCGCGATCCAATCCAAGGTCATTCGATCCGACGCCGGCACTCAGCGATTCGACATAAAGAAACTCAGAGTTCCACTTGTCGATCTCCAGCCAAATCTTTCCCGCCTTCGCGTCCCAGTAAAACGGAAAGTAGCCGGCGAACTTCTGCATGCCGGCGGTCTTTTCGGAAATCATTTGCGTTCTGGATTCAGAGGTAGAGCGAGGTTGAGCGAGAGCGTTTGCCCAGCAGATAACAAGCAAAGTCAAAATTAGAAAAGTTCGTTTCATTGGCGCCTCAAAAAAAATACCCGCAGATTTCGCAGATTTACACAGACAAATAGCGATACTATCTGCGCAATCCGCGTAATCTGCGGATTGATCTCATTTCTCGTCCAGTTTTCGTCCTGCGTTCAGGTTGTCGAAATTGACAAGCACGTTCCAGACTAGTGAGTAACTGCCCGCAGTCTGTCCACGCCAAAACGGATTGTTCGAGAACAGGATCACGTGACCACGGTCGAGTGGCGAGTCGATCACCGCGGCGTGTTGCGCGATTTCATCTCCACCGTCGAGCAAGCCTGAGACCAGCAACTCAGCGGCATTGCCCCAACGCAGAATGACACGCGGCCGCTGATCGGGCGGAATCAAACCCACGAGATTGCGACGCTGTTCTTCGGGAACTGGCGCGGCCTCCCAAACTTCAACCTGCGGCGGCGGTTCGGGTAGTTCTGCCGGCGGACGACCTTGCACGACGTCGGGATCATCGACAGTGCCCCGGCCCGTCGCGCGCTGACCGGCACCGCCTCTGCGACCACCGCCGCCGCCACCGGCAACGTTGCTAATGTTGAAAATTGGTCCGTTGAAACAGTAAACCGACAGCGTGTCACCGTAGCCATAAGCAACCGGACTCGTCGCATCAACCATGCGCGTCTTCAAAATGTCGCCAATTGCTTTCAGACGTGAAGGGCTTTGAATCGATACGCCGGGCGTGAAACCGGACTGAACAGCAAAACTCGCTGAGTCGTCAGCACCGATAAAGACGCCGCCCCGCCTGACAAAGTTCTGAAGGTTCATCAAACCCATCCAGCCGAGGCCGGGACGAATGTCATCTGTGGAAGAGAAGCCACCGAGGTTCGGTGTCAATTCCGTTTTCTTCCACGGAATTGGATTGCCATACATCGGGCGGCCTTGAATGACGGCGTTCACGTTCCCGTTACCAGGACCAAAAACAATGATGTCGTACTTCTTGTTGAGTTCTGAATCTTTCGCGACGTCTTGTGTGCTGATGTAATCGAAGGGCACGCCCATCTGATCGAATGCCAGTCGCCACCAGCCTTCGTCCTGCGTGCTCAGCCACGTATGCATGATCGCGATGCGCGGGATTTTGAGCGCGTGAGCTTTCACCGTCGGCGCTTGCGCGACGGCCAGCACCTTTATGCCCAACTCGGATGTCGCTTTGGTCAACTCATCCGCCGACACGTTGCGAATGATGAAGGATCCGCGATTGAATTTCTGGCCACCGGCTTCGAACGGTTCTTCAGCCGCCTCAACGGAAGCTCGGCGCAAACGAAAGCGCAGTGTGACCAAATTGTTGTCTGCGTTTTGATTGACGATAAAAGTCTCGCCACTACCGGTGACGCCGCTAACCGAATGTACTTCGCCGTTAACACGCTCCATCGGCGCTTCGAGTGCTTTCACATCAGTGACCCGCACCACCTGCACGTTGCTTACTTCGCCAAACGTCCAGCCGGTGTCGTCATAAACACTAGTTTGCGGATCGCGCGGACTCCAGTACTGATAATCAAGTAAAGCGTCTGCGATACGGCTGTACGGCTGGTCCATGCGAACCAGATAAGTACCAGCGGGGAAAGTACGCGACTCCGTCTCGTCTTTTTTCGCGGGTGACGCGGAAGGACTGGGTGTTGGCGATGCAGCTCCGCGCGCGCGTGGGGCCGGCTTCTTTTTCATAGTCACTGTGAACGGCGCGCTGGCACGATGGACCTCGCAGCCTTGCGCCTGCAGCAGCCGCAAAAGCGCCGCCTGATTCCCCGGACGCGGATCGTCAGCCGGAAAAACGTAGGCCGCAGGGCCTTCATTCTTCGGTTTCTTAACCGAACGTTTGGACTTCAAATAAAAGTTCTTGAGGAAAAGCTTGCTGTTCTTGTTGAAATAATCCAGCGAGATCAGAATCGCCGTCTGTTCGTAGTTGTTGTTGTTGCGCTGCGACCATTTTGCACGCGGCAGCGGCGGATTCTGTTTGTACCAGGTCCGCTGGTATTCGTCAGGCGTGAGCGTGCGCACGAGCGTGTCCGCGCCAGCGTTACCAAACGTTTCATAGAGGCGGCTGATGCCGTTGTGCGTCGCGGCAATGAACATCAGGTAGCCCGGTGACCACGTATCGAAAGTGCCGTGCGCGAACACACCAGGCATCCCGAACTTTGTCATCTCCGAAACATTCTTCCAACCAATCAACTGCCACTCATCCGTAAGGATCGGATCGACCCAGGCGTTGTACGGCCCGTCGCCAATCGTGTTGTCGTAAAGATAAGGAACCGATTCGTGCAGATCGTGAAGCACCTGTGGTTTCCAGCTGATGTAAGTATTCAAGATGTTCCGTGTGAGTTTGAGCGAAAGCCCCATCGCGTCGCGGTTGTTGTCATGAGCGACGTAATGCCCCCAGTAAAGTAGCGGCGGCCAGTTTTCGCCCGGATGCGCGAGGTGCCAGTTGTAGACATCGACCATGCGATCGCGCCCGTCGACTTCGACGATCGGCGTAATCAGAGTGACCATGCCATCGCGAATCGATTTAATGTATGGGCTGTCGTCAACCGCGAGACGATACGCGAGCTCCATCAATGCGGTCGGCGCGCCAGTTTCAGGCGAGTGAATCGTGCCAGTGATGTAGTAGATGGGGAATGATTCGTCCACGAGCTTGTCAGCCTCTGCATCGTTCATGTTGATCAGACGCGGGTCGGCAAGCTTCGTGAGCCGTGCACGGTTCTCGTCGAGTTTCGCCAGCAAACTCTCAGAAGCAACTGCCACGGCGATCATCTCGCGGCCTTCTTCGGTGGTGCCGATTGAAAACACTTTCACGCGCGGCGAAGCTTTCTCGAGCAGCCGAAAGTATTTGTAAACGTCAGCGGAGTACGGCAGCTTGCCCGGCGCGCCCGCGACGTCACCGAGCACCGCCTTCGGCGTCGGTACGTTCGACGACGCCGGCAGATAATCGGTCAGCGGCGAGTTGAAGAATTTCTCCGTCGTGTACTCAGAGATCTTCTTCGTGTAGTCCTGGTCGACCGCTTGATTTGGATCACGCGCGTAACCGTTTTGTGCGTACACGCTGAATGCGGCGGCGATGATCAAAAGAAAAGTTGCACACCACAGGCTACTGATCTTTTTCAGATGCATTTAGACTCCTTAGAAACTGGCGACATGAAGCTTTAGAGAACCGGATCGAAATCCGAAAGAGAGAAGATGCTTTTAAGCGAAACGGCGAAGTAAGTCAATCAGCCGGCGTACCCGACGAGTGACAGTAGCCCAGCACTTAGTGCTGGGTCCCGGAAGTAACAAACATTCTTCAGCCGCTTTGGCGGCGGCAGACCCTTTGTCGCCCGTTTCGCGGCTCAGAAATTGTTCGACTCGATCCCAGCGCTGAAGTGCTGGGCGACTGTCAGTCGTCCGCTACGCGGACGCGCTTCTTTGCAAATCTGAATCGTGGTTTCTAAAATCAAATCTATCCCGTGGCTCAAGGCAAGTACGAAATTGATCCGTCATCGTTGGCTCGGCCGGCGAATGCCGCTTCGGCCCAGCCCCCACTCGAGTCTGATCCGCCGGACCAGAAGCCAACTCCCGGATCCGCCGGCGGCATGGCGTCCGCACTAACCGCGGCCCGATTCGCCTGGGGCGAGATGGGCATCGTGCGCGGGACGCGCACCCTGCTGCAACTCAATCAAAAACAAGGAATCGACTGTCCGGGGTGCGCCTGGCCCGAGCCCGATGGCGAGCGTTCGCACTTCGAATTCTGCGAAGAAGGCGCGAAGCATGTCGCTGATGAAGCGACGAAAAAGCGGATCACCGCCGAGTTTTTCGCGAGGTGGAGCGTGCGTGAATTGGCCGAGCAGACGGACCTCTGGCTGAATCAGCAAGGACGTATCACACAGCCGATGGTCCGTCGCGAAGCTGCGCAGCATTACGAGCCGATTGAATGGACAGACGCGTTTGCGCTAATCGCGCAAGAACTCAATGCGCTCGCGTCACCTGACGAAGCAATCTTCTATACGTCCGGACGCACGAGCAATGAAGCCGCCTTCCTTTATCAACTTTTTGTGCGGCAGTTCGGCACGAACAATCTGCCCGATTGCTCGAACATGTGTCACGAGTCGAGCGGCGCCGCGATGAAAGAGGCGCTCGGCTTTGGTAAGGGGACGGTGACGCTCGCAGACTTCGATTTGTGTGACGCGATTTTTGTGATCGGACAGAACCCCGGGACGAACCATCCGCGCATGTTGACGACTTTGCTGAACGCGAAACGGCGCGGATGCAAGATCGTGCATGTCAATCCTCTGCCGGAAGTTGGCACGATGCGTTTTAAACATCCGCAGGAATTCTGGACGTGGCCCGGCGGCGGCACTCGGCTCGCGGATCTGTTTTTGCAAGTGCGCATCAACGGTGACGTCGCGTTGCTAAAGGGACTAATGAAAGAAGTTCTCGACGCAGAAGCACGGCGGCCCGGGCACGTGCTCGATCAGCAGTTCATCAAGGACTACACGGCCGGCTTTCCAGAACTCAACGAGAGTCTTAAAAAGGTTTCGAAGACATCGTTAACCAATCGGGCCTGACGAAAAAGCAGATCGAAGAGGCCGCGCGGATCTTTATTGAATCTGAACGTGTGATCTTCTGTTGGGCGATGGGCCTGACGCAGCACAAGAATGCGGTTGGCAACATTCAGGAGATCGTCAACTTGATGATGCTCCGGGGACAGCTCGGAAAACCGGGCGCAGGTTTTTGTCCCGTCCGAGGTCACAGTAACGTGCAGGGTGATCGGACGATGGGAATTTGGGAGCAACCGACCCCGCAATTCCTCGACAGCTTGGAAAAGGAATTTAAGTTTAGCCCGCCGCGAGCGCATGGCCTCGATACAGTGCACGCAATTCAAGCGATGCACGACGGCAAAGCGAAAGTGTTCTTCGCGCTGGGTGGCAACTTTCTGTCCGCGACGCCGGATACCGAATATACCGCCGACGCTCTGCGGCGTTGTCGTTTAACTGCGCACGTGTCAACAAAATTGAATCGTGCGCATCTAATTACGGGAAAGCAGGCGCTGATTCTTCCGTGCCTGGGTCGCACTGAGATCGACAAACAAACAGATGGCGTGCAATTTGTCACGACGGAAAATTCGATGGCGGTCGTCGAACAGTGGAGTGGAAGATTGCAGCCGGCGTCCGAACACTTGTTGAGCGAGCCGGCCATCGTTGCCGAAATGGCGAAAGCGACGCTTGGCCGTCGCGGCAATGTCCCATGGGACGAATTGGTTGCCGACTACGATCGAATTCGCGACCATATTGAGCGCGTCGTGCCGAACTTCGAAAACTACAACGAACGCGTGCGACAGCCCGGGGGCTTTTATCTGCCTAACCCGATTCGCAAACGTGAATTTAAGACGACAGACGGCAAGGCGCATTTCACGGTCCATCCGCTGCCGAAAATCGAATTGGAGCCCGGTGAATTTCTAATGATGACGATGCGCAGCCACGATCAATTCAACACGACAATCTACGGGCTCGACGATCGCTATCGCGGAATTCGCAACGGACGACGAGTTGTGTTTCTGAATGCGGAAGACCTCCAGCCGGCTTCGCTTAACGCAGGACAATTGGTCGAATTAATTAGTCGTTACGATGGCATTGAACGCGTGGCGAGTGGTTTTCGCGTCGTGCCTTACAGCATTCCACGACGGTGCGCGGCAACCTATTTTCCCGAAGCAAACGTGCTCGTGCCTGTTGATTACTTTGCGGACAAGAGTCACACGCCGGCGTCGAAATCAGTTGTCATTAGTATTCGCGCGGATTCAACCACTAAGACCCAAAGACACGAAGATTAATTGAAAACGCTTTGTGCCCTTCGTGTCCTTGTGGTGAATTGAACTAATGAAAAAGAAGGAACACTACCAACAACTAGCCGCTCCGCTTTCGAGTTTGCTCGCCGGCGAACGTGATTTGATAGCGAACTCAGCCAACTTCACCTCGTTCATCTTTCGCTCGGTGCCAGACTTGAACTGGGCGGGCGTTTATCTGGTCAAAGACGGTGAACTCGTGCTGGGACCATTCCAGGGAAAGCCGGCACGTGTGCGGATTCCGTTTGGCCAGGGCGTTTGCGGTACCAGCGCCACGAAATGCGAACCGGTGATCGTGCCCGACGTGCACGAATTTGCCGGCCACATTAGCTGCGACCTCGCTTCGAAGTCCGAAATTGTCGTGCCATTGATGAAGAATTCCACCCTGATAGGCGTGCTCGATCTCGACAGCCCTTCGGCGTCACGTTTCGATCAGGACGATGCGGAAGGTCTTGAGATGTTAGTAAGAATCTTCCTTTCATCGGTAAGATAGAATCATGCGAAAAATTACAGGACAAACCATAGCGTCAACCACACTCGACTTGCAGGGGGAGAGCATTCCGCCGGAGCAACTTCAATCACTGTTTGAGCAAATGCCCGATACCGAAGTTATCAATCAAGATCACGATCTCAGCAAGCCGATCATTGCGAAGGTCTACAACAAACGGTTTGTGAAAATTGACGATGGCCACCATGCGATTCAGGTGGATGTTGACGTAATCGACGAAGCGGAGTTCGCAAAGCGCGGCGGCTTTAGTATTTCGTTTTACAAGAAGCATTACACTCTGAATAGCTTAAGAGATGCTGAAGTAACTGTGATCTTCAATCCGCGACTTATTCCCACCCAGGAAATTACGCCTCTCGTCGGGCTCACGGATCAAACAGTTCAAATCGACGCGAAAGAAATCGCGCAAAAGGGCGTTGAGCCAATCACGATTCTGGTCATCGCCTTTATTGCAAATGCTGTCGCTGGCGAATTCTTTAAGAAAGCCGGTGCTGATGCGTACGAACTCCTAAAATCGAAACTAAAAGAACTCGCCGAAAGGCGAAGAGCACAAGGACAAGGTGATCTCAAATTTCATTTTAGCTTCACCGCACAAATGAGAGGTAATCCAGTCGATGTTCTTATTGAGTCCGACACGGACAATCTTTCGGTGATCGCCGAACACGGCATCGCCCTTCAAGAGTTTCTGGATCAGCTCGAACCGTATTCTGACGACTATAGAATCACCAGAGTGAGTCTGCAGGTCAGTGCGGAGTACCCGTATCTGCAGCTGGCCCACATGATTGATGAAAACGGCAATGACAGGAAGCTGGCAAGAAGGACAGGTGCCTGATTATAGACCAGCCATCGTCGCGGTGAGCGGCCTGTCATCAAACACGGGCAAGACCACGCTCGCGTGCGAATTGTTCCAAAGATTGTCCCAGTGGGAAGCGATCAAGATTACGCGTGGTCACTATCGTTCGTGCGGAAAGGATCCGATCGGCTGCTGTGTCAGCGATCTGCTGCGCGAGCAACCGCTGATTCGTTCCGGCCGCGAAGCAAATTACGAATTCGGAAAAGACACGGGACGCTTTTGGGATGCCGGGGCGGTCAACGTCCATTGGGTGATCGTTGACGAGAATCAGGTCGAAGCCGGCATCAACGAGGCGCTCTCGCGCGTCAAGAGCGCAGGCGTGATTGTTGAAGGGAACAGCTTTCTTGAATATGTCGAGCCGGATTTCGCCATCATGTGCGCCCGTGCGGGTGAAAATAAATTGAAGAGTTCGGCGCGACGCAATTTGCAGAAGGCGGACGCACTCTACCTGTCCACAATTGACGATCCCAGTCGCAAAGCGGCCATCGAAGCGTTTGAAGAGTGGCGGAGAGGCTTGTCGATTGAATTGCACACCGATGGACTTCCAATGTACACGCGACAGGATCTGGATTATCTAGTTGAAGCAATACGACCACGAGCAAGCGTGAACAACCAGCCATCGAAGATGGCGGCAGAGAGTAGCCCCGGGCGTCAGCCGGGGGATTCGTCCCGTTAGTCTCGTTAAGCCCGCGGAGCTACCAATGCTGTGTCGCCCCGCTTCGCGGGCTACGTTCATTTATTATTAACTAACTAATATCAAACGTCCGCTCACGCGGACAAATCAAGATGATCACCATCCGCAAATCTGAAGAACGAGGCCATCTCAATTATGGCTGGCTCGACACATATCACACGTTTTCATTCGATCAGTATTACGATCCCGCTCATATGCACTTTCGCAGCCTGCGCGTGATCAACGAAGATCGCGTTGCGGCAGGCAAAGGTTTCCCGACGCACTCGCACCGCGACATGGAAATCATCACCTACATCCTGGCGGGCGCCCTCGAGCATCGCGACAGCATGGGGAACGGTTCAGTGATTCGTCCGGGCGAAGTGCAACGCATGAGCGCGGGCACCGGCGTCGCACATAGCGAATTCAACCCCTCGGACGCGGATCCCGTCCATCTGCTTCAAATTTGGATTATGCCGCGCGCGCGAAATCTTCCCTCGAGCTACGAACAAAAGGCTTTCGCGGAAGATGAGAGACGAAACCGGCTGCGGCTAGTGGCGTCGAATGACGGACGCGACGGCTCCGTAATAATTCAGCAGGACGCGAAACTGTACGCGGTAATTCTGGATCGCGACAATACGATTGAACACACGTTGACTGAGAATCGTTACGCATGGCTTCAAGTCGCGCGCGGAAATGTCGCCATCAATGGGCACGAGTTGACTCAAGGCGACGGCGCCGCAATCAGCCGCGAACCTTCAGTCAAAATTGTCGCTTCTGATGAAGCAGAGTTGCTGCTTTTCGATTTAGCGTGAGTGCGATTAAGTATTCGTGCCGGACGGCGGAGGCGCCTGAATGATTCTCAGCTCCGCGACGATCTCCTGAATTCTTTTTGCCTGCGCTTCGATTGTCTCCGCGCGGCGACGGGCTTTCTCACTCAAGTCTTCACGCAAAAGCAACTGCGCTTGACCGAGCAGGGCTGCCAGTGGGTTATTGATTTCATGCCGGACGTGCGCGACAAGCTCCGCCGCTTCGGTAAGCTTTTTTTCCTGTTCGGCCACGGCGGCTTGCAAACGCGCAATCTCGTCCGGTCGGGACGATTGTGTATCGTTCATTGATTCTGCTTGCGTGGGTTGTAATCATCGAACGTGAAGTTGCGGCTGAACCCGCGAGGATGCCGCGTTGATATTCTGCTGATCGCAGATCATTAGTGCAACAATTTTTTCGCTTATGGTTGTCATAAGCGTTTTGTTCGCAAGGAAAATTGCGTCATGGGCAACAAAAGTCATGTTTGACTTTCGCGCAACGAGTCTCGTAAATTCGACTGCGCCGGTGGGAGGTCGTCTAACGGTAAGACTGCGGACTCTGGATCCGCCTATCGGGGTTCGAATCCCTGCCTCCCAGCCAAACGTATTCAATGATTTACGGGCAGCCGATCGACTGCCCGTTTTCATTTTGTGTGCCTATAGTGTGCCAGCCGCATTGAAAAGCATTTTTTCAAGCTTCTCAGTCGCCGCTTGTTGCATGGAAGGAAGCACGTGTGAATAGGTGTCGAGCGTCATCACAATCGAGCTATGGCCGAGTCGTTCGCATACCACTTTCGGATTCTCACCCGCGAGTAGCAATAGCGTCGCGCATGTATGTCGCAACGTGTAAGGTGTGATCGTAGTCGGCAACTCGGCTTTCTCTCGAATCGCTTTGAAATTTCGGTTCGCTAGGTTTTCAGAGTGCAATGGCCCGCCCGTGGCCGTGGCGAAAACCAGATCGAAAGCTTGATACTTCGGGCCTAGTTTCAATCGAGCTTCAGCTTGTCGCGTCCTGTGATGCGACAACTCTCTAACGATGGAAGCCGGCAGAGGCACCGTGCGCCTGCTCTGCGCGGTCTTAGGTTCGCCGAAATACCAGCCGCCGCCCTTCTGTCTTCGCCAGCAGAGCGTGCGCTGTACGGTCGCCGTACCTTTCTGCAAATCGATATCTTTCCATTGCAATGCCAGATATTCTTCCGGCCTCATTCCGGTCGCCAGAGCAAAGGCGAAGATCAACCCGTGCGTATCATCTTTGGCTGCTTTCAAGAACTTAGTCACTTCATCGGGAGAGAGCGTTTTCATCTCACGCCTGGTGCGCTTCGGCAGTTCGACGTGTTGCGCCGGATTCAAGGGAAGCATCCGCCATCGGACGGCTTGCTTCAACGCGCTAGACAAAACGACATGCGTGCCGCGTATGGTTCGCGGTGACAGCCCTTGCTCGCCCATTTCTGAGTACAAGGCTTGGATCTCAAGCGGTTTCAATTGAGACAGCCTTCCGCTGCCAATCTTCGGTCGCACATAACGCTTCAGCACTTCCTTGTAATCGGCAAAGGTTCGCTCACTCACGCGCGGTCGCGCCGCACTCTCAAGCCATTTGTCGAGATATTCATCGACCGTGAGTTTGACGGGCTCGACGAACGTGCCGGTGCTGATCTTCGTCAAGGTTTCGTTAAGCCAGTCTTGCGCGTCTTTCTTCTTGCCGCTGATCGTCTTGTTCATGTAGCGGCGTTTGCCATCACTGCCCCGTCCCATGAACACGCGAACAACCCAAGTCCGCTTCCCGCGCCTGATTACTTGTCCTGCCATAGTTAGTTACCTCGCTTTCTTGTTTTCCGAGTTTTATCTCTAACGATATGGCCCCGCCGTTTCTCGCCCACTCAGTTAGGGCGTTTTCGTCAAAGCGAATCTGTCGTGGA
The DNA here is from genome assembly GCA_965653675.1 of uncultured bacterium. GTDB lineage: Bacteria > Acidobacteriota > Blastocatellia > Pyrinomonadales > Pyrinomonadaceae > UBA11740. The sequence goes on from CBFHBA010000010.1 coordinate 102,120, forward strand.
CCAAGTCGGACAACTGGAATTATCCCCAAACGTGCCAATTCGTAAAGGCGCTGAAGGGATACACTCAAGATTTCAGAAGCTCTCTTTGCTCGAATGAGTCTCATGATTCGGAATTTTTCAACTAACGTGCCGAAGCTATCATCAGACTGTGCGGCATAAAAACTTACCTTATGGAAGTGTGAACCTCGAAGTAACTGACGAGCGGATTAATAGCTACCCTGTTGTGAAATCCATCGCCGTATGTGTTTCGCAACAGGCATCGTACCGCCGCCTCAGGCTATCGTCTTCTTGAAAGCAAGTCATCGGCGATCACTTTCGATCTTTGATCTGCTTTGAGCTGTGATCTTGCTCCAGTGCAGTATTGCCTCGGCCGGCGGCTCTTGGAACAACAGCATCCTAAACCCGTTATCAACCAGGTAACGTACTCGCGCGATCTCCTCGTAAATCAACCGATCATTCTGGGTAAGACCGAAACCATCCGTTGATTGAATGAGAACGATCCTACGACACCAACTGTTCGGCTCGTCACCCGCCGCTAATGCAGCGCTCTCGATTTGGTCATACTGTTGCTTGGTCAGGCGAAACGTGATGTTCCGTGATTTCTTGGTCTCGTCACCTTCGTTCAATTTTCAATTCCTCCGCGTATAGCGACGAAGCTTGTAACAAGCCCCGTGCCCTGCCTACACGTATTGCCTAGAATTCCTACAGGAATCCGCTAACTAATTTGTTTGCTGAAGTAGGAATTGTAGGCATGAGCATCTACAACGTAGATGCGTCAGCCCCGAATTCACGGGGTGACGTGTCAAAATCATCTCAGGTGCGCAGCACCTACTCTGCACTAATTCAAGTTTGGGATATCGAGCGATGCGCTTGAGATGGCGCCGGTCCTGTGAGTTGTCAGGACAAAGAGCGACCCGTTCGTTAATTTGGTCTTAAAGGAATGTTTCCCGGCTAAGTGACACTGACTGCGACTGGGCGCACGACCGCGCACACGAAGTGCCGTAACAACGTGAAGGACTCGGAGCGAAGCGTAGAGTTGTGCGGTCGGGCTGTCGCGGATAATGACAGCGAACCAGGGAAACTGATCGCGCTGCGTGACTGAAGTTGTTGGTTACCCGTAGATTATTTCCCAATAGACGGTCACACCGCCACGAACGCTAAGGTGCGTGTCACATACTGTTGCAACTCGGTGTTGTTAATTGTAACTGTGTCGGCTGCAAGATTCGTGTCGTGGTGAAACTGGTTGCTGAATTCAACGATTTCATCTAGCTCCTTGAATTTGTTCGCTGAGATGATTGGAGTTCCGCCCTGCATTGCGGCGCGTGCTCGATTCCGAAACTCTCTGAGCATCTCACCGTCCCTAAACTTATCGGGACACGCAACGCGCAAGTAGTGCTCCAAATGAGGTCTAATGCTTTGAGCGATTTTCATAGAATCACCACTACCGCTAGAAACAAACGTCATTAACAACGCGTGCCGCTTGTCATGGCGACCCAATTTCTCGCTTTCAATATCCCATTCACAGATTGTCGAACTGCCCGGCGCTAGACCGATACACAGCGACGTGGTATCGATCACGTTATGGCTCGCGTCACGCGGCGCAACTCGGTCATATAGATCGAACAGGAAATGGTCATCGTGCGACATCACGATAACTTGGGCTACGGTTGGCAGAAGCGTTCGAATTTCTTGAATAGTTGCCATCCTGCGATGTTTGTCCAAGCTCGACATTGGATCATCGAAGACCACGACCCGGTTCGCGCGGTTTGGGTCCTGGTCTAAAGCAGCCAGGAAAAACGCTAAGGCGAGAGTATTGCGGTCGCCCGCACTCAATGTAGTCTTAAAGGTCTGACTACCTGAGGGGGCCGTATTGGGTCCGACAGGCACCTGATGGCCGTTGATTAGCAAGGAGTACAAGCAGGACGGACGTCCGCCGGTCGCCTGGGACTCGATTCTCACGAGCGTGAATCCCGCACCTAATCTCGAGAGGTAACTATTAATCGCGGTTTGATAATTCGGAAAGACTGTACGCCGATGCGTGTCGAGCGCTGCCTGAGCAGCCGCCTTTTGCGCATCCGCATTTTCTTTAGCGCGTTTTTCATCAAGATATGCTTTGCACAACGCCGCATTTGTCGGCAAGTGTCGCGCCTTCATAGCACGCAAACGCTTCAACTCAACTTCGACGGTCGCAGTACTACCTCCCTTCACTGATTCTTTAACGCGCTTAATTTCGTGATTTGCAGCAACCAATGAATCGCTGGAGGCTTTCACGTCAGCGGCCGCCAACTCATAAGCCTTAGTCTTCGCGACAGCGTCGGCGTTTAGACTCGTTGCCGTGAGAGGATCGGCGCGCTTCGCGCTTATGGCCGCGAGAATGGCATCACGCACCGCCTGCCAAGCACTAGCGACGGCAGACGTATCAACGCGAACATCGGGAACGGCGGTAAATTGCGACCAGAATCGCAGCCTCTGCTCCGCAGTTTGAACTTGGCGTTCGAAACCCGCCAGCGCGTCACCGTCAAGCTCTTTAGTGACCTGGGTGTATGCCGCCGTAAGTTGTGACTGCAACTCGCCATAAGCTTGTCCAAAATAGGCGCGATAATGGTCGAAGATCGGAGATGTCGCCAATGATTGTTTGCAGAAGGGGCAGTTGCTCTGTCGGCCCTCGTTCGAGGTAGTTACGTAACGCATTCCCGTCCCGACCCAAGCTTCGGCATCCTGACCGACCGTTGCAAAATGCGCGTTCACTGCATCAGCCGCGCTTCTGTCTAGATCATTGATTGTGCGATTGAGAATCGCCTGGATGTTCGCGAAATCAATTGTCGGCAAGCCGAGCGTTGCGAAATCAGGAGTCGATTTCACTGTGCGTGCGTTTTGAAGCGCCGCTAACCGCTGTTCGGCTTCCTTGATCGCATTGTCGATGTCTGAGCGGTTCGCGAGACCGCAAAAATCATCCACGGACAATCCGTGCCGATCCGCTGGCGGTATGGCATTCGCCTTGTTGCGGAGCTCGGCATTGCGAGTGCGAATTTCCGCCGCAAGATCGTCGACTCTACGAGCAAGAGCAACGCCGGCGGCTCCTAAGATCAGCTCATGGAGGTTTTGCCGATGTTCTGCCTCGACCTCCATGCCCGAGTAAACATTGCGGTCGACAAAGAAATCATCGAACACAAGCACGTCAGGAAAAGTACGCGACCAGGCGCCATTTCTGAAACACGCCGGACTAGTGTTGCCTGCGCATTCGATCACCGCTTCGGGCGCTTGTGTAGCGCCCAGTCGACGCCTTTCATTGATCGGCACGGCTTCGCCGGTACTTAAGGATCGCATTACAGCCGCAAGCGTAGTCTTGCCTCGTGCGTTCTCGGCGTAAACCAGATTAAGTTTGCGCAGATTAAATGCGGTGGTAACAGAATCGAACTGCCCGACTGACCTAATGAGATTGAGTTTATTAATCACGAGAATCCCCCCTTTCGTAACAAGCTGTTGGATCGACGGAGGAGGACCAGAAGGACCTCCTCCGACGCTCTGACGCTAGCTCGCAACTTCCTCCGACAGGACCTGTGACGCGAGGTCGGCGGTCCTTTGGAGGGCGCGTCTTTCGACGGCTGTTAGATTGCGAACATCAGCATCAGTAAGCAACGCAGTAAGCTGCTTGCAAATATCAACGTGTCCATGCTTGGCAGAGCGCTCCGGAATGTTGCGCTCGGCCTCGGCCTTGAATTCGTTGAAGTCCAACTTGCCGCCAATAAACTTCTTGGCTGCTGGGTGATTCTCCGGCAGTTTACGGAGGAGACTTCGCGCATCACGGATGGTGTCTTGCGAACGTCGCCCGTCTCGAAAGCTGCCGTCGAAATAGATTTTGAGAACTTGCTTGTAAAGCTTCTCCCCTGGAAAGTCTCGCAGAGTTTCGGGGTGACTCCTTTGAACGCCATTCACCAACGTATTGAGTTCCTTGACCTTGTCAAAACCGATTACGCCCTTGGCGTCGTCATCATCAATGCCTACTCGGTCGGCAACCTCCGATGGCCATTTCGCAAGGATCTTTAACTTTTCATGGTGCTTTCGAATTCGCGCAGGCAAATCAGAAAGTAGAGACTCAAGATCGTGTTCGTTTCTAATGTCGAGACCCCGTTCCTTCGCCAACAGATGTAGGTCTCTTAATACAAGCGGTGTGTCGAACGGCTCTTGCGCAGCATTCAGAACCTGTCTCAAACAAATCCTTTGCTGCAGGCTCAGCGGTGGGAAAATTATGCAGCGCATCTTCTTAACACCCCGTCGCTTTGCTTCATCGCGACGTCCGTGTCCGTCAATCATCAGATACCTGTCCGATCCGCCGGATTTTTGACAAATCACAAGTGGGTAAACAATTCCGCCGAGAATATCAAAACTTTCCCGAATGTCCGGTTGTCGGCGCTCATAGCGCTTGGAGAATTCGTCACCACCGGGATTAGTCGCGTCCTTGTCAATCAACGCGAGCTCAACCTCGCGCACCTCTGCGACTTTGAGACCATGAATCGGGCTATTCTGAAGCTGAGCGATCTGGTCGTTAATCTGCTTTGATGTTGCTAATGTTTTCATACTTTCCTCCGGTCCATTTTGCGGACCACGCCAAGATTCCTACCCCTTAGGGCGGGCAACGTCGAATTGATTTGAAGTAAGAGAGGTAAGATGGAAAACTTCAGATGGAGTCGAAACTCAATCTAGGTTCTTCAGTTAGAACCTTTGTTGGTTTCCAACTTATTCGGTCCTCTCCGCAGTCAGGACCATTAAGTCGTTGCAACTCGAATTATCCACATGATTTTGACGAAGTCAAGGCTGCCAATGTGACAAAGGATGATCGTTTGAGGTCATACCATAATGATCGTGTTGGGCTGAAATCAAGTCACCGTTTCGGTCGCCGCTATTCCGGCCAGTCGTCGCCGCTCTCATGACTGGACCAATCTGTCGTCCGAAATGCGACGAGGAACAGCCGGACGAATTCGTCTTGCCGGATTTGCGGGATGACTACGTGAACGAGTTTCAAGCGTGCCGCTGGTTTCATCTCTCTAGGGGTGGTTATTTGGATCGTCCACGGCAAGACCTTCAGCTATGGCCGCGCCATTGAGATCGCAGTCGGCTGAAATCAGCATCAGCGTCGGCAAGCCCGCCGCAACTCGCTCGTCGTGAATGGTTAAAGCCGCCGCTAGTTGCACAGCGTCGTAGCCGCGCAGCGCGTACTTTTCCGCCAAGGTGGTAGCGCGTGAAATAAGCGGCGGATTGATTTCGACGATTATATAGCGTCTCAGAAAACTGCGATGAAATCTGGTCAACGCTTTCTTCGCTGCCGCCGGAGTAAGATAACCGCCGCGCATCCGGCGGGTTATTGCCGAAACGACTTCGACGCTGGTGATGTTTGCCAAATAGATCGTGTGATCGGATGCGGGCCTGATGAGATCAATGACCCAGGCTGTGCCTGTTTCTCGTGAGAAGCGTTTGACCAGGGCGCTGGTGTCAAAGAAAAAGTCGGCCACTACCGCCGCTCCTCGATCACAGTTTCAGAGAGCGGTTTGCCTTGCACTTCAATTGGCTCGAATTCGTTGTCTTCCTCGGCGTCGTCAGTAGGATTTGGAATGTTAGTGATGATGCCTTTCCGCAACAACATCTGATGAAACTGATCTTCAGTCGGTTGAGTGTGGACGTGATTTTCAAGCAGAGAGTTCAGCAAAGTATGGACCTGGCGCTGTTCGCCCGGCGTGAGTGTCTTTACTTCTTCCAGTACTTTCTCGACTGTGCTCATTGAGTCGCTCCTGTTCGCAGATCGATCTCGTCATGCTCGGCTTCGGCGCGGATGGACTCTGCGCCTTCATTCCAAAAGGAGTTTCGTCCTTCTTCGCTTAAACTTTCGTAGCACCGAGCCTCATCGCTGGCGATTAAGCGATGTCTTTCGTCGAGGCTATTCCACCACGCCAAGGTTCTTTCATCAACAGTTAGTTTTTCCATCGTAGCAGGCCTCGAAATTTTGTGTGCCAGTTGTGTGCCAACAGTTCCAAATCAGGCTATACTCACCGGCACACAGGCATTATAGGCGAAGCGGGAAACCTAATAAAGACGCACGTATCAGTACAGAAGCAGACTGGGAGAAACAGGCTTTTTCAGACTCTGGATCCGCCTATCGGGGTTCGAATCCCTGCCTCCCAGCCAATAGAAATAGGGCGAGCATCCTCGGACGCTCGCCCTTCTTATTACGTGATGAGAGTTAGGTTACGGCTGCTTATAGACCGTTCCGTCCTTCATCACGAACTGCACGCGTCGTAAAACCGAGACATCGCGTGTCGGATCGCCTTCGACAGCGATTAGATCCGCAAACAAGCCACTCTGCACGCGGCCGATCTTGTCCTCCATGTGCAGCACACGCGCATCGATTGATGTTGCTGATTTCAACGCATCGACGATCGGCATCCCCCAAGCCACCATCGTTTCGATTTCGCGCGCGTTGTCTCCGTGCGCGAAGACGCCGACATCGCTGCCACTGGCGATAGTCACACCCGCATCGAGCGCTTCTTTGAAAACGCGCTTCTTGTTTTCCATTGTCGCTGCGCTCGCCACCGAAAGCGTCGGACAGAGCGCTGTACCACGTTCTTTCATCATGCGGAATAGCTCAGGCGTCAACCCGTCGCCATGTTCGATTGTCTCCACGCCGGCGAGGATCGCGCGGCGCGCGCCTTCGGTGCTCGTCGAGTGGGCGGAAACGGGAATGCCGGCACTCTTCGCCACGTCGACCGCGACTTTCATTTCATCGAGCGTGAAGGTCGCGTGCGCTTCGCCGCCTGCGCCCCAGCGATAATCGGCATAGAGCTTGACCCAATCCGCGCCTTTACCAATCTGTTCGCGCACGACACGCGTCAGCTCTTCCGGTCCGCTGGCTTCTTCCGCACCTTGGGGCACATTCCATTCGGGGGCATAACCTTTGGGCCCGTAGCTTCCCGTTGCGACGATTGCTCGTGTTGCGACCAGCAGACGCGGACCGGGAATAATTCCCTGGTTGACGGCTTGCCTCAATCCGACATCCGCATAACCCGCCCCTTCCGTTCCGAGATCGCGCAGCGTGGTGAAGCCCGCCATTAATTCGTTCCGCAAATGGTTCGTTGCCCGCGCGACTCTCAGACTCAACGCTTCATGCGCCACCTGATCGTTCCAGACGGTCTCGCTGTACGGATGCAGCAAAATGTGCGAGTGCGCTTCGATCAACCCCGGCATGAGCGTCATGCCACGCAGTTCGATCACTTTCGCGTCTGCCGGAGCTTTGATCTCATTTGCCGGACCCACAGCTTCGATCTTTTGGCCGCGCACGAGCACAACCCAGTTGTCGTGCAGTTGCGCTGACTCACCGTCAAAGATGTGAGCGGGTTTGAGAAGATATACGGCGACAGGTGTTGTTTGCGTTTGCGCAGATGGAATCATTTGAATGAACGTAGTAATGATCGCAAATAACGCGATGCAGATTGTTAGACGCATATTAGCGGTTCTCACCCCTTCAAGAATCGGCGGGAGTATAGCAGTGAGACGTTCGGTCAGACCAAATTAATCCGCACAAGGCAAAGGCTACTGAAACTCAAAGGTCAGTGTCGGCCGGCCACTGGGCACGGACTTAGGAATCAACTTACGCAGATTTTCAGGTTTGGCACGTTCATCCAGCAAACCATTTCTTACAAAATCAACCAACTCGCGAAACTCGTCGTCGGTCAGAGAGATTGGGGTTGATACGAGTGGGTCAAGGCGAGCTAACACAGGCGCCATGGGTCCCAGCGGTCCGCACAAATCAGCGGCGACACCAGCGGTCGCTGGATTGTAGGTATTGATCGAGTTCACGACATCCAAATGATGATGAATCGCGTCTTCCAATCGTGTAAATGCGCCGTTGTGGAAAAATGTTGGTTGCATCGCAATGTTACGAAGCGGCGAGGTTCTGAACTTGTAACGATCGTTTGGGTTACCCGTAATCTGTTCCAATCCGAAGTCTTCCTTTTGTCCAGCTCCATCAAAGGTTACGTTGCCAAACGACGGCGCGATTTGCGGAACACCAATTACGTGTTGACTGAAATCACTGAACATCTCATTCGCCTGGCCCGACACCTGGTGGCAGGCGACGCAGCCGGCACTTCCAAAAAAGAGCAGTGCCCCTTTCTTTTGATCTGGAGTGAGCGCATTTTTCTGGCCGCGGGCATATTGATCGAGGGGAGCGTTGGCAAAGACCAAAGTGAACTCGAATTCGGCGATCGCTTTGCCAAACATATCAAAGGTGATCGGAGCGCCGTTCTTCACCTCCGGAAAAACTTCGCCAAACAGTTTGCGATACGCCGGAATGGCATTTAGGCGGTTGAGCACTTCGCCGCGGATGTCGTAATTGTCTCCCGGAAAAATGAAGCCGGCAACTTCAACCCGTTCAGTCGGCGGAATGAAAGCCTGCGCATCGAGCAATTGAGGCAAGTACGAGAGGGACAGACTCTCTGGCGGTGGAAAGACAAACCCAGCGCTGTTGTCGAATGGATTTCCGGATAAGGCGGCGAAACGCGAATTCCACATCAAGTTGGGAAAGAATGCTGTGTTGATTGCCATCGGGGTCCGCCGTTGATTGCGCGGACCGATTCGATGAGGACCGACAATGCCATTGTTGTTTATGCCGATGGCGATTGACTGCGTATCACCAAAACCATTTGTTGGCGAATGACACCCCCCACACGTGTTGTCGTTGTTAAGTCCAGTAATCGTGTCGAACCAAAGCAAGCGTCCTAAGTCTGCGCGCTTGTTCTCCAAATGACGACCTAAGCGGCGCTCAAGAGTGGATTCAACGCGGCCGGTAAATCCGAGCTGTTGCAGCCTGGCAACTAACTCTTGATCTAAGGAATCGCGATCAGCCTTGGCAGACTCTTGCGTGGCAATCGTCAACACGCAGGCTGCTATCAACAGCAGCACCGCCAAAATGTTTTTTCTTTGGTTCGTCATAAACCTGGCGGCGGGTTGATTCAGACCGCTAGTAGCGCACACGCCGGGCCGAACTCAGCAACCCGCCAACCAGTTTGCCGGTCGTGCTGATTCGTTCGACTTAATTAATATTCTTCTTGGTCCTAATCAATTCAAACGGTGAAAGACCGTTATTCCACTGACTATGCTGATCAGATTGGGTCGCACTGGAATGGGTTTCCGTGCACATTCACAAACTCGATCGTGAAATCAGTTGGTGAGTAAAACGTAGCACGTGCCACAAATTCAGTGTGGAGTTGGTTGGCCGTACCGTTGCCTACCAGATTGAAGTGATCGGACCCCTCGAGTGTGAACGGGAAACCAGTTTCAGGTATCTCAAAGGACGCGTGATTATGATAATTGAAAACGTATGTCGCACCTTCGCTGTCCACAGCCGTTCCGTTGGCCAGGTCGCTTTCCTCAATATGAACGATTCCGTTCCTGTCGACACGACTGTTCATGACGCTGAAGAATTCGCCGCTACCTTCCACAGTGACCTTGAGCTTCGAACATTCACCAGGCGTAAGTGTAAAGGTGATCGGTAACCGAATTTGAGTCGCCTGCGCAGAGGAGACGACTGCCGATAGCGTAGGAATGGTGATGGCGACCACTAAGACCGTCACAGGGACAATTCTCTTAACGTTCATTTGATCTCCTTTCAAAGGTTAGGTAATAGAAAATTCGCTTCGAATGTTTGTATGACACTCGAGCATCGGTCCAGCAATCCGAAGCCGCACTTTCTTTGGAGAGGAACAATGAATGCCGGGCACTATACCCCCGAGTTTTTCAGGTTGTCAATGCATTTTGGAACGGGAGAAAAGCGTCAGCCGAATGTCGCGCCATTTCGGCGTACTGAAAGGTTTAAGTAGTGCGCCGAAGCTTTTCGATGTCGTCTACAACTGCGAAGCGCCAATTGCTTCACGACCTTTGCCGTTGCCGCCGGCAATTGCTGCTGCCGCTCGATCACTTGCTTCGAGTGCCGCGTGCGCCGCTGCGAGTCGCGCGACCGGCACGCGATAAGGCGAACAACTGACGTAGTTCAGCCCAATCTCGTTACAAAAAGCAATCGATTGCGGGTCGCCGCCGTGTTCGCCGCAGATGCCGACCTTGAGATTTTCTTTGACGCTGCGGCCGCGCTCGACGCCGAGACGCACTAATTCGCCTACGCCTTCGCTATCCAACACCTGGAACGGATCGTCCGCAAGAATTTTTCGATCTACATACGCCGGCAGAAATCGTCCGGAGTCGTCACGGCTTAATCCAAAAGTCGTCTGCGTCAAATCGTTTGTGCCGAACGAGAAGAACGCGGCGTGCTGCGCGATCTTGTCAGCCGTCAGCGCTGCGCGTGGCAGTTCGATCATCGTGCCTACCTCGTAGTCGATGGTCATGCCGTGCTCGCCCATGACTTGTCGCGCGACTTCGTCGATGAGCGTTTTCTGTTGCGCCAGCTCTTCACTTACTGAAACCAACGGCACCATGATTTCGAGCGTCACTTGCTTGCGCTCGCCTTTGACCTGACAAGCGGCTTCGAAGATCGCGCGGCACTGCATGCGCGTAACTTCGGGAAACAGCAATCCGAGACGACAACCACGAAAACCCAGCATCGGATTAGCTTCACGAATTTTATTCACGTGATGCAGCAGTTGGCGCTTCTCATCGATGTGATCGAGCAGTTGATCCATGTCAGCGAGGGTCTTCGCCTGCCGCAAAGCCATCTTCAGTTCAGAAAGCTCGCCGAGCAGCTCATCGACATTCGGAAGGAACTCGTGCAAAGGCGGATCGAGCAGACGAATCGTCACCGGGAAACCGGCCATTTCGCGAAAGATGCCGACGAAATCGCCGCGTTGCAGCGGCAGAAGCTTCTCGAGTGCTTTCTCGCGCGCGCCCACGCCGTCCGCCAGAATCATTTCGCGCATCGGCGTCAGACGCTGATCGCCAAAGAACATATGTTCAGTGCGACAGAGTCCGATACCTTCCGCACCAAAGCCGCGCGCCGTTTTTGCGTCTAACGGTGTGTCAGCATTCGCGCGCACGCCGAGTCTGCGAAACTTGTCGGCCCATTTCATCAGCTCGTGAAAATCCTGCCCAAGCTGCGGCTGAATCGTCGGCACTTTTCCGAGAAAGACGCGACCTGTCGAACCGTCAACTGTGATCCACTCGCCCTTGGTGACGACTTCACCGTTGACACTGAACTGGTGCTGGCCGTAATCGATATCGAGTGCGGACGCGCCACTGACGCACGTCTTACCCATACCACGTGCCACAACAGCGGCGTGGCTCGTCATCCCGCCTCGCGCCGTCACGATGGCCTGCGCCGCGACCATGCCGTGGAAATCGTCAGGGCTTGTTTCAAGCCGCACGAGCACGACTTTCTCGCCTTCACGCGCCATTTCTTCCGCTTCGTCAGGAGTGAAAACAACCTTGCCTGAGGCAGCGCCGGGGCTTGCCGGCAATCCGGTGGCGAGCACGTGGGCGTCCGACTTCGGGTCGACCGTCGGGTGCAGAAGCTGATCGAGTTGCTCGGGCGTCACGCGGCGCACTGCAGTCTGGCGATCAATCAACTTCTCACTCGCCATATCGACCGCGATGCGGACCGCAGCGGCGCCGGTGCGTTTGCCCGTGCGCGTCTGCAACATCCAAAGCTTGCCGCGCTCGATCGTAAACTCGCAGTCTTGCATGTCACGATAATGCTTCTCGAGCAACTGCGTGATCTCCGCGAACTCCTGATAAACCTTTGGCAGTTCCTTCCTGAGCTGCGCAATCGGATTCGGAGTGCGGGTACCGGCGACGACGTCTTCACCCTGCGCGTTCAAAAGATATTCGCCGTAGAGTTCTTTTTTGCCGGTCGATGGATTGCGCGTGAACGCGACGCCGGTGCCGCTGTTGCTGCCCATGTTGCCGAAGACCATCGTTTGCACGTTCACCGCCGTGCCCAGGTCATCGGGAATCCGATTGATGCGGCGATAGTCAACCGCGCGTCGTCCCATCCACGAGTTGAACACCGCGGCAATGGCGACGCGAAGTTGTTCGTAAGGATCATCGGGAATCGCACTCTGCTCCGCAAGAATGATCTGTTTCTCAGCCGCGATGATCTCGCGCAACTCTTTCGGTTTCAGATCGGTGTCTTTCCCGCCTTTGGTTTGGGCTTTGAAGCGATCCATCACGCGCTCGAATTTTTCGTGCGCGACGTCGAGCACAATCTCGCCGAACAACGAAGCGAAACGACGATACGCATCGAGCGCAAAACGAAGATCACCGGTCTGCTCTGCGAGTCCCTGCACCGTCTCTTCGTTCAAACCAAGGTTGAGCACCGTATCCATCATCCCCGGCATCGAAAAGGCCGCGCCCGACCGCACAGAGACGAGCAGAGGGTTCTCGGGATCGCCGAACTTCTTTCCAACTTTCTTTTCGATTTCGTGGAGCGCTTCGACGACTTGTTCCCACATGCCCTCCGGAAACTGTTTGTTGTTCGCGTAGTAGGCGTTGCAGGCTTCAGTGGTAACAATCAGACCCGGCGGTACAGGCAAACCGGCGCGCGACATCTCGCAAAGGCCGGCGCCCTTTCCGCCGAACAGAGACTTGTTCTCGCCGTTACCTTCTTTGAAAAGGTAAACCCACTTTTGTTCGGTTTCGATTGGTGTTTCTTCGGCTTCGCTTATTTCGAGGGTTGCTTCAGGCACTATGTTCTACCTCAGGATAAGGGGTATCGGACAGACATCATACACCCAGAAGTCGGCTGGCGCAGCAGCGGAACTCCGCCAAACGCAATCTGAACGTGATCGAGGTCACGAGCGAAAAGAATCGCACCACAGGCTGCTAACCTGTTGCCGTTTTTATGACAGCTGGCAGCCTGTCATACAAATCCTGCGGGATTTCGCCGACGTCCAGTTTGGAAGTTACCTACTTTGCGTGCCTTTGCGGATTTGGCCTCTGCGTGAACTAGCAGTCTGGTAAACAGGTGGTTTCACGCAAGACGCAAAGTCGCAAAGGATCGCAAAGTCAAAATAGAACACTCCATTTCCGTTTGGAAGTTAGAACCGGCTCGTGCCAAATTCGTACGGTGTCACTGGTGACCGAACAAGTGTTCAAATACTTGCCCGATTGGCTGGCTCGATGCCTCAGCCTGCAATGGCTGCCGAATGTCCGTTGGCTGCGCCGTGTGCTCGTCGCCGTAATCGGCTTCACCGTGCTACTAATCGGTGTGGCGATGATTGTCCTGCCTGGACCCGCCGTTCTCGTGATTCCCCTCGGCCTCGCGATCTTGGCGACTGAGTTTCTGTGGGCGAGAAGTGTTTTGAAAAAGGCAAAGGGGTATTTTGAGAAAGCCAGGAATAAGACTCTCGGCAACAAGCGGCACTAGTGTTCCTATCGCTCAATCGGTGCTTCATGGTAATTTCTAATCGAGGCAATCCAATGGTAGCGGTTCTCAACTCGCTAATCGAAATCGACGATCAGGGTATTCCCTGGATCGTCGGCGCCAATACGAAGGTTGTCGAAGTGGTGCTGGATAAGCTGGCATACAATTCGACCCCCGAAGAGATGCATGAACAGCATCCCCATCTGTCGCTTGCGCAAATTCACGCGGCCCTCTCGTATTACTATGAACATCAGGCCGAGATTGATGCTGATATTGAGCGACGCGATCGATTTGTTGAAGAACTAAGAGCCCAGCAAAAGAATCCGTTTACCAGGAAAGAACTCGAAGACCGCTTGCGCAATCGCAAATAAAAACTATTGCGCCTGCTACCGCTCTAAGCTAGACTCCCATGGAATTCACAGCGCCCAAGAAGTGGGTCAACAAAGTAAGGTGGGCACACAAGGATGCCCAACCAAGAGGCTCAACGAAGCCCGTTGATGCGAGAAGCATCGGCGGGCTCTTTTCGTTTGGGGGTTGGTAGCTAAGAAATGAGTCTCAGTTTCTACATGGATGTAAATGTTCGTGCAGAGATCACGAAGCAGTTGCGATCGCGCGGCGTTGACGTATTAACTTCCGAAGATGACGGCTCGCGCGAATTGCAGGATGCCCAACTGTTGGATCGCGCAACCGCATTGAGTCGCGTCCTCTTCACCCGGGACGCCGATCTTCTTGGCGAGGCGGTTGCGCGTCAGCGTAGGGGCGCGTCATTTGCCGGGGTCATTTACGCTCATCAAATGCATGTCACGATCGGTCAATGCGTCGAGTTACTGGAGTTGATAGCGAAGGTGAGTGATCTGCAGGACTGGCTCAATCGCGTCGAATACTTACCGCTCAAATAACTGAGCCAAATTCCAAAACTCGGCCGTCAATATTTCGGCACGCTCGGATCGACTTCATTAGACCAAGCCGTAATCCCGCCTTTTAGATTCATCAAGCGGCCCGTGAATCCTGAACGTTGCAACGCTTCAATCGCTTTGGCGCTACGTCCACCCATCTTGCAGTGCACCACCGTTTCGCGGTTCGGATCGATTTCGTTCTGCCGGTTCAAGACTTGACCTAACGGGATCAACGTTGAGTTGGGAATACGTCCGATTTCAAATTCATGCGGCTCGCGCACGTCGATGATTTGAATGTCGTCGCCCTGGTCGAGTCGTTGCTTGAGTTCTGTCGCGGTGATTTCTTCCATAGTAGTTTTCGTTTCGGCTTGCGGCGTGATGCCGCAAAATTGTTCGTAATCGATAAGCTCTTTGATGGTGGGGTGGTCGCCGCAAACGGGGCAGTCTGGGTTCTTGCGCAGTTTCAATTCGCGGAAGCGCATGCGCCACGCATCGAACAGCAGCAGCCGGTTCACCATGATGTCCGGCGCGCCGAGAATGATCTTGATGGTCTCGTTTGCCTGAATTGCGCCGATGATTCCCGGCAGCACTCCGAGCACTCCACCTTCGGCGCATGAAGGCACCAGACCCGGTGGCGGCGGTTCCGGGTAGAGGCAACGATAGCAGGGGCCACGTTCGGCCCAGAACACGCTGGCCTGCCCTTCAAACCGAAAGATTGAGCCGTAGACATTCGGTTTGCCGGTAAGCACGCTCGCGTCATTCACGAGATAACGCGTCGGAAAATTATCGGTGCCGTCGACGATCACGTCGTAATTAACAAATAGCTTCAACGCGTTCTCGCTCGTCAATTTCGTTTCGTGAGTTTCGATCTCGATGTGCGGATTGATGTCCTGGATGCGATCGCGGGCTGAGGCGATCTTGGGGCGGCCGACGTCTTTGGTGCCGTGAATGATTTGCCGTTGAAGATTTGAAGCATCGACTACGTCGAAATCTACCAACCCGAGACGGCCCACTCCGGCGGCCGACAGATACATTCCCAAAGGCGCTCCCAAACCACCAGTGCCAATCATTAGCACGCTCGCGGCTTTCAGTTTGCGCTGACCGGTCATACCAACTTCCGGCATGATCAAGTGACGCGAGTACCGCGCAACTTCCTCGTTCGAGAGCAGCGGCAGCTCCGGGTAGCGCAAATTGTTAATTTGTGAATCGTCGATCGTGGCCGCAGTAGACGGCCGCAAGTTATCAACTTGCGTTACATTACCACCTGCAATCGACGGCACGATTAGGATCGTGTCGCCGTCTTTGACCGGGGTATCGGGGCCGTTCACATGACGAATGTCTTCGTCGTTGACGTAAACGTTGACGAAATTGCGCAGCGCGTTTTGATCATTAAACAGGTGTCGACGCAGCTCGCTGTGCGTCGTCGTTAATTGATCCAAAGCCTCGCCGGCAGTGTTGGCGTCGACCTGAATTTCAGACTGGCCGCCAGCGAATTGGCGTAATGGAGTGGGAATCGTGATTGTGATTGGCATGTTTTACCTCGCTGTCAGAAGCCCGACCGTAAGGGAGGGCAATCTTGATGATCTAGATCGTGAATGCTACGGCAGCCCTCTCTTACGGTCGGGCTTCTGACACGATCTCTTCCTCGCTAAATCTTGATCGATCGCTTTCCATTTCCCAGGATCGCAACTCCGCCGCGTAACCTTTCTCCACCGCGACTACGATGTATGAATACGTCGGCCAGGCATGTTCCAGGTCGTATGGCGACGGCACAGCTACGTCGTCCGGGTGCGAATGATAGAACCCAACGACTTCCAGCCCTTTGCCACGCGCATACTTTTCGCCGTGCATCAGCTCTTCGGGCCGAATCAAAAAGCGATTGCGCTTGGCTTGCTCCTCGCGCGCGTTTGAGATCGGATAGGTCTCAAGCACATTTTTGCGGTCATCTTCGAACCGGCCGAGCATCAGACCGCAGCACTCGTAGGGATAGTCTCGTTCTCCATGTGCGCGCATCTCTTCGTCGTGGTGCTTTCCAATGATTAGCAAACAAGAACCTCAAAAAAAGATCTGCCAGAGTCACGGAGCCCAGAGAGTTGCATCCAGCCATCAATTTCTGCATTCAAGCTCTGTGACTCTGGGCCTCTGTGGCTGTCTCAATCCCTGACAGAGCTTGATCGATATCCGCGATGATGTCTTTCACGTTTTCGATTCCTACTGAAATGCGGATCAGGCCTTCGCTGATTCCTAATTCACGACGCCGCGCCGGAGAAAGGTCGCGATGTGAAGCGGTCGCCGGATGCAAGGCACTGGTGAACACATCGCCTAGACTGGCGGAGCGCACGCAGAGTTTGAGCGCATCCATGAAGCGAAACGCCGCTTCACGCGTATTGTCTTTGAGCTCAATTGAAACGAGGGCGCCAAATTGGTCTTCGCGAAGCATGCGCGCCGTCGTCGTCCGTTCATCTTCCGGCGCGAGCCCTGGAAAGTACACGCGTCCAATTCTTGGGTCTGCTTGCAGATGCGTCGCCAGCGCTTTAGCGTTCTCGCAGTGGCGATCCATGCGTACGCCCAATGTCTTCATGCCGCGCAAAATCTCGTGCGCCTCCCAGGGACTCAGGACGCCGCCCACAAGTTTCATAACCCCGGTCAAGGCCGTGCCGTCAAATTCATCACGCGAAATGGCGATGCCGCCCATCGCGTCTGCGTGTCCACCCAAAAATTTGGTGGCGCTGTGAACCACGATGTCGGCTCCGTGCTTGAGCGGCTGACAGAGATAAGGCGACGCAAAAGTGTTATCGATAATCAGCCGCGCGCCTGCCTTTTGGGCGATCTCGGCACACGCATCGATGTCGCAAACCTTCAAGAGCGGGTTCGAGATGGTTTCGGCAATCAACACGCGTGGCTTTAATTCATTAGCCTTCGCGCGCACTTTGCTCAAGTCATTGAAATCGGCGAAGACACTCTTGATGCCCAACACACCAAAGATATTCAGCAGCAGGTTCGTAGTCGCGCCGTACAAATCCTGCGATGCGAGTACGACCGCGCCCGGCGATAACTCGCAGGCAAAGAGAGCGGCGTGCACGGCGGCCATCCCCGAACCATAGGCGCGCGCGGTCGCACCGCTTTCGACCACACGCGTGGCATCTTCCAAAATCGTTACGGTTGGATTTCCGTGGCGTGTGTAAACGTATCCCGGAAGTTCGCCGGCGAAGACCTTGTCCATCTCATCCATCGACCCGTAGGTGTAGGTGGAGCTCGCATAGATCGGGGTTGCGGTGGGCTGCCCGGCAAGCGGTTTGGTCCGTTCGCCGGCATGCACCAGTTGCGTTGCCATGTCAGGCTTGGTTTTCTGCGCCATTTAATCAGCCCAAAAGCGCTCGCTCATATAGCGCTCTCCACCGTCGCACAGAATCGTTACCACGACTGATTCGCTTGGTAAGCTCCGGGCCAAAGATAGCGCCGCCAACACATTCGCGCCAGAGCTTACGCCAACAAACAGACCTTCTTCGCGCGCCAAACGAACGGTCATTGCCTGCGCGGCTTCAGTCTGGACCTCGACCTTTTCGTCAGCCAAAGTTGGATCAAAGATGCCCGGCATTTTCGAGGTTGGCAAGTGCTTCAGACCTTCAAGGCCATGGATCGGCGAGTCCGGCTCGATTGATATTGCGCGAATCTTTCGATTGAATTGCTTCAATCTTCGCGTTACGCCGACAAAAGTGCCACACGTTCCCAGGCCGCTGATAAAATGTGTTACACGTCCCTGGCTCTGCTCCCAGATTTCACGTCCTGTTCCCTCGTAATGCGCGCGCCAGTTACCGTCGTTGTTGTATTGATCTGGATAAAAATACTTGTGCGGCTCGCGCGTGGCCATCTCCCTGGCCAATAGCTGCGCGCCGTCCGTTCCCCTGAGAGGATCGGTTTCAATTAAATGCGCTCCATAAATTCGCAGCATCCGTTTTCGCTCCTCACTGGCGTTACTGGGCAGACACAAAGTAACGGGATATCGCCGCACCGCGCCAATCATCACGTAGGCAATACCTGTGTTGCCGCTGGTGGCATCGAGAATCGTCTTGCCGGGATAAAGCCGGCCGGAACGCTCACCTTCGACAATCATGCGCAGCGCCGGACGATCTTTCACTGAGCCACCGGGGTTGAGGTGCTCAGCTTTAACGAGCAATTCAACTCCAACAGGCAAACCGCGCGTCAAATTCCGCAGGCGCAAGAGCGGCGTGTTGCCAATTCGAGCTTCCAGTCCGTCGTAACTCAGATCTGTCGTCTGCATGACTTGGTCGAAGCCCTCTGATTCGATGCTCATAGATGCGCAGCTGCCTAATCTTCAAAAACAAAACCGGCCGCGTTCCTTTCCTGGATGCGCGACCGGTTTCTAAAACTCTTTGCGGTATGTCTAAATAGCCAAATCACACGCAATCAAGTTCCGCCCGGCCGCTTCTCCGTGAAGAGAAGCAGAACTACAGGCGCAACAGTAATAATACCCGTATAGTTTGAACTTCATGCCCGGATGATTGCTGATTCAAACTATAGGCGCGCCCGAAAATAACTGTCAAGGAACGGTGTCAGTGGGCAGAGAGCAGTTGAAGTTCACCAATCCACCAAAAAGTCCTTCAGCGTCTGGTACATCGTCTCAAACGAATCAGCACAAAACAGCACCGGTTGAAAATGCGTCGGGTCGTATTGCTGGAGCGACGCTGACTGCAATTCCAGGGGCCGTAATTCTGCGTCCTCCATCTCTTGCATTTCACCAGCTGACGACAACAGCCCCGTCCCATACGCCTTGACTGAGCCGTTTTCGCGCAGCGCACCGAACTCAATCGTAAACCAATAAACACGCGAAAGCCTTTCCAGCGCTTCCGCTGAACTCGTTCGTTTTACCGCCTGGCCAAACAGCCGATTCAGTTCCGCGAGTTGTGGACATGCCAGCGTCACCCCGTGACCGACAATCTCGTGAACCACGTCAGGCTCGGGCGTGTACATCGGTGTCGAGTGATGACGGATGTACTGCGTGCAGAGAAAAACGCCATCGGCGAGATTTTCGAGAAAGACACGCGGCTGGACTAAACCGGCCACGGGCTCGAGTCGAAACCCGCTAATTGCCTGCACGCGCTCGTTCACTTCGCGCAACTGCGGAATACGATCAGGCGAGAAGCTGAGTCGCTCGATCGCTTCGAGGTACTGGGAGCACGCATGCTCCTGATGCGCTGGTCCAAGCGCCCGCCAAATTGTTTGCCAGACGCGATGCTCGTCATCCGTGTAGGGCGCATCGGGAATTTGATCGCCGGGCTGATACTTCATGGCAAGCTGCGCGATTTGATTTCGCCGCGCACGATACTCGGCATCGCGAAAGCCGGGATGGTCGGGATCAAGCTGGACAATATCATTGCGACCGGCGATCGGATCGTCAGTCACCGGCCGCGCATCGACGTGGTCGGAAAGTAATGTTTGTTCGTCTATGGTTACCATCACTCTTACTCCAGCGGCTTTGCCGCCTGACGTGCGGAAGGTCTGTGACCTTCCGGAACGGTCTGTTGAATTAGATTGGGCTATGCGCAAACGGGCGGAGCCCTTCCGAAATCGGTGTTGCTCTTCGGCGGGGCATAGCCACCACAGCACATCAGGCGGCAAAGCCGCGACTGGTGCTCGCCAAAAAAACTAAACCGGCCACCGATCCTCAGGACCGATGGCCGGCTTTTGAAATCTGTCTTGAGCCTGTGTCAACTCGCGACAGCGTATCGCCGAACCGTCAGTCCGGAGGACTGCGAACGGTAATAGTAGCGATATGCGTAGCGTTGACTCATCCGGTTCGTCGCATGCGACAACCGCAGAGTACCCTCGTCATCCATCAACGTCAACCTAAAAACTAATAAACTCAAAACTCCGCTCCATTTTGAATCTGCGTCGTATCTCCTCTATCATTACGCACCTAAACCGCCGTCCACCAAGCGGCTACTAACGAAACGGGGCCGTAGCTCAGCTGGGAGAGCGCTTGAATGGCATTCAAGAGGTCAGGGGTTCGATCCCCCTCGGCTCCACCAAAAGCCCAATACTTCTTCAACACGTGAGAATAAAATCCGGTCTGAGTTCGTCGATGAATAATTCAGTTACAGACGTGACTGAAGACATTGGGGACGATGCTCGCGGTCGCTAACCTTCGCCATTCAGTGACTGCCGCCGCGCCAACCTGCCGATTCGGCGCAGCGTTCGATCAAGCGGCCCGAATCGTCCCAGCGCGTTTCTCAGTCGCAGCGTCGCTGAGTTAGCCAAGATCGTCTGCAGGGCTTTTTCGTTCCGCCGCGTCATTAAAGTCAGCTGCCGCAGGTATGCTGCAGTGGCGCGTGCTTCCTCAAGGGGATCCACCTCACCACTGTTCCGGTAATCATCGATGACCTGTTCATAGACCGCCAACACATCGTCAATCACCAATGAGAGATCCGCGGTTGCACGAAGACGCCGCGAAACTTCAGAAGCGTCGGCGGCATCGTAACGCTCGATCTCGCGGAACAAGGCCTTTGCGCTAGTGGATTCCGACAGAGTGCGAATGCCAAAGTTCAGGCGACGTAAACGCTCAAGTTCTTCCGTGCTTACGATAGGTCCACTACCGCGCGCATCGCACAGAATAACCGCTGTACCGACGACCAAAGACTCGAGAGCGCATCGCGCCTTGGCGAATACCAGATCGTAATTGCCAAGCACGGATTCAGGGTGCGAATTCGACGAGTGATTGGACGATCCAACGACATCCAGTGAGAGGCCAGCCAGACCACAAGCTTCCCTCACGTGGGCGAGGTGGGTGAAACCATTGGCATTGTTGCTAAATACCAAAGCGCGCCGTGGTTTTTGGGGCAGGGGCGGTCGTGGCTTAAAACGCTCTTGATCGACACCATGCAAAGAGATGTGCACGCGGTCCGGAGGAATTCCATGCTGTACTGTCAGTCGGTCGCGGCATGCCTCATCAACAGCAACGTAGGCGCCGATGCGTGGATGCGCAGGTGGCTCCGCGTTCCCATCCGTCGCGCTGTGACAGAAAAACACCGCGGGCACTGCCGAAAAATGCAGGAGCGCGGTCATCAACTCAGTATTGTGATTTCCATGAATCACGTCAGGCGTCCTGGAGACGTTTCGCAAGTCATCGACGACGGTAACCTTCGCCGATTGCAACTCGCACGCGATCTCTCCCAGTTCAGGCGCGTAAACGAGCGGCTCGTGGCCGCGGCGCAGGAGTCCCAGGACGAGATCGCGCACATAGGTCTCAGTGCCGGTACGAGTGGCCAGTGTTGCATTTGCGATGAGGATCTTCATCCGGCACTCAACTTCTTCTGAACATGACAGCTGATTGCTTCAGCTAGCGGCAGCATGTGTTTGCGATAACGCAGAACGCGTGTGTAGTGCCCTGCGGTCACCTGTCTCTCACCGTACAGTTCGTAAAACGGCTTGGGTGCGTCGCGAGCGATAGACCGGGTAGCGACCTGACGCAAGCACTCAACTGCAAACAGATCCGCGTTTGCCGTTGCAAATCGAACGCCGGCGTGGCCGGCGAGGTCAGGATGTTGCTGCAGACCGAGACTGCCTGCGCCCGCAAGCGCCGCCGTCACCTCGCCCTGCAATTCCGGATAATTCCGTGCCGCCGCCAGCTTGCGTGCCAACGCACGTTCATCCAATCGCACGTGCATCGCGTCGCGCCCAAACGGACCGGCGCATTGTTCCGGCGCGCCAATCAGCGTGAAATCAAGGTTCTGGATCGGCTGACGGCATGAGTTATTTGCCAGCCCGACTGCGCCATTGATCAGCAGCCGACAAATATCATGAGCTGGGTTGTAACCCTCTTCGGCATCGCCGGCGATGCAATCTATCTGTTCGCGCACAAGCAAGGTAGCGAGTTCATCGACAAGTTCAACAAAACGCGCATGATGGAAATTCAGAACAGATGCGTAGAGATCCTGATCTGTCATGAAGCCGTAGATTGGCCCACGGAAGCAGCCGGCAGCCTCAAGAACCCTGGTGGTAGAATCTAAACGCGAATGATTTGTTCGACCAGAGCCATCTGTCAGAATGCAGGTGATCGGACGCTTGGTTTCCAGCCATCCATGAACTCGCAGCTCGTGACCGGGATGAGCCACCATCAAAACTGATCGAGTCGCATTATCGCG
The DNA here is from genome assembly GCA_965653675.1 of uncultured bacterium. Lineage (GTDB taxonomy): Bacteria > Acidobacteriota > Blastocatellia > Pyrinomonadales > Pyrinomonadaceae > UBA11740. The sequence continues at coordinate 124,535 of CBFHBA010000010.1, forward strand.
CTGATGATTTTGGTGCCGGATAGCCATTGTTTGTGACTTCGGAGGTCGCGATTAAGTCTTATTTAAAATCATCTCTTCCTCGCGCTGTGGCCACGTATCACGATCTCCGCCGCGCCCTGACCGCGCCGTCTTTAGAAACTGTTTTCACGGAAATTTATCACAACAACAGCTGGAGCGATCCGGAATCAGTTTCGGGCCGTGGATCGACGCTCACACGAACCGCGGTCATCACGACGAGTCTTCCGCCACTGCTGCGTGAGCTGCAAGCAAAAACATTACTAGATGCTGCGTGTGGCGACTTTAATTGGATGCAGCACGCATCCCTCGGGGATATCAAGTACATCGGCGCCGACATCGTGCCGGAATTGATCGAGCGGAATCGCGGGCGCTACGCGAACGCACAAAAAACATTTCTGACGCTCGACATTTCGAAAAATCGTCTGCCCCCCGCGGATGTGATCTTGTGCCGCGATTGCCTGATCCACCTTTCGTTTGAACGAATCAAACGGACAATTTCAAACTTCAAAAAGAGCGCTGCAAGATATCTACTTTGCACAACGCATACAAAGATTACCGAAAACATCGATTGCCCGGATGGTGGATGGCGATCAATCAATCTTGAGATTGAGCCCTTCAATTTTCCGAAACCGGCGCATGTCATTGTCGAAGATGAAGACGCGGGCAAGTGTCTCGGTGTGTGGCGTCTTGAAGACTTGCTCGCAATTAGTCATTAAGAAGCTGCGCGATCGAACGATCCATGTGGGCGGTAAATGCCGTGCGACTAAATCTTTGACTGGACTCGATCGCAGCGTTACCCAACGCGCAGCGAAGCTCGGAATCAGTTGCGAGCCTGGCCGTTTGCTGAACCAGCTCACTAATATGATTCCAGCACATTCCATCAACGCCATTGGTGACGATCTCTTCTTGACCGCCCAAAGCAATGACGATCGGCACGACGCCTGCCGACATTGCTTCGACCGTCGTGATCCCAAAATGCTCATGCAGCTCAGGATGCTCTTCTGGATCGCGGCCGACTCCTGTCGCATGCCAATAGATCGCCGCTCGGCGGTACAGCGTGCGGAGTTCATCAAAGCTTGCGTTGAAGTGAAATTCAACCGGAAAACCTTTGGCTCCTTGGACGAGCTCCCGCGCAAAGTGATTTGACTCAGGGTCTGAATTGATGTTGCCGGTAAAATGCAGTGCCCATCCGTCGCGGTGTAATTGGCGCATTTTCTTAAAGGCCGCGAGCAACACGTCCTGAGCCTTGTGATGATGATACACACCGGCAGGCGTAAATCTTCCCACGTGCAAAATAATCCGCTCTTTGGTTGTGGGCGGTCCCATGTCATCCGCCGGCGGATAAACCACTTCGGACTCGATTCTCCAAAGTCGCCCGATCCATTCGGCGGAATACTTCGAAATCGCTATTACCCGAGTGTACGAATCAAGCCAAACCCCTTCCTGCGCGCCGGTGAACCGGCTTTCAATCACGTCCACGAAACGGCACCGCAAGTAACCCAGCAGTCCGGCATGAACGTCCTCCCGTCTATGCCGATGCGGGAACATGCAGATAAATATTCCTTTGGCCGCCGGACATGGCAAAGCACTTCCATAACTCACGTTAAGAAATAGATCGAGATTGAATCGGTTCAATTGCCGATAATGAGGAAGCGAGAACGGCGACGTCACTGCGCCGCGGATCTTCGCGAGCATCCGCAATGGCAGGTTCGGCGGCGTCAGCTTGGTAAATTTCACGCGACTCAGGTCGACGGCGAATGTTTTCTCGAGTGCGTCGATGTCCAATTGTGTGTTATGAAACACCTGCACAATGTGAGTGCCGCTGAGGTGGGATGCGAGGACGAGCGTCAGCTTCTCGCCGCCACCGCGTGCTTCCATGTTCAGGTTATAAATACCGATCTGCTTAGGCTGCGCGGTTGAATCACCCATGAGATCCATTATCCTCGTGACACTTTAGAGCAACTCAATCGATGCAATTAGTCTTCGCTGCGAGACGGCCAGCGGTTAGAATCAAGCAGTATCCGTTGAATACTCTGGGAATCCGCTTGTGTCAAAGACGAGCGTCATAATTCCAACTCATAATCGTCCTGAGCTGTTGCCCCGCGCTGTCGAGAGTGCGCAGTCGGCAGGCACGGATGTCGAAGTGATCGTGGTAGACGATGCTTCGATCGATCATACCGCGCAGGTCTGTCGTTCCCTCAGCAGAATCAAATACATTCGGGTTGATCGTAATCAGGGCGTGGCCGGCGCCCGCAATATCGGAGTGCTCGAAAGCTCCGGCGATTACATCGCGTTTCTCGACGATGACGATCAGCGTCTCCCGGGCTCGCTGGAAAAACAGGTAACAGCGTTGGAAGCAAATCCACACGCCGGATTTTGTTGTGGTGGAATGATCATGGCGGATCAGAACTATCAACCGACCGGCGAAGTGATCCTGCCACGTCATCGCGGCCCTGACGTGTTTTGGGAGCTGCTGGAACTCGATTTTCCTGTGATGCCTTTGGCGACGCTCATTCGCAAGAAATGTTTGTTCAGCGTGGGCTTGCTGCGAAGACGTCTGAACGGGATTGATGACTGGGATCTCTTCACGCGCATCGCCGAACTCTATCCCGTCATCGTGCTCGACGAGCCGATGGGCGTTTATCGAAAACCGACCGACACTTCGGGGCAGGGATCTTCAGCACGTGCCGCTCAACTGAGCACGGCCGCGCATCATCAAGTGGAACTGTTAAGACTACCGCGCGCATTGACCGGAACACGGTCGCAACGACGTGCAATTCGGCGGCGAGCGCTAAATCGAATCGCGGATACTCTATTATTCGGGGCCGCACAGACCGCTGTGAATCGCGGCTGGTCCCAGGTACCGTCAAATTTATTGATGGCACTACGGCTTCGCCCATCGCGGTTGATCCGGCCCAGCGCTTACGTGAAATATGCCAGTCTATATTTCTCGCAGTCGGCGCCCAATCGAATTGGCTCGCGGTACTAATTGGAGATTGTATGCCGAGAGCAAGCGTCATCATCACCACCCACAATCGCCCGCGTCTGCTGCCGCGAGCCGTCGCGAGTGCATTCGCCGCTGCGCGTGACGTTGAAGTGGTCGTGGTTGATGATGCGTCAAGCGATGAGACTCAGACTGTTTGCCGATCAATCAGTGGAATTAATTACGTGCGTGTCGAACGCAATCAAGGCGTGGCCGGCGCACGCAACCTCGGACTGTTGGCAAGTCACGGTAGGTATGTCACGTTTCTCGATGACGACGACACCCGATTGCCTGACTCGCTCGAGCAACAAATGGAAATTCTCGACCGCGAGCGTGATGCCGCAATGATTTACGGGCGCGCCGTTTTTGGAGATCAGGACGGACGTCCGACGGATCGAGTGTATCCTGCAGACCTTCAACAGGGAGATCTTTTCTGGCAGTTACTCGCGCGGAATTTTGTGCCGTGCGGGACGGCGGTGCTTCGCCGAGAGTGCCTCACGCGCATCGGGTTGTTCGATGAAGACGCACCTGGGATCGATGATTGGGATTTATGGGTGCGGGTCAGTGAAATCTGGTCTATTATTGTCACCGCTTGCCCTGCGATAGTCTGGCGCCGTTCAACTCCTGTCTCTGAACAGGGGTCTTCGCACGCTGCACAGACAGTGCGGCAGAGTGTCCGTCAGTTCCGCGATCGCTGGGCAAAGTTGCCCCGCTACGCCACAGCATCGAGGAACCGCAGGAACGAGACCTGGAAGAAATTTTGCGAGAACATGGCGGAACACTTGATTTGGGAATCCGCCTTGGCAGTTAGGCATGGGCAACTTGCTCGATCAGTAGAGATCCTCTCTTTGATTCCGCGTCTTCATCCTCAAACTCTGACGCGGACATTTCATCGTCGGCTTGGAAAGTTGAGCCGTTAGACCAAAACATCGGACGCGATTCAACCCCTGATGAGAATCCTTCTTTGCAAGGGACAAATCTTTGGGCCCATAAGCGGGTCCGACGAGACTCTGGTCACTTACGCATCTCAATTGCGCAAGGCCGGCCACGACGTTTCCGTCCTTTTGATGTATCTGCACGCCGAAGAAGATCAGTATTACCAAAGACTACTCGAAGCTGATGTCAGCGTGTCCTGGATCGCTTCGAATTTAGCGCACACCTCGCTGGGGGCCGGCCGCATCCTGGCTTACAAACTCTTCAATACATTCCCTAAATCAAAGCCGCTGATCCGTCGCCGGAGCCTGCGGTTGGTTACTGGATTGGCCGCCCGCAATTACCGGCAATGCCGGGCCTTCATGGAAAGACTGAATCCCGACCTGATTCATGTGATGACACCTGATCCAAACGCGATGATCATTATTCGCGCAGGGCACGATTCAGGTTTTCCCGTGATTTATCAGGAACTCGGGATTCCTTTCCATCCCCCGGATTTCGAGTCGTACTACGCGCAGTTCACATCGGTTCTGCCGCTGTGTGCGGAAGTTGCGGCCCTGTCACCCAGACTCCTCGAACACTGCCGCGAGAAGCTTACGAACTCAAAACAACTTTCGATTCTGCCCATCATGTCTGATGAAGTTTCGAACGGTATCGAAACCCACGGTCCAGCCTCAGATAGAGTCACGTTTGGGTTCGCCGCGCGCATGGAAGTGATGAAGGGTCCGATGGTTTTGATGGAAGCGTTTGCGACCGCACAAAAAGCATGCGGCAATCTGGGCTTGAATATTGCGGGTGATGGTTCGCAGCGGCAGAAGATGGCCGCGAACGCAAAGGCGCTAAACGTCGCCTCTCGGTATCGCTATCACGGTGTCTACACGCACCCCACAGAGCGGCGCGCTTTTATGGACAGCCTGGATGTATTTGTAATGCCGTCGTTCAGCGAAGGCACACCAAACAGCATTGTGGAAGCGATGTCGTGCGGAAAACCAATCATTGCCACTGACGTGGGCGGTGTCGCTGACATGATCGGAGACGACGCAGGCATTCTGGTGCCATGCGGAGAGACTGAAAAACTGGCGAAGACTATGATCCGCATGGCTGGTGATCGTGAATTGAGAGAGGCGATGGGCCGAAAAGCGAAGGAACGGTATCTGAAATTGTTCGCACCGGCCGCTGTCGTTCCGATGCTTCTGGATTCTTATCGTCGAATCACTGCATCTCCGTACACTGACGGCGATCTTAATGGTCACCATCCGTGGGCGACTCATTCCAGTAAGAACTTCAATAATGAGCCGGCGGCAGATATGCCGGTCACCCGTTCCTCGTCGGAATAACCAAATGCTTGGGAGCGTACGCGGCCCGCAGCGACCATCTGTTCCATGCGCAATTGGTCACGTTCGAACTCTAGTTCGCGTTTTTCTTTTTGGCGCGACAGATCGAGTCCGCCGCCGCGAATGAACTCAACGAGCTCGCGCAGCTCATCGCGATCGAACCACGTACCGTGCCCGCGGCAAACATCGACGATGACGCCTGAACAGCGCGCAAAGTTGATCCGGTTCATCAATTGACCGCACTGCGGACAAGGAACGTAGCGAACCTTTTCTGAAACTGAATTCGCGTGCAGTTGTGCGGATGGCGATACTGCCGCGCCACCGAGAACCGCGGACTGTTGCTCGCGGCTGGCGCAAATTCTTTCAAACGCGGCTACGTCCAACCAGAGTCCGCTACAATTCTCGCATTCGCGCATGGCTTCGCCGCCAAGGCTGATTGATGACATCTCGAGTTTGCACCGTGGACACTTCAGCGCAACCAGCTGCGCTGGGGCCACGGTCGCCGCCGCCGCGCCACAGTGTGGGCAGTGACGGCTGCCTATGAACATCAGGCCAAAGCACGAGGCGCACGCAATCGTGGCGAGCTTTGAATCACAATACTGGCAATGCGGCAAATCCGACGAAATCGCCGCGCCGCAGTTTGGACAATTCAGCGTTTCAGCCTGCATCTCAGTCGGCAAACAAGCCCGGCTACAGCTTAACATTCCGCGGAGGCCATGAACGAAAAAGTTGCTGGACGCGCGTGTGCTTGTCATGCAATTCTGATTCTGTCATTAACGAAATCGGGCTATGAATCAACGAAATAGAAACTATGCTTTAAGTGACAAACGGTCCAGAATTTTGTCTGATTACAATGCGAGAATTGAGTAAATCTAAGCCTTCGAAAGCAGACTGCGCCGGTTTTGTAAGAAAAATTAAGCCGTTCTCATGCGGCTTCAGCTGTGGCATCCGAATTGACTGTCCCATGGCGACGAAATGTGAGCGAAGAGCATCAAAGTAGTTCTTCCATCTAGTGAATTATTTGGAGGGAGATTTCGAATGAGAGGAATTAACAAGAGGTTTGCGGCGCGATTGGCAGCGTGGCTGGTCGCCGTGGCGCTGTTCGCGACCCCGCTAACGGGGTTAGCGCAGACGCAAATCAAGTATCACAGCAACCACTACAGTCCATCGGATGACGTTAAGTTGGGAAGGCAAGCAGCCGCCGAAGCCGAACAGCAATTTCCGTTGTTGCGCGACTCGGAAGTACAGAGCTATGTCGAATCAGTCGGCCAGAGACTGGTCGCGGCAATTCCTCCAGAGTTTCAGCATCCCGAGTTCCGTTACTACTTCAGAGTCATCAATGCGAGCGACATCAACGCCTTCGCTCTGCCGGGTGGACCGATGTACGTGAATCGCGGAATGATCCAAGCCGCGCGATCAGAAGGCGAGATGGCTGGCGTAATGGCGCACGAACTCAGTCACGTGGCGTTGCGTCACGGCACCGCGCAGGCGACGAAGGCACAGAAGTATGGATTATTGGCGGGCGTTCTCGGAATCGGCGGCACGATTCTCGGTGGGCCGGGGCTGGGCCAAGTCGCCGCGGGCACGGTCGGCGTTTATTTTCTGAAGTTCAGCCGCGAATACGAAACTGAGGCGGACCTGCTGGGCGCGCGCATCATGGCCAATGCTGGTTACGATCCCCGTGAACTCGCGAACATGTTTCAAACAATTCAGCGACAAGGCGGCGGTGGCGGCGGTTTCTTCAGCGATCACCCCAGCCCTGCGAATCGCTACGAGCGCATCAATCAGGAAGCGCAGTCTCTGCAAGTCAGAAACGTGCCCCACGACAACCGCGAGTTTATTGCGGTGAACGAACGACTGCGGGATTATCCGCGGGCGCAAACAATGGCCGAGATTCAACGCAGCGGACGCCGTTATCCTAATCAGGGTGATCCTTATCCCAATGGCGATCGCACGGGATATGGCAATCCGCCAGCCGGACGAGTCGAGTATCCATCGTCGCGATTCCGCAACTACTCGGTGTTGAATGTTGCGCAGGTGAGCGTTCCGGAGAATTGGCGCGAGGTTTCCGATTCCAGTAACTCGATTTGGTTCGCGCCTTCCGGAGGGTATGGCTCGACCAATGGTCAGTCGGTCTTCACGCATGGTGTGAACTTCGGTGTTGCGCAAACCAGCAGCCGCAATCTTCAGCAGGCGACGAACGAGCTAATCAACGGCCTGCAACAGAGCAACGGTAATCTTCGTTCGCGCACCGGATACCAACGCACTACAATCGACGGCCGTAACGCTCTGGCGATCGGCCTAAACAACGTGAACGAAGCCACTGGCCGCCAGGAGATTGTCAGTATCGTCACCACGCAATTGCGCAATGGAGAGTTGCTTTACATGATTGCGGTTGCGCCAAACGACGACTTCGCCAACTACCAGAATATTTTCCAGAATATTCTGAGGTCGATGCAGGTGAACGATTAATTCGGCAGCTCTGAATCGAAGAGACAAAGGCCTGCTCGCGCGGGCCTTTGTTGTCTTGACACTGCCCGTCTGCATCCCTATAGTTTGTAGTTTCGCGCTAAGGCAAAATCGTTGTCCTAAGCGCCGGACTTTGAGAAATTCGGAGATTTTGAATGCCTAATCATAAATCAGCAGAAAAGCGCATGCGGCAAAGTGAGCGCCGCCGCGTCGTTAACCGCAGCAACCGGTCACGCTTGCGCACCGCGGTGAAGGAGCTTCGCGGCGCTTTGGACAAAGGCGGCAAGAGTGCCGCTGAAATGCTGCCGAAGACCGTTTCGGAGATCGACAAGGCTGTGCAGAAGGGCGTGCTTCATCGCAACGCCGCCGCGCGTCAGAAGTCGCGCTTGACCGCTCGAGCCAATCAGGCTGCTGCCAAGTAACAAGAGTTCAAGCTCAAACGAACATGAGGCGGATCGTTATTCGGTCCGCCTCAATTTTTTGTCTGGGAGCGCGGGCATCGTCGCCGCTCTTTGATTGGAGATTGATATGACCTGCTACTACAAAACTGAAGAAGAGATACGGACGCTGGTCGAATCATTCGAAGCGTGCAACTTTCATCCATCTGAGTTCCGCCATTACCAGCACCTGACGGTCGCACTGTGGTATGTATGCAACTTGCCGTTCGAAGAGGCTACTGACAAAGTTACGCGAGGCATTCGGCGACTGGCAGAAACTTACGGGAAAACGGGCTACCATGAAACCATTACTCTTTTCTGGCTGCGCGTTGTTTATTGCTTCGTCGTGGAGCGCGAGAACTTGACCCTGCCGGAGCTGGCGAACGCTTTGATCGAACATTGTGTTGACAAAAATTTGATCAGCCGGCATTACTCGGCGGATCTCTTAGCAACGGCGAAAGCGAAATCCGAATGGGTCGAACCTGATCTACATCCGCTGCCGAAAGCTAACCAGTGCATCCAATCCGCTACTTGATTTCATCGAGACGCTCTTTTGCCTGCACGATCATCCAGCGCAAGCGCGTGAATTCTTCCAGGGTCAAAAACAGGCGCGTACGTTCAAAGAAGCCGCCTTCGATGGCGGCCGCAATGCCCCCAGTCGTCTGTTTGAAAACGATGATTTCGAAATCGCCGCGGGTGCGGTAATGCGCTTCGAAGTTGCTCAGCTTGGTGACCGAGTCGTCGGCCTTTTCCATTGTATCAAATGCGCGTACGAGCGATTCGATTTCGTCGTAATCAATCAGACAACGAATCTCCGTGGAGCCCGTCAAAACGACTGTTACTCCCTCGGCGCGCGTTCCGTTTCCAGCGTCACGAATGTCTGTCGCTTCGACGCGTGCAAAGCCGGCAGTAGCGCGGAGCGTAGCCACCCATGTGCGGCCTTTAATCAGCAGCGTCGATGTGCGCGATTCGAACTCCTCAAGCGTATTTCGTGGTGTGTAGAATTGTGCATCGCGCGGAGGCGGCAACCGCTGCCAGCGTTCCTGAGACAAAACGGGTACCGCAGACGCAATGACGAATATCGCGGCAAGAATTGGTAAACGAGTCTTCATCACGTGAATCCTTTTCAGCTGATTTAGGGGAAAGCGTAACTTGGCTGAAGTAGCCAAACATGACATCGGGAGAGGAACGCACGGATTGTAACCCAGGAACGCTGTGTCCGGTTCCAAAAAATTGTTGGCAGAATCGGTGTCTCAGTTTCAGATTCTGCGATCCTCTGCGCAACCCTCGGATTTTCCTTTGCGGTTAATCACCAGAGCATGTAACAAGATCCGCAGAGGAGCGCGAAGACTTTCGCAGAGCGCTCAGAGAATATTCAACCTCAGGCACTATCGGCACGAGCAAACGATTGACAGAATCAGGCAATAGCTCAACAATCTCTCGCCTTGATTCCACTTATGACACAGAAAATGTTTCGGATCGCAGCAGCGCTGGCGCTCGCGGGCTTGGTCACGAATAGCGTACTGCGCGGGTTTGTCACGAGCGTTCAGGGCAATCCGCTCGACATTCTAATAGTCCATGGAAAGCTGGTTGACGGCTCCGGACGCAAAGCTCGGAACGCAGATGTCGGCATTCGCGGCAACCGAATCGTCTTTGTTGGCGACGCGGGGAAAGCACATCTCACCGCCGCGCGTACGATCGATGCAACCGGCATGATTGTCACGCCCGGTTTCATCGACTCGCATACCCACACGCTCGAAGATCTTTCCGATCCAGCTCGAAAAACGAATGAGCCTTACCTGATGCAGGGCGTCACGACCGTGGTCACCGGCAACGACGGGGGCAGCGCGCTGAACATCGGCGAGACGTTGCGCAAGTGGGATGAGCAAGGCATTGGTACAAACGCCGTGTTGCTTGCCGGTTTCGGGACGGTTCGTCGTCGTGTGTTGGGCGCAACCGACGCGCAACCCACTCCGGAACAACTCGACGAGATGAAGAAGCTCATCGCGCAGGCGATGGATGACGGGGCCTTTGGCATGTCAACGGGCTTGTATTACGCGCCGCAAAGCTATGCGAAGACCGAAGAAGTCATCGAGCTGGCGAAAGTTGCAGGCGCGAAAGGCGGCATCTATGACACGCACATGCGTGATGAAGGTTCGTATACGATTGGCCTGCTCGGTGCGATTAAAGAAACGATTCGCATCGGTCGCGAAGCGAAGATTCCGGTCCACATTTCGCACATCAAAGCACTCGGGCCAGATGTGTGGGGGCAAAGCAAACAAGCGCTTCAGTTGATGGCGGAAGCTCGTCGCGAAGGCATCGAGGCCACCGCTTGTCAGTATCCATACGAGGCATCGGGCTCGAGCCTGACCGCGTCGTTGGTGCCGCGCTGGGCTGAGATTGACGGGCAAAGCCGCTTGCTTCAGCGCATCGATGATGCAGAAACCAGGCCGCGGCTGATTGCGGAGATGGAACAGAACTTGAAGCGTCGGGGCGGTGCAGACTCGCTGCTGATCATTGATTCGCGCGATCGGCAATACGTCGGCAAACGGTTGAATCAAATCGCGCAGGAGATGAACAAAACGCCGGTCGAAGCTGCGCTCGAAATCATCAAGAATGCGGGAGGTGCAGGTGTCGCCTCGTTCAACATGAACGAAAAAGACATCCGGCGGTTCATGAAGGACAAGTTCGTGATGACCTGCTCGGATGGCTCGACAGCACACCCGCGCAATGACGGTCCGTTGCCGAAGAAGCTTCGGGACTATCTGCTCAACAACAAGGTGATGTCGATGGAATTCATGGTGCGGAATTCGAGCGCACTGACCGCCGAGACGTTTCGCATTCCCGAACGCGGTCTCATCCGCGAAGGCTATTTCGCAGACGTTATTGTCTTTGATCCAAAGACGGTCACTGACCGCGCAACCTATGAGCAACCCGAAGTGCTCTCCGAAGGCATGCGTTTTGTCATTGTGAACGGGCAAGTCGCAGTCGCGGACGGCAAATTCACGGGAACGCTTGCCGGCCATGCTCTGCGGAGACGGTGATGTCCGACGCGAATTGTAGTGGGTGAGTTTGAAGAGTGGCACGGGAGTCGGGCCCGTGAAATCAGCGCGCCACTTCAAACTGACCCACTGTCCCCGAAATGAATTTATTGTCTGGCGCAGGAAGTTTGTAGTACCTTATCGCCGCTTCTGGTCCCTTCCAATAATTCACGATTTCGAAAGGAGTCTTAGCAATGAAAGCACGAATTTCTTTGGCAGTTCTTGCTTTGTCGATATTCGCCGTGGCCGGGCTGGCTGCCGGCGACCAACCTTTCATGCAAGCAGCGCGGGCTGATTTAAATACCGCTAAGAGTGAATTGCAAAAGGCAACCCCTGACAAAGGCGGTCATCGCGTCAAGGCGCTCCAGCTCGTGAATCAAGCGATTGCGCAGGTCAATGCGGGCATCGCCTACGGCCGCCAACATAATCACGCCGTCTTTACCGCGGCGCCAGACCAACCACATATGACCGCGGCGTTGGCGGCTTTGGAAAGCGCCAGGAACAATCTCGACCACGCGACGGCCGATAAGGGCGGTCACCGCGCCCGCGCGATCGACCTCGTTAAAGACGCAATCGATGAAGTGAACAAAGGGATCCAAGCGGGAAAGTCTTAGTCCGCGACGAATGTTACAGAACCGCGAGCGGTAGCGAGCGGGATAAGAGGCCAACCTCGTAGTTGAATCATTAACCCGCTCGCTACCGCTCGCGGTTCTGTACGCTGTCATCATGAAAGCAGTCATCTTCGAACAACACGGCGGGCCTGAAGTTCTCAAGCTCACCGAAGTTCCAGATCCGAAAATCAAAGCCAACGAAGTGCTCGTCGAAGTCCGCGCGTGCGCATTGAATCACCTCGACGTTTGGGTGCGCAACGGACTTCCAGGCATGAAGATTCCGTTGCCGCACATTCTGGGCGACGACATTGCCGGCGTTGTGCGCGAAGTTGGCGAGTTAGTGACGTGGGCCCACGTCGGCGATGAGGTGATGATTCAGCCCGGTGTGTCGTGCGGTCATTGCGTTGAATGTCTCGCCGGGCGCGACAACATGTGCGACGACTATGACATCATCGGTTATCGACGCGATGGCGGCTACGCCGAGCTGGTTGCAGTGCCTGGCGGGAACGTGATTCCCAAGCCGAAGAATTTGAATTGGCCTGAAGCCGCTGCGTTGCCGCTGGTTACTTTGACTGCATGGCACATGCTCGTGTCACGCGCGAACGTACAACCGGGCGAAGACGTGCTGGTGCATGCGGCGGGCAGCGGCGTTGGCTCGCTCGGAATTCAGATTGCGAAATTGCGCGGCGCGCGTGTGATTACGACCGCAAGCTCGGATGACAAACTCGCGAAGGCGCGCGAGCTGGGCGCGGATGAGACGATTAATTACACGCACATCGATTGGCCGAAGGAAGTGCGCCGGTTGACGAACGGTCGTGGAGTCGATGTGGTGTTCGAACACACCGGCGCAGCGACTTGGCCAGGCTCGATTTTGTCTTTGAAGAAAGGCGGCCGGCTAGTCACGTGCGGCGCCACCAGCGGCTTCGATGCGAAGACCGATTTGCGCCACGTCTTCTATCGGCACCTCACGATTCTCGGATCGATGATGGGTTCAAAAGCTGACCTGTTGGCGGCGATGAAGTTTATCGAATCGGGCCAGATTCGCGCCGTCGTCGATCGCACAATGCCGCTGGCTGAAGCGCGAAAAGCTCATGAGCTAATCGAAGATCGCGCGCAGTTTGGGAAACTGGTGCTCAGCGTGTCAGAAGCCCGAGCGTGAGCGAGGTCAACATTTGGCTAAACAAATCCGCAACGGCAGTTGCCCTCCCTTACGGTCGGGCTTCTGACACGTCTTCGATCTTGTATCGTTTTTTCAATTCCGGTTCGTACTCAGGTGGAATGACAGCGTTCGATCCGGCGATAAATGTCTTCCGATCGTCGGTGCCGATCCAGTCAACAACCTTTGGCGCATTTGTGTGCAGAATCTCCGTGTCTTCCCGCGTGAACTCTTTTCCATCCAACTTGCGAAATATCCACACGTAACGAAAACCGCCATCACGAACCATCTTGAGCTTCTGCTCGAATTCCGTCGCCGGGGTCGCGAGTGGCCGATAAGTCGACGTGTCCGCGGTGTTGTCGTTTGCCGACGGAGACGCGTGACTGCAAGCGCTCGCCAGCGCAGCCGGAAGAACCGTGGCCGCGATCCAAATCGCCGATCTGAAAATAGGCCGCATGAAATCGGTATTCGCTCAAACGGCAGCGGTCTAAATCTCACGGCGAGTTGTCGTTGCCAGTGTCACCGCCGCTGTCGTTCGCATCTGTGTCCGGCAGTGGTTCGCCTTTTGTTTGACGCAGATGCAAGACACGACATTGTTTGTCTTCGTAGACAATGTCGAACCAACCGCTTCGCCGAGCGTTGTCCATAAACGAAACGTGATCATTGGTAGTATCGGTAAATACCCATTGTGCGCCGAAACGATCGCGAATGAATGGTCCGGCATCCTCTGTCTCGCCCGTCGTTATCCCTACATACAATTGGGACAACTCGGGACTTCGGTCCAGCAAGTACGTAGGATCCAAACCAGACACGTATGCGTGACTCGGGTCGAAATAGAATAGCCGCGGAAAGTCGTCCCAATCAGTGTTGAATACAACCTGCCCAGCCGGAATGTTTGCGCGCATCCAGCTGGCGCCCTGCGAGTAATAGTCGCGAGGCTCGCTGCCTGCGATGTCACCAGTCGTTTGGTGCACATTGATCAGAAAAATAGCGGCCAGTCCGGCAGCGGCGAGCGCAATCTTCACGGTGCGCCATGTCTCGGTACTCTTCTTCTCTTTCGCGACGTCGGTTGGTTCTTGTCGATCGAGAAATGGCTGTAAATCCTGCAACACGTCATCAGGCAAACGTGTGAAGACCGCGCGCCCCCGCCAGTATTGTTCGAATGTGAATGCGGCAAACAGGATTGCGAACGGCGGAAAATACTCAGCGAAGCGCTTCCAGAAAATGTTCATTAGCAACAGCGCCGTCGACAGCGCGAGGAAGTAAAGCGGTTTCTTTGACGCCTTTCGATCGCTTCCGTCGAAGGCGAGATACCCCGCAAACATCGCCACCAGCGCGACAAAACAGTTGGCCAGAAACTCGCGCGTGTTGTAGGGGTACCATTCGTTGCCAACCTTCGTGGCGAAATCTCCCGCCGTGATCTTAATGCGCACGTGTTCCCAAAAAAGTTGAAGATTGTGGGGAAAGTAAGGATTGACGACCAAGCCGATCGCGCATCCCGCCGCCACATACGCGAACGGACGCCACTCGAGTCGCTCTTCGGTCCACGCGATGACGATAGTCCAAATTGTCGCCGCCAACAAAAGCAGCACGAACAAGTCATACGTCCAAGTGAATAAGAGGGCTACCGGTAATAATTGCCAATGCTTTCCCTCAAACAAAAGGAAAGTGCCGATGACGAGAAACAGAATCGCGAACGGCGGCGCCTTCGTCATGTTCATTCGATAGAGGAACGGGGCCGAGCATGCGAGCAGCGCCAGCAACCACAGCAGTCGATAACGAATCTCATAGCGCACAATCAGCCAATAACACGCGAAGACAGCCGCGCTCGCGAAAATAACAGTTGCCACTTTTGCTCCGGTTTGCATGTCGCGAAACCAAGTGAACGGAATCAGCAGCACATGAAACAGCAGGTGATGATCGACGTAATCGCCAGCGTTCAGCGTCGTCAGCGGGAGCCAGGTGAAGGCGGGGGGACGAAATTGTTTTGCTTTCATGTTTTGCCAGAGCAGCTGCGCCCACTTCATGTGGTAGTAGCCGTCGAAGTCTCCGCAGCAGATCGCCGTGGTGGCAAACTGAAGTCGCCAGAACAGAATGCCGATCGCCAACGCGCCTACTCCCAATTCGGTCGTGCGCACGGCGGATTCGCTTTTCAACCAAACTCGGAGGCGATTGGTGCGCGCTGGTTCAGCGGTGATTGGCGCGGTTTCCTGCAACTCTTCCATCGCGAAAGAGAATGCCGGAAGCAAAAAAACAAATCAACGGAAAAATGAAGACGCAGATGTCAGATATCAGACGTCAGAGACTCGGTAGAGGCTTGCATCTAGAGACCGGCGGTTAAAGATTACGAGACCCCTAACCTCCGACGTCTGACATCTGACTTCTGACGTCTGACCTCTGGTTTTCAGTGATTTGTCCCAGGCTCGGTTTGCGAGAGTAGTTCGTTCATCAAACTAAGCAGTTGTGTCGGCTCAATTGGTTTTGCCAGATGAACATTGAATCCGGCGCGCACGGCGCGTCCACGATCGTCATATTCAGAATATCCGGTGACGGCAATCAGCGGCGTGCTGTTGTAGGCGGCGAGATCGCGCAGCGCCATGGCTAATTCATAACCGTTCATCTCAGGCATTCCGATGTCGGAAATCACCAGATCGAAATGCTGCTTGCGCGCCATCTGGAGTGCGGCCGTTGCTGAACCCGCAGTGGCGACATCATAACCGGCATGCTTCAAGAGAAGTCCGATCATCTCGGTGACGTCGGGCACGTCATCTACGACCAACACGGTGCCGCGACGCGCGCGCGCGCGCGTTTGCTTTGTACTTTTCTTCGCGCGTGTGGATGTGGATCCCTTCTGAGGTTTTTTTGAGGCGAGCTGATAACTGCGATCAGACCTCTCGCCATCGGCGGCAGACGTGACGCCTCCAGGGGCAGTCACTCTGTCGATCTGGGACTGGGTGAGAGATGCTGTCAGTTCCATAAGGAATCCAGGGAACGAACTGCAATGGGTGATTGCCCGCAGGGCTGTCATAGTAGGGCCGACGCGGCAAAAAGTGACTTACGGTTTTCAGGGGAACCCGTAATCTAGCTCAAACCGCCCGCACTGTCCAGAGAGTTTCTCGGCGTGAAGCGTGTCGTGACGAAATCGTGAAAGCTCAAACCGGCATGATAGTCTTGCGGCCCATGGAAGGCCGCCTCGAACCGCGATATCGATTGCTTGGCGTGCTGCCGTTGATATTTTTTCTGGTGCAGACCGTGCATTACTCGCGATACGGCGGCAGGGGCAATTTGCTGTGGATGTGCAACGCCGGAAACGTTCTGCTGGGCGTCGGTTTGCTGATGGGACACCGCGAAATGATTCGCGCGGCGGCGATCTGGACAATTCCCGGACTCGGAATTTGGATTAAATACGTGCTGCTCGCGAGCGGCTTCTATTTCTCGACGACACTGGCGCACGTCGGCGGGATAGCGGTCGCGCTAATCGCTCTGCATCGCGTGCGCATGGATCGCGTCGCGTGGTTGTACTCTTTCGGATGGTATCTGCTGACGCAACTGGCAGCGCGACTCTTCGCGCCGCCGGACTTGAACGTGAACGTTGCCGATCATGTGCAGACTGGGTGGGAAACGACGTTCACCAGCTACTGGAAATTTTGGATTGTGATGTCGTCGGCGGTCGCCGTACTCTTGTGGGTGACTGGATTAGCGCTGTCGCTCATCTGGCCCGCGAGCGTCACGCAACCGCGAGCGGTAGCGAGCGGATACTACACTCAACCTTAACTTTCCGATCCGCTTGCTACCGCTCACGGTTCTGTAAGTTATTTCCCCAGTACGGCTGCCTGCGGGCTGAGCGTCAATAAGTGCCAGCGTGACCAAGTGGGCAGCGCGTTTCGCAAATCCACGTAACCCGTCTGCACGTAAAGTTTTTCCGGCAGCGGCCATTCAATCCGCAGGATTGGATTGAACGAAACTGGCACCTCGGGCGTCGCGGTGGTGGTGGGATTCGATTTTGATTGATCGGAACTCTTCTTTGAACCGCTCTTTTCGAGAAAAGCTACTGACGCAGTCAGCATCCGCTCGCGCAAAACGATGCGAGCTTGCGTTGGCGCTTTTCCGGCGGCGTCATAAATTCCGATGTCGACGTCAAACGCTGTCGCAATTTTTGCTGAGTCAGGCGACCACACCGGCGGCGCCTGTGCCAAGTCATCATCGAGAAGTCGCTCCTGCCCATCCAACGTAATCACGCGCGGCCGGCCGCTGGGAGTCTTGTTCGCGCGTTCACGCGCATCCCACTCGCTCTCTTTGCAAGCCAAAGCAGACACCGCGTGGCCGTCCGGCGCCCACGATAATGCGAAATAGATCAGTCCATCGCGCGTTGTCAGCGGCCGGAGATCGTACCCGTCGCGATTACAAATGTAGATTTGCTCGGTCGAGAATGTCGCAATCGGCGGAAACGCCGGCACGACAGTTGGCGTCGGCACCGGCGATGGAAGAGCATCCGGCGGTTCGAGACCTGGCGGCGTGGGGCTCGGTTGCGCCGGCGCAGCCTTGCGGGCAACAAACGCAACGTAACCGCTATCAGCCGACCACAGCACCGAGTCCTGAAACACAACGGCCAAGTCCGGCGGCGTCAGATTGCGAATAAAACTTCCACTGCTCGCATAGAGATCGATGTGAAAAGTCGTCGATGGTTCGTCCTCTGCGCTGTAGAGCGCCAGCGCGCGCTGCCCATCAGGCGAAGCGACAGTCCGATGCAGCACGAGTGCCTCATCTTTGCGGCGCACGTCAAAGTCCTGCTGAATTGCCTGTATCGGTTTGGTTTCTTCGGTCGAAGCGTTCGGCGGCGCTTCAACATCGGCCGTGAACGTGAAGGCGAGGCGCTGCGCCGGCACATCCCGCAACTGACGCGGCCGCACACGTTGCGCTTCGCTGTTGCTCTTGCACGCAATGCCGAAAGCTAAAAGCAAGACCGCGAGCGACAATGTTACGACCCGCAGCTTCACGTGGGCATCACGATTTGCGAGATTTGGAGCGATTGATTGAAACACTGGCTGCTGCGGAAAAACCTAAGCTAAAAAAGCGCTCTCGGCGGTGATGTTAGAAAGCAGTGGCGCGCGCTGTCAACGGAATAAGCTTTTGCGAGGATGCTTTCGTGTCCGTCGCCAGTAGTGCACGCGCTAAATCGAGATCGAGCGCGAATAAGGCGCGAATCGTGTTGCGCGGCGACAAGTGATCTTCATCGGAGCTGTCGTCGTCGACGCAGTTGTGCTCGACCGCGCGGGCAATCCGCCGCGGCTGCGGCTCCCAGCTCGGTGTTTCGCTGATGAACTGGCGCGTGGCCAACAGCCCGACCAGATCGCACGCAAGCTCTTCCGCTCGCTGTCCGGATATCACCAGATTCGTGCGGCCGGTGGCACGACGCGCGATTGCCCTAAACAACGGACGCAGCAGATCGGACTGTCCGCTGGCAACGTGTGTGAGTTCGTGTCCGAGCACGCTGACCATAGCTTCGTCGGATTTGAGACCCGCCAGAAAAATTGTGCCGAACTCGATCGCACGCGGATCGCGCAAAACCACAGACGCATTGTCGCGCGCGTCAACATTGGGACGGATTCTCTTCACCGCTTGCACGCGCGCAGACGCTACAGTGACCCGCGCATGGTATGCCGGCGCATCGTACAATCCATACTCCTTCGACAGTTCCACAATTGCATCTGCCACCAACCTTCTCGTGGTCGGCAACAGCCGATCGGCGCGTCTGGCGCCGGCGACCGCATCAGGATTGCTCGCTGACAAAGACGGTCGCGCCTGCATTTCGTCGATAGTAGTGCTGCCAAGCGGTTCGCGAATACGTTCAGCGCATGCTGTGCCGATTGCCTTTTCGACCATATTGCGATCAGCGGCGCTGAAAGTGTCCCGCGGGGCTGACGAGTGCGCGCCGCTGCGTTTACCAGTTTGCGCACCGGCCGAGAAGTTGATGACGAGTGCGAGAAGAACGAAGCCGAATAAGAAGACAGGGAGACGGACGGAAGGGGCGACGGGGAGATGAAATTTCCCCCCGCTCTCCCGGTCTCCCCGTCGCCCCTTCCGTCCGTTCATCGATTCTTCCACTCCGGCTTACGCTTTTGCATAAACGACCGCACGCCCTCTTCAGCGTCCTCGGTCTTCATGAGCTCATGCAGATACAGATTTTCCACGTTTGTGAGCGCGGACTCAAAGCCAAGTTGTCCGCCAATGTCGAGTGCCATCCGCGTCATGCCCAGTCCCGCGGCAGAAAGCTCTCGCAATTTTGCGAGCACGCCGTCTGTTTTTGCAGCAAGTTCGCTGTTGGGAACAACGTAATTCACCAGGCCGAGTCGCATCGCTTCATCCGCGTCGATCAAATCGCCGGTGAGAATCAGTTCGCGCGCTTTACGTTCGCCGATGATGCGCGGCAAAAGAATCGCGGCGATCGGCGGAAACACGCCGAGCTTGATTTCAGGTTGGCCGAAACGCGATTGCTCACCGGCAATTACAACATCGCAAGCGCAAACCAGTTCGCATCCGCCACCGAGCGCCGGTCCGTTCACGACGGCGACGACGGGCTTTGCAATTTGATGCAACGTGCGGAAGATCGAATGAAAGCTATCCAACATCTGAAAAACGGTTGCCGGCACATGTTCTTCCACGGCGACGCCGGCGCTAAAAGCTCGGGCGCCTTCCGCGGCATCGAAAACGATCGCGGCCAGCGTGCGCTGTTGCGCGCACTCATTCAGCGCAAAATTGATTTCGCGCATCATCGCAATGTTCAGCACGTTCAGCGGCGGCCGCGCTAGCGTGATGCGAGCAACGCGATCGTCGATTTGGAATTTGATGTTGTGGTATTCAGGCATTAAACAAGTTTCGAGTTTCAAGTTCCAAGTTTCAAGTCCAAACACTAACATCGGCCCAGTTCAGATTCAGGTGACGTGACGGCGAGATCAATGACCACCAACTCGAAACTTGAAACTTGAAACTTATGTCACTCTTCTGCCGGCTCAGTCACAACTGGCGTCTTGAGATACTTCGCAAAGAACCTTACATATCTTCGCACCCGATCCATGTTATGGCGCGGCTCGGTGAACCCGTGGTTCTCGCGGGGATACACCACGAAGTCAACCGGCACATTCATCTCTTTCAGCGCCATGTAAAACTCCTGCGCCTGCGCAATCGGCACACGCGTGTCCACCTGGCCGTGCATGATCATCACCGGTGTCTTGACGTTCTTGACGTACTTCATCGGCGAACGGTCCCAGTAGAGTTCCTGCGCGTCCCATGGCGATTTGTCGGAATAGAACCAGCGCAGGTAGCGCTGAATGTCGTTCTGTGAATACATCGAATAGATGTTAGTCAGGCCAGCGCCCGGTGAAACCGCTTTGAAGCGATCGGTCTGCGTCAAAATCCAAAACGTCATGTAGCCGCCGTAGGACCAGCCAAACGCGCCGAGACGATCCGGGTCAGCGATGCCATTTGCAATCATTGCATCAACACCGCTCATACAGTCTTCGTAATCGCCTTTGCCCCAACTGTTCTTGTTCGCGCGCGCGAATTCAATTCCCTTGCCTGTCGATCCGCGGAAGTTCGGCTGCAACACGGCAAAGCCATTCGCCGCGAGCACCTGAGGTGTACCGCTCCAGGCGTTCAGTGAAGCGCTCGTCGGACCACCGTGCGGGTTCAGCAGCAACGGCACTTTCCCGGATTCGTAGCCGACAGGCTTAGTGAGAACGCCTTCGATTTCAGTGCCATCCTTACTCTTCCATTTCACGACTTCCGACTGAGCAAGGGAATAGTCCTTCATCCACGCGTTATGATCCGTGAGTTGTTTCGGCGATGCATATGCGGCATTCGAAACATAAAGTTCGGCGGGTTGTTGTGACGATGACATCGTGCCGATCACCGTTTTGCCGTCGCGACTGATTTCAGAAATACCAATCGCGCCACCACGTCGCGTCAACTGCTTGACTGCGCCGCTTGCGACATCCGCTGAATAGACTTCGATCGCTTCACGAGTGTTCGTGCTGAAGTAGATTGTCTTGCCGTCGGGTGACCAAACGGGCGTTCCGGTGGGTAATTCGAATTTAGTCGTGAGCTCTCTCGGCGTGCCACCCGTGGCGGCAATTACAGTCAGTAAATCCGTGGAAACTGCGCCGCGATCGCTCCCGTTGTAGGCAATCCACTTCCCATCCGGCGACCAGCGTGCATTCTGACTCGAGCGATCGTCGCTCGTGAGTTGCTTCTTCTCGCCAGATGACACCGTCAAAACCCAAATATTGGCGAGGTCGCCATCATCAGCTTTCGGCGTTGGCCGCGTCGTGTAACTGATGCGCGTGCTGTCGGGCGACCATTGCGGATCGCTGACAGTATAGTTCCCTTCCGTCAGACGCTTCTCGTCTTTCTTATCAAGATCGAATAACCATAAATGAGTCATCTTGATGTCACGATCGATTACCATTGTGTCGTCTTTGACTTTCTTTCGATCCTCTTCGTCTTTGTTCGGCTGGTCAGTCGCCGTCAGCACCAGCTTCTTTCCGTCCGGTGAGAAGTGGAATCCACTGACGCCGCCTTTATGCGAAGTGACTGACCAGGCTTCGCCACCATCCGCCTGCATTATCCACACCTGCCGCTCGCCATCCTTTTCGCGATCGGTGAGAAAGGCGATCATCGATCCATCCGGCGACCATTCGGGCTGACTCGCGCTCTTGTCGCCGCGCGTGAATTGCCGCGCGTGCCCGCCGGCAGTCGGCATCACCCAAATCTGCGTCACGGTCTTCCATTCCTTGTCCTTCTCCATTTTGACTTCGCTGACGGTGTAAGCCACGCGAGAGCCGTCCGGTGAAATGCGAGGATTGCCGACGCCGTTGATTCTCAGAAGGTCCATCGCGGTGAGAAGTTTCTTGCCGTCTTTTGCGCGCGGAGGTGGCGGGTCAGTCTTCGGCTTTGAGTTTTCCTGTGCGACCGCAACCGCCGCATTTAGCCAGAGCAGAATTAGCAGCGTGATAATGAAACGTTTGGGGTTCATTGTCTTATCTCCAGGTCTTTGCGTCGCTTTGCGCCTTGGCGTCTTTGCGTGAGGCTAAGACTCGACGACGATCTCTCAAAGGCGCAAAGACGCAAAGCTCCGCAAAGACAGTTCTATTCTTTCCAATGAACAGTAGCGAACGACTGTGGGTCAAAGAGTCTGTCCGGCAAAGTGACGTTGGCACGCAAGTCGGAATACTCTTCGATTGTTACCACCTTGTTATCGACGAGAAAAACCACTTCCGGCGACATCCAGCCGCCGCCAAGTTTAACGTACTTATTGAACTGCGTTTCCTGTGTCTGCGTACCATCTTTGCCAGCCGGACGAATCATGCGCACGAAGTAAAGATTCTTCTGATCAATCCAAAATTGCGTTGAGTGCGCGTCGCCGGCTTTCGCGCCGACGACATACACCGGACGTCCCTGCCAGGTGTCTTAGCGAAAGATCGACAGATCGAATTTTAAACCTTTCAGCTTTTCGATTACCTCACTCATCGGCATGTGATAGATATCAAAACCCAGCACCATCAGCGGATGAACGAATGGCCGATTGTTGTCCACTTTGCCGCTTTTGAAAACATAAATTTGTGAATCAGTGAAGAGAATCCCATTGCCTTCCTTCGTCGGCGTGAAATCTATGCGCAGCGACCCGGGCAAGGACATCGCTTCATACCACGTCTCGACTTTACGGTTACCGTCCTTGTCGATGTTCGTAGTCTTCTGCACGAACGTCGCCGTCTTGTACCACGACTTCGCGTACTTCTTCTGCATTGCCTGGACCAGTTGTTCGGTGCTAGTAATCGTCGCTGCGAAACCAATCGCTGATAGCGTCAACAACAAAAGCAAAGCTGATAAGGAACGCATTGTGTCTCCCCTATTGAATCATTGGAACCTTAACGCCCTTTTCGCGCGCTGTCTTAACCGCATCCTCATATCCTGCATCGACGTGCCGCGCGACGCCTAGGCCGGGGTCGTTGGTCAACACGCAATTCAAGCGCTTTGCCGCCTCATCCGTACCGTCGGCGACTGAAACCTGACCGGCGTGCAGCGAGTAGCCAATGCCGACGCCGCCGCCGTGATGAAACGATACCCAGCTCGCGCCGCTGGCCGTGTTCAGAAGCGCGTTGAGAATCGGCCAGTCAGCAACTGCATCTGAACCGTCTTTCATTCCTTCAGTTTCGCGAAATGGAGAGGCGACTGAGCCGGTGTCGAGATGATCTCGCCCAATCGCGATCGGCGCTTTCAAGTCGCCGCGCTTTACCAGCTCATTGATCGCTTCGCCCATCTCCGCGCGTTCGCCGTATCCGAGCCAGCAAATCCGTGATGGTAAACCCTGAAACTTTACGCGATCGCGCGACAGCCGCAGCCAGCGGTTCAAAGTCTTGTCTTCGGGAAAGAGTTCAAGCGCGAGATCATCAGTCCTTCTAATATCATTCGCGTCGCCGGACAACGCGACCCAACGAAATGGACCTTTCCCTTCGCAGAAAAGCGGACGGATGTATTCAGGGACGAAGCCGGGAATCTCGAAAGCATCTTTGCAGCCCGCGTCGAAAGCCATCTTGCGAATGTTGTTGCCATAATCAAACGCTACCGCGCCGTTTTGTTTCAAAGCGAGCATCGCTTCGACATGACGCGCCATCGACTCCATCGACCGCTGCACGTAACCATCCGGATCGATTCTGCGAAGCTCAATTGCGCCTTCGACGGACAGCCCGGTTGGCACGTAGCCATTCAAAGGATCGTGCGCGCTCGTTTGGTCAGTAACCGCATCAACCTGCACGCCGCGCTTCGCAATCTCAGGCAATGCCTCGGCGCAGTTTCCAACCAAGCCAACAGAAACCGCACGCTGCTGCTCGCGTGCGTCTTCACAAATATCGAGGGCTTCATCCAGATTTTGCGCCATTCGATCGCAGTAACCGGTGCGTACGCGTCGCTCGATTCGCTCAGGATCGACTTCAATGCCGAGAAAGACCGCGCCGTTCAAGGTCGCCGCCAATGGCTGGGCGCCGCCCATGCCGCCGAGACCGCCTGACACCAAAAGCTTTCCACTCAAATCGCCATCGAAATGCCGGTCGGCCATCGCCGCGAACGTTTCAAACGTTCCCTGAACGATGCCTTGCGTGCCGATGTAAATCCAACTGCCGGCGGTCATTTGGCCGTACATGATCAGGCCTTTGCGCTCGAGTTCGTGAAAATGATCCCAGTTGGCCCACGCGCCGACCAGATTTGAATTGGCGATTAAGACGCGCGGCGCATACTCGTGGGTGCGAAAGATGCCGACTGGCTTTCCTGATTGCACCAGCAACGTTTCGTCGTTTTCGATTTCCCGCAACGAGCGCACGATTGCGTCGTAAGCCTGCCAGTTTCGCGCGGCTTTGCCGGCGCCGCCGTACACAATCAATTCATCGGGTTTCTCGGCGACTTCGCGATCGAGGTTATTCATCAGGCAGCGCAGCGCGGCTTCCTGATGCCAGCCTTTGCAATTGAGTTGAGAGCCGCGCGGCGCGCGAATGTTTCGTCCGGACATGGGCGCGTAGATTAAAACAGAAAAGAGAAGAAGCGAGAAGTTGCTGGCTAAAAGAGTGGCTCCCGTGGTTATCGTCCGCTATTGCGGACGCACTACTCTCATTTTGGCCAAAGCCAGAAGTTGGCTTTGGTTAAGCACTGTGAATAGAATCTCCACACCGAATTCTTCTTGCATGCTTCGACGAATTCTGACCGCGGCTCTGGTTTGTGGGTTGATACCTGGTTCTCTGACGCGCCCAATCAAATCTCAAGACAAACTGGCTAGCCAACCGCAGAGCGCGCGCGTCACTGTCACTGATCGGCCCGGACATCCGGCGAATCGTTTTGTTCCTTCGCACGCGCTCGGCGCGGCGATTGACGGCAATCAAAAAGGCGTACTCGATCTGCAACTCAAGCCGGAAAATGTTCAGGAGATGCTCACCGCCGGATTCAAGCCTCTGACTTATCGACTGCGCACCGAACTGGCCAATGAAGTCTGGCATTGGAACCCTAAAGGATCATGGAGCGATTCGCAGGGGCGGCAAGGCTACTGGGTTTCAGATAACCAAGCCGGCGCGCCGATTTCGCTTTCCAACGGATATCGCCTGCCGCGCCGCGGCAACACAATTGATCAGGCGAATGACGATGGCTATTCGCGCATTGACGACGGAGATGAGCAAAGCTTTTGGAAGAGCAATCCTTATCTGAGTCAACATTTCACCGGCGAACCCGACAGGCTTCATCCCCAGTGGATCGTGATTGAGTTTGCCAAGCCGGTCCTGATCAATGCAGTCCGCCTCGTTTGGGGCCAGCCGTTCGCAAGGACCTATCGCGTGCAGTACGGCAACTTCGATGACGTTAGCCAGATTGCTTTAAGTCCGCCAGGGACATGGCACGACTTTCCATTCGGTAAATTTCCCGGCCCCTTGCGCACGATAACAAACGGCTCTGAAAACAGACCATTGAGAATTTCAAACCGGCCAATCAAGCTGCGCTGGTTACGGATCCTGATGACTGATTCTTCCGGCACGAGTGAAGGCCCGTCGAACGATGTGCGCGATCGCGTCGGGTTTGCGTTGCGTGAAGTCTATGCCGGTTTCGAAGACCGGATGGGCAACTTTCATGATGAGATCCAGCATGCTGCCGATCGCCGTAAACAGACCATCATTCACGTTTCATCGACGGATCCCTGGCACCGCGAGTCCGACTTGGACAAAGACGTCGAGCAGGTTGGCCTCGATCGAATTTATCAAACGGGTCTCACCAACTCTCTTCCGATGTTGACGCCGACCGGATTGCTGTATGACACGCCTGAGAACGCCGCGAACGAGATTCGCTATTTGCGCGCGCGCGGCTACAAATTCGACGAGGTGGAATTGGGCGAGGAGCCTGACGGGCAATACGTTACGCCGGAAGATTTTGGCGCGCTGTATGTTAAGTGGGCTGACGTGATTCATCGAATCGATGCGTCGTTGAAACTGGGCGGCCCCAGTTTGCAGGAGATTTTGTACGATGAGGATGTCCCGACGGGCGGAAACAGCGAATGGATGCGACGGTTTTTGGAATATCTTAAGCGGCGAAATCACCTGAAGGATTATTCATTCTTCTCGTTTGAATGGTATCCCTTCGATGAAGTCTGTGACCCAGTTGCGCCCCAGTTAGCCCGGGCGCCGAAGTTGATGGAGGCGGCTCTGCGCGCGATGCAGCAGAATGGATTGTCGCGAAAAATACCGTGGATTATTTCCGAGTACGGCTACTCGGCATTTGCTTCGCGCGCTGAGATCGACATCGAAGGGGCGCTGCTGAATGCCGACATCGTCGGAAAATTTTTGACGCTGGGGGGCGATCAGGCTTTCCTTTTTGGCTATACGCCCGGTTACGTCAATAGTGACTCACCGTGCACGGCCGGAAACACTATGCTGTTCTCACTCGGTAACGATGGAGCTATCGCGCATCGGTTCGCGACGTATTTCGGCGCTCGACTGCTGACGCAGGAATGGTTGCAACCAAGCGATCAGCTTCAGGAAGTCTTTGTCGCTAGTTCAGATGCAACGAATGACCAGGGCCAGGAAATGGTAACAGCATACGCCGCAAAGCGGTCTGATGGGTTGTGGTCGCTGTTGCTAATCAACAAGAATCCGGCGCAGGTTGTTGAAGTGCAGACGGTATTCAGATCTCCGGCGTCGCACCGGCAGAGTGAATTTGCAGGCCGCGTCGATATCTTTCAATACTCGCCCGAACAATATCGACTCGGGGGTACGGAACGCGACCCATATCCAGTGAAAGCAGATGAACCTACGCATCGACTAGTGGATGTTTCATCAGGCGAGGCGGTGAAGATTAGTTTGCCGCCTTACTCTCTGACGGTGGTGCGCGGAGCAGTGGGAAATCTAAAGTGAATCGAAATCGCCATTGCCGAGCGCCGCGGCGACTGCGTCGATCTCGTTCGACATCGCACGATCGTTGGTGAGGGGAGCCACGTATTTTCGAACGATGTCGCAAGCCTGTCGAACGCCGGCCCCGGCGTTGAGAGGCTTGCGGTATTCCAGGCCTTCAGCCGCTGTGATCAACTCAATCGCGACAATCTTCTCCGCGAGATCGACGATCGCGCGCAATTTTATTGCCGCGGTCATACCCATCGAAACATGATCTTCTTTGCCGCCATCCGTCGGTATGTTGTCGATACTGGCCGGGTGCGCGAGCACTTTTGCTTCATTCAGAAGCGAAGCCGCGACAATTTGCAGCATCATGAACCCCGAAGCCGGCCCCGGATGCGAAGTCAGAAACGGCGGTAGGCCTTCATTCGAATCTGGATTTACCAAACGATCGATGCGGCGTTCGGTAATGCTCATTAAGTCGGTCACGGCCATCGCCGTGTAATCAAACGCGAGCGCGAGCGGCGCGCCGTGAAAATTTCCACCCGAAAGCACTTCACCCGAATCGACGAATACCAGTGGATTGTCGGTTGCGCTCCCGGTTTCCGTTTCCACGATTTCTCGTGCGTGCGCCAGGGCATCGCGCACCGCTCCATGAACCTGCGGCATGCAACGCAGCGAGTACGCATCCTGCACCCGGGGATCGCCTTCGAGATGCGATTCGCGAATTTGGCTTTCGCCTAAAAGCTTGCGCAGATGTTCTGCGACCGCTCTTTGCCCCGCGTGCGGCCGTGCCGAGTGAATGCGTTCGTCGAAAGCGACCGGCGTTCCCTTCAGCGCTTCGAGGGACATCGCGCCGGCGACATCCGCTAACCGCGCGAGGCGTTCGGCGCGAAACAACGCGAGTCCTCCGACCGCCGCCATCGCTTGCGTACCGTTCAGCAATGCAAGGCCTTCTTTGGCTTCGAGCTGCAATGGCGCGATGCGGGCGCGTGCAAGTGCATCCGCCGCGGAGAGCCTCTGGTCTGCCAAGAAAGCTTCGCCTTCGCCGATCGCGGTGAGCGCGAGATGCGCAAGCGGAGCAAGATCTCCGCTCGCACCTACTGATCCTTTTTCGGGAATTAGGGGTGTGACTCCGCGATTTAGCATCTCGATCAGCGTCTCAACAACTATTGGGCGACAACCGCTGTAACCGAGCGCCAAAACGTTCGCGCGCAACAAAACCATGGCGCGTGCTTCTTCGATCGAAAGCGGATCGCCGAGCCCGCACGAGTGACTGCGCACCAGGTTTAGCTGCAACTCGCGGATCTGCGATGAGGCGATCCGCACATCGGATAGTTTTCCAAATCCGGTGTTGACCCCGTAGACAGTGCGGTTCTCGGCGATGATCTGCTCAATCACGCGCCGTGATGCTTCAATCCGTGTCCGTGCTGCATCAGCGAGTGACACCTGTTCCGTGCCAAGCGCAACTGCCGACACTTCCGCAAGCGACAATCTTTGTCCGTTGACTTCCATAGAACCAGTAGGCAGTAAGCAGTCAGCAGTAAGCAGAATGCAGTAGGCAGTCGCGTTAAAATAGCTTTAGTTTTCTGCCTTCTGCGCGCTGCTTTCTGCCTACTGTTTTCTTAGGTCAAGCGTCAGTGAATTCTCGCGTTCTTCTGGATCCTGGATGCTGGCCTCTGACCCCCCGTCGGTCCGGGAGTTCAGTCGTATGAATGCGCCGATCAGGCGTCTGGGTCACGTCAATCTTTTTAAGGTCTCCGGTCGTGCCACGCAGCCGCTGCCGTGCGCGCTTGGCGCGACGCACTGTGGCCTTCGGCACGGATGAAGCCGCGCGCGTCCAACTTGTGACACGCGCGAGCGGATGAAGTGAAAACTCGTGCCGCGGCAAGACCTCGCCCGTTGCTTCCCGGAGTTTCAGAGTGCCGACCGCCAAAATAAACAACGACGCGTTGAAGAGAAATCCCACGATGAAAACAATCCAGCCCGGCACCAGTCCGACGGTGGCGCGCTCGAGAAATTCTTCGAAGGTTCGCGCCGGCGCCGGGTACAAGTAAACCTTCAGATTCCAACTCAACGCCAACAACGCGAATATCCAAACGTAGTTGCGACGCAAACGCCGGCCGATTGCCTCCCAAACGCTGATCGTGAAATGCGGCGTCAAAAGATCCGACGCCAGGTGCGATGCCCAGTCTTTGTCGCGTGGAACATCATCGGGCGCGAGCATCGGCGCGTAATAGCCCATCTCGATTACGCGTACGCGGCTCGCCCAAATCTCATAGTAACGATATCGGCGTGCTTCCATCAGCAGAAACACCGCGACGAGAATTGAATCGATCGGTATGACAAAGTGCGGACTACCCGGCGAGCTGAACGCGAACGACAGCATTGCGCCCGCGCTCAATACTGCCCAATTCGTTGTCGTATCCAGCCGATTGCGCCACGTGTTGGATCGCTGCACCTCACCGCGATAGAAATGGACCATCGCCGTCGTCAGCTCTGCCGACGACATGCGACGGGCAGCCTCTACCGGCGATGTTCTCTGTCGATCTGGAGTGATAGTTTCGTGCGGCGAGTCGGCGGAAACGGGACGCAATCGCGACGACAGCCGCTCGCCCGACACAGTCAGCGACGGGTCGCGCGCGACGGTGCGCGATGGCAAACGCGTAGTGATCTGCGAATCATGAATGCTGTCTGCGCGCGTGCCGGTATTTCGTTGGGTTGGTTCGGTCGTCGTTGGCATCTCAGCCTGACTTGCGGGGGCAGGACAGTCCGCGGCAGCCTTGAAGATAATAACATGAAATAGGTATAGTTCCGTTTTGCTGTTTGAGAGATGTTTTCAGCCATCGCAGGTGAAGTAATCAAAGAAACGCAGTTGTTCCGCGAGCGTTGGATGGGCGCAGCAATTCGGGCTGCGCGCGAGGCAGAAGCAGCCGGTGAAGTGCCTGTGGGGGCATGCATCGTGGCCGATGGAGTCGCGCTCGCGGTCGCGGGCAATCGCACGCGTACTGACTGTGATCCGACGGCTCACGCTGAGATCGTTGCGCTGCGCGAAGCCGCCCAGCGGTTCGGTAATTATCGGCTCGCAAACTCGGTGATGTACTCGACGATCGAACCGTGCGCGATGTGCGCCGGCGCCTTGATTCAGGCGCGCGTACCGACGCTGGTTTACGGTGCACGTGATGAGAAAGCCGGCGCCGTCGATTCTCACTTTCACATTTGCGAAGCGAGTCAGCTGAATCATCGAGTCGAAGTGATCAGCGGAGTTCTCGAAGTCGAATGTCGCGCGCTGATGCAGGAATTTTTTAAAGCGAGACGCCCATCAGACGTCAGAGATCAGATTGATCCTTTGCTGACGTCTGACATCTGATTTCTGACTTCTGTCTTTCGTATGGAGAGGTCGCATAGTGGATTAGTGCACCGGTCTCGAAAACCGGAGTGGCTTTACGGCCACCGTGGGTTCGAATCCCACCCTCTCCGCCAGATCTTGCAAAGGAAAAAGTAAAAAGGTAAAAGGCAAAAACGTAGAGACAAATTTTTGCCTTTTTACTTTTACCTTTTGCCTTGCTCTTCGGAAAGGTGCAGGAGTGGCTTAACTGGCAGCACTGGAAATGCTGTGTGCGGCAACGCACCGTGGGTTCGAATCCCACCCTTTCCGCCATCCGTCTTCACTAGCGCTCCGGCGTGATTGGCTCGTGAGCATTGGCGAAGCGCTAGCCAAGCGGATGCCAATCTTGCTGGTCTTCGGAAATCGACGATGAAATCATTGTTCGCTTTCGGTTGGATTGTCGCAGCAACTCTTCTGGCATTTGGGACCGCGACCGCTCAAACTCGCCCGGTAAAACACGGCGGGAATATTTGTGGGAATCCAAAAGTCGCGTGCAAAACCAGCGCGACTTTCCAAGCGAATGACTTGCCCTTTCAAGTCGGAAAAGACATGGTGATCGTCGACACCGTTCCTTTTTACGCGATCATCCTCAAGAGCACGGCGGTCAAAGACGACAATTGCAATGTGTTTATTCCCGAAGCGGACCGGCTCGCCGCGCAGGAACTATTCCCCGACAACAAAGTCTTCAGCTCCCGATGTACTGATCCCGAAAACCTTTTCTATGCTGACCTGACCTCACGCAACCCCCGTTATTTTGGCGAGACACACAGACTCATGGCGGTCTACGCCGGCAAGACGCTGGCGGAAGCGAAGAAGATGCTCGAGGCGGTGAAGGCCACCGGAAAATATCCGGGAGCCAACATTCGCCGCATGCGCACCGGCTTCAACGGCACCTAAAGGGGGAACCAAATTGAAAGACGATAAGTTGGCCGCCGACGAGGCGCGTCGTGCGAACCAGCACGAGCTGGTAAAGTCGCAGGTCGAAGGTGAAGTGCACGCTGAGATTGCCGAGCGCGCGGCGCCGACGCGCGCTGAAGCAGCCCAAGTCGATCAAGTTGCCGACGAGTTCCGGGCAAAAGCCGTCAATGAGGTTGTTGAGACCGAACGCGAAGTCGAGCGCGCCCGTGGTGCCGCGCGAGTTTCACAAATCGTCGATTACATTTTTTATGTCATCTACTCATTGCTGGGACTGCGGTTTCTGCTTGCACTGTTGGCGGCGCGCAGCGGCGCAGGATTTGTTCGCTTCATCGTCGCGGTGACGAATCCTTTCTATGCGCCCTTCAAAGGAATTGTTGCCAGCCCAAGCACCGACAGCGGCCACACGTTGATGCTGCCGTTGATAATTGCAATCATCGTCTACATCTTGCTGCATCTCGCTATCAACGGGCTATTACGAATAATTGCCCATCGAAAGACGGCCGTGTGAGTTTTCATTTCTCTGTGTCTCTTTGGATCTCGTGTCATTGCGGTGGGCTCTACCTCAGGCAATTTCCACCACAGACACGCGGAGACTGCGCGAAACTGCGCACGCGATCGCGCATCGACAATCGGCAATCAGCAATCTAAAATGTTCTTATCAGACTTCGGGCTCCGCACAACGCAGGCTCGGTGAACCCCGCCAGGCCGGGAACGGAGCAACGGTAGCCAGAGCCGCGTGTGTTGCGGGTAAGTCCGGAGTCTGACTCTCTACTCGTAAATCGTAAATGGTAAATCGTAAATAGAAGCCCCGGATCCTCGTCGCTTGTCTATTCACGATTTACGATTCACTATTTACCGCTTTCTTATGTCTTACCAGGTAATCGCCCGCAAGTGGCGTCCACAAAAATTCGAAGATGTAACGGGTCAGGAAGTCCTGACACGCACGCTCCAGAATTCACTGGAAAACGATCGGCTGCACCATGCCTATCTTTTTTCCGGAGCGCGTGGTGTTGGCAAGACGACGACGGCGCGTTTGGTCGCGCGCGGTTTGAACTGTCATAAAGCGCAAAAGCCAACCGCGCATCCGTGTGCGCCGATTGACGAGAAGGCCTGCGCCTCCTGCCGCGAAATCGCCGAAGGCCGCTCGATGGACGTGCTGGAAATCGATGCGGCTTCGAACACCGGTGTCGACAACGTGCGCGAGGTGATCATAAACAGCGTTGCGGTTGCTCCGGCGCGCGATCGCTTCAAGGTCTTCATCATCGACGAAGTACACATGCTCTCACCGTCGGCCTTTAATGCTTTGCTGAAGACGATTGAGGAACCGCCGCCGCGCGTGGTCTTCATTATGGCGACAACCGACGCGCACAAGGTGCCGGAAACGATCGCTTCGCGCTGCCAACTCTTTGAGTTTCGCACGATCGCCGCCGCGAAGATTGCCGAGCGGCTGCGTTTGATTGCCGACGCCGAAAAAGTTTCGATTTCGGATGATGCGATTCGCGAAATCGCCCGCGCGGGCGATGGTTCGATGCGTGACGCGCAATCGGCTTTCGATCAGGTGATCAGTTTTGCCGGCAAGAAAATAAAAACTGAAGATGTCGAGAAGGCTTTGGGTCTCGCGGGCGCCGACGTCCTGGCGCGCGTTATGAAAGGCATCGCAGAAAACAATCCGGCGGAAGCGCTCGCCATCGTCGATGATGTAGTGATGCGCGGCCACAATCTGCGCAATTTTCTGCGCGACGTAATGGCGCATTTGCGCGATCTGCTGGTAGTGAAAGTTTCTGGTGACGCGAAGATCCTCGATGCTGCTTCCGGCAACCGTGCGACGCTGCAACAACAGGCCGATCAATTTTCGGAATCCGATCTCGTCCGTTTCTTTCATTCACTCGCAGAAACAGAGACCACACTGAAGGAGGCGGCCAACCCGCGCTACCAGGTTGAAGTCGCGCTCGTAAAACTGATGGAGATGCGGCGGCTCGCGTCATTGAACGAACTGGTGCAACGAATTGCGGCGCTCGAGACGGCGCTGCGCACAGGAAAACCGCCCGCCGAGAATCCAGGCCCGCGCCCGACACCGGCATCGCCCACATCGTCGCACACCGCGCGCAGTTCGAGTCCGGCAAAAAGCGCAACCAGTGAAGTGTCGGGCGCTGTGGATTCCGCGGCGACGCAGTCGCGAACCGACGAGTCCTTCTGCAGTCAGGTGAAAACTAAGCTTGAACAGAAGCGGCGGCGCCTGATGATCGCGGCGCTGGAAGGCGCGTCACGCGCTGAATTGGACGGCGATGAGTTTGTCGTCGAATTCTCTCCGGAAGCAAAACACTACCGCGATACGCTCTCGAGGCCAGACAATTCAAAAGCCCTGCGCGAAGCCTGCGCCGAGGTTTGCGGCAGAGAGATTGGAATTCGCTTTGTGATCAGAGCAGCTGATGAGGCGGCGGGTGCAGAACCAGTCGCGGCCGACGATCCGCAACAAAGACACAAAGCCAAACATGCAGCCGCTGCCGACCCCGCAGTGCAGCAGGTTCAACGCGCTTTCGGAGCGGAAATAATTGACGTCAAGATGCTGTAGCCGCGGCTCGCTTGTGTGCGGCAGCATCACGCGCCACGCGCAGGAACGCCTTCGCCGCATGTGACAACGAGCCGCCTTTGCGGTAAATCAAGTGCAGCTTTCGTTCGAGCCGCATTTCTTTCACAGTCAATCCAACAAGTAATCCGCGCTCGATTTCAGTCTGCGCCGTCAGCCGTGGCACCAGCGCAACTCCCATTCGATCCGCGACCATTCGTTTGATTGCTTCGAGCGTCGGCATTTCCATCGAGATATTCAGTGGAGTGCGATGCTTTTCGAACGTCTTGATCACGCGCTCGCGATAGGGCGATGGTACGTTATGCGCGATGAACGTTTCCGCTCCCAATTCTTTGACTGAGACAGTCTCGCGCCCCGCCAGGGGATGATCGGGAGCAACGATTAGCGCCAACTCATCGGCAATGACCGGGATCGCGCTAATCGAGGTATCGTTCGGCTTAAAAGTCACGACCCCAATTTCTGCATCGCGTCCGAGAATCTCTGCGGGAATGCGGCTGGCGAGACTCCGCTTCACTTCGATCTTGATGTGCGGATGACGCGCGCGAAACGTGGGAATCAGCGGCAATAGTCCCATCACCGTATATTCATTCGCGCTGAGCGTCAGTTTCCCTCGATGTAGATCACGCAATTCACGAATCGCGATGTGAGCGTGTTGCCGCAGGTTCATCATCTGTTGAGCAAAGTCGAACAGCACCTTGCCGGCGGCAGTCAGCGTTCCATCTTTCGACGACCGATCGAACAGTGGCTCACCGAGTTCGGCCTCCAAACGACGCACGGCCTGACTCACCGCGGGCTGAGTTCGATGCAACGACTCGGCCGCGCGCGAAAAACTTCACTCCTGGGCCACGCTCAAAAACACCTCTAATTGGCTGATATCCATCCGTTC
Source organism: uncultured bacterium (assembly GCA_965653675.1). GTDB lineage: Bacteria > Acidobacteriota > Blastocatellia > Pyrinomonadales > Pyrinomonadaceae > UBA11740. The sequence continues at coordinate 159,206 of CBFHBA010000010.1, forward strand.
GCTCCCTGTTGAACTTATCAGCGGCTCTGGTTCGTGTGATGATATCACATGTGATTATGATTTCATCAAAATTATAACTTTGACTTTGAGGGCTGGCGCGCCTAGGATTTGTGGGCTTTTGCAGGCAAATCCGGAGGCCATGATGACTGAACGAGTGAGAATCTTTGACACTACTTTGCGCGACGGCGAGCAGTCGCCGGGCTGCTCCATGAATCTTGGCGAGAAGCTGAGGCTGGCGCGCAAGCTCGAAGAGCTTGGTGTCGACATCATCGAAGCGGGCTTCCCCATTGCTTCTGATGGCGACTTCGCCGCGGTGCAGGCGGTCGCGCAAAACTGCCGCGAAGTGACAGTGGCCGCTCTGTGCCGAACGTCCGCACAGGACGTCGAGCGCGCTGCGGAAGCGTTGCGCGCGGCCGCGCATCCCCGCATCCACACGTTCGTGGCGACATCCGACATTCATCTTCAGTACAAACTGAAGAAAACACGCGACGAAGTGTTGGAGATGACGCGCCACGCTGTGCGCTTGGCGCGCAGGTACACGGAAGAAGTCGAGTTCTCAGCCGAAGACGCAACGCGCAGCGACGTCAATTACCTGTGCGACATTTTCAAGGCCGCCGTTGAAGAAGGTGCGACGATTCTGAACGTGCCGGACACTGTTGGTTATACTCTCCCCAATGAGTTCACCCAACTGATTCGCACGGTGCGTGACCGCGTCGTTGGCGACCGCAAAGACATCACGATCAGCGTTCACTGTCACAACGACCTCGGCCTGGCAGTGGCGAACAGTCTCGCCGCGGTCGGGGCCGGCGCTCGGCAAATCGAATGCACGATCAATGGAATTGGCGAGCGTGCCGGTAACGCTTCGCTGGAAGAAGTGGTGATGGCGATGCGCGTGCGCGCTGATCATTTACCATTCGAAATTGGCATCGACACCAGCAAGCTGTATCCGACGAGCAAACTGTTGTCACAAATTATCGGTTTCGGCGTGCAACCCAACAAAGCGATTGTTGGCCGCAACGCGTTCGCGCATGAAGCCGGAATTCATCAACACGGCGTCATCAGCAATCCTTTGTGTTACGAGATCATGACGCCCGAATCAGTTGGTGTGCCGACAAACGCACTGGTGCTGGGCAAGCATTCCGGCCGGCATGCGCTCGGATTGCGGTATGAAGAACTGGGCTATTCACTTGAGCCGGCGGAATTGAATCAGGTCTACCATCGCTTCACCGAGTTGGCGGATCGCAAGAAACGGATTTACGATCAGGATCTTATTTCCCTGATTGAGACTGGAACGCCGGCTGACGCCGTCATGGCGGCCGAACGAGAGCAATGGACGCGGGTTGCGACCGCATAGTTTTGAGCAAGCTTTTTTAAGGGGAACCATGCAGTTAAATATCGTGGTCCTTTCCGGTGATGGAGTTGGTCCGGAAGTGACGCAACAGGCCGTGCGTGTTTTGCGCGAAGTGGCAAACATTCACGGCCACACTTTTCTCTTTGAAGAACATCCCGCCGGCGGCGCGGCGATCAAGACATCCGGGCATCCGCTACCACCGTCTACGCTCGACGCCTGTCTCGCTGCCGATGCTGTGCTGCTGGGCGCGGTCGGCACGCCGGAATTCGATCATTTACCGTTCGACAGACGGCCGGAAACGGGCCTGCTGCAATTGCGACAGGCGCTGGGCGGTTTCGCCAATCTGCGCCCCGTAAGTTCTTACTGCGCGCTGGCTGACGCTTCTCCGCTGCGCAAAGAGATTGCTGAAACAGTCGATATCTTAATCGTTCGCGAGCTGCTCGGAGGTCTCTACTTTGGCGAGCCACGCGGCGTCTCTTCACAAAACGGCAGTTCAGTTGCCTTCAACACGATGCGTTACTCGGTCAGCGAGATTGAACGCGTCGCGCGCGTTGCATTCGAAGCCGCTAGCAAACGTCGCCGGAAAGTAACTTCCGTCGACAAAGCCAACGTGCTCGAAACTTCTCAATTGTGGCGACAGACGGTAACGCGCATCGGCGCGGAATATCCCCAGGTCGAACTTGATCACCTGTACGTCGACGCCGCCGCGATGCATCTAATTACCAATCCGCGACGTTTTGACGTGATGCTGACTGAGAATCTGTTCGGCGACATTTTGTCCGACGAAGCTTCAGTAATTACAGGTTCGCTTGGAATGTTGGCATCGGCCACGATTGGCGGCGCGGTTGATTTGTACGAGCCGGTGCATGGTTCGGCGCCCGACATCGCCGGACGCGGCATCGCCAATCCGCTGGGCGCGATTGCCTCAGCGGCCATGCTTCTGCGCTACACCGGAGATCTCGAAGAAGAAGCCGATAATATTGAAGCGGCGATAACTGAAGTGCTTGACACGGGTTTTTGCACCAGCGACATTGCGCGCGGCACAGGCGGACGAGTCGTCGGCACGGCCGAGATGGGGACGCTAGTTGCTGATGCCGTCGCCGGCGTAGCCGATATGCGACGCGCTTATCATGCGGTTTAAAGGAACGTTTTTTGTGCTTTGTACTTTGGACTTGGTTTTTAGTCGCGTTTCGTGACTCGATCCAGGTAAGACAAAATTACAAAGTTCAAAGCACAAAGACCAAAGAACGTCTTCGTTAATGCCAAGAACGTTATTCGAAAAAGTCTGGGATGCTCACGTTGTTCGCTCTGCCGCGGGCGAACCAGACCTGCTCTACATCGATCTGCATCTTGTACATGAAGTCACCTCGCCGCAGGCATTTGAAGGTTTGCGCGCTGCCGGTCGCCGGGTTCGATGTCCGGATTTGACGGTCGCAACGATTGATCACAACGTGCCGACCACTGATCGTTCTTTGCCCATTGCCGATGCGATTGCCTCACGACAAATTGAAGCGCTGCGGGCGAATTGTGCTGAATTCGGCGTCAAGCTTTTCGACATTAATTCGAACGAGCAAGGCATCGTCCACGTAATTGGGCCGGAGCTGGGATTTACACAGCCGGCGATGACTATCGTTTGTGGAGATAGCCATACAAGCACACACGGCGCCTTTGGCGCGCTCGCTTTCGGCATTGGCACAAGTGAAGTCGAGCACGTCCTGGCAACCCAATGTCTGCCACAAACGAAGCCGCGCACAATGCTAGTGCGGACGAATGGTTTGCTAGAGGACGGCGTGACCGCGAAAGATTTGGCGCTCGGAATCATCGGCCGAATCGGCACCGACGGCGCGACCGGTCATGTTATCGAGTATGCCGGCGAAGCCGTGCGCGCGCTGTCGATGGAAGGTCGCATGACGCTCTGCAACATGAGCATCGAAGCAGGCGCCCGCGCGGGAATGATCGCGCCGGACGAAACGACTCTTGCTTATCTCAAGGGTCGCCGGTTTGCGCCCGAAGCCGAGGCGTGGAACCAAGCAGAAAGTTACTGGCGGACTTTGCCAACCGATGATGGCGCAACCTTTGACCGCGTGGTTGAAATTCAAGCTTCGGCATTGGCGCCATTCGTCACGTGGGGCACAAATCCCGGAATGGTCGCGCCGATCACTGACTGCATTCCTGATCCGTCAGACGCGACGAGTGAAGCGGATCAACGAGCTGCCGAACGTGCGCTTGCCTACATGGCCTTGAAACCGCGTACAAAGATTAGCGACATCCCGGTCGATCGGGTATTCATCGGCTCATGTACGAACTCGCGGATCGAGGACTTGCGCGCAGCCGCGCGGGTGATCAGCGGCCATTATGTCAGCAAGTCAGTCCGCGCCATGGTGGTTCCGGGCTCACAAAAAGTGAAGCAGGCTGCCGAACACGAAGGCCTCGATCAGATCTTTCTTGCCGCCGGATTTGAGTGGCGCGAATCGGGTTGTTCGATGTGTCTCGGAATGAACCCGGACATTTTAGCGCCTGGTGAGCGCTGCGCCTCGACCAGCAATCGCAACTTCGAAGGACGCCAGGGTCGCGGTGGCCGAACACATTTAGTAAGTCCCGCGATGGCTGCGGCCGCGGCGATTGCGGGACATTTTGTCGATGTCAGGGAGTGGGACTACCGTTAGTTTCAAGTTTCAGATGACGCCATTTCGCACTCACACAGGCCTCGCAGTTCCACTCGATCGCGCCAACGTCGATACCGACCAGATTATTCCGAAGCAATTCCTGAAACGCATTGAACGCACCGGGTTCGGTCAATTCCTTTTCTATGATTGGCGTTTCCTGCCGGACGGGGCTGCGAATCCTGAGTTTTCTTTGAATGACGAGCGCTACCGCGGCGCATCGATTCTGATTGCCGGAAAGAATTTTGGTTGCGGCTCTTCGCGCGAACATGCGCCGTGGGCACTTGCCGATTACGGATTTCGGACGATCATCGCGCCATCGTTCGCCGACATCTTCGCCAACAATTGCATGAAGAACGGAATGCTACCGGTCACTCTCACTGAAGAACAAGTCTCAAAGCTGATGCGTCGCGCCGCTGAAGTTGAAGGTTATAAAGTGACGATCGATCTTGAGAGCAAACTGATCTCGGATACGCACGCCTTCTCAGCATCATTCGACATCGGCGACTTTCAGAGATACTGCTTGCTCGAAGGACTCGACGATATCGATCTCACTTTGAAACATGCGGATGCTATCGCGAGATTTGAAGCGCAACGACCGGCATGGATGAATGCTGGCGCTCGCTAGACCACGGGACCGCGCTCTTAACTACTTCCTCACAAACTGCGAACAAACGGACAAAACCCAGCGTATATTTTTACGCGGAGGGTTCGAAAAAATGCGCGATCCAATGCTCGCAGGCATTCTGAGTTTAATCATTCCCGGGGTCGGACAGCTTTATAACGGGCGAATTCTTGCAGGAATTCTCTGGCTTATTTTCACTCCGGGATTTTGGTTTGGCACCGGTGGCACGCTCGGTTGGATCTGCCACATTATCGCGGCGTACACAGCATATTCCTACGCGAAGGAACATCCCGTGCGGGTGTAACGGGAGGCTGCCAGCCTGCGTCGCCACCGACAGGCTAGCAGCCTGTCGTACATTACAACTTCAAAAAGTTTTCCAGAATTATTCTTCCGTGCGGATGCTCTTCGTCGAAGAGTTCAGGGTGAAACTGCACGCCGAACAATGGTCTTGAAGCGTGCTGCATGGCTTGGATCTGAGACGTTTCATTCGTTGCAGTGCAGATAAATTCCGGGGGCAGCTTCTTCACCTCGTCGCAGTGAGATTCCCAAACAGTTATCGTTTCCGGTAGATCGTCAAAGATTCCGTTCTCGGTTCTTAGATCCACAGAACAATAACCACGCTCGCGCAACGCACCCTCGTAGCCTTCACCGGGCGCAATCCTTTCAATCAGATCGACCGGAGCGCCATAAGCGAGCGCAATCTGTTGTTGTCCACCGCAGACGCCAAGAATCGGCTGCCGCGCGTGGTGGATTACATGAAAAACGCCCGCCAGGTCTTCGCGCGAGTAGCGATCCCACGGATGACTTTGGCCGCTCAGGAAAATATGCGAAGGATTGAGTGTCCTGACGTGCTCGGGAGAGATTTTCTCGAAACGCTCGGTAACGATGCGCACGCCGGGCTCGATCCGTTCGAGCGCGGAACGAATCTCGCGCGGACTTGAGCCGATTCCTTCGATGGTATTGTCGACCAGTAAGAGCACGGCAGTATCAGCTCGCAACCATCAGTAAGGCCACGCTAATTTCGGGCACGAGGCGTTTGGCTGACAACTGGCAGCTGAGAGCTGGCAGCCGGGTCTTCGCCTAAACAATAAAACTTGCCATTGAAGGCGCCCACATAGATTCGTCCATCGAGAATCGCCGGGGTCGCATCAACATTGTCGCCAATTTTGAGTTCGGCGATCCGATCGCCATTACTGGCTGACAGAATGTAGACGTAACCACTCTTGTCGCCAAAGACCACGCGATCATCGACGACGGGCGATGTGCCCCAAATCGCGGCGCGCACTTGATGCCGCCAAATAAGTTCGCCTTTGTCCGCTGACAAACAATACATGTAGCCGCTGTTGCAACCGATGTAGAGGCGATTCTTCAAGACGATGGGGCTCGCCCAAAATCCATTCTTTTCTTTTGTCTTCTGGTTCAGGCCGCCTTCGGCCTTGTAAGTCCAAACCAGATCACCAGTGTCCTGTTTGTAGCAGCGAATGATTCCATCTTCAGCCGCCGTGTATGCGAATCCATTTACGACGGCGGGGGTGGAGTTTGAATCGGCGCCGATGCGCGCCTTCCAAACAATCGACCCGTCGTTTCGATTTAAGCAGAAAAGATCGCCGGCCTCAGTGCCAACATAAATACGATCGCCAACGACCGTAGTGCCGCCTTCGACCGAACCGCCGAGTTGGGTCTTGAAAATGATCTTGCCGTCTTTCAGATCGAGGCAGTAATAAAAATGATCTTCGCCGCCGATATACACGCGATCGTCGACGATCGACGATGAAGAGTCAGTCTCGAACCCCGTCTGATATTTCCAAACGAGCGTTCCGTCGTTTGCGTTCAAGCAATAAACAGTATGGTCGAGATTTCCGATCACCAGTCGATCGCCCACCACGCAAGGCGATGACTTTGCGCTATCGGTCGTCTTAAATTTCCAGATAAGGCTGCCGTCGCATTTGTTAACACAGTAGACATAGCTGTCCGCCGATCCGAAATAGACGCGATCGCCGACGATCGCCGGTTGTCCTGGCCAGCCCGATCCGCCCCACGGATCGTCATGCAGGCGTCCGCGCGTGAACCCGGTCGTAAAACTCCAATAAGCTTTCAACGATTTGGGCATCGGGCCAGAGCCGAAGAAACTGCGCGTCGGATTGCCTAACCACATCGGCACTGACGTTGGCGGTTTTAGTTTCTCAATGCGCGGCTCGGCTTTCGTCTCAGACGCAGCCTTGCCGCCACAGCCCGCGAGCGCAGCGACCGAAATTAAACATACGGCGACAATACAGCACTGAGAAGACCTGAGGGTAAAGCGTTTGATTGGCAAGAGAGGGATCCTCAGATAAAACTTTGTGACTTCAGGGGACTACGGTAGTTCGCCCAACCATTCGCCATTGTAAACCACTTCAGCGCGACCCGTCAGCACGACCTCGCCGTCTCCGCGCCACTCGATCGGAATCAAGCCGCCAGGCGCATGAACATCAACTATGCGGCCTGTTTTTCCGTTTATTACCGAAGCTACCACGGCCGCGCACGAACAAGTGCCGGAGCTCTCAGTTTCGCCTACGCCGCGTTCCCAAATGCGTTCGTCGATGTTCGCCCGATCGCGCACTCGAATAAAGATGACGTTCGTCCGTTCCGGAAATTGCGGATGGTTTTCGATGAGTGGCCCGAGCCGCCGCCAATCCAGTTTGTCGAAATCGTTGACGAAGATGCAGCAATTCGGATTGCCCATCTGCAACGCCGTAACCTGCAGCGTTTGGTTGTCAACCACCAGAGGAAAATTGATGACTCGATCAAGCGACTCGTTGGTCGTCATGGGAATCGACGCGGAATCAAAACGCGGTTGTCCTAGCTCTGATTTGAAGAGAAATGATCCGTTTTCGCGGCTGAGCAGGTGATAACGTTTCACGCCATTGCGTGTTTGTAGCCTGAGTTCTTTGTTCGTCCAAAGACCTCGAAAGAAAAGATATGCCGCGGCGCAGCGCGTGCCGTTGCCGGACATGCCGGCTTCGCTGCCGTCGGGATTGAAAATGCGAACTTGAAAATCTGATTTCGCGTCGGCCGCGCCTTGCGCAATCGCGATTCCATCAGCGCCCGCGCCGTAGTGACGATTGCAAATGCGGCGCGCGAAGTCACCCAGGTCTCTGACGCCGGCCAGCTGTTCAGCTTCGAAAACAATGTAGTCATTGCCAAAGCCCTGGAATTTAGTGAAGCGCATATTCGCTCAGGACTGAGTCATGAGGACTGAGGACTGAGCAAAAATACAAATCTCTCAACTCTCAGCCCTCAGTCCTCAGTCCTCATTACTTAATAACCTCGCAGGGGGCACATTGTCTTGACACTATCGGCAAATGAAGCGCGCATTAGGTTCGTATCCGGGCGGCAAGCTTCGCTGACGAGAAACTTCTGCGACTCAACCAGGTGTTGCAGAAGCTGTCGCACTGAGCGCGTGTCGGGCGCGGGTTGAAAGCCAAAATGTTCCGCCGGGATTTGATTGGCTTCGTCGATCAAGCCGTTTCGAACATCGCGCCAATCCTCGATTATGTTTTTAACTGCCATCGGGTTCTCTGTAATTGGATCTTCGGCAATGAGTCAGTACCGGGAGCGGTACTGACCTCGCTACTGCGTCTTCCCCGAGAACGAAGCAAGCAACACCGCAATCGCATCGATCGAGTCGCGGCGCACGGCCGAGGCGTCCGGGTAATTATTCAGCATCATCGAGAATACGAGATGTTCACCGCCGGCCGTCGTCACATAACCCGACAATGAAGCCACTGAACTGAGCGAGCCGGTTTTCGCGCGCACATTTCCTTCGGCGGGCGTCCCACGCATCCGCGTGCGCAACGTGCCGTCAACACCAGCGATCGGCAGCGCTTCGCGAAATTGCTCGAAGTACTTGTGCTTGGTCATGAACGTCAGCAACTGCACCGTTGTGTTTGCTGAAATCAGATCGTTGCGCGACAAACCTGAACCATCATTCAATTCGACATCGTTGTCATTGACACCAGCCTGGCGCAAGAAGTGTCTAACGACTTCCAATCCCGCTTCTTCATCATCTCGCAGACGCGCACCGTCGTTCGCGACAGCAGTCTGAGTCTTCCCAAGCGTGCGCAGAATCAGTTCGGTGTATTGGTTCTGGCTGGGTTTTAGCGTGTGGGCGGCAACCACACTGAACGGCGGGGACTGCAAACTAGCAACTTCAACTAATGCAGGCGCAGATGCACTGCGCGAACCATCGCTGGTTACAACGCTTCCGCCGCTGCGCCAGTTCACCGTTCGCACGCGACCGTCGATCTTCACGCCGCGCTTCACCAGCGCGTCACGCAGCATCGTCACGAATGCGAGCGCGGGATCTTGAATCGCAACCCCGCCCACAAATCCCGCATCGCCGAGTGGCAAGGTACCGAAAAGTTCAATGGTGTTCGCGCCGAGGCCGCGATAGATACGCAAGTTACTGAGTGAGCCGCGCGCCGAAGTAGTCGCGCGATTCACAATCGTGACGAATGAAGCCGCGGGTGGACCCGTCGTGACCAAGACCGGCGCGCCGACTCGATCAGCCGGTTTCACATTCAAATCCAGCGCGTTATCGTTGATGTTTAGTGCGCTCACCGGCGCGCCATACGACCACGTAAGATCGTCCCATTCCCAACCGCTGCCGAGCGGCGCGCCATTGAAGTAACTTTCGTCACCGACCAGATCGCCTTTCACGCGTTTCACACCAGCGGCAACGATTCGATCGGCAAGGTCGTTGATGCGTCTAAAATAATCTCCGTCGTTGAAGCGCGCCGCGATCGACGGATCGCCGCGACCATAGATCACCAGATCTCCTTTCACCTTTCCATCGTCAGGCTTTTCTTTCGCATAAACTGAAGTGATGAAATGAAAATCCGGCGTCAGGCGATCGAACGCCGTCGCAACTGTGTAGAGCTTCATGTTCGACGCCGGCCGCACAAACTTATTCGCTTCCTGTTCGTAAACCACCGTCCCGGTATCGAGAGAAACGATTTTGACGGCGAAGAAACCGGGCTCGAGGGCCGGCTGCCGCACGATCTGTTCGATGCGCGACTTTAATTCATCAACCGTGCGCGGCGCGTCGACCGCACTTCGCGTCGGAGCGCTTGAAGTAGTCGCCGCGTTCGTCGTCGTGCGCGGACGTTGCTCATCCTGCGCCGAAACCAAATGCACCGACGGCGCCAGCAGAGCAGTTAAGAGCAGAACAAGTGCGGTTCGTTTGGTCATGTCACTCAATGGAATCTAAAACTTCGTCGCGGGTTGCCGTGGCGGTGCCGAGTTTGCCCACCACAATTCCCGCGGCCTGGTTCGCTAATAACGCGGCCTCGGTCATCGACGCACCGGCCGCGAGTGCCAAGGCCAACGTCGCGATCACTGTGTCGCCCGCCCCCGTCACGTCGAAAACTTCGCGCGCTGCCGTTTTTACTTTCACGGGCGGATTGTCCCGTTCAAAAAGCACCATGCCCCGATCGCCGCGCGTGATCAGAACCGCATCGCATGACAAGATTTCCCGGATCCGTGCGGCGGCGGTTGGCAATGGGTCGTCCGACGTATCTTCGACGCCGGTCAGGCGAAAGGCTTCGTGATGATTGGGCGTAACCAGGGTCGCGGGCTGATACCAATCAAAGTTACGCAGCTTCGGGTCGATCAATACCGGCATGCGTTGGTATGCCTCAGGCAACACTGATTCGAGGACCCGGCGGGTAATCACTCCCTTGTCATAATCCGAAACGACCAGTGCGTGCGCGTCCTGGAGCGCCGCGAGCGCCACTGAAATGACGCGCTGCTCGATTTCGCCGTTTACGGGCGTGCGGTTCTCGCGATCGGCGCGCACGACCATTTGATGATGCGCGATGATGCGCGTTTTGATGGTCGTGGGCCGGCCGTCAGTCGCGATCAGAAACTCGTCACGTTGACTGGCGCTCTTCTCTCTAAGCGAAAGACGAATGCGGTCGGCTGCGTAATCATTGCCGATGATCCCGACAACACAGCCGTCCGCTCCGAGGCTTAGCAAGTTCGCCAAGACGTTGGCAGCGCCACCAAGGTGCGTCGATTCCCGTTTCACGTCGACAACCGGCACCGGCGCCTCCGGCGAAATGCGCGAGACATCCCCCCAGATAAATTCATCCAGCATTACGTCGCCGAGAACGACGATGCGGCGGTCCCGCGCAGTAGCGAGAATCTGTTCAGTTCTCTTTTTGTTGATGGTGGCCGCAGTCATCCTTGTACGACGGCTTTGGTGTCATTCAGAATTCGATCGACGGCTGCCACCACCCGTTCGACCGGTACACGCAGGATGCACTCCGGCTTATCGAACTCAGCACAAAAATATCCGTGACAAGGCTGGCATGGCAATTCTTCGAAAACGATCTCGTTTGGCTGCGTAGTCCATGGCCGCCAATGATTTCGATTTGACGAGCCGAAGATGACAACGCAAGGCACGCCGGTGGCTGCGGCGATGTGCGCGATGCCGCTGTCGTTGCCAACAAAGAGCTTCGCGCGTGCTGCCAATGCAGTCACTTCAGGCAAAGACAAATCAGACAAGGACGCCGGCCTTGCCACAGACTCTGCAATCAATGCCTGCGCGGTTTCTTTCTCGTTTGGAGCTACAACGACCAGCGGGGCAAGCCCGCGCGTCTGCAGCTCCTCACTCACGCGCGCAAATTTTTCGACTGACCACTGCTTCGTATCGAAGGCGGCCGTCGGATGAATCATTGCGATTGATTCGCTGCCATCGAAACCTATGTCCTCAAGTTTTTGTGCAACTGAGATCGATGCCGATTGTGTCACCGTCAAACGCGTGGCAGGCCGATCGGTGACCGGCACGCCGGTCCAGCCAATCAGCGCGAGTTGCTGTTCAACCGAATGCAGTGTTGGTCTCTGCCAGATCGTCAATGATGAGGGAGCCACGTGATTGTGCAACCGCGCGTATCGATAGTTTTCGAAACCGACCCGATGCTTTGCGCCGGTTGCGCGCGTGAGAAACGTCGCAGTAGTCCCGCCGTGTAAATTGTAAACAAGGTCATAGCGAGTGCCGCGCAATTCACGGGCAAGGCGCGCGCGTGCCGATGTGCTATCGCGTGGCAGTGTGATGACTCGATCGACTAAGTCCGATCCTTCGAGAACCGGCGCGACCCAATCCTCCAGCAGAATATCGATCTGGGCGTCCGGAAGAAATCTTCGCAGAGCGAAAAGCGCGGGTGTTGTCAGGACCGTGTCACCAATCGAGCGCAGTCGCACGACGAGCACGCGCCGCACCTCCGACCAATCCCACCGCGACGGCCCAAGCGCCTGCGGTTCGTTGCTGGTAACCGGCGCATTTGACGCAAGCTGTCGAACGCTCGGCGATGACTCAATTATTTCCCGGAGGCTGTTCATCTTCAATCGTTGCTTCGTCGATTAGCATGACCGGAATGTCGTCGCGAATTGGATAGACGCGTCGGCACTGCATACACCTCAATCCGCTGCCGTCTGGCCTTAGTTCCAGCTTCGCGTGATCGGCGGGGCAAACCAAAATCTCGAGTAATTGTTCGCTGATAGCCATCTCTGAGCCTCTGTTGAATACAGTAGCGTGTGAGCAAGCAAGCTTAACACATTGCCGATTTTGTTGTAGCGCGTGTGGTAAACTGCCACTGTCTGATGAAGGTTGATGCACCCCTGAGCTTGGAAGACTTTGGACCCCGCGTGAGAAATGCCTGGGATGGTTTGCGCCCGGCGACTCGCAGCCTGGTCGAGCGCGCGTGGAAATCGCCTTCGGCCCCAGCGCCCGCACGAGGCGGCGCGTACGATCCGCGCACGGATCGAGAGCTAAGCGAGCTGCTGGCGGCGCTCGATGAACGCGCCGAGCGAAAAGAACCCTCCGCTGACGAACCGACGAAGCGCGCGCAGGAACTAGCCGATGCCTGCGCACAAATGCTCAGCGAGCAGACACAATCGGCGGAAGTCTTCGCGCAACTGATTCAACGCGCACATTCGCGGCGCGAATTTGCCCGTCTCGACCAACTGGCGAATGCAATGTCACAGCGACTGGCGCCGAGCGAGTTGTGCGATCTCGCTCGATCAGGGAACGTAGTCGTGCGTGCTCTCGCGCATGAGGTGCTGGCTCAGGCGCCCACTTTTCTCCTCGCCGCCTTGCTTCACGATCCGATTGACGCTGAAGTGGCGCGCACGGTGCTTGAGCGACAGGCTCAGGAATTCGGATCCGAAGACGCCAAGCGTCTCCTTCGCCAGATTGACGAGTTCGGCGCGTAGTTCTCACAGGCACACTTCAGCCAGTGCCGGCGATCAATCACAAAACAATTTTTATTTAGCTATTCAGCGGGGCCGCTGCAGTTGGGACCATGCAACGCCGGAATTTTCTGGCTGATAACAGGATAGTTCGGCGCTTCGTCAATATTGAGTTTCAGCCAATCGATCGGCTCTTTATATTGATCGGGAACATTGTTGTCGGCGAAGATCGCTTCGACAGGACATTCAGGGACGCACGCGTCGCAATCAATGCAGGTGTCGGCGTTGATGTAAAGGCGATCCGGCAATTCGTGAAAAGCTTCTACCGGACAAACTGCGGCACAATCCGTATACTTGCAATCAACACATGGTTCAGCAACGACGTACGTCATTCGGGAACTCCTTTCAACGAATCCAAATGTTTATGATCTCTCGCGATGAATGTCAACTGAAAAATTTTGGAGTGCGGCGGCAAGCGTATCGCGACGTCGCTTTGGATTTTGTTGAAGTGTGTGACAATCGATCCAAAGCGCCGTCGCGCTGCGCTTGCCGGCGCACTCCAAATCATTACTTCGGCACGTAAGTAAACCAAAAATAGATCGCCTGGCCCACGCCGATCCAAAAACCAATGATCGCACCAAAGAGTTCAATCGTTTTCAAGTGATGCTGGGCGACCATCAACACAAGTTGTTCTAACTTGTCGACCGGATATTCGGAGACTTTCTTTCGCACCAAACCACCTACGTCAAACTCAGCAATCGCGGCCGGCAAACGTTCCCGCGCAGCCGCAGTTATCTTCTCTGTCAGCGCGGCGCTCGCCTTTTCGATCGCGCCTTCGGGCATGTGATCAGCGAGCTTGCCAATTGGGGCAACGAGAAACCGTTCGATTTGCGTGCTGAGAATCGCGTTAATTGTGCGCGCAGTGTCGTCGCGCGCCAGCACCGTTAGCAGGCTTTTTGTGAGAAAACTCTTCACGCGCGGCGCCGAATCGGGATTCAAGGTTTCAAGCAATTCTCCGAGTGTTTGCGGCCGCAGGCGCTCGATCGCGTCAGCCAAATAGTTTGCGACGGACTTTTCCAATTCTGGACTGCGCGCCATCGCGACAAAGCGAGCGCCCGCTTCACGACGGATCGCTTCGAAGCGCTCGGATGAAACTTGTCCGACAAGTTCACTCAGCGGCCGCGACATGAAATTGTCGACGGTCGCGTTCAGAAAGTTTGTGGCTTCATTCGCAAACGCTGCGCCGCGTAAATATTCATCGACGCGACGCGGCATGGTTGCGTGCACCAGGTCGTCAACCTCGTGATAGATGCGCTCGCGCGAAATGAAAATCTTCTTGAAGAACGAAAGGTCGCGATAGTAATCGTCGACTTCCCTTTTGATTAGGCCACCGATCTGATTTCGCGTCGTCGGACTGGTGACAATGTCGGCCAGATGATCCGCTATCGGCTTAACCTGCTGCGCGATTCGATCCTTGATAAGCGCAACGGTCTCTGGAGTGAACATCTCCGCCAGGGTCGCGTGCGTGCCGGCCAAATCGCCGAGTCGATCACTGACAAACTGGCTGACGTTCCTTTCAAAGTTCTCATCGTTCACGAGATCGTGAAATCGACCTTGAGCGAACTTCAGAATTTGTTCGAAAGTCTGCTCACTGATGGTTTCATTTAGCCGCTGCTGCAAAACTTTATCGACTTGCCGGTCGACAAATTTTTCAATCGCATCGGCTGTTTGCTCGCTCTTCAAGACTGACGCGATGTGTTCAGCCAGGCGGTACTGCAGGGCCGCAATCGTGTCGAGCACCGGCGCACGCGCGCCCGCGGGCAGCGCTTCGATCAGCGACGGATAAACGTTTGAGAGAAGTTCGGTCGTGTAGGCGTACACGAAGCCTTCGACCTTCCGATTGAAAAATCCGGTCTCGAACAGCGCATTAAAGACTGTTTCTTGCGACACCAATTCGTTGCCGACAGCATTGCCAATCGACTGAGCGAGCCGCTCACGATGCCGTGGAATCATGCCCTGCGGCCAAATGGTGACGCCAAAGAGTTTTACCGGTTGGTAAGGATGAAACAGCATCCAGATCGCCAGCCAGGCAGCGCCGTAACCATGCGCCGTCGCGATGACGACGATGGCAATGCTGACGAGGATTTTGAAGGTAATTGGATCGATGGTCGTGTCCTAAAAATTATCCGGATGGAATGGCCGTCGATACATTTCTCGGTACAGCCAACCGAGCACGCGAATCTCGGCTGTGCACAACGTTTCGAGCCAACAGTTGATCAGGAAATCCGTTCTTGCGGACGCGCTGGGAATCTTTGCTGACTCGTTTACGACTGAAGCGCTGTCCATTTCCAAGGTATACGCTTGCCCAACGTTTTCAGTTGCCTTCGATGCGCTGTTGAGAGTATTCAGCAACTGTGCAATCCAACTGTGCAAAGCGTCCTCAGTCGGATTCCTGGCGAGCGACTGAATGATACCAATCGCCAGTCGATCCTCAGCGCGGTTGAAGTTGAAAACGTCTTCACCCGCATCGCGGCTTTGTTGCTGCTTCCACTGAAACAGCTCCTCAATTTTCGGATGTTTGACGATCGCCACGCGCTCGTCATAGTCGAGGAACCACTGAATGACATCGGGAATGGAATCGTAATCGATCCGTCCGGCTGAATCGCGCAGCAGCACAGGCTCATTCACGCTCGATGTGGCAGTCATTAGTTGCTAACACTGAGAGAAAATGCGGCACGCGCCTCTCCCACGCGTTGCCCCAAGCGGTTAGTAATCGGCGTCGGTGCGTAGGCAGCGAGCGAACTTATTTCGGTCTCGCGCAGCACGCGCAGCTGCCGCAAAGCTTCGATTACCGCCGGTGGACGCGCGCGTTTGTCATCGCCGTCTTCCATTTTCAAAGCGAAACCAATTCCCGTCGGCCACTCGTCGCCCGGCAGGACGCCGACCGTGTACACACCTTCAGCGCCAATTTTTGAAATCAATCTGCCTTCGGCGGCGCGAATCAACTCCGTGTCCAGACGATCCTTCGTCCCGCCAACCATTTCGGGATAAGTGATCATTGCGTGCAAGATCCGGCGACAAGCATTTCTCACGTTCAAATTAAAGCGCGCTGGCGGCTGGACAAAACGTGCGTACATTAACGCCATCGCGCGGACGGAAAGTCCGAAAACAGGAACACAACAACCGTCAATACCAATTGCGATCTCTTGCTGCGGTATCTCTGAGAATTCGGAAACGGCGCGGAGAATCTGCTGCTGAACCGGATTCTCGGGACTGTCATAACTTTCGGTCGGCGCACCGAGATGTTTCGCCAGCGCCAACATTCCCGCGTGCTTTCCCGAACAGTTATTCTGCAGAACGTTAGGCTGTTGTCGATGCTTCACCAGGTCGCGCGCAACTTCAGCACTAAACGGTTCGTGAACTCCGCACTTTAGCGCGCTCGAGTCCAAACCAATCTTTCGCAGAATCGATGAGGTGGTCTCAACATGAATTGGTTCGCCACTATGGGAGCCGCAAGCAATCGCAATCTCCTTTTCGCTGAGACCGAATCGATCGGCGGCGCCCGAAGCTACCAGTGGAATTGCCTGAAAGGGTTTTCCGGAGGAACGAATGAACGTAACGGTTGCCGGGTCGCCCAATTCCGTAATCGTTTTGCCTTCGCCATCGACGGCGATCAAATGACCGCGATGCAGCGATTCGATGATTGGTCCACGCCAAACCTCAACCAAAACTGCTGCGCACGACGCTTTGGAATCCACCGCAGCATCTTAACTGCTGCCGATTAAAAAAAGAAAAGCGGGATTGCTCCCGCCTTCGATTCGAAACTGTTTTGTTAATCGATTGAGTTGGGTGCGACGATCGGAGTTACTTCTCCTTGTCGGTCGCAGTGTCGGTCGTCGTCGCCTTAACCGTAACAGTCCTGGGTTGGGCCTTGGCGGACTTTGGGCGCGCACCGGGCAGCGAGAGCACCGTCAGTTTCACGGTGCGATGCCCAAACTGCATTGCCTCACGCGATGATGGTGTCCAGATGTCGATCTTGCGGCCTTTAATTGCCCCGCCAGTATCTGCGACCAGATATTCACCGGTCCAAGGGCCGGCTTCGACCCGCACGCGAGTTCCAATCGGCAACACCCGCGGGTCGGCCGCAATCAGTCCGCGCGTTACTGACTGGCCACTTGAGGTCCTGCCGTGCAGGCTGTAAGCCGTGGCGGAGAAGACCTGGAACGGATTCACGGGAGCCGCTTCAGCAGCCTTAACGGGAACGGTTTCCGGTGCCGTCTCAGGTATTTGACCAGCGACCTCAAGGACTTTCTCCTGAGACGCCGGCTTTGGATTTTGCGACTGAATTAATGATTTAGCGTAGGAAATTACTGAAAAGACGAGAAGCACACCTAAGGCGCTTCCCAAAATCGAGGTGATCTTCTTCAAGTCGGGTTCTCCTGTCCGATAGTTTTTGCCAACTTTTCAGCAGCGAGCGCGAGAGTCGCCTATGACTCGTCCTTCGGCTAGGAGACTGAAGACGTTAAAGCCGAAGCTAGGGCTAAAGTTCCTGAAACGCTGCTCTGAAAAGACCGGTTCGTCGAATTAAACCCGCAAGGGCAAGCAATGACGACGTTAGATAAAGCCTTAAAGCTCAAAAAGAAAGCGAACCCTGCTTGACGACGAGGTTCGCTGTACGACGCCGAAGAGGCTAGCACACCGATCTGGCCATGTCCAACGAAGTGGGCCCTCAGGAGTGTACGATTTCATTGCAAAATCTTTGTGGCGGACTTGCGATGTCGGAGGTATTGAAGGGAGGCCTTACAGGGTCGGATAGTTTCTTAAGCTTTTTCCAGGCCAGCGTACTTTTCGACGAGTTTCTTCTGGCCGTAACCGGGAAAACTGACGGTCAACTTGATTTGGTCGCCGGAGCCTTCCCGACGCAGAACCAAACCCCTGCCATACTTTGCGTGGCGCACGTACGAGCCCGGCACCCAATGTCCCGCACCCGCCCCTTGGCTGTTGACCGCCGAAGAGCTTACCGCTCCAGTGCGGCTGCTCGAACTTTGCAGTTTGGACGTCGGACTTTGGACTCTTGGGGAGCCCATCCGCGCCGACCGATCGCGGAAAAACTCAGCAATGGATTGGGCGCTGTCGTACGTCTTCCCTTCATACTTTGCACGCGCCTTCGTTTCCCGATGAGAGGTGAGGTGATTGTCTTCTTCGACCGCAGATGAACCTCGTGCGAACGACAACCAGGATCGTCCATGCGACACGTCATCGATGAGCTCAAGCGGCATCTCATTCAGAAACTGAGACGGCTCTGAGGCGAGTTCTTCACCGTACACCCGGCGCTTTACCGCATGCGTTACGTACAGGAATCGTTCAGCCCGTGTCATCGCCACGTAACAGAGGCGCCGTTCCTCTTCAATGTCCGACGCGTCGCTCAAAGATCGCGAGTGCGGAAACAATCCGTCTTCCAAACCGACAATGAAGACGAGCGGAAACTCGAGGCCTTTAGCCGAATGCGCGGTCATCAACGTCACTGCTACGTCTGCTTTGTATTGGTCAGTATCAGCTACTAAGGCCGAGTGATCGATGAAATCAAGCAGGCCCTGCGCACCCTGTTCGTCATAGTCGACGGCGGCGTTCACCAACTCCTGCAAGTTTTCCAATCGCGCTTCGGCTTCTTCGTTGTTTTCCGACTTGAGCGCATTCTCGTATCCCGTATCGAGAATCGCAGCTTTCACCAGGTCTGAAACCGGCGAGGCTGACTCTACCGTGCCTTCAATTGCGTTTTCATTGTCATCAGATTCGGCCGGCTGAGTTACTTGCTGAACCTTCGCAGCTAAACCGTTTACCACGCGCTGAAAATTCGCCAGGGCTGCCACGGCGCGTGCCGAAAGCTGCCGATCATCTTCAACCAGATCGGAGATCGCCGCCCAATAAGAAATGCCAAATTCGCGTGCGCGGGCTTCCATTTGATCGAGAGTCGTCTTCCCAATACCCCGCGGCGGCGTGTTGATGATTCGTTGCAATGCGATCGAGTCGTGCGGATTCATTGCCAATTTCAGATAGGCAATGATGTCCCTCACTTCCATCCGCTCGTAAAACGAAAAACCACCGACGATGTTGTAAGCCAGCCCGGCGCGGCGCATTGCTTCTTCAAACACGCGCGAGTGTGAGTTCGTCCGGTACAACACCGCCGTGTGAATGTCAGCGTCAACACGCAGGTGCTCCTGAATTTTGGCGGCTACAAAGCGCGCTTCCGATTCCGCATCCATGGCCTGGTAATAACGAATCTTTTCGCCGGCCGAATTTTGCGTCCACAACGCTTTCTCTTTGCGCTCAACGTTGTGCTTGATGACGCCGCTCGCGAGATCGAGGATATTCTGCGTCGAGCGATAGTTCTCTTCCAGCCGAATGACTTTCGCGGAGGGAAAGTGCTCTTCAAACTTGAGGATGTTCGTAATGTCCGCGCCGCGCCAACGATAGATTGATTGATCGGGATCGCCTACCACGCAGATGTTCTGCTGCTTTTCCGTTAGCAACCGAATTAACCCGAACTGCAACTGGTTCGTGTCCTGATACTCATCAACCAGCAAGTACCGATATCGATCGTTGTAACGCTCTCGGACTTCGGCCACATCCCGCAGCAACCGCACGGTTTTGATCAACAGGTCGTCGAAATCTAGCGCATTATTTTTATGCAGCCGCTCTTCGTAAAGCTGGAACACGCGCGCAATGCTGGCGCGCCGCTCGTCGATGTACTGCGCTTTGGCCGAGAACGCTTCCGCGTCTTCGCCGCGATTCTTGGCCGCACTGATCGCCGCTTGCACGGATCGGGGAGCCAGTTGCTTATCATCAAGCCCAAGTTCCCGCATGCAGTTTCGCGTGAGCCGTACCGTGTCGTCCTGATCGTAAATCGTGAACGAGCGCGTGTAGCCGGCGTTCAGCGCTTCGATGTCTCGCCGCAAAATCCGCACGCACAGGCTGTGAAAGGTTGAGATCAGTGGAACACTGCCGACATCCAAACCCTCGAGAAGTTTGCCGACGCGATGGCGCATTTCCTCAGCCGCTTTGTTCGTGAAAGTGACTGCGAGAATGTTGCGTGGCCAGACGCCCCGTTCGGCGATCAAGTAAGCAATGCGATGTGCGATCACGCGCGTCTTGCCAGAGCCCGCGCCCGCCAAAATTAGCAGCGGGCCGTCACCGGCCAGCACTGCTTCGCGCTGCTGCGGATTGAGTTGCGAGAGAAAATCAGTCATGAAAATGTTTCAAGCGACATTTAAGCATAGGAGTTGCAGTCAAACCAGTGGCATAGACTTCAGTCTGTGATTGCAGTTTTGAAGCCAGATACCGTCTTGTCGTTAACCAAGGCATCACAGACTAAGCAATTTATGGCAACACAAATCCACATTGGAACTTCCGGCTGGAATTACAAACACTGGCTTGGTCCGTTCTATCCGGAAAAGTTTCCGGCAAAGAACATGCTTGCGTTCTATGCCGAGCACTTCGACACGGTTGAGATTAACGCGACGCATTATCATTTGCCGAACTTCACATCATTCAAGACGTGGCGAGAAATCGTGCCCGAAAATTTCGTGTTCGCCGTGAAGGCCAGCCGTTTCACGACGCACATGAAAAAGTTAAAGTCGCCGAAGGCATCGACTGAAAAGTTCTTCGTACGCGTCGAAAGGTTGCGCGAGAAACTAGGGCCAATCCTTTTTCAACTGCCGCCACGCTGGAAGGTAAACGTTGGGCGCCTCGAGGCGTTTCTCTCCGCGATGCCGCGCGCGCATCGCTACACCTTCGAATTTCGCGACGAGAGCTGGTTCACGAATGTAGTCTACGATCTGCTACGAGCGCATAATGCGGCGCTTTGTTTCTATCATCAGATCGGTTACGACTCGCCTCAGGAAGTCACCGCAGATTTCATTTATGTGCGCATGCACGGGACCGAATCGAAATACGGCGGCTCGTATCCGAACAGCGCGTTGAAAGCATGGGCGCGTCGGATTAGGCGTTGGCGAAAACAGTCGAAAAACGTCTACTTCTACTTCAACAACGACCCGGAAGGTCACGCGATTAAGAATGCATTGGCGCTGAAGAAAATGCTCTAATTAAGTGGCTGCGCATCTTACGCGTGATTTCAAGAGACCGATGCCACGTCAATGACGCTTGAAGTATTGGACCGCGCGTTCGTGCTTTTCCGCCGCGTCACGTGAATCGAAGGTCCCAAGATTCCGTCGCTTGCCTGTCGTTGGATCCTTCTTCCGCGAATAAAGTCGATACTTCCCCGATTTCAGTTTTCTAATCATTTGCTCATGTCCTCTCGCAAGGTTTCACGCGAACTCCATTCCTCAAACTCGCTGTCATCATTCTTTTTCTCTTGAATCTGCTAACGCTTCGCGAGAGAATGCGCGCTGCTCATTCGAAAACGACGTCGTCCTGACGTTGTTCTGGCGTTAGTCAGCGTCTGCTCGCGAAAAGAATCCGTTTAGATTTCACGCCATGATCGGTCGCACCATTTCGCATTATCGAATCGTTCATTTCAACGTTAGGAATCCCTGAACAAGCCTTTTGTCGCAATTGCGCGACACTGACCGAGACGTTGATCGAAAGTGAATTGTTCGGCCATGAGAAAGGCGCGGTAACTTCACCGTCTGATCAAGACACTCAATTTGAAATCCGAGATCGCAACTCCTAACTCATTCCTCAGCCGCCGCTCGTAACTTTCTGAACAACTTCACCAGTTCCGGCAACTGGTAATTGGCGTTGAGACCGCTTGGGTTCGGCAGCACCCAAACGCGCGCGTTATGAATTTGCTCCGGTTGTTCACCGACCTGTGCCTTCGGTCGCGCGAATGCATCGCGATAAGCGCCCATGCCGAGAATGGCGACAATTCGCGGTCGATAACGCTTTATCTTTTGCGCAAGTGCACGTCCGCCGGCAACGTAATCCTGGCGAGTTAATCCGGTTGCCGAAGCAGTGGCGTGCGGGACCACATTGCTGATCCCGATACCGAGTTTGAGCAACTCGCGTTCGTCAAATGGGGAAATCAACTGAGATGTGAACCCAGAGCGATGCAATGCCGGCCAAAAGCGATTTCCCGGACGCGCGAAATGATGACCGACCGCGGCCGTGTACAGTCCCGGATTAATTCCGCAGAAGAGAACTTTGAGATCCGGCGCAATTACGTCCGGTAAAGTCTTGCCGGCGGCTTCGATTAGCTGTTGCTTGGTGGGCTTGAATGGTTTGCTCGGTTTCATGCGCACCCTTAGACTAACATGCAGCGTTTAGTCATCAGGTCAGTACCATTTGCGGGAGCGAATGGGACAGAGACTCGACTCACTTCAGAGGAGTTCGTTGGTCCCACCCGCTCACGCGGATGGTACCGACTGCGTAACGTTCCGCTTATGGTCACAGGTAAGCGCTCCACGACCCAAATGATCGAGACAATCTGTGCAGGCGCGCGCAAGGGGCGCATGCCAGAGCAAATCAAGCCCATGCTCGCAACGCTCGTCGATGACCCGTTCTCTGATCCGGAATGGATTTTCGAAACGAAGTGGGACGGATTCAGATCCGTCTGTTTCATCGAACGTGGACAAGCACGGTTTGTTTCGCGCAATCAAATCGAGATGACGCCGCAGTATCCCGAACTGGCCAACGTGCCGAAACAACTCAAGGCGAAGCAAGCGATACTCGACGGCGAGATTGTCGCGCTCGATGAACATGGCATGCCGCGATTTCAGCTTCTGCAGAACAAACTGAGAATACGTAGCGGCAGTTATGCGAGAGCAACCAAGGCGCAGATCGTCTATTTCGTCTTCGACCTGCTCTATTGCGACGGCTACGATTTGATGAACTGTCCCGTGGTTGAACGTAAAACGCGGCTCGAACAAATCCTTCGCCCCGCGTCATTTGTGAAGTATTCGGATCACGTCGAAGCCGAAGGTAAACAATTCTTTCACGAGATTGAAAAATTTCGACTCGAGGGAATGATTGCGAAGCGTGCCACAAGTAAGTACGTGCAGAAGCGCACATCCGACTGGCTTAAAGTAAAGACAGTGATGCGATCGGAAGTTGTAATCGGTGGCTACACCCAACCGCGCGGTACGCGTTCATATTTTGGCTCGCTGGTGTGCGGACTCTACAAGGGAAGAGATCTTCACTACGTTGCGCACACTGGTGGTGGGTTCAATGAAAAACTACTGGCATCGATTTACAAACTGATGCAGCCGCTCAAGACCGAAAAGAGCCCCTTCATCAAGGCGCCCAAAACAAACGAACCAGTACAATGGCTTACTCCCAAACTGGTCGCTGAGGTGAAATTCTCAGAATGGACGGCCGATGAACGAATGCGACAACCGATTTTTCTCGGACTTCGGGAAGACAAAAAGCCTCAGGATTGCCGGTTCGAGCGCGAGCAGGACACAGACCACGCAGTCAAGCGAAAGCGCTGAAACTTCGCAAAACTACCCAGATTTTCGGGGACTGGCGACCGTGCCGGTTATGCACTCGGCCGCATTAAACTGCGGAAAACGCCCTGGATTGCCACGCGCGAGGGGTGCAGTCGCAGAGGCTCAAGGCTGGCATTTGAAGGTCGCAATTCAACTTCGTCGCCGCGCCGGAAAATTCTCTTGAGTGTGGCCCGGGCCTGATCGATCAGCGCGACGACAATCTCTCCATCGCGAGCTTCGTTACGACTCTCAATGAGCGCGATGTCACCATCACAGATGTGCTCATCAATCATCGAGTCGCCTTTCACACGCAACGCGTAGATGCGCTCCGGACGAACTCGGCCAAGAAGAAAACGGGGCACGCAGATCGTTTCCGGATCTTCAATCGCATCGATGGGAACGCCGGCGGCGATGCGACCGACCAGACGAACTTCGCACACAGCATCGGCCGGTACTTCTTCCATGCTCAAACCAAGTTCGAAAATTCCCGGTTTGTGTTCGCGCTTGATCAGACCACGCTTCTCGAGCGCAGCGACATGCTTCGCAATTGTGGCTTTTGAACTGACACCAAAGTGCCGCGCGATCTGAGCGTATGAAGGTTGGTGGCCATGCTTCGCGAGGAAACGCGTAATGTAATCGAGCACTTCTTTCTGACGTTGCGTGCGCGGCAGCATGGGGAACTCGGCAATTCGTAAGTCGAGGCGATTCTAATCTCGTGTGTCTGACGCGTCAAGCTTTTCTCGTTTTTGCTATCGAGCACAGATGACAGCGCTCTAAGCAGAGACTTTACAGCCGCGAACTTTTGTTTGACTAACCTTCCCTGATCGGTTAAATGTTTGCGCGCGCTCGGCTGTAACCGGGCGCAGTTGCCCAACGTCTAAGGGTTCGTAAGCGCACTTCGAAGCAGCCGCGATCTTTTGGCTGCGTCTTCTGTCATAACCAAATCGAAAGGAAGCCCCCTATGAATCACCCGTGTCATTCGCACAAATGTGTAGGCCTGCTTCTCGCAGTTGTTTCGTTTGCGGTCGTCGTCGTTACGCTCGGCGCTTTCGCTGTAAACGCTGAGAGTTCAAGGTCATCGGCTGCGACTCAGAATCAGAGTCCCACACCAACGCCGACACCTACGCCCGCGGCGAGTCCAACGCCGACTCCCGTCAACTGGTCATCCGATCCGATGCTGAAGCGATTTGTGTTTCGGTCGATTGGGCCTGCGAGCATGGGCGGGCGCATTGATGATATCGCGTGCGTCGAAAGCAATTCGTACATTTGCTACGTGGGATTCGCGACCGGCGGCGTCTGGAAGACAACGAATAACGGAACGACTTTCCAGCCAATTTTCGAGAGTTATTCGTCTGCATCCATTGGGGACATCGCGATTGCGCCGTCAAATCCCGACATCGTGTGGGTCGGCACGGGCGAAGCGAATAACCGCCAAAGTTCGACGTTTGGCGACGGCATCTACAAATCCACTGATGCAGGCAAGACCTTCACCAAGATGGGTCTGGCGGATTCGCAAACGATCGCGCGCATCGTTGTCGATCCAAAGGATGCGAACATCGTCTACGTCGCTGTGCTCGGCCATCTGTTCGGACCGAACAAAGAACGTGGCATTTATAAAACGACTGACGGCGGCAAGACGTGGAAGAACGCCAAGTTCATCGATGAAGACACGGGCTTCACCGATCTCGTGATGGATGCTGCAGACAGCAAGACCCTGTACGCGGCTTCGTACCAGCGCCGCAGAACCTCATGGGGCTTCAACGGCGGCGGACCCGGCTCAGGAGTTTGGAAAACAACCGATGCGGGAAAGACTTGGACAAAGATTCAGGGAAATGGTTTTCCGGAAGGATTGCTCGGGCGCATCGGATTAGATGTTTCCCGGTCGAACCCTAATGTTGTTTACGCGCAGATCGAAGTCGGCGCCAGCACCGGCACCGGTGGCGAAGAGACAATCGCGGGAGGCGGACCGAGTCCGACGCCGACCCCGACGCCGGTCGCCTCTCCCGCCGCGTCGCCGACGCCATCGCCTGTCGATCCGAAAAAGGCAGGCGTGTGGAGGTCTGACGACAAAGGCAAAACCTGGCATGTTGTCAGCAACGAAAACAACCGGCCGATGTACTACAGCCAAATTCGGGTGGATCCAAGCAATGCAGAAAATGTGTTCGTCGGCGGATTGAACTTCAGTAAGTCGACAGACGGTGGCAAGAAGTTCACTTCACTACAGCCGGGAATTGCGCACAGCGACCATCACGCGATCTGGATCGATCCGAAGAACGGAAACCATATCCTGATTGGCAACGATGGTGGTCTTGATGTCACTTACGATCAGGGCGCAACTTGGGAATTTGTCAACACGATTCCGGCTGCGTTGTTCTACGCGGTTGCCGTCGACATGCGTAAGCCCTATTACGTGTGCGGCGGCTTGCAGGACAACGGTTCATGGTGTGGGCCAAGCCAAACGCGTACCGGTGGTGGCGGCTTCGGGGGCGGTGGCGCCACCGGCATCACCAACGCCGATTGGTTCCGCACGGGCGGTGGCGACGGATTCTACTCGCAAGTCGATCCGACGGACTACAACATCATTTATTCGGAATCGCAGAACGGAAACATGTCGCGGCTCGAACTGCGCACCGGTCGCAGCGTAAACATTCGTCCGCGCGGCACTCCGCGACGCGGCGGTGGTGGCAGAGGTGGCGCCAATCCGTCGGCATCTCCTTCGCCGGCAGCTTCGCCGGAAGCGCAGGATACCCAGGCAGCGCTCGCGGCTTTTGCGCAACAGCAGGGCTTTGGTGGCTTTGGTGGCGGTCAATTCGCTCAATCGAATGTTGTGCCCACGCCTCCGGCCGGCGAGCAGTATCGCTTTTACTGGAACACGCCGCTCGTCATGTCGCCGCACAATCCACGCGTGCTGTATGTCGGTGGTGATCGCTTCTTCAAGTCCCTGGATCGCGGCGACACGTGGACGGCTTCGGTAGATCTGACTAAAAAAGTGGATCGCAATCAGCTTTCGATCATGGGCGTTAAAGGCAGCGAGCCGATGGCCTCAAAGAACGATGGCTACACCAGCTTCAGCTATATCGTGGTGATTGCCGAATCGCCGGCGGTTCCTGGGATCATCTGGATCGGAACTGACGATGGCACCGTCCAGATAAGTCGCGATGGCGGCTCAACGTGGACGAACATCTCGAAGAACGTGCCAATCCTCGCTGACAAAGCGGGCGAGATGTATCACATCAGTCGCATCGAGCCTTCGCGCACTGACGCCGGCACCGCCTATTTGGCAGTCGATGGGCATCGGTTTGATGACATGAAGCCGTATCTCTACATCACGCATGATTACGGCGCAACCTGGAGTTCCGTTGTGGGCGATTTGACCAGCGGGCCGGTCAACGTCATCCGCGAGGATCCAAAGAACAAAGATCTGCTTTATGTGGGAACCGATTTCGGTCTGTTCATTTCGCTCGATGGTGGTCACCAATGGAAGCCATTTATGTCGGGCCTGCCAATGCTGCGCATCGACGACATCCTCGTTCATCCACGCGATAACGATTTGATCGTCGGCACACACGCGCGCGGCATTTATATTCTCGACGACATCACACCGTTGCAGCAGCTTTCACGCAGTAAGGTGCTTGATAAGGATGTCTTCCTCTTCGATGTGCGGCCGGCCACAGAGTGGCTGAACGACGCTCGTCTTAGCCGTTACAGCGGCGGGGCAAAGAATTTCCGCGGCGCGAACCCGGCTCCGGGAACGGCGATCAGCTACTACTTGAAGGACGCGCCTTCCGGCGATGTGAAGATTACGATCAGCGACTACGCCGGCAAGGTCGTGCGCAATATTGTGGGCACGAAGGAAGTCGGCATCAATCGTTTCCAGTGGAACATGCGCGGCGATCCACCTCCGCGTCCCGCTAACCTGCCGGGTGGCTTTGGCGGCGGCGGTGGCGGTGGTGGCGGCGGCTTCGGCGGCCTGTTCAACCAGGGGGCACTGCTCGAGCCAGGCACTTACAACGTCAAGCTGTCGGTGAACGGAAAGGACTACACGACGAAGGTTGTGGTGGAAGCCGATCCGGGAATGCAGCCGTAGCAATTTGGAGTGCGGTGGCAAGCGGGAGCGCGACATCGCTTTGGATGATATTTGATCCAAAGCACCGTCGCGCTTCGCTTTGCCGGCGTACTCCAAATCAATCGATCGTTCGCGCAATTACACACTTCAGATAATGCGTTTCCGGTACACCCATCAATACCGGATGGTCGCTGGACTGGCCGCGCACTTCGACAATTTGCAGACGGCGACGCGCGTCCAGCGCCGCTTCGCGAATAATCTCAAGAAACATTTCCGGCTGCATATGGTACGAACAGGAGCAGCTCATCAGCACGCCATTCACATGCAAAAGTTTCAAAGCGCGCAGATTGATCTCTTTGTAGCCGCGCGCCGCTGATTTCACCGCCGCGCGATTTTTCGCGAACGCAGGTGGATCGAGGACGATCGTATCGAATTTCTCGCCCGCCAATTCGAAATTTCGCAACGCGTCGAAGACGTTCAGCGCCCTGAATTCGACGTTCGTCGCGTCGTTGAGTTTCGCGTTACGCTGCGCGCCCGCAATCGCGTCGTCAGAAATGTCGACGCCGGTGACCTGGTCGCACGACCGCGCGATGTGCAATGCAAACCCGCCGTTGAAGGTGAAGCAATCAAGCGCGCGTCCATGAGCGATACGCGCGGCGGCTAAATAATTCTCTCGCTGATCGAGAAAGGCTCCCGTCTTCTGACCGCCGAGTGATGAGACGACGAAGCGCACGCCGTGCTGATTAACAGCAATTTCACCGGGCGCTTCTCCGTAAACGACTCCTATTTTCTCTTCCAGCCCTTCAAGCCGGCGCACGCGCGCATCATTGCGTTCGATGATCGCGCGCGGCTGCAATTGCTCGACAAGCAATTCAGCGATTTCATCTTTCAGACGTTCACTGCCCTGTGAAAGCGTCTGCATCACCAAAACATCGCCGTATTTATCGACGATCAGCGAAGGGAGCAGGTCGCCTTCAGAATAAACGAGGCGGTAAGCATTTGTTTCGCGCGCAATCGACGCGCGGCGCTCCGCGCATGCGCGCAATTTCTCGCGCCACCAGGCGCGGTCGATCAGTTCGTCGCGGGTCGTGAGAAAGCGAAGCGCAATTTCCGACGTGTCACTGTAGAACGCCTGGCCAACTAAGTTGTTCGCTTGATCAACGACGCGCACGACCGCGCCAGCTTCAACTTCGTCCGCGGAAGCGATGTCGCTGCGATAGACCCAGAGATGGCCGTGCCGAATTCGTTTCGCGCCGCGCGCTGTGATCGTTACCGGCTGCATCGAATCATTTCTTTTCGTGATATGAAAGAACGCCGGGGACGTTGAATAATTTCAGCCCAGAGTAACACCCGTGGTCACCGATTAGTCATGGAACCGTGTTTCGCTGAAAGCGATAGCGAGATTTATGCTGACGATTCTATCGCCCCTTCAGGGCTCGAACAATTTCTCTTTAACAGGATCCCAGGGTGACGCGCTTCGCGCTTACCCTGGGCTATCATATTTGACGCTTTCAGCGTCAACGCATTCGAGGGTCTTAACTAAACTTGCTATGATGACAGGCCGATGAACCTGTACGACGAAATAGAATGGCGTGGGATGGTCTATGAAGCGACGCCCGAGCTGCGCGAAGTGCTTGCGAAAGAAAAAGTGACGGCCTACATCGGCTTCGATCCTTCTGCGCCAAGCCTGCATGTGGGATCGCTTTTGCCGATCATGGGACTGGCGCGTCTGCAGCGCTTTGGTCACACACCCATCGCCATCGCGGGCGGGGGCACAGGCTTAATCGGAGACCCGAGTGGTAAGACAAAAGAGCGGATGCTGCTGACTCGCGAACAAGTTGAAGAAAATCTCGTCGGCATCAAAGAGCAGCTAAGCCAGTTTCTCGATTTCAATGCGAAAGAAAACCCCGCGCGTATCGTGAATAATGCGGATTGGCTTGGGCCGATCACGATGATGGAGTTCCTGCGCGATGTGGGAAAGCATTTCACAGTCAATAGTCTGTTGGGCAAAGAATCGATCAGCCGCCGCCTGGACTCTGACGACGGCATTTCGTTTACTGAATTCAGTTATCCATTGCTTCAAGCCTACGATTATCTAGTGTTGTTCGATCGCTACAAATGCACTTTGCAAATGGGCGGCAGCGATCAGTGGGGCAACATTCTCGCGGGCGTCGATTTGATTCGACGGGTGCGAGGTGCAAGAGCCCATGCCCTGGTGTTTCCGCTCGTGACCACAACCGCCGGCGTTAAATTCGGTAAGACTGAAGCGGGCGCCGTGTGGCTCGACGCAAAGTTGACGTCGCCGTATCGCTTCTATCAATTCTGGCTGAACACCGACGATCGCGACGTAATCACGTATCTCAAGTTCTTCACGTGGTTGTCGAAGGAAGAAATCGATCAGCTCGAACAAAACGTGCAGACCACACCGGAAAAGCGCGAAGCGCAGCGGCGCTTAGCGCGCGAAGTCACTACGATGCTACATGGCGAGACCGAGCTGGAGAAAGCCGTGCGCGCGTCAGAGGTTCTGTTCGGCAAGGAGATCAGTGGTTTGAGTGTGAATCAAATTGTAGAAATCTTCGCCGATGTACCATCCACAGAAATCGCACACTCGCAGATCGACAATGATGGATTTACTTTGGGTGACGCGCTCGTCCTGGCAGGTCTGGCGCCGTCGAAGGGTGAAGCTAAGCGTCTGGTGCAAGGCGGCGGTGTCGCCGTCAACAACGTGCGCGCCGACGACCCACGCAAATCGATCTCGGTTTCAGATTTTATAGATGGACAGGTCTTGGTGCTGAGGAAGGGTGCGAAGCATTATCACCTGATTCGGATCGTGTCAGAAGCCCGACCGTAAGGGAGGGCAAGATTGATGAGGCTCAGGATCCAATCTCGAGAATGTGATCGCGAAAGTTGCCCTCCCTTACGGTCGGGCTTCTGACACGACTCAAAACACGCCATTCTCGTTCGGCGAATCCTTCGGCACTTCCATTCCCACGTCCCACAACTCGGCGATTTTGTCGCCTTCAAATCGAAAAATGTGCACGACCGCGATCGCAGCTGTATCGGCCGCGTGCTGCACACGCGAATGAACTGCGACCAGGTCGCCTTGAGCGATGGCGTGCTGCACCTCGATCTTTGTATTCGGAAATTGTTTATGCGCGTCAGCCATGCCGGCCTTTAGCGATTCCGTGTCGCCGGGAAAGTATGCGTTGTGATGGCGAAAGTTTGCAGCGACGAGACTGTAGGCGTCGTCGAGTTCGCCGGTGGCGGCGTTCTGCAGAAACGAAATTGCGATATCCCTTGTATTCATGGCGGCCCCTTCGAAGGACGTCAGTACCATCTGCGTCAGCAGATGGGTCAGACACTCGATCGAGCTTTGGTTCCATCCGCGAACGCGGATGGTACTGACTTCAGGTTATTTTGTTCTACTGACTCGGCTCGGGCGCAAATTTCGCCAGCAGGTGCGTTGACAAGTCCGCAACTTTCACGCGCTCCTGCTCCCAGGTGTCGCGATCGCGCACAGTCACGGCTTCGTCATCAAGGGATTGGTGATCGACCGTCACGCAGAAGGGGGTGCCGATTTCATCCTGGCGCGCGTATAGCTTCCCGATGCCGCCCGTGTCGTCGTAGACGGCGCGCATTACCAGTTGCAGTGATCGCTTGATCGCTTTGGCCATGCCGACGATTTCGGGTTTGTTCTTTGCAAGCGGCAGCACGGCAACTTTGATCGGCGCCATCGAGTGATGGAGCTTGAGGATTACACGCGTCTCACCTTTTTCATTCGTTCGTTCCGAGTAAGCGTCCATCAAGAGTGCGAGCACCGTGCGATTCACACCGGCCGCAGGCTCAATAACGTAAGGATAAAAACGCTGCTTGGTTCGCTCGTCGAAGTACGACAGGTCTTCAGTTGAATCAGGATTAATTCGCTTCCCTTCCGCATCCTCCGGCTTCTTTGAATGCGTTTTCAAATCGAAGTCGGTACGGTTGGCGATGCCCATCAGCTCGTCCCATTGCCGCTCTTCTTCTTCGCGCTCAGGAAAGAAGCGGTACTGGATGTCGACGGTGCGCTTCGCGTAATGAGCCAACTCCTCCTTTGGCTGTTCGTAAAGGCGCAGATTCTCGCGCGAGACACCGATGTCGACGTACCACTGTAGACACGCGTCGATCCATTCCTGATGTGCGGCCTCGTCTTCGCCGGGTTTGACGAAGTATTCCATCTCCATCTGTTCGAATTCGCGCGTGCGAAAGATGAAGTTGCCAGGCGTGACTTCGTTGCGAAACGACTTGCCGATTTGCGCGACGCCGAAAGGAAGTTTGCGCCGGCTTGTGTTCAGCACGTTGAGAAAATTGATGAAGATCCCTTGCGCGGTTTCGGGACGAAGATAGGCCTTGGCGGAAGGATCGTCTTCAGCAACTGCGCCAAGCCTGGTCTCCAGCATCGTGTTGAAGGCTCGTGGTTTCGTCCAATCGTTCGCTCCGCAGGCTTCACATTCGCGAAACGTTCCAAAAATCGGCGTACCATCATCGGTCATCCCGGACAAAGCTCCTACTTTGTCAGCGCGAAAACGATTCTTACACTTGCGACAATCGACCAGCCAATCGTGGAAAGTAGCTTCGTGACCCGAATGCTGCCACACCTTTCGATTCAGAATGATCGACGAATCGAGCCCTTCCATGTCGTCGCGCTCATAAACAATCCAGCGCCACCACGCCTGGCGCACGTTGTTCGCGAGTTCGACACCCATCGGGCCGTAGTCCCAAGCGCTGCCAAGACCGCCGTAAATGTCCGAAGATGGATAGACGAAGCCGCGACGCTTTGCGAGCGAAACTATCGTTTCAATATTTGGAGCAGACACGGACTGTGAATGGTAAATCGTAAATCGTGAATAGAAGAACGAACGGCGAGTGTAACAGAAAGAGTGTCAGAAGCCCGACCGTTAGGGAGGGCAAGTCGCAAGTTACTCAAGATTCGAACGATCGACCCGAGCGTTTGATGAGGAAAGTCGCCCTCCCTTACGGTCGGGCTTCTGACACGAGCGCAAACAAAAACCACCCGCTACCGCAGGTGGTTCTGACTTTCCCCTAAAAAGGCTGACGGGCTGTTGATAATCTTGCTGAGGCTCCCCCTAACCTCTCGCAAGGCGCTTAACAACAGCCCTGCCTATTTGCCCTGCGACCGTTCTGGCAACTCCGTTCCCCCGAAAGAGCCGCCATCGCTCAAGATGGGAAGCGCCTCCCCCAAAGCACCTACCAACTGTTTGTCTCAGAGCCTGACCCGAATTACCTACCTTCTGCCTTTTTAGTCGTGTCAGGGTTGAGCAACGCTTATGCCATCACAGGGTTGATGTTGGATTTTCTTAAATGCTGAATAAATTGAAAGGGGGCGAAATGATCGCGCCCTACTATTGCATTCATATTGTAAGTCTTCGATACAGGCGAGCGGACCTTTTGCACTAAAACCACTCGGAGGCTTGTGGAGCGGTTCGCCTTGCGTGCGCCTATTTCGCTTCGAAGACTACGTTTCCGCCGATGACTGTCATCACGCAGTGCGTTTTGAGGATGTCCATCTCGGGAATTTTCATGATGTCGGCGGACAGCACAGTCAGGTCAGCGAGCTTTCCGACCTGTATGGAACCACGCAGATTCTCTTCGAATGCCGCATAAGCCGGCCAAATCGTGAACATCTTCAAAGCTTGTTCGCGCGTGACTTTCTCTTCCGGATGCCAGCCTTCGCCAGAGAAGCCGCGGATGTCTTTGCGGGCGACGGCTGCATAGAATTCGATCATCGGCTCGCCGCGCTCGACCGGCGCGTCGGAACCGCCCGGAATTATTACGCCTGTCTTCAGCAGACTTTGCCACGCATACGCGCCCTGCAAACGTTCGAGTCCGAGACGGCTGGGCGCAAAGTGCAAGTCGCCGATCGCATGCGATGGCTGCATGGACGGAATGATGCCGAGTTTCGCAAAGCGGGGGATGTCAGTCGGATTGATGATCTGCGAGTGCTCATCGCGCCAACGCGGGTTGCGAATCTTTCGTTGTGCCGGCGGGACAGCCGTCAATGCTTTTTCATACTCGTCGAGAATGAATCGATTTGCCCAATCGCCGATGGCGTGCGTCTCGACCTGAATGCCCTTTTGCAAGGCTTCTTTCAACATCGGCAGCAGGTCTTCTTCTTTCACGCGCAGAAAACCAACGTTGCGTTCCATCCGGCCGTCGGCTGTTTTGATTTCAGGCACGTCACTGTAAGGCGCGAGCAAAGCCGCGCCGCGCGAACCGAGCGCGCCGTCGGAAACAACCTTAATCGTGCGCAGATTGAAATGATTGTCGAATGCCTCGGTGATTGGTCCTTCTTTGAGCAGCCGGTTCGCTTCTGGTCCGGGACCGTAAACGGCTTTGTAGATCCGAATCTTCAGCTTCCCTTCGCCGTAGAGTTTTTTGTAGAGCTCCACATCGCGATAACTGCCGCCCGGGTCCTGGACCTGTGTCCAACCGAGCATGATGCTACGCTGATCCGCGAGCATTATTGCCTGTTCGGTATTCCCTTCATCCGCCGCGGGAATGTGCCTCGAAACTAAACTCTGTGCATTGTCGAGCAGCATTCCCGTCGGTTCGCCTGAATCCTTTTCACGAACGACCTGCCCGCCGAAAGGATCTTTTGTTTCTTTCGTGACGCCGCCAATCTTCAACGCGGCGCTATTGGCGACCGCGCCGTGGCCATCAGCGCGCGTCAGGAACACCGGATTGTTCGGCGCAATTTTGTCGAGGTCCCCACGCGTCGGAAAGACCGGCGGCGTCCAGAACGTTTCGATCCAGCCCCGGCCCGTCACCCAATCGCCGGGCTTCGCCTGATCCACTCGTGTCTTTACTTTTGCGAGAAAGTCCTGAAGATTCGTGATGCCTTCGAGGTTCAGGTTCATCTCGCGCTGGCCCACGCCGATGAAGTGATAGTGCGCATCGGTCATGCCGGGCAAAACCGTCGCTCCTTGTAAATCGACCACGCGTGTGTTCGCATCCTGATACTGTTTCGCGCCGTCATTTGTACCAACATAAACGATGCGATCGTTTCTGGCCGCAACTGCTTGCGCGTGCGGCTGTCGATCGTTGCCGGTGTAGACATTGCCGTTCGTGAAAACCAGAGTCGCAGGCGCGACTTTCGTTTCGGCGGGCGAGAACGTCAGCAGCAGCAAGCTGAGAATAAGCAAATGAATTTTCATAGCATTAGGCGAGCAAAGTAGTGTGAACCTCGGAGAGCGGCAAACTTATATCATAAGCTTTCGGCCAGCGGCAGCAGCGATCTCGCTTGATTAGTAATCTAATTCGTCTTTGCGATGTTTTGCGCGTTTGCGGCTTTGCGTGAACCGCTTCACTGCCGATGAATTAGTCTCACGCCAAGGCGTAAAGAACTGCAAAGTGGGCCGCTGCCCTCGGCAACGTGAAAGATTGGTGATTACTTTGTGAGAGGCGCATTGAATATAATTGCTTCACTCAAAGCACTGGACAATTCGATTCGTTATTTGAAGGAGAAACTATGCGCGTTTCGAGCCTCGATTTAAACACCTCGGCAGGAGCAACGACGGCCTATGTCGATCGGCCGGAGCAGGACACTAACACCACGGTAATCCTGATTCACGAGTGGTGGGGCATTAATCAACACATTCGCGACCTCGCCAGCCGCTATGCCGACGAAGGTTATAACTGCATCGCCCCGGACTTGTTCCGCGGGCGAGTCGCGCAAAACGCCGAAGAAGCGTCGGCGTTGATGCATGGACTCGCGATCGAAGAGGTCATGGAAACGATTCGCCGTGGCGTAGACGCGGCGCGCGGCACGTTTGGCTTCGATCAATTCGTGATCACCGGATACTGTATGGGCGGCACGTTCGCGCTGCGCGCCGCGTGCGAGATTCCGGAACTGAAAGCCGCCGCGCCGTTTTATGGCGATATTCCGGAAGACGACGTCTTGAAGAATTTGAAGGCGCCGACACTCTTCATTGCCGGAAAGCGCGATGCGTGGATCAATCAGGAAAAGGTGAACGGCTTGAAAGCGAGCGCTCGCAAAAACAATCTACCTGTCGAAACAGTCAGCTACGATGCCGATCACGCATTCTTCAACGACACGCGGCCAGAGGTTTACAACGCTGAAGCGGCGAAGGATGCGTGGCGACGTGTGCTTGAATTTTTCAAGAAACACACTGCAGCTCAGAAAGAACATTTAGAGCGACCGGCAACGTTCCCGTAGTAGGCGTTGACCGATGATTATTTCGTGTCCATCTTGCGGCACCAAGAACCGCGTCGATGAACGGGCTGCTGCTGAGCAACAGGCCGTCTGTGGAAAATGCGGCAGCACACTACTGATCGGCGCGTCTTACAATAAACCGCAGCCGGTTACTGATGCGTCGTTCAGCCGTGACGTGATTGACGCATCTTCATCGCGGCCGGTTTTGGTTGATGCGTGGGCCGAATGGTGTGGACCGTGTCGAATGATCGCGCCCGTACTCGATCAGTTAGCAGCCGAATCCGCCGGACGCTACAAAATTGCGAAGCTCAACGTCGACGAGAATCCGCGCACTGCTGTTCAGTTCAATATTCGGAGCATTCCGACATTGTTAATTTTTAAGAACGGCAAGCTGGTCGATCAGCTAATCGGCGCGCAGCCGAAACCCGCCATCGCCGCGCGTTTGCAAGCGCAGCTGTGAGACCCGCCGGAACTTTGATTTACAACATCCATTGAGAGCGGCTGGGATAATAGCTGGGGGAACGGTCAGGAGATCGCTTCTTATACTTCTTGTAACGTTCATGCCAGTAGTCGTAGCGGCGATCAGATGATTTCAGCTTTCTGTGCGGAATCGCGCGCAAATGATCCTCAATCTTGTGCATGTTCTTCGCCTTGAAGCGCCAATCGTAATTCCCAAGATCGTAAAGGTTCGTCAGCCCGTAGCCTTTAATTCGTCCCGTTATATCGATGTAGGGATCGAAGTAGCTCCAAACTAAATCACGTAAACTGCGAAAGACTGGTTTGCGGCCATGCAAACCAATGTCGCGCGAGCGCGCGATCGATCCCCACCGTCCGTCTTTCCGAAAGACAAAAATCACATGGTCCAGCAGATCGATTGATTCGAGATCGAGCAACAGCGGCGGGTATCCCTGTTGTTCAAGAATCACGGCAGCCGACACGCATGCTTCCAAACAGTGTGCTTCGTTGCGCTTCACGACCTCGCGAAATGATCTCATCGTGCCGCCGTTGCGTTCCCAGTTGTAGGGCAGAGACGTCAGCCACCGCTGCACTTTCGCGGGAGTGTTCAGACGATGAATCAACTTCCACTCTTTGGCCGTGAAGGACTCACGCGGCGGTGGCGAGTTCATGCGATGGAAGTAACACAGAGTTTGAATCTGTGTAAATGTGTCGAGGCCTGAAGTCAGTCATCCGCGTGAGCGGATGGGATCAAGATGCCCGGAGAAGCTCTTTATCCATTTGCTGATGTTAATGGACCTCTTGGCCACACGATGCTCGGGGTTTGCGACAGACGCGAATCACAACCACAAGCTTGTGCTACTTGCTTCTCGCTCTCCGGGATGTAAAAATTGGCTTTAATTATTCCACAGCAATTCATCATCAGATCGGAGCAAAAAATGAGTTCTCCTGTTACGCAGAAAACAGCAATGCGCGATGCCTCGAAACCGTTGAGCACGAACGTTCACCTGCTCAATTGGGTCGAGAAAATGGCGAACCTCACAAAGCCCGCGGCGATTCATTGGGTCGATGGGTCAGTGGAAGAGGACGAGCAACTGAAGGCCGAGATGGTCGCGAACGGCACTTTCATCAAGCTGAACGAAGAGCTTTGGCCGGGCTGTTATTACGCGCGTTCGCACCCGTCTGATGTCGCGCGCGTGGAAGATCGCACGTTCATCTGCTCACTCTCGAAAGACGCCGCCGGCCCGACGAACAACTGGGAAGAGCCATTCGCGATGCGCCGCCGTTTGAAGGAACTGTTCGACGGCTCGATGCGCGGCCGCACAATGTACGTGCTGCCGTTCAGCATGGGTCCGATCGGATCGCCGATGTCGCAAATCGGCGTGCAGCTCACCGACTCGCCTTATGTTGTCGTGAACATGCGCATCATGGCGCGCATCGGCATGCCGATCTATGCAGAGATCGATAAGGATTACAAACGCGTCGTGCCCTGCATGCACTCAGTCGGTGCGCCGCTGGCGAACGGCGAGAAAGATGTGCCGTGGCCGTGCAACAAAGAAAAGTACATCGTGCACTTTCCTGAGACCCGTGAGATTTGGTCTTTTGGATCGGGCTACGGTGGTAACGCCTTGCTCGGCAAGAAGTGCTTCGCGCTGCGTATCGCTTCGAACATCGCGCGCGATGAAGGCTGGATGGCCGAGCACATGCTGATCGTCGGCGTGGAGAATCCACGGGGCGAGAAGACTTACGTCACGGCCGCTTTCCCGAGCGCCTGCGGCAAAACAAATTTCGCAATGCTCATTCCGCCCCCCGGCTTTGAAGGATGGAAGGTCTACACGGTCGGCGATGACATCGCCTGGATTAAACCCGACGCGAACGGATGCCTGCGTGCAATCAATCCGGAATACGGATTCTTTGGCGTGGCGCCGGGAACTTCTGTGAAGACGAATCCGAACGCGATGGCGACGCTGGCGACGAATTCGATCTTCACCAACGTGGCGCTCACGCCAGAAGGCGGCGTGTGGTGGGAAGGCATGACGGACGAGCCGCCGGCAGAATGCACGGACTGGCAAGGCAACAAGTGGACGCCCGAAATTGGCAAAGAGACTGGCGCGAAGGCCGCACATCCGAATGCGCGCTTCACCGCTCCTGCGTCACAATGCCCGACGATAGATCCCGATTGGGAAAATCCGAACGGCGTGCCGATCAGCGCCATCATTTTTGGCGGCCGGCGCGCGACGACGATGCCGCTTATCTACCAATCATTCAATTGGACATCCGGCGTTTACACCGGCGCGACGATGGGATCGGAAATGACGGCGGCCGCGTTTGGCGCAATCGGGAAAGTGCGACGCGACCCGATGGCGATGCTGCCGTTCTGTGGCTATCACATGGGCGACTACTTCCGTCATTGGATTCGGATGCAGCGTTCGCTTTCAGAGACACCGAAAATTTTCCACGTGAACTGGTTCCGCAAAGACAAAGATGGAAACTTCATGTGGCCGGGCTTCAGCGAGAATATGCGCGTGCTGAAATGGGTGGTCGATCGCGCGCACGGCCGCACGCTCGGAAAAGAAACTCCGATCGGCTGGATGCCGCACTACGAAGATATTGAATGGACCGGGCTCGATTTTTCTGAAGAAAAGTTTGAGGAGCTGCAAAACTTCGATCGGTCAGCGTGGCGTACAGAAGTAGTCGGACACGAAGAGCTGTTCCTCGATCTTCACGACCGGCTGCCACCGGAAATGGTTTACGAGCGCGAGTTGTTGATTTGCCGGTTGTGAGACGCGGAAAAGCCCTCTTCCTCGTGATCCCAGTTGGGGTCGGTTGCGAATAGAGCGGCTTTGCCGCAGCTCAGTGCGGAAAGCCTTTGGCTTTCCGGATAATGCTCTAACCTAACTAGAGCATTGCGCTTTCGGGTGTCGCTTGAACGCTCATCCGAAACACGCTAATCTACAACCAAGCAATACAAACAATTTCGAATTCGATTTTTGCGGGAGGAGTCTGTAATCAATGCCTAAAGTTGGCGATATGGCGCCGGACTTCGAGTTGAAGAGTCACCTCGAAAAAGACAAGAAGGTGAAACTCTCGGATTTCCGGGGCAAGAAAAATGTAGTCATCGCGTTTTATCCGCTCGCATGGACGCCGGTCTGAACGGCGCAGATGCCTGCCTACGAAGCGGATCTCGACCGCTTCCGCGGGTATGATGCCCAGGTCCTGGGCATTTCAGTCGACAGCGTTCCATGCAACACTGCCTGGGCAAAAAGCCTCGGTGGAATTTCCTATGATCTTCTCAGCGACTTTCATCCTAAAGGCGAAGTGGCCAAAGCGTACGGTGCTTATCGCGAAAAGGATGGCATCAGCGAGCGTGCGCTTTTCATCGTCGATAAGGAAGGCAAGTTCGCTTACGTAGACATTCATGACATTTCCGATCAGCCGGACAATGAAGAGTTGTTTGATGTGCTGAGAAAACTGTAAGAACAGACGTCAGAGATCAGACGTCAGAAGTCAGAACATCAGAAGTCAGACGTCGGACGAAAGTTTGGCATCTGACTTTTTTGTCGGTTCGCACTGTGTGTCAGTGGTGACCTGTGCTGGGGATCACTCAATCGCACAGACAGGATCACACCGAAACACAGGGGTAGGATTTGCACAGACCCGCGGTTTTGCTAACCTAACTTCACAATGA
>CBFHBA010000011.1:0-189571 GCA_965653675.1 uncultured bacterium
GCC
This sequence comes from uncultured bacterium, assembly GCA_965653675.1. Lineage (GTDB taxonomy): Bacteria > Acidobacteriota > Blastocatellia > Pyrinomonadales > Pyrinomonadaceae > UBA11740. The sequence goes on from CBFHBA010000011.1 coordinate 4, forward strand.
ACTTACTCGCCCAAGGCTGCGTACTTGAACAGACGGAAACGATAACGTTGCGCATCGCGAATGTTCTTGGCGACGACGCCGTGCAGATCGTCTTTCCAGACGGCGTATTGATCGATGAAATGATCGGCGGCGGCTTTGTCGCCGTCGTACTGGACGTCCAAGACCTTCTGGAGCATCTGGCCGACGACCGAGTGATATTTGTCGTAGTGAATCTTCAGGATGCCGTTCTCAAAAGTTAGCAGACCGTTCTCCAGAAAGAAATTCCACTGCATCAACTGCATCGTGTTGTAAGGCTGGTCGCGACGTGGCTTGTTGTTCTGCAGCACGCGCAGAATGCCGCCCGCGTACACGCTGCGCAGTTGCTCGTCAGTGTAGTAATGCTGTTTATGCAGCGCCTCGGCAACGAAAAGCGAAACCAGATCCGCTTTCATTTCTTCCAAAGTGTCCGCGTCATTCTCCAGCGCCTGATCGAGATCGCGGCCATTCTTGGTTTGATCGACGCCGAGGTAGTGACCGACTTCGTGCCATAGCGTGCGGTAGAAGTTGCCTTCATTCGTCAGCTCTTTGGCCTGCGCCTCGCCGACGGCAGCGGCGAACGTGTGTTCCGTGCTCTCGAAAATATTCGGGTCGCGCATAATATTCGCACGCAGAAGAATCGTGCGGCCATAGCGGCGCGCCAGATAAGTCTCGTTCGGAAGAATTGTCGCCGTGTTTCCGCCGCGCGCCTGTCCGAAGTCAGCGATCACGTCGTACACGCCGACCGGAATGTCTTCACGCACTCTCTTATGATGAGCGTAAGGTAGCGAGTCCTCGAGCGTCTGCAAGCCCTTCATCGCCTGACGCAGGGCCGTCGTTTCCTGCTGGCGCGTGAGCAACAAACTGAAGGCAAAGAACGTTTTCACGCCGAACAACTCGTCATCATAGGTCTCGTACGATCCGATTTGCGCGTTGAGGTTCTTGAAATGACCGGTCACCCACGCGGCATCGCCGGATTCATAATCGTCCGACAAAAGATCGCGCGCGCGATTGCGCAAGTACTTCGCAAATTCTTCGTCGTCCTTCTTTAAGTCGTCGGCAGCTTCATTCAGCAAGGCGTGCGCTTTAATCAAACGATCTGCGTACGCTACGGAGTAAGGCACGGCATAGAAGCCAGTGTGATCGACTTGTGCCCGCGAACCGCCCCGCGTTACATCAACCAGAATCTTACTGAACTCATTGCGTAGTCCCGGATGCAACGTGTCGACGACTGGATACTTCTTGAACGTCGCCATGTCTTCGCGCAAATTCTCCGGCGTGGCAGCGCGCACCGCGGATCGCTGATCGAGAATGTCCTCGCGGTTCGCAGAGCCCGCCGCGAATGATTTCTCGATTTCGTCTTTCTGCACACCCCACGGATACATGTTCTTGCCCGGCGCCACCGGATCAACCGGAAGAAACGGTTCGCGCTTGTTTTCAAGCGTCGTCGCGACTGGCCCCTGATTCAGACGATACAGCGTCAAAAGGTTCTGCGTCTCCGGCTTCGAGCCGTTTCGTTTATCGAGTTGTACGAGATCGCGATAGGCAGTAAGCGCCTGCTTGTGCCGCTGATCTTCATAGATTTCCTGAAAGATCTTGCCCACGTCGAGCAGCTTCGCGACTGCGGCGCGTTCGCCGGCGCTGAGCTGCGACATGTCAGGAGCCAGCCGAATGGTCTGTGTTTTGTCGATGATCGGCTGAGTCTTTTCTAGGGGCCAGTAACCAGCGCTCGGGGCCTGATCGGAACTTTGGCGTGGTTTTTGTTGAGCTAATGTCGACATAAAGAATGTGAAGACAAGCGAGACAGCGACCATCGATTTCATGACCGCAGTATACGTCACGCCCGCAGCGAACCGAACGCGCTGCCGGACGATCTTTGCGACAGTCGTCGCGAAAATCTCGCGTCAGCAAAATGTGACCGTCCGAATCGCGGCAAGAATTCTTAAATCTCCGGGGCACCGCGCTTGCCACAGCCCCGTCGCGATGTCTACAGAATTCTTTGACCAGATTGCCGCGCGCGACATTGAGATTTCTCCGGTAGCGAAGGGCGCAATCTTTCATGGCCTAAAGCGCCGTTGGTTGCGCGAGCGACGACGACGAAAGGTTGGGCGAGCGTACGACATGGCTTTGGAAATCGCGCGCGTGCTTCCGCAAGGCTCAGAAGTTTTAGATGTTGGTTGTGGTAATGGTTTCATCGCGCATCATCTGTCGGCGATGCTGGGGGTGAGCGTCCGGAGCATCGATGTGATGCCAAAAACCGAGGCGCCAATCGATTATCGGCGTTACGACGGCGCACATATTCCGCTCGCGGACAATTCAGTCGATGCGGTGCTGTTCTGTTACGTCTTGCACCATGCGCAGGATGCCTCAGCGCTGTTGGCCAACGTCAAACGCATGTTGCGTCCGAGTGGGGTTGCGGTGATTTACGAAGACATTCCCCAAAGTTTGTGGGATCGATTTGTTTGTTGGACGCACGATCTTAAGTGGCGGAAGCGAACGGGGGCCTGCACCTTTCGCGATGAAGCCGGCTGGCGAGATGTATTTGCAGATGCAGGATTTGAAATTGTTCGTGAGCGGCAGCTTTCACGGCTACGCAATCTGACGCATCCGGTCCGGCGAAGGTTCTATTTGCTGCGCTCAACAAGAGGACTCAATGCTCGCGCAGCACGTCCTGCAAATCGGCGTAATCGGCTTTCGGTTTGGCCGAGCAAAGATATCGAACTTCCTTCTTATTCGTGCCGGGCCAGTTAATCGAAACACCCTGCTCGCTGACGGCCGGCTTTTCTTCCCCGTTGTAATCATCAAAGACCGAATAGCTCACGCCGTTAACAGTAAAATTGATCTCCGTCATATCGAAGCGCGCGCGAAAATAATGCGAGTACTCAAATTGCTGCTGAGTGTTAGTGCGGTCTTTCGGAAACTCGAGTTCGACCTTTCCCGGGTTTCCAAACCGATATTGCAAATAGCCTTTTTCATTCGTCAGATCCTTAGAAGCGCAGACCGAGACGATTTTTGCCGGCTGTCGCAGCACGCAACTGAAGATGATGCGTTCGTCAGTCGCGCACAAGCTTCTCGTTTGCGGCTCCCCTGTAAACGTCGATTTATGCGCAGAAGTTAGGGAGACCGCCAGCGCGAAGACTGCCAAAACAAAAAGTGTTACAAGTCGGATTCGAGATTTCATATCGCTGCTTCCTATCGCTTCTGATCTGTAATCACCACAACATCGCTGGTGATGCTGCCGCTTGCGTACGCCAGCCACTTACCGTCGCGCGACCAGCCAAACGAAAAAATAGGGTTCGTGCCCCAGTGGGTCAATTGTTTCGCGGGACTTCCGTCGAGCGGTTGCACCCAAATATTACCAACGCCTTCTTGCCGTGCGGCGTAGGCAATGCCGCTACCGTTCGGCGCCCAACGCAATCGGCCGTAACAGGCCGGCAAATCGCTGATGAACTTGGGCGCACCGCCGTCAATCGGCAACAACGCGATCTTTGTTTTCGCGGCGGGTTCGGGGCGAAAAGCGCACGCCAAAATCTTTCCGTCCGGCGAAACGTTTGGATCGAATGTGATGCGATCGGTTATGCGCTGCGGCTCGCCGCCATTGATGTTGAGGCGAAAAAGATTCGAGCCTTGCGCGTTCAGGGATCCAAAGATGATGCTTTGTCCGTCCGCGGTGAAAGTCGCCTGTGCGTCTTTGCCGCGCGACAGTTCGACCGGATTTTTTCCGTCAACGTCCATCCGCCAGAGGTGCTGCTGTCCGTTGCGGTTCGACAGCAAGACGATGTAACGACCGTCTGGAGAAACCAAGGGCTGCTCGTTAAAACCGGCATGAGAGGTCAATTGTTTCGGTTCGCCGTGATTTGGATCGGTGATCCAGATGTTTTGTTCGCCGGCAATCTGGGACGTGTACACGAGCTTGTCATCCGGTGTCCATGACATGCCATTCAGCCCATCGTAACTCGTCGCGGTTAACTGCGTAGGATGATCCAAATCGTCCGCGCGCGCCAACCAAATGTTTGCCTTCTTTTCAGATTGAATTGTGATGAGCGTGCTTGCATCCGCGGTCACGCCAAAGTCGCGATAATCCGACAGGTCGTTTGTGATTCGTCGCGGCGTACCGGTGGGATAAGGTATGTACCAGATTTGTTGTTCAGAGCGGCTGTACGATTCGATGATCGTCGCAAAAATTCCGTGGCCGTCCGGCGACCATTCGATGCGTCCAACTGCCGGCCAATGATTTTCAGTCAGCGGTTTGAATGAGCCATCCTTCAGCCGATAAGCATAAATTGCCTGGTCCCACTGGCTCCGGTTGATGCTAACGGGACAAATGATCATTTCTCCATCGGGAGACCAAGACGGCGGCAGCACACCATTCGGTCCGATGCGGACCGCGTCCGTAGTTTGTGTGGAGGTCACGATGTGGTCGTCGCTTCCGTTGGTGTTTGCGACTACGATCGATGCGGCGCCGGGGCGAAAGCGAATAAAAGCCATGCGCTGGCCATCGGGCGAGAGAGTGACTGGCGAGTCGACATCTTCGATCAGCTTGTCCGGCTGGCCACCCAAGCTCGACACCTGATAGAGCACGCCAAGATGGTTCTGCGTTTGGCTCACATAGAAAACGTATTGACCGTCGCGCGAGAAAGTTACTCCGTAAATATCCGTTCGCTCGGCCGGAACGATGGGAAGTTCCTTGCCCGTCGCCATCTGTCGCAACCAGACGCTTTGCAGCCCTGACTCGCTCAAAACATAAGCGACATATTTGCCGTCCGGTGATATGCCCACCTTCACCGCTTTGCCGGTCGTGGTGAACTTCGTGAGTTTCACCGATTCAAATGGCAGCGAACGATTGCGCAGCCAAAGAAAGACTGCGACACCCGCAATCACAATCACGGCAAGCGCAATCGCGATCCCAAACCAGCGACGAGCGGTATTGGTTGGAGTCGCCTGCAACTGTCGCCGTGCAGGGGTTACATCGATGAATTCATCAGGAAGAGCTCGGATTGCCGGGGGCTCGTCGGTGTCGACTTCATAGCTGACACTGGTGCGCGTTTTTTCCTTAATGACGATGACGTCGGCGCCATTGCCGCCTTCTTTCACTTGCACCGTAAAACGATAGCCGCGCCGGGGAATCGTTTCGATATAGTCGCCACCCAGAGCCTTTCGCAGCGTATAGATGTTCTGAGTGAGATTTGCTTCCTCGACGAAGCTATCCGGCCACAACGCCTGCATGAGATCGTCCTTCTCAACGATGTCGCCATTGTTTTCGATCAACAGCAGGAGCGTGTCGACCGCCTTGGCCTTGAGGGGCACGATCTCGCCATCGCGCAATAACTGGCGATTTACAGTATCGATCGTAAAAGGGCCGAATTCGAAAATTCGCTTGTTTTGCTTGCTCATCCGCTAGTTGAGAAGTGGTTGAGAAACAATTGAGCGCCGGTTTAAGACATTTACCGCGGCCGGGCGCGATCATCCGTGCCCGTTCGCGAGGCGCATTCTAAATCAGAGCCTTTGAGCGAACAATATCTTCAAAAACAAGGAGAATACTAATGAGAAAGATATTCACGATTTTGAGCGTAATGGCCGTGGCGGCGATAGCGCTGACTACGAATTCGGCGTCCGTAAAGACCAGGGCCCAAACCGGGAATAACCACAGCAAAGTGACGGTTACGGAGGAGTTTGAGTTTCCCAACGACTGCACCAGCGAATTGATGGATGTCTCCGACACGACCGTCGTGACCTGTCACGACCAACTCCGTGCGGACGGCACTTTCAACGAGAAATGCGAGATCCGGCAGGACGTCACGGCCGTGGGCGAAACGACGGGAATCACTTGGCACGGCGAGGCGACGTTCAAAGATGAATTCATCGCGACTGACGAATGCAACTTCACTGCCACGAATCGCGGGAAGGTGCAACTGATTAGCGCGGGCAATGCGCCGAACCTGATCCTAACCTTCGACGACCTCGTACGCATGGAAGACTGCGTGTTGACGGCAGACGATCACGTTTCTTCGTTCGATTGTCGCGGCTTGGGAAAACCGTAATTGATTTACGCTCCCTCGCTCCGACACGTTGGATTTCATCTCGCAACATGAAACGGAAGGCAGCAGTAACCATCGAAACTGAACGTTTGTTGGTGATTCAGCGCTCGCGTGCGTCCGTCGAATCGTGGTGCGCCGGGTGTGCCGCACGGGTGGACATGGTCGGTGTGCAGGAAGCGGCCGCGATTGCCGGGATCAGCGAGCGCGAAATTTTTCAACTAAGCGAAGCTGGACCAATTCACTTTGCGGAAACGACGGAAGGAAGGGCGCTCTTCTGCGTTCCTTCGCTTCTGAAGCTCGGAGACAAGAACGTGCGAGCGCTGGCACGCGCGACCGAATAAGCTTTAGAAAGGACTTAGGAGACGCGGAATCAGAAGCCCAACGCCCCGAAGCAAGGCTTCTGACCCGTCACGTCGTTTTGAAACGCGCAATCTCTCCTGGCTTGCGCAGCATCTTGTTTACTTCGCCGAGATGCATTTCCTCTTCCGAGATCATCTTGCGCGCGTACTCTTCCAAAAACACCGAACGATCGCGCGCGAGTTCCAGCAAGCGCTTGTAGAGTGCAAGCCCCGCCTTTTCGGCTTCCATCGATTCAAGCAGGATGTCGTTAATCGAATGCTGTTCGGTTTCGAGCAACGCGCCAATCTTCAATGAAGGATGTTCACCGAGATGCGTGACCATCTCACCTGCTTCGTTTGCATGCGTCAAACAAGTGGTCGCTTCACCACGCAACCAACTGACGATGGGAATTCGATTGTGACCGAAGATCATCAGCGAATAATGCGTATAGCGAACCACGCCGGCCAATTCAGTCTCGAGGATTTCATTTAGCAGACCGACGACGGCTGTCTTATCAACGTCTTGAGTTGCCATTACCGCCTCCCAATTTGCTTTTTAAGAGTGAGGACGAGGTTAGCACAACGCAACCGACGTTCTTAACTGGTATCGCCCTTCGGTCTTCGAGCGCTTTGCGATCCTTTGCGAGTTATTCACCCATTAATGCCAACTCATTGTCGAATGACTGTCGGGACGGAAAAGTGTAAGTGATGTTGTAAAGCGGTGGTTCAGATTCAAGAAACGGTCGGCCATCAGTTTGCAGCCACGCGTGGCCCTTTAACTCACCGCCTGCTTCTTTTCTCACACCGAAAGCGATCGTGGTCGCGATTCCGTTCAATGCAAGGAAGCGATGCAAAACCGTGGCGCGCTTCCAACACTTCGGCTTGAACATCAAGACGTCAACTGCCAACAACGCATCGATCGCTGACGATAAATCTTGCACATCAAGGTTGGTGTCGCGATTCGACCGCACATTCGTGGCCACAAAACTTAATGCACGCGGCAGCGTGAAGACTTTGACGAGTCCCGACAAAATCACAACCCAGGTCGCCATCCGCGCGAGCAACCACATGCGCGCCGGGCGGTGCACAGTAAGGCGGATGGCTCGGGCAACCACGCGAAACATCGGCAGGATTCTACGTCACGTCGCCGTCGAGAGGCCATCAGGTGGTTGTATGGGAGTGGCCTAATTTGAAGTGGCACGCGGATCTTGCGCGTGACTTCACGGGCCGGACGCCCGGGCCACCCCGCAAACTAAGCCACTACCACCGTATGGCACAAACGTGGCCCGTGATACGCTGAACCCGAATGGCAGAGTTTGCAGATCGCCGGCCGACAAAACTCGTGACGATTTTTTGTGACGGCTCGAGCCTTGGCAACGGCCGCGATGCGGCGCGCGCCGCGGCGGTCGCGTTGCTCGGCTTCAAAGGATTCTGGCGCGCGTTTGGAACTTATCTCGGCCAGGCCACGAATCAACAGGCGGAAATCGCTGCGGCGACGCTGGGCTTGGAAGCTTTGAAGGAGCCTTGCCGCGTGCGCGTCCACACCGATTCAAAATATGTTGTAGAAACAATGAGCGGCCGCTTTCGCCGCAAAGCTAATCACGATTGGTGGAAACGTCTGGATGCAGCCGCCGAGCGACATCACGTCGAGTGGCGCTGGGCGCAAGGCCACGTCGGCCATGTGATTCAGGAAGCGGCCGACAAAGCCGCCCGCAAAATTGCCGCGCTGGGCCACGTCGAACCGGCCGTGCTCCAGGATGCGGTCGATAAGATTGGGGTGATTGAACCCGAAGAAGCGGCCGACGAGGAACAATTGTTCTGAAGCTCCGGCCGCGGCTTTGCCCCCCGATGTGCGGAAAGGCTCTGCCTTTCCGGATCGTGCTTGATGATAATTTTGGCTGCGCCCCAATTCTGGGCATTGCCAAACTCGTGCGTAACATTGCCCGCAGGCCGAGGCCTTCCGCACATCAGGCAGCAAGCCGACGGGCTTACTCCTCGCTTTCCACTGACGAACAAATCTATAATCGGCCTCACCGACCCAGACATTTCGCCGAAAGCAACAGCGTGCAAGGTAAGTTCGCAAAACTTTTCTCGACCTGTCTAATCGCGTTCGTGTGCGCGATCAGTGGCGTCACGCAAACCGCCGACCGGGGTTGGGAATGGCAGAACCCTCTGCCGCAAGGGAACTCAATCGGCGCAGTTCGATTCGCCAAAGATAATCGGCATGGATGGGCGGTCGGCGCGGATGGCGTCGTTCTTTACACCAACGACGGCGGCTACTCGTGGGACAACCAGCCAACGCGCTCAGTCGCGTCGCTGAACGGCCTGTATGTTTTTGATCAAAGGCGGGCATTCGCTGTCGGCGCACGCGGCACGGTGCTACGCACAACAAACGGCGGTCAGGGTTGGAGAAATGTCGCAACGCCCACGAAGGATCATCTGTATTCGATCACGTTTGCCGCGGATGACGCAAAGCGCGGATGGGCCGTCGGCACATACGGTGCGATCATCGCGACCACCGATGGCGGAGCGACGTGGACGCCGCAAGTCGCGCCGACACGCGCGCATCTGTACTCAGTTTCGTTTCTCGATAAAAACATCGGGCTCATCGCCGGCGATCGCGGTACGCTCTTAAAAACAACCGACGGCGGCAAAGGTTGGCGTGAAGTGGTGAGGGTCGGCACACTACCTTTGACCTCTGTCATCTTCATCAACAAAACGCGCGCGATTGCGGTCGGTTATGGCGCGCGCGTACTGGTGAGTGAAGACACCGGAGAAACCTGGGAACCGACCGACGTCGCCATCCGGGACGATCTTTTTTCCGTCTATTTCGCCGACGAGCAAAACGGCTGGATTGCCGGCGACAACGGAGTCGTTCTCAGCACTGGCAACGGCGGCAAGCTCTGGCTGCCCTCAAACATCCGCACAAACCCGCGGCTGGTCACGATCTATTTTGGCGATACGAACACGGGTTGGGCTGCCGGCAGCGATGGTCTCGTCGTGCGGAGCGATGATGGTGGCGTTGGTTGGCGGCGTTTGACTGACGGAGGCCGCGACGATCTCGGCGATATATTTTTTCTCGACGGGTCGCGCGGGTGGGCCGTTGGCGCGCACGGAAAGATTTTATCGACGACTTCAGGTGGTAAAGATTGGATCACGCGCCCTTCGGAAACGCGCGAACGTTTGAACGCCGTAACTTTCGTCGATCAATTGAACGGGTGGGCTGCCGGCGATCGCGGCACGATTCTTCATTCGAAAACTGGCGGATTGCTTTGGGAGAAACAAGTGGCCGGTTTAACGGAAGATCTTACCGGCATCTTTTTCTTGACTGTGAAAGTCGGATGGGCGGTAGGCGCCCGCGGCGTGATCATTCGCACTAACGACGGCGGTGCAACCTGGGAAGAGTGTGCGTCGCATTCGAAAGCTTGGCTCGAAGATGTTCGCTTTCTCGATGACAACCATGGCATTGCCGTCGGCTCGAATGGCACAATTCTGCGCAGCGAAGACGGCGGCGCGACGTGGAAACAGATCGACATCAACTTGAAAGAGTGGCTGTACGCGGTGGCGTTTGCCGACACGCTGCGTGGTTATGCGGTAGGCGCAAACGGCATCATCCTGCGCACGGACGATGGCGGCGTGAAATGGAGAGATCAGGAGAGTGGCATTCAGACTAATCTCTTCGCCGTTTCCGCCGCGTCACGAGATGACGTGATTGCCGCCGGCGATCATGGTCTCGTGCTCGCTACGAAAGATGGTGGCGAGAATTGGATCTCACAACCGACCATCACGAGTTCGCCACTTTTCGCGGTGGCTTATCGTGGCGGCACGGACACATGGGTAGCCGGTCGCGGAGGCACTATCCTTAGACGCAATGCATCACTCGCCACATTTAAGCTTCCCGCTTCGAAATTGAAGCCGATTCTGCGTGGTGGACCGCCGAAGATGAAGACCGAGGAAGCGACGCAGAATCCGGTTCCCGACGACGACATTCCCAAAGCCGTCCGGCCTGAGAAAAAGCCGCAGAAGCCGTGACACCGATAGCCCATGTCTTCTGCAGTGCCGTCAGGCACGAAATGTTTAGAGACCACCGTCTTTTTTTCCGTGGCTGACAGACGGCTCTGCTCAAACAGGCCGCGACGCGCGGCTTTGCCGCCTGATGTGCGGAAGCGCTATGCGCTTCCGTTAGTCTTGCTTTGAGATTTGGGGCTTCGCCCCGAAATGGGCGTAGCCCAAACCTGATCGTGAGTTACTCGGAAGGCCGGAGGCCTTCCACACATCAGACGGCAGAGCCGGAATATTTACCGAACAGCATGCTACAGGTCAGGCCGCTCCTACGGAGCTTAGGGTTTCCTAATCGACTTGGGCTATAAATATCTCGCAGCTACGCAGCGAAAGCATTGGCGGGCAGTAGCCCGCCTCTAAACGAACAGTCACCACGGTTTGTCACGTACAGATTGAGATTCACCAGCAGACAATTCCATGTCGCAACCATTCCCTGACAAGCAAGCAAAAGCAACGCGAAGTGAAACCGATTCGATGGGCGCGATCGAAGTGCGAGCTGACCGTTATTGGGGCGCACAGACAGAGCGTAGCTTGCACCATTTCAATATTGGTAACGACGTGATGCCGCGCGAGATGATTCGCGCGTTCGGCACCCTCAAGAAGGCCTGCGCGCTGGTGAATCACGAACTCGGCAAACTCCCGGAAGACAAACTAAAACTGATCGTGCAGGCGTGTAATGAAGTGATCGAAGGGAAGCTCGACGATCATTTTCCATTGCGCGTCTGGCAAACCGGCAGTGGCACGCAGACGAACATGAACGCCAACGAAGTGATTTCGAATCGCGCGATTGAAATTGCAGGCAGCGTCATGGGCAGCAAGAAGCCAATTCATCCGAACGACGACGTCAACATGTCGCAATCTTCGAACGATACCTTTCCGACAGCAATGCACATTGCCGCGGCCGAACAGATGAACGCATTAATCGACCGGGTTCGGGAAGTAGAAAGTGCGATCGTTGCAAAAGCAGAAGAGTTCAAAGACGTGGTGAAGATTGGCCGCACGCATTTGCAGGACGCGACGCCTTTGACTGTTGGCCAGGAGATGTCCGGTTGGGCGAGTCTGCTCGCGCGCGACGTCGATCGCATGAAAGCTACGCTGTCCGGACTTTATGACCTGGCGATTGGCGGCACCGCGGTCGGCACCGGCTTGAACGCTCACCCGGAATTTGCGGAACGAGCGGCGAAGAAGATCGCGGAACTTACCGGTCTGCCGTTTAAATCGCATCCGAACAAATTTGCGGCGCTGTCTGCGCACGACGAAATGGTTTTTTGCAGCGGCGGATTGAAAACTCTGGCCGCCAGTTTGATGAAGATTGCCAACGATGTGCGTTGGTTGGCTTCCGGCCCGCGCTGCGGCTTAGGCGAGTTAGTGATTCCAGAAAACGAACCCGGCTCGTCGATCATGCCAGGCAAAGTGAATCCAACGCAGAGTGAAGCGATGACGATGGTGGCTGTGCAGGTCATGGGCAATGACGCGGCGATTGGGTTCGCGGACTCACAAGGCAACTTTGAATTAAATGTCTTCAAGCCCGTCATTATTCACAACCTGCTGCACTCGATTCGCTTGCTTCACGATGCCTGTCACGGTTTCGTCGCGTACTGCATCGCCGGCATGACGATCAATCGCGAAAAGATCGACGAACACCTGCGCGAATCGCTAATGCTGGTTACCGCGTTGAACGAGCACATCGGCTATGACAACGCGGCGAAGATTGCCAAAAACGCACATAAGAAAGGCATCTCATTGCGCGAATCGGCGATTCAGCTGGCGCTGTTGACGGGCGAGCAGTTCGACGAGTGGGTCAAGCCGGAAGAGATGACGCATCCGTAATTACGTAGTCAGTACCACCCGCGTGAGCGGGTGGGTCCAGAATTCAATCACGAGTCGCGGTTCGACCCATCCGCTTACGCGGATGGTACTGACCGCATCACCCCATGATGAATCTCGTCGCCATCGGCCTGCGCGCAAAAACCGGTCGCGCGATCTGCGTCGTCCTGGGCGGATCACCTGATGCGCCAATCGTTTTCGCCAAGACTGAAATCAAGTTAGTTGATCCCAAGATTCCTGAAACAGCCCAACCGTATCACGTGGTGATGGAGCTGCCTTGGAACGAATCCGAGCGCGCGGTCCAGAAGTTCGCGCGCGTGATCGAAAGAGTAGCGAAGAAGGCAGTCGCCGATCTGGTCAAGCAACAAACATCATCAGGCATGAAAGTTAGCGGGGTGGGAATTGTCGGTGCACGGGATCGAGATCTCACGCGCATTAGCAACTTTCATATTCGCGCGCATGCCGCTGAGGGCGTGCTGTTTCGCAAGGTGCTCAATCTGGCGGCCGAAGCCAATGGCTTAAAATGGCGGCTCATTCCCGACAGGGATTTTGAGCGACTAACGAAGTCCGAACTGGGCGCCAAAGCTTCCCGATTAAGACGCACAATCAACGAACTCGGCCGGACGGTGCCGGCCCCATGGCGCGCAGATGAAAAACAAGCGGCGTTGGCGGCGTGGTTAATGCTGCATCAAGATGTCAGAAGCCAGAGCGTCAGCGAGGGCAACTCTGATTCAATTCGATAGGCCGTAAAAAGGCTTGCCCTCCCTTACGGTCCGGCTTCTGGCACTCTCGCCTGACATTCGTCGCATCAACCCTTATAATTGATTCATCCCCTTGAGCCGCATCTGAGAGAATTGAGCTAGCTATGTCGGGCGGATCGTTCGATCGATTTTTTCGCGATACCGGCGAGTTGCGTCATCGTCGCCCCTCGGGCCGATTGTGGAATCCGGCCGCCGACGTGTATCGCACGCGCGATGGGTGGGTAGTAAAGCTCGATCTCGCCGGCGTCAAGTCCGACGACATTGAAATCACGCTTGACGGCGCGCTGTTGCGGGTGAGCGGCCTGCGACGCGACAGCTTTTGCGGTGAAGGCATTTCTCATTATCAACTCGAAATCACATACAGCCGCTTCGAAAAAGTTATTCAGTTTCCCTGCTCGATTGAGCGCGCGACGGTCGAACGTGATTATCGCGATGGCCTGTTGCTTTTGCGCCTCCACGAAGATGAAGAATGTCGCGAAGAGATGAAAAGCCGCGCCGCAACCCGATAGAACTCACAATCCAACAAAATGGCCGACGCTAACGACAACCCGACTAAATCGAACGTGGAACCTTCGCGGAAATTCGGGGCGACTCCCTTCGAACTTCCAGTTCTGCCGCTGCAAAACACCACGCTGTTTCCTGAAACGATGGTACCGCTCGCGGCGGGACGGCCAACATCGATTGCGGCCGTCGAGGCAGCGCTTGCGGGCGAAGAGAAACTGCTCGCCTGCATCAGTGTGCGGCCGGAAAAGAGCTCCGAAGAAGACGCGAACCCTGAGGATGTCTTTGAAGTCGGCACGTTGGTCATGATCAAGCGCATGGAGCGCGTCGAAGACACGCTTCACTTGATTGTGCAGGGCACGGATCGCATTCGCGTCCTGGCTTGGACACAAACCGACACGTTTTTGAAAGCGCGCGTGCAGATTCTTCCGGACTTACCGACGCATGATGCCGAATCAGTCGAAGCGACAACGCGCAATGTAAAGTCACTGATCCAGCAGGCGCTCGCCTACCTGCCGCAAGTGCCGCCCGAAGTTCGTCTCGTTGTTTTGGGCGCAGACGATCCGGTCAAGCTCGCTTACTTCCTCGGATCCATTCTCAGCCTCGGTGTCGAAAAAGAGCAGCAGATGCTCGAGGCGAACAGCGTCGACGACTTAATTCATCTCGCGCATGATTTTTTGGCGCGCGAAGTTGAAATCATTCGGCTACGCTCGAAGATCGCCAGCGAAGCGCAGACCGAAATGGACAAGGCGCAGCGCGACTATGTTCTGCGGCAGCAGATGAAGGCGATCCAGAAGGAACTTGGCGAAGGTGACGGTGAGGCCGCGGAAGCCGAGCAGTTGCGCGAGCGGCTGGACAAGGCCGATCTGCCCGACGAAGTTCGCAAAGAAGCTGAACGCGAACTGGGCCGCATGGAGAAGTTGCCGGCGATGGCCCCGGACTATCATGTCATCCGCACTTATCTTGATTTCATTCTTGAGCTGCCGTGGAAGGTTTCGTCGATAGACAAACTTGAGCTGAACGAAGCGCAGAATGTTCTCGACGAAGATCACTATGACATCGAAGACGTCAAGGAACGCATTCTCGAGTTTCTTGCCGTGCGCAAACTTCGCGCTGACGCAAAGAGTCCGATTCTCTGTTTCGTGGGACCTCCCGGCGTGGGCAAGACCAGTTTGGGACGCTCGATTGCGCGCGCGATGGATCGTAAGTTCGAGCGATTGAGCCTCGGCGGCGTGCGCGACGAAGCCGAATTGCGCGGACATCGGCGCACATACGTAGGGGCCATGCCCGGGCGAATCATTCAATCGATTCGGCGCGCCGGGGTCAACAATCCGGTGATGATGCTGGATGAGATCGACAAGCTCGGCGCCGATTATCGCGGCGATCCGGCCGCTGCTTTGCTCGAGATTCTCGATCCCGAACAGAACAATACGTTCACCGACCACTATCTTGATTTGCCGTTCGATCTGTCGAGGGTTTTCTTCATCGCCACGGCGAATCAGCTTGGGCCCATTCCACCGCCGCTGCGCGATCGCATGGAAGTGATTCAGCTTGCCGGTTACAGCGACCGCGAGAAGCTGCAAATCGCCAAGCGTTATCTTGAGCCGCGTCAGGTGCGCGAGAACGGACTGACACCCGAACAACTCGAATTTGAGGACGAGGCGATTAGCCTGATTGCGACGCGCTACACGCGCGAAGCGGGCGTGCGCCAGCTCGAGCGAAACATTGGCCGCATCGCGCGTAAGGTCGCGTTGAAGATTGCGAAAGGCGAAACGCAAAAAATTGTCGTCAAGGACGCCGACATCAAGGAGTTTCTTGGCAGTCCAAAATTTTATCCGGAAGAAGCGCGCAAGGAATTGCCCGCCGGCGTGGCGACGGGGATGGCGTGGACAGAGATGGGCGGCGAGATTCTCTTTATCGAAGCGAGCCTGCTTCCGGGTGGGCGCGGCTTTACCATTACCGGTCAGCTTGGCGACGTGATGCAGGAATCGGCGCGCGCGGCGCAATCTTATCTGTGGTCGCACGCAGAAGAATTCGGCATTGGCCCTGAGATGTTCAAAGACTACGGCGTGCACCTGCACGTTCCGGCCGGCGCGATTCGCAAAGATGGACCATCCGCAGGCGTGACGATCACCGCTGCGCTGGCTTCGCTCTACACCGGGCGTCGCGTGCGTCCGGATACAGCGATGACCGGCGAGATCACTTTGTCAGGTCTCGTTTTTCCAGTGGGCGGGATCAAGGAAAAGGTTTTGGCCGCGCATCGCGCCGGCATTCACCGCATCCTGTTGCCTGCGCGCAACGAAGCCGACATGGAAGAGATTCCTGAGGACGTTCGCAAAGAACTCGAGGTCGTGCCGCTTAACCGCATTCGCGAAGTTGTCGATGCGGCTCTGGAAAAATTTGTTGCGAACCCACCGCCACCACTGCCGCCCGTAAGCGATAGTTCTCGTGCACCTGAACCTGAACCTGAACCACAGCCCCTGATTGCCAAAGAGCGCTGAGACTCTTTTCCCGACAATAACACCCGTCAGAGGGAGAAATTTCATGACACCGGAAGAGAACAAGGCGCTGGTACGCCGCTTCTACGAAGAGATCGACAAGGGCAATATCGATGCTATGGATGAGTTGGTGGCCGAAGACTACATCGACCATAACCCGCCGCCATTTCCGTTTGCGCCGGGACGCGAAGGCTTGAAGCAGGCATTCAAATTATTTTGGGAAGCCACTCCCGGTTACCACCGCATCGACGATCAAATCGCCGAAGGAGACAAAGTGGTCACCCGACTGACTTCATTCGGCAAACATGAAGGCGATTTGCCAGGCGCGCCGGCGACGGGCCATACCATGGAAATGACTTCGATTACCATCCATAGGATCGAGAACGGCAAGCTGGTTGAAAAATGGGCAGAAAAGGATATGATCCGGATGCTCCAGCAGATCGGCGTGATGAAACCACCCGGCGGCTAAAAAACTTCCGCAACATCGTGAAATAAATCAAATATGCCAGGGCAGGCCAAACTTGATAAGGCTTAGACCGCGCACAATATCGATAATGGTTTCCATCGTGTCGATGGGCATCCTGCTCGGTGGAATTGTCTACGCGCACATCGTGTTTTTCCCGCCGTATCTGTCCGCGCTGCCAAATTCGGCGGTACTCGTGAACGGGCCTTATGCATTACACGATGAGTACTTCTGGATGTTGATTCATCCGTTCGCGGTTTTTTCGCTTATCGTCACGCTTATCCTGAACTGGAAAATACCGGCGCGACGCAAACTGATCGCGATCCCCCTGATCGTCTATGTGGTGGCTATTATCGTTACTGCTTTGTATTTCGTGCCAGAGTTGCGCGCGTTCAGCGCGAGTCCAACCTCAACGGTTACCGCTGCAGAATGGTACGCGCGCGGGCAGCGCTGGCAACACTTGAGCTGGACCCGCGGAACGATAATGGGTCTGAGTTACATTTCTTTGCTTCTGGCGTTAGTAATGCCTGAGGATGATGCGCGTACGGCGTGAGTTGTTATTCGAGCAGTTCTTTCAAGCGATCAAGCGCCTCCGCCCAAAACGCTTTCATCTTCGCGCCTGCTTTCGCGTCTTTCAGCTTTCCATGCTGCGCCACCACCTGGCATTTATTTTCGCCCTTCGGATAAAAACCTGCCACGACATCCGTGCCATCGCTCCACGTGATGCGAATGGTTTTGTTCGTCGTCGATTTGCGAATCGAAAAGTTCGCCGGTAGCCAAAGTTTGCGCGTCTTGTCGTCGATCCATGACTTAAAAGCCTTGCTGATGGATGCGCCAAT
Organism: uncultured bacterium; assembly: GCA_965653675.1. Classification (GTDB taxonomy): domain Bacteria; phylum Acidobacteriota; class Blastocatellia; order Pyrinomonadales; family Pyrinomonadaceae; genus UBA11740. Next base: position 17,346 of record CBFHBA010000011.1, read on the forward strand.
TGTGCGGCTGACGCTGATTTCATAACCGGCCGGTTTCTCATGTATTTCTCGCAGACCGCGCGCCTGTTCGTAAGTGACCGCGACCATCTGCTGCCACCAAGGCCGCACGGCATGTTTATCGCGCAGGTGCGCGACGATTTCCTGATGGGTCATTTTCTTTGCGCCGGCGGCGTCGAGATGCTTGAACCAGCGCGACCAGTTCTTGCCGGTCTTTGCTTCGACGGCTTCGTCGCTCATGCGAAGCTTAGTGAACGTTGCCATAATTAGTTGCCACAGAGTCACGGAGCCACAGAGTAAATAAGACATGAATTGCTAATGATTGAATATCTCTGTCTCTGTGTGGCTAAGTATCCTCGTCCCTTTCATATGCAATTTTCAGCCATCGTTTCACTTCATCGTCAATGTCTCTTAACGAAGTGATTTCAAATTTATGCGTGATGCGGTCCTTCTTCTCGAAACCGCCGGTGTTGAAGAGACGCTTCGGCGTCTTTTTTGTATCACCAAGCGCCAAACCGAAGTCGATGCGTGTCAGCGTCGTCGGCTTAATCTGCGCGAAGACATGCCTACGATAAAGAGGAACTATGGTCTGACACGGACAAGCTTTAGCCTTCTTCCCCATCGATAAACCCAGTTTCAACAACGCGTCGTAAATCGCTCGCAGGTGTTCTTTCTTGCCGGCGAACATTTTATCTACGTACTTCTCGGCCGCTTTGAGATAGGCGTCTGGATCACCCAACTCTTCGCCTTTGCCAACCGAACGTTCGGCGAGCCACCCCGCGGTGTTCGTGCCAAGTCCAAACTTCGTCTTTAACCAATTGCGTCGCGGTTGTTCATCCTTCGGGCCTTCCTTCTTGATAAGCTTCAACCACTCTTCCAGCGTGCGCCCCGTCTTTGGTTTCAACTCGGCAATCCACTTTTGCGTCATCAAGACACCGGGATGCACACCGTAGATTGATTTCTTCTTCGCTGATGTGTTCGCCATCGCTACTCCTTAGACTGCCGTCTTACCGCGCAAAAATATCGCCATCACCAAGCCGGCAAGAATCCATCCGATTGCTAACGCGCCGAGTTGCATCATTGTGTAAGCGTGGCTGAATCCCCACCAGTTCCATTCATCCAGATGGCCGCCGGCGAAAATCAGCAATCCCAGGCCGGCCACAAATCCGACGCGACCGCGATAACTCAAACGATCGGTTTGCCGCAGCAGAACGCACGCTAAGAAAACTGTGACTATGTTCGTGAGAAAGCCGACGACCATCGCCCGGGCCACCGACACTGGCTCGAGGCGCACCGCGACAAAGACGTTTGGGCCGTTATTCATCCGATCCTCGGCGTCTTTCATTGCTTTTTGATATTGCTCCTCAGTCATGCCGGGCAGACGCTGTGGCTCATTCGGGATCAGATAATTTCCCGAACGCGGCGCGTTCGCTTTGATCGCGGCGACGATCGCGTCTTCACTCGTGAAGTGCCGCAACGGTTCGCCGGGCCACGGAATGATCATCCACGCCAGCGCGTTCCAAATAAATAAGACGATCGCACCGAGAACTGTCCCGAGAACCAGCTGTTTGATCATGGGGATGCTCCTTTGCTTTCTGAAATGTTACTGGTGCGCAAGCGTCCTCGCTTGCCACTGCCAACGCCACCGAGACGGTTGCGCTCCAGTCAGATCGAGATCATGACTTTAGCTTGAAGACGCTTATTCTTTCTTGTCTTGGCCTACGCTAAACCAGTTACCCGAATTGTCTTTCATCACCGTTGCCGTGCCCCAGTCTTGCGTGGTGGGCGGCCCCTTGAACTCAACACCTCTGGCTTTGAGTTCCTCGTAGGTCTTGTGGATATCGTCGGTTTCGAAGACTCCGCCGCCGAGCACGCCCTTCTCCATCAGCGCCTTCAATTGCGCGGCCGATTCTTCATCCAAAATGTATCCGGGTTTCGGCTCCATCAGGATGATCTCAAAGCCTGGCTGCGATGGAATTCTCATCGTGAGCCAGCGAAAGTCATCGCCGACCATCGCATCGGTATCAACCTCGAATCCTAACTTATCGCGATAGAACTCCAGCGCTTCTTGCTGGTTCTTCACCCACACGGTTGCATGAGACATTCTCGTAATCATGATTTTGTTTCAGTCTCCTTCGTTGGTGGCACGGGCGTCTCACCCGTGAACCACGCGCAAGATGCGCGTGCCACCTCAATTTACCTGACAATATGGTGACGGAGGATACAGACGTCTCCGGTAAATGGCTTCTCGAAAATTGCTGAAATGTAAGTTGGGGTGCTGGCACGGCATTCTGCCCATGATCTCCGGTAATCCTCCCGAAAAAAGTTTTCGGCTGTGCCGTCTGATGTGCGGAAGGCCTTAGGCCTTCCGGGCAAGCTCAGCGACAAAATATGGGGGCTTCGCCCATCGTTAGGGCGAAGCCCACAGTCAAGAAGCACAGCAGGACGGAAGCGCACAGCGCTTCCGCACATCGGGCGGCAAAGCCGCGCTTCTGAGGCAATTTAATCGCTGACGCCGAGGCCATACATGCTGAGGAAGCAGGTGGGGATTTTGCTCTGAGCTTCGCGTTGTTGTTTGCGGTAGTTCACCGGTGGCTCGCCGACACGCTGGCGAAATAACGTGCTGAACGAACCGAGACTCTGAAAACCAACTTCAAGGCAGACGTCGGTGACGGTCAGCCGGCGGTGTCTGAGCAGCTCCTTCGCCTTTTCGATGCGCCGTTCGATTAGATACTGGTGGGGAGTGGTCTGAAACTCTTCGCGAAACAGACGGAGAAAATGATACCGAGACAGACATGCTTCGCGGGAGATCTGATCCAAGTCGATTGGCTCCTGATAACGCTCGTGGATGAACGCGCGCGCGCGACAAAGCCGCTCGTGAACTTCGCTGCCGACTTTGGGTTTGGCGTCAGGCATTCGGTGAGGCGGATTTTACTGCAATCCGTGTCGGCGGCGGAAGAATTTGGAGTGCGCCGGCAGAACGAAGTGGCGAGGCGCTTTGGACGAATTAAAGACAAACGCGAATCCAGGGAACATCGCAAAGCGGCGTCGCGCTATCCTTGCCGCCGCACTCCAAATCACTATTCCAACCGATAGTTCGGCGCTTCCTTCGTGATCACCACGTCGTGAACGTGCGATTCACGCAAGCCGGCGGCGGTCACGCGTACGAACCGGGTGTTCTCCTGAAACTCTTTGATGTTGTGACAACCCGTATAACCCATGCCCGAACGCAAACCGCCGACGAGTTGCGTGACCATGTCGGCGAGCGTGCCGCGATAAGGCACGCGGCCCTCGATTCCTTCCGGCACCAACTTCGATTCGCTTTCAACTTCATGTTGCGCGTAACGATCGCGCGAGCCTTCGCGCATCGCGCCGATCGAGCCCATGCCGCGATACATTTTGAAGCTGCGGCCCTGGTAGAGAATCACTTCGCCCGGCGCCTCTTCGGTTCCCGCAAACAATGATCCGATCATGACGACGTCGGCGCCGGCGGCAATCGCCTTCGCCATGTCGCCTGAAAATTTCACGCCACCATCGGAAATTATCGGGACGCCCGAACCTTTCGCCGCTTCGACGCACGATTGAATCGCAGAGATTTGCGGCACACCGGCACCGGTGACAACGCGCGTCGTACAAATCGATCCCGGTCCGATGCCGACTTTGACTGCGTCGACGCCCGCATCGATTAGCTCGCGCGCGCCTTCACCCGTGCCGATGTTTCCCGCAACCAATTGCGTGTCCGGATAGCGCCGCTTGATTTCTTTCACCGCTTCGATCACACGCGCCGAATGTCCGTGTGCCGTATCGATCACCAAACAGTCAACGCGCGCTTTGACCAATTCATCGGCGCGCTCTTTGTAGTCGCCGGTCGCGCCAATCGCCGCCGCTACTCGCAGTCTTCCGAGATCGTCTTTCGCCGCTGTCGGATACTTAATCGCTTTCTGAATGTCCTTGACGGTAATCAGGCCTTTCAAGTGTTTGTCATCGTCGATGACCAGAAGTTTTTCGATGCGATGCTCCTGCAAAACCGCTTTCGCCTGGTCCAACGTCGTGCCGACCGGAACCGTCACGAGCGGCTGCGGCGTCATCACTTCCGACACCGGCAGATCGAAACGCGTTTCGAAACGCAGGTCGCGATTTGTGATGATGCCCACCAGGTGGCCGTCTTCATCAACTACCGGCACGCCGCTGATGTGATAACGCTCCATCACATTCAGTGCCTCGCGCACCGGCCGGTCCTGCGGAATCGTTACCGGATCCACAATCATTCCAGATTCAGACCGTTTGACCTTGTCGACTTCTTCCGCTTGACGTTCGACCGTCAGGTTCTTGTGCACGACGCCGATGCCGCCCTGTTGCGCGATGGCGATCGCGAGCGAGGCTTCGGTTACTGTGTCCATCGCCGCCGAGCAGAGCGGAATCTGCAAACGAATACCACGCGTAAATTGTGTCGATGTATCAGTCTCAGTCGGCAAAACGTCCGAACGCGCCGGGACCAACAAAACATCGTCGAATGTAAGTCCTTCGGAAATATTTCGATTGATCATGATTGCTTTTAAACTCCAATGTAGGTCAGACTGCCAGCCTGTTCCCACATTCTAAGATGAATGACAAACAGGCTAGCAGCCTGTTCTACCAGAAACAAAAACGCCCGCGGCATCCGCAGGCGTTCGAACTTCCTTGATTTGCGCACTCGGACACACTGTGCTTCGCACAGCGCAACCGTTTTAGAATTAGACGAAGAAAGCGTGCTGCTCCTCCTTCGCGTTGAGTTCAATTCGCGGCGTAATTCCCTCGGTACGCGGCGCGATTTTGCGCTGGTAATACCGCAAGCCACCCCAGACGGCGAACGACAACAATGCCAGGATAATGATGGCCAGCACGAGTGTCTTCAACGGTGAACGCGTTTGCGTGGCGCTATCGTCGGTGTAAACCAACGAGCGAAAGAGTTTCGGCTGTTCGTCTTCAGATGACTCGCCCTGATCGCGCAAAGTACGCGTATATTCCTCAATCGCCTTTTCTTCGTCGAACCCAATGAATTTTGCGTAGGCGCGAATGAAACTGCGATTGAAAATGCCGCCAGGCAACCGTCGAAAGTCGTCAGTCTCGATTGCTTCCAGGTAACGCATCGAAATGCGCGTCTGTTCCGAGATATCGCGCAGAGCAATCCCCCGCGTCTCGCGTTCGAGTCGCAGTTTTTCTCCGATGCCTGCTGCCATCTTAATTGACCGCGCCCGAGCCCACATCGTGCGCGCCAGGAACTGTGAACCCTGATGACATCTGCACTGCTAACCTGCTCACGGGCCAGCGTAACGAGCAGGCGTAAATCTTGGCGTCGCACTATAACGCCCGGCCTAAAAGGTGTCAAATTATTATTGAATTTGCGCAGATGCCTCTCTTGATTCTTCGCGCCCGGGGTGGTAGCTTGAGGTGTCCACTCAAGTGTTTTTTAACTTCTAAAATTTCAAAGTGAGGATGCAGAAATGCCCCTTGAAGCATTAGGAATGGTCGAGACCAAGGGATTCGTTGGCGCGGTTGAAGCCGCTGACGCAATGGTCAAAGCAGCGAACGTGCAATTGCTGGGGAAAGAGTACATCGGCGCGGGTTATGTGACCGTGTTTGTGCGCGGGGATGTCGGCGCGGTGAAGGCAGCGACCGATGCCGGGGCAGCGGCCGCGCGCCGGGTCGGTGAATTAATCAGCGTGCACGTCATTCCTCGTCCGCACGCCGAAGTTGAGCGCGTGTTGCCGGTCAACGGCCGCACCGGTTACAGCCCTGACGAACAAGCGCAACTGGGCGGCGGCGCGCGTGGGCAGTTGGGCCAAGGGGACGCCGGCCGGTCATTGAGTGCGCGCGAGAGCACAAGAGAAAGGGCGAAGTAACAACATTGCCGATTTGCGATTGCCGATTGCCGATCGTGCTTTGTCGTAATTGGCAATTGGAAATCGGCAATTGGCAATGGAGGTAGTCATTTCGGCCGATAAAGATCTCATTTCGGTCCAGCAGGCGCGCGACCTGGTCGAAGCTGCTCACCGGGCACAGCAGGAAATAGCTCGATTCGATCAGGCGAAAATCGATCACATTTGTGACGTCATGGCGAAAGCCGCGCTGCGCGACTCGCCGCGCACGGCCGCCCTGGCGGTCGAGGAAACCGGGTACGGCATTCCCGAAGACAAACAAGTCAAGAATCAATTCTCGGCAGAGATAGTCTGGAACTACTTCAAGCCGCTCCGCACGGTTGGCGTTGTCAGCGAAACCAAAGACGTGGTTGAGATCGCCAGTCCGCGGGGCGTTGTCGCCGGTATCATTCCATCTACAAATCCAACCTCGACCGCCATCTTCAAAATCTTAATTTCGATCAAGTCGCGAAACGCGATCGTGATGTCGCCGCATCCATCCGCCGCCCGTTGCATCAGCGAGACGGCGAAGACAATGCGCGAAGCCGGCATAAAGGAAGGTTTGCCCGCCGATGCAATCGGGTGCATGAATCCGGCAACGATCGAAGGCACCGAAGCGTTGATGAAGCACAAGCTGACGGCAGTGATTCTCGCCACCGGCGGAATCGGCCTGGTGCGCGCGGCGTACTCGTCGGGCAAGCCCGCGTTCGGCGTTGGTCCCGGTAACGTTCCAGTTTTCGTCGAACGATCGGCGGACATTCCGAAAGCCGCGCAGGACATTCTGACGGGCAAGTGTTTCGACAACGGAACGATTTGCGCCTCGGAACAAGCGATCGTTGTCGACGCGCCGATCGAGACGGCCATGCGCGAGCAATTCAAGCTGCAAGGGGCGCACTTTCTTAGTCAATCGGAAGCAGATCAGCTCGCAAAGATTGTCGCGACGCCGCAGCGCAGTTTGAATCCGCAAATTGTCGGCAAGTCAGTTGAGTTCATTGCAAAGATGGCGGGCATCAGCGTGCCCGCGGGAACGCGCTGTATCATTGCGGATGTCGGCGGCGTGGGCCGCGACTTTCCGTTGTCGATGGAAAAGCTCTCGCCGATTCTCGCGTTCTATGTAGAAGACGGAATCGAACGCGGGGCCGCGCGTTGCAACGAAGTTCTTCACTATGGCGGCATGGGCCATACGGCCGGCATTCACACGCGCTCGCGCGAAGCCGCCGTGCGCTACGGCGCCGAGATGCCCGCATCGCGAATTACCGTAAACACACCGACGACGCATGGCGCGATCGGATTTTCGACCGCGCTGCCGCCATCGATGACGCTCGGTTGCGGATCATGGGGCGGCAACGTGACTTCAGATAACGTTTCCCCATTGCACCTGATGGACATCAAACGCGTTGCCTTCGAAACGCGGCCGGTTGCGAGTAAACGTCCGGCGGTTGCTGCACCGCAAATCAGCGCGACGCCGATGCCAGCTTCGACGCGTCCTGAGCCGGCCCTGACGGCTTCATCGCGGCCCGCAGACGCGCCGAAAGTTAGTCGTGAAGAGATCGCAGCAATCGTTGATCGGTTTCTTGCGAATCGTCAGCCGGAGGCATCACCGTTGCCGTCACCGCCGGCTACGCAAGCTGCCACGCCACCGCCACGTCCGATTCAAGCCAGCACGCCAACGAGTTCGTCGAGCAACGGACGCAACGCTGCTGATTTTGTGAGTGAAGACGACGTGAAGCGCGCGATCCAAAAGGGCGAAAAGATTTACGTCGGTCCGAAGACCATCATCACGCCTTCTGCGCGGGACATCGGCGAACCGGCAGAAGTATTTGCGAAAGCTTAGTAAATGGTAAATCGTGAATCGTAAATAGATCGGCAAAGCATGAACTTTGAACTTCGTACTTTGTGCTTAGTTCTTTTCGCCAGGTTTTCTCAAAGTTCAAAGTACAAAGCACCAAGCACAAATTTATGTTTCTCGGAAAAGTCATCGGCACGGTTTGGTCAACGAAAAAGACGCCCGACTTGGAAGGCGTCCGGTTTCTGATCGTGCATCCCTATGACTTGGATCGCGAGCCAACCAGGAACGTTGTCGTTGTTGCCGACCGTCTAGGCGCGGGGACTGGCGAAGTCGTGATGTGTGCCTATGGCAAAGCGGCGCGTACTGCGATCGGCAATCAGGACATGTCGATTGAAGCTGCCGTCGTCGGGATTGTCGATCGCGTCGACCTGAACGACGCGCATTCCGAGGAACTTCGCGCCGCAGCGCAATCATTGGCGCGTGACAACGGAAGACAGTAGTCATTTTCGATTTCTGATTTTAGAATTGTGATTGCTTTTCGGTGTAAGACTTCTTAACTAAACCCGGTCAAATCAAAAATCTAAAATCGCAAATCTGAAATGCCCAACGAAGAGCTGATTTATCGGATCACTCGCGCAGTCTACGACCGTCTTGGTGCGACAACCGACGAGAACACTGTCGAACAACTGGTGACCGACATTTACCGGCAAGTTGAGCCTGAGCTTCGCAACGGCGGGCCGGCCAACTCGTCATCTCCGACCAGTGGCTCACCATTCGCAGCATCGCGCGAAGGCTCGGCTGAGCGTTTGATCGTCTCTGTCTTCGGCGTCGATCATCCCGGCATTGTCGCCGGGGTGTCGCAGATTTTGGCGGATGCTGGTTGCAGTATCGTCGACATTAATCAAACCGTGGTGCAGGGGAAATTCGCAATGGTCATCATCGCGAACACTTCGCGTGCGAAATCGTCGGCGGCTGAATTGAAAGAACGTTTTCGCGTGGAAGGAGAGAAGCTCGGCGTCCGCATCTATGCGCAACGCGAAGATCTGTTCAATGCGATGCACCGGATCTAGTAAAGCGTGAATGGTAAATGGTAAATAGACGAACGGTGACGCATACGACTTCTATTCACGATTTACGATTTACGATTCACTAGTATGCTTCCTGAAATCTCACATCGTTGTTCTTCTTGTGGCGCGGCCGTGCGCGAGCGTGACGCGCTGTTCTGCCCTGAATGTGGCAAGGCTTTGAAAGATCCTTCGCCAATGCCCGCGATTTCAGAGTCAAACAAAATTGTCGAGAACGCGACCGCTGCCCCTGAATCTGAAAAACCGGCGCCGCCACAAGTTGAGACGGCGCCGAGCAGCCATCCGCAGGGCATCGCGGAAAAAACGCGAGAAACTTTACACCGCGCTTCGGCCGTTGCCTCTGCCGCCGCCCGCGGCGTCATCGAAGAGCCGGTCAAGCGTGTCGAGAGAATTCGTCACGCTTCCACGCATGTGATCGAGGAAGCTTCTTACGATCCAAGCTTGCGCTTTGTCCTCGTCGCTTTGGGGCTGTTCGTCGTGTTTCTGATTCTGCTCGTGTTGAGCAAAGTGATGGGGTAAAACAGAGTTTCAAGTTACGAGTTTCAAGTTTCAAGTTCGCTGACCAGACTTGGAACTTGAAACCTGAAACTTGAAACTCACAGATGGAATACAGCCAAGCTGAAATCCTGCAAACAATCGCGATGACCGAGATGGAGCATCTCGACATTCGCACCGTTACACTCAGTCTTAGCCTGCGCGATTGCGCTACCGATTCAATCGACACGACTGCCGCACGGGTACGTGAGAAGATCGAGCGGACAGCCGCGCGACTGGTCAGCACCGTCGATGAGATCGGCGACGAAATTGGCATTCGCATCGCAAACAAACGAATCGCCGTCACACCCGTTTCATTCTTGACCGAAGGCGCGCACGGCAATCCCGTGGATCTTGGGCGCGCAATCGACGACGCGGCCGGCCAAGTCGGCGTGGATTTTGTGGGCGGCTACTCAGCACTAGTCCACAAAGGTTTCACGCGCAACGAAAGCGATTTTCTGGATTCCATTCCAGAGGCGTTGGCGTCAACGGAAAGGCTATGCAGCTCAGTGAACGCCGCGACTACACGCGCCGGTATCAACATGGATGCGGTGGCGCGCGTCGGCCGGCTCATCAAGGACGCTGCGGAACGCACCCGCGATCGCTTTGGTCTGGCTTGCGCCAAGTTTGTCTGTTTCGCAAATGCTGTTGAAGACAATCCCTTTATGGCTGGCGCTTTTCATGGCATCGGCGAGCCGGAGGCTTGTCTGAACGTCGGTGTCTCCGGTCCGGGTGTAGTGAACTATGCCGTCAGTCGCGCCGAATCAAATCTGCCGCTGCACGAACTCGCGGAAGTAATCAAGAAACTTTCGTTCAAGCTCGCGCGTGCCGGCGAGTTGGTGGGTCGAGAAGCCGCGCGCCGGCTAGGAATTCCTTTCGGCATCATCGATCTTTCGCTTGCGCCGACACCGGTACCTGGCGACTCGGTCGCTAACATCATTGAAGCGATGGGCTTCGAGCGCGCGGGCACGCACGGCACTACCGCGGCGTTGGCGCTGCTTACTGATGCAGTTAAAAAAGGCGGCGCGATGGCGAGCAACTCAGTCGGCGGGATGAGCGGAGCTTTCATTCCGGTTTCCGAAGACGCCGGCATGATCGAAGCTGCCCGCCTCGGGGCGCTCAACCTGGACAAACTCGAAGCGTGGACGAGCGTCTGTTCGGTTGGCATAGACATGGTGGCAGTTCCGGGCGCGACTTCCGCGGAAACGATTGCGGCAATCATTGCCGATGAAATGGCCGTCGGCGTGATGAATCACAAAACCACCGCCGTTCGCATCATTCCGGTGCCCGGCAAAGATGTGGGCGAGATGGTTGAGTTCGGCGGCCTGCTCGGCAGTGCGCCCATCATGCCGGTAAATCGCTTTTCGTCAGATCAATTCATTCGGCGCGGCGGACGAATACCAGCGCCCGTGCAGAGTTTGCGCAATTAGTGATATCCTCACGCTCCTTCTGGAGCCTGGTAATGGAACGTGAAGCGCTGGGAATGATTGAATGTCGCGGATTGGTGGCGATGATTGAAGCTGCCGATGCCGCGGTCAAAGCGGCGAACGTAAAGCTCGTCGGCTGGGAAAAAATCGACGCCGGACTTGTCACCGCAATTGTGCGTGGCGAAGTCGCTGCAGTGAAAGCGGCAGTTGACGCGGGCGCAGCGGCTGGTCGCAAAGTCGGCGAAGTACTTTCGACTCACGTTATCCCGCGCCCGCATTCGAACATCGACGATGCGATTCCGGTGCTTCACACCGGCGAAACGACCCGAAAGAAAATTAGCGGCTCAGTGCCGTCGCGCCGGTAATTAGATCGCGGCATTCTGGCGCATTAACGGAGAAACCCCTTGCGACTATTCCCCTGTATTCTTCAACGCTCACAACCGGGGCTGCTGCAGTACTTTTCCGCTTCGTCTTCGCGCCGCCTGTTACTGATCACACTTTTGCTGTTATCGCCTGCGGTAGCCGCACGCGCGCAACAACCCTTCAACACCGACGACGCCGACGTCACGGACCACAAAAAGTTTCACCTGCAATTCAGTAACCAATACGACGTGCTCCAGCGTTTTGATTATCCGAGCTTGCGGCAAAACACGAGCGTCCTCGAACTGGGCTATGGTCTCGCTAAGAATTTGGAGGTTACCATCAACGGACCGCTCATCAGCATCAGCAATTCGCGCATCGTCACCCCACGGAACATCATCGGCATCGGGGACATCGAACTTCAGATTAAGTACAACCCGTTCAAGGAGCATGAGGGTTCGAAGATGCCGGCGCTGGCGGCGGAGTTTGCGGTTGAGTTTCCGACCGGCAGCACCGAGAAAGGGTTGGGTTCGGGACTGGCTGACTATTTTCTAAACGGCATTCTGCAAAAGTCAGTCACTAAGAAAACCAAGTTCAGACTGAACGGCGGAATTCTGTTTGCCGGCAATGACACCACGGGCGAGATTGGCATTAAGACCCGCGGAACTGTTTTCGTCGGCGGCGCGTCACTCGTAAAACAATTCACCCCCAGGCTTGATCTGGGCGCTGAAGTAACCGGTGCGGTGACCCGAACGTTCAAGCTCGATGCGGGACAACTGCAAGGGCAGATCGGCGGCAATTACGCAATCAACAAGAAGATGACTTTTGATTTTGGTGTGGTCGCTGGCAAATTCCACACCACGCGTTTGGGACTTCAGTTAGGCATCTCGGTCGACTTTTAATGCGCCAATGTCGATCTGATCTTCGAGAGCAACGATTCTAGTTCGAGTGGCTTTGTGAACACTTCATTGCAACCGGCCGCCAGCGCGTCCTGCTGCACGTCATATGTTCCGTAAGCCGTAATCGCAAAAATCGGGGTCTGCGAAAGCGTCTGCCGCTCGCGAATCTGGCGCGTGGCTTCGACGCCGTCAAGCTCGGGCATCGCCAGATCCATCAAAATCAAATCAGGATGCGCACGATTCGCTTGCCGCACGCCTTCCTTTCCATCCTCGGCCTCAACCACTTTGAATCCTTTTGCGCGCAGCCACGCAGACAGCAAGGTACGATTGTCGGAATAATCGTCAACCACCAGAATCGTCGAGGCATTTTGCGGTGTCATGAGGTTTGTCCTCCTTCAAATCGAACGGCGATCAGGGTTGTACCGTCGTTTTCAGGCGACCCGATCACTGTAGCTGTTCATCCCGCTGCCGACAGTGGCGAAAATTTGATTATTCTTTTGCAGTTCGCTTGCGTGGCTCGAGGAGAGCGACCGAAGTCAGCGAGCTGGCGAGGGCGAGTGCGGCGCCGCAGAACATGACCCAGCGAAATCCCTGAACAAAACAGTATTTGATAGCTTCATGAAGCGCTTTGTCTAAGCCTTCATCGCCGCTGGGCGGAACCTCGGCGGCGGCCAATTTGATTCGCTGTTGATTCAAAGTTTCGCGAACGTCAGGCTTCGCCGCGAGCAGATCGAGCTGTCGATCCAGGCAGTTGTTAAATGCCTGAAACATTACAAGCCCAAGCACGGCAATCGCGAGCAGCCCGGCAGTGCGCGAGACCGCGTTGTTAATGCCGGAAGCTATCCCTGCTCGATTCTCGGGAACTGCGTTCATCACTGTCGTCGTCAACGGGGCGACACTAATAGCCATCCCCAATCCGAGGACGACAACGGCGGGAAAGAAAGCGGTCCAGTAATTTTCGCGCATCCCGGTACTTCCAAACAGAGCGAGTCCGAGTCCGGCAATGATCGGGCCGATTACCAACGGCAGACGCGAGCCATAATGCTTGATCAGGCCGCCCGACCAGCGCGACAAACCGAACATGATCAGAATGAACGGCAGGATGGCCGCGCCGGCCGCGGTCGATGAGTAACCCTGCACCTGAATCAAATTCAGCGGCAAAAAGAAAAGTGTCCCCGCGAGCGCCGCATACAGAAATAACGTGAGCAAGTTCGCGCCGGCAAAGTTTCGCGAACGGAAAAGCCCGAGCGGCATCATCGGATTCTTGACGCGCCCTTCGACCACGACAAAGACGACTGAGAGAACCAGGCCACCGAAAATCGTGGCGATCACAAACGGATTGCCAAAACCGAACCGCGAAGACTCGATTAAGCCGAAGACCAAATCACCCAATCCCAGCGTTGCGAGTGCGGCTCCGACTAAGTCAACCCGGCCTGAATCTTCCTCATCCCGACTTTCCGGCACCCAGAAAGCGAGCAGGGCGAGCACCACCAGCGCGAGCGGAACATTCAAAAAAAACACCGCCCGCCACGTGACGTGCTCGATCAACCAACCGCCGAGCACCGGTCCCAACGCGGTCGTCATCGCCGTTGCGCCCGACCAAGTGCCGATTGCTTTGCCACGATCTTTTTCAGAAAACGTTGCGCTGATGATCGCCAGGCTGCCCGGAACCAATAATGCTCCGCCGACGCCTTGCGCGGCGCGCGCCAGAATCAATTGATTGATGCTCGGCGCCAAGCCACACCAGACTGAAGCTAAAGCAAAGACGGCCACGCCAATCGCATAGATCTTCTTGCGTCCAAATCGATCGCCGAGTGATCCGCCGAGCAATAACAACGCCGCGAGAAACAATGTGTAAGCTTCAATCACCCACTGAACGTCGGTAACGCTGGCGTTGAGTTTGGTCTGCAGAACAGGCAATGCGACGTTGACGACGGTTCCGTCGATGAAGACCAGGCTCGACCCGACGATGGTCGCCGCCAACGTCCAACGCCTCTGCGCTTTGCCGCATGCGGTCGTCGCGGCCTTTCGCGTCGTGACGAAAGTTTCGTCGCAGGGTGATTTGAGGAGGTGCATGGGTTTCTCATGAGGCTTATACCACCGAAGTGTGGACTGTGGAGATGATTTCGCGAATTGGCGCCGAAGCGGCTGAAAGCGTAAAGCCTGGGGCGCGAGCCCCAGGGAGAGGCAATCCAAGAAGAATTGAGCCCACGATGTGGGCGACAGCTTTTGCTAATAACCGCAGAGAACGCAGAGTGCTTGGCAGAGGTACGCCGAGAAAAAGAGAAATTGGGGCAAGAGGTGTCTTAGGCCGATGCTTCAGAAGTCCATTGGCCGATGCGAAAGATCATGAATTCAGCGGGCTTTAGCACCGCAACGCCAATCAGGCAAATCAGCCGGCCATTGTCGAGATCATTTTGCGTCATCGTCGACTGATCGCATTTCACGAAGAACGCTTGCTCGGGTGTCTCGCCCATCAGCGCTCCGTCTCGCCAAACTTTAAAAAGGAAGTCGGAGATTGCCCGGCTCACATTGGCCCACGTTTGTTCATTGTTGGGCTCAAACACGACCCATTGGGTGCCTTTATCAATCGAGCGCTCGAGATAGATTAACAGTCGCCGCACGTTGACGTATTTGAACTCAGGATCAGGGGACAGCGTCCGCGCGCCCCACACGCGGTTGCCCTGGCCGGGAAAAAACCGGAGAACGTTTATTCCTTCTGGATTTAGCAACGCCTGATCCGTCGTCGATATTTCGCGAGTGAGTTTGGTGATGCCGATAATATCTTCGTTGGCAGGCGCTTTATGAACGCCGCGAGCGCGATCTGAGCGCGCGTAGATTCCGGCGATGTGACCGGATGGCGCCAACTCGACGCCCCCGACGTTCAGCCATGGGTAGTAAAGCGCGGCATACGACGAACTGCGCCGCGCGCGAAACGCGCGAATGCCGGCGGAGGATCCAGGATCGCAAAACAGTCACCACGCGATTCGCAGCACTCGATTAGTGCCGCTTGGATCTCAGACGACCAAATGCCGGGCGTTGTGCATAGACTGAATTCCCGCGCTTCGGTCAGTGACTGAATGGCGACAGCGAAATTTTCCGGCGTTAGGTCTTCGGGATTGCTTGTGGGGAGACGCTTGATAAGGGCTTGTTGGCCGCCGTTGTCAAAGAAACCTCTTACCGAAGCCGCAAACTGCCACCACTGACCGCCTTCGTCGCTGAGCAGCCAATGATCGCGAGTGGCCGCAGATGGTTCTTCGACTTGGGATCCAAAGGCGTCAATGAATGCGGCGTAACTGTTGACTATCGTTGGAAGCTCGGGCCCTTTAGCCGTGACGCCGATCATTAGCGCAGTTTGAGTGTCGACACCCTCGATGCGATTGATCGGCGTCTTGATCTCTTCGATATAAACGCCCGGTGAAAGTGGTTCTGTCATCAGGCGGCAACCTTTGGGTTTAACCCTTCGTCAATTCGTCGGCGATTTCATTCGCGCCGAACACCTTGCGCAAGACTTCGCGCATGGCGCGCACATCGACCGAAATCGCCCGATTGATCGAATCGTCAAAATAAAAGTTTCCGACCAGTGATTGAATGTTGCCGTCGAAAATCAATCCGATCAATTCGCCTTCTTTGTTAATCGTCGGCGAACCAGAGTTACCACCAATGATGTCGTCGTCGCTGACGAAATTGAACGGCGTGCTCAGATCGACTGCGGATTTCTTTTCGATCCAACGCGGCGGCAGGTTGTAAGGAAACTCCTGTTTGAATTGCGCGGCGCGATCATACAAGCCGCCCAGGGTCGTGAAGGGCGTTACGCGCTTCCCATTTTCGTTGTAACCCTTGACAGTTCCGTACGACATCCGCAGCGTGAACGTCGCATCGGGATAGAGTTTCGTGCCTTCCGTGTCGAATTTCGCGCGCGCGATTTTTGCGTAGTTCGCACGCTCTACGCCAGTTACTTCCGATTCGAACCGTTTGCGCAATTCGCGCGCTTTGGGATCGATCATTCGTGCCAATGCGATCATTGGATCATCCGAAGACTCGATTGCCTTCATGCCACCCGCAACCAGTTGCTTGCGGAAATCGACATCTTTCAATTTCGTGCCATCGATTAATTCTGCGGCACGTGCCTCGGGCGTCTTTCCATTGAGCACCTGCTTGACCAGCGGATCGTTAGCGCCGAGGAGCTCGACCATGAATCCGAGTGAGTCCGCCAACTTAAGTTTTTCGAAGTCATCGTAAATCGGAGCGGGCGCGTACAATGCCTGTTCCAGCGAAGGCCGTCGCGCGTCGGTAAACTCGGGCAGCCGTTCGGCGTTGGGTTTCGCAGTTTCCGCCGCCAGGCGAACCAGCGTCCGCGCGACGCCAAATAGCGACGTATTGAAGCCGCCCGCCAGATCGAAAATGCGGCGCTCTTTCGCGTACGAAGCGTAATCGCGATGTGCTTTGGCGATCGCATCCCACGCGTCGCCGTACTTCGCCTGCTTCGCCGTGTCAGCGGCAATCGATTTGCGCAGCGCAGCTTCGTCCTGTCGTTTGGTGTTCAAGAGTTTCGGATCTTTCAAGCCCGCAAGCTGTCCGCGATAGACCTTCAGACTGTTTTGAATGCTGTTGAGTTCGTTCTGCGCACGGCGCGTCTGCTCATCGCCCATCGCCATGTACTTCTTCAGCATCGCTTCGCGGCGTTCGAGCAAGCGCAGGATAATCGGGATGCTCGTGTCGCGCAGCTCTTCGAGATGCGCCACCGTGTTCAGCCGTGAAGTGGATCCCGGGTTGCCGATCACGAACGCGAGATCACCTTCCTTCGCGCCTTTCTCCGACCATTTCAAGTAACTCGCCGGCTTCACCGGTAAATCGTTTTCATAGACGCGCACCAACGCCATATCGATATTGAAACGCGGAAAATTGAAGTTATCCGGATCGCCACCAAAAAACGCTGCCTGAAATTCCGGCACAAACACCAGCCGAATATCCGTGTACTTTTTGTAGCGATACAAATTGTATTGACCGCCCTGGTAAAGCGTGATGACATCCGAACGCAAACCAGTCAATTGTGTCGACTCCGCTTCAATCTTCGAAATCTCCGCGCGGCGCGCTGCGAATGCGTCGGCATCAGACATGCCGGCCTTGACTGCGCCGTTCACGCGGTTCGTGACGTCTTCGATGCTCATTAACACATTCAACTCGAGATTTGGAATCTTCATCTCCTCGGCAGGTGTGCGCGCGATGAAACCGTCTTTTGCGTAGTCCTTCGCGGGCGTGCTCAACTCGCCTACAAAATCTTCGACAATGTGATAGTTGGTCAGTACCAGGCCGGTCGGCGAAACGAATGATCCGGAGCCGCCGTTGTTGAATCTAACCGCGGCCATCTGCACTTTGTGCAGCCACTCGTCGGTGATGTCGAACCCATATTTGCGTTTAATTTCCGCGCGCGGCACGTTGTTGAAAGGCCACATGCCTTCGTCCGCGAGCGCGGAGAATTGAAATGTCTGTAAGCTAAAGAGCGCCAGTATCAGGGCGCACAAGGACTTTCTTAATTTCATGATTACCTCAAAATTGATAAGTGTGCGGGAGAAATACTTAGAGCCGGTTCACGGCACTTTGGATGCCCGAAACGCGCTGCGCGCAACGCCTCCCGCACGTGTGTGGTTGTTCAAAAGGCTCCGCGATTATAGCGATTAAGCGGTGAGAAAGATAACGTGCAAGGCTTGTGTTACGGTCGCATAAAAGTATTGCCACACGGCGTTACGGCGTATAAGATGCGCGGCGCGAGGCGCTTCTCTTCCAGCCGCAACGCACACTTCGTTCATATCTTCGTCAAGGGTGTATCAATGCTTGCTCGTCATCTGAAACTGTTTTGCTTCGCGGGTGCTCTTGCCGCTGCGACCTCTGTGAATGCGCAGGACGGAACCCGCACAATCAGCACGAGTGACTTCACCAAGAACCGCCCGGCAGCTTCCGATGCAGGCGGCGGCTCGGTTGAAACACCGAGCGGCGGACAAAGCGCAAGTGCTCGCAAACCGCGTGTCTATCGCCAAATATCCAAAGCGGCGACGACGTCGAAACCTGCGAAGCCGACGTCATCTAAAACCAGTAACCCCGCTACCGTTGACAACGAAGTTGCCCAACTCGGCGTCACCATATGGCGTCTGCGTCCCGCGCAATCTGCCGACAAGGGAACGCGCCAACTCGTCAGGGACGAAAAGTCCGGCACCACAGCATGGATACCCGAAAGGGTTGCATCCGACACGTTATTGCGCACAGGTGACCGAGTGCGTATCAGCATCGAGTCGCCGCGCGCCGGTTACATCTACGTTATCGATCGAGACGAGTTTGCTGACGGCCGCAGCGGGGCAATCAATCTTATCTTTCCCCTGTCCGGCGAAGATAATCACGTTTATGCCGGGCGTCTGATTGATATTCCTTCGCCCGAAAGTTCGATGAAGGCGAATCCCTCGCCCGGTCAATCAGGCGAAGTACTTTCGATCATCGTGACCAACAAGCCGCTCGATTTGCCGTTATCAAAGGAGGTCTTGCCAATTACGCGCGCGCAATTGACAGAGTGGGAAAGAGTTTGGGGCGGCACGACGGAAATTTGGGAGATGGAAGGCGGCGCGGGCGAAACCTGGACGTCGCAAGAGAAGCAAGCCGCCGCCAAAACCGGCACGCGCCAACTGACGCGCGAGGATCCACCACCCCAAACGATCTATCGCGTCTCGCCGAGTGACATTAACGCGATGCTGGTGAATGTGCGGTTGAGGTATACGGATTGACGTTGGCAATCGGAGTTCGACTGTATTGGGTCATGAAAACTTGCAACCTTAAATGCTACGCGAGGACTTCGGGTGTCCTCACATTTTTACTGTTGCTCACGGCAACCTCTGCGATCATCGCGCAAACGATTGAGCCGTCGCGCGAGCCGATTCTGCGGATTGAGACGGGGATGCACACAGCGATCATGAGGCGGATCGGTGTGGATGCCGCGAACCGCCATCTCGTCACGGCCTCGGATGACAAAACGGTGCGCGTCTGGGAACTCCCTTCGGGGCGACCGCTGCGTGTAATCCGCGTGCCGATCGGCGCGGGCAATGAGGGCAAGCTCAATGCCGTCGCCCTCTCGCCCGACGGCAGCACCATAGCTGCCGGTGGGTGGACCAGCAACGAGTCGGGGAAGGTGGAATCGATCTACCTCTTTGACCGCGAGAGCGGGCGGCTCACACGCCGGCTGGGCGGCTTGCCGGGAGTCGTCAATCATCTCGTCTAGTCACCAGACGGGCGCTTTCTTGCGGCAATGCTTGGCGACAACAACGGAGTCCGCGTCTTCACCACCGCGCCCTACACGCAGGCTGGTGCGGACAGCGATTACGGCGACTCTAGCACCGCCGCGGATTTCGACCGCGCGGGGCACTTGGCTACGACATGTTATGACGGCTTCATCCGCCTCTACGCGGTCGGCCGCGATGGTGCGCTGCGCCTGCTAACTAAACAGCACGGCACGGGATCGCAGCATCCTTTTGATCTCAAATTCTCGCCCGACGGGACGCGCCTTGCCGTCGGGTTTCTAGATTCGACGAAGGTGGCAGTGCTGCGCGCCGATGACCTCTCGCTGCTCTACGAGCCGGACACGACCGGCGTCACCAATGGTGATTTAAGCAGCGTTGCATGGTCGGCGGATGGCAAAACGCTCTACGCAGGAGGCCAGGCATACGATACGACTGATCCCGCCAAAGACAACTTCATCCGCGCGTGGGCAGACGCGGGGCGGGCCGCCTACCGCGACATCAAGAACGCGGCGGGTAACACGATCCAATTCATTCTGCCCTTACGCGATGGTGGCATCGTCTATGCCGCAGGCGGCCCTGCCTTCGGCGTGATTGACGCGGGCGGCAGACGTCAGCTTTTCACCACCGCCGCGATTGCCGATTACAGAGCTTTGCGTCAAGGCTTCCTCTTCGCGCCGGACGGCACAGGTGTCCAGTTCGCTTACCAACTGTTCGGGCAGGCACCCGCGCGCTTCTCACTCGCCGACCGCAAACTAGACGTTGCGCCCGCAGTCAGCCCGGGCTGGCGTCCACCGGAGACGGAAGACACCCAGCTTCGCGTCACCGATTGGTATAACGCCTACACACCCAAGCTCAACGGCACGCCGCTCAAGCTCAATCAGTATGAGACTTCGCGTAGCCTCGCGCTTGCGCCAGACAGGAGTGCGTTTCTGCTTGGCGCGGACTTTACTCTTCGCCTCTTCGACCGCAACGGCGCTCAGCGATGGCGGATCCCAGCACCCGGCATCGCGTGGGCGGTGAACATTTCGGCGGACGCGCGTCTCGCGGTCGCCGCCTACGGTGACGGCACGATCCGTTGGTACGCGATGAAGGACGGCAAAGAACTTCTCGCCTTCTTTCCGCACAAAGACCAGAAGCGATGGATTCTCTGGACACCCTCGGGCTATTACGACTGCTCGCCCGGCGCCGAAGACCTGATCGGCTGGCATATTAATAACGGACGTGACGCGGCGGCGGATTTCTTTCCCGTAGGCCAATTTCGTTCGACTTACTATCGGCCGGACGTTATCGCGCGCATCGTGCAAACGGCTGATGAACAAGTTGCGCTGCGGCAAGCGAACGAAGAAGCCGGGCGCCGAGCCGAGCAAGCGAGCATCGCGCAACAACTGCCACCCGTCATTGAAATCGTCTCACCGAATGACTCCTCGACCACATCATCAACGGATATCACTGTGCGTTTTCGCGTGCGCACGCCGTCAGGAGAACCAATCACAAATGTAAAAGCCTTGGTGGATGGACGCCCTGTGGCGTCGGCACGACAACTAACCCGTGAAAGTCCCGATTCTGATATCAGCGAGCTTCACGTCATGGTACCCGAACGGGACAGCGAAGTTTCGATCATTGCCGAAAACCGTTTTGCCGCGAGTGTTCCCGCCACGGTTCGTCTGAAGTGGGTTGGCGCTAACGCCGCACGAGCGCAGACCTTCGTCGTAAAACCAAAGCTTTACATCCTCGCCGTCGGTGTCAGCCAGTATGCTAATCCGAAATTCAAGCTCAACTTCGCCGACAAGGACGCGCGCGATTTTGTAAACACGATGATAAGGCAAAAAGATCTCATCTATCGCGACGTGGTGATTTATCACGACAAACCGCTCCTCAACGAAGAGGCGACGCGCGATGAAATCGTCGATGGACTTGATTGGATTCGAAAGGAAACGACGAGTAACGATGTCGCTATGGTCTTTTTCTCGGGCCACGGAGTAAACGATCAGAACAACTATTATTACTTCTGTCCTTACAACATCGATCCCGATCGCCTCTTGCGCACTGGAGTAGCTTTTTCGGATATTAAGAACACTCTCTCGGCCATTGCCGGCAAAGCTTTGTTCTTTGTGGACACTTGTCATTCGGGAAACTCACTGGGGCTTTCAACGCGCAAGGATCTCGACATAAACATTGTGATCAATGAGCTGTCGAGCGCGCAAAACGGCGCGGTCGTCTTTTCGGCCTCAACCGGCGGTGAGTCATCTTACGAACGCGCCGAATGGAGCAATGGCGCATTCACCAAGGCTTTGGTCGAAGGGCTGAACGGCGCGGCAGCCATCGGCGGCAGCGGCCGGATCACTTACAATATGCTGAACGTTTACATCTCGGAACGAGTCAAAGAATTGACGAAAGGTACGCAGCATCCGACGATGGTTTCACCGACGACCGTGCCGGACTTTCCGATTGCTGTGACGAGATAGAATTTCGTTCGACGCATCGGGATTTAGTTTGCCCAGGCCACCGGCTTCCCCGCATTTACTTACGCGCCACAGACGATTTACGATTCGGCCTACTGTGACCAACGAAGAGATCGCGCGCCGGTTCAATCGCATGGCTTCGCTGATGGAAGTTCGCGGTGAAGATGCGTTTCGCATCCGTTCTTATCGGATGGCGGCGGAAGCGATTGAAACCTGGCCGACAGAGATGAGCACGATCGCCACAGCCGAAGGCACGGCCGGCTTGCTGGAAATTCCGGGCGTCGGCAAAGCGATTGCTGGCAAAATTATTGAGCTTTTGGAAAAAGGCACCTTCGATGCCTGGGATCGTTTGACCGCGGAAACGCCTGAATCTGTGCTCGATCTTCTGGAATTGCCCGGCGTTGGGCCAAAGACTGCCGCGATGTTCCATCAGAAATTCAAAATTGCTTCGCTAGACGACTTGCGGAAGTTCGTCGAAGGCGGAGGGCTTGAGACGGTCGACGGAATTGGCCCGAAGAGCGCTGAACGGATCAAGAAACACATTCGCGGCTGAGGTGTTCTCAGCTTCCGGAAAGAACAATGTGACACCCTGCCAAAATTGACAGGTAGGTTCTTGCGCTGTTTCGTTGCCTGTCCTACAATGCCTGATATCAGCCGACTGTCCTGGCAATCGCGCAGCGTCTCCCCGCAGCGTTCTTTCAGGGTGAAGCTGCGCTGAACTCTTCAAGGCAGCGCAGACTAAATAAATTTAAGTAGCCGGCCGAATTCGTTTCGGTTTTCAGTTGGGCAGATTTCGTTTCCCCTCACGCGCAACTGTTGACGCATCGCAATTCATCGAATTGAAGGTTGGACGCTTCGCCGAGGATGGGGGTCTTCATGAAGCCGCGTCGCCAGTCAGCACTCGCCACTATTTCTTTCTTCGTAGTCTTTTGTCTCGCCGCGTTCACAGGTTCGCAAACAGGAAGCGCGCAGAAAAAGCCCGTGCAAAAGGCTTCGCCTACGCCCAACAACGAACTGCTTCCCGTCGAGCCTGCGCGTCCACAGACCGCACCGACCAAGGGACCTGAGCTGCCCGCGACAAGCGATTCACAGAAACCACAAACGTCGGACGGACAGCAGAAACCCGGAACTGAAATTGACGAAAAGACTCCGGTCATCACCAACACGGACTTAATCACTTTCAACGTTACCGTTACCGACATTTACGGACGGTTCGTTTCGGGGCTTACGAAACAGGCGTTTTCGATCTTTGACGAAAAGCAGCAGCAGGAAATTACTTTTTTCAGCGACGACGATTCGCCGGTGTCGGTCGGAGTTCTCTTCGATGTGTCCGGTTCAATGAGCGGCGACAAAGTGCGGCGCGCGCGCGATGCGCTGGCCCACTTCATTCAGACGAGCCACGATAGCGACGAGTACTTCCTGATCGGATTTAACTCGCGCGCCCAATTACTGATGGATCGCACTCGCGACGGTAACGCGGTCTTGGACAAACTGACGTTCGTTCAAACCAAGAACAATACAGCGCTGTACGATGCGTGTTACCTCGGCGTAGAACGCGTACAACGTGGCACGCATCCGAAACGCGCGTTACTTCTCATCAGCGACGGCCAGGACAACAACTCGCGTTATACTTTCAACGAGCTGCGACGTGTGCTCAAGGAGTCTGACGTGGTGCTTTATGCGATCGGCATCCTCGGGGGCAGCGACGTCGGCAGCTCGCTGGGGATGGAAGGGCAAAGTATTCTCGACGAGTTGGCCGGCGTCTCCGGCGGCAAGGCCTTCTATCCGCGCGGCCCGGCTGAGATGGATGACATCTTTGAACAGATCGCTTTGGAGCTTCGTCATCAATATTCGATTGGGTACCGGCCGGCGAATTTTAGCAACGATGGGAAGTGGCACAAGATCAAAGTCAAGCTGACTCCGCCGCGCGGCCTGCCCAGACTGTTCCCGCGTTACAAAGAAGGGTATTACGCGATCGCTAATCCGAAATAAGACACGTCCCGAGTCAAAGGTCCTAAGTCCAATGTCGCTTGCATTACTAACGGACCTTGGACCTTAGACTTCGGACGTGGGTTCAGCCAACGCAAACTCGTCCTTCCAGCATCACTAAAGTCTCTCCTGTGCCGAAATCGGTTTGACATTGGCCTTTTATTCTCACAAGGTAGTTATCGATGGCTTTTCGCATCTTTCGAATTCCTAAATTGCAGCGCGGCACTGTTGCCGTGTGGTTCAGCGCACTGGCAACTCTCTCTTTGATTGTTGCCGGAGTCACCAGCGCGCAACAACGGCCCCGGACAACTACGGAGCCAACCGCAACGGCGACACCGACTCCCACAGAAACTGGCCCTGGCCGACGGATCGCGCCTACTCTTGGTCCGCCACCCGAGCCGCCGGTTTACAAGCCAAAACCCACGCCCACGCCTGATCCGAACTCAGCGGAAATTAGCGAAAACGATATTTTAAAAATTAATGCCGACTTGGTGACGCTGAATGTGCGCGTGATCGACCGCAACAACCGACCAATTAACGGGATTGATAAAGGTGACTTCGCCGTTTATGAGGATGGTGTCCAGCAACGCGTCTTTTCTTTCACTGAAGAACAAGTGCCGGTCATTTACGGCCTGGCGGTCGACACCTCAGGCTCTCTGCGCACGCAAATCAATGAAGTGATCGACGCGGCAAAGATTATCGTTAACAGCAACAAACCGGGTGACGAAACGTTCCTCGAGCGTTTCATTGACCGCGACAAGATCGAAAATCTGCAGGACTTTACTTCGGACAAAGATCTGGTGCTGGAAGCGATCGATAACCTCTATGTCGAGGGTGGCCAAACCGCAGTCGTCGACGGCGTCTACCTCGGTGCTGAACACGTCGCTGAATATAAGAAAGGCCGCGATGACGATCGCCGTCGCCGCGCTCTCATTGTCGTCACCGACGGTGAAGACCGTGCCAGCTTCTATTCACAGGAACAATTGTTCCGGCAATTGCGCGAGCAGGACGTGCAAATCTATGTGATTGGTTTTGTGAACGAGCTTGAGGCTGATCGGGGTCTCATTCGTAAGAGCCCGAAAGGAAAAGCAGTTGACCTCATTAACCGGATCGCGTCGGAAACAGGCGGCCGCGCGTTCTTCCCGCAATCGGTTTCTGAATTGCCGACCGTCGCAAATGAAATTGTTCGCGATCTGCGAACCCAGTACGTGATCAGCTACGACCCAACCAACAAGGCGCACGACGGAACCTATCGGACGATCAAGGTTGTCGTCAATCAACCGTCCGGTGGCGAGAAGCGAATCGCGCTGACGCGTCCAGGCCGGACGGCCAATGCACCCGGTACCGCGGCACAACGTCCGACGACGCCGACGAACGTGCGACAGCCGACACCATCAAACACGCCGCGGCGGCCGCCGCAATAACCGCGAAACTAAGCCTCGTGTTTCTGTAGTGAGGCCTGCAGTGTTTTCAGCGCGCCGTTGAGTTGATCCATCTGCACATCGCGCGCTCGCTGTTTGCGCACCAGTTCTTCCAGCATCAGCTCGCTCTTCAGATTTACTTTGAAGTCCTGTTCCGCGGCGAGCCGATCTTTTTCCGCCGCCCGGTTCTGCGACATCATGATAATGGGCGCCTGCATCGCCGCCGTCATGGAGAGCATGAGGTTCAAGAGAATGTAAGGATAAGGATCGAATTGCTTGCCGTTTTCTCCACTGCCCATATACGCGAGGAGAAAAGTATTCACCAGCATCCAAACAATGAGGAAGCTCCCGTAAATAAAAATGAACGTCCACGAACCGCCGAACGTGGCAACTTTGTCGGCAACGCGCTGCCCAACCGTTGCGCGCTCGGCCATTTCGACGTTGATGTTCCGTGCGGTGCGTTGCGAGACGAGCAAATTTGTTTGGCGCATGCGCGCGGCGATTTCGCAAATGACATCTATCGAGACATCGGGATGCTCCATCAGAAACTTTTGAAAGTCATCGCTGCTCAACCGATGCAAATGCGTGTCGACAATTGCCGTGGCGCTGCTTGAGCGTTCGCCACGATCCAGGACGGCCAGCTCGCCAAAAAAGTCTCCCGGCTTCAATTCGGCAAGCGTTACTTCTCTCACGTCTTCGTCAAAGACCCAGATGCGTACCGAGCCCGTCTCGACCACGTAGAGCGAATCGCCGCGATCGTGCTCGTTGAAGATCGTCTCGCCGGCTTTGAAGTTGACCTGATCAACTTCCTCGGCAAGATGTTCCAGCTCATGCGGCTCGAGCCTTTTGAAAATCGGCACGCGCGCCAGGCTTTGCGCTTCTTCGGTGAGTCCACTCAAGTCAGCCATGTTATTAGTCCTCAGAACTGTCGGTGATGAATCAAGTGATCAAACGATCGAGGATCGCTGCGTTTATGGAAAAAGGATCGACTGACGGCTGATTTTTCGTCGCCGCGTTGACTTCGTCGAATAAGGCGAGCACCGCCGATCCTAAGACCGGGTCTTCGGAGTTCACTTCGATGCAATCCGGTGAGTCGAAAGGAGTGATGAACAGATAGCGAGGCACGCGCTTGTCATCGACATCCGCCGGCCCAAGGATCAAAAGATTATTATTCCAGCGCGCGTAACGGTGGGCAGAGCCTTGTTGACGCTCCCAATGCAACTCACCGTTTTGGCTAAGCGCGCTGATGTGCGCCATTAACTTTTGTAGTCGTTCAGTTGTGGCCTGATCGCGTTCCATTGTGCGCCGAGATTACCTCAAACCGACTCCACAGAAAAGGGTTTTTTAAGCCGTCGGTTACCTGGGATTTGACTCCTAACAATAGTTACAATATCGTCCGTGCCGCTGTGGGTCGATCGCTCGAACAGTGCTTCCCCGCTGCATATCAGCCAAAGATAACCGTGCGCGTTGGGAGCACTGAGCATGCCGTCAATTGAAACTGAGCGATTACGCCTGCGCATAATTTCCCGCGACGATCTCGATGACCTTGCAAGCCTGTTCGCCGATCCCGAGGTCGTGAAATATGTCGGCGACGGCAAACCCGCCGGCCGTGAAGAAGCCTCAAAAACCCTTGACAGTATCATCGCCCATTGGCAGAAGCATGGCTTTGGCCGGTGGATTGCCGCCGACAAGGCGAACGGCGCCTTTATCGGATTCGGCGGTTTGCGTTCTTTATTCGGCACACCAGAAGTCGTCTACCACCTAAAGAAAGACAAATGGGGTAACGGTCTTGCGACCGAACTGGCGCGCGCCGCGCTTCGTTTCGGCTTTGAAGACCACAGTTTTGATCGCATCGTTGCCATCACAAAGCCCGCCAACAGAGCGTCGATTCACGTCATGAAAAAGCTGGGCATGCAGTTCGAGAAGCAAGCTCATTATTACGGACTCGACGTCGTGCAATACAGCATCACGCGCGATGCCTTTCAATGGGATGGTTCACACTACGCGCGTTTGGGCTGACGAAGCCATATGAGTCCGGATCGACGTCAACATCGCGGCGCGCATCCTACTGATCGCGAACTATTCAGCGAGATACAACTCGCACGTTTGCGTCTGGCCATCGCCGACCTGTCGTGGCTCCTCACGCGGGACTATGCGCCTAAAGCTGCACTTAAATTAGTAGGCGACAAGTTCAGTTTGACAGACCGTCAACGCCTCGCGGTGGCTCGAGCTGCGTGTTCGAACCAAAGCCTCGCAAAGAGATCTGCTCACAGCGTTTCGGTTGAAACGATTGCCGGCGAAAACATTATTGTCGACGGGTTTAACTTGATCATCACCATCGAGGCGGCGTTAAGCGCCGGCGTTCTCCTGTCTTGTCGCGACGAGTGCATTCGCGATCTGT
This sequence comes from uncultured bacterium, assembly GCA_965653675.1. Classification (GTDB taxonomy): domain Bacteria; phylum Acidobacteriota; class Blastocatellia; order Pyrinomonadales; family Pyrinomonadaceae; genus UBA11740. Next base: position 44,890 of record CBFHBA010000011.1, read on the forward strand.
CGAGCGTTCACGGATCGTATCGAGCTGTCAGCGAAACCGAAGCGGCAATCGTTTTGATCGGCGAAGAGCTGGAGAAAGTCAGCGCGCGTTCAGTCGAATGGTTATTGGATCAACCGATTTCCAATAGTGGACGTTTAGCAAAACTGATGCGCCAGATTGCAGCAGCGCGCGGCTGGCCCTGGACAGTCGATCTGCTTTTCAATCCCGACGAACGGATCATTTCCTCCAAAAAGATTACGATCACCTCCGATAGCGTCATTCTCGACGTCGTGGCGCGATGGGCAAATTTCCAACGTCACATAATCGAGGAGCGATTGCATAATGCCTGGATTGTCGATTTAAAACTACGAGAGGCAAGCACCGCCCGCCTCTAAATTGCGTAGCGATCCGGATGTTACCTCTGCTTTTTAGTCGCGATGTTCCGCTTCGGCGCACCGAGTTGTTTCATCAGATCGTCCAGGGCGACTTCGAGTTGACGTTCGCGACCCGCGAGATTGTCTTCCGGCGAATTGTCCACGCGAATTGTCTGGCTGCACGCCATAGTTTTCCATGTTCGTATGTTTCGCGTCCGCGACGTAAACACCAACGCCCCGCCGACGCATCAATCTGGTTACGCGGTCCTCGAGCTTATTCCACTTTCAGTAGCTCGCGACGCGCGGGTTCGTCGGCCGCGCTCCAAGGCAACCCAACCGCTCGCGTCAAAAACTCGAGGAAAGGCGCGGCCGTCGTGGTAGCTTTCGTGATCCGTTTCAGAAAATCAGCGCCGCAAACTTCGTCTTCTGTAAAGCGCATGCCGGCGGCGAAGTCTTTTCGCATCAGATCATCCGCAAATGGATGATCTGGATCACAACCCGGCGGCAAACGCTTGAAAGATTCACGCGACAACTCCCAAATCGACGCGAAGGCCTTGGTCTTCGCAACTCGTTTCCATCTGTGCGACTCGCGAACTATTGCTTCACGTACCAGCGCCCGCGTATCTCCGTCGGGATGCCAAAGGCCACACGCGAAGAAGCAATGTTGGGGATCAAGGTGCAAATACAGACCCGGCGCTGTCTGCTGTTTATTAGCTCGATGCGGAAAACGCGCCGCCATCATTGTTTTGTAGGGCGCCTGGTCTTTCCGAAAACGCATGTCGCGATAGATTCGCAGGAGCGATCCGCCCGTAGGTTGGGGATCAGCGATGAACTGCGGGCTGATCGAGTGCAAATGCGGCTGATAGGCTTCAATCAGTTTCAAGAAGGGATCGCGCACGAACTCTTCGTATCGCCATTTGTTTTTCTGAAACCAATCGCGATTGTTGTGCTTAGTAAGATCGCGCAGGAATCTGAACAGCTCGGGTGTGAAGTAAGTAATGTCAGGCATAGCCGGTCATCGTTTGGGGTTTTATTCGACCGGCGCGCCCGATTCCTTCCAGGCTTTCCAGCCGCCGGCCATTGACCAGACATTCGTATAACCCATGTTTTGCAAAACGTCGGCGGCCAACGCCGACCGATAGCCACCGCCGCAGTACAAAATGAGCTCAGTTGCTTTGTCAGGCACGGTCATTTCGATGTCGCGCTCGATGATGCCTTTGCCGAGGTGAATCGCGCCCAGGGCGTGACTGTCAGTCCATTCATGATCTTCGCGGACATCAACCAAGAGTGCGTCGCGGTTGGCGCTTAAACGCGCTCGCGTCTGCTCCACGGTTACTTCCTTGATGCGAGTTTTCGCATCGTCAACGATCTCCAGGAATCCTTCGGAATGTTTCATGGTTTTATCTTTGCGATGAAGTCAGTACCGGGAACGGTAGCGACCGGGTTCCTGGAGCGTTTAATCGCCGAGTCGCCAAAAAACTAATGACCCGGTTCGCTGCCGCTCCCGGTACTGACCTCTCGCGCAGGAATTGTCTTAATTCTCCAAGCACAATTGGCTCAATCAACGGCCAGCGATTATAATGCCAACTTTCCAAGTCATTAAAGTTTTCATGTGATGGCCTGAGTTGCTTTGCTCATCACTCATTACTCATCACTCATCACTTTTTTAGAGGTTCAAATTGGCTAACGAACAATTCGATGTGACGGTTATCGGCAGCGGCCCGGGCGGCTATGTGGCCGCCGTGCGGGCCGGGCAACTTGGTCTGAAAGTGGCGATCGTAGAGAAAGATAAACGGCTGGGCGGCACGTGCACTCTCCGCGGCTGTATCCCAACGAAACAACTGCTGATGTCGGCGCATGTCTATGAGCAAATGCAGCACGCCGCGGATTTCGGCGTGCAGGCGTCAGCGATTCAACTTGCGTTCGCCGATGTGCAGAAGCGCAAAGACAAAGTGGTGATGAAGAACTCGAAAGGCATCGAGTACTTGATGAAGAAAAATAAGTGCACGGTATTCAAAGGCACGGGCAAGCTTCTACTGCCCGGCAAGATCGAAGTCACCGGCGAAGACGGATCGAAGCAAATCATAAACAGTAAGAACATCATCATCGCCACCGGCTCAGTAGTGCGGCCCATTCCCGGCTTCGAGACCGACGGCAAACACGTCGTCAACAGCGATCACATTCTCGAACTAACTGAAATTCCGAAATCGCTGATCGTCATGGGCGCTGGCGCGGTCGGCGTTGAGTTCGCTTCCGTGTATTCGCGGTTCGGCGCGGAGACAACGATTGTTGAACTCTTGCCAAGAATTGTGCCACTGGAGGACGAAGAAGTTTCAAAAGAGTTGGAGCGATCTTTTCGCAAACGTGGCATCAAATCGCAGGTCGATACGAAGCTCGAGAAACTTGAGAAGACTGACAACGGCATCGTCGTCAGCGGCAAGACTTCCAAAGGTGAAGAGGTGCGCCTCGAAGCCGAGATGTTGCTCGTCGCGGTCGGTCGCATGCCTTTCACGGAAGGTCTCGGGCTGGAGAAAACCAAGATCAAAATCGAGAAAGGTTTCATTCACGTTGACGAGTATCAGCAAACGGCCGAGAAAGGCGTCTATGCGATCGGCGACGTCGTGCCGACACCTTTGCTCGCACACCTGGCCTCGAAGGAAGGCATCGTGGCCGTTGAGCATCTCGCCAACAAACATCCGCGGCCCATTAATCTGCGGCTGGTGCCGAACTGCACGTATTGTGATCCCGAAGTTGCTTCAGTTGGGTTGACTGAAGCGAAGGCGAAAGAAGTGGGTTATGACGTGAAGGTTGGCAAGTTCCCGTTTTCGGCGTCGGGCAAGGCGCGCATCCTCGGTGAAGAAGAAGGATTCGTGAAAGTCGTCAGCGAGAAGAAATACGACGAGATTCTCGGCGTTCACATCATCGGCCCGCACGCGACGGAATTGATAGCGGAAGCTTGTGTCGCGATGCAGCTCGAATCAACCGCCGAAGAACTTGGCCGGACCATGCACGCACATCCGACCGTTTCAGAAGCGGTGATGGAAGCGTCTGAGAACGTCGAAGGCATGGCGATTCATATTTGATTTCCTCTGGGTTGACTCTGTGGTCCTCTGTGTCTCTGTGGTAAGAACCCGATCCATCACCACAAAGACACAAAGAACCACAGAGTCGCACAAAGATGAACACGAATGGCCGAAAATCAGAAACAAAACGGAGATCGAAAGCGCGGACCCCGTCGGCGTCCGCCCTTTCAAATGCGTATCAACACAAAATATGCGCCGCGGAAGGTCGCCGATGGCCAGACGCTAAGTTGCATCACGGGGTCTTCTCTAACTGCGAGGCAGATGCTCGAGTTGTATCGTTATCTGAAACTCACCCGTCTGGTTGAAGAGCGCATCGTCAATCTCTATCGGCAAACCAAAGTTGTCGGCGGCGTCTATCGGTCGCTCGGCCAGGAAGCCACCGCGGTTGGATCGGCTTACGCGCTTCGCCCTGATGATTTCATCACTCCGATCATTCGCGATCTCGGCGCATGCTTCGTCAAAGGCATTCGTCCGCGCGAAATCTTTGCCCAGTACATGGCAAAGGCTTGGGGGCCTTCGGGCGGTAAAGATCTGAATGTGCACTTCGGCTACATGGAGAAAGGTTTTATCGGACCGATTTCGCATCTCGGCGACATGATTCCGGTGATGACGGGAATCCTGCTCGGCGCGCGTTTGCAGAAGAAAGACATCGTCGGCGTTGCTTACATTGGCGACGGTGGCGCAAGCACCGGCGCGTTTTACGAAGGCATGAATTTCGCCGCTGTGCAGAAGCTGCCGTTGATCGTGATTGCCGAACACAATCAGTACGCGTACTCAACGCCGACCACGATGCAGACAGCAGTGCGTAATCTTGCTGAGAAAGCTGCCGCATTTGGAATTCAGGGGTACATCGTCGACGGCAACGACGTGATCGCCTGCTACGAAGTAACGAAGCGGGCCATCGAGCATGCGCGCAGCGGACACGGCGCGGTTTTGATCGAAGCCAAGACTTATCGTCGCAAAGGTCACGCGGAACACGACGACCAACGTTACGTGCCTGACGGCGAGATCGAGTGGTGGGAAAAGCACAACGATCCGGTCAACCGCTTCGAAACATTTCTACTCAATCAAAGAGTTGCCACCAAAGAAAAGCTCGAAAAGATCACGGCCGACGTCCAGCGCGAGATCGACGAAGACTCGGAATGGGCAGAAAGCTCACCAATGCCGGAAGCCGAAGGTGCGGTCTATGGAGTTTTCGACAATTCGATTGTCGCGCCGGCGTTTCGCCCAAAGGTTTTGGAAAGTTAAGATTGTGAGAGTGGAACCAGTAGCGGGAGCGGTAGCGACCGGTACTGACCTCAGATGGCGATGGCGACCGCAGCTAAGAAATTATCTAAACTCGAACGGCCACCGCGTGGTGGTCAAGCTACTATTGTCGAAGCAATTCGACAGGGGCTTTGGGAAGAGATGGAACGCGATCCGACGGTCTTTCTCATCGGTGAAGACGTGGGCGTTTATGGCGGCGCATTCAAAGTCACGGAAGGATTGATCGATCACTTCGGCAAAGAACGCGTCATCGACACACCAATCTCTGAAGCCGCGATCGTCGGCGCTGCTTGCGGCGCAGCGTTGATGGGCATGAAGCCCGTCGCGGAATTTCAATTCATTGATTTTATTTCGTGCGGCTTCGACATGTTGACGAACTATGCAGCGAAGTCACGTTATCGTTGGGGCGGCAGTATTCCGGCGGTGTTCCGCGGGCCATGTGGTTCTGGGGTGCGCTCAGGCCCATTTCATTCGCTGAACGCGGAATCGTTTTTCTTGAATACGGCAGGCTTGAAAATAGTCGAACCATCGACGGCTTACGACGCAAAGGGTTTAATCAAAGCTGCGATTCGCGATCCCGATCCGGTGCTCTACTTCGAGCACAAGAAACTTTATCGAATGCCGCGGCTGCGTGAAGAACTTCCGGAAGATGATTACATCGTCGAAATTGGAAAGGCGCGCATAGCGCGCGAAGGCCGCGACGTCTCAATCATCACCTTCGGCGCGCAGGTCTTGACCGCGCTCGATGCCGCTGAAGAATTGGAAAAAGAAGGGCTCGACGTTGAGGTGATCGATCTGCGCACGCTGGCGCCGCTCGACAAAGAAGCGATCCTCGCGAGTGTGAAAAAGACGAGCCGCGCGTTGATTCTCCACGAAGCGTCGTTGACCGGCGGCATCGGCGGCGAGATTTCTGCGATCATTTCGCAGGAAGCTTTTGAGTGGCTTGACGCCCCGGTGGTGCGCGTCGCGTCGATCGACACGCCCGTGCCTTATTCGCCGCCGCTCGAAGATTATTACCTGCCGCAAGTGAAAGACGTGCTGGATGCGGCGCGGAAACTGGCGGCTTATTGAGTTGATTTGATCCGTTTAGAGTCGGGCTACTGCCCGACGAACCGGCGGGCGGTAGCCCGCCGCTAAACGAAAACAGTTCAGGGGGAGAAAACAGTCATGCCGAAATACGTCATTGAAAGAGAGATTCCCGGCGCCGGAAACCTATCGGCGCAGGAACTTCAGGGGATTTCACAGAAATCATGCGCGGTGTTGCAGAACCTCGGGCCGCAGATTCAGTGGGTTGAGAGCTATGTCACCGACGACAAAGTCTATTGCGTTTACATCGCGCCGAGCGAAGACATGATTCGCGCGCACGCGCAGCAGGGCGGATTCCCGGCGAATAAGATTTCTGAGATCAGAACGACAATCGATCCGACTACGGCGGAAGAAAAAGAAACGGCCGCGGCTGCGTCCTAGTTCAAAGTTGATTTCGTTTAGAGGCGGGATACCGCCCGCCTCGCTTCGTCGGGCAAAACCTTACTGGAGTCATTATGGCTACCGAAGTGGTAATGCCGCAGATGGGCGAATCCATCGCGGAAGGCACAATTACAAAATGGCTGAAAAACGTCGGCGATCATGTCGAACGCGACGAGCCGCTGTTCGAAATTTCGACCGACAAAGTCGACGCGGAAATTCCTGCGCCAGCCGCAGGCACGCTCACTGAGATCAAACACAAAGAAGGCGAAACGGTTGAAGTGAACACAGTCGTCGCCGTGCTGGATGGCGATGGCGCGCAACCCGCCGCCACGCCGCCGGCCGCCGCCGCCCAACCATCGACACGGGTAGTCGAAACCGCCGTTGCGAAAGAACAAGAGACGCCTGCCCCACCAGAACAACCAGCGGCGCCCGTGCCTTCTCCGCCAGCGCCACAAACCGAACGCCCCAAACCGACAATTACAACCACAGAGCGTGGAGCGCCACCTGCACCCGGCAAGACCGAAGTGAAACCGTTGCATCGTCGCGATGTGGCCGCGGCGCCGCGCGCAGATGGCGGAACCGCCACCGCCGAAGATCTCAGGAGAATGAAGTCGAGTCCGCTCGTGCGCAAGATTGCCGAAGAGCACGGCATCGACATCGCGCAAGTCGAAGGCACCGGCATGTCCGGTCGCGTTACGAAAAACGACATTCTCAGCTTTATTGAATCGGGCACGCCGGCGCCGCAGCGAGTTGCGACGCAACCCACCGCGGCAACGCCACAAGTTGCGCCGCAGCCATCAGCCGGTGCGCCGGGAACACAGCAAGTCACTGTGCTGAAGCCCGGGGAGGGCGATCGCGTCGAGCAGATGAGTGTGATGCGGAAGAAGATTTCGGATCACATGGTGATGTCGCGGCGTACGTCTGCGCATGTCACGACCGTTTACGAGATTGACATGACAAAAGTCGCGAAACTGCGTGACGAGAATCGGAAGGCGTTTCAGGACCGCACCGGCACGAAACTCACCTTCATGCCGTTCATTTTCAAGGCAGTCACGGACGGCATTCGCAAGTTTCCGATCTTCAACACTCAAGTCACCGGCGATCAGATTATCTACAAACGCGACATTAATCTCGGAATGGCCGTCGCGCTCGAGTGGGGGTTGATCGTCCCCGTAATCAAGCGCGCGGATGATCTTTCAATCTCAGGTTTAGCGCGGGCGGCAAACGACCTCGCTGATCGCGCGCGCACCAAGCAACTGAAGCCGGACGAAGTAGCAGGCGGCACGTTTACAATCACAAATCCTGGCGTTTTTGGTGGCTTGTTCGGCACGCCGATTATCAATCAACCGCAGGTCGCAATTCTCGGCGTCGGCAAGATTGAAAAGCGCGCTAAGGTCCTGACGACGCCCGATGGCGAAGATTACATCACCATTCGTCACATGGCTTATTTCGCGCTCAGTTTCGATCATCGCATCATCGATGGCGCTGATGCTGAGAAGTTCCTGGCCTACATCAAGGAGCATCTCGAAACCGCACAGTTCACAATCTGAATCGCGTGTCAGAAGCCCGAGCGTAAGCGAGGGCAACCATTGTCCGGGTTCTTCAAACAGAATTGCATACCGTCTTGCCCTCCCTCACGGTCGGGCTTCTGACACGTTTCGCGACTCCTGATACGATTCCATTTCACAACACTCCGCCTGACTGTTGCGATCAAATAACGAACGAATGATGAATGTTTGGTAAGTGCACCTGGGCCGCAGATCGCGCTTGACTTCGACTCATTGTGCAGTAACATCAGCGCAGTTGATGGAACTTATCCGTTGACACGTTGAAATCACGTCTGCACTTGTACGAAGCGGACCGCAAAATGCGAATTTGATCAATCCAATTCGCATAAACCCGACGCGCCTGTTGCGACGTCCTAACCAACAATTGAAGGAGTAAATATGAATAGCAGAACGTTTAGGTCAATCGCGCTTGCGTTCACGCTGGCGCTTGCTATTTCCCCATTGGCCCTTGCACAAACTGACAACAATTCAACTCGAGCCCGTTCAGTCGCCAGTGGCGAGAAAATGAAGATCAAAGGCGTGGTCGTGCGACGCGATGCTGATACGTTCACCGTGCGCGATCTCACCGGCAATGACACCGTCGTGCGGATGACTGACCAGACTTCTGTGAAGACCAAAGGCGGAGTTTTCAGCGGCGGCACCAAATACCAGGCCACGAACATCATTCGCGGACTGAATCTTGAAGTCGAAGGCCGCGGCGGATCAAACGGCGAATTGCTCGCTTCGAAGATTCGCTTCAATGAAACCGACTTGAAAACCGCACGTGCGGTCGAATCACGCGCCACTCCGCTGGAAGAACGCGCGTCCGCAGCCGAAGGTCGTTTGAGCGAAGTCGAACAAAACGCTCAGAAGATGTCGGGTCAGCTCGATGAACTGGCAGCCATTTCGAACGCGGCACGGGGCGGCGCGAAAGCAGCGCAGGAGACTGCCGATGCGGCAGTTGCCGGCGTGAATCAAACCAACGAGCGTATCTCCGCTTTGGACGACTACACACCGCAGGAAACAACGGCCGTTAATTTCCGCACCAGCAGCGCGGTTCTCGATGCCGATGCGAAGTCGAAGCTGGATGCGATTGCGACGAAGGCTTTGAACTCGAAGGCTTATGTGCTTGAAGTGACGGGTTACACCGACTCAAGAGGCAGCTTGGCCCGGAATCGTGCATTGAGTCAGCGCCGCGCCGACGCGGTCATCGCTTATCTTGTGGAGCAGCACAAGATTCCGCTTCGCCGTATTGTGACGCCATATGGCTTCGGCGAACTCGATCCGGTTGCGGACAATACGACTCGTTCCGGCCGTGCTGAAAACCGTCGCGTCGAAGTGAAGATGCTGGTGAACAAGGGACTAACCCAACCGGCGCCTACCATGTCGACGCCTCGAAGCAGCGGTCAGTAATTTGTACCCGCAGACGGCGTCTGCGCGTGAAGTGTCATAATTGTAGAGCAGGCTGGCAGCCTGCTCTACAGATCTTTGCCAACGATCGTGCCGCCACACGGCGTCTAAAGAAGGCCAGCATTCCCGACACGTCGTTACTGGCGGCATGAAAGGTTGGTTGATGACTCGCAAAATTAACGCAAAACATTTTAAGCCGGCGTTCATCGCGCTGGCTTTCTTTTTCTGCTCGATAAGTTTTCTCGCGCGACCGGCCGTCGCGCAGAAAGTTCCACAGCTTCCGCCGCCACCGCCGGCGCCCATTTACAAACCAAAGCCAACGCCGACACCCGCGCCGGAAGAGATGGAAGTCGTGCGCGTCACTTCAAACCTGATCGTGGTTCCGGTTTCAGTTACTGATGCGAATGGACAACCGGTCCTCGGTTTGACCGCCAATGATTTTCGCATTGAGGAAGACGGACGGGCACAGCAGATTGCGCAGCTCGGCGATCCCGAACAGGTGCCCCTCGATATTGCCCTTTTGGTCGATGTATCGAGCAGTGTTAGCGAACGATTCAATTTCGAGGTGCAAGCGGCCACGAGTTTCTTAAAGCAGGTGATGAGGCAGGCAGATCATGCAACGTTGTTCGCGATCGATCGAACGCCGCGACTTGAGCAGACGCCTGCTTCGGCTGACGTGGCCACGATAAAACTTCTCAGCTTTCGCGCGGCGACTGGGCCAAGCCCAACTGCGTTTTATGACACGGTCACGACGGCGGCGCGATACCTGGCTGCCAACACGCCCGAACGCTCACGCCGGGTAATGGTAGTGATTTCCGACGGCGAAGATAACTTCAGCAATTCTGTGCGTGATTCTGCGATCGCAGCTTTTCGCGCTAGCGAAAACGAAAGCGGCATTGACTCTCAATCACGTGCACGCATTCGCGCTGCTAACGAAGCGGCGCTGCAGGCGGGTCATGCGAAGGCCCAGGCTGAAGTCCGACAGGAAGTGCAAAAGGCGAACCTGGTGTTTTATTCCATCAATCCGAGCGGCGAAGGCTACAAGCTCAACATCATCAGCACGCGCGCGCAAAACGCGATGCAGCAATTTGCCACCTCAACCGGGGGCGCCGCTTTCGTGCCTGCGTCTGAATCCGATCTGCCGGCAATCTTCAACCGGATCGCGTCTGAGATTCGCAGCCAGTATCTGATCCAATACTACTCAGACAACAAGTCCGGAGCGTCAACCTTCCGGCGTATCAGTGTGAGCTCGCCGACGCGGCCGCAATTGCGTGTTCGTTCGCGCGAGGGTTACTTTCCGAAGAAATAATCGAGGTCTAATGTCCTGAGTCCAAGGTCCAAAGTCGCTCAGAGAACGTTGGACTTTGGACGTTGGACATTGGACTTTCGTGTGCATCGTTCGCACTTGCACCCGATCGGCTCGATAATTCCTTCAAAATACTCAGTGCCGTAGTCATAGGTGATCTCTTCGCCCGGCTTGATGTTTCGTCGCGAGTAGATCCAAACGCGGCGACGCTGAGAAACTTCGGGTTCTGCATTTGGTCTGCAGGAATGGTTGATGTAACGCGCGGTATTGGTGCGCGCACTTCCGTCGATCGACCACTTTTTGTTCACGCAAAAAAAGTATTTGCCATCGCTCTTCTCAACTTTTTCATTTCGCACCAACGGCCCGAAGTATTCGATAATGCGCTTGCCTTTCGGAATCGGTTTTGTGGCAAACAATCCGAGACCGGTCCTTGTCCGTTTCACTGCATAGGATTCGTCGCGAGGCATAATGCGACTGTACTAATTGTGATTTGCACGATGATGACAGTCGGTTCACGGATTTCACTTCTTCGTCACAGTTGTCTTGCTCGCACGATACATTGTGCGCCGTCATCGACTACAATGCTTACATGCAGAGCACGGCGGCGCCTGCTTATTTTGAAGAACACGTGCTGGCGTACCCGGTCGAGTACCTGGCCGGGATCGATCTCTACAACGCCGGTGAGTTTCACGCCGCTCACGACGCGTGGGAAGAACGTTGGATGGGACCAGTCGACACGCAAGAGAAACTGTTTCTCCAGGCGATGATTCAATCGGCCGTTGCGTTTCATCATCTGCAAATCGGCAGACCCGGCGCGGCGCGGCGAATGTATTTAGCGGCGAAAGAAAAATTTGCGAAACTTGGCGTCGATATTTTCATGTCGCTCGATCTAATCGATTATCAAGAACAACTTGATCGAGCTTTGTCGTGGTTGTTGCGCGTTCCTGATCCGCGCCAGATCGAACAGCCGGCGATTCAACCGCCGGTCATACGGTTGCTGGCGACCGTGGTTACCGAACTGTGAAAGCAATAAGAATTCTGGCGCTGTTGTTATTGGGGATGTGGCTCGGCGCTGCGGTTTTCTTCAGTATTTCCGTGGCTCCGAACGTATTCGGCGTGTTGCGACAAACCGATCTGGTTAACGCTGGTTCCCTCGCCGGATCAATTGTCTCGCCGCTGCTGTCGACCCTGAATCGCGCGGGATTTGAAATCGCGACTTTTCTGCTCGTCATGAGTTTCTTTTTGACAACAGGCCAGAGCATGTTTCGGAAACTGACACAAATGATTGCTCTCGCAATCCTGGCCATTGCGACCGCTGTCGGACATTGGGTAATCGCTGCGCGCATCGCGGCCCTGCGCACGGCGATGGCGCTCCCCATCGATCAAATCTCACCGAGTGACGCACGGCGAATCGAATTTGACAGCTTGCATCGATATTCTGTGATGCTTTTTGCGCTCGCCATTTTGACGGCCGCAGTGGCGTTTGTGTCGATCGGACTAGACCGAAGACCTTCATGACGACACCGCTGCTGAGTAGTGTCCTTACTTTGCGGTTTTTCTTTGCGCCTTGGCGCCTTAGCGAGAACCGGCCATTGTCGAAAGAGGCGATTCACGCGAAGTCGCAAAGACGCAAAGACGAAATAAGACACTACTGCGCAGCTGGGTAGTGGGGTAAAGCCCACTATCTGCAGCTGGCGCGGATTGTTAGTGCGCAAAAATGAAATGTATTATGAAGACTTGCGACCTTAACAGAAGTGTAGCAACAGAATAGGACACGTGATGGAAATAGTCGAACGATCGGAACAGTGGCGCGAGCGCTACACTTCCTGGAGATCGAAACAGTCTGGCCCGGTTGAGAGTTTGAAAGCCTATCCGTTCGTTGAGAATTCGCGTGCGCCATTCACGCCCGCGCGCCGTTCTATCACGATGACAAACCTTGCTGTGATCGGGTCAGCAGGCGCGTACCTCGATGGCACCGATCCATTCGATACCAGCGCGCCGGACGGCGACTTCAACGTGCGTGAGATTCCGACCGACATTGATTTGAAGGATCTACGATTCGCTGTGCGTGGCTACGATTCGAGCTTTGTGCAACAGGATGCAAACGTGCAGGTGCCGCTTGAACGTCTCCGCGAGTTTGTTAGCAACCGCGTGATCGGGCAGATGGCGGCCGCCTTCTGGAGTTTCTGCGGATTCATTCCCGACGCGAGACGTTTGGTTGAGCAAACAATTCCCCAATTACTCGAGCGGCTGCACCGTTACGACGTTCAGGCTGCGTTGTTAATTCCCGCTTCGCAGCTGTGTCATCAATCGATCGCGCTTGTGGCGCGCGGAATCGAACAAACGGGTTTGCCCACGATGACGCTCGGTGTGGATCGGGAGACATTGGAAAGCGCTCGGCCTCCGCGTGCTGGTTATTACGACGGAAAATTAGGGAGTATCGTCGGCGAGCCCAATTGGCCGCAACATCAAAGGCGCGTGCTCGACGAAGCGCTCCGTTGGCTCGAGCCGATGGGTCAACCGGGTATCCGCAAACTCGCGGTTGAGCTCGAAACAAAAGTGGAGATCGCTCGCGGAGAGAGGTAATCAGTCGGAATGATGAGTAATGAGTGATGAGTGATGAGTGATGAGTTAGGAGTGATGAGTGATGAGTGATGAGTGATGAGTGATGATTTAGGAGGATAGGTATTGAGTCGTGCTGATAGTAGATATGGTTGTGCTAAAAATTCGGTACTCATGACTCATCACTCATCACTCATGACTCATCACTATTGAAGTTTCCCCCGAAATGAAACGCATAATCCTTCGTCTTGTTATCACGGCCGTGATCGGCATTGCTGGCTATCTGCTGTTTTGGCCGGTACCTATCGACCCCGTCGCGTGGAATCCACCGACCCCAGACAACTCGGGCTTTTACGCGCCAAATAACGAACTCGCTCAAATCGAGCGCCTGCCAATAAACTCCGTCGGACCCGAAGATGTTGCCATTGACAGTCAAGGTCGGATCTACACCGGCGTCCTCGATGGCCACATCTATCGTTTGCAGGCCGACGGTACGCGACCGGAAGTTTTCTCGCACACCTATGGGCGACCGTTAGGTCTTAAGTTTGATCAAAACGGAAACCTGATCGTCGCTGATGCCGTCAAAGGCTTGTTGTCAATTGCACCGGACGGCAGCATCACGACTCTCAGCAATCAGGCTGACGGCGTGCCGTTTAATTGCACGAACGATCTCGACATCGCTGCTGACGGGACAATCTATTTCACTGACTCGTCTTACAAATTTCCGCTGACGGAACTGAAGGCTGACTTGCTCGAGCATCGTCCGAATGGCCGACTGCTGGCGTACGAGCCAAAGACTGGGAAAACGCGCGCATTGCTGCGCGATCTTTATTTTGCGAATGGCGTTGCGGTCAGTCCCGATCAGTCGTTTGTATTGGTGAATGAGACGAGCACCTACAGCGTTCGGCGCGTGTGGCTGAATGGCGATAAGCGCGGTCAATCAGAAACATTCATCGAAAACCTCCCGGGTTTTCCGGACGGCATCTCGTCGAATGGAAGCGGTCTATTCTGGCTAGCGATTGTGAATCGGCGCGACGCTGCGCTTGATTTCCTTCTGCCACATCCGTTTCTGCGGAAGACAGTGATGCGACTGCCGAACTTCATGCAGCCCGCAATCAAGCGTTACGCCTTCGTGTTAGAGCTGGATGGGAACGGAAAGGTCGTGCAGAACTTGCAAGACCCTTCCCCAAGTTGCTTCGCCGAAATCGCAAACGTGGTCGAACACAACGGCAACCTTTATTTTGGTTCGATTGCTGAGAGCGCGATCGGCCGGATGCCGCTGACAGTTCGCAAGTAATCAGTCGATTCGAACGAAATGCGAAGTTCTGGCTGCCCCGCGGCTCACTATTGTTTCGCGCTTGACGTGCTATACATCAGCGGCAGCGTGAACGTTTAACCGTCAATAGTTTCACGTAGGGTCGTGGTCTAACTTCGTTTTCCTCTGCGGTGCTCTGCGAAATCCTCGGCGGCCTCGGCGGTTGTGCCAAATGTTTGCGATTAAACCGCAGAGGACAAACCGAGGGCCTCGCAGAGGAAAGCACAGACGAGCTGAAATGCAGGTCATTACCTCAAGTAAGCTTGGTGGACTAGATCGGTCCGCTCTTTCCGTCGGCACTTCAATGGAGTAACATTCGTCGCGATATGCGGACGATATCCTCTTCTTTGCTACTAATTGTGCTGATCGCCGGGACTGTGGCGGCACAATCCGGCAGAAGAGTTACGAGTCCGCCACCGCCTCCTCCACCCCCACCGCCGGCCGAGGAATCATTGCGCACACAGTCTGATGATGTGCCGTTCGGACCGGCGAACGCGAGCGCGTTGCCGGAGGGTTTACTCAATCACAAACTTCAAGCGATTGACGAAAGCACTTTTCGTCTCGCAGACTTTAGCGGCAAAGTTGTCGTGATCAATGTCTGGGCAACGTGGTGCGGACCGTGCCGCCGGGAAGTTCCTGACTACGAGAAGGTGCGGAAGGAATACACCGGGCGCGACGTCGAGTTCATCGCTCTGACCACTGAAGATCCAATCGCGGCGCGCGACAAGGTGCAGAAGTTTGCGCGTGACTTTCACTTCGGCTTTCGCATTGGTTGGGCAGATCGTGAGACTGCGCGCGCGCTGATGAATGGACACAATGGGATTCCGCAAACGCTTGTGCTCGGCACCGATGGTCATGTCGTAACGCGCTGGGTCGGCTACTCGGCTCAACACAGCAGCGACCGGTTGCGAGCCGCCATCAACCAGGGTCTTTCAGCATCAGAATCCGCGAAATTTTAGCCTGTAAACTTGCGAAATATGGTTGGCTACTAGGTGAACAGTGTTTACTTAGTTGCCACCGCGACTCAACTACGTTCGTGGGCAAAGCGGCTAAAGATCCACCCGTTATTTCCGGTCTTTTTCTAACAAACTCTCATAAGGATGAGCCGTTAATCCCAGTAAGCACTACGGGGCATCTCTCTGGGTGGATATTCAGTAACCAATTCGCTCTTAGCGCCGAACCAAGTCATCGCATCTCGGCTGCTTCTGTTAAATAAACAAATGATTGAAGTTAGTTGCCGATGTAGTGGGTGAATCGCGGTTGGCACGACCCTTGTAAATGAATCGGGTACTTCAAGGTTCTCAGAGAGCGCTTCGAAACGGAGAAGGACAATGATTAGCCTGGTTCAAGCAAGCACCGCGACCCCCCAAAATAAATTCAGCACTACGGAACTTGTCGCTACGATGATGCACAAGTTCTCGCCCGAACTAATTAATTCAATCTGTTCTCTTGGCGTCGAAAATCGTTATTCGACGATGAACAATTACGCAGAGTTCCTGATGGGTGCGCCGATGAATTCGACGAGCTCGACGACCGAACTCGGTGTCGATGCGACGCGCCGCTGCATCGAGGAGTGGGGTGGCGACCCTTCGCAGATCGGTTTGTTGATTGCCGCGACGAACACGCCGGATCAGATGCTGCCGTGCCTGGCTTCGGAAATGATGGCGCGTACGCATGGTTTGCTGCCGCGCTCGCTGTCGACCGTCAGCATGCAATCGCAAGGTTGTTCCGTGATGTTGAAGTCGGTGGAAGTTGCGCAATGGTATCTCGCCGCGAATCCGGGAAAAATGGCAATCCTGTTGATGTCTGAAGCACACACACCCTACGTCGCCCCATTGTTGCGTGATGAGTATTACGGATTTCGTGAAGTTGCGCGCATGCGCAAAAACGAAAAGCTTACCGATGCTCAGTTCGAAAGCGAGCGCACGGAAACGACGCTGGCGATCCAGTCGATGCTTTTTGGCGACGGCGCAGTGGCGCTCCTGTTGGGAAGCGACCAGGACGGCAAACCGACATTCGGCCCCATCGCGCACCTGACCAACGATTCGCCGGACGATGTGAACCTGCTGACAATGATCAGCAACAGCTCGCATCCGGCTTTGAACGGCAAGCCGCAGTATTTCATGCGACCGGCCGTTCCGCAGCGGGGCGCGCATTATGCGGTCACTACGGTTAAAGATGTGCTGCACAATCCGAAATCGCCAGTGAAGGATCTAAGCGAAGTCGATGATTGCCTGATTCACACAGGCAGCAAGAAGATTCTCGACGGCGTGTGTTCACAACTTCACCTGGAGACCGATTCCACGAAAGTCCACAAGTCTTACGACGTGCTTGAGAACTTTGGAAACCTTTCAAGTGCTTCGACCGGCTTCATGTTAGCAGGCAAAAAAGAATGGGCCGGCCCAGCAATGGTGGTTGGCTTCGGCGTTGGATTTACTGCCAGCGCAGGTTTGATGAGCGTCAATTAGGAGCGCAGCGAATGTTGCCTGCGTGCAAAGTCTACGATTCAGTCCGAAAGGATCACGGCTATGACAAACGCAAATTCAAAACAGAAGATGACTCGCAACTCCTCGCATTCCACGGAGAGACTTTCTGATAAAGCGCCGATGGTGGTCACGCGCCTGGCTGGTTGGATTGGATCGAGCGGTGACAGGACGCCGATGGCGGCTTGGATTGTTCCCACTCGTATCCGCTGTACACATTAGATTGGGCCTTTAACTGTTCCCGAAATGGCGTTTCGAAAGTTCAAAAGGGAAGTTAGATGGAGTTTGAAAGTATCAGCGAAATAATCGCCTCGCGCATGCTTCACGTCATCGATGAACAGGGCAACAAGCGGCCGGTGACCGTGTTCATCGGCAAACCTCAACCAGCCGCGGACTCGTCAGGCTACTTCTGCACGTATCAAATAATCGGCATCGGTAGTCAAAAGACCCACATTGGACATGGCCGCGATTCTATTCAAGCTTTGAAAACAACGATGATTTTGCTCGGCGCCACTCTCAATAACCTCAACGAGGAAATCGGCGGCAAGCTGGTCTGGAACGGCGAGCGCAAGGGCGAACTCGGCTTGCCGTAGTGCCGTGGCGCGCGCATCCTGCGCGCGGTCGCGGGCATCTGGCCCGCCCTTCAAAGCGCCGGCAAGAATGCCGGTGAACCGCAGGGAAGATGCCTGCGCTCCCGCTTCCTTCTTTGAACCCAGCAGCTGCCAAGGCTTATCATTACGGTAATGAACTGGGTTCTCAGAGACACCTACAATCGTGCAATCCGCGACCTGCGTGTGTCGCTGACCGACCGCTGCAATTTCCGCTGCTTTTACTGCTTGCCGCACGGCGAGGCGCCCATCGCACCGAAAGAGCAGATGCTTTCGTACGAGGAGATTGAATACGTCTGTGACGTTTTCGTCGAACTCGGTATTCAAAAGATTCGATTAACCGGCGGCGAGCCGATGATGCGCCGCGACATCGAACAGATCATTTACAAGTTGGCACAGTTGAAAGATCGTGGCCTCCAGGATCTCGCGCTCACCACCAACGGTTATTTTCTCCCGCACCGGGCAGAAAGTTTGAAGGACGCCGGTCTGGATCGAATTACCATTAGTCTCGACAGTCTGAAGCGTGATGTGTTCAAGCAGATGACCGGCGTGGATGTTTTGGATCGCGTGCTGGAGGGTATTCGCGGGGCAAAAGAGGCCGGGCTTGAGCCGATCAAAATCAACGCAGTGATCGTCCGTGGTCACAACGAAGACGAAGTCGCAGATTTTGCGGCCTTCGCACGCGAACACGGAGTCAAAATGCGGTTTATCGAATTCATGCCGTTGGATTCAGGACATGAGTGGTCGCGCGAAGATGTTGTTTCCGGACGCGAAATTCGTGAAAGGATTGAAGCGAGATTTCCCCTCGTGGCGGTTAATGAATTCCGGGGATCGAATACCGCGTCCCGTTTCCACTTTGCCGACGGTGCGCCGGGAGAAATCGGAATTATCGCGCCTGTGACCGAACCATTTTGTGGCGCATGCTCACGAATTCGTCTGACTGCCGACGGCCAGATCCGCACTTGCCTGTTTTCGACGGTGGAGCATTCGCTGCGCGATGTAATTCGCGACGGCGCTTCGCGTCAGGAAACCATCGACTTCATTGAGGCCGTGGTGATGAAGAAAGAGCCTCGTCACTTTATCAACGATCCGGGCTTCGTCGCGCCGGCGCGCTCAATGAGTTTTATCGGCGGTTAATTACGAAGATGGCAAGCTATATTCAAAGTCGTAGAAGTGTTTGCCATTCTCGATCTTGATTGTCACCTTTCCACTGATTCCTTTCAGATCTTCGGTTCCGGAACTCGGCACAACGGTAATCGTCAGCTCGCCCTTGCCTTTCGTCATCGTCGCCAAATGCTGAAAGATTAACGTTCCCTTTCTGCCTTTGACGCTTCCGCTGAACTTTTCCATCGCTACGTATCCGGCGGATCCCGTCTTCACATCGCCACCCGTCAGCATCTGTCCAGTACTGATGCCTTGCATCTCGCCTTGCCACCGCTTTTCGAACGCCATGCGGCCCATTGAAGCATCGCCGGTTTTGTCGTCCTGTGGAGTTAGTTTGACTTCGAAAGTTCCCGTCGCGTGTTGAGTCATCGTCAGTTGGTTTGATTCAGTCTTCGTGACACGGATTTGTCGTACGATTCGTTTGTCAGGAAGTAGCCTGAGCGTGCCCCACATCATGTTTCCTTTTACCGTGAATTCCCAAGCAAGGTGGTACCGAGGACTCGTGAATTCGCCCGTCAGAGTATTGTTTCGCGCATCGAATTTGAGATCGATGTCGCCCATGGATACCGGCTTACGGTCGACGATCTTGTCGGCGGCGATCTTCACCTTGGTCGCATCGGCGGGATCAATCGAGATGTGATACACCACCTGTTCGTCCTTGCACGCTCCAACCTCGCCGACACAGATCGATTCGCCGGTCCAGTCACCGGTAAGTGTTGATGCTTGAGCGCGTACCCCTCCGGTCGCGAAAAAAAGAATGACTAAACCGAAAACAAATCGCTCCGCAAAGCGAGGGCACGCCCACCTTCCTAGCCTGGAGTTTACAACAGTTGCCTTCACAATTTACGGTGTACCCTCCGCCACGTTTTTCACCGGCGGCTTATTTCCTTTCACATACTTGTCGTACCACGCGAGATAGCGTTCATATCGATCGCGCACGTAGCTGGGCCGCGTGATCCCATGAAACTCATTTGGATAGATTACGAGCTGTGTTTCGATGCCGAGACTGCGTAGCGCCTGGTACATCTGTTGTCCACCCTGGACCGGGACGTTGAAGTCGCGCTCGCCGCCGAGAAACAGCGTCGGCGTCTTGATGCGGTCGGCGTGTAGGAATGGATAAGAGATCCTCACGTAGGTCTCCCACGCTTTTGGATTCCACGGCGGGCCAATCTCGTAATCGTACTGAATGATGTATTGGTCTGTGCCGTAAAATGCGACGGTGAACGCGGTGCCGGCGCCGCTGGTCGCGCCCTTGAAACGTGTGTCGGTCGCAATCATGTAATCAGTGAGAATGCCGCCATAACTCCAACCGCCGACTCCCATTCGATCCGGATCGGCAACACCCATTTCAATGACATGATCGACGCCGGCTTCCAAATCCTGAACCTCATAATTGCCCCAATCCGCGAAGATCGAGCGCGAATATTTTTGTCCGCGTCCAGCGCTGCCACGATAATTTACCGCCAGCACCGCATAACCGTTGGCGGCGAACACCTGACGTTCGATGCTGAATGAATGCTGATCCTGTGCGTTCGGCCCACCGTGAATGCGCAAAAGGAATGGCACTTTCGTTCCTTTCACATAACCAACTGGATACGTCAACAACCCGTGCACTTCAGTGCCATCTTTGCTTTTGAAACTGACTGGCTGCGTGTCGCCCAGTTGCAGCTCGGCAAATAGAGCATCGTTCTGATGCGTGAGCTGATCGAATTTCAATTTATTACCGACAAGTTTGGCGGTGTAGATCTCACTCGCATGATTGTCATCGCCCAAGATCGCAACAGCGCACCGTCCCGCACTGTGACGCGGCCCCAGCGTGATTGTTTTGTCGGTAACCAGAGTTGCGCTGCCACCTGCTACAGGCACGCGCATGCCGTAAACGTACGTGTCGTCCGTGACGGTCGCGAAGATCGCCTTACCGTCATCGCTCCAGCGCGGCGCCGATACGCCGCGGTCCAAGGCCTCGCTCGCCGCGACGCGCGCTGCGGGCGCGGAGCCGTCACTAGCGACGATCGCCAGGTGCTCCATGCCATAGGCGCCGAATTTTTTCTCATCGCCTTCGAGATATGCAATCCATTTTCCATCTGGCGACCATTCCGGCCGCGTGCGGCTGGCGCGGTTATCGGCAGTCGTCAAGAGCTTTTCAGTTGCGCCGGCGGTGGCCTCTGCGACGTACAACTGGGCGGAGGGATCACGATCTGGATCATCAGCGTGATTGCTCATGAAGGCGATGCGTTTCCCATCAGGTGACCAGGAGATGGACGACTCGTCCCATTTGCTTTTGGTCAGCCGCTCAAGCTTCTTGGTCCCAATGTCGTAGATGTAAATGTAGGTGTGACGGCCGGACAGCAGATAACCCTGCACGTCCTGTTTGTAGTGATAACGATCGATGACGATTGGCTTCGGAGGTTTCGGCGGCACGCCCGGCGTGGGCGAAGCGCTGGGATCGGGCGCATCAGGATCGGGATCGCCAATCAGGACTGCGATGCGTTTCGAGTCCGGCGACCACTCGTAACCCTGGAGGCGACCCTTGAAATCCGTAAGTTGGTAAGCCTCGCCACCGCTGCGATCGAGCAACCAAATCTGGCTGCCACGAACACCGGGTTTGCCCGACGAGCGACTGGACGTAAACGAAAGAAACTTTCCGTCAGGACTCCAGCGCGGCGATCCTTCGCTGTCACTGCTAAAAGTGATCTGCCGATCGTTCGTGCCCTCAAAGGCAATCATCCAGATGTGCGTGTTGCTCTTGTCTTCCTTGGCATCGATGGTCGAAACGGTGTAAGCGACTGCCTGCCCGTCGGGGGAACACTGCGGATCGCTGACACTGCGGAAGCGCGCGAGATCGTCCAGCCGCAACGGATGCCGAGCGGTTTGCGCAACGGCAACGGTCGCGGCCAGTGCGAAGATTAAAACGAATGTTAGCGAAGTCCTTTTCGAAATCATGCGAACGCTCCTTGTCATTTTTCATTAGCCCAGGTGTTTACGCCTGGGTCCCGAAACCAAAAAAACTCAGCCCAATGATGGGCTTCCGGGTCCTTATCGAAAGCCTCCTGAAGAAGGCTGCATTGGTTTTTTTCCCAGGCGTAAACCCCTGGGCTACCGAAAGCCATTTACGCCTCGCTGCTGAAAACTTATTCACGTACGGTAAACGCCTGGGCTACTAAAAGCGGCGTCAAGTCGTCGCACTTCAAACTACAACTTCGCCCAATCCCACAAGCCCCATTTCAATTCTTCAGGAATGCCAACACCCGACTGCTTGAGCGTGAGCATGATGCTGCCGCGGTGATGCGACTCGTGCGCAATCAGGTAGCCAATCAAGGGCATTAAGCCGCGTTTGAAACTCGGGATCTTGCCGCCGTTGGCCCACGACTCGCGAATTGTGGTTTCGATAGCGTTGGCGGATGCCTCAAGAGCTGACTTCAATTTTTTCTTGTTCGGAGAGTCGCCTTTCGCGAAGTGCGGCAGCTTCGCATTGCGATTCGTCTTCGACGTTATCTCAGCCCAGGAAGTGCGCACCTCGTGCACGTGCGCCAATTGCCGCCACATCTCGGCCGCCGCGCTTTGAGAGTGTCGCGTGCAACGCGTCGTCAGAAAGGGCTACAATCAACTTCACTGTAACTCTATTGTTGATTCGCCACGCCTCGACGAGCTGATCCAGCATGGGTTCCGAGTTCATGCAGGCCCTGAACGTGAGGCGAGATTCTACTGCGAATCGGGCTCACTGCATAGAATTCTTCATGCGGCTTTCCGCTTCTCGAATTTCGGCTACGTCGCGGCGATGTCGTTTGTCTTGCTGGTGCTGACGAATCTGATTAGCGTCGCTTACATTCGCATGTTACGAGCGCAAGACGCCTAACGGTTTTGCAGTGCGTGTGGCCGAGGCCACGCGACGACGCATTGATTTACTTGTCCCGAAGAATCGAATTGCCAAGTCGGCAAAACCCGGCACGAAAGCAGCGCGCCTGATCATCGAACACAAACGCAAGCGCGCATTGAATCGGATGCGGTAAAGCTGATTGTAGCTTTCACCGACCGCTTGCAACGTACTACCGTCTGGCAGATGGGCCAGATGCGGCGCGATTGCGCCAGCCGCTAATTCACCACTCTCAAGCGCCATCAACATGCCGCTGCCTGTGAAGGGATCGATAAACGAGGCCGCGTCACCGATCGCCAATAGCCCGCGTGCCGGCGCAGGCTTATGGCGTCCAAAACTTTCCAATGAAACCGCTAACCAATCAGAGACCAGTTCAGCATGGCGAAGCGTGTCCGCCGCGCGGCGATTTTCGCAGACGACTTCGCGCAGCAGACGCGTGGCATCAGAATCGTGCGCTCTCACATCGCGCGCGTTCACAATGAAACATAGGTTGCTGAGACCGTCTTCAATGGTGCTCAGGCCTCCGTACCCACCGCGATAGAAATAGATTTCGCATGCGCCGGACGCAACGCGTGTATTCCCCAGGTGTGCCTTAAAAGCTACGAGCGGTCGTTGTTGCAAATGCGGCTTGATATTTCGCGTTCGTTCGAGAATGCGCGTCAACGCCCGAGTTCTTCCGGTTGCATCGATGGTTATGGGAGCCCGAATTGCTTCTTCGATGCCGTTGTGTTTGAGGTTCACGCCATTGACGCGGCCATCCCCGATAACCAAATCTACAACGCTCGCGTCTTCATGAACCGCGACGCCCACTTCGACCGCGCGGCGCAACAGCCGCTCGTCCATCTCAGCGCGACTGAGGCCGAGCGCGACACCGCCCGCGCTGAACCAATCACTGGGAACGGAAACATTGACGCCGCTTTTCGAATAAAAAACTGTTTCAGACAAAGCGGTCGGATTGCCCGCAAGCATTCGCTTAGCCACCCCGAGACGTTCAAAGTGTGCGTAGCATTCCGGCGAAATGAATTCGCCGCACAGTTTTGGTCGCGGAAACTTCTTCTGCTCAACGAGCAAAACACGCGCGCCACTTTGCGCGAGACGAATTCCCGCGCTCGAACCGGCGGGCCCGCCGCCGGCAATGATCACGTCGTAGTCAGATCGGGCGATCATGCCGAACGAACTCCGGTCAAAATTAACCGCGATGGAAAATGGCCCTGAACTTTCACGCGTGACAACCCCGCCTCGGCACCGAGTCTTTTCAGTTCGTCCGGCTTCCAACCCTTCAAAATCGACAGCGCGCCGTCTTCGCGCAGCAAACGATTGTGCAGAAAAAGCTTTCCGACGGTGGTGTAAAAGAAATAAGCCACAGGTGACCGATGCAAATCGATTACAAATACTCCGCGTCGCGCCACACGGCCCATCTCGCTTAGAATCTTCACTGAGCCTTCCTCATCAAAATGATGCAGCGTCAGCGACTGGATGGCATAGTCAAACGCATCGTTCTCAAACGGAAGCTGCATACCGTTTCCGCGAATTGAATGAATCTCGGGAAATTCTGCAGACTCTTCGAGAATCGCTTTGGCCGATCGTTCGTTCAGTTCGAGTCCGGCGAGAAGAGACACTCGGTCTGTGTCATGCGCCCACTTCGCCGCAACGCGCAGCAACTCACCTGAACCGGCACCGACATCCAGAACCGAAAAGGACCGCAAACCCAGTCTTTCGATTTCCGCGAGGAACAGATCGTGGAGCGTCTTCGTATCGCCCAGCCATCGGTTTACTCGACGCAACTCAACCAAACACCCCTCGTACTCTTGCGGCGAGTAAGTGCCCTTGTCGATGTTTTCCGGTTCGTGACTGCGGTGCTTAAAGCGATCAAACACAGTTTCAGTTACAAGTTTCAGGTTTCAAGGTTATGACCGCGAACCTGAAACTTGAAACGTGAAACTCTAAACTCTACGAATCACCAGCGCGCTGTTCTTCGAACCAAACCCGATGCAGTTGCAAAGCGCCGTCTGCACATCTGCTTCGCGTGCCTGAAGGGGAACGTAATCCAGATCGCATGCGGGATCGGGATCGTCGAGATTAATCGTCGGAGGAATCAGGCCAGTTTTCATCGCGCAGAGCGCCGCGCCTAAACCCGCGGCGCCGCTCGCGCCTTGCGGGTGACCGATCTGCGACTTCGTGGCCGACATCGGAATACGCTGCGAGTTGCAATTCAGCGCCAGCTTCAAAGCATTCGTCTCGATGCGATCGTTCAGCACAGTTGATGTTCCGTGCAGGTTCACGTAATCGATGTCGCTCGGGTTCACGCCAGCGTCGTTCATGGCAAGATTCATTGCGCGCGCCGGCTCGTCGCCACCTTCTTGCAAACGCACGCGATGATAGGCATCGCAGGTTGATCCGTACCCGAGAATTTCTGCATAAATGTTCGCATCGCGGGCTTTCGCCGTGTCGTAACTTTCGAGCACGTAAATCCACGCGCCTTCACCCAGGACCATGCCTGAGCGACTTTGGGTGAACGGTCGCGACGCGCGGGCAGGCTCATCATTCCAATCGGTCGTCAGGACGGTGAGCAAATTGAACCCGGCGAGAATGCCGGGTGCGAGTGGTGCGTCTATGCCGCCAGCAATCATCACGTCCTGACGATGCAGTGCGATGTGCTGTGCCGCATAAGCGATGGCGTCGGTGGAACTCGTGCAACCGGTCGAAACCACGTGCGAGAGCCCACGCAAGCCAAACGCCATCGAAAGTTCGCTCGACAAGGTTCCGTGGGTCGCCGCCGGTATGATGTAGACACTCGCCTTTGAATGCGATCCGCCGTTGTACCAAATTGCATAATGGTCTTCGACGAACGGCAAACCACCGCCCCCGGTGCCAATCTCAACCCCAATTCTTTGACGCTCTTCGAGTGACAGACTTTCAGGTTCAATGCCCGCATCGGCGAAAGCCTCACGCGCCGCGGCGAGGCCGAGCGGCACTGTGCGCGGTACATGCTTTCGATCCTTGGCATTCAACTGGTCCCGCCATTGGAAGTCGGGAACCTGGGCCGCGATTTTCACAGGCGAGTCAGAAATGTCGAAGGATTCAATTCGGCGCACGCCGCTGTCGCCGCGTTGCAACGCCGACCAAAAAGCTTCGCGTCCGATGCCAATCGGCGTGACACACCCCATGCCGGTGATGACAACTCGACGCGGGGTCTTGAGGCCGTTGAGCATGGTCTTCGGTAATCGGGCTTGCCAGGGATTGGGCAAGGATAACACCGACCGGCAAAGCGACCAACAGAAGGCCACTGGTGGATTATTTGCGGTTATTTGTATTGAGTAAAGAGCTTCAGATCGGCTGCTGCGAGAAATCCATCGAAGGTTGCTGATAGAGAAACGAGGCTTCGCGTTCCAGCGGCCATCGTTCACCGATAAATTCAATTCCCAAACGCGCGATTCCATCCGGCATGATTTGGCGAGATCGAATCGCGCCGAAAATGGTCACCCCGTCTGTAGTGCTCGTGATCCTCACGACGCGTCCCGCTTCCACTTCCAGGGTCGATAGGATGCAAGCTCCGAGACTGCTGATCGCTTCGGTGACTGTGTATTCGCGTTGCACCGGGTTCCCGGCTTCATCGAATGTTTCAAGCAGGACTTCCAGGGGAATCGTCAGCCGAGTTTCCCGGCGCGCCTTCACCGGTGGGCGTCGCGTCACACTCCACATGACACTGTGTCCAAGCTTAATCGGCAACGGATCATAGAGGTTTGCAGGATCTTCTTCGTAACTCGCGGGCGGACGCTTGCCAACGAACGCGACGCCCGTGCGAAACAAGATTGGATCACTTTGGATGACCGAAATATGACGCACCAAACTCCAGACGGAATACATCGGGTCAAGTTGATCGAAGCAGCGCAGTTGATGCGGTAGCGGAGCGTTCAACTGAATCAACCGGCCGACTTCAACAGGCCGCGTCAAAGTAAATCCCGCGCCAAACTGATTGACATCGATGAGCCGTGACTTTTCTGTCCATTGATAGTCAAGGCTCTCACGACAAAGAACCTTGATCGGCAACTTTAGTGAAAGGCGTGCACGGATTCGCACTATGCGTTTGGCATCCATTGCATTGTCCTCCGGGTGATGAGGCGGGACAGGGGGTCGGGCAATTTGAGTATAGCGAACTGGCGTCCACTGCGGTCACGTCAATTTGAGCGAACCGACCGGGACCGCACGTTGTGGAAAGCGCATGAGACAAAGTTGTGCGGCTGTGTGGAAGCGCTCTCTGCTTCCGTCCTGCCATCATAAAAGACTTGGGGCTACGCCCCAGCCTGGGCATAGCCCCACATCCATGTTCTGAATTTTCCAGAAGGCCGAGCCTTCGGTACATCAAGCGGCAAGGCCGCGCAGGAAGCTATTTTCTATCAGACTTTGGTTCCGCACTCATCGCAGAACTTCGCGCCCGGCTTTAGGTCATGCTGGCAATTGGCGCATTTGCCACCAACCTGGGACGTGCCACATTCGCTACAGAACTTTGCGCCTGCTTGTAAAGAAGCACCGCACTTGATGCATTTCTGCGTCGACGTTTCTTCTGTCGGCGTCGCGCCACGCTGACGCATCGCGTCCGTCATAGCGTTCGCCATCGCGCCGCCCACTGCGAATCCGGCGCCGAGACCGGCGCCCAATCCCGCGCCACCACCCGGATTCTGTGCGGCATCGCGCATCGCCTGCGCCGCCTGGAATTGAGTGTACTTGCCCATGTCGCCAAGCACGCCCATCTGGGTGCGCTGGTCCATCGCCGCTTCGACTTCCTGCGGCAACGAAATATTTTCGACGACGAACTTCGTGAGTTCGAGCCCGAGCGACTTGAATTCATCCTGCAACTTCTGGCGCGAGAACTTGCTCAGCTCATCATAGTTCGAAGCAAGATCCAATGCGGCTATCTTCGATTCCGCCAACGCGTCAGAAAATCCGCTCACGAGTGTGCGCCGCAGTTGACCTTCGATGTCTTCCGTGACGAAACGAGCATTCGTGCCGGCAATTTGTTTGATCAACTCGCGCGGATCCGCGACGCGAATCGAGTAGATGCCAAACGCGCGCAGCCGCACCATGCCAAAATCCGCATCGCGCATCATTACGGGATTTGACGTGCCCCACTTCAAATCGGTGAACTGTTTCGTATTCACGAAATAGACTTCCGATTTCATCGGCGAGTTGAATCCGTACTTCCACGCGCCGAGCTTCGAGAGAATTGGTGTGTTGCCGCCTTCGACGTTGTAACGTCCTGGGCCAAAGACATCCGCGATTTGGCCTTCATGGACAAACACTGCGGTTTGTGACTCGCGAACGATCAACTGCGCACCGTTCTTGATCTCCTGATCGCGAACGGGAAAGCGATAAAGCATCGTATTGCCCGAGTCGTCGAGCCACTCAATGACTTCAATGAATTGCGCTGTCGGACTGAGGCGGTCAAGAATTCCCATCGTTGTCTCCTTCAGATTTACTGCCAGACATTATACGGCGAAAGGACGCGCGGTGTTCAAATCGGCAAAAGGGAGCGCCTCTGGCGCAGCGCAATGCGGTAAGCCTGTGGCTTACCGTCGAGTAAGCTTTAACTTTCCGAGGCTGCGCTTCGGCTTTCGAGGCATAGCCTCAGGCTAAAAATCAGCTCCGGAAAGCTGAATGCCTTCCGCACTGCGCTGCGCCAGAGGCACTTCGACAAATCTACACGTCTTTCTGTATGCGATGTCGCGAGATGACCAGCAGCGCCGCCAGCCCTCCAGCTGTATCAATCATGCTGTCGTAAATTGAAGCTGTTCGCGACGGAACGAAACTCTGCCGAAACTCGTCGAACAGCGCATAACAGATCACAAAAGCGAGCGCCAGCCAAAACCAGTGCGTTCGCAGCCGCTTTTGAGATGAAGTGCGCAATGCGCGCGCCGTAAGCCACGCGAGAACGGCGTACTCAGTCAAGTGACCAAGCTTGCGAACGGCGAAATGGATCGTCTCAAGGGTCGCCTCGCTGGCATTCGGAAACAGCAGTTGCAGCGGTCGAATGATGAAACTTGAAGTGTGCGCGGCTGACAGCAGATTGCTTGAGCCGATGAAGATCAACACCGCCCAAATTATCGGTGGACCATAGCGCCAGAGCCGCCGTGTCAGTACGCCCTTGCGAGCGGCATCGGTACCGGTTGGCGTCATGGACGACGTCATTTCTGTATTTTCAATCATACGGACAGAAACCGAGATTACCGCAATCGACGCCTTCGACAAAAAAGCGCTTGACCAAACTCGTAAGCTACGAGTACTATATCGCGCGTCGATATATCAGAGGCGGATACACTATGGCGGGACGTCACCTCGAGCCTGAATCTTTGTTGCCGTTGCGGCCGTCGGTTTTTCACATCATGCTCGCCTTGTCCGACGGCGATCTGCATGGGTACGGAATTATGCAGGAGGTGGCCGATCATACGTCTGGTCAAATCCGGCTCGGCCCAGGCACGTTGTACGGCGCTATCAAGCGACTGCTGGCTGATGGGTTAATTGTAGAAGCTGACGAACGCCCGGATCCGCAACTGGACGATGAGCGCCGCCGCTATTATCGCTTAACCGACTTCGGTCAACGAGTATTGAAAGCCGAAGTGCGCCGCATCTCGCAGATGGTTGCGGTTGCGCAAAGGAAACGTTTGATTCCCAAGCCAAGAACATAGCGTGCATTATGTCTCTTCCGCAGAAAACCTTTGAACTCATGTTGTGCGCGTACCCGCGCGGCTTCCGCAGAGTTTATGGCTCGCAAATGACGCAGCTTTTCCGCGACTGCCAGCGCAACTCACGCGGCCCGCTGCACGGTCTGGCGTTTTGGTCACGCATGGTTTTTGACGTAATGCGAACCGCTCCGGCTGAGCGTTGGGAAAGTTTCACAAAGGACACCACTATGAAAGATCTGAAACGAGATGCGATTGCCTTCCTTGCTTGTGCCGCGATTATTGCGGTCGCCCTTTTGTTGCTGGGCTACGGTCGAAAACACGAAGTTGCTTTCATTCTCGCGTTTGGGTACGCGCTGGATGCCATCGTGACCGCGGGAGTTGTCGGCAACCTAATCGTATTTCTCTTAGTGAAAGTAACCCGGCTCAACGGGCTGCGAATTGCGCTCTGGACAATGCTCATCGTTCACGGCTCGCTCTTACTGATCGCAGTCATCATTGCTCCACGCATCGGCGGACAATTTAGCTTCGTCAATCTAATTGTGGCTTATATCGTGAGCTTTGCCTTTTGGTTCAGCCTGCATTGGCTTTGGGCGAAGTCAAAAAGCGATAGCCAAATGGCGGTGAGTGGATCTTAAATTCTGTTTTGGAGTAACTCCGCAAGTCATCCATCAATAGGTTAGTAACTTAGTCAGGCGATGGCCGTGCTCACACCGAGCGCGGCTGGCCAGCCAAAATCAGAAATGTTTCCCGAATCGGAAACCACGTTCTTCGGGAAGGATGCCGATGCGCAGTTCACTTTCGTCAAGAATGACAAAGGACAGTGATCCAAGTGAACATTCAGCGCACTACGCGTCGCTTTGAGACGAAAAAAATCAAGTGAATTGGGCGAGTGAGGTCAGTACCATTCGCGTGAGCGAATGGATCAGGATGCCACTTTGAGCCAGGCATGCCTCCTGATCCCATCTGCTTACGCAGATGGTACTGACCTTACTCGTATCGCAACGCTTCGATCGGATCGAGCGACGCGGCTTTGCGTGCCGGGTAGTAGCCGAAGAACACTCCGACAGCGATGGAAAAGATTACCGAACCCACGATTGCCATCGATGAGATAAGCGTCGGCCAGCCGAGCATCTTGGGAATTCCGAGCGAGACCGCGATGCCGAGAACAATTCCGAACAAACCGCCGGTTACGCTCAGCACAACTGATTCAATTAAGAATTGACTGCGGACTGCCGACGAGCGCGCGCCGATCGCCATGCGGATACCAATCTCTCGCGTTCGTTCAGTCACCGACACCAGCATGATGTTCATGATGCCGATGCCGCCGACCAGCAGCGATACTCCCGCGATGCATGCGAGTAGCAATGTCATGGTGTTATTTGTCTCGTTCGCAGCTTCCGCGATGTCGGACATATTGCGCACCGTGAAATCGTTTGGTTCGTTCGGGCCGAGTTTGTGGCGCTGGCGAAGCAAATCGGTAATTTGATCTTGAGCCGTGTAGGTCGCATCTGCGGAAACCGCAGACACAAACGCGACTTGCACGCGCTGACTACCGGTAATCTTATTCTGCACCGTCGAGTAAGGCGTGAATGCGATGTCGTCCTGGTCACGGCCTTGCTGATCCTGACCCTTGCGCGCCATCACTCCAACAACGCGAAACGGAAGATTCTGAACGCGAATCGTCTGACCCACCGCATCGCCGCCACCGAACAGGTTGTCAGCGATTGTTTGCCCGATAACCAGTACACGCGCCGCCGTGCGCACATCTGAATCCGAAAAAAACTCGCCGCTCCCGACAGCCCATTTGCGAATGTCCGGAAACTGCTCGCTGACTCCCTGAATCTGTGTGTTCCAGTTGGCGTTGCCGGCAACGAGTTGCCCGCGCGTGGTCACCGACGGTGTCACCATCGCAACGCTCGACACTTCGCGTTTGATCGCGTCGAGATCTTCGACGGTTAAGGTGTTCGTGCCGCTGTCCCCGGCGCCACTACGCACGCCGCCCACGTTCTGCGCGCCGGCGCTCACAAACAAAAGGTTCGTGCCAATGCTGTCAATTTGCGCCTGCACCGCGGCCTGCGCGCCCTGGCCGATGCTGACCATTGCCACTACGGCTGACACGCCGATAATGATGCCGAGCATCGTTAACGCTGCGCGCATCTTGTTGCGCTGCAAAGCGCGAAAGGCGACTCGAATGATGTTTAGTAAGTCCATGGTTCGTTTAAGAAGTTATCCGCAGATTACAGTGATTATGTAGAAACGGTCTTAGGTCTTTGGTCTTTGGTCTTTGGTCTTTGTTTTCTCCTGCCGTCTGCCGTCTGCCGTCTGCCTCCTGCCCTCTGCCGTCTGCCTCCTGCCTTCTGCCTTCTGCCTTACTCCTCTTCATCATCTTCTTCAATCGCCGGCAGATTTTTCAGTTCATTCGCCGCGTTGTGTTGGCGTTCGACCTGATAGTCCTTCCGAATCTTGCCGTCCTTGAAGACAACCACACGCTGCGCGTATTGCGCGATGTCAGCTTCGTGCGTGACTAGCACGAGTGTGATGCCGCGTTCACGATTCAGCCGTTGAAAGATTTCCATCACTTCAACCGAAGTGCGCGAATCGAGATTTCCTGACGGCTCGTCGGCAAGAATCAGTGCCGGATCATTCACGAGCGATCGCGCGATCGCCACACGTTGCTGCTGACCGCCAGATAACTGGTTCGGATGGTTATATTCGCGTCCCGCGAGACCAACGGCCGACAAACTTTCCATAGCCCGACGATGACGCTCCGCCGCACTCACTCCGGCGTAGAGCATAGGCAGCTCAACATTCTCGAGCGCCGACGTCCGTGAAAGCAGATTGAAGCCCTGAAATACGAACCCAATTTTGCGCGAACGAATGTCCGCGCGTTCGTCTTTCGACATCTGCGACACATCCTGCCCATCGAGAATGTAAGTTCCCTTCGTCGGCCGATCCAGACATCCGAGGATATTCATCGTCGTCGATTTGCCGGAACCTGACGCGCCCATGATCGCGACAAACTCGCCTTCGCGAATCGTCAGAGACACGCCGCGGAGCGCGTGCACCTGCACATCACCCAGCGTGTAGGTCTTGTGAATGTGCTCGAGTTCAATCACCGGCCGCGCGTCGGGAATTTGCATTGCGCCGATGACGGCTGGAGTTGCTCTGGTGATTTCTTGAACTGTTTGCATGGTGTTTGATAATTACTTTCTCTTTGTGATCCTTTGCGCCTTCGCGTCGTTGCGAAAACCTCAACCTCACGCCAAACTTCAAAGACGCAAAGGTACGCAAAGTTACCTGCCGCCGCGTGCTCCGCCGCCAGCCGCGCCGCGTGGTGCGCCGCCGAAGCCCGGCGCTGATGTTTGATTCGAATTCGCTCGACTGGCACTCGTCTGCGTCTGGCCGGTGATGACCATTTCGCCTTCGACCAGATTGCCTTCGACGACTTCAGTCGAGATGCCATCCGTCAAACCAATCTTGATGCGCCGCCGATCGGGTTTGCCGTCTTTACCGAGCACCCAAACGACACGCGTCTGGCCAGCGAGTACCGGATCAGTCGGCCGCGCGAATTGCACATCGCCATGGTTGCCCGGCGTTAGCGATGCATCACCGCCCGCATTCGCCTGACGACGTCCTTGCCAATTGCCACTACCGCTGCCTCGGCCAGTGGTGTCCTGCGGCATAAAGCGCAAGGCCGCGTTCGGCACCTTTAGGACATTGTTGCGTTCGTCAATTGTGAAGGTCAGGTTCGTCGTCATGCCGGGCTTTAGTTTCTGTTCCGGATTGTCGACGTCGATCACGACGTTGTAGGTCACGACGTTCTGAACGTTCTGCGGATTCAGGCGCATCTGCTCGATCTTTCCGTCAAAGTCTTTGCCGGGAAACGCATCGACGGTGAACTTCACGGACTTCGCATTCTCAACCAAACCGATGTCAGCCTGATCGATGTTGGCAATCACCTGCATCTTTGTCAGATCGTTCGCAATCGTGAACAGTGTCGGCGCTGAGAGACTCGCAGCCACGGTTTGACCAATGTTCACGTCGCGCGAAACCACGACCCCATCGATTGGCGAAGTGATCGTCGTGTGCGCAAGATTCACTTCAGCAAGTTGCAAAGCAGCAGTTGCTTGCTGCACTTGCGCGGCCGCCGCGGCAACCTGCGCCTGGGATTGGCCGACCTGTGCCTGCGACTGTTCAACCTGGGCTTGTGATTGTGCAAGGCCGGCACTCGCTGAAGATTGCTGACTTAACTGAGCTTGATTTAGCTGCGCGACGCCCTGGTCGTATTTCGCTTTGGCGGTTTGATACGCGGTCTGCGCCACGTCGAGATCGCGTTGGGCGATTACACCGCTGCGTACGAGAGATTCCTGCTGCTTTAAGTAGCTGAGCGCGTCATCCTGTTGCGCCTTTAACACTGCAAGATTCGCCTGCGCCGCCGCGACACCTGCCTGATTGTTTTGGGCGGTAGATTGCGCAGCCTGCGCGCGCGCCCGCGCATCGCTTACTCCCGCTTTTGAATTCGAAACTGCGGCACGCGCTTGTTGCAGGGCGGCCTGCGCCTGCTGCAGATTGGCGCGCGCCTGCTCGACCTGCGCCTTTGGCACCGCCGGATCGAGTTGCGCAATCACCTGTCCTTTCTTAACGACAGAGTTGTAGTCCGCATACAAAGCCGAAATCGTGCCTGACGCCTGGCTGCCAACCTGCACGGTGGTGACGGCCTGCAACGTTCCTGTCGCAGTCACAGTGTTGCGCAAGCTTCCACGATCCACGCGCGCGGTGAGGTATTGTGCGGCGCTCGCATTGCCGCCCCAAAAGTAATAACCAGACAGCGCGAGCAGAAAGACGCCGCTCGCCGTCGCGATCAAATATTTTTTGTTGCTCAACTTTGCCGGTACCGCTTTGATCCAGCCCAACACTTGTGAGGGGTTAAAACCGCCTGCCAGCGGTTGTTGCCGAATAATTTCAGTTGCCATGACTTCTTCCTGTGATTTCGTGAAATCGCCGCGAACAACATAATGCGGCGCCGTCTAACTAGACACCGGCTGGTCGGATGTCGTTACACACGTAGTCAGTACCATCTGCGTTAGCAGATGGATCTGTGATTCAACACTTTAGGAGCCAGCTTGACCCACCCGCTGACGCGGTTGGTACTGACCTCACGTAACCTGTTGCTTGCTCCTGGTGTCTGGCTTATCGAGAGGCTACGGCCTCACATTGAGAACAAGGAGTATAGGAATGAAGAAACCAGGGAAAGTAAAAGTGTTGGCAATAGCCTCTCTCTCTGCTGTTGTCTTAGCTGCTTCAATCGCCGTCGCGCAATCGGTGAAAACCGACGCCCAGGGCGACAAAGGCGGTCGCCGTGGGTGGCACGGCGAAGGCATGAAGCGTGATGCTCATCGCGGAGGCGACGCTCTCTTCAATCGTCTGAATCTCACCGACGATCAGAAAGCGAAGCTGAAGCAAATTCGCGAGACCTTCGCGACAACGAACAAGCCGCTTCTTGAACAGCTGCGCGCAAAGCGACAAGAGTTGCGCCAGGCAAGCGAAGGCGGTACGTTCAATGAAGCGCTGGCTACTCAGAAACTGACCGAGATGGCAGGCCTTGAGGCCAAATGATGGGCGCGAGATTTCAGCTCCATCAAGAAATGCTCTCAGTATTGACGGCTGAGCAGAAAGCGCAGCTGGATCAAATGAAAGCGCAGTTCAAAGATCGTCGCGGCGGACGCCGGGGCGGATTCAGAGGGCAGCGCGATCAAGAGTAAGTCCATTTGGAGTGCGCCGGGAGAGCGCAGCGACGACGGCGCTCTGGATCCGGCAACACTTAATCGGGCTCAAGCTCAATGTGAACCGGCAGAGTCGCAATGATGAGAATCAAGAACTCATCCAAAGCGCCGTCGCCGCTGCGCTCTGCCGGCGCATTCCAAAAGGCACACTTCTGTCGACCAACTACGAACAAGCGTCGGAAGTTGAACTGGCCCGCCTCGCGCGCGACGAAGATGAGTCTGCATTCGCCGAAATCGTTCGACGCTTCAGCCCGCGCGTTTTTCACGTTGCTCACCGTTTCTTTCGCGATCGCAGCCGGGCCGAAGACGCTGCACAGGAAACATTCTTAAAAGCGTTCGCCCAGATTAGAAGCTTCGCCGGTCATGGCTCGATGGAAGGATGGCTGACGCGCATCGCCACGAATACTTGCCTTAACATGCTGCGCAGCGCGAGCCGTCGCCCAGAGCTGGTGACCTCAGATCTAAGCGAAGATGAAACGACGTGGCTCGAACAAGTGTCTAACTCAGTGGGGACGCAGTCGCCGAATGCGGAACAAAGAGTAATCGCGGCGAACCTGGCAGAAAGAGTTTTGGAAATATTGTCCCCTGAAGATCGGCTGGCCCTGACAATGATCGACGGCGAAGGAGCCTCAGTGAACGAAGTCGCGGAAGTAACCGGTTGGTCGGAGTCGAAAGTTAAGGTGCGGGCGTTTCGGGCGCGCAAGAAAGCTCGTGAGATTTTGGAGAAGCTCTTGAAATGAATTGGCTTTGTGCTTCTTGTGAGTCCTCTGTGTCTTTGTGGTGAATTCCTACAGAGACACGAAGATCCACGGAGGAGCACAGAGAGAAGGTCACGATGGACAACAATCACATCACGCACATTCTCGATCAGACCCCACTGGCGTTGCTTTCGGAAAGTGAACTCAGATCGATTCGAGCGCATACCGCCAACTGCATCGATTGCGCGCGAGCTTTCGAAGCAGCGCAACTTTCACAGTTACTCATGAAAGAACGAGCGGACGAAGCTGTCTCGAGCACGCTCAACGCGAATCCGTTCTTTCAAACGCGCGTGCTGGCGGCGTGGCACGAACAGCGCGAAAGCGGCTGGAGTCTCCGGCGCTTGTGGAAAGCGACCGGCGCGCTGGTGAGTTCGATGGTGGTAACCACCTTCGCGCTCGCGGCCTTGACGTTCATCGTGCCGGCGGAAGAATCGACGCAGGCGCCGCCCCCGGCTGTGGCTTCCCGCTCGGCAGAATCCGTGATGTTCGACCAGTCGGAAGAAGAAATGACAAATGAACAGGCGCTGAACACGATCTATTACGACGAAGAAGAAGCGAGGTAGCTATGGCGGAAAAGATTCGCAGCAAGTGGCAAGTGCGTGGCGCGGTCGTCGCGATCTTCGTGCTTGGCTTCGTCGCCGGCATGCTGGCGCTGCACGTTTATGGCCGCTGGGCGCATCGGCCGCCACCGGAAAACCGTTTTGACCAAATGGCCACACGGCTGCAACTGAACGACGATCAGAAAACGAAAGTGCAGCAGATTTTTTCAGACACGCGCCAGCAATTGCAGAATATGCGGAAAGAATCAGAACCTCGCGTCAACGAAATTCGGCAGCAAGCCGATCAGCGCCTACAACAGGTCCTGACGCCCGACCAGTGGCAAAAATTTCAGCAGATGAGAACTGAGATGCGCGCACGGCGCGATGGCCGCGGTGATCGGCGCGAGGGTCCTTGACTTGTTAAGCTGGGACCAGACGGTGAGGTCAGTACCGGGAGCGGTAACGACCGGCGGATCTTCAGTCCTCTCACATGTATGTGTCGGCAGTTAGCGCACCAGGTCGCTATCGCTCCCCGTACTGACTTCATCTCCTAACTCGGGTCTTTAGATCTTACGTGAGATTTACAGCGCCGACGCGCCGGAAACGATTTCGATAATCTCGCGAGTGATTGCCGCCTGACGCACACGGTTCATGTTGAGCGTCAACGTTGAGATTAACTCGCCGGCATTCTTCGACGCCGCATCCATCGCGGTCATGCGTGCGCCTTGTTCGGAAGCAATCGATTCGAGCAACGCGCGAAAGATCTGTGTGTCAATCAAACGCGGCAACAACCGGCGGAAGACTTCCGCGGGTGGTTGTTCGTAAATGTAATCTTTGGTCTTTGCCGCTTGCGAGCCTTCCGCTTCAGTCTCGGTTGTTTTGGAAATCGGCAAAAGCTGTTCAGTGACGACGCGCTGCGTCAGCACGGATTTGAACTCCGCAAAAATTAGAAAGACCTTGTCGAGCGCTTCGTCTTCTGTGAAACGTTTGATGATGTCGTTCGCGACTTCGAGAGCTTCCTCAAATTCGACGCGGCCTTTGCCCGTCATTCCGATGTACTCGGAAACGATATTTCCACGTCGCTTGAAGAAATCCCGGCCTTTGCGGCCGACCGTCATCCACTCAATCTGTTTACCGGGATTCTGTTTGACGAACGCCTGCGCGGCTTTTATCAAATTAGCGTTAAATGCGCCGCACAAACCTTTATCGGCGGTGACGAGGACGACGAGATAACGTTCGTCGCCACGTTTGTCGAGCAGCGGATGATGAAAATCATCTGTCGTTTGCCCAGCAAGTTCGCTCAGCACCTGATTCATCTTGTCGGCGAACGGACGCGCATTGATCACGCGATCCTGCGCGCGCTTCAGCTTCGCCGCCGAAACCATTTTCATGGCTTTGGTAATCTGCTGCGTGTTCTTGACCGACTTAATGCGCCGGCGAATGTCTAATAAATTTGCCATGCAAATTTTCAGTGATGAGTGATGAGTAATGAGTCACGAGTTAAACCTCATTTCGTCATCACGCATCGCCTTTACTCATCACTCATTACTCATTACTCATCACTCATTACTCATCACTTTTCTTAAGCAGCAGCAGCCTGGGCTCGCTCAGCCCATGTCTCTTTGAAATCCCTCAGTGACTGGTGCAATTCGCCCTCGATGTCCTTATCGAGCGCTTTCTTTTCCCGTAGAGTCTGCAGCACACCCGGATGCGAATTCTCAATGAAGCGCACGAGCTCAGCTTCGAACGCGCGCACATCGGCCACGGGCACGTCATCCGTGTAGCCACTGTTCGCGGCCCAAATGACGAGCACCTGCTTTTCGACGTCGATCGGTTGATACTGCGGCTGTTTGAGAATTTCCGTCAGACGTTCGCCGAGCGCGAGCTGCGCCTGCGTCGCTTTGTCGAGATCCGATCCAAACTGCGCGAACGCCGCGAGCGCGCGATACTGTGCGAGTGAAAGACGCAAGCCCCCCGCGACCTGCCGCATCATCTTCACCTGCGCGGAACCGCCCACGCGCGACACCGAGTTACCTACGTCAATTGCCGGTCGAATGCCGGAATTGAAGAGGTCGGCCAGGAGAAAGATCTGGCCATCGGTAATCGAAATCACGTTCGTCGGAATGTACGCAGAGATGTCGCCCGCCTGCGTCTCGATCACCGGCAAGCTCGTCATCGATCCGGCGCCTTTCGCTTCCGAAAGTTTTGCGGCACGCTCCAGCAAGCGCGAGTGCAGATAGAAAACGTCTCCGGGGAATGCTTCACGACCCGGCGGACGACGCAGCAGCAGCGAAATTTCGCGATACGCCGCGGCCTGTTTTGAAAGATCATCGTAAATCGTCAGGGCGTGCTGGCCGCGATCGCGAAAGTACTCGCCCATCGCCGCGCCCGAGTAAGGCGCGAGGTATTGCATCGCCGCAGGATCAGATGCAGTCGCTTTGACGACGATCGTGTAATCCATCGCGCCATAATCCTGAAGCGTCTTTACAACCTGCGCCACGGTCGAAGCCTTCTGTCCAATAGCGACGTAGATACAGATTACGTCTTTGCCGCGCTGATTAATAATCGTGTCGACTGCAATCGCGGTCTTTCCGGTTTGACGATCGCCGATGATTAGTTCGCGTTGTCCGCGACCAATCGGCACCATCGAATCGATCGCCTTCAGGCCAGTCTGCAAAGCTTCTTTTACCGGTTGCCGCTCAACCACGCCGGGAGCTATGCGCTCAACCGGATTGTATTCTTCGGTGATGATTGGCCCTCGCTCGTCGACAGGATTGCCGAGTGCATCGACGACGCGTCCCACGAGTGCCTGGCCCACGGGGACTTGCATGATGCGCCCGGTGCGCTTCACGAGATCGCCTTCTTTGATCTTTTGGAAATCGCCGAACAGCACGACGCCGACTTTGTCTTCTTCGAGGTTCAGCGCCAGTCCGCGCACTTCGTGCGGAAACTCGAGCAGTTCGCTCGCCATAACTTTTTCCAGGCCGTGAACTTCAGCGATACCGTCACCAACTTTGATCACAGTGCCGACTTCCATCACGGTCACGCCGGCTTCAAAGTTCTCGATCTGCTGGCGAATGATTTCGTTGATTTCGTTTGCTTTGATTGGTTCCATGATTCATTTCCGATTTGCGATTGCCAATTGCAATTGCGTTTTAATCGGCAATCGAAAATTGGCAATCGGCAATCTTCTAGCCGGCCATCTTTTCCTTGATCTGCTGCAATTGATTGCGCACCGAACCGTCGAACACCGTCGAGCCGATACGCGCCACCAGTCCGCCGATCAGATCGGGATCTTCTTCAAAGTTCAGCCGCACCTTTTTCTGCGTGACCGCCGTCAGCCGCTGCTCCAGACTTCGCTGGACATCGTTCGGCACCGGGCGCGCGGTAGTAACCATTGCGGCCACCATTCCCGCGCGTTCATCCAGGATTTCCGCCAGTTTCCGATTGATTTCGGGAAGTTCCGTCAGCCGCTGATTCTGTAGCAGCACCTTCAGAAAGTTCGTCGTGGTCGGCCGCGGCTTGGCGCGATCGATCAGCTTGTTTAAAACCGCGCGCTTCTGATCCAAAGCGATTGTGGGATTATGAAAAACTTCCTGAAGCGCGGCGTTCGATTGCAGCAGTTCTTCCCACTGTTGCAGCTCGTGCTGAACTTCTTTGGCTTCGCCGCGCTCAAGAATGACGTCCGCCAATGCCGACGCATAGCGGCGCGCGATCATTTGCACACTCATTGCGGCGCGCCTCCCAACTCCTGAACGTTGCGCTGCAGCAAACGCGCGTCGTCTTCCGGTCTCATTTCGCGCCGAATGATTTCTTCGGCCATGCGCACGGATGTCTGCGCAGCGTACAGACGTAACTCGTGCTTCGCGGCTTTGCCCGCGCTTTCGATCTCGCGCTGCGCCTGCTCGGAGAGTTTCGCGATCTCAACTTCAGTCGATTTCGCGATCCGCTCGCGCTCGTCGGCAGCTTCACGTTTTGATTGATCGCGAATGGTCGAAACTTCGCTGTCGAGTCGTGCCAAACGGTCTTCGACTTCTTTCAATTTCGTGACTGCCGCATCGCGTTCCTGCTGGGCCTTCGCCAGTTCCTGCTTGATTGTTTCGCGACGCGTCTTGAACG
This sequence comes from uncultured bacterium, assembly GCA_965653675.1. Classification (GTDB taxonomy): domain Bacteria; phylum Acidobacteriota; class Blastocatellia; order Pyrinomonadales; family Pyrinomonadaceae; genus UBA11740. Next base: position 85,207 of record CBFHBA010000011.1, read on the forward strand.
CTTCGCCGAGTTTTACTTTTTTCGTGAGGACATAAATCAGTCCACCAGCGAATAATGCGAGGTTAACGAACTTCCACAATTCCAACCCGGGATAGTCCCACCACTTTGGTTCCTGCAGAATAATTAACCACAGAGCCACAGAGACACTGAGAAAGCTAGACGAAGAAGAACTTTTCTCGCTGCTCCTCGACTCTCTAACTTCCTCTGTGACTCTGTGTCTCTGTGGCATTTTCAATCCTAAACGTTTCGACCGAGTACGCGAGAGCTGATTTGACTTGCGATTCGTTGCGATTCATCTTCCAAACTTGCGCGCGCACCTTCGGCTTGTTCGGCGATCACCTGTTTTTCCTGCGCGATCGAAGCGGCAAGTTGCTCCCGCATTTCATTCAGCTTCTGCTGACGCTGCTGCATTGCCGCAGTCCGCTCCTGCTCAGACAATGCGTAAGCATCGGCGCGCGCCTGCCGCAATTGCTTCTCATAATTCGCAAGCTTCTGACTGACGTCAGTCATAATCTCCTGCGCTTCAGACATGCGGCCGCGGGTGCGCTTCTCGCGCGCTGCGAGAATTCGATTGATTGGTTTGTAGAGCGTGGCGTTCAGCACAAACACCATTACCAGGATAATGATGACGTGCAGAATCAACGTGCCATCAGGCACAAGTTGAATTGAGTTTTCGGCAAAACCGAGCGGAAGCGTCATTCTGGTAATTTGGAAGCAGGGGATGGTTTGTCAGATTGCGCGGCCAGCTCTGATGGCGCGCATCTCACGGCGACTGAGTCAAAGTCACCCAGCCATGGCGACCCAACTGCAACTGCATTAAAGAGTTGAGGCTAACACGCGATTTTCCAACGCGTCAAGCAAGGTTAGACGCTTCCTTGACATCAGTTCGTTGCGTCGTTACGCTTGGTGTTTTCGTTAGTCGAGGGAATTTGTCACTATGCCGAAGCGAACGTTTCAACCGAACAATCGACGCCGCGCCAAGACGCACGGATTTCGGGCGCGCATGGCCACCAAAAATGGCCGGCTGGTGCTTAAGCGGCGCCGCGCGAAGGGCCGTAAGCGCCTGACGCCATCGCATTATTAAGAATTTGTCAGCAGCTACCGATGACGGGCCGGCGAGATTGAGCAATGCGCTGCCGAAACAACGCCGGCTGCGTGCGCGCGCAGAATTTCAAAAAGTATATGCCGAAGGGCAGCGCTACGACGGCCGTTTGATGGCCGCTTTTTTACGCGCAAATGACGGTCACGAGCATCGACTTGGAGTCACCGCTTCAACTAAGGCAATTGGCAAGTCAGTGGATCGGGCGCGCGCGAAAAGGTTTTTGCGCGAGCTGTTTCGTCGCAGCACGAGTGAGTTAGCCCCCCTGCGCCGGCGCTACGACTGGGTAATCAATGCCAAGCGGTCGCTGTTGAGTTCGACGGAAGAACTTCGGTTTCGGGAATTTCGTAGGATTGTTGAGCAGGTGGCGCGAAGTGAGCAGCAAACTCCCTCTCCCCCTGGGAGAGGGCTGGGGTGAGGGACGGTGTCATTGCCGATTTTTGATTGCCGATTGCCGATTGAAATCTAGCTAAGTGGAAATCCAGCTTGACTTCAGCAGTTCAATCAAAAATCGGAAATTGGCAATCGGCAATGTTGATGCGGTTCGTTTTAATATCGCTTTTGAAGTTCTATAAAGCAGTCATCTCGCCGTGGTTGCCGCCATCCTGCCGATTCACTCCGACCTGTTCAGAATACGCGTGCGAAGCGATCGAACGTCACGGAGCATTCAAAGGAACCGGCATGGCGATTTGGCGCTTATTGCGATGTCAACCGTTTTGCGCGGGAGGCTACGATCCGGTGAAGTGATTATGGGAGTGATATCTTTGCGTTCCTTTGCGGCTTTGCGACTTGGCGTGAAAAAGGGTTCACGCAAAGGCGCCAAATCGCAAAGAAGCGCAAAGTAGTTTTCGATGAAGCAACAACAACGATTCATTCTTGCGTTAGTGGCGTCAGCCGCGGTCCTGATCCTTTGGAATTATCTGTATCCGCCGGTGAAGCCGCCGCAGCCGAACGCCAACGCGAACCAACAGGTCGCGCAAGCATCGCCGCAATCGAGCGCACAAAGTTCCCCGCAAGCGACCGCACAACCAAGCGCGACGGTGACACCGGCGCCTGCGCAAGCAAATGCTTCTCCCGCGCCCACCGCCGATACCGTTCCCCAGCGCAAGATTAAAGTCATCACTCCGCTCTACGAAGCCACGTTTGATACGCGCGGCGCAGTGGCAACGAGCTGGATCATCACGAAAAATAAGAATACTGATCGCCCAATCTATGCCGCCGGCTCGACGAAAGATAATTCCAAACGGTTGGAGATAATTCCGACTCCGCCGGAAGGTGTGGCAACCGATCAACTCACTCGCACACTGCAAATAGTCACTGGTGATTCGGCCATCGACGCGGCCCTCGCGAGCAGGAATTTCAAGGTTGTCGGCGGCAAAGCTGATTCAGGCGACGAGACGATCAATGTTACGAGCGGCTCTCAACAACTCGATTTCGTCGTTCACGACGCCGCCACTGGTCTCGACGCGACGAAGCGAATTGTATTTTTCGCGGGCCGCTACATCGCTAACATCAACCTAACTCTTACGCGCGCCGGACAACCCCTGCCGCAAACGCGACTGGCTATCGGTCCAAACATCGGCGACCAGGGCATCGATCACTACAGCTTTTATCTGTATGCGCCCGAGGGAATCAGCGTCGTCAATAACGAAGCCCGGCGTGTGCCCGCTACTGAAGTCCACGCCGATCGTCGCAGCAGCGGCTTATTCGGTTGGATCTTCGAAGGCCTCGGTCTGAAGTCAGTACAAACAAAGCCTGTCGATCGCGATCCGATTGATGGCACGGTTCAGTGGGCAGGAGTCGGCGATACTTACTTCGCAATGCTTGCCGTGCCGGCAAAACCGATCGCCGGTCTCGAGTACCGCACGGTTCCTTACGAGCACAAAACCAACGGCAAGCCTGAGCAGCGTTTCTTGATCACCGGCCTTGTGCCGGTGCCATCGGACGGAACCCAAACTGATCTCTACGTCGGACCGAAAGATCATAGGTTGCTGGCTGATGCGAGCGCCGAAACAAAACAAACCGGTGGACCGCAAATCGATCTGGGCGAAGCGATTAACTACGGCTTCCTCGCGTGGATGCGTCGCGGTTTGGCCGTGCCGATTCTGTGGTCAATCAACGCCCTGCAAAAACTGACGAGCAGTTATGGTATTGCGATCATTCTCTTCACCATTCTGATTTATTCGCTGTTTTTCCCACTGAAGTGGCAATCGTCGCGCAAGATGAAGAAGGCGCAGAAGTACGCGCCGCGCATGAAAGAGCTGCAGGAAAAATTGAAAGGGATGAAGCAGAGCGACCCGCGTATGAAAGAGTTGCAGATGGAGCAACTGCGCCTGATGAAGGAAGCGAATCCGCTCGGCGGCTGTTTGCCTCTACTGATTCAGATGCCCTTTCTTTTTGCGCTCTACACGGCGCTCACAATCTCGATCGACTTTCGGCAGGCGTCGTTTTTATGGATTCCCGATTTGTCGGCTCCCGAGCCTTACCTGCTCGGCTTTCTCCGCTTTCTTCCGATCCTCTTCTGCGGTTCGATGATCTTTCTGCAACTGCTCACACCGGCGCCATCGGCTGATCCGCTGCAGCGCAAGATGATGGCGGTCGGCATGCCGCTCTTCATGCTTTACATTTTGTGGAGCGCGCCTTCAGGCCTGCTGCTTTACTGGCTGGTCGGTAACATCGTTGGCTTCTCGCAGCAGTTGATCATCAATCGTCTCACCAAGACTGACGAAGAACCACCGCCACCTGACGCTAAGAGTGCGAAGAAGAAGCCTGCGAAGAAGTTGAAACCTGCGGAAGCTTGAGGCTCAACTGGGCGCCACCTCAAGGTCAGGAAGGGTGCTTGCGCCCGCTCTGGAATCGCACGCAATCATAAAGCGGGGCAAGCCACCCTTCCTCACCTTGAGGCATTCAGTCTTGGCCTTTCTTCCGCTGCTTTCTTGATAACTTGGTAATGCAGTTTCACCACGCCATCCGAAAACTTTTTCGTTGAAACAAGCTTCAGCGGCACGGTGCGATGGTGGGGAGCGATTAGCGGAATGCCTTCGCCAATGAAGACCGGGATTATGGCGATCATGAACTCATCGATCTCGCCTTCGTCAAGAAACGATCCAATGATGCCCGCGCCACCCAGCATAAAGATGTTCTTGCCTTTTTGTTTGCGCAACGCTCCGGCGAAGTCCTTGATCGATTCCGTAACGAATTCAAATCCCTCGAATGCCTTCTTTCGCGGCTTACGCGAGAACACGTAGTGCTTAATCCCGCGGAACATCCCAGGCGAAGCTTTGCCTTCTTTCACAAACTTCATGGCCATGTCATAAGTCCTTCGTCCCATCACAATCGTGTCGATCGACTTCCAGAACTCGGCCATACCGTAATTGCCTTTCGGCCGCGGTCGGTCGAGCCAATCGACTGCGCCGTCTTTGCGCGCGATGAAACCGTCAGCGCTAACGGCGATGGAACAAATTATTTTGCGCATGGTGTCTGCGTTAGAGTACCGGCTTCAGCCGGGATTTGCGGAACCACCCAACTAAAGTTGGTACTCTAACTTCCTTGCTAACGAATCGTGACCGTCATTTTATAGCGCGACGTTCCTTTGCCTTGTGACGGACGCGACACAACCACAAAGTAGTCACCCGTCGCGGGAAGCACCTTCGAATAGTTCCAGTTACAGTCGTATTCCAATCCGACATCGACGCCGTCCGGACCCTTCAAATCAAAACAAGAAGACTTCGCAGGAACGTTCGTCAGCTTGATTGTCAGCCGTTGTCCCTGGCGCGCCGACAAAACGTATTCAGCCTGTTCGTCATTGTGGACAACATCGCTGATCGTGGTGGTCGATGTGCCGCGCTTGAATTCGATGCGGTTTGGTTCAGCTTTGCCGCCGCGTTGAGCAAAGGCTGTGGCGACTACAACGAAGAATAAGCCGCAGATTAACGCGGATGCACTTGGATAAGAAAACAACTGTCTGACGAACCTCATGGTCAGGAAGGGGTGCTTGCGCCCGCTGATTTTATACAACTAAGAGCGGGGCAAGCCACCCTTCCTCACCTTGAGGTATTCAGGGTTGCGCACTGGAACACAAAGCGGCGTCAAGCCGCCGCACTCCAAACTAATTCTTAATCAACATCACAGCGGCCCATGCCTCGATGCCGTCCCGCAAGTTCTGCCCCATTTCTTACTTCAATTTTTCGTACTCCATCTTCGCCTCATTCAAAACCGGAATATCCGGGTCGGCGTCTTTCCAAAGAGCGAGGAAATTTTCGTACGCCGCGCGAGCTTTCGCCGTGTCACCTTGAAACGCATATGCGCGTGCCAAACCCAGTTGCGCGAGCGGATATTGAATCGCGATGGGCACCAGCCCGCGATGATCGAGAATGGTTTGGAACTCGGCTGCTGCTTCTGCGCCCTTTTTGAGATTAAGGTAGGCCAAGCCGCGCAAGTATTCGGGCCACAAAGCATCTCCCCCGCCGAAGTCAATTGCGACGTCTGCACCAAAGTAGGATCTGGCCGGCTGCAAGAGTTGGATTGCCTGGGTTCCATTGTTGCGATGAATTTCGATGGCCGCCCGCATCACTGGAAGCCAAACCGCATTAATCACAGTCGCCTTCGGATACAGCCTGGCGAATTCGTCAATCAGAGACTGCGCTTGGGCCGTTTCCCCACAGAGACCTAATGCTATTGCCGATCTGAACAACGCGAGATTTGAATGTGCCGAGGCAAGGCTTTGGTTTGCGCTGTCTATCACATGTTGGCAATTGCCGGAAACGGCTTCTCTCACTAGGATGAGCGCGGAACTTTCGGCTGCAGTGCCTTTCAAACCGCGGCGCTGCTCGATTTCAATCGCGCGATTAAAGAACTCCTTTGATTTTCGCAACTGACCTGCGAATGCCGCAGTATCGCCCTGCGCATAAAGATTATCTGAGCCATTTGATTTGGCGATAGCCCAATCGACTTGCCGCTGCATTGTCGCAATGTCTCCCTTAACAAACGCGATTAAGTAGACGCCCCAATGAAGGAATTGAGCATCCGGAAATTGCGGCAGCGCCTGATCGAGGACCTCTTTGGCTTCATCAAAACGATTAAGACGTGTGAGCGCTTTCTGCAAATCAAAATATGAGGCACGATTTTGATTGACTGCAATCACTCGCCGCTGAGCTTCGACTGCCTTTTCGAGTTGTCCAACGAAAATGTAGCGATTAGTTAGAAGACTCCACGAGAAATAATCGCGCGGGTAGATCTGGGTCAGCAGTTCATAAGCTTCGATAGACTTTTCGAGTTCACCTGTAATGAAAAAATAGTAATCGCCGGTGATGGCCAGCTTTTCACGTTCGCTGACTCGTTCGCTCAGCACCATCGCCTTTTGTGCCGCTTCGATGGCTTGCTCTCGCTCTCCCTGGGCGACATAGATATTCATCAAGCGGTTCCAAGCGAGCGCAAAGTTAGGATCTAATTCAACCGCTCGCTTCGTCAGCGATAACATTTCGTCGCGTCTACCCCAGACAAGACCCGCTTCGCGTCCCATTGAAAATGCTTTCAGAGCTTCAAGTGATGAAGTAGTGATTTGTTCCTGAATAGGCGCGTCGTACTTTTGGATCGAAGCCAGGGATTCACCCAGTTTCTCGCGTAATTTCGTTGCCATATCGCCGAGCACCGCAAGCACCTGCTCTTTGCTTCCGGCTTGCGCCTGTTCGCGAGCAAATGTGTCTCCTGTCTCTGCGCCGTCAGCTTCCAGCGTGATTACGTATTGGCTGCCGAGACTTGAAATCGAGCCCGCGAGATATGCCTTCAGCCCTTTGCGCTGACAAATCTCGCGCGCGATCTCTTTCGTCACTCGGTCGTCGGGCGAGCGATTCATGAGCCGCAGCGTTTCGCGAACGCGCTCGTCGGGAAAAATATTCAAGAAGGGCGACTGCTCAAGCTGGATTGCCAACCCTTGCTTGAGCGTGCCATCGAACACGGCATCACCCGTGGTGTTTACAAAATCGGCAAGCAGGATGCTGTCCTTCTCGGTGAGAGGCACATTGGGAGAATGTTTGAAATACCAGAACAGTGTAGCCACAACGCAGAGCGATAGCAGTCCAATTCCGCCAACCAGGCCTCGCTTAAGGTGCCAAACTCGAACTGCTTCCGATCCAGTGACTGAGATCGTTGCGCTCGAAACATCGGTTTCGGTTTCCTCAGGGGTTCTCTTCACCACCGGAGCGACAAATCGAAAGCCTTTCTTCGGAATTGTCTCGATGAAAGGGCCGCCATTGCCGGGGTCGCCGAGCGTCTTCCTAATCGTCCAGATATGTTGAGCAATATTCGCTTCCTCAACAAAGCTGTCGGGCCACAGCGTGCTCATCAATTCTTCCTTTTCGACCAGATGACCGGCTCGTTCCACCAGCATGACCAAAGTGTCGAACGCCTTGGGCGTCAGTGAGACCGGTTGACCGTCACGAAGCAGACGACGCTCGGCAGCTTGTAGTTGATACGGGCCAAAGACGTAGGTGTAGTTGAGGTCTCGCATTTCAAATTCCTCTTTGAAGGTTCTTTGAGGAATCTTTGAGAGCGCGTTAAAGACGTCTCATAAAGGCTCTTCATAGACTCCGCCGTGAGTCACGGAGTGCGGAATGCTCTACGGATTATTAGCGACATCCTCCGGCATTCTATTCCGTGACTCAAAAGAAGCGCAATGAATTGGCTGCCGGCGACCGGTAGCCCAACCGGAAGAAGCTTCTCCCGAAAACCAGAAAACAATCTGCGCCTCGCGGTCCGCAAAAGGACTGCGAGGGAAGGAAGTAGTCTATGAAAATCAGACCGGGCTTTCGAGCGGGTTTGTCCGCAAGCCTCTTGATACTGAGTCTTCCCCGGCTTGCGATGCCAACCCAAGCCAATCATCAATCCCTAAGTGAAACCACCACGTCCTTACTTGGCGGTGTTGACGCATCAGTCGTGAATGAATTTCGAAAGGTCTGGAAGCTATCTGGTGGGGGCATTGATGAGTTTGAATATTTGATTCTGCTTCATCGGCGGCCGGACGGCTCAATATTCGCCGAACCGAAGGGAAGGAGTAAGGAAACCAAAGAGTTCCGCTTCGCCTGGAATCCAAGCGCGATTGCTGTTGTGCATACCCACCCCAACAGCGAGGACGCGAAACCTTCGCCGAATGACTTGAATATCGCCGACCATTTCAAGGTTCCGATGTTCACGATTACACGGCGGGGAATGTACGTCTACGATCCTTTTACACGGAAGATTGTGGAGGTACAGGAGGGGCTGAACTGGCTGAAACTGTCGAAGTGGCAAGTGCTAGAAGCGTCGCTGATGAAGTCGCATTAGCGGGTTCAAGGCTCTGGCTTCATCAGCATCACCGCCGCCAGCGTTTCAATTCCATCCCAAAGATTTTGCAGCCGCAGATTCTCGTTTTCCGCGTGCTGGTTGTTATCGTAGTTCGCAATCGGCACGCTAATCGTCACGGTGCGAAGACGATCTGTAATGATCGAGAGCGGCAGACTTCCGCCGGATGTCGGCAGCAAAACGATCTTGTCTTTCGATGTTGACTGAACGGCCTTGATCACAGCTACTGAGATCGGCAAATCCATCCGCGTGCGTTCGGCGTTGTAGCCACCCTTTCGCGGAACGACTTTCGCAATCAAAGCATTCTGTTTTCTTTCGGCATCAGTCGGATCGTGATCGATCACAAAAAATCCCTGCTTGCGAATGTGATCGATCAAATGCTGTACTTGTTTCTGATAGTCATTTCCTTTGACAAGCCGCAGATCGAGCACCGTCGTCGCGGTCGTGGGAATCACGTTGCGCGCCAGCGCGCCCACGTCGCCGCTGCTGATGCCATTGATGTTCAGTGAAGGCTCGGTGATGAGTTCCATCAGCAGCTTGCCGTTACCTTCAGTGCGCGCCAGACCTAATTCGGATCGAATCTCGTCGTCGTAAGCGGGCGCTTCGGCAATCGCACGGCGCTCAGCTTCACCGAGAGACTCAACACCGTCGTACCAACCGGCGATCGCGACCCGACCGTTCGCATCCTTCATCGTCGCGAGCAGCCGCACCAAAGTCATCGCCGGGTTCGGCGCCCAGTTGCCGTAATGGCCGCTGTGCAGAGGCCGCTTCGGCCCGAACACGGTCACATCAACATTCTCATCGCCGCGCGCTCCGAAGACGACCTCCTTGCGGCCAGACTGATGCACCGGTCCATCGCAAATGATCCACGCGTCCGACTGAAGCAGGTCTTTGTGCAGTTCGATGATCTCGCCGAGATGCGGCGAGCCGGCTTCTTCTTCACCTTCAAACAGAAACTTGATATTGAACGACGGCGTCGCATTTTGCGCTTTCAAAGCCTCGAACGCGGTGAGAATTCCGATCACGCCCGCCTTATCGTCGGAAGCACCCCGCGCGTAGATGCGCCACTCGGAATTAATTTCACCGGATGCAGGAAGCGTGACGATCTGTCCTCCTTGATCATGCCGGCCAGATCGCCACGTTGGTTGAAACGGAGGTGACGCTGTCCACGCCTTCGGATCGACCGGCTGGCCGTCGTAGTGCGCGTAAAGAATTATCGAACGCGTCGCGCCCGCCACTTTCCATTCGCCGTAAACTGCCGGCGGCGTCTCAGCTGATTTGCCTTCGAGCAACTGAGGATTCAATCCGCGCCGCTGCATCATCTCGCGAATGAACTCAGCGTTGCGACGAATGTTCTCGCGATCGGAAGCGATGTTGGGAATCGAAAGTAGCTGAGTGAACTCGGCGAGTATCTCCCGTTCATGCGTACGGCGATATTCGCGAATCGGTGACTGACCGAGACTCACGGAGCAGCCCGCCGCAATCAGAATAAGCCACACATGAACACGGATCCACACAGATTGAAACCAAAACAACTCCGTGCAGTCAGCCCTGACTAATCTGCGTGAATCTGTGTTCATCTGTGGCAGAATTTTCGATTAGCTGTTTAGGTATCGCTCACGCAAAACGCTCATGTGGTGTCGCGTGTGGCCCACCATGATGTAGGCCAGCGCGCGCACCGAAATTGGATTGCCGTTAGCGGTTCCCATTCGTGACCACGCGGCTTCGTCGAGCGTGCGCAGCATCGCGATGTTTGAAAGACGTACGAGACGGAACTCGCTCAAAAGATCTTCTAAATCGATGCGGTCGAACGGGGCAGTGATCATGTACTGATCTTGATCGAAGCCAGGCAAATTCTGGGTATCGCCACGCGCAATGCAAAGCGCTCGATAACCAAACGTGCGCTCGCCGTCGATTAAGTGACCAATGATTTCCCGGATACTCCATTTACCTTCCGCGTAACGGAAGGTCTCGCGATCTGGCGCGACGTGGTCGAGCAAAACGTCCAATGCGTCAACCTGCGAACGCATCGCCGGAAGAATGTCTTCCTCGGGCGCTTGCGAAACATAGTCTTGAAAATCAGGCGCGTATTCGTTTTCGAGTGGACGAGACATTTTGATGACCTCAATCATTTGCCACAGAGGCACGGGGGCACGGAGACAATTAACATCGGCTCACTCCCATTCTCTCAGTCGTTTCTCCGCGTCTCTGTGCCTCCGTGGCAAGTTGGTATTCGGAACGCGCATCATATTGCGAGTTTCTAAGGCTTGCAACGGAAATGCTGATTTAGCGCAAGTTGCTAACTTGCGCGGGCTTCGACGGCGCAGGTGTTTAACTTCGCGTCCCCTCGTGTCGCAGAACGCGCAAGTTAGCGGCTTGCACCATGTAAATGAACCGCATCTTTCTTGCCCTGCTCATCTTCTGTTCGTCGTGGGTGCTCGCGCACGCGCAGGCGCGTGCCCACCACGACCGCCGCAGCTCACAAATCATTGAAGACGCCACCGCCGATCAAGTAGTGGGCGCGCGCGCGATTTTTCTGTTGAAACGTCTTGACGACGACGTCATCGTTTACGACTCGCCAGCTGAGTTTGAGAACAGACGCACGCTCGCTCGCGTTCCGTTCGAAGCTTTCCAACGCGATTTGATTGAGATAACTCCGGAGCTTCAGAAACTGCTGACGAGCTTGCCGGACGCACCTTTGCGCGCAGACCTGCTCAACGCGTTTGCTTCATTTCGCGATGGCGCTGATTGGTGGGAGAGGATTTCCGATTCGCGGCTTGTGAATGCCGCGGAAATCAAGTCGCGCGAAAGCGACTCCACCTCGGACGCCTCTTTCCTCGCGGGCGTTCCCTACACCATCACAGGCGAGTGGCGGCAAGCAAACAAGTATTTACAACGGGCGGAGAACGATCTCGGACTTTAACGTACGAGGTGGCACGCGCATCTTGCGCGTGATCACCGGCGGGACGCCCGTGCCACCGCCGTCGCACGAGTCCCGGGGAGCTTCGTGAATCGTCTTGATCACGCGTGCGGCTGACTCAAGCGCGCCTTGCATCCACGAAGAATTGAATGACAGGGGTTCGCCCGCGAAGTGGAATCGTCCTTCCGGATTCGCAAACAGAATCAAGTTCCCCACGCGTCGTGGTGAGACTTCCTTGATCCTGCTCGCTGATGCGAGCGGTACTGACCTAATGGAACTGACTCATGGCCTTGTTCCACGCGGCCGTGGCCGTGGATTCGCCGCAAGCGCGCGGCGATTGAGCATGAGTTTTCTCCGGGAAGCCAGGGTGTGATAAAGCAGCGAGATTATACCGTCATGAGGTCAGTACGGGGAGCGTAGCGACCTGCTGCTGTCCTTACCATGTGCTATCCTCGAAAAAATTGACCCGGTCGCTACCGCTTTCGGTACTGACTACTCTGGGTTAGTTGCGCATCGATTAGCTCAGTTCTACAATCGAATCGAATTGAAAACTAAATCCGTTTCGGGGGAGCCGAAGTCGCGATAGGCCAAGGCTGAGAGTCCGAAGCATTGCCGATTTTCAATTGTTGATTGCCGATTGGCCTGTTGGTAACGAAGCCAATTGGCAATCGGAAATTGACAATCGGCAATCTTGGAGACCCCTTGAACCTGATACGGCTAGCACCGTCGAAGGGAGAAACAGCCATTCGTGACCGTTCCATCCTTTGATGGAGCGGTTTTTGTCTTTTCTCTGTGTTCCTCTGTGTCCTCTGCGGTTATGAATTCTTCACCACAGAGGACACAGAGAAGAATAGAGGAGATAACCAATGAGCGCCGCCATCGAACGACAACTCGAAACTCGAAACTCGAAACCCGAAACTGCTCTTCCAAACTCACGGCGCGTCTACATCGAAGGTAATCAGCCCGGCGTGCGGGTTCCCTTCCGCGAAATCGATCAAAATCCAACCCGCAATTTCAAAAATGAGTTGGAAGAAAATCCGCCGGTGCGTGTCTATGACACGAGCGGTCCGTACGGCGATGCTTCCGTCCACGCTGATGTGCGCGAAGGTCTCACTCAACTGAGGCGCGAATGGATCGTCGGCCGTGCCGACGTCGAAGAATACGAAGGCCGCAGCATTCAACCAATCGACGATGGGTATCTGAACTTTGAAGCTGCTCAACAGGCGCGACAAAAAGAGAAGAATCGCCTCGAAGATTTTCCTACACTCCGACGCACTCCCTTGCGCGCGAAGAAAGGCCACTGCGTAACACAGATGCATTACGCCAGGCGCGGCATTATCACGCCCGAAATGGAGTACATTGCCATCCGCGAAAACCTCGGCCGGGCGCAAAATTTGGAGTGCGGCGGTACCGACGCCGCTTTGGATTCGCTTGAAAGGCGTTCGATCGTCGATCCAAAGCGCCGTCAAGGCCAGCGCACTCCAAATGACGAACCGCGTGATTCATTGGCCCATCAGCACTCCGGTCAATCGTTCGGCGCCTCAATCCCGAGTTACGTTACCCCCGAATTCGTCCGCGACGAAGTCGCGCGCGGCCGCGCCATCATTCCCGCAAACATCAATCACCCGGAATCGGAACCGATGATCATCGGACGCAACTTTCTGGTGAAGATCAACGCCAACATCGGCAACTCTGCGGCGCTCTCTTCGATCGACGACGAAGTTGAAAAGATGCGTTGGGCCATCAAGTGCGGCTCAGACACGGTGATGGACCTGTCGACTGGCAAGAACATTCACGCGACGCGCGAATGGATCATCCGGAACTCGCCTGTACCCATCGGCACCGTGCCGATTTATCAGGCTTTGGAAAAAGTCGGAGGCAAAGCAGAAGAGCTAACTTGGGAGATCTTCCGCGACACTTTGATCGAACAAGCCGAGCAGGGCGTCGACTATTTCACGATTCACGCCGGTGTGCGTTTGCCCTACATTCCATTAACTGCAAAGAGGACGACGGGAATCGTCTCGCGCGGCGGCTCGATCATGGCGAAGTGGTGTTTGGCGCATCACGAAGAGAGTTTTCTCTACACGCGCTTCCGCGAGATCTGCGAAATCATGGCCGCCTACGACGTCTCGTTTAGCTTAGGAGACGGTCTCCGTCCGGGCTCGATCGCCGACGCTAACGATGAAGCTCAATTCGCTGAACTCGAAACACAGGGCGAGCTAACGAAGATTGCCTGGGAATACGACTGCCAGGTGATGAACGAGGGCCCGGGTCACATTCCGATGCACCTGATCAAAGAGAACGTCGACAAACAGCTTGCGTGGTGCGGCGAAGCGCCGTTCTACACGCTCGGTCCGCTGACAACCGACATCGCGCCTGGTTACGATCACATCACTTCGGCAATCGGAGCGGCGATGATTGGCTGGTACGGCACCGCGATGCTCTGCTACGTCACACCCAAAGAGCACCTCGGCCTGCCCAACAAGAAAGACGTGAAGGACGGCGTCATTGCCTACAAGATCGCCGCCCACGCTGCTGATTTAGCGAAGGGGCATCCGGGGGCGCAGTATCGCGATAATGCATTGAGTAAAGCTCGATTTGAATTCCGCTGGGAAGATCAATTCAACCTCTCGCTCGACCCCGAAGTCGCCCGCGAATACCACGATGAAACCCTGCCGCAGGAAGGCGCCAAGCTCGCTCACTTCTGCTCGATGTGTGGACCACACTTCTGCTCCATGAAGATCACGCAAGACGTGCGTGAATATGCGGCGACCCACGGCGTGTCGGATGCGGATGCGTTGCAGGTGGGGATGGAGGAGAAGTCGAAGGAGTTTGTGGAGAAGGGGGCGGAGGTTTACGCGAAGGCGTGAGGGTGTAAAATGGCAAGCATGAAAGCGACGCGCCGAAAACCGGAGATTGTCACGCGCAACGGCAAGGCTGTGTCCGTCATTGTTCCGATCAAGGATTACGAGGAACTGCTCGAACGAGCAGAAGATGCTGAAGACGTAGCCTGGCTCAAGCAGGCTCGTCAGAAGAAGCTTCACTACCGACCGTTGGAAGAATATCTAGCCAAACGCAACGGCAAGTAAATGTATCGCGTCTCCCTCGAACGCGCTGCTGAAAGAGATCTGCGTCGACTCCCAACTCGGCTCCACAATCGAATTATCTCTGCTATTCAAGCACTTGCAGATGAACCTCGTCCAAGCGGCTGCCGGAAACTAACCGGGGCAGAACGCGACTGGCGAATTCGTGTTGGCGATTATCGAATTGTTTATGAGATCGACGATGACGCGAGAGAAGTGCGCGTTAATCGCGTGAGACATCGGCGCGAGGTGTATCGTTAGATGGTTCCTTAGGAGATAGGAGGTAAACAATGAGTGAAGAGCCTGACATAAACAAAATGATCGTTGAATTCGTGAATCAGAACATTGATCACTTTTACGCTACAGGCAAGGAAATCCTAAAAGGCACAGCGGATAAGATTCGTCTGTATCTATTCACGACCTATAGAGACTACTTGGCATGCGTCACGGCTCGATATTCGAAGGCGAAGACATTTCTTTCAGGGGAGAAGCAGTCAATCTTTACGAGTTTTATGTTCCAACCGGTATCAGTTGTGGCAAACAGAAATACGATAGTCCATCATTCTCGGATGTAGCGGGGCGCAATAATTTCTCCATAATAACTGGGGGAGGAGGAAGCGGTAAGTCCATTCTGATGCGGCATCTTTTTCTCTCCGCATTACAGCCGAACGGAAAAGTGCCGGTGTTTTTGGAGTTGAGAGATCTGAATCAAACCAAGCGCTCGATCCTCGAATTTATTGAGGAGACACTTCATGATAACCATTTCAAACTTGACGCTACCTACATTGACAAGGCCCTAAGAGGTGGTCACTTTGCATTGTTCTTCGACGGGTTTGACGAATTGTCGCGTAAACACAGAAATGACTATGCTAAACAACTTCAGAAATTTGCGAAGCTGTATGACAAGAATGTTATTATCGTGTCTTCCCGACCGGATGAGGAGTTCTCAGGCTGGTCAAACTTCAGTGTCTTCACGCTGGATCCGCTAACTATCGATCAGGCGTCACTCCTAGTCACGAAGACAAAGTTCGAAGATTCCTTCAAAAACAAATTCATCCGAGATTTACGCAGCCATTTGTTCAAAAGTCACCAGTCTTTTCTGTCCAACCCACTATTGCTCTCGATTATGTTGCTCATGTATGGAGAGAGTGCCGACATCCCGAACAAACTTAACATTTTCTACAACCAAGCTTACGAGGTACTGTTCCAGCGACATGATGCGTTGAAGAGTGCGTTTCAACGTGAACGCGTGTCGAAACTAAATATCCAAGACTTCGCTTCGATCTTCGCAGCGTTCTCGATTCAATCGTACGACAAACGAGTGTTCCAATTCACCCGTTCCGAAGCTCTTGACTACATTGAGAAGGCTAGAGTGATCACCAATGTAAATGTCAACGCTGAGAATTACCTGAGTGACGCTATTCAGGCCACGTGTCTGTTACTGGAGGAAGGACTGTCGATCGTGTTTGCTCATCGATCATTTCAAGAATACTTCGCTGCACGCTTCATCGCTGATGCCGGCCCCGAGATTCAAGCGCAGTTGATTGAGAAGTACGCTAAACACATTCGAGATGACAACGTGCTTCCCCTTCTTTACGAAATCCGACCAGAGCCCGTCGAGCGAGTCCTGGTAATCCCCACTATTGAACGGTTCGAAAAAGACATGAATCTTAAGGGACGCGTTGTAAAACCCACTCATCTACTGCGGTTCCTGAAGAAGAACGTGCGCACGGTTACGGGACAATTCTTTACCCCTTCAAATCATTTGGCGTTCGATATTGTTTGGTTCACGCTCATCACTTTTGGTGATCTTGTAGGTTGGAAGGGCCATTCTAAAGTAAAGCCCGACAAAGAAGAATATGAGAAAAACGATGAGCATAAGGTTTCCGAGTTCACTCTTCGTCACGAGACCTTCAGAGAACTGATGCATGAAGGTGGCGTGCTCTCTTTAGCGACCGTTCAAACGCTTGTGGATATCAAGCGTGCTCTCTTGGCTAAACAGCAAACTGCGGAGACATCAATTCAAGAGCTTCTGATTCATTAAATTGTTTCTCTTGAGCGGCGACCTAGCCGCTTTCACCGCCGAATCAACAAAAAGATCATAGGCCCGCGAAACGGATGGCTGAATCTGTCGCCCGCTAAAGCGGGCTCTTTCATTTTTTGGGATCGCGTTCCCAGCACTGAAGTGCTGGGCTAAATTCAAACGTCCGCTTCGCGGACGAACCCGCTTCGCTTTCGGCGCGGCCTTTCGCGTCTCCCCAGTTGGGTGCATAATCGCCTTCAAAAGTTCATCGCACTCATAGGTAGCACATAAGAAACCGTCAGGGCGCAGAGTTAACGGCGTCTTGAACTCGGTCCTACATTTTCAATTTTGGATAGTCCAGGTTCCAATCCAGGATAGTCCGAAATCTTTGACCAAGGAGGAACGGGATGAGCGCTACATCTGTTCGCACAATAGCGAATGAGTCTTTGGGTTGGTCGATTGGGCTAAGTGTCCTGATGATCCTGGCAGGACTATTAGCGATCGCATTGCCTCAGGTGGCTGGCTTCACCGTGAGCATACTGGTGGGCTGGTTGCTAATTCTCAGCGGGGTGGCCCACCTCGTGTTTGGCTGGGCCACACGCTCTGTGGGCAGCGGACTAATTTGGGAGTTGTGTCTGGGCCTTCTCTATGTAGGTATCGGATTCTACGTCTGGCTCCATCCGTTGGCCGGCCTGGCCGCACTCACGCTCTTTCTCGCAGCGTACTTATTTGTCGAAGGAGTGTTGGAATTGATCATGTCATTCGCGGTTCGGGGTTTGGCCGGTTCATGGTGGCTACTGTTCGACGGAATTATCACTTTGATTCTGGCGATCCTGATCTGGCGCGCGTGGCCATCAAGCAGCGAATGGGTCATCGGCACACTTGTGGGAATCAGCATGCTGTTCAGCGGCGTCACGCGGCTGATGATTTCGATGGCCGCGCGTAATGCGGTAGCGTGAGTCCCGTCCAAACTGAATACTTCGCACATTCCATGAGTTTGTCAGGTGCTGTTGACGTTGACAGCACTGCACTCCACGCCTACGCTTCTCTCCTATCAAGGATCATGGGAAGCAAGTCATACATACTCCACACGCGCACACATTCATTTTCGTTTTCTTTTCTGCTGCTGCTTGTTTTCGCAATAGCGATTTCCGGTCAATCGCCGTCGCCGACTCCGAATCAGCGTGACCTTGGGCTGCAACCGAATCAGCCGACGAACACACAATCGAACCAGACCCAGTCAACCCAGCCGAAGCCGGAGTTGGTTTTGCAGACCGGCTACAACAATTTTTATGGCGCGACGCGTTTGGGGTTTAGTCCGGACGGGCGTTTGCTCGCGACGGCGACATTTCGCTCAAACACAATCAAACTTTGGGAGACGGCGACTGGGCGTGAGCTGCGCGACCTCTCCACCGGCGGCCAGAACACCTCGAGTCTTTCTCCTGTCTTCGCGTTCAGTCCAGACGGTCGTTTGCTCGCCGCCGCCGGCAGCAGCAACACGGTGAAAATTTATGAGGTGGCTACGGGGCGGGAACTGCAAGCGTTGGCCGGAACTCAGACTTCACTCATTTCTGCGTTCGGCATTACGTACACGTCGTTCACTTCGGACGGCAAAAAGCTCGTAACTATCAGTGATGCGATACGCGTCTGGGACACGAACAGTTGGAATACAATCAGCTCCGTACAGCTGAAAGACTTCAACGCCACAGCCTTCATGGGCGCCAGTGGCGGTGTGGCGCTCACTCCGGACGGTAAGCAACTTGCGCGTCTCGATGAGGGACAGATTAAGTTCATGGATCTCGCCAGCGGCGCCGACCTCCGCACCGTCTCGGTTCCGGATGACAAGCTTCAAGAAGTGGAACTTGGCTTCACTACCGACGGGCGCCTGCTGGTCGCCGGCGAGGTCGACAAAAAAGTAAAGCTGTGGGACATGACCAGCAAGACCGAGCGCGTGAATGTTCCGACCCAGCAGGACTTCATTCGTTTTAAATTTAGCGGAGACGGCCGCCTTTTTGCTCTGTGCGAAAAGTACACAATCAGAATTTGGGAGACCGCGAGCGGACATGAATTACCGGCGATTAACGTTCCCAACACCGGCTTGTTCATCGAGACTGGCGGCGTCTTTGTTGGCTTCACCAATGACGGGAAAAACATCGCCACCGGAGGTTTTGGCACGCAGACATATGTCTGGGACACGCAGACAGGTAAACAAGTCCAGCAGATGAAGGGTCGCACCAACATGGCTTATTCCGTCGCGTTTAGCGCAGATGGAAGCCAACTCACTTCCGGCGCGCGCACACGTTGGGACCTGCGCACCGGACAAGGGCGGCGCATTTCGTCTACGGCGCCGGATAAGTTTCTTGGGATGCCCAGTCCTGACGGAAAACTGATTGCGATGTTCACGCCGAACAGCAGCACAGTGACGGTAATGGACGCGACCAACGGTCGCACCCTGCAAACTATCAACGGCCCCAGCGGTGTTGCGGCTGTCGAAAAGGATTACTTCAGTCCGAACGGACACGACATCGCCGTAACTTATATGCAAACACAAGGCGCGCAGTCGATCGGACGCATGCCTTCGAGCGAAGTAAAAATTTGGGACGCACAAACCGGGCGTAATATTCAGACGCTGACTTTGACGCTTCCGCCGGCCGAGGTCGGCTTCAGCCCCGACAATCAGATCGTCGCGACGGTAGCGCAACAGGGTGAGATCACGCTCTGGGAGCTTGCTTCAGGTCAGCGCCTGCAAGCGCTCACGTCTGCGCCCGGACAAACCAATCCCTACTCCCGTATCAACGCCATGCCGACGGCAACTCCCGGTAAGATGAACCGCAAGCAGATGCAAACAATGATCGCGAACATGCCGAGTCAGGCTGAACTTACTGCGATGATGACTAACATGCTGGGCAGCTTGTCAGCGGGCACGGCTGGCCGAACAGTTACGTCGCTGTCGTTCAGTCCGGATGGAAAAATCCTCGCCAGCGGTGGCATCGAGGCGAAATCGAATTTCGATCCAGCGCAGATGATGTCCCAGGCAACGAATCCAAAGAAATCGAAGAATCAAAATCTGCCCTCATCTCAGGACATCCTGGAAAAAATGAAGGTCGAAACCACCGGCCAGATCGTTTTTTGGAACCCCGCCACAGGACAGGAGATTGGCGCGATCAAAGGCCACGGCAAAGGCGTCACCAATGTTGTCTTCAGCCGCGACGGCAAACTTATCGCCTCTGCCGCGAGTGACAACACGATCAAAATTTGGGACGTGGCGTCCCAGCGCGAATTGAAAACGCTCACCGGGCATACAGCGAACATTGAATCGATGGATTTTAGCCCGGATGGAACACTGCTGGCTTCAGCCAGTGATGACGGCAGCACCTTCTTGTGGGACGCAAATACGGGCGAACATCTCTTGACGTTAATCTCGCTCGACGACGGCGGCGAATGGATGGTCGTGACGCCGGAAGGTTTGTTCGACGGCACGCCTCAATCGTGGAACCAGATTCTCTGGCGTTATAACCAGGATACCTTCAACGTTGCGCCGGTCGAATGGTTTTTCAACGAGTACTACTATCCGGGTTTGCTTTCGGATGTATTCGCGGGCAAACGTCCAAAAGTTTCGTTAGATATCTCCAGGAAAGATCGACGGCAACCGATCGTGAAGCTGTCGATTCCCGGGCCAGGCGCCGCTGAGAACATCTCCACGCGGACCGTTAAGGTCAAAATAGACATCGCCGACGCTGCTCCGGATCAGGATCATAAGCAAGGCAGTGGCGCACGCGACTTACGTCTGTTCCGCAACGGCTCGCTCGTAAAGGTTTGGCACGGCGACGCACTCAAAAATCAGCAGGCTACGAATTCAATCGAACAGGAAATAACGCTCGTCGCGGGGCCCAACCGGCTCACGGCTTATGCCTTTAACAACGACAACGTGAAGAGTAAGGACGCGAGTCTGCTGTTGACCGGCGCCGACAGTTTGAAGCGTGCAGGCACCGCCTGGGTGATTGCGATCGGCGTGAATGAATATGCGAACTCGCAATACAACTTGAAATACGCCGTCGCTGATGCGCAAAGCTTCGCCTCCGAAGTCAGTCGCGAGCAAGCGCCAATCGGCAGATTCGATCACGTAGAAGTGATTCCGCTGCTCAACGAGCAAGCGACAAAAGAGAATATACTCGGCGCCCTGCAGCGTTTGACTGGCACGGACACGGCGCAGCCCACCTTGAAGGCGGGGCCGTTGGATAAACTCAAGCGCGCCGAACCGGAAGATGCCGTCATCATTTATTTTGCGGGACACGGCACCGCGCAGGGCCAACGCTTCTATTTGATTCCGCATGATCTTGGTTACACCGGCGATCGCAATTCGCTCGATGAAGCCGGACTGAAGTCGATTCTCTCGCACAGCATTTCTGATCAGGAGTTGGAGGATGCGGTCGAAGGCATCGCCGCCAGTTCGCTTTTGATGGTGATTGATGCGTGCAACTCAGGACAGGCACTGGAAGCGGAAGAAAAACGGCGCGGCCCGATGAATTCAAAAGGTTTGGCCCAGCTTGCTTACGAAAAAGGCATGTATATCCTCACCGCCGCGCAGAGTTATCAGGCCGCGCTTGAGGCGGCGGAACTCGGCCACGGTTTGTTGACCTACGCTCTGGTTGAAGAGGGTTTGAAGACAGCTGCGGCTGACAACGAACCTAAGGACGGCGCGGTGAACGCGCGCGAATGGCTGGACTTTGCGACTGAGCGCGTGCCGCAGATGCAGGAAGAAAAGATGAAGCAGAGTCGCGGTCTCGGATTGAACATCGCTTTTACAGAAGGCGAACAAAAGATCGCCGATCCCGAAAAGCGCAGCGTGCAGCGGCCAAGGGTCTTCTATAGACGTGAGATGGACGCGAACCCGCTCGTGGTGGCGAAGGTTACCGGATCTAATCAATAAGACTCTTCAAAGCGCCGCTTCCTGCCGACGCGATTCCCGCGCCGATTTAATCGTTGGATTAACCAGCCGATGAAACATCTGGTCCATTGCCTCGGGCGTGTAAGGCATGCGCGCGTCCAGCCACCATTTCAACAACCCAAAGAACTCGTTCGCCAGATAATGTGAAAGTACGGGAATCGGAATCGCGACTTGATGCGGCTTGAATTTCTTGCACAGCGCGGCTTCGATGTTTTGGCTGAAATGTTCAACGCCACTTTTGAAGATCTTTTCAATTTTTCCCGAACGCACGAGGCCTTGATAGAAAGACTGTGACTCCTGCAGATGCTGGAAGAACAACTTCACTGGAAAAAACGAGTCCTTTCCGGCTTTGTCCCATTCGATTTGGTCGGCGAGGTGATGGTTGAACTGTTCCCATTGGTGCTCGAACGCGTCTTCCTTGTCGCGGAAGTGAGTATAAAAAGTTGAACGGCCAACGCCGGCGCGGTCGATTACATTCTGGACCGTGATGTCATCAAACCGCTTCTCTTTGATCAGATCCACGAGCGCGCCGCTAACTTTGTGGCGCGTGCGGCGCGTGCGTCGATCGGATGTTTTCTTCTTCGGTTTCATCGACTCAGCGTGGCGCGATCATATCTGTCGGAAGGCGCGCTGACCATCTCCGCGCGATGATCGTGAACAACGAAGGCCAGTTTGTCTATGAACGCGCACTGAAATCGAGTTTGTCAGAAACGATCTGCTAACACCCATCGTAAAGTCAGCGTCAACTTTCCGGAAGTCAAAATCTTTCTCGTTAGTTTAAGGAGTTAGTCGAATGAATTCGAAACTATTTTCAGTGGTGGCGATTGGAGCTTTGTTGGTTGTGGCTCTATTTGGCTGTTCCGCGGTGCGGGCCCATCATCAGGCGTTCTTCGGCCAGGACTTGCATCACTCAGCACTCGCAGACAATCAGGACCCGATCTCAGGCGAGTGGAACGTAACGTTTTATATCCACGAGAGCAAGACGCCGGCAAGTTTTACTTTCAAACTCGACGGCACCACGGTCACCGGCACCGCTTATTCCGAGCACACGGGACCAGGCACGATTCGCGACGGGAAATATGCCGACGGCAAATTGAGCTTTACCCTCGATTTCAAGAAGCACGAGTCGATAGTCGTCAACGGCGTCTTGAAAGACGGAAGGCTTTCAGGTGAGTTCAGCACTGAAGGCTTCAGTGACAAGTGGGAAGCGACGAAGGGGTAGCTTGTTAGAAACCACGACGGGTTTTGGCCCAAGAGTGTGGGGAGATGGAGTCAGTACCGGGAGCGGTAGCGACCGGGTTCACGCCGGAGTGTTGCGTATCCATTGATATACTGACGAATTCGCGAGCTTGAGGCATTGACCCGGTTGCTACCGCTCCCGGTACTGACTCCCCTGTTGATTGCGACAACCGAACTAAGAACATTGACGGCGTTGCGATTTCTAAATACCTTCACACGTCCCCGAAATTACTTATTCTCGAGGTGAGATGATGAAACGATTGTTCTGGTCTGCGCTTCTCGTGATGGGCTTCGCGTTCGCTGCCCAAGCCCAGACGGCGCCGGCCGCGGGTGAGCTGACGAAGCTTCTCAATGAGTTTCTCGCAGGCGCGTCACACAACGATGCCGCGGTGCATGATCGGTTCTGGGCTGATGACCTCATCTACACCGGTTCGAGCGGACGACGGCGCGGCAAGGCCGAGATCATGAAAGACGTTCGTGCAGCGCCCGCGCCGAGACCGGGCGACGCAAAGACGACCTACACCGCAGAAGACATTCGGATTCAGCAATACGGCAACACGGCGGTAGTGGCGTTTCGGCTGGTGGCCACGATGGAAAAGGACGGCAAAACTGAGGTGGCGAATTACCTCAACAGCGGAACGTTTGTAAAGCGAAAGGGTAAGTGGCAAGTCGTTAATTGGCAGGCTACTAAAGTCGCCACGAATTGAGTGACGCCACCGGAGTCGTTCTCTGTGACTTTGTGCGTTCTCGGTGTCTCTGTGGTGGAACTTCGCGCGCAAAGATTCACCGCAGAGTCACAGAGAATTCATCGAGAGACTGAGAGTTGAAAACTACGTAACCGCCGGCAATAAACTAAACAGGAACTCATTCCGAATTTGCTATAATCTCCTTCCCATTCCTCATTTACTTCAGGTAACGGAGTTTCGAGAACCAGCACATTGCAAAACATACGAGTCGTTGTTCTCTCAATTTTCCTGCCTTTGGTTTTGGCGTGTGCAGCAGCCGGGCAGGACGCGAATGTCGCGACCGCACCGATGCACATGCGCGGCCTGATGCCGGTTGTCGAAGTGAAGCTCAACGGCCAAGGCCCGTTTGTGTTCATGATCGATACCGGCGCGGGCATGCAAGCCGACATCGATCCTTCAGTCGCAAAAAAATTGAAACTGCCGTTGAGCGGCAGAGCGATCAACGGCGATCCTTCCGGCCAAAATGATCGGGAGATGGCGACGACTACGATCGAGTCACTTACGATAGGTAAGGCGGAGTTTTGGAACGTCACCGCGCTCGTGCGTCCGCAGCGCATCACAAGAGACTACCCTGACATCGATGGCATTCTCGGCTTTGCGTTGTTTACTGATTACTTATTGACGCTCGATTATCCAGCAATGCAAGTAAGGCTTGCGCGCGGGGCTCTGCCACCCGCCAATGGCGCCAACATGTTGAATTTCGAGATCCAAAACCGGATACCCGTCATTGAACTCGCGATCGGCAAAATCCATGTGCCAGCGCACATTGACTCAGGGAATTTCGTTGCCGGATTCATTCTTCCCGAAGAGGTCATCGAACAACTGCAATTACAATCGGAAGCGATCACGGTCGGCGGCGCTCGTTCAGTGACGAATCGAATTCAACTCGAGCAGGTGCAACTGCGCGAAACGATCCGCCTGGGCGCGTTTGAATATCCACAACCGACGATTGCCTTCCCCGCCCTGTCAGACACGAACATTGGCTTCAATGTACTGCGCGAGTTTGTGCTCACTTTCGATCAAAAGAACCGGCGCATGAAATTAGACCGGCTGTTACAGAACCGCGAACGATAATGAGCGGGATAATGACTCAATCCTCGAAGAGAATGTGCGCGAGGCGACTCCGCTGAATTGACTCTTTAACCGGCTCACTATCGTTTCGCGGTTCTGTAAAACTCCCATTCTCGCCAAAAGGGTCGGTTATAATCCGCGCTCATGCCTGACCTGCACACCGTCAAAATAATTCTCACCATCGTCAGCGGCGTCTGTTGGACGATTGTCTACCTCGACGGTATTCGCCTCGGTTTTCGCGACAGATCGTATGCAATTCCGTTCTACGCCCTGGCGCTGAACTTTGCGTGGGAACTGCTTTACACGTATTTCGGGTTTCGCACGAATGGGGTGACCGTACAGAATATCTTCAATGCTGTTTGGTTCGCGTTCGACGTGGGGATCCTTTACACGTATTTCAAGTTTGGGAAGAAGTATTTCCGCACTTTCCCGCATCAACCACCCGCTATCGCAGGTGGTTCTTACAGGATCCATCCGTCCGCTGACGCGGATGGTACGGACAGATACTTTGTGACATGGAGCGTTCTGGGACTCATCACAGCGTTCGGCGTGCAATACGCATTCCGCCGCGAGTTCGGCGTTTCAAAGGCCGCGGCTTATTCAGCCTTTCCGCAAAACCTGATCATGTCGATTCTCTTCATCGGCATGTTTGTCAGACGCGGCAGCCGTGAAGGACAAAGTCTCACTATTGCGGTGAACAAGTGGCTGGGCACACTGGCGCCCACGATTCTTTACGGCGCGATTGGCGAGGGCGGATTTCCTCGCGGAAGCTTTCTGATTATGACGGTGGGAATTTTCTGCTCAGTGTTCGATGTGATCTACATTTGGCTGCTCGCGAAGACCCCGCCGCAGGCATGCCCGGTTACGCAGTCCTAAACGGTTTGCTAACGTTCGCGAAACAGTTGATTGAAATTGAAACCTGTGACCCGACGTAACCAGGAGAATTGGCCGGTCTCCTGAATCTCTTCAGTTAACGCGAGCACACCAGTCCAGGCCGCTCGAGCCAACGAACTACCTAGCGAAATTCTACGCACGCCAAGGTCAGCCAACTGTTGAAACGTGAGATTGCAATTGTTCGCGTAGAGCAGAACATTCACCGGCTTTGGTGCGACGGCTTTCACGATGCGGCCGATCTCATCTGTTGTCGTAAACCCGGGAGCATAAAGGCAATCGGCGCCGGCATCCGCATACGCAATCAGGCGATCGAGCGAAGTGCGCAACGGATCCGAATGACCAACCAGATGGGCTTCGCAGCGAGCGGTGAGGACGACAGCGACACCCGATGAATCGATCGCGGCGCGCGCGGCCTTAATTCTGTCAACCGCAAGATCGAAATCGTAAAGTGGCTTCTCGCGGTTGCCGGTTGAATCTTCGACCGACAATCCGGCAACACCAGTTTTCACGCAGTGGCGAACGTTCTCGGCGACGCCGTTCGCATCGTCTGCATACGCGTTCAGAAAATCCGCATTGACCGGCAAGGAAGTCGCGGCGACGATGTCACGAAAATGGTCGAGCATCATATCGAGCGCCACGCCGCCATCAGGTAAGCCCTGGGCGAAAGCAAAACCAGCCGACGTGGTCGCCAGCGCTTTGAAGCCAACGTGCTCGAGATAAATCGCCGAACCAACGTCCCAGGGGTTCGGCAAGACGAAGCAACCAGACTCGTGCAGCGCAGCGAATTGCTCAACGGCGAAAAGTTGTTTGCTAATCATGGCCGAAATACTACCATTGCGCGGATGATTGTTCTCGAAACTGTGCGGTTACGACTAAGTCGTCTCAATCCTGAGACTGACGCTGAATTCATTTTGAAGTTGGTGAACGAGCCTTCGTTCCATCAGTACATCGGCGATAAAGGCGTGCGCACACTTGCCGACGCACAACGATACATGGCTGATGGACCGCTACAGAGTTACGAGACAAATGGGTATGGTCTTTACAAAGTCGAATTGAAAAGCGATGGCACGGCGATCGGGATGTGTGGACTGGTGAAGCGTGACACGTTGCCTAATGCAGATATTGGTTTTGCCTTTCTCCAGAGCTATTGGAACCAGGGTTACGCGTACGAATCAGCGGCGGCGGTTATGACTTATGCGCGTGAGACGCTCGGATTGGAGCGGATACTGGCGATTACCACGCCCGACAATGTCGCTTCAGGCAGACTACTGCACAAGATCGGACTGAGATTTGATCGGGTGATTAAGTTGACCCCTGACGCATCAGAGGTGAAGTTGTTTATGACTGACCGCGATGAAACCAACAGCTAAAGCCACCGATAAAGGCGCGCAGCAAATCGAACGCGTGCGACGGATTTGCCTGGCGCTGCCCGGCACGTGGGAGAAGATTTCACACGGCGAGCCGACTTGGTTTGTCGGCAAGAGAGTGTTTGCGATGTTTTCGAACAATCATCATGGCGATGGCCACGTAGCCGTGACTGTTCCGGCGGCCATCGGCATTCAGGAGATATTGATCCAGAAGTCGCCAAGAAAATTTTATCGGCCACCATACGTGGGCGTGCGTGGTTGGGTCGGCATCGAAGTGGATAGGGTCAGCGATAAAGAGCTGGCGCAGCATCTGCTTGAAGCGTGGAAGCTAATCGCGCCACCAAAGCTGCTCTCGGAACGCGAACAAGAGTAAGTGTCCCATCGCAAGCGCAATTCACATGCATACCACCTACATTGCATTCCTGCGCGGCATCAACGTCGGCGGCAATAAGCTAATCAAGATGCAGGAGCTCGTCCGAATTTTCAGCGCCGTGGGATGCGAGAACGTCAGAACTTACCAGCAAGCCGGCAACGTAATCTTCGAATCGCGATCCTCGGGCCGAAAGATTTTGACTAAGAAGATCGAAGCCGCGCTTGAAGAAGATTTGGGTTATCACGTTCCCATCGTCGTCAGGAGCGTGGTGGAATTGCGACAAACAATTAAGCGTTCGCCGTTTCAGAGATTCGAGAAATCCAAAGATGTAATGCTGTTGGTCGTGTTTCTCGCCGCAGATCCAAATCCCAAACCGCCATTGCCGTTCATTTCAACCACGGAGAATGTTGAAATCTTTGCCGTCGCTGACGGCGTCGCGTTTTGTGTGGCGCGGCGGAAGAAAAACGGCTGGTTTGGTTTTCCGAACGGCGTCGTTGAAAAAGCTTTTAAGGTAGTTGCAACCTCGCGGCAGTGGTCAACGGTGCAAAAGGTCATAAAGGCCGCTGAGGCATGATACCGGCGCAATCGTATGAAAAGGAGGTTCATCCAAATGAGAATAGCTGTGACTGTCATAGCGATCGTCTTGGTTACATTGGTCACTCCAACCTACGCAAACCAGGATCGCGCCCCTGACGTCGAACAGGAGCTGCAGAAACTCGTCCACACGTGGGATGAGGCTTTCGTAAAAAAAGACACCGAAACTCTCAATCGGCTCCTGGCTGATGAGTTTGAATTTGTGGGCGGCCCGAAAAAGGGTGACTACCTCGCGTCAACCAAAACGCGAAAGGCGAACATTCTGTCTGCGGTAAGCACCGATGTTCGTGTGCAGGTCTATGATGGCACGGCGATTGTCACCGGCGTTGACGCGATTACGATCAAAGACGTCGGCCAGGACCTTCTGACGAAATGGCTTTACATGGACGTGTGGGTGAAGCGAGCCGGCCGTTGGCAATGTGTGAAGACTTACTCGGCTGCCGCTACGCGGTAGTAAGGTGAGCGAGCCGAATCGGTTTTCCGTTTTTGCCGGACTGATAAACTGCGTTCACTAGCGCCACGATAAGCGCCAACAGAGCCAGCAGATACTTCAGAATCGTTCGTCTCGAGTTCATCCGAAAATCCCAGCTGGCGCACTCAACCGACAATGTCTTACAAACCTACGTGAGACCTTCGAAAATGAGCGCGACATTATCGATCGGTCGTAACTGTGCACCAATAGGTCTTGCCACAATCATGCTTTTGCGGTAAAAACAGCCCGCACGCAAAGACCGCGCGGCGATGGTTTCATGGCGCGGTTTCCCGATGTTTGCGAGCGCGGAACCCATAAATTCCCAGAGGTCTGCGCCCCTGAACGCACTCGACTCTCGAACGTAAACACTATCGATGCGACCATCAGCGTCCTGATCGATCTTAAAGAAGGAGAAACACAAAATGTTTTCATCCCCTAAATCTCGTAGAGCCTCTGCCCGAATTCTATTAATCGGTTTCACGGTAATCGCCTGCGTGAGTGTCGCGATGTCGCAGGCGCAGAGCAATGGCGCTGACCTGCAAGGCACCGTGCGCGATCCGAATGGCGCGGTCGTGGCCAACGCCACCGTCATTGCCAAGAACTCAGCGACGAACGTCAGTCGCGAAGGAACGACCAACGACGAAGGCTTCTACAAGATCGTCAATCTGCCGCCGGGCGACTATGCGGTGACCGTCACTGCGCCGAACTACAAGACGGCGGTACTCCCGATCGTAAAGGTCACGGTCGGTCAGACAGCAAATCAGGACATTCCCTTGGAGATTGGCGAAGTCAGCGCGACTGTGACGATTCAAGGTGCGTCGCCAACAATAGTTGAAACGACCAACACGGCTGTCTCCAACACTATCGATCAGCAACGAATTGAAAACCTGCCGATCAACGAACGAAATTATCTTTCGTTTGCGCTCACGTCTTCGACGGTCAATCGTGACAACGGTCGTCCCATCGGACCGGCCCCCACAACCGGATTGAATTTCGGTGGACAACGCGGACGTTCAAATCTGGTTCAGGTCGATGGCGCCGACAACACCGATAACTCTGTCAACGCGTCACGCTCGACCGTAAGCCAGGAAGCCGTTCAGGAGTTCCAAGTCGTCAGTAATTCATTTGCGCCTGAGTTCGGACGTTCGGCTGGCGGTGTAGTCAACGTCGTCACGAAGCGGGGCACGAACGAGTGGCATGGGAATCTTTTTGGCTTTCTGCGTCACAAGAGTTTTCAGGCACGAAACGCATTCGCTCCGATCGAAAAACCGCCTTTCACACGGACCCAGTACGGCGGCACGTTGGGTGGACCGTTGCTGACAGATCGGACTTTCATTTTTGCTTCCTTCGAGCAGCGACAGCGGCACGAGTCCGGGTTCTTCACGACCAACGTGGCGCAAGGGCTGGGCAGTTCCGCGACGATTACGATTCCGGGGCTCGGCAATCAAACCTACACGCGCCTCACCTCAGCGCAGGCCAGCTACATTAATACGTTGGTGACTACTGCTAACGCGCTGATCGGCTCGGGCATTCCGGCTAACGTCCTACAGGGGCAGCAGATTTTCGGCGCGGCTGTCGCCTACGCCACTTTCGCCTCGTCTGGTAGCAACACCGCCCTGACGGGCGTGAATCCCGTGGTCAGCCCAGGCGCCACGTTCGGCTTTCCAGCAATACCCGCGGGTGTAGTCATCGGCCCGCGCTTCGCGCTCACCGGCGCGCCGGTTCCGTCAACGACCGCAAACGCCGCTGGAGACCTGATCGCCTTTCGACCGTTGTTCGGATTGCAACCTGTGTTCCCGGTGAATGATCGAACGACCTTCAATTCTTTCCGCCTGGATCACATCATCGATGAAGCAAAACGTCATCAGTTCACCTTCCGGTTTGGTTACAACCCGAGCACGATTACGGGGATTCAGGTCGAGTCACAAAATCAGTCACTCGGCCAAAACGATTTCTCGCGCACTGGCATTCAAAAGCTGAAAGACGTGAGCGCCGTCGCAACGCTGAATTCGACGCTCTCGAATTCTATGGTCAACGAATTCCGTTTCAACTTTGGTGAGCGCCGCGCGACGTTCAAGTCGCAAAATGGTGACGCGGTCGCGTTCAATATTTCCGGTACCGCTTTCATCGGCCGCGAACTATTCTCACCGGTTGTGAGAACTGAAACGCGTTACGAATGGACCGACAATCTGCAGGTCGTAAAGCGCAGTCACACGTTTAAGTTCGGCGGCGACATCGCGTATATCAAAATTCCGGAAGCGATCTTCGAACTGAACTTCGCCGGGCTGTTTAATTTCGGAGGACTAACCGCCACCACGCTCGCAGCGTTTCCGACGATCGGCACCGCGGCCCCGCCCGACTTCACACCGGTCCAGCAGTATGGCTTGGGCTTCCCGTCGAACTTTATTCAGGGGTTTGGAAACCCGGTAAGTCGAATCGGCAACAAGCCACTCGCGTGGTTTGCACAAGATTCGTGGCAGATTCGCCGCAATTTCACACTGAACTACGGCGTGCGTTACGACTACGAAATCCCCGAGAAAATTCCCACCGTGCCGTTTATAGATCCGCTGTCCGGCATCTCGCTTTCCGCTGCGGACATGCTGGCGGCACAAGACGCGATGAATGTTCAGCAGGGATTCCCGCGCGACAAAAACAACTTCGCTCCGCGTATTGGTTTCGCATGGGACATCAAGGGCGACGCCAAGACGGTGATTCGCGCGGCGGCCGGTATATTCTACGACCATCCATTGCTGGCGATCGGGTTCAACTCAGACATTGCCGACGCCGCGCAACAACAGCAGGGCATCCTTATTCCGGGAAATCCCGCGCCGAACCAATTATTGAACGCAGTCCAGGTTTTCCAGGGAACTGTTTGTCCGCAGACCGGCGGCAATCCAGTCTGCCCACCGGGAGTCTTCACGCCTGGCGTAGCCTCAACCGCGCAATATCAGTTTGGACGCATGCGTTTTAACGATCAGACCTTCCCTGGTTTCGGTCCGGTCTTACCGTTCACGCTCCCCGTGAGCAAAGACTTTGAATACGCTTATGCGAACCAGGCGAACTTTACGGTTGAGCGACAGCTGACGAAGGACATGTCGATCTCCGCAGGTTACTTGTTTGTTGGCGCGCATCACCTGCCGCACCCCTTGGACGTCAATGCGCCGCGGACCGATCTGCAAATTCAGAACTTCTTCCGGCTTGCGGGACGCAACCCAGCGAGCACGACTGAAGCTATCGCTTTCTCGATTCCGACTACGGGGACTCCCTGTCCTTTCGGCGTTCCGCTGCAGTGCTTTACTTTGGCTACGCCCACCGGTGCGCCGGCATATCCGAACGCTGGGCAGACATTTGCAATCATCATTCCGGGAATGATCACCGCTCCGTTGACAAATCTTGGTAGCCGAATCGTCAACGCCGGTATCGCCAACTTCTTCCGGCCCAATGCGCCAAACTATTTCCTGGCCCAAGCGCTTTCGGGCGGTCTCGTGACCCCGCCCGTGTTGAATGGCGCGCTGGCGGGTTCGCTGCGCACGCCGGGCACCATCTCGCCATTCGGCTCGATTAACGCGCAAAGTTCGGACGGCAACTCGAATTACCACGCGTTGAATGTCGATCTTAAAAAGCGCTTCTCGAATAATTTCCAGTTTCTCGCTTCTTACACGTGGTCACACTCGATCGATGATTCATCCGATCTGCAGACCTTGCTGCTGCCTCAGGACAATCGCAACTTCCGCGCAGAAAGAGCGAACTCCCTGTTCGATCAGCGCCAGCGATTCGTCTTCAGCGCGGTCTTTGCTTCGCCCGTCACGTGGCGGTCGGAAAGCGGCTGGCAGAAATTCTTATCGGATTTCACGCTCGCACCGATCGTCGAAATTTCATCAGGCCGGCCGTTGAATATCCTGAGCAATCAGGATACGAACAACGACCAGTCGAACCAGACCGACCGTCCGTCCGTGCTCGCCAACCGTCTGTGTGTGCCGGGTACGCTCGGATGTACGCCATTGATCACGAACGGCGTGTTCTCGACGGGCGACTTGGGGCGCAATATGGGCATCACACACAAGTTCATGTCGTGGGACATGCGCCTAAGCCGCTTGGTCAGATTGAGTGAACGCGTCCGGCTTGATCTGATCGCCGAAGGCTTCAACCTCCTCAATCGGTTCAATGAAGCTTCAGCATCGCCATTTGTCGATGATGTCAACGCATTCAATCAGCGCGCCAGTAACGGTCATTACTATAGCCGCTCGACGGCTGCGTTCGACCCGAGGCAATTCCAGTTCGGCCTTAAGTTGAGCTTCTGACCGCGGTTCTTCCTTTCCTGCATCCGAGGCCGGCGTCACGCGTCGGCCTTTTTCTTTGAGCGGCGAACGGCGGTCGCGGTATTCGCATCCGAAGATGGGACTTTTCGCTCTCTCGTCGTTGTTATTTTCCGCGGAAATCTGAAAGAATCAGGGAATGTATCGACCTTTTTTGATGGCTGTCGCCATCTGGATCGCACTGGCTGCTACGGGACTCAGTACTGCGCAGTCAACCCGCCCGCGACGCGTTAAGCCGCCTGACACCTTGCTGGGACCTGAGCCGACGCCCGCTCCGGTCGCCAACAAGAATGCACCGCTGCTTGATGTGAAAGCGACGAAGCCGGTCGGGGCCGCTCCCGTTTCCAGCGACACGACACACGCGTACCAACTGTTCCAGCAGAAACAATATGCGGACGCCGCGAAGGAAGCGAAAGCAATCGCGGCCGCAGATCCGGCGAACCCCGAAGCGTGGAAGCTTGCCGGCTTTTCGGAATTCTATTTGAAGCAGTACGCCGACGCCGCGGACGACTTGCACAAGGCGCTGGAGCTGCAGCGCGCGGCGAAAGAAGAAGATCCGAACACGGTTGACGCGTTGGCTGAAAGCAACGTGCTCGCGGAGCGTTTCGAAGAGGCTTTACCACTACTAACTACGATCGTGAATCGGCCGGGCAAGACGCCCGACCCTCTGTTTCTCTATTACCGTGGCTTAGCAGAATTTAAAACAGGCAAGATTGACGACGCTGAGAAGTCTTTCAACGCGGCCGTGAAAGGCAACCCGCGGAGCACGGCTTCACTTTTTTACCTGGGCCGAATCTCCTTTGAACGAAAAGATTTTGATGCGGCGATTGCGTGGCTGAATCGGGCAACGACGAGTGATCCGCGCCTGGCGGATGCGTGGTCGCTCTTAACTTACGCGTATTTGAACCGCGGCAGTGCTACCGACGGCGCGAAAGCGGAAGCAGATTTTCTCGCGGCGATTCGCGCGGGCGAAACCCTCGCCCGTTTGCGACCGGATGAAAGCTCTGCGGCTCTGTTGGCCCAGGCATTGATTCGCGCGCAGCAATTCGCGCGCGCCGCGACCGTCCTCGAGCCATTCGCAACGAAACCGGACGTCAAAGGCTCTACGCTGTATCTCCTCGGCCTTTCGCATACGCAGGCGAAAAACTATCCGAAAGCGATTGTTGCGCTCGAACGGGCTGCTGAGAAAACGCCTCAAGACATAAATATCTATCGAATGCTCGGCTATGACTACGAAGTCTCGAAGCAATATGCGAAGGCGCTCTCGGCATATGAGAAGGGACTGCAATTGCAGCCGAGTGACGCCGACTTGAAAGAGTCGGCCGATCGCGTGCGTCCGTTTGCAAAAACATAGTCCTGTTTTACGATTGCAGTTATGAAACATGTCCCCGGAATGTTGATTTCGAGGAGAGTGCTGCTTCTGGCTCTTTTCATATTGCTCGCGCTTCCGGCCAATGCGTTGGCGAACTCGTGGCGTGGGATTGAACCTTTGAAAACACGCCGCTCGGACGTTCTAAAAATTCTCGGCACGCCCACGAGCGAAACGGCGGATGGACCGCTCACATTTAAAGTGATGGGCGGCACTGTCACTATTTATTTTGTCGATCAAAATCTCGTGCGTGCAAAGCGTTTGCGGGCAGACGTGGCGGGCACGGTTCTGCAAATCGTGCTGCAACACGAAAACGCTTCGGACACGCCGGATTCATTGGGTTTGTTGAAGAATAAAATGTTCACGCGGGAAGATGCTAAAGAAGCAATCATCTTTCGCAATCTCAAAGATGGAATCGTGTATACCTTCGTGAACGGCAAACTAAAAACGACACGCTACACGTTCTCAGAAGATCAAATCAGCCGTGCCCGTCACTGATAGTCACGGGCTATGCAATTCCACTAAGTTTGATGGCAACTCGAAAATGAAATTTCGGTGTCTGTAAGACAACTAACAATTCAGTTTCAGAGAGGTTTGTCATGCGAAAGAAATTAACGGCTTCCACGTTCGCCCTGCTGGTACTTGCGACGATGAGCACCGCTGCATTTGCGCAAAGGCCGCGAGCCGTCACACCAGACACGCAGCCGGGCGCAATGCCCACACCGCCGCCGGCCCCCTCGACGGTGAAGGCAAAATACGAGGGTGGCGTGTTCGGCTTTCCCAACAAGAAAACAGGCACCCTAACGATCGACACGACCAACAATCGTCTGCTTTTCAGTGACGGCAAACATGCGGAATTGTTTTCCATTCCCTTCGGCTCGATTACGGGCGCTTATGGAGACAGTCACTCGGTCCGACCGGCCGCAGCGACTGTAGCCAGCCAAGTCCCGCTCTATGGAATCCCGGCCAGCTTCGTGAAGACCAAACAGCGTTACCTCACGATCCAGTACGACGATCCGGACAGCAAGGCAGCCGGCGCGACCAGTTTCCGACTCGAGAACAAAGACATCCTCGACTCGGTCCTTTTCACAGTCGCCAACAAAGCTGGCCTGACGCCGCGCGGTCAAATCTACGTCCGAAAGAAAGAAACGAATTAGCTTTTTGCTCCATTGACGCTTGACCTCACGGTTAGTCACTTACCGCACCCTTGCGGTAAAATCGGCGACTAAACCGATGCAGGAAATTTGTGTCAAGGCCGAAGAATTGGCGAATGCAATTCTTCGTGGAGCGGGTTTCAGTTTGCATGCGTCTGCAAGCGAGACCGAGCAAGGCTGTCTCGTCTCGATCGACGGACCCGACAATGGTCTCTTGTTGAATCAAGGCGGCGAGTTGCTTGACGCGTTGCAGCAGATCCTCAACCAGGCCGTCGGACGCAGTTTGCCAAAGGGGCAAAGGATCGTCTGCGACGCCGACAACTATCGCGCTGCACGCGAAGGTGAACTTCGCGCCATGGCGCACCATGCTGCGCGTCAGGTACGGGCAACCGGATCCGCATTTGTCTTTGGACCCATGGACGGCAATGAGCGCCGCGTCATTCATCTCACACTTGCGGATGAGCCGGACCTGCACACAGAATCAATCGGTGAAGGTAATGCGCGTCGCCTACGCGTGAGCCCGAAGGTTGCCGCTGCGTAAGCTATCCCTCAGTTGTTTTTCATGACTTCCTCAGCCGATTCAATCGTCGCTTTATCGACTCCGCTCGGCCGGGGCGCCATCGGCGTAATACGCGTCAGTGGAGCCGATGCCCTGAACATTCTGCGCCGCATGACTGGCGACGACTGCCAAGAAGAACCGAAACCCAACTACATGAATTTGCGCGCGATCGTCGATCCGTTAACGCGAGAGACGCTCGATCAGGCGCTCGTCTGTTACTTTAAAGCACCGCACTCATTCACCGGCGAAGATCTCGTGGAATTTCACTGTCACGGATCACCTGTCTTGCTTCGTCGAATTCTCGATACGATTTTGCTAACTGATGTGCGTCTTGCGAGTCCCGGTGAGTTCTCGTTGCGAGCGGTCATGAACGGACGATTGCAACTGACACAGGCTGAGGCGATCCGCGATCTGATCGATGCGCAAACAGACGCTGCTGCGCAACAAGCAACACGCCAACTTAGTGGCGAGATCTCGTCTCGACTTCAACCGGCGAAAGATCAATTACTAAGAATAATTGTGCGCCTGGAATCATCGCTTGAGTTTGTCGAAGATGATTTGCCGCAACTTGAGCAACATGAAATCCAAACCGCGCTCGCTCGCTTGCGATCAGACCTGCGATCGCTTGCCGATACTTTCCACCGTGGAAGACTGCTGCACGACGGACTCAAAGTCGCCATCGTCGGTCGGCCTAATGCCGGTAAGTCCAGTCTGTTCAATGGGTTACTAGGACACGAGCGCGCGATTGTGACTGAGGTGCCGGGCACAACTCGCGATACCATTTCTGAACCGATTGGGTGGGACGGAATACCTATCACGCTGATCGATACTGCTGGTATGCGCGTCACGAATGATCAGGTTGAATCGCTCGGTGTCGAGCGAACGCGGCGAGCGGCGGCCGATGCTGACTTGCTTGTGATCGTCGTTGACGGTTCGCAACCGGTCACCGAGGAAGATCGATTTGTACTGAGCGACGCCGCCGGTAAGCGCTACGTGGTCGCCGTAAACAAGAGCGACCTTCCAAGTTTCTCTTCAACACAAGTCGCGGAAGAAATTCGCGACGTCGCTGGACAAGCGACCACGGTCGCAGTCTCAGCGCTGACCAAAACGGGCCTCGCACAATTGCAGTCGGTGATGCTGAAACCTTTCGTCAATGGAAATGGCGGCGCGGAAGGATTGATGATTACCAACGCGCGTCATCACGATCTACTGTCGCGTACGATCGACGCAATCGGCGAAGCGGAGGCGGCGCTGGCTCAACGGGCGAGCGAAGAAATCGTTTTGGTTGGACTCCACAACGGATTAAGATTTCTTGGAGAGATCACCGGCGACACGACCACCGAACAGATCCTGGGACAAATCTTTTCGACATTCTGTATCGGCAAGTAATCGTTTAGGATTTCCATTGAAATAACGAGATGGTGTGCGACGAAATTTTTGACGTGATTGTGATAGGCGGCGGCCACGCTGGTTGTGAGGCTGCGTCTGCTGCCGCGCGCCTCGGCGCGAACACCGCACTACTGACTCTGAATCTTGATCTCATCGGGCAGATGTCATGCAATCCAGCGATCGGTGGCATCGGCAAAGGACACTTGGTGCGGGAAATTGACGCTCTCGGCGGCATCATGGGCCGCGTCATCGATCGCACCGGCATTCAGTTTCGATTATTGAACCGCTCGCGCGGGCCCGCGGTTCAGGCACCCAGAGCCCAAGCTGATCGTACCCTCTATCGTGTCGAGATGAGGCGCACACTTGAAGCGACGCCGAACCTAAGTTTGCGTCAGGGCCTTGTTACAGACTTGCTGGTAAGAAGCGACCGCATCGTAGGAGTTGAGTTACAAGATGCACGTCGGCTCGCAGCTAAAGCGGTAATCGTCGCGACGGGCACCTTCCTGAACGGAAAGATTCACACCGGTCGCAGAACGTTCGCTGGGGGCCGGACTGGCGAACCAGCATCGACTGAATTACCCGAGGCTCTAAGGCGGCTCGGCTTTCCTGTTGGAAGATTGAAGACTGGCACACCGCCTCGACTAGACGGTCGCACGATCGAATGGGACGTTTTCGAGCCGCAGCCACCAGATAAACATCCTGTTCCTTTTTCATTTTCCACCGATGAGATCGAGCAGGATCAGCTCAATTGTTTTCTCGCATACACGAACGAGGCGCTGCACCGAAAAATCCGAGACAACCTGCAGGAGTCACCACTCTACTCTGGTGCCATTAAAGGGATCGGGCCGCGCTACTGCCCGTCGATCGAGGACAAGGTCGTGAAGTTTCCGGAGAAAAGCCGGCACCAGCTCTTTGTCGAGCCCGAAGGCTTCAACACCAACGAGGTTTATCTTAACGGACTTTCCACTTCTCTTCCGGCCCAACTTCAGCAAGAACTTGTCAACCTGATCCCAGGGATGGATGAGGCCCAGATTATTAGGCCCGGCTATGCGATCGAGTACGACTTTGTGGACCCCAAGGAATTGACTCCGTTCCTCGAAACAGGCCGAGTGAAAGGGCTGTTCCTCGCGGGGCAAATCAACGGCACGACCGGATATGAAGAGGCGGCATGCCAGGGTCTAATTGCCGGCATCAATGCCGGTTTGACGACGATGGGCCGCGCGCCTTTTCGAGTCCATCGCGAGCAGTCTTACATCGGCGTGCTAATTGACGACCTGATCACGCAGGGCGTGGACGAACCCTATCGAATGTTCACTTCCAGATCGGAACATCGTCTGACGCTCCGACACGATAACGCCGACGAGCGTCTCGAACCGAAAGGCCGCGAGCTCGGTCTGGTGGGCGATCATGAGTGGGACCGCTTTAATGAACGAAGAGAGCGCATGGCGAAGATTCGCGGACTGTTCACTGCGAAGAAGATCCGCCGCTCGGATCCTGCTTACCAACACCTGCGCCGGGTAACCGGCCAGGACTTAGGCGACTCGATAACCTTGGGCCAACTAGTCTTGCGT
The DNA here is from genome assembly GCA_965653675.1 of uncultured bacterium. Lineage (GTDB taxonomy): Bacteria > Acidobacteriota > Blastocatellia > Pyrinomonadales > Pyrinomonadaceae > UBA11740. Next base: position 123,732 of record CBFHBA010000011.1, read on the forward strand.
CCAAACATTACGGTTGACGAGATTACTCGATTGCTCGATAAAAGCGAGCGAAGCGGCCTTCAGGCAAGAGACTTTGAGACAGCGCTCGCGGATTATCTCTATGCCGGTTATCTTGATTCTCAGAACCAGACCAGCCGCCGCCTCCGCCAGCACGATGCTCTGGCTATCCCGGACAATCTTTCATTCAAGGCTGTCGGCAGTCTCTCGCACGAGATGGTAGAGCGGCTTGAGCGTGTAAAGCCTCGCAACTTTGGCGACGCGCGGAAGATTCCAGGACTGACTCCTGCGGCTCTTTCGAATCTGCTGGTCTTTCTTACATCGCAACAATCCAAGACTCTAAATGCTTAGCTGACTCGGGTGTTCGAAGTTTCACGTGTAACGTCTCAGCGGAAGTAAAGGCGAGCACGATGTTACACGTGAAACGAGCTGGCCTAGTTAGCCGTTGTTTTCGCTGAAAACCTAGGCATTCAATTCGTTCTATGTTAGGGTATCACCTTAAATTTGTCGGCGGCCTGGCTGGATGGGAAAGACGATCGCCATTGCCAATCAGAAAGGCGGAGTGGGAAAAACAACCACTGCCGTCAACCTCTCTGCGGCCCTTGCTAAATCGGGAAAACGCGTTCTCCTTTTCGACATCGATCCTCAGGCGAATGCCACGTCAGGCCTCGGCGTCGCTCGCAACGCTATTCCGCGCAATGCTTACCATGCACTGGTTCTGCGGGAGTCCGTCGAGCCATTGATCATACACACGGAGTTCGGCGTTCATTTGGTCCCGTCGGATCGGAACCTTGCAGGTGCCGAAATCGAGTTGATTGAGATACCCGAAAGAGAGTTCTTGCTGCGTAAATCGCTCGAACCAATAAAGGACGATTACGACTACATCATTGTCGATTGTCCGCCAGCGCTCAATCTTTTGACTGTCAATGCACTCGCGGCCGCGGATTCATTATTGGTCCCGATTCAGTGCGAATACTATGCGCTTGAAGGTGTGACCGAGCTCTTCAATACGCTCACATCGATTCGCCGGGCGGTTAATCCCACTCTCCGGATCGAAGGTTTGCTGCTCACTATGTACGACGACCGCATAAATCTATCCTCAGCCGTCGCCGCAGACCTCCGAAACTTCTACGGCGGTCTTATCCTAAACACAGTTATTCCCCGCAACGTTCGCCTCGCGGAAGCGCCGAGCCATGGTCAGCCGGTCATTTACTACGACGCGCGATCTCGCGGCGCCGAAAGCTATTTCCAACTCGCAGAGGAGGTACTAGCCCATGAGCAGGAAGCCTTTGGGCAGAGGACTGAGCGCACTGATCTCCACAGCGCCGTCGCCGCAGGACAATGAAGAACTGCGCGAAATTGAGATTGACTTAATCCGGCCCGGCGAACAGCAGCCACGGAATACTTTCGACGAGGCGAAGCTCCACGAGCTCGCGCAATCCATTCGTGCAACCGGACTCATTCAGCCCTTATTGGTGCGCCGGCGCGGAGGCCTTTTCGAACTCGTCGCCGGCGAACGGCGATGGCGAGCAGCTCAGCTTGCCGGCCTCACGCGCGTGCCGGCAATTGTAAGGGAAATACCGGATGAGAGCCTCTTGGAGCTCGCGCTGATTGAGAATATTCAACGCCAGGAATTGAATGCGATCGAAGAGGCGAATGCTTATCGGCGTTTGATTGACTCCCTGGGCCTGACACAGGAAGAAGTTGCGCAACGCGTCGGTCGCGACCGTACCTTCATCACGAACTATTTAAGGATTCTAAAGCTTCCGAATGAGATCCAGTCTTTACTCGAACAGGAGAAGTTAACCTTCGGCCACGCGCGTGCCCTGCTCAGCGTCACCGACCCGCAAATGCAACGGCGGCTCGCCCAGCGAATCCATAAAAACAATTGGTCAGTTCGGGAGACTGAACACCGCATCCGAAATCTTAACGCACAAAAACCGCTGCTCTCAGCGGCACCGACGCGACAACTTGATCCAAACGTCCGCGCAGCCGAGGCAAAGCTCCGCAGGCGTCTCGGGACTCAGGTTCGAATCGTTTCCGCCAAGGCAGGATCGGCTGGGCGAATCGAGATTGAGTTCTACAGCGCTGACGACCTTAATAGGCTTTATGACTTGCTCACGGAGCCGAATAACCAGATCACGGCATCCGCCGCCACGTCACTGTAACATTCCGTATGTTACTAAGTGCAATCCTGTTCCCACCAAATTCTCCGGGGCTTCTCTAATCGCGACATCGCCCTTTGAAGGCCGTAAGCACCGCTCTATCCAAACTATCATCGCCATCCAGTTGCAATTGTCATCGACGAAAGGCTTGATCCGGATGGTTCGTGCGCAGTTTGCACTTCCACAAACTTGTCGGGTGTTTTTCTTGCCGAAGGATTTCGCTTGTGGTAGCTTCTGGCTTCGATAAATCGTAGGCGCGACTTGGAGCAACAACCTTCCGTGTTGTACTAAGTAGTGTGTGTTATTTCCCCAATGTACACCGGACATCAAGACGCTCAGTGGCAACCCTTCTTTCAGGCAATCCAGAGCAGACTAACTGACCAGGCGTTCGAAACATGGTTTCGGCCGTTACGTTTTCAATGCAGCGCACAGGAGGGTGTGCTCCGCATCGCCGCGCCGAACGACGTGGTGCGTGATTGGATTCTTTCGAAGTACGCCGAACCACTCCGCCAATCGCTCAACGAATCTCACCTCGGATCGCTACGTGTCGAGTGGCAGACTATTTCTAGTGTGGCGCACGTGGCACACGTTGCGGAGGCGCGTACTGATGGAACTGATTCTGTCTCACATTTGCAGTTGGTTGAGTCCGCTCCTCCCGAAGTCGGATTCTCAGATGTTTCGTGCTTAAATGCGAAATACACTTTCGCTGACTTCGTGGTCGCGTCATGTAACCGCCTGGCTCACGCAGCGGCAATGGCCGTCGCAGACTCACCGGGCCAAACTTACAACCCGCTTTATCTTTACGGCGGTGTCGGTTTGGGTAAGACCCACCTCATTCAAGCGATCGGTCATGCAATAGCCAATGCAAATCCAGGTTTGCGAATCGCTTATCTTTCGCTTGAAGGATTCATGAATGAACTGATCAGCGCGATCCGTTTCGGCTACGACAAAACTAACGCCTTTCGCGAGCGCTATCGCAGCATCGATGTTTTGCTGATCGATGATGTGCAGTTCATCGCCGGCAAAGAGAGAACACAGGAGGAGTTTTTTCATACGTTCAACGCTTTGTACGATCGACAGAAACAGATCGTCTTAACCTCCGATTGTCCGCCTCGTGACATTCCTGAGATCGAAGAACGGCTTCACTCGCGTTTTGAGTGGGGCCTGATTGCCGACATTGAACCACCGGATCTCGAAACCAAAATCGTGATCATTAAGCGCAAAGCAGAAGCACACCATGTGAAATTAGCAGACGATGTTGCTTTGATGTTGGCGCGTCACGCCAAACACAACATTCGCGAACTTGAGGGTTCATTAATCCGCCTGTTGGCCGTGTCTTCACTGCGCGGTGTTCCTGTAACAAAAAGTTTGGCGGAAGAGTCTTTTCGCGGCGTATCTGCCGAACCGAACTCTCATGAGGTGTCGATTTCTCGAATTCAGCAGTTGGTGGCGCAGCATTACAGAATTGATGTGGAAACCTTAAAAGCGAGGTCGAACGTTCGGCACGTGCTTATTCCGCGACAAGTCGCAATGTATTTGTGTAAGCGATTGGCCAAGAAAAGCTATCCAGAAATCGCGAAGCACTTCGGTGGCAAGCACCACACCACTGTGATTCACTCTGTGGAAAAGATCGAGAAAGAGCTGAATGCAAATGGACAGTTAGCGGGAACGATTAACCGCCTGATTGAGGCTGTGAATGCTTGAGCGTTGTTCGTTTAACTTCCACACGGCGCTGTGAGGTTTAATATCCACCGTACAGGCTTTCAAATTCAGGTAAATCAACTAATGAAGATTGTCACTAGACAATATTCACAGCGACTACTATTACGACTAAGTATTACCAAAGTTTCCTGAATACCAAACTTGTTCGGTAAGTGGTTGTGGGTTGTGATATAAAGACGAAGAAATTTCCAACCTGAAGGAGCAATAATGCAATTTGTAATCGGGCGAAATGCCCTGCAAAAAGAACTGGCTTTTGTGCAGGGGATTGTCGAACGCAAAAATACGATTCCCGTCCTCGCAAATATCTTAATCGAGTCCGCGGGAGAAGATGCGATTAGGATCAGCGGGACCGACCTCGATGTGACAATTCGCTGCGATGCCGACGCGCACGAGATTTCCACACAAGGCGCGATTTGCGTTCCGGCGCGAAAGCTCTTTGACATCGCGAGACTTCTGCCTGATGCCGCGGTCAGCTTTCGCAAAGAAGAAAACGAATGGGTGACGGTCGAATGTGACCGCTCCAAGTTTCGTCTTCCGGGCGTATCAAAAGAAACGTTCCCTGAACTGCCGGGTTTTAAATCTACACCGTTGAAGTTACCGGCCTCTGTATTGAAGCTGCTGATCGAACGGACGATCTTCGCGATAACCCAGGAGGAAGGTCGCTACACGCTGTCCGGCGCTAAATTCGAACTCGATAAGAAAAACGTGAAGATGGTGACGACTGATGGTCACCGTTTGGCTTTTGTTTCGACGGGCAGATCGAATGGCGCGGGCGACAGTTTGGATGTCCTGATTCCGCGGAAAACATTGGCTGAATTGACGAAATTGACGTCGGACTTCGATGGCGACATCAACCTGGGCGCCGATGAAAATCACGTCTATTTTCAGGTCGGATCGCGTCTGTTGATTTCCCGTTTGCTCTCCGGTCAATTTCCGAACTATGAAATGGTAATGCCCAAAGGAAACGACCGAACGGCGACGTTCGATACGTTGAGTTTGAATCAGGCAATTCGCCGAGTCGCGTTGATGGCAGACGATCGTTCTCACGCCATTCGTATGCATCTCGCCAAGGAACAATTACTTATCAGTTCGCAGAACGCGGAAGAAGGCGAGGCGCGCGAAACGATCGCGACGAATTTCGCCGGCGATGAAACTGAGATTGGTTTCAACGCGCAATATCTGCAGGACTTTCTCAACGTCGTCGGTTCAGAACAAGTAAATTTCGAATTCAAAGACGGAAATTCACAGGCGCAGCTGAGACCCGTGACCGAAGAGAAATACGACTACCGCTATGTCGTCATGCCGATGCGGCTGTGAATCTTTTACATAACGAGAGACCCGTAAAGGAGCGTCAAATCGGCGCTCCTTTTTTATGTCTAAACGGTCGCGATTCACAGCCGTTCTTACAGTTCCTTATGATAAAATTCATTGATGTTTCTCAGGTCTATCGAGGCAAACCAGTTCCGCAATTCTAGTGGTGCAATAACCTGGGGAGCAGGCCTCAATATCCTTCACGGGAACAACGCTCAAGGAAAAACGAACTGGCTGGAAGCGATCTATGTACTCGCTCATGGCAAGTCCTTTCGTACACATCACCTGAAAGAAACCGTTAAGTTTGGCGAACGAGATGCGGTGGTGAAGGGGGTCGTCAGCACCGGTAACAATCTCGAGCGTGAGCTGCAAGTCAATCTTAACGGTACAACCAAGCAGACACTTATTAACGGCAAGCGCGAACCGATTTCGCGTTATGCAGCGCATCTTTATGCCGTTTGTTTTACGGCTGATGAGTTAGAAGTGATCCGCGGCGGTCCCGAAGCCCGCCGCAACTTTCTGGATCGTGGCGCGATCTCACTACATCCCGCGTACGCGCAAACGATCGCCGACTACAACAAAGTCATTAAGCAAAAGAAGCGTCTCCTGCAAGAAGCTGCCGAGGATCGTTTTAACCTCGACACGCTTGCCAGGCTTGTTGAGCCATGGAATGAACAACTGATCAATCTTGCTACCCAAATCCATCGTGCGCGCATGCGTTACGTCGATCTTTTGAACGAAGCGCTCGAGCACAACCTGTTTCACGACGACATATCGATTCGCTATGTTTCCTCGCTTGAAGGCAAAGGAGATCTGGCCGATTACCGGGCGCTGATTACATCGCGACTGCGACTGAGAATGCAGGCCGAACTCTTTGCCGGAGCATGTTTGATTGGTCCTCATCGTGATGATCTTTTGGCGCTTTTTGGCGGCCGCGACATACGCAGTTTTGGCAGCTCCGGCCAGCAGCGTAGCGCATTGATAACACTTGATTTAGCAGCGATTTCCGTGTACTATTCCAAGCATCAGAATTACCCGGTTTTCCTCATTGATGACGTGGATGCAGAGCTCGACGGAAACCGCATTAACCGCTTGCTGGAATACCTCGACGGACGCACACAAACATTCATCACAACGTCAAAGAGATGTCACTTTGAGCGGTTCGAAAAGCGGGCGAAGTTTTATGAAGTCGCCGGGGGAGTTGCGACGGCTGAGCGGGGCATGAATGCAGTATCAGTGAGCGCGTGATGACAGCTGATAAGCACGACAAAGGAAGTAAAGGTAAAGACGAATTGGCTACACCAACATCAAAACTGAAGAACAAAAAAGAAACTTATGATGCGTCGACTATCGCCGTCCTCGAAGGCCGCGACGCGGTGCGCAAGCGGCCGGCAATGTACATCGGCTCCACCGGCGAACTCGGGCTTCATCATCTGGTCTACGAAGTTGTGGACAACTCGATTGACGAAGCGCTGGCGGGATACTGCGATGCGATCGAAGTGAGTATTCACCTCGACAATTCAATCACCGTTATTGATAACGGCCGCGGCATTCCTGTGGACCAGATGAAGAAAGAGCGCAAATCTGCGGCGGAAGTCGTGATGACTAAGCTGCATGCCGGCGGCAAGTTCGACTCGAACGCTTACAAAGTTTCGGGCGGACTGCACGGCGTGGGCGTGTCATGCGTGAACTTTCTCGCCGAGTGGTTGCAACTGGAAATCTGGCGCGATGGCCTGACCTATGAACAGGAGTACGAACGCGGTGTGCCGGTCGCGAACCTGAAACAGACGGGCAAGACGCGCAAACGCGGGACGAAGATCACCTTCAAACCTGACACACAAATCTTCGACACAACAGAATTCAGTTTCGACAAACTCTCAGAGCGTCTGCGCGAAAAAGCGTTTCTCAATAAAGGCATTCGCATCACGATTAAAGACGAGCGGGAAGAGCCGGAGAAATCTCATGAGTTCTACTACCGCGGCGGCATCGCCGAATTCGTGAAGCACCTCAACAAGAACAAAACGGTGCTGCATGACAAACCGATCTATTTTGAAAAGATCGCTGATGCGCTTTCGATCGAAGTCGCGATTCAGTACAACGACGGTTACGACGAAAAGGTCTATTCGTTTGCGAACAACATCAACACGGTCGACGGCGGCACGCATCTTTCGGGATTTCGTTCGGCGTTCACGCGCACGATAAATGCCTACGCGCAATCATCCGGTCTGGCTAAGAACTTCAAAGGTTCTCTGAGCGGTGACGACGTCCGCGAAGGTCTGGTGGCGGTCATCTCTGTGAAGCTTCCGCAGCCGCAGTTCGAAGGCCAGACGAAAGGCAAGCTCAACTCTGACGTGAAAGGCGCCGTCGAATCGTTTCTTAACGACAGGCTGACTGATTTTCTCAATCAGAATCCGACAGTTGCGCGGCGTATTGTTGGCAAGTCGCTCGACGCGGCACGTGCCCGTGAAGCTGCGCGCAAAGCCCGCGAAATCGTGCGGAAAGGCGCACTTGGGTCGACGATGCTGCCGGGCAAACTCGCCGATTGTCAGGAACGAGATCCGGCGCTTTCGGAAATCTACATCGTCGAAGGTGATTCGGCTGGCGGCTCAGCTAAACAGGGACGCGATCGTAAGAACCAGGCGATCCTGCCGCTCAAAGGCAAAATCCTGAACGTCGAAAAAGCGCGCTTCGACAAAATGCTCGCGCACAGCGAAATCAAATCGCTCATCACCGCGCTCGGAACGGGCATCGGCAAAGAAGATTTCGACGTTTCAAAGCTCCGCTATCACAAAATCATTCTGATGACCGACGCCGACGTCGACGGCTCGCACATCCGCACTTTGTTGCTGACGTTTTTCTTCCGCCAAATGCCGCAGCTCGTCGAGCAAGGTTACGTGTTCATCGCGCAGCCGCCGCTCTTCAAAGTTAAGAAGGGCAAGAAAGAAGAATACATCAAGGATGAAGGGTCGATGACACTCTTCCTGATGCAGCAGGCGACCGGCGACATGAAAGTGACTTCCGCATCGAACAAGACGCCGATCGAGGGCGCGACACTCGTGAAATCTTTGCAACGCATGGTTGAGTTCAAGCGCTACTGCGAGAAGGCAACGCGCCGTTTGAAAGGCGACGCGAATCTGCTGGACGCGCTGCTGACTGCGTTCGCGGGCAAGAAAGGTGTGCTGCGTCAGGAAGGTGCGACGCTCAAACGCACGTTCCAGGACGGCGATCTGATGGCGAAAGTCGAAGGCGTGATCGCGAAAGCCGGCTACAAAACTGAGCTCGCCGAAGACGAAGAGCACGGTCTTTGGGAAATCGAGACGACGACGCTCTCAGGCGTGCCGGTCGCGATCGACTGGAACTTTGCCAGTTATGTCGAATTCCAAAAAGCGGTCGAACTGTTCATGAAGCTCGAAGATCGTCTGGCACCCCCGTTTGTCGCCGGCGAGAACGGCACAAGCGAAGAGATCGCCACGCGCGATGCTTTGCTCGAGCGCGTGCTGACCGCCGCGAAAAAAGATCTGACGATTCAGCGTTACAAAGGTCTGGGCGAAATGAATCCCGAGCAGCTCTGGGACACGACCATGAATCCCGAGACGCGCACGCTGCTGCAAGTCCGCATTGACGACGCCGTCGAAACCGATGAAATCTTCACGGTGTTGATGGGCGACCAGGTCGAACCGCGCCGCAAGTTCATCGAAGATAATGCGCTGGATGTAAGAAATCTGGATATCTGAAGAGTGAGCAGTGAGCAGTGAGCAGTGAGCAGATAGCTGCGCGCAGCGCAGTCCTCGCAAAGTCCTGAAAGGACGTCATTCAATAGCCCAAGGTAGGCGCGAAGCGCGCCACCCTGGGATCGAGTTCAATTTGGATTTCCTATCGCGCGGCCTCGATGGCCGCACCTGGGTGTTCCCAGCGTGTTAGAATTTGGCTCATGAGCAAGACAGAAATCCTCGAACAACTTGCCAAACTCACACCCGAGGAACGCTTCGAAATTCGTGTGAAAATCGCTGAGCTCGACGGTGACCGTTGGCTTGACGACGATGATCCGTTGACCGATGAGCAAAAAACGTTGCTCGATGCTCGTTTGGCCGAAATGGAAAGGCATCCCGAAAAATCCATTCCGTGGAAGGAAGCGAAGAGGAAACTCGAAGCGAGACTGGCGAAGTGACGTACCGCCTCAAAATTCTCCCACAGGCGTTCACGGACATTGAAGAAGCTGCACGTTGGTACGATAAACGCGAATCCGGTCTAGGCACCGAGTTTCTTCGTGAAGTTCTACAAGCCGTCGACGCCCTGCCGAACAATCCACTTGCTTATCGCACTCGTCACCGACGGAAGAACGTTCGTTGGAAACTGCTCGATCGATTCCCTTATCGCGTTGTTTTCCAATTGACGGACGATCTCATCACCGTTGTCGCTGTTCTTCATAGCGCGCGCCACGACCGGCATTGGCGAACTCGGCAATGATCTGCCTTCTGTTGTGTGCAATCGGCGGAATCTGTGGATAATCTCCCTCCCATGAACACTCGACGTCAGTTTCTAATCCAAGCCCCGATCGCGTTGCTCGTCACCGCCGCCGCCTGTCGCAACAAGTCATTCTCAACAAACTCGGAATCAACTTCGGCCCCGCCGGGCGCGCCACCGACGTTCGGCACCGGCGCGGGAAGTGGGCCCGCGGTGTCGCCGGAAACATTTGCAGAAGCCGAGAAGCTGATGCAGGTGACGATGACCGACGCCGAAAGGCAACAGGCAGCCGGCTCGTGGCGCACTTCGCTCGCGCCGTACTTGGAACGCCGAACCGGCCCGCGGAAAGTTGCGCTCGCCGACACAGAAGTTCCGGCCACACTGTGGAATCCGATGCTTCCCGGGATTACTTCCGGTCCGCCGCGCGACAATTTCGTTCGCTCGAAGTCAGACGTGCCGCTGCCGTCGACAGATGACGCAATCGCCTTCGCACCGGTGACGCAGCTGTCGCGCTGGATCGAATCGCGCAAACTTACTTCCGAACGGCTGACGAATATTTATATTGCCCGCGTCCGGCAATTTGATAGCAAGATTCGATCGATCATTACGCTCACCGAAGACCACGCCCTTGCGCGCGCGAAACAAGCTGATGCCGAGATTGCCGCGGGCAAATATCTTGGACCGTTGCACGGCATTCCTTACGGCGTGAAGGATTTGCTCGACACCAAAGACATCGCGACGACGTACGGCGCAGAACCGTTTCGCAATCGCGTGCCGGCGGCCGACTCGGCCGTGGTCCAACGATTGAACAATGCGGGCGCCGTGCTGATCGCGAAGCTGGCACTCGGCGCTCTTGCGTTGAACGATATTTGGTTTGGAGGCCAGACGATGAATCCGTGGCTCCTCGAAGAAGGCGCCTCCGGTTCGAGCTGCGGACCGGGCGCCGCTACTGCTGCCGGCTTCGTCGCATTTTCGGTCGGCAGTGAAACCGGCGGCAGCATCGTCAGCCCGGCGATGCGCTGTGGCGTGACAGGCCTCCGGCCGACGTTTGGCCGCGTGGCGCGCACCGGCGCGATGACGCTCTGCTGGTCGCTCGACAAACTCGGCCCGATGACGCGCTCAGTCGAAGACGCGATGCTCGTGCTTCAGGCGATTACCGGTCCTGATGCCGGCGATCCTTCCAGTGTACCAACCCATTTCGACTTCGACGCCAATGCATCGGTGACCGGAGTGAAAGTCGGTTACTTTCCGCAGTGGATGAAAGAAGCGCCCGCGACTGATGTCGATCGCGCGGCGATGGAAACGATGAAGAAGCTGGGGATGGAGCTCCGAGAAGTGACGCTGCCCGATTGGCCGTACAGCTCTTTGATGCCGGTTCTTTTTGCCGAAGGCGCGGCTTCGTTCGAGGACCTCGCGCTCAACAACAAACTCGGCGAGTTGAAAGTTCAGGTCAAAGACGCCTGGCCCAATCTGTTTCGGCAAGCGCGATTTCTGTCCGCCGTAGATTTTGTGCAGGCCGATCGTCTGCGGCGAAAAGTAGCGGTCGAGATGGCGCGCATTTTCAAAGAGGTCGACGTGTTGCTTGTGCCTTCGCTGCGCGACGAACAGCTTACGATCACGAACTTCACCGGCCATCCCTCGCTGACGTTGCGCGCCGGTTTCGTCGAGGTTTCCGAAGCGCGCAGCGATTGGGCCCCCGATCCCAATAACCCTCTGCCCAAGTTCAATCCCCCGCGCCGCGTTCCACACGGCATCACCATCCTCGGTCGCTTGTTCGACGATGGCCTGATCGGACAAGTCGGCGTTGCATTGGAACGCGCGTTCAATGTGGTGAGTGAGAGACCAGCGGGATTTGAGGAGTGAGCAGTTGGCAGTGAGCGGTGAGCAGTCGAACGGGTAGTAGCCCGACCGGCGTCCCCGCGCGGGCAGCCCGCGTGGGGTGGTCGATGGGAGGGCGAGGCTGTTGCCCTCTCCCGCTGGGAGAGGGTTGGGTGAGGGCCTAGCGCGACACACTCACAAACAACTCATTGCGCTGAAAGCGCAGGATAAAATAGCCCAGCCCGATGCCTCGGGGCTGGGATCAGATTCAATTAAGATCCCAGCGCGCGGCCTCAATGGCCGCGCATAAGCCGCTAGGGCCTGTATCGTCACGAAACCATCGTGCAAGAATATTGCGTAGTCGTTCGCAATCCACTTGCACACTCAAACAACGCTTATTAAGCTCGTGGTTTGGAAGTGAGACCATGAGCGATAACATCATTCCTTATTTCGAAATGTGTCAGCGCGAAGGTGCGAGTCTTCAGGCCGGCATGAACTTTGGTCTCGGCGGATATCACTCAGTCATTTTAATGTCGCTGCGCCGTAATGCCCCCTATCAAGATCGCATCGAGGATGGCGGTACCACTCTGATTTACGAAGGACACGATCAGCCAAAATCACAAAGCTGTCCGAATCCGAAGCTTGTTGACCAGCCGGAAAAAAGATCGTCAGGGTCGCCGACGCAGAATGGAAAGTTTCACGCGGCAGCACAAGCCGCTCGCGCCGGAAAAAGAAGGCCCGAACGTGTGCGCGTTTACGAGAAGATCCATGCGGGCATTTGGGCGGACAACGGTCTCTTTCATCTCGTGGACTCATGGCGCGAAAACGACGGGCGTCGCAGCGTCTTCAAATTCAAGTTAGTTGCTGTCAAAGATGACGAGGAGACTAAGAGCGTGTCGGTTTTGAACAAAACTCGCAGGAGGATCATTCCTACGGCCGTCAAACTAGCGGTTTGGAAGCGTGACGGTGGAAAATGTGTCGAGTGCGACGCAACTGACGAACTGCATTTTGATCATGACTTGCCCTACTCAAAGGGTGGAACATCCCTCACGGAAGCGAATGTCCAACTCCTCTGCGCTCGGCACAACTTGGCGAAAAGAGACAGGATTAAGTAATTGCTTCTTCGCCACATTGAATAGGATTTCACAATTACAATAGTCGTCATTTCTTTCCAAGTATTCAACTGATCGCTCTCCATCGACGCGCGACCATCGAAGTCCGCCTGAATTCTTTTGGTTCTCGATCCCAGAGCGGTGCCCTGGGCTATTCAATCGCGTCCTTTCAGGACTTTCTTCAGACGGTTGGCATCTTTTTTGCACACTCCTCTTTTACAAGTTCTATTCAAGCTCAAAAGTATTCGTTTCCTTCAAGAAGTGTAGCGAACGAGTACGTGTTCGAAAGGGGAAGGAGCATGGCGAAGTACGGCAAGACGGCGGGAAAGAAAGTTAAGAAAGCGATGCATGAGCGCAAGAAGGGAACGCTCAAGAGCGGGCGCTCTGGCAAGAAGGTCACCAGTAAGAAACAGGCAATCGCGATCGGATTGTCTGAGGCGCGCAAGGCCGGCGGCAAAGTGCCCAAGAAGAAGGGCGGGAAAAAAAAGGGCGGAAAGAAAAAGTCTTCGAAGAAATAGTAGCAGAGCGAGGACCTTTAGTCGGTAACTCGCCTGAGACCGATTTCGCGCGACCAACGACCCCGATTCGAGGTCGCGCGGCTGAATTCATTTTCCATTGGATCCCAGGGCGTTGCCCTGGGCTATTTTATTGTGTCCCTTCGGGACTTTATTTTGTCTGCGCTTCGCGCAGCGAAATCATTCTCTGACAACGTCACGCGGGTTTTTATCAGTTCGAACTCCCAACAGTCGTGGATGGCGAAGCTTTCCGTGCCCGGTCCATTGAATGAAGCCGACTTGAACGACGATCTTTGGGCGGACCCAGTGGGCGCGCAGGCGCGGCAGGCCGATGGCGCGCGTGAATGGTGGCTTGGGAATCTCAAGCGCGTCGAGTTTGCGACGCAGGTAAGTCAGCAGTTCGTTGTTGAAGCCAGTGCCGATTTTGCCGGCGAAAACGAATTCGACGCCCTCCGTATCGACCACCCCACGCGGGCTGCCCGCGTGGGGACCCCGGTTGGTCGGGCTACTGCCCCGATGCCCGCCCGCTACCGCAGGCGGTTCTGACTTCTCGTAATAGCCGACGAGCAAAGCGCCGAGCCCGACCCGTTTTCCCTGCGGATCGGTGAAGCCGCCCACCACGAATTCCTGCGCGAGCTCGCATTTCATCTTCAGCCAGTTACGCGACCGGCGTTGCTCGTAAATTGAGCCACGACGCTTCGCGATAACGCCTTCCCAACCTTTTTCACGTGCCAACTCCCAGGGATTGGTGGCTAAGTTGTCCCTTGACCCGGTCGCATCCACCACCCCGCGCGGGCTGCCCGCGCGGGGACCCCGGTCCGCTCCCGGTACTGACATCTTCAACTCGATCACGCGTCGCAAGGGTGCCGTCAGTGGCAGTTGCTTCAGGAGTACGCGGCGCTCTTCAAGTGGCAGAGACATCGTCTCGCGGCCGTCAATCCACATGATGTCGAAGACGTGATAGCTGAATGGGGCGTGCCAGGTGATCTCGCCATCGAGAATCAATTCGCGCTGCGGTAGTTTGGCGATCGCTTGTGAGATAGCTGGAAGGTTTTGCAACAGACGATTGCGGGAGAACAGTTCGACCTGCTTACCCTTCTTGTAAGCGAGCAGGCGAATGCCGTCGAACTTTCGCTCGAAACTCCATTCGGGGCCGGTGAAGCGCTCTTGGGTAAGCGTCGCGGCCATGGGAACAATCCAATCGGGAAAAGATTTCGGCATGGAGAAATAATACCGGACGCGGGGAAGCGGGGACACGGGGACGGGGAGAAGTCACGGCAGGAGGCAGTAGGCAGAAGGCAAAAGGCAAAAGGCAGCAGAGGCTTAGGACTGCGGTTCGCGCAGCAGTAGAGTGAATGCCGCGACGCTAATTCTAAGCTGATCCCAGCGCTGAAGCGCTGGGCTACAGAAAAATTGCTGGCAGGATGCCCGCGCTCCTGGCGCCAAGATCCAAATGATCGCCAAGAGGAATCAACTCGGCACCTGAGCGGATCGATACGCGCCTAAGATTCGGGTCTCGATCCGGCTGCGGCGCAACTCTGACAAAGTCTCGATGACGTCGAGATCATTAAACGAACCGCGCACATCCAAATAGAAACAATATTCCCAGGGACGTCCTTTCACGGGCCGGCCTTCAATCTTCAAAAGATCGATGCCGCGGCGAGCGAAGGGTTCGAGCGCGCTGTGCAAAGCGCCCGGCTGATGCGGCAGTTCGATGACGACCGAAAACTGGTCAGCCTCTGCCACAAAATCTTTATCAGCTGAGAGCAGCAGAAACCTGGTGTAGTTTTCGCTGCTGTCTTCCAGATGCTCGCGCAGAATCACGCCGCCGTATTTCTCAGCCGCGCGTCGTCCGGCAATGGCCGCGCTGGTCGGATCGCCGCGACTGACTACGCGCGCAACGCTGCCGGCCGTGTCCTCTGCGGCAATCCGTTTGATTTGCGGATTGGCCGCGAGAAAGCGGCGGCATTGATCGAGAGCTACGGGATGCGACTCGACCGTCGCGATCTCTTCGAAGGAGGCACCCGGGCAACCGATGAGGCAGTGACTAATCGGAATTATGACTTCACCGATGATGTTGAGGTTGCTGTCCAGCAGCAGGTCGAACGAGGCGTGAACGAAACCGGCAAGACTGTTTTCTATCGGCGCCAGAATGTAATCCGCGCTATGGTCTTCGATCGCCGCGAAGAGCGATTCAAACGTGGGCCGTGGGACCAATTTAATGCCGGCAGTCAACAGCTTCACCGCAGCCTCTTCACTGAACGCGCCGGGCGCTCCCTGGAAAGCCACGCGCACGCCTTCGTGTGCCAGGGCGGGTTTACATTCCGCTTGTCTCGTGGACTGATCGGCGGCGCGCGTTTGAATGCGGCGCGATTCGTGGATGATCGCGCGGAACAACTCGACAATTGCACGATCATCCAGGGGACCTTCGTTTGCTTCGCACATCCGCTCAATCACTTCGCGCTCCCGGGTGTGATCACAGAGCGCAAGACCTTCGGCCATTTTTGACTCGCCGACTTTGAGGGCGAGCCGTGCGCGCTGGTTCAGCAAGCGAAGCAGTTCGCGGTCAAGCTCGTTTATTTCAGTGCGCCAATCTTCAATACTCATGTAATTCCCCTGCAGCTAATAGTTATCAGTCGAACCGAAACAAATCAGCCGCAATCTCAATCGTTGAGGTTGCGGCTGGCTGAAGATCGTTTGGGCGTTAGGTCTAACTTATCGATTCACGCACGCATGCTCGCCAGTCCGCTCCCCAAAAAGAGAAGCGGTCCGTAAAGGCGAAATATTGAATTTGAATGCCGCACATGCTTTGGATCAATCGCTAGTTAACTGACGAAAGTCAATATACGAATGAACGAAAACGGCTGTCAAGGTTAGCAGCAAACTACGTGAGGAACGCGAGTGTGCGCCGAGCCGGCGATTGCGGGTTCGGTTTCCGGGTGATCGCTGGCCGCGTGCTGCGCCGGCTGAAACCGGCATGAATCTTAAAATTGATCATGATCCCAGCTACAGAAAACTGCGAACAGGATGTTCGCGCTCCCGGCACGACGAATTGCGCGCAGGGTGCGCGCCGCCTGCAAAGATGCAGCCGCTCCAATGCGAACGGTCATTTATTCCAGGTCATCGTGGTAAGGATTTTCGTGAAGCTCGCGTAGTCCGCGAGGGCGTGCTGATTGCAGCGAGAGATTGATGCGCGGCGCGCTTGGCGAACAAGCGAGATGTCTTCCGGACGCAGAGTCGCCACTGCATCGACTTCGCCATCGGGCGACTTCATCACCATCTCGCGAAAGGCAGAGTAATCTCCGCTGACGATTCCCTGAAATGCGATCAGTTGTTCTTCGCGTGTCAGTCTTGGATGCGTGCGCGGTTGCAGCAATTTCGGATGCCCGAGCGCCTCGCGAATCATTTCAGAAGCGCCGGCCGAAAGACCTGATGCGTTGACCTGCTTCAAAGCTTCACGCGATGCCGCCGTGGCTTGGGCGACGAGTATCGCGAGCGCACTCTCGCGTTGATCTCGCGAATGTCTGGGGTCATTCACGAAGCGTAGCAGTGCGGGAGTCGCAAATTCTTCGTCCATGCTGCCAAAGATAAAGACGGCGCCGATGAATGAGTTAACTGGATAGCCGCCGTGTAGTGAAAGAATGTATTTGGCCTTCGGATACGAGAGCCATTTCGCGCCGGCTTCTGAAGTGTCAAAGCCTTCGACGCCGCGTTGCGCCATTGTGTGGACCCAGTACTCAAGGTCGGTGCCGTCAAGATTCGCGCTGATGAATTTTCTGACCTGCAAAGCTTTCGACGCGCGCGACGGATCGAGATCGACGAGTAACATGCTGCCGTCGATTGCAAAGAACGAGCCGGAATTCTCGTCCTTCAACGCTTTCCGCAAACACGGCATGAGCGTCGTGCGCGATTGTCTGACCTGACTCCAAAACGCATCGAGCTTTCCGGATTGCGCTTTGACCTGATCGTCATTCATTAACGCCGGATTGAAGTTGTAGGTGCTGCTAACCGTTCGCTCAAATTGGTCGCATTGGCCCGGCGCGATCGTGTCTGCCGGCTCGCGGTCATCGTTCGATGCGGCTACGGTAAACCGATCCAACCCTGCGGGGCGTGCGGCTGGTTTCGGCTTGATGACCCAGGCAGTTCCGTTACAGGCAGTGGATAGCGTCTCTCCGGAAATCATGTAGCCTTCAGGCACGGGTTGGTCTTTGCAAATCACAGAACTTCGGCTCTGGGCAAAGATCGCGATCGTGACTACAACACACAGGATGCAAAAGAGGGAGATGATGAGAATTTTCATAACTGTCCTTTCGAGGATTGAGGAAATTAGGGCGGCCGCGGGATTACGGCGTAATCGACTCTACGATCTGGGCTGAAGACGGTCAACAAGATTTTTTGCAGCACGGAGAAGTGGTGCAAACATGAGAGTAACCTTCAATTGCGCACAACATGCGCGCGTCCCGCCTGCAAAGATGCAGCCGCTCCTAAACTGCACGGAAATGTTCACTCTTCCGCCAATAACGCTCACGCTACATTGGTCGTCACAGTTACGTTTCGTTGCGATCGTGTGACTAATCGATGGTTGTTTTCTGCGAATTAAGAAGCCCTCAAAACCTCATTGCGCAAAAACCACTGACACTTAGTCTGCGTGATAAGTAATACGTGACACCTCCAAGATCCTCATAAGAATCGACAATAAAAAGGAACGGTGATTGCGAGAATTTGGGCGTATTTCTGGAGGTTTTCATGAAAACGATCAAACTTTGGCATGCAGGGGTACTCGCGGCCGTCGTCGCGGTAGTCGCGGGCGCGGGCGTGTGGCTCTATCAAAGACATTCGCAAAATGTAGAAGCGGCGGCGCTGCCGGACGCGGCACGCATTCAACGCGTCGATGGACAGGTAGCGTTGACTGATTCATTGAACACCAACGATTGGCGCGCGGCGGGAATGAACGAGCCGTTCTCCGTCGGCAATCGTATCTACACGCGCGACAACTCGCGCGCGAGTCTTGCGTTCAACTCGCGCAACTATGCGCAGCTCAATCCGAACACAGCGCTTGATGCGATCGTGCTCACGGATGATCGCACCCAATTGGCGCTGCGCGATGGCTCGGCAATGTTCGACGTCGGTTACTTGCCTTCCGGCGGTTTATACGAAGTGGGCACGCCTTACGGCGCAGTCGATTTCAATCAACCGGGTCTTTACTACGTCGATGTCAGCCGGGGCAACGCGATGATCTCTGTGCTGAACGGAGTGGCGCAGGTCGTGGGCCTCGCCGGCAGTGGCCAGATCAGCAAAGGCGAGATGTTGACGTTGGTGGGAACTACGGCAGCGCAAGCTTTGTTATCACGAATGGATGGACGCAACGCGGGCTATCTCGTCGATAACTATTATCGCTATCAATACCCGAACTACTATGACGGCCGGTACGTGAGCTATGACACTTATCTCGCGGATCCATATTACTTCGATCCTTATCGAAACGATGTGAGTTACCGGTACGTGACTTACGTGATTCCCGGAATCAACGATCTCAGTTACTACGGCGGCTGGCAAGACCTGAATGGCTACGGCTACGCGTGGAGCCCAAACGTCGCAATCGGATGGAGTCCATATGAACAGGGCTATTGGATGAATGATTATCCGTACGGACTAACCTGGGTGTCGACTGAGCCATGGGGTTATGCGCCGTATCACTACGGCCGTTGGGCATTCGTCAATGATCGGTGGTATTGGATTCCTGATTCAGTCAATACAACACCGATCTATTCGCCGGCGCTGGTGGCGTTTGTGCCGTTCAGCGACAACCAGATCGGTTGGGTACCTTTGGGCCCAGGCGATCCTTATGTGGCGCGTTACTACGACGAGAACTGGCAACCGCATTACCTGACACGAGGTGATGTGGTCGCAGCGAATTTGGTCAACTGGACGGTGCCGAACGCGGTCACCGTGGTGCCAATCGACTCTTTCAATCGACCAATCGACCCGCGCGTCGTGCAACGTGTGAATCCGTCAACGATCACGCAGGTCCGGCCGACACTCGAGCCGTTGTTGCTGACGCCATTACGCAATGCCGCCCTCCGATCGGCATGGGGCCGAGGCAAGATCGATGTGCCGCCAGGCATCGCGAAGAAACTTCAGGACACCACGGTTGTGGTTGGCACAACGCCAGTCGCGCCGCCGTTCCGAAAAGATCTGGACAAGTCTCTGCGCGTGGAGCAAATTTCCGAGCGCGCAAAGAGCCAGAAGTTGAACATCCAGGATCAGCGGAATACCGGCGTGTCGCAGGTGGCGCCAAATGCGGAACCTAACGCGCAACCAAACGCTGCATCACGTGAAGCTTTCCGCGGCAGCCGAGTCACGGGGAACGAATCTCGTCAGCTTGAGCAGCAAAGGGGACTCGAACGGGCTCAACAAAGAGTCGAGCCGAAGAATGTTCCGCGCGCGGAGGGAGGACGCGTCGGTAATCCTGTGACGACCCGACCTGAATTTAGAGGACCACCGGTGCGCGAAGCGCCACGTCCACAGATCCAACGTGGCCCACCGGTGCGCGAAGCGCCACGTCCACAGATTCAACGTGGCCCACCGGTGCGCGAAGCGCCACGTCCACAGATCCAACGTGGCCCGCCAGTTCGCGAAGCGCCACGTCCACAGATTCAACGTGGACCACCGGCAGGTGAAGCACCACGTCCACAAATTCAACGTGGACCACCAGTACGCGAAGCGCCGCGTCCGCAGATTCAACGTGGTCCGCCGGCGTCAGCTCCGGCTAGGCAGCAAGTGAAACAACCGCCCGGACAAAATAAAGCGCCCAGTGGTGGTGGCGGCGGTGGCAAGGGTAAACCTAAGAAGCCGTCTTGATCATCGCGGCACTTGAATGCACAAAAGCCCAGCGATTAAAACCGCTGGGCTGTTCTTTTGTATGCTTTTTCTGGCGCGCAGGATGGGCCCGACCCGCCTGCGAGATGCAGGCTCTCTCAAATTACGCGCAGACCGCAACTGGAACGCGCGGGTGTATTGGCGGCATCAAAGATGCCTCGACCTTCGGAATGATCTCAAAGACAGAGTCGAGTCGCGTCACCTCAAACACGCGACTGGTAAAGTTGTTCACATTCATTAATTTGAAACGAATGCCATGAGAGTCACTAAGTCGGCGCAACTCCAGCATCAGGCCGAGACCGTATGCATCGATCGCCGTGACACGACCGAGATCAAGCACAATGGCCTTTGCCTTTGATTGAGCGCGAACTGCTTCGCGCAGCGTTCGCGTTTCACCGCTAATTAACCGTCCTTGCAGACTCAATACGGCGGCATCTCCAAGATTTCTTGTATGCACTCTCAGCCTGACCCTTTTCCCCTTAATCGTAACCCAGAAAATTGAACGATTCGCCGACGAAGTTTGTTCCGCCAGTCACTAAATCAGTAACACGACGCAAATTGCTGCTTTGTTTCATTATTTCAAGCCCGCAATTGTTAAGACGTGTTAAGGACCAAGGATGTTAACCTTGTGTAAAGTTTCAGAAGCAATCCAAAGTGCTGTCGATTCCGGGCCAGATGTCAGACAAATGTGGCAGGATGCCTGCGCCCCCAGTCGACGACGCCAAACTATTCCGAATATCGATCGGAGCGAAAACGGAATAGTTTGATGGGCGTTGCCGGCGGGATGCCGGCTTTGCGCGTAGCGATTTCGACTTGATCGGCCACAGCCGTGATGCCTTGAAGGTTTGGGAGAAGGAGTCCGCGGCGGAATCCGATTTCATCTTCAACCACCACGCCATAAACCTTCGGATCAAGATCATCAAGTTCGCATGGCTCTGGTGCGGACAGCACATCGACCGAATATTTCAAATTCGGAAGTTCATTGGGCCGTACCGGCGGAAAACGCGGATCGCGCGTCGCCGAGCTGATTCCATTGTTAATTATCTCCTCGGCAAGTGTGTCTTTTACTGGATCAACGGTTCCGATGCAGCCACGGAGATCGCCGCCAAGAGTTTTGATCGAGACGAAGCAGCCGGCGCGAGCGTTTAGCTCATCAGGAAGTCCTTCGGGCGGCGCTATGATCGCGCCGTCGCGAACGAACGTTTCGATCGTGCGGCGAGCGAGAGCGGGGATAAAGTCAGAATCCCGACTCGGGATGGCAGGCGGTTGATCGCAGCGAGCAAAAAAGGAATCATCTGTCGCCCGGCTCGCGGGCTCGGAAGAATTTGATGAAGATGCAGCCGTAATGCCCTCACCCAACCTTCGCTCAGAGGGAGAGGGCGTGGCTTTAACAAGTTGCGCGACGAGATACCCAACCCCCCAAGGGGCTTCGTAGCTCAATACTTCGCACGATTGACTAGTGTCTTCCGCAACACCGAAAGCCACCAGCATCGAACGATAGCCGCATTCACCGGCACGCTGGCGCAAATTCTGATCGATATTCACGATGCGCCCCGTCTCACAATCGCGGATCGCAGCGACGACTTCTTCATCAAACAGATGCGCGTCAGGGTTGTAACCGGCGGGAGCGCCAGGCTTGAGCCGATGACTGAGATCGCCGCTCGCAATGAACGCGACCGGACGTTTCACGGTCGCGATCGCTTGCCTGATGCAGTTGCCGAATCTTAGGTGCTCTACGTTCGATAGAAAACTGTAGCCAAGCGCGACGACCTTGCCTGTCCAGCCATTGCGTTGCAGAAAATAGAGCGGTACGGCTGTGCCATGATCGAGGTCGCCGCGAATGCGTAAAGTGATCAGATCGCATTGTTCCCCCGCGCGTGTAATCTCGGTCAAAAGCTCGTCATCAAGTTCGGCTTCAACCGCGGCACGCGCAGCGCGGAACATCGAGAAATCTCCACGCAGGGTGGGACCGTCGTAAGCGACAAACGCGACGGCCTCAAGCGGGGCGTGCGGCGAAATCAGAACCACAGTTTCTGCTTTGCTTTCAATAATTCGCTTTGTGAGAGTAGCCATCGCATCGATCGATGCGCGCACTTCTGCGATCGCATTGCCGCCAACTTCCGGCACCATGATTGGCGGATGCGGCGCGATTCCGGCGAAAACCAGTGAACTCGTGTGGCCCATCTTCACCACCGAGGAGGAGAATTTGGCCACAGATTAACGCAGGTAGACGCAGATTAGAAATCCGATCACGTTCGCGTTTATGATTAGCCGCGCATGAAAGATTTCGAGGTGATCATTGTCGGCGCCGGACCGGCCGGATCGTTTGCGGCGGAGCGACTCGCCGGCGGGGGCGTCAGCGTTGCGTTGTGCGACGGTCGCCCGGCCGGCGAGCCAAAAGCATGCGGTGGCGGTGTTACTTCGAAAGCGCTGAAAGCCTGGCCGCATCTGCTCGAAGCGGCGGGGCGAACAATCGATGAGCTCGACATGTACTCGCCCTCAGGCAAGCATCTGCACATGAAACTGGATGAGCCCTTCGCGGTCTATTCGCGGATTGCGTTCGATACTTTCTTGCGCGAGCGCGCGAAGAAGACGGGTGCCATTGTCATTGCAGATAAGGTTCCGGCGCGCGGTTTCAAGCGCGTCGACGACCATTGGATCATCAAAACCCAAAGCGGCGCAGAATTCACTTGCCGGTTTTTAGTCGGCGCGGATGGCGCAAACAGCGCGATTGCGAAAAAGCTGGCAGGGCCATTGCCCCCAGCGGAAATGGAAGTTGCGTTTGGCTATCGCGCGCCGTTGCCGGAAGCCAATGATGCCGCGACGGTGGTCGCATTTCTGCCGAGGTGGGTCGGCTACGCGTGGGCATTTCCGCGAATCGATCATGTCTCGTTTGGCATTGCGACGACGCAGGATGCTTTCGATCACGAAGCTCTCGACAAACTGCTTTGGGAATTCATGGTGAGTTACTACGCGAGTTACAGAACCCCAAGTCCTCGCGACGGCGACCGGGGCAAAAGCGCACGCATGAAAATTTGGAACTCAGCTGCCGCCGCCAGCGACTCTGTTCGCGCCGAGCTAAAAAAATCCGCTGAGCGCTACGCCGCGCGCATTCCGGGACTGGCGCCACGGACCTGGGACACACGCAAAGCTTGCGGCGACAGATGGGCTTTGCTTGGCGATGCTGCGGGCTTTGCCGATCCGGTGACGGGCGAAGGAATCTACTATGCGCTTCGCTCCGCAGAACTGTTCGCTCGAGCTTACTTGAAACAAAAGCCTGAGGAATACGAAACGTTCTGGCGCAAAGATTTCGGCGGTGAACTAAAACGTGCTTCACAAATGCGGCGGCGATTTTACGGAAACTTCTGGGGGGCGCCTTTCACCGAACGCATGATCGAACTCGCGAAAGGCCACAGAGGAATTCGGAGAGTGCTGGGGCAATTGGTCGCGGGTGATCAGGGATACGTGAATCTGAAAAGGAAGTTGGCGCGCAGTGCATTGAAGCCGTTGTGACTTAGTCGTGAAATCGCACCAACAAAAAAGAGGAGGGCATTGACCCTCCTCTTCTTGTTTCGCTAGGAGACTTCCTGTTAAGGCAGCGCTTCGATGTTGACGTAGAACTTGAATTGCCCCGTTTGCTGAATTCCGAGCAGGAAGCGGATGTCGACAGAGGCGCCATTCGCCAACGGCGTCCCCAGCGTAATCACGCCGGCTCCCATTGACGAGTTGAACCCGCCACCATTTGGTTGTGAAGGCGGTTGTTCCAGAGTCGTGCCATTTACCGTGATGTTCGAAGTGCCCGAGCCGCACGGCGGGCGATCGACAGTAACGACAACCGCAGTCGAAGTGCGTGGGCGGAGATCTGCGATTCCGGAGGGTGCTGGGAACGTTGTCAGGTCAATGACTCGAAATCGGAGCCGAGTCACATTACCGCCGGTGTTATTGGTGACGGTGCGGCGAATGTCCAACGTCCCGAACATCGAATTATTTGGCGGATCCGACGTGAAGTCGCGCACACGGTTGGGTGGCGATGTCGACGCGGCGCAAGTATCCAACAAGGTCACGGGAAAGGAAGCATTGCGTTCAATCGGACTGGAAAGATTCTCGGGTCCGGGGGCACCGAGACGTTGGCCGGCACCGGCGACTGTTGCGTTCGTGTCAACGAAAACGAAGTCGGCCGCATTGTTGTTTGTGTTCTTCAGGATGCCGCCAGTGGGACACCCCCCAAAAGTGGTAATCGAACCGCCCTTGCCGCAGTTGTCACGGTAGAAGCTGTAATCAATCGAAAAAGGCGTCAGCGCCGGATAGCCCGTGCCTTCCTTGTACAGAGTGTTAGCTTCCGCCGTCGAGCCAACCGCATCAAGGCGGTTTGCCAAAGAGTAAGACGCGCCCCCCGTGTCGTTGTTGAAAAGCGCGATACCGGCATTGTCAGGAATGTCGGCGGTATACGTCGCGTCTCCGGTAGCTGTCGTCCCGTTACCCGCTGGGTAGCTTGCTAGCGAGTAACCCGCTGAGTTAATGCACAAGTAATGGCCTTTGTTTGGAATGACTGTGCCGTTTGGAATCGAGCATCTCGTGACACCGTCGGAAGCGGCAACGCCATACCCCGTGCCCGAAAGGGCGGCTACGGTATGATCCGCTCCCGAGTTGTTGGCGATTTCAATGAACTCGTCGTTTGCACCAGCCAGTCCGCGTAAGCGAAATTCGCTAATAACGAGTTGACCGGCTGTTGCGGTTAAGTTTGGAGTGAAACCTCGTATCGCGTTTGTCGAGTTTGTCGGAGCGGATGCCAGATCGGCCGATTCGATTGCTGCCGCTTTGTCGGCTGATGGTGCAGACGTCGCCGCGTTGTTCGACGTGGTGTTAGCCTGAACCGTCACGGGAACCGCAAACACGGCAGGCACAGGTAAGGTTACTTGTTTGGATGAAGCTGTTTTGGCGCGGCGACGTTTTAGGCGTTTTTTACCGGTGGCATTAGACTCTACGCACACCGCAAGGACAATTGCGACGACAGTTAACCCCGACGTCACTTGAAATTTTCGCATAAGTACCGTCTCCAGAAATCGTCTATGACATCCACCACCCCATCTCATCGGGGCAGCGTCTCCGAATTGTTGTGTGGGGAATCAAGTAGATGAACCGCAACGTTTGTATAACGTCTGCCCAGCCGGTGTCAATGGTCCATTTTGCCTGTCTGAGGTCGTTTAGATCACCCGTCTTGCAACGATCTGCGCATCATCGCGTCGCGGCAACTGATATCAAAAGCTTGATGTAGCGACGTTGTAAAAGGTAAGCTGCTTGCAGGAAGTTCCGTTCAAGTTGCACTCGATTCCACGCTTTCATCCCCTGGTTGGTCGGTCGCGATTCGGATCATGAGCATTCAAGGGACGCTGAAAACAATGAGTGTGTCCGACCTGCTGCAGTTTCTGGCGGCAGCGCGAAAGACCGGAACGCTCAAAGTAGCCCGGGCCGCCATCATTAAAGAGATAATTCTGGAGAACGGTGTAATCGTCGGCTCACGCTCGAATGACCCGAAGGAGCTAATCGGGCAGGTGCTCCTCCATTACGGAAAGATCGGTGAAGACCAATTGAAAGCCGCGATGGAAATTCATCGCCAGTCCGGCGACCGCCTCGGAAACATTCTCTCAGCGCAGGGAATTGTCAGTGCAGCAGACGTTGTTTACGCGCTGCGGACGAGGACGCTGGACATCATCTACGATCTCTTTCTTTGGGAAGAAGCCACGTTCGAATTCTTCGACGGTGAACCCTTGCCGAGCGACGTCATTCGAATTCAGGTGGAAGCCCAGTCGGTGATCATGGAAGGAATTTATCGCATCGATGAGTGGTCGCGTTATCGAGCGGTAATTCCGTCTGACCGCACCTTCTTCGAACTGAATCCCGGCTGGACGAAATCACTGGATGGCAGTAAGGAGATTCGCGAAGTTCTGTTTCACGTCGAGAAGCGAATGACCGTCGCCGAGATTTGCTACAACATGCACACTTCGCTTTTTCATGCGTGCGCACAGTTGTTTGATTTGGTTGAGAAAGGCGTAATCGCTGTTGCTGGTGAGGCGGCAACCACGGCTGCGACTGACAAATCCGAAGGAACATTCTCGTTGAGTGTTGGTGAGTTGCTGGCGTTGGCACGTGCTGAATTGCAGGACGGCAGTTTCGAGAACGCGCTGGCGAAAATAGACAGCGCCCTTGAACAGGAGCCTCACAATAGCGACGCGCAACAGTTGCGTCAGGAGGCGGAAGATGTAAGCATTCGGCAAGTTTATCAGGATGGACTGCCGCCGAGCGCCGTGCCGAAATTGTTGAAGACTGTGGCCCAACTCGAAAGTGAACGATTGGATCCGCAAGAGGCTTTCTTGCTTTCGCGAATTAACGGAGAATGGGACATTGCCGCGATAATTTCAGTGTGTCCTTTTCGTGAAGCGGACAGCTTGCGCATGATCAAGAGGTTCGTTGACGATGGACTCGTGGCCATCAGCTAACCGCACGAAGTAACCATGCTTGAGGAAAAGTGGCGCGCAAACGTTGTCACCGGCCATGACGTAAACTGCTATTGACTTACATCATTTCCCACGCCGATAAGACTGTACATTTGAAACTTTGCGAGAATTTCGTCCACGTTGCGGAGCGCATCGTGCGGAGTAATCTCGTAGTTCTCGACAATTTGGTCGGCGATTTCACGCGTGCCAAGGCCCTGCTCGAGCCCCTTCCAGATTAACATCGCCGTTTCATTAAGCTGGTAATACTTCTTGGTGTTCAAATCGACGAGGATACCCTCAGAGTCGTCAAACTCCGTAAACACGATGTGATCGTATGGTGCAGCGTTCGCCATTACAGAAACTCCATTCCGAAATCACAGCTTAACATCGCGCGTTGTTTCGCAGCCAGCGCGGCGGCGATTTCCGGCTTTATGCGGCGACCTCCGCTTCAGTCACGATCCCGGGGCGTATCCACGACCGCACGCGCCGGGCGAGCCGTGGCCAGTCGATGAAGACTGAATATGCGGCGACATGGTACGGGAAAGAAAGATTCATGAATAGCATCGTCAACAAATGAAAGAGCAAACCCAAGGGCAAGATAATCCGCCGCGCGATCCGCGAAACGATCGCGATCGGAAAAACGACTTCCCACAAAAACACCAACACAAGAGCAACTGTGGTAATCCCGCGAAACGTTGGCAGCCAGAACGCGAGCCGAAAGTGTGTACTGTGTAAGTTGTCGAGCGAATGTATGATTGCGAGCGTCGGCAAATTATCAGCATTGAAATAGCCGAAGCCTGAGACGCGTAGTTTGATCAAAGCGGAACTAAAATATGACCACGCCAGCAAACAACGCATTAAGAGGATCGGATATCCGTAAACCAAATCGCCACCACGGTTGCCTACCCGCCGTAGTCTTTCATCCAAAGAAAAAGCATCGCCGCAGGGCACAAATGCCAGGCAAATCAAAATGTAAACAACCGGCATCTCATCGTGATTGAAGTGCCCAAAGCTACGGACGATACCTTGATAAAAAAGAAAGAGCAGTGCCGCTGATTTCGTGGAAGCCGCCGTGAAATAACCGGCTGCGGCAGCACCCAGCGAAACGACTAATAGAAATTTCAATGCGAGCATGCCCCGCGGTGTCACGAGGGCGTCATAGAATCCCCAGGGAAGAATCTGCATGATGCCGGTTGGGCGCATTACCGTCGTTGGCAAGCGGCCAAGATCCACAAAGTCCGTTAACAGCACGTCAAGCAGCACAAACGTGCAGATTGCCGCACGGATCGAGCCCAGCGCCAGAGCGTCGCTGGGCACGAGCTTTCTCAGAGTTCTACTCTCCATGTCTGCACGTATGTGTCGTATTTGGAGTAACCGCCTGACTCCCAGCGATAAGCATCAATTCTGATCGCGCGCAGCCGTTGCGATGACGAAACAGGTAGTCTTGAATTGTAAATGTCTCCCCATGCGTGCAACAGATCCGGCAGTCGCATGCCGGGCGCCAGGTTTTTCTCTCCGCCCAGGGCAAAGAGCAAGTTTGTGTTCGCTGGATGAGGTGAGCGGATCGAAAAGCTTCTGTTTTCAACTGTGGCGGAAACCAAACCGAAAGCGACATTTGATAGCGCATTCGTGAGGTCCACTGCCGGCAAGTCGATGATCGCGCCAGTCAGAGTCTCGCCACGCAAAATGTAGTAAGTCTGACCGCCGCGCGGGCCGCTGGCGGCCATCATCATGGTTGAGGCGGCGAACGGATACAGATTCCTGACGAGAACAAAGGAAGTCAGGAGCGGCGCGGCCAGCGCGAGGGTTAGAATTGCATAACGGCCGGCCCATCGGCGATTGCTCTCAGCCTGTGAATCGGGGCGGTCATCTGTAGTTTGCACGCTTTTCCGTTGGATATTTTGCTTTTCTGCTGAGCCAAAGAAAACAGAGTCGCTGGTTATAACGAAAGCATTGCGAAAAGAGCCAAATCCGCAATGGGCCGGCGATCTCCGCTTTTCAAAACCGGAAGGCAGCAGCGACGGAGGTCAGTTAGTTACTCCGCTATCGACAGCTTGGAAAAAAGTAGTGGCTTCCAGCACATCCACGGGAACTGTAATCTCAGGAGTTACGAATTTTTTCCTTGGTTTGGCGGCGTCTTTCAAATTGGGAGGGTTTTCAGATGCGGTCGCAACAGTTTCGGCAATTAAATCAGTGTTCTCCACAGGGCTCTCCCGTCAATTTTCTCTGACTTAAGTAGCGTTGTTTTTCGGCCCAAGCGCCAGTTGAGTCGGATTCTACGATGTTTTATTAGTGCCGACAAGTGTTATAGCAAGTTGGGTAGTAGCCTAAATTGGATGCTCTTTCTTTGCGTCTTAGTCTTTACTTTGCGCCTTTGCGTGAAATCTAACTCGGATAATTAAATTTCTCGCAAAGGCGCGAAGAAATACTGGAAGGCGCAAAAGGCAAGAATAAGCATTACCAGTAGCTGATGTCTTAATTTTCGTGGGACGTTAGCAACCGTCTTGACGCTTCAGACAACGCGATGCAAAGATGCGTGTTCAAAAAAATCCGTGAATTCAAAATCAGACGTGTGGCTGCGTCGGCGGCGAGGTGTCCTGCTCTCAATGTTGGTTTTGTTTGGTCTCGCGCTAACTCCGCAGGTGGCTTTTCGTTTCCGCGAGGCACAATCCTGGTCAGGCTCGTATTTCTCGTTTAATCCAGACGAGACCGCCTATCTCGCTTACGTGAACGCGCTTAAGGACGGACGCCCGCGTAAATCAGATCCATACTCGGGGCGTGACGATCGCGACGACGCGCATCAGCCCGAGTCGATCTTCTCGATTCAACTTGCACCGGCTTATGCGTTAGCTTTGGCAGCGCGCATGCTTCGTATCCCGGTGCAACGAATGTTCGCAATCCTCAGTTTATTGGTCGCGATAACAGCGGCAGCAGGGATTTTTGAACTGATCTATTCAGTTTCGAACGAGCCTCAAATATCCACGGTCAGTAGCGTTTTTGTGCTGTGCTGCGGCTCATTGAGTTATGCGCCGGTAGTGACACGATTCCAGGCTCATGGCCATGCGCAATACTTCCCATTTCTGCGAGGTTACCAACCGTCTTTTGGCTTTCCCTTCTTTATCGTGTTCGTCATCGTCGTCTGGCTATGCCTGCGGACAAATGACGCTCGCAAGAAAATGTTTTTCAGCTTGATTGCCGCAGCGACTTTCTTGCTGCTGCTCTTTTCTTATTTTTATCTGTGGACAGCGGCGATGGCGTGGTTGGCGATAGCACTGCCGTTATGGCTTATCTTTGAGCCACAAGAGCGTTGGAAAAATTTTTTAGCTCTGCTGGTTTTTGCCGCGATCGCGGCAAGTGGCTTTTGGGGATACTGGCAATTGTTGTCGCGCCGAGCCGCCTCCACCGATGCTTTTCAAGTGCTAACTATCAGCCATCGACCCGACCTACTGCGGGCTTCGGAAATCATCGGGCTGGCTCTTGTCATGGTGCTCGCATATTTAACGAGGCGTGGAACAATTCACTGGCGCGAACCCCGGGTGCTGTTTATCTTTTCCTTGGCACTCTTGCCGCTGATAGTCTTCAACCAGCAAGTACTCACCGGCTATTCAATTCAGCCGATTCACTACGAATTGTTCGTCAGCAACTATGTGGCTTTGATTGCACTCGTTCTGACTGTCGCTTCTTTTCTACGAAGAAAATCATCGCTTTTTCAGACGCGGGCCGTCCTGGTCCGAGCCGTGTGCGCGCGGGGATGGGGAGCAGTCGAGATGACCTATGCTATGCGTGCTCGGCTTGAGGTAAATCGCCTGAGAGATATGGTGAGGCCGGCGGCGCTAACGTTAGCGAGGAAATCGGCAGCAGAGCAGAGTTCCCTCGTGCTGGTTACAAATCTCGTTCAGGCCGATGTACTGCCAGCCGACGCACCCCAACCAGTTTTGTGGGCTCCGCATATGCGAAGTTTTCCGGGTGTAAGCGCGGTCGAGGAGAAGGCACGATATTCTGCGCAGCTCTACTTTATGGGAATCGATGCGACGACTTTTGAATCTTTGTTGCGAGAGACGAAAACCGTCCCCAGCGTCGTCTTTGGCTGGGAGCGAGTGAATTCGCATCTGACGTCTGAACCAAATCCGATTTCGGAAGAGGAAGTTCGGCAGGAGGTTCGTCGGTATGCTGATTACGTTGCTACATTCGATCACGCCCGCGCGGCGAGTGTTCCGCTGGGTTTTGTAGTCGCGTCGCGTAAAGACAATCTTTCAAATCTCGATCGCTGGTATGCGCGCGATGACGGTGAGCCGGTAGGAAATCTGATGCTGTACCGCGTCAGGTTGCGTTGACGAGATGTCTAGATGACTGGCAACGAAACGGTCGAAGGGTTCGCGTGCGTGTTCCGCCACGGGATCTTCCCAAACGATTGCAAACAGTGCAGACATGGTGAGCCGATATCCAGCGGCGGCGCTTCGCTTCTGGCGGCGTAGTCCGCAAGTATTTTGCGTCGGCGGTTAAGCTGTGTCGTTGCAACCGCATTTAAACGCGTGAAGGCCGACGTAAAATCTTCCACGTTCAAGTCCGCGACGACTTCCGCCGTCGCCACGGCTCCGCGGTAACCGGACAAGTTACAGCAAAGCGACAATTGACCGCGATAGTCGATGTTACAGCTGCGGCCAGCGAGTGCGGAACACGGCGGCGCCGGATCGATATTGTAGTAACCGACTTCCAAACTGACCCGCATCTTGAAAATGCGAGCCAAGAGAGCGATCTCCTGCTCCGCTAGTATGCGATCCTGAGCACTCAACCCGAGTTCGTTATGAAATGCATCCGAGGTCGGCAACAAATGTCCAAAGTTCAGCGCCGCCGCGCCCATGCGCGCAGCAAACACGGCAATCTTTTCGAATTGCGGCAGCGTGTCTTTGCGAATGATGCATTTGACGACGAACGGCAATCCGCCGCGATAGCATCTCGAGAACGCGCGCACCAGACGCACATACGATCCTTTGCCGCGCCAGCGATCGTGCGTCTCGCGATTTGGACCATCCAGGCTGAAAGCGACATGCGTAACTACATCGCGATTCGACTCGATCACCGGCCAGACGCGATCGAAATGCCATCCGTTAGTGATGAAACTGCACTTCATCCCTTCGGCGCCCACTGCTTCGATGATCTCTTTGAATTTGGGATGCAGCGTTGTTTCGCCGCCCGTGAACATCACATGGCAAGCGCCCATGGTCTGACGCGCTTCGCGAATCACACGTTGAAGCAAGTCAATCGAGAAGAAATTTGCTTTTTGATGATAAAGGGCGTCTTCATCGCGCAGACAGTAACTGCAATGCAGATTGCAAATGTTCGTCAGTTCAACGATTAAGCGCGGCGCGCCATAGTCAGCTCCGCCATCTTCCAATTCCGTTGTACCGTTGGTGAACATCAGTGCATGTTGAATTGCGAAAGCAAAAACTCGCTCGCTCGCTCACTATTTAGGAGATCTGCGCCGGCCAGGAGTTCAAAACCGTCGGCCTGCCGAGCAAGTTCTCCCAAAACTTCCAAATGCGCTTCCGCCGTGGCTTTGTCATAGCACGCCCAGGGACACATACGAATCAGCCGCGCCATCGTTTCTGATCGATTCAATAATTGAATGCGACTGGCCGCACCGTTTTCGATTCGCGAAAACAAAACTCTCTTCGGTTTACAGGAGAGCGCGAATCGTCCCGGAAAGACCGGTGCAGGTTCAAACCGTTTCTTGAGAGGATCGAACGGAACGACAGTGACCTCGATCGAATCTGATTCGGTGAGTCCCGCTGCGGAAAAAACTTCGTCAGTAAGCGCGAACATTCGGCGCAGTGCATGCGCGTGGACGACACCGCTCCCGCGGTACAACAAGACCGTGTCATCCGACAGATATTGCCATCCTGCCGATGCGAGTTGCGCGGCCAGGTTCGACTTGCCGCTCCCCGACGGTCCAATCACGAGCATGCCTTCTCCGGACGGACTTACGACACCCGCGGCATGCAGTTCGTACAATCCGCACCGTCGCATAGCGACTATCGCGGCATTAAAGATCAAACGCGCTAACGCTGATCGCTCGCGTGACTCAGCGCTGTTACCGATCCAAACGTCGACTCTAGGCGAATCGCGGTGAGCCGCCACAATGGTTGAACCACGATTTTCGAAGAAATAGATTCGCCCGTCTGTGCGGCAAAGACCGCCTTCGGCAACCTCGAACGGCGCCAGATCGGCGGGCGGTGTCGGTTGGTCGTCCGATATGTAAACGGCGATGGTTACATTAGGAGCAATGGCATCGCCACTGATCGGAGCAATGTGCCATCCGGCAAAGTACCGCTTCATCAACTCGTTGATGTCCGAGTCTGAAGTTTCGATACAAACAAAACGACCGGCCACCGCATAGAAACTCGCGAAAACCGGTCGTTCGGAATATCCTGCTGCGCCGATAGATGAGTCTGACTCAAACGCTGTTTCTAAAACAACCGACATCCTTTCACGGTCGTTAATTAACTAATGACGCCACTGTCTGTGATCTGAAAGAATGTAGTTGCTTCCAGCACATCCACTGGTAAAGATATTTCGGGAGGTACAAACTTTTTACGATTCGACTTTGACCCTTCGACGGGTTCGGATTGGCTTTCGCAAATCTTGACTCTGTCCGGAGCTACGTTTGCCCTATCCACGTCGTTTCCTCCTGAGGTTTTAAACATTTAAGTGGTCTCTCGGCCGCAACTCCTGCAAACTTCGAAGAAAAAGTGAATTTTGAGTTATCCCTGTATGGGGGTCAGGATTCTACGACTTTTTATCCTGCCCCACAAGTACTATTCGCAGCGGCCGCCGCTCTTGCGTCAGCAAGTCCGCCCGCAGGTACAGCCGGATATTCTGGCTCACTTGTTGAAGCGCTGACTCAACCGAGGCGTTCTGAATATTGACGGAGATCGGATCGACAATTTCGTCAGTAACCTGCAGCGGAATTCCTAATTCATTTGCAATCGCATAAAGAACAACGACAATCGGTTGCTTCTTGGCGATAACACTTAACTCGCCTTTCTCATACTTGACCTTGAGTTCCTGCTCTTTGTCGTCTTTATTCTCGCCGGTGTCTTCGGTATCTCCTTCGATAACCATCACGTCAGAGTTACTTTTCACTACCGCATTTTCTGCGGGCGGTGGTTCATTGTACCCCTGCAAATAGATTCCGAGCGGCCGCGGAGTTTTACCCGGAGCCATGTCTATCTCATAGTCGATAAACACTTGGGGAGCTAATTGCTGCATCGCCGGCTCGAGCACCAGATCGCTGAAATTCACGGTCACTCGATGCTTCTCGATGATCGGCGTCAAGGCGATGGGAATCCGCAAACGTTTCGAGAGCTCAGCCGCGATCTCTTTCACCGTCGCGTCCTGGGCCTTAAGGGTAATGCCGATAATCTGATCCTCCGTAACACTCAAAGTGAACGGCGCCTTTGCGTTTTTGCTCGGCTGCCCGGTTTGGTTGGGGGCGTTGTTCGATGCAGTCTTTTCTGCCGGTTTAGTTTCCGTGCCTGCAGGAGCTGAAGTCGCAGTTTGACTAGAGCCAATGACACTTGTGGCCACGATCACGACGACCGACAGCGTGAGTTCTACGAAGACGCGCAAAGACAGGAAGAAATTGTTCTCAATAAAGCGGTTGAATCTAAACATCATTGATAATCCCGACAGGCGAATGTTAGCTGGCAACCTATCATACAACTGAAAATGCGGTCAATTTTGGCGTCCGCGTTCGTCATCTCGCGAGGACGAGCAATACGGTCAGCTATATTCAATGCTGGCGCAATGCGGAATGCAGCATTCGAAGCGGTCGTAAGAAGTAATAGACGAAGTGCAGTCGCGGCCGCAGCCGAACGGCATCCAAATCACTGTCGGTCGGCGCGAATAAGAAACGGGCGTATCTGATGCGGCTACGCCAGCCGCTGCGAATCAGCAGATTAAAACGAATCACCGTGAAAAGCGGGATCGAAGACTGCTGAGGTCCATCGAACAGTCGGGCACGCGTCTGTTCGCAAAGCCGTTCGATGCGTTTGTCGCGGGCAACCGCACTGGCGAGAACTTCGGGCAAATTCGTGGCCAGGAGCCGTGCCGCGAGCGCTGGTCCCAGTAAAAACATTCTCTCGGCGTGTGCCCGCCTCGCTCGTTCACACAACTGTGACCAATTAACTGTCTGATTATTCGTAATCAGTCGATCGATGTCACAAATCCAGGCGAGCCGCTGCCAAAGATGTCGTGACCCATGCACGCACAAAGCGAACAACTGGTCTTCGGTTGAAAGCGTCTTTATGCTGCGACCATTCAATTCCACCGTTGAAAGATTTTCCCAGAGTTCCTCGGCCGTAACGGTGGAAGCGAAGAGTTCAGACGCAACCTGCCAATGCAACTCAACGATGACACGCCCGCACGTAAACTGGAGATTGTGTTGCGTGCGCAGCAGCACCGACTGTTGTTCACCGGTCAACTCCCTTGACGATAGATAGCCGCACCGCGTGAGTGCTTCAATGGCTCGCGCCATGTCGGCGCGCCGCACGATCAAATCAAGATCGACAAACCGGCGCAGGTTGAAATCGCCATAAGCAAGCATTGCCAGCGTCGGGCCTTTGAAAGCGATTGCCTCAATTCCGGCGTTTGCCAATCGATCGAGCAACGTGGTGAGCTCATCAACAAAGACCAGGTTCCGCGCCGCGTTTTCCTGGTAATCTTTTCTGAATCGTTGCAAGACTTCAGCAGGAGCGTCCTTCTTTGCCAGCGATTCCAACTGTCGATAAACGACCGGCACGAGCGAATGCCGCCGTGCAAGGCGGTAGAAATAGTCCCAATCGAATTCGTTCGCGACGAGATTCTGCAGTTGGTCGTGTTGCGGCGTCCCGAGATTCCCGCGCGCGCAAAGCAACAGTGCAGACGATTCGCGTTGTTTCTGCGGAGCGCTCATTCGTTAACTTTCAAAACTGCCAGAAATGCTTCCTGCGGAATGTCGACACGGCCGACTTTCTTCATCCGCTTCTTGCCTTCCTTCTGCTTCTCGAGCAGCTTGCGTTTACGCGTGATGTCGCCGCCATAGCACTTCGCCAGTACGTTCTTACCAAGCGCCTTTACGGTTTCGCGAGCGATTACTTTGTTGCTGATCGCAGCCTGAATCGACACTTCAAAGAGCTGCCGTGGAATTAGTTGCTTCATCTTTTCCGCGAGGGCACGTCCGCGCGTTTGCGCGGTCTCGCGATGCAGAATCAACGAGAGCGCGTCGACGGGTTCGCCGGCGACAAGAATGTCCAGTTTGACGAGATCACTCTCGCGATAATCGATGAACTCATAGTCCAGCGAAGCATAGCCGCGCGAAACTGACTTTAAGCGATCATAGAAGTCGAGCATGATTTCGTTTAACGGCAACTCGTAAGTCAGCATCACACGATTCGCGGCGATGTATTCGAACCCCTTTTGCGTCCCCCGTTTCTCTTCGAGCAACGGGAGAATGCCGCCGAGAAATTCATCGGGTGTGAGGATTACTGCCTTGATCATCGGCTCTTCGATTTTGGCAATCCGGACTGACTCGGGCATCTTGGCAGGCGAATCGATCTCTGTGGTCACACCGTCAGTCGTCGTTACCAGGTAACGCACATTTGGTGCGGTCGTGATGAGATCGAGATCGAACTCACGTTCGAGCCTTTCCTGCACAATCTCCATGTGCAGCAGACCGAGAAAACCGCAACGAAAGCCAAAACCCAACGCCGCCGACGTTTCGGGTTCATAAAAAAAAGACGCATCGTTCAAACGCAGCTTGTCGAGCGCATCGCGGAGGTCTTCGTACTGATCCGCGTCGACGGGATACAGTCCGGCGAAGACCATCGGTTTGATTTTTTGAAATCCGGGAAATGGCTCCTGCGTGGGACGCGCAGCCTCAGTGATCGTGTCGCCGATTTGCACGTCCGCCACGGCTTTAATCGATGCCGTGAGGAAACCTACTTCACCGGGACCAAGCTGATCGATAGGCGCCGGCCGCGGCCGATTTACACCGAGCGTGTCGATAAGATAGTCGCGTCCGGTGTTGATGAAGCGGGCTTTCATGCCCGGACGAATTACACCGTCAATTACGCGAAACAGAACTATGACGCCGCGATATGAGTCATACCAGGAATCGAAAATCAGGGCTTTTAAGGGCGCGTGCGCGTTGCCTTTTGGCGGCGGCACATCCCGTACGATGCTTTCCAAAACTTCGTGCACGCCCTGGCCGGTCTTGGCGCTGGTCAGCACGGCGTTGTGCGTGCCGAGTCCGATGAAGTGCTCGATCTCTTCGATTGCTTTTTCAGGTTCCGCGCCCGGCAGATCGATCTTGTTAATGACCGGAATCAACTCGAGATTGTGGTCGATGGCGAGATAGGTATTCGCAAGAGTCTGTGCTTCGACGCCCTGAGAAGCATCAACCACGAGTAAAGCGCCTTCACAGGCTGACAACGAACGCGAGACTTCGTACGAGAAATCGACGTGACCGGGCGTGTCAATCAGGTTAAGAACATATTTCTGTCCGTCATTGGCTTTGTAATCCAGCCGCACCGCATGCGCTTTGATGGTAATGCCGCGCTCACGCTCCAGATCCATGTCATCGAGCACCTGTTCGGCCATCTCGCGTTGCGACAAGGCGCCCGTCAACTCAAGCAAACGATCCGCGAGCGTCGATTTCCCGTGATCGATGTGCGCGATGATGGAGAAATTGCGAATGCGATCCGTAGTCATG
This sequence comes from uncultured bacterium, assembly GCA_965653675.1. Taxonomy (GTDB): domain Bacteria; phylum Acidobacteriota; class Blastocatellia; order Pyrinomonadales; family Pyrinomonadaceae; genus UBA11740. The sequence continues at coordinate 160,959 of CBFHBA010000011.1, forward strand.
AAGATGTTGCCGTTACCAGAGAAGTGATTATAGTCGGCTCATTCCATCCTCACTAACGCGCGTTAGTCACTAACGTCGTCAAAGCTCCGGATCATGTGTTGCTCGTTCACCTTTCGTTGTGGCGGGTTGCCCGGGCGAATGCAAAGTGCGCTCTGCATGCCGGCGTTGCGCGCTGCTTCCAGTTCGGCGCCGATGTCCGATATGAAGAGAATCTGTTCGGGATTGAGTCGCAGCTCAGATGAGATTTGAAGATAACTGTCCGCGGCGGTTTTCAGTCCGGTAGTCGTGTCAAAATAGTCGTCAATAAACTGCGTTAGATTGCCGCAGGTCGTATGCGCAAACAGCAGCTTCTGCGCCAGCACGCTGCCGGATGAGAAAATCGCGATCCGCAAACCGTTCTTATGCCAACGTTCGAACGCCGGCGGCACATCGGGGAATACTTCAGATTTTAGCGAGCCGGATCGATAACCCTCTTCCCAGATCTTGCCTTGTAGAGATTTCAGTCCCGTTGACTTGCGATCGCGATCCATCAACCAATGCACATAGCCAACAATCGACTCCAGCATAGATGACTCGCTGATCGGCGGTGGCGAGAGTAGATTAGTTATGTCTTCTGCATGGTCCTTGCGCAGACGTTCGGCGTCAAGACGGACTTCATCCGAAGCCAGATGCCGCGAAAGATAATCCTTCACGTGCGCGCGCGCGAACGGAAACAGCACGTCGTAAACGAAAGCAATGGGCGTGGTGGTGCCTTCAATATCGAGCAATAGCCCACGAATGTTCTGCGCAGAAAGATTGATGGCCATTCGTGTCAGTACCCGAGCGGTAGCGAAGTGGATCATCACGCAAACATTCGTCCTGATCCAGTCGCTACCGCTCCCGGTACTGACACTCAGGACTGTTAAGACCCTTCTCCGGCGCTGAGCGGAAAATATGCCTGGCCCATACAGACGGGTTGAAAGTCTTGATCGACTCCGCTGTCTGTGTAATAAGGCGTCCATCCTTGCATGTCCTGAAACAAACGGATGGCGCGAATGCGGCGGTCGGAGCAGAGGTCGAACCAGTGCCAGGTTTCCCGCGGGATGCTAATCAAATCGCCCGCTTCTACTTCAATTGCCACCACAGCGCCGTGCTTCGGATGGATATGAAATAAGCCGCGGCCGGCGACGATAAACCGCACTTCATCTTCACTGTGCCAATGCTCTCGATTGAATTTTGCGAGCATCGCGTCAAGGCCAGGCGTCTCTGGATTAACATCGATCACATCCGCGGTCACATAACCCCCGCGTGCTCTCAGCGCATCGATCTCTTCCGCGTACGCGCGCAGGATCTCTTCCGGGGGAGCGTTAGCAGCAATTTGCCGCTCCGCCGTCCAACGGTCGTATTCAATTCCGAATTCGGCGAGGTAGGCTGCGATCTGTTCACAAGTAGTCAGCGTTTTTTCATGCTCGGGAATTCTGAGGACTGCCATGTGTACGGTACTCCTTAACTGCCGACTCGGTTCATCATCCGAGTTCGGCCCACAGCTTCCAACAAGAATTCAAGTATTTCAACGTGACGCTTGGCTTCTCGCAAATCTTTGCCCCAGGTGTAGAGCCCGTGGCCGCGAAGCAAAACACCGTGGGCCTTTGGATGTTTAGTTAATGTCGCACTCATTTCTTCGGCCAGAGCGTGCATATCCTGTGAATTTTCGATGATGGGCAGCCATTCACAATGCTGATGTGTGCGCACGCTGTCGAGGCCTTTCAACATTTCATAGCCTTCAATCGCCAGCCCGCCATCGGCGGCATGCAGATTGGACAAGCTTGTGCTCCAGACGGAATGAGTATGCAGAACCGCCCCCGCCGGACGATTGGTGGCGATCATAAGATGCAAGAGTGTCTCGTCGGAAGGCTTCGCCGGATGGTTGCTCACGACCTTGCCGCACTCATCGATCAACAAAATCTCATTGGCAGTGAGCGCGCCTTTGTCGACGCCGCTGGGGGTAATCGCGAGCCGCAGTGGCTCGCGGCTCAGCACGGTGCTGAAATTCCCGCTGGTACCGAGCACCCACCCGCGCGCGTAAAAGTTGTGGCTAAGTTCTGCGAGTTCCCGAGCGGCTCTTAAAGAAGTTTCGGATACTGCGATGCTCATTTGCGCGTTCAAGAACGAGTGCGTTTACGGACCAGTCATCCGTTTTTGAAGTTTTAGCAGACAGGACGTCCACAACAGAGCGCAGGGACGCATGCATCCGACTAACCAATTGCCTTCGCATTGTCGATCTGCGCGCGCTGCAGTCGCCCGCTGTAATCGACGTAAACGGATTTCCATTCCGAGAAGATATCGAGCACCTGTGTGCCCGCTTCGCGATGACCATTGCCGGTGGCTTTGGTCCCGCCGAACGGCAGGTGAACTTCAGCGCCGATCGTCGCCGAGTTCACGTAGAAGATTCCCGTGTATGTTTCTTCCATCGCATGGAACGCGCGGTTAATATCCGCCGTGTAAATCGCCGCCGACAAGCCATACTGCACACCATTGCCGACTGCGATTGCTTCGTCGAGAGAGTTCACCGGAATCACTGCCGTCACCGGCCCAAAGATTTCTTCCTGCGCAATGCGCATGTCGGGCGTGACATCCGTGAAGACCGTCGGCTCGATGAAATATCCGTGTGCGTAATCACCCTTGGTCAGATGACGGCCGCCACAAGCCAACGTCGCGCCATCCTCGCTCTGTCCGATATCGATGTAGCTGGTGATTTTTTCCACTGCGTCCTGATTAATCACGGGACCGACATCGGTTTTCGGATCCGCGCCGTTACCGACCCGCAGAGCTTTCGCGCGCTCAACCAATTTGTCGCTGAACTGCTTGTAGACTTTTTTATGAACGATGAGACGCGAAGACGCCGTGCAGCGCTGACCCGACGTTCCAAATGCTCCCCAAATCGCGCCTTCAACCGCGTTGTCGAGATCTGCATCGTCCAGGATTATGATCGCGTTCTTGCCGCCCATTTCGAGCGAGCAGATCGCGTTTCGCTCAGCGCAAGCCGACGCCACCCGCTGCCCGGTTTCGGTCGAGCCGGTCAGCGAAATCAGACGTACGGCGGAATGGCTGGTCATGCGACTGCCAACGACTGAACCGCTGCCCATCACCAGGTTGACGACGCCGGGCGGAATGCCGGCCTCTTCGCACGCTTTCACGAGATTGTAAGTCGATAGCGGCGTGTCTTCGGCGGGCTTGATAACGACTGTGTTGCCGCACACAAGTGCAGGCATCAGCTTCCAGGATGGAATCGCCATCGGAAAATTCCATGGCGTGATTAATCCGCAGAGACCCACCGGCTGGCGCACGCAAGCCGCAAACTTGTTCGGCATCTCAGCCGGAGTCGTGAATCCGTGAAGACGGCGTCCTTCGCCGGCCGCGTAGTAAGTGCAATCGATTGCTTCCTGCACGTCGCCACCGGCTTCTTTCAGGACCTTGCCCATCTCGCGCGTCATGTCGCGGGTGTATTTTTCTTTGTCGCGGATCAGGATTTCGCCGACGCGAAACAGAATCTCAGCACGCTTCGGCGCGGGCGTGCGACGCCAGCCGTCAAACGCCTCGCGAGCGGCGGCAATGGCTTCGTTAACATCATCTTCGCCGGCGTGTGGAAACCGGCCGATAAGATCGCGCGTGTCGGCGGGGTTTCGGTTGTCGAGATATTCGCCGTTCGAGCTGGGAACCCAGCGGCCACCGATGAAGTTTTGGTAAGAGGTTGCGCGCGTGCGCGTGGACTTCTTGTGTGACTTAATTTTTTTTGCGAGTGCCTTTTTTGCTTGAGCCATAAGAGTTTCGAGTTTCGAATTTCGAGTTTCGGGTTAATCAAACTCCGCCGTCAACCGAACTCGAAACCCAAAACCCGAGACTCAAAACTATTCATACGTAAACTGAACAATTCGTTGCACGATTCGATCGGCGCGACGATCAAACCGCGATAGATTCAGAACGATTGGGTCACCTGGTTTCAGCGAATCAATTACGCGCTGAAATTCCGCAAGCGTTGTTACCGGCACGCGATTGATGCGCGTGATGACTTCGCCGACGGTGACTTCGGTCGGTCGTACATCGGCAGCCAGCCCATTCGGATCGACTTCCTTGATGTACAGTCCCTTCACACCGTTCAGCCGCTTGTCCGTAATCAATTGCGGCGTCAGTTCGCCCAGGGTCAGCCCCAAACGCGCGCTATTGCTCTTTCCCGCATCGGCTTTTGCTTTCGTCGTGACGGTTGCGTCGCTCGTGCCAAAGTCGGGACGCTCTGACAGAGCGACACTGACCGAATGCTTTTCCAATTTGCCGTCGACATCACGCAGGAAAGTAAGGCTGACAGTTTGACCGACGGCCGTGCCCGCAACTTTCGTGATCAGGTCCTGCGCGTCCTGCACCGGCTGGCCATTGAAATCGACAATGATGTCGTTAACGTGAAGTCCCGCTTTTACGGCCGGCGTCGGTTCGCCATCGCGGTCGGTCTGAATGTCGGCGATGATCGCTCCGTGCGCGTCGGGTAACGAATACACGCGGGCAAACTCATTCTTCACGGAATCGAGTGTTACACCGAGATAGCCCCGTTTTACTTTGCCGTTCGCGAGCAACTGCTCACAGACAGACTTTGCATCATTCGAAGGCAACGCGAAGCCAATTCCATTGTAGTCACCATTAAGTGTGGCAATCTGCGAGTTGATGCCGATCACTTCGCCATGCATGTTCACAAGCGGGCCACCGCTGTTGCCACGGTTGATTGCTGCGTCCGTTTGTAGAAAACGTTGGAAGCTGGTAAACGCCTGCGAGTCACGCTCTTTCTTTGAAATGATTCCGGCCGTAACTGTCTGATCCAATCCGAACGGCGATCCGATTGCCAACACCCAGTCGCCAACCTGCACGGCGTTCGAATCACCGAACCTCATCACCGGCAGCGCGTGGTCCGCTTCAATTTTGATCAGCGCGAGATCGGTTTCGCGGTCCACGCCAATCACAGTGCCGCGATAACGCTCACCGCTTACAAGACTGACAGTAATTCGCGATGCATCCTCGATCACATGATTGTTTGTGACGATATAGCCTTTCGAATCGATGATGAATCCGCTACCCACACCGCGCATTGGTCGCGGCGGCTGACGACGAAACATTTCGTACAGCGGATTGCCCGGTGTTTTGTCAGCCTTGTCGTCGTCGTTCTCAGCGATATCCGTCGTCGCCTGAAGCGTGTCGATGTTGACTACGGCGGGTTCGACATGCCGCGCAATTTCAACAAAGGCTGCTGACAAAGCGTCCGGCCCGCGCGCCGCGAGTTGAAGTTGGTCCTGGGCCACTGCCGTTCGGCCAGCCAGGATGGCGCCGATGCCAATGCCAGTGAGCACGCAAACGGCGGCCAATGCCGCAATCCAAACTCGCAACTTTCTCAGCATTGACTCCTCGGCATCCGTGGTTGGTTTGAGCGATTCGAACATAAGTCACCGCCTTCGAGAATCGTGACAGCGTTTAGTTGAATGAGCAGGCCATTCGGGTCCGGGGCTGATTCGGGCAGTATAGCCGAACCAGTCACCGAAAAACTAGCTAACATTCCTCGATGCTTGAAGAGAGTCCGACCTGGGCTTCGCTATTTTCGATGTTCTCACCATCAGGAAAGCACAGCGATTGCTCCAGGACAGGAACCGTCGAAGAGGGCCGGTCCAATGCCGCGGGCGCCAGGTCTAGTCACCGCTGGGGGCAGGCGACTTGGCGAACGCGCTGCGCTAAAATCTCTGCCGTGAAAGACTTTATTCGAATTGGAATTATTGGCGCTGGGTTTGCCCAGACGACGCAAATCCCTGGCTTCAAGAACTGCGAAGGCGCGCGCGCCGTCGTGATTGCCAGCGCGCATCGCGAACATGCCAAACAAGTGGCGCGCGAATTCGACATACCCTATGTCGCAGACGACTGGCGGGGTGTGATCGAGCGCGACGATGTCGATCTCGTAAGCATCGTCACTCCCGTTGTGACGCATTATGAGATAACCATGGCGGCGCTCGGCGCGGGCAAACACGTCCTCTGCGAAAAGCCGATGGCGATGAACGCCGACGAAGCGCGACAGATGATGCAACTCGCGCGCGAAAAGAATGTACTGGCGTTGATTGATCACGAACTGCGGTTTCTTCCCGGAAGACAGAAGGTCGCTCAGCTGATTCGTCGCGGTGACGTCGGCCAGCCATGGCATGCGCGCTGCCTGTTTCGCTCGGGACAGCGTGCGAATCCTGACCGGCCATGGAACTGGTGGTCAGACGTTAAGCAAGGTGGTGGTGCGCTCGGGGCAATCGGTTCTCACATTGTCGATGCGTTTCGCTGGCTGATGGACACAGACGTTTCTGAAGTGTTGGGGCAGCTATCGACGCATATTCCAAAACGGAAGGATCATTCTGGCGTCATTCGCGATGTTACGACTGATGACGAGGCGAATCTGCTGCTGCGATTTGACCACCATGGGGCTTCATCAGGCGTGACGGGAAACGCGTCGCTGTCGATGGTTCAGGCGGGAGCCTCAGCTCATGTCGTTGAGATCTTCGGTTCGGAAGGTGCGGTGAAAGTCGATGGCAACGGCCACGTTTGGTCGGCAAAAACGGCAGATACCGAGTGGACAAGCGTCGAGATTGAGCGCGGCCATCTGGCGCCCGGCATGGCTGAAGGCGGTTGGTCGCGCGGCTTCACAGCCTTCTCAAAAAAGATTATCGATGCACTGCGTGAAGGTCGCACGGCATTAGACGGTGCCGCGACGTTTGAAGACGGCTACCGTACGCAACTGGTTTTGGATGCGGCTCGTAGGGCGAATCAGAGTGGTTGCTGGGAAGCGATCAGGAACAGCAGTGAAAATTGAAAATTAGAAAATGAAAAATGTTAATTAAACGACATCATCATCACCGGTCCTTCCGACGCCGTCACAAATTTCTAATGCGCCACTGCTTTCTTTGCACTTCCTTTCGTCGTCACAATTGATCGTCCAATGACGTTGCAGAGTTGATTGCACTCGTCCAAAAGCTCGGCCATTTTGTGCTCAGTCAGCATCTCGGTCTTAATAATCAATCGAATCCAGCAGCGCGATTCACGCAATTCTTTCAAACAGATGCTTAGCTTGTGCGCAAAATCTGCCCGACTTTCCGCTGCGCAAGCTTCTTCATAATTCGGCGCTGGCGACGTCCCGCACCGCACCAATTGACCGGCAACATGTCGGCCCATCCGCGTGTCAGGAAGGGCATCGACAACCCTACCAACTCTCGTTGCGAAATTAATCAAACGCTCCGCCAGTTCTTCAGAAGTCATGGGAGTTCCTTCCTTTGTACTAATTTGCAGTTTTCAATTTCTAATTTTCAATTTTTACTGATGTTCAGTTGTTACTGCTTCGTCGCTTTCTCAGTTCCCGTCCGATCGCTTCCATAGCCGCCCCAGATTCCTTCTAGAACGTCACTCTTAATTTCATAGGCGACAAAACCACAGCGCGCGCCGCCAATGCCGACGGCAACATTGTCGCCTTGCTTGATCCCGACGCCATCTGTGTTGTTGCTCCACATGAAGCGATAAAGATTTCCCGCCGGCTCGACCGTAATCTTCACTTTGTAAGCTGTCCCGTTCGGATTCTTACCTGAGCCGTCGTACTCGCCTTCCAGTCCTGTTCCGCCTGTGCGCGTGGCGTTTTCGGTTCCTGCTTCGTCTTTGCCCCAGTAGCCCCAGCGGCCGATCAGCGAACCGTCGCCTTGAATGTTGTAGTCGACCACGCCGCAACCGGTTCCGTTCGGTCCATTCGCAAAGGCAACGGCCACCACATCGCCATTCACCACGCCAACGCCGTCGTATTGATTGCCGGCGTTCCAGCGAAATTGATAGACATCGCCATGTTCGATCACTTCGAGTGCGCCCCGGTACGTTGTGTTGTTCGGATTCGTGCCGGCGATCGTGTACTTGCCGGCAATATTTGCATGCGTCGCGGGCGCCGCGTTGTTCGCCGAGGATGAAGAAGAAGTGGTGTTAGAGCTAGTGCTCTGGCTTGGTTGGGTCGACGTGTTTGAGTTGCTCGACGATTTGCAACCAATCACCGCGACTATAAAGAGAATGAAGGCGATCGCGTGAGCGCGTCGTTGTAATGTCATAATTTAAACTCCTGAATTCAATTTAAAGGTGCGGTATTTAGTCTCTTAACTGATTTCTTGTCAATAAAAACCTCAGTGTCTATAGTTGCTGCTCTTCTAACGACACTCGTCTGACCAACCTGATGCCTGGAAGCTACGGCAAACCTAAACCTGTTGTTCGGCGCGTTGGCATCGACACCGGCGGCACGTTCACCGATTTTGTTTACGAGTCATCCGAAAAGATCGCGGTCTTCAAAGTCGCTTCAACCCCCGACGATCCTTCACGGGCCATTGCCGAAGGTTTGCAGCGCATCGCCACAGAGAGTGGCAGTGACCTATCCGAGATCGAAGTCGTCCACGGCACAACGGTGGGCACGAACGCGCTCCTGCAACGACGTGGGGCACGCGTGGCGCTGGTGACAACTTCGGGTTTCGAAGACGTGATCGAAATCGGACGACAAGCGCGGCCCGAGCTTTACAATTTGAACGCGGTGAAGCCGCCACCTCTCGTCTCGCCAGAATTTCGTTTCGGGGTTTCCGAACGAGTCGCGTGTAATGGAGAAGTGCTCGAATCACTTGCCGAAGACGAACTGAACAGATTGATAGAAAAGGTTCAGCGCGCGCAGCCTGACGCTGTTGCTGTCTGTCTTCTGTTTTCATTTGTGCAGCCCGACCACGAGAAGCGAATTGCCACGGCGTTGGAAAAGCTGCAAGTTCCGCTGTCAGTTTCGCATCAAATCCTGCCGGAGTATCGTGAGTACGAACGCACCTCGACTGTTTGTGTCAACGCGTACTTGCAGCCTTTAATGGGCCGATATCTCACGCGCCTAAGCCAAACGTCAGTCGTAAGAAATTCTCTTCGGGAAAAGACTCAAAACCTAAAGACCAAAGCACAAAGACCGCTCTTTTCTTTGCGCGTCATGCAATCTTCCGGCGGCAGCATCTCTGCCGAAGCCGCCGCTAACGAACCGGTGCGCACAATTTTGTCTGGACCGGCCGGTGGTGTTGTCGGCGCGTTGCGGGTCGCGGCCGGCGCGGGTTTCCCGAACATAATCACCTTCGACATGGGCGGAACCTCCACGGACGTCGCGCTATGCGATCGCGAAGGCATGCGGCTCACAAATGAATCGCTTGTCGCCGGAGTGCCCGTCGCGATTCCGATGATGGACATTCACACCGTCGGAGCAGGTGGAGGATCGATTGCGCGCGTTGACGAAGGCGGATCGTTGCGCGTCGGACCGGAATCGGCAGGGGCTGATCCCGGACCGGCGTGTTATGGCCGATCGCTTTTGCCAACCGTCACCGATGCGCACGTTGTGCTGGGCCACTTTCCCGGCGAGGCGTTGTTGAACGGCGAGTTCAAACTCGATGCAGCACGCGCACGCGAATCTCTGGAGACTTTGGCTGCCGACATGAGCAAAGCGGCCTCGCGCAAGGTTTCGGCACTTGAAGCCGCGCGCGGCGTGCTCGACGTGGTGACTGCAAACATGGAACGAGCGCTGCGCCACATTTCGGTAGAACGCGGCCATGATCCACGCGACTTCGCGCTGCTGCCCTTCGGCGGCGCGGGCGGACTTCATGCCGTCGATTTGGCGCGCGCCCTGCGGATTCCGCGCGTGCTGGTGCCGACCTCACCAGGAGCTTTGTCAGCGGTGGGGGTGCTCGAAGCCGATGTCGTAAAAGAACAAAGCCGCACAGTGATGATTGAAACCTCGCGTGATCTTGAGAAGCAACTGGAAGCCGTGTTCCGCGCGATGGAAAAACAGGCCCGCGCGACGTTGCGCAACGAAGGCTTCGCTGACTCGAAGCAACGCCATGAACGATCACTTGCAGCGCGTTACAAAGGGCAGTCGTTTGAGTTGCCGATAAAGACGACCAGCGGAAACATCGCCGCCGCATTTCATCGAGCGCACAAGGCGCGCTACGGTTATGCGCAAGAGAAGAATGTCGTCGAGATCGTAAGTGCGCGCGTGCGATCGATTGGAATCGTCAGAGGCCCGCGCGTAAGCAAGGCCGCCCATGTTCGCGGTCGGGCCTACGCGAAGCCAGATCATCGTGTCGAGACTTATCTCGACGGAAATAGAGTTCTGGCAGCGGTGTATCGTCGCGGTGAACTTGCGCCGGGCGCGCGGCTGCGGACGCCGTGCATTGTTACCGAATACTCAGCGACGACTCTGATACCTGAGAATACGTGCGCAGCACTTGATCGACACACGAATTTAGTAATCCAACTGTAGCTAATTCCAGTTAGGAAGAGGGGCTTGCCCTGGCACTTCATTAAGGCGGCGGCGAGCCGCTCTTCCTGACCATGAGATGGACAGCATGACTCAATACTGTTGAAGATATGAAAACGTTCGATCCGACCACGCTGGAAATCTACCGCGCGCTGTACACCTCGGTCGCGGAAGAGATGGGGGTGACGCTGCGACGCACTTCGTTCTCGCCGAACATCAAAGAACGGCGCGATTACTCGTGCGCCGTGTTTGATGCGGATGGCCGAGTAATCGCGCAAGGTGATCACATGCCGGTGCATCTCGGCTCAATGCCGATGGCTGTCGCCGCGGCGCTGCGAGACGTCGAAATCGGGCCCGGCGATGTGGTCGCCGTCAACGATCCGTTTGCGGGCGGTACGCACTTGCCGGATGTGACGTTGGTGATGGGCGTCTTTGCGCAGACGGCACGAGGCAGGAGGCAGACGGCAGGACATAAGAAACGGACTCCTGCTTCCCGCCGTCTGCAGCCTGCAGCCTTGTTCTTCATTGCCAATCGCGCGCATCACGCGGACATCGGAGGCGCAATGCCGGGATCGATGGGCCTGGCAACCGACGTTTACGGTGAAGGTGTGCGCATTCCGCCAATTCGGATCGTGCGCGGCGAAATCTGCGACGACGTGATGAAGTTGATTCTCACCAATGTCCGCAGCAGCGACGAGCGCCGCGCGGACTTTGAAGCGCAAATTGGATCTTTAAAGACTGGCGAGATGCGTCTACTGGAAATTGTCGAACGGCGTGGACAAAAAGAGGCTCGCGATTATGCGCAGCACCTAATCTCGTATTCCGCGCGCATGATGCGCCGCGCGATTGCTTCAATTCCCGACGGTACATACGAAGCAGAAGACGCGCTCGACGACGACGGCATCAGTGAACGCGAAATTCCGATTCGCGTGCGACTGACAATTAAGGGCGAACACGCTAGGGTCGATTTCACCGGCAGCTCGCCCGAAGTGGCCGGCGCGCTCAACGCGGTTGAGGCGATCACGGTCTCAGCAGTCTCGTACTGCTTTCGTTGTTTGGTTGGCGGCGACATTCCCGCCAGCGCCGGATTGATTGAACCAATCGATGTTAATGCGCCCGATGGAACGGTCGTCAATGCTCGCCCGCCAGCGTCGGTTGCCGGCGGTAATGTCGAAACGTCGCAGCGGATTGTCGATACGGTTTTCAAAGCGCTCGCCAAAGCCGTTCCCGATCGCATTCCGGCTGCGAGCCAGGGCACGATGAACAATTTAACGATTGGAGGAATTGATCCGAGAACCGGCCGCGAATTTTCTTATTATGAGACGGTAGCGGGCGGCATGGGCGCGCGACCTGTGGCGGATGGCATGAATGCCACACACACGCACATGACGAATAGTCTCAACACGCCGGCGGAAGCTTTGGAGTACGCCTACCCTTTGCGCGTGCGCACATATCGCATTCGTCCGGGGTCCGGTGGTCGCGGAAAACATAAAGGCGGCGACGGTGCGATTCGTGAAATAGAAACGCTGGCGCATGCGCGCATGGCTATGCTTTCTGATCGACGACGACGCGCGCCATACGGACTGCAAGGCGGCGCCGACGGCGAAAAAGGGCGCGCATTTATCATCCGTCGTGATGGCTCGCGCGAGCAGCTCAGTTCGAAAGGAAGCTGGGATATGGAACCGGGCGATCGCGTGCGCATCGAGACGCCGAGCGGCGGTGGCTGGGGGAAATAAATCCACAGATTACATAGACAAAGAGCTGTGAGACCATTTACTGGAAGGCCTTTGAACACACCAGTCATGAATTTGAACGATACTACTTAAACGTTTCAGTTCTTATCTGTGTAGTGCGTAATCTGTGGATAAGTCCGCTTTGGAAATATACAGGCTTTGATTTAGACTGCCGCGACGCTTTGCACTACTCTCAAAGAAAATCCACAGACAATTGATGAGCACAACCCCAAGAATGATTCGCACGATTGAACCACAGGAAAATGAAACGCCCGCAGGAAGAGAAACTGCCAAAGCCACGCACGCCGGATGGGTTGAAGTGATCGCCGGCTCGATGTTTTCCGGCAAGTCCGAAGAATTAATTCGCCGCCTGCGCCGCGCAAAGATTGCGCGTCAGAAAGTTCAGGTATTCAAACCGGAGATCGACGCACGCTTTTCAAATGATCACATCGTCTCGCATTCTGAGATGAAGCATGAATCTTCGAACGTGCGCACCGCCGCACAAATTCGCGCCAGCGTCGAACCCGAAACGGAAGTTGTCGGCATCGATGAAGCTCAGTTCTTCGACAACGAACTCATTAATGTTGCTAACGAGTTAGCCGCGCGCGGCATACGCGTAATCATCGCCGGGCTCGATACGGATTACACGGCCAAGCCCTGGGAACCGATGCCGCAGCTTCTGGCAATTGCTGAGTACATTACGAAGACGCACGCCATCTGCATGAAGTGCGGCCAGCCAGCCAATTACACGCAGCGCACTTTTGAATCGGAAGAACGCGTAGCCGTCGGTGGCGCCGGCATGTACGAAGCGAGATGCCGGAGCTGCTTCGTTCCCCACGCCGACGCGCCAACGGTGCATGAGGGGTAAGGGATTAGCTCTTACTTTAAAGGGCCCGTGCTCTTGCCCAGAAAAACGGCACCGCACATTTCGTGGTCGAAACATAGAATCCTGATTTCATTCAGAATATTAAAGTCCTTATCGGACTTATTTTGGGGAGGGCCAGGATTGTTGAAGTTGGGAGGAGTGGTCGTTAGACTCTTCGAACGCCGAATTTGGTATCGCTCCTCTTTAGGTACGCTACTGAATAGCAGGTCGTAGTAGTAGTGAAAATGCGATTCCTCATCGTATTTATTTGGTCGGTTGAATATCCCGGCACAATGCTCGCCTTCGGGTGTAAGACTGAATATTTCCTGATTGCCGGCACTGAGCACCAGTTTTTCGCCGGGATTAAGGTTTACTCTGAGGGCGACCATGTCTGAAACATAGCCAATTGGATTATAGGTTACAGGTTCACCTTTACCGGCGTCGAGTGGACCGTAGTTGTATTTGGTGTAAAGTTCGCCATTATTCAACTTGATTATCGGTGTTAATTTTCCCTCGTCCATCGGAAGCGGCTTCCCGTCATGCAACTCCGTCTCCATGTCGAGCAGCCAACACAAATCGAAGACGTGTTTGATGTCGAGTTGAGGATCCTGTGTATCTTGTAATCGATTACATGTTTTGTATTGGCGAGCTCTTATATTCGCGACCTGGTTCCCTGAAGCCGTCACCACGTTAAGAGTCCACGGTTTCGTTTTGACGAATTCAGCCAGCTTAGCGTCAGGTAACACTTGATTACCGACTGTGATTTGTAACGTATGATCCACTTGCTTACTGTCGAGAACGCCGACCTCATAGTGGTCCGCAACCTGACGAAAAACCATTATCCCATCAAAGGTAACTTCGACGGTGGTACTCTCTCCTGGCGCGCCAGCTGTTGGCGGCGGGACCTTCTTGCAACTCAAAGCCAGCAGACAAGCCGACAACGCTAACGCTACAGTTAACGCACAAAGAAGTTTTTTAGTCATGGTGATTTTGCCTTTACACCGATGTCGGTTCTAACCGCATCGAAAGTTGTTAGTAGGTCGTACTTCCGCCAATCAACTCAAACGCACCCCAGCAAGAAATGCCGTGAAGGCGTTCATCAGGTTTCTTGAGCATATCTAGCTGGGCTTGACGAAGCGCTTCGGCACTTGAAAGGTTCTCTCGCTTGCGATGTTGATGAAAGCTGATCATCAACTTGGCACTAGCATCTGAATCGACCGCCCAAAGGCTCACTACCACTAAGGGCACGCCAGCCGCGAGAAATGGACGCGCCAAACTGATCATGCCCTCGCCGCGATAATACCGTTCTGCTCCGGTATGACATGCGGACAAAACCGCCAGCCGTGTATGCACCAGCTTCAAGCGATAAATTTCGTACGCCCGCATCGATCCATCTGACCTCTGGGACGAGTCAGCGACGGCGCGATCTTTTGCGAGCACGAGTTTCGACTGCATCGGAGAAACCTCGTCGGCAACTGAGTGCGATGCGAAGTGAATGACATCTGCATTCGGCATTTCGGAATTGACCGCTTGCCGCGTGGCATCGATTCCGGTGAACACGCGCGACGAGCTATAACAAGCGGCGACTTGCTCAGCCTCGCGTCCAGCCGCGGGCAAATCCGCGAGCGTCGGAAAGGCGTCCCGATCAAACCTCGGATTACCGATACTGAGTACGCGCTCCTCCCGAGGACCGTCTTTTTTGTGCGCCATCTCTGAGAGAATCACCAACAGACTCGCACTGGGTGACGTCTCAAGCAGATAGTCTTCAAGCAGATACCTGCCACTCGTCGGCGAAATCAAAGTGCCAAAAGGCACCGCAGTCAAAAACTTATCGGGCACCAAATTTATGGTCTTCTTCCGGTCGAGCAGCGATTCTGCTGGCTGAATCAGAATCTCGTATAACCCTTTTGCCCTGCTTTGTATTTCCTCTGGCCGGGGCGTGGGAGCCGCAATAAACTGAAGGTATTCGTTAACAGCCTTCTCCAGTTCTCGCTGCGAGATTCTTGTATCGACGGCAGTGAACTGAGTGTTGGACACTATCCAGATCAGAACCCTGTCAGTGAGAACAGCATACTGAAGTATCTGAGCATTCGCCGGCAGTCGCCGCTGTATGTCCGCCAGGCTGAGTGGTTGAGTGACTGAAGCAAAAGATACGTCTGGGGCCTGTTTGTCAGAAATCCTGGCCTGACCGATGACCGAATCCAGTAATGAACGCGACCGAGAGTCTTCTGAATACCGAAAGGCTGTTTGCGGATCGTCTTCTCTCGAGTAAGCAAAATCAATCGCCAGGTCGTACACGTTCTGTTGAATATCGAAGAAGCCGTTGCGGTTATCAACCTCTACGATCGTTGACCGATACTTTTCCGCAAGACCCATGGTGTTCCTGAGTTCCTCAGCAGCCGCGCGATCGTCTTTGAGAGCGAGATAACAAAAAAGTCGGTTCTTGTGCGCCTCGTACAAAGTGTTTTGAAATCGGAGGTTTTCGCCGACCGAGATCGTCTGATCGTAATAGCTGATTGCTTTGGCAAATTGGCCCTGCTCTCGATATAGATGACCTGTCTCCAAGGACGAAAACCCGATCATCTCCTTGCGTGTAGCCTCGTCAGGACACGACTTGGCAGCGGTGTACGCTAAATCCAGACTCCGAAATGCGTTCTCAAATTTTCCAACTCTTGCGTACATAACGCCGAGACGCGCGTAGCGGGCCGATATGTTCTGTGCGAGATTAATCTCAATTGCGCGCTTAAGCGCTTCTTTCTCGTAGTCGATCGCAGCGTACGACAAACCTGCGTCATCGAAAGCTACAGCAACAATCGAATAGTATCGCCCTGACTGAGTTCCATTTAGCGGACATTCATTGATTACGGACAGGCTTCGGCGTACATATCCAAGCGCCTGCGTGTGATTGCCGGCACTGACATACTGAAATATGAGGACGTTGGATGCATCAAAGATCCCAATAACGTCGTTGATGCGTTCAGCCACAGAGAGAGCTCGCCGGTTGTAATTAATGGCCTTGGAATACTCGTCAAGGTTGTGACACGCGGTCGAAGCAACGTACAGGCTTCGCATCAGCAGCCATTGGTAGTTTTCTTTCTGCAAAGAGAGCACCAAATTTTCCAGGATTGATAAACCCTCCTGCGTCTTGCCGACTTGAACATCACAATTCCCAATCCAATACGACGCATACTTGGACTCGGATTGATCTCCGATACCCACAAACATTCGTTTAGCATTCGCGTATGAATCTGTCGCTTTGTCTAAATCACCTTTGAGATAAGCCTCGTGTCCCTGCTTCATCAGCTCGCGAGCCTGAGCGAGATTCACTTTTTGACGTTCAGAGGCACTCTGATAAAAGCGAGTTAGGTCGATGACATATCTGTCATCCGCTCTTCGATCCTCCAATTCGCCTTCGTAAGCCAGAGCTTTCAGATCATGTCTCGCATCGTCCGCACGACCGGCCGTCGATGCCTGCAAGTAGCGATCAAGTAGTTGCTCCCAAATCATTGTTCTCGAGATAGCGTCCCGGCTAATACTGATTACATGCCAAGCCGAGTCATCATCGTGACTGTTGTGTGCGCGTAGGAAATCTTGTAGCAGTTTCTCTTTTGTCTGGGAGGTCTTCAGTTTCTGTTCCTCAAGCGATCTCAGATTCTGTCTTGCCTCATCCGCCCACTTTGAGTTGGGATCTTTTTCCAGATAGCTCCGCCAATCCTCTGCCGCTTGTTCCGGCAACATCAACAGTTGATGGACCAGTCCACGATTGAAAAGCGCTTCCAGAAGATTGGGATTTACTTCGAGCGCTCGGCTTATGTATTCAAGACTCCGCGCATAATCCTCAAAGTTCTGACCAGGTTTCGTCTCATTCTGCTCGAACTTGCCCTTTTCCAACCACGAAGCCCCGAGGTCACTTAAGAGCTTTGCGTTCTTTGGATCTGCTTGGAGAGCCTTGTCAAAGTTTTCGATGGCCTTATCGAAGTCTTTCTTGGCCAAATACACTTTGCCCAAAGCGTGATAAGCGGTTGGCGTAGGGTTATGCGTGAGCGCGTCGAGCAATGTAAGTTCGGCCCGACGCAATTCATTTTCATCAGCCTTTCCCGCTTCCGATCCCCGTGTAACTATGAATGGTGCATAGTCGAAATTTGAGATTCGAGACTCGGTGGGGCGTTGTTCGCGATAAGCGGCGTTAAGAGCGATAAGACCCTTGTCGACTTCCGATTGACGAAAGAACAGTTGCCATGTCCCTAGCGCAATTCCCACGATCACAATCGCCACAGCGGCAAGTCGCCATGGGGATGAAAAGGGGAATTGCATCCATCCCGAGCGCTTAGGCGCACGCATAAACTCCGGGGCCGCGATCGGTTTGTTCTGCAAAAGAAATGTCTGGAAAATGCGTCCGAATTTTAGCTGGTTGTATCGCTCAGGTGTTGAAAGGAACTGTGTTTCGAAAGCAGCGACGTCCGTTGGGCTGAATTCTCCGTGAAGATATTCGTCGATGATCTCGTCTTCAATCACGAGCAACTCCTCGAATAAATCGCCGTTTGCGATCAATTCCTTTTCGATCTCTTCCTGTTCAGCAGCAGTCAATTGCCCCAGCAGATAGCGCCGGAGCCTTTCCTGTAAATCTGAACTCGGCGTCATTGGAGCTGACCCTCCAGGTCTGGGGCGATCTCTGCTTGATATGTGTGATTAGCAGGAAACATTTCAATTCACAGGCTGCGCCTCGAGGCAATCAACAACACAGGTCTTCAACTGCCGGCGAATCCGGTGCGCGCGAATTCTGAGTGCGTTAACAGCAATTCCCATCTCGGCGGCCATTTTTTTGTGCTGATCGATCTTGGCGCGGCCCTGACTTTGATAATAGTCGACCACTAGTAATCTCTCGTCGTCATCGAGTTTCCGCAAACATTGTTCGAGGCATTCGTACTCGACCTCGTTAACCACAATCGGCGGGGCGGCAGGTTCATCGATTGGAATGTCGACTTGGCGCGTCATTTGTTTCCACCGCTCGCGATAGATATTCTGCGCGACCCGATAGAAATAGAGCGCCGGATCGCCTTGCCAGTTACTGACGATTTCCTGCACCTTGGACACGACGCGGTTGATCGTTTCATCAGCCAGTTCTTCGGCGTTCGCGCAGCCCCGGCAGACGAAGATCTTAATCAAGCGGACGCGAATAATTTCGTACTTGCCGCCGGCAACCTCTCGATCGGAATCAAGCCAAGCGAGCATTGCATCGAAAGCGTCTTGAGATAAAACCCAGCTCTTCTTCATTGCTTAGTTGCGTTTACCTGGGATTGCCCGGCCATTGCATCACAATGATGAGAGCCCGCCAGTAACCTGCAAACGGGCTG
The DNA here is from genome assembly GCA_965653675.1 of uncultured bacterium. Lineage (GTDB taxonomy): Bacteria > Acidobacteriota > Blastocatellia > Pyrinomonadales > Pyrinomonadaceae > UBA11740. The sequence goes on from CBFHBA010000011.1 coordinate 179,250, forward strand.
GATCGATTTAGATTCTGGAGTTTACATGCGCCGGAAGCGCCGTGTGTCTCTAAGGCAAGCGCAGAGTAAACGTGTAGTAAGTTCGTGTCAATCACTGGCTGGGTGGCCGCACGATCGTCGAAATCTAAGTTGGCAATCGCCCTGAAATGTTTTGGCAAGACATTTCATATCTGATGAATGACGACGCGGCTTGAACAAAGGCACTATCCATCCTATGTCGTTGCAGGACTAATCTAAAGGAGCTCTTAAAATGCGAGTTCTAAAGGGTACTTACCGGCGCGTGCTGGCAATTCTGTTCATCGCATCAATGATCGGACCTTTACCAGTTCTGCGGGCACAGCAAAATGGGCAGCAGCAAACTGGACAGCCGATCATTATTACTTTCGGCCAGCCGAACATCTGGTCACTCGAACAAGCGCACTACCTGCTCGCCCGAATGCGCGCTCAGGCTGAAAAGCTGCAGAGTAAGGCATTTGGGGACGGCGATCTCGATCCAAACGAGGTTAACAGTACCCGGCTCGACGCTTTGAAGGAGCTGTTAGGAATCGGCGTGGGCTTTAATCAGGGTACTGGTTTTCAAAACGACCAGGCTAAGAAAGAGCTGACTTTTAATCAGGATCGTCGGCACACGCTTCTTGCGCAACGCGACCAGCGGCAGGCCGAGGTGCGTACTGTTAATGACCAGCTCGCCACGCTGCGAATAGACCGTGAGCGGATGAACGAATCGAAGACGACAACTGATGAAGAGAAGAAGACGAAAGACGTCGAGATCGAACAGAAGATCCAGCAGCAAACTCAACTGAACGGTGAAATTCAAAGTTTGACGAGCGAGATTAATGGGATTACGGCTACTTCAACTGGTTTGACAAGTCCGAGTCCGCCGCCGATGCCATCTCCGATGGGAGATTCCGTGGTCGACGCGTTGGTGAAATCAAACGACTTCCAAAAGCAGCTCTTCAACCTTCCGAACCTAGGTGCCTCAACAAAACTCGATAATTACCTCAATCTGCAATACGAAATTATCGCGAAACAACTGACAACTATGCGGGATGAAGTAGGGCCCGGTCAGCGACTGGTTTTTGTCGAACTTCCGCAATCGTTTTACACCGTGCCCGACAAAGCCAATCGCATGGTGGCGCAGGTATGGTGGCATGTGGACAAGTATTACGAGCACGTGGCGGAAAGACAGCCTGACGCAGGACTCCCACGAGACAGCGACTGCGCCTACGAGGATCAACCAGACGATGTGATTAAACCGAACCGAGGCGCGCTGGAACGTCGACTCAAGTGCAATCCTTATTCAACTGATCGGCCGCGCACAGAGGAAGACATTAAAAAGGCCATCGCAGTGGTTAAGAAGAATTCTGACCCAGAGAGCTTGCGGGAAGAAAACAAGCGAATTCTGAGGCAGTTGGAATCTAACCCCGAGGGCTTTCTGGAGGAAGAAAAAAGGACTCTACGGGAATGGCACGGAGGGCCCGCGGGCGCCGGTGCTCGCACTCTCGATCTGATTCCGCGACAAAGCGCGCTGAACGTGAACGACATTCAGGACAAAGAAAAGAATTTCAATTTGATGGGACTCTTCAGTTGGTTATCTGGACTCGGTGTCAGCATCAATTACCAAAGACAGCGCGACATTTACCAGCAGTTTCTGCAACAGGAAGTGTATGCCTCGGCATTTGGCAAAGGCACCGACGTTTTTGGCTGGACGTTTGGTCCGAAGCCAGGTACTGAACGGATTGCGCCCGGCTTGCAAAATACTTACGCAGTACTGGTTGTTCCGGAGAATGCTTACGCGCTGACCTTAACGGCTACGGGCTGTTATTTTCCGCGGACGGCCTATGCTCCCGCAGATTTCGATAGCGCCAAAAAATGCGGCAACGCTCCAACAAGTTTTGACCTCATCATTCCGAGCACGACGCAAAACAATTTTTGGGTGACGGGTCTCCAGTACCGCCCGGTCCGACCGGGACAGCGGGTCATCGTGCATGTTTCTGGCGAGTACTTTTCGCCGCAAATCGGCGTGTTGGTAAATGGAGTCGCGCTTCGTCATTCCATTGGACTGGCGCAATCAGAGCTGGCCGTCACGCGTACGGACGATTCGTTCGAACCCACGCCTGTAGGTGATTTTGAATTTGTAAATTCGAAACAGTTAGTGCTCGCATTTTCGCTGGGGGACTTTAAGGGCACTCCCACGATTACTCTAGTCACGCCGGGACGAGCCAGGGTTATCAACAATCTGAGGCTTGTTATTAACGATAGTTACACGTGTACCAAAAAGAATGACACGAATTGCCCGCAGGGGAGGGATGCCGCCCAAAGACTGCTTTACGACGACCATGGTAACCCGCGTCCCGTTCCGTACAAGAATCTCCTTGAGGAACTCGAAAATTCGGCCGTCGTGCCGGACAAAGATTCGATTTGGGTCAAGTTGGACGCGCAGGCCCCGATGTTTTCTGACGCGTCGGTTTTGGCAATTGACGATTTGAAGGTGCTGAAGGCAGGAAGTCAGACATTTGTCGGTCATCTTACCGGCAGCAAGTTCGACAGTGTTACTGAGGTCCTGGTTAACAACTATCCGGCCGATTTCACGATATTGGCCACCGGACTCTTCGAAATCGAATTTCCTGCTACCGATTCACCCAACCTTGAAGTCACTGTGATTCACCGCAGTGAAAAGGACAAGGACGAAAAGGACAAGAATAAAAAGGACAAGAACAAAAACGATGAAGACTCGACATATGCGACAAAGTCTTTTCCAAATCCAAACATTGCCAGGGTCGACAAAATATCGATCACGCATTATCAAGCGGATGCAAAACCCAACCCGATTCTTGGTTTGTCGCTGGAAGGTGTCGGTCTCGACTACTTTTCGCAAGTAGAGATTCCCGGCGCGAAATCCTTTCGCAAAAACGTATCTCCAACGACTATGACGCTTGAGCTAAAGTTGGATCCAAAGGACAAGACTATTCGCGACATTATTATCGTTAACCTGACGGACCCGCGAACCAAGCGGACAATTCCTGTGGTTATAGACCGGCCTGCCGAAGCGGCGAGCTCTGGCAGTGAACGCGCGAATGATGAGACTGCCTCAGGAACTAAGCCGACCAAGCCGTCGAAACCTGGAAGAAAACCGAACACGGGAACGAAACCGACGACGCGCCGGAAACCTAGGTCGCAAACGAAACCGAACACGAGTACGCAACAACCACAAAGCCCAACAAAGCCCTGACCTCGCCTACTGTTAGACCTTGCACAAGGCGACGGGTTAGCTCTTAATGCGAGCCCTGAGATACCTCAAACGGAGAATCCACGATGCCCGCACAACCCCTAATCAATGTAGATCTGGCACATGTGTTTGAGACGGAAACCAAAATGAATGACTGGGGCAAGCCTGATCCCCTCGAAGTTCGTCAAGTATAGGAAAAGTCGGGCGTACACAACTCAAGACGCGACGCAATGGGCAACGGCGGCGTTTCCCTTCCAATCCAACCGCGCAAGAAGTCTCTCCAATCACGTTCTAAATCCACAAAGGCTCCGCGCGCTCTTTCACGGAACCTCCAGAGTTAGCAAGACCGTTGCAGGTCTCCCCGTTCAACTTGAAACGCGGATGGCCGACGTGCGCCGCGGTTTTCACACTGAAGGGAGAAGCATGATGAAGTGGAATGTGTTTGGAATGTTTTTGATGCTGGCCGCACTGGTCGCGGCACCGCTTGGAATCGCGGCGGCGTGGGGAGGCCAATTCGCACCAAACCCGCAGGAAAAAGACGAATATCAGCTCGAAGGTCCGTTCACGCACGGCAACCTGTCGGTCTTTCTCGTGCATGGGAAGGACAAGATCAAAGGCCAGACGTTCATCACCTTGGAAGAGGCCTTGATTCAGAAGAAGGTCATCGTGCGCGAGACGCGTGAAGTGAATCAACTATCGATCGAGAACCTGTCGAACGAAGAGGTCTACGTGCAGTCTGGCGACATCGTCAAAGGCGGCCAGCAGGATCGCATGCTTGCTGTCGATTTAATCTTGCCGCCACGTTCGGGCGTTATTCCCATTGACGCTTATTGCGTAGAGCACGGCCGCTGGACGCAACGGGGTAACGAGGAGGTCACGAAATTTACCTCGTCGTCGAATACCGTAGCCAGTCGCGACGTCAAGCTCGCGGCTAAATTGAAGTCATCGCAGAGCGAAGTTTGGCGCGAAGTTTCAGTCGCGCAGGACAAACTCAGCTCAAATGTCGGCGCTCCCGTGACCCGCAACGATTCACCCTCTAGTTTCCAATTAACGCTCGAAAACCGCGAGGTACAGCAGACGGCTGACGATTACCTGCGGTCTCTGCGCGGCATCGTTGAAGGCAAACCCGACGTGATCGGTTACGTCTTCGCGATCAACGGCCAAGTCAACAGTGCGGACGTCTACGCGTCGAGTGCGCTGTTCAAGAAGCTTTGGCCGAAGCTGTTGAAGGCCAGTGCGATTGAAGCAGTGGCTGAGTTACAACGAGATAAGAAGTTCGCGCCGCCCTCAACCGACGAAGTTCGCGGGCTGCTTGACGACTCGAAAGCGGAAGCGAAGCCTAAGGACGTCACGCGTCGCGTGCAAGTCGTCACTCGCGAATCGACCGGCAATGTTTCGTTTGAGACTCGCGACCGTGCAAGAGGCGACGCGGTTGTTCACAAGAATTACATTAAGAAGAACTGAACCGGGGAAGGGAGAAGAGGGGAAAAGGGGAAGAGGTGAAACTCGGTTGCCCTTTCCCCTTTGTCCCTTTTCCCGGCCTCGTTAGTGCGTGATCTTTGTCGAATAAAGGATCGCGTACAACTCGTCTACATGCTTATCGAATGTCGGTCCGTGTCCTGAGAGGATGAGATTCACCATCTGTGACTGGCCGCCGTACTTGCGGTAAGCCATCCATTGCAGACGCCGAATACCATCCGGCTCCTCAGGTTTCGATTCGCGAAACTCCAAGCCCTTCAAGCCATCAAGCTCCAACCACTTAAGTTCATCAACCTCACCATTCTTTTTCCGTGTCTTCGCGCCATCATAAAACGCTTTCAGGCTGACATCGGTCGGAAAATCCTCACTCATCACTGAGATATTCGCACTCATGAATGCTTCAGTTCCAGAGCCGAAATCGGCGGCATTTGTTGTCGTAGAGTTTTTCTTCCAGCTCGGAGGCAGGGTCCAGGTAATTCCCTGTTGATCCCAAGTGACCGGATGCCCGTTGGCGATCGCCGCCAATTGCGCCGCCGTTGGATTTGCTTTTTCCACAGGCTCGCCGCCAGCACTGCCGGCGCCGCTCGAAGATGAAGACGACGAGTTGGTATTCTTTCCTTTTTTGCCTATTAGGTTACACGCGAGGACGACTGAGATCAGTGCAAACAGCGCAAACAGCTTCTTCATTTTTCCGCTCCTTAATAATCCGACGCGGCGACAAATCCGCCGTCTAAACGGTACTGAGATCATGTAGAAATCAATGGCCTTTTACGTCAGCGCTTCCGTACATGTCAACTTTTTGTTTCAAAGTGTCGAACTTTTCGCCAACGCCCGCGGGTGCGTGGTATTCTTCTCTTGTCCCCTTCCAAATTCAGCAGTCATTTGAGAGACGGTCCCCCTCGTCGCGCCGGCAGAGGTGACTATGCGCTCAATCAAGACTCATGGCATTTCGATTTTCTTAATCGTGTCGCTCGGGATAATCGTTTTTCTCGCTTGTCAGCCCGCGACAAATACAAACAACTCCAACGCGAACGTGAACGCGAACATTGCTCCAGCGAACACAAACGCAAATCTGAGCAGCTCAACCAGCGATTCAACGTCAAACTTCAACGCGTCTGAGCCGGACAAGTATAGCGCGACGCTGATGTTCACGATTGAGACGTCGGGGGGAGACAAGACGATGGGTGTGCCGCCACTGTCAGTACAAGTCGCGCGCAATGGCGCCGATCGTCGCGTCGAATTCAAACTTCCGGACGGCACGCCGTTGGTGTATCTCGACCACGACAATCATCATTACGTGATTGCGCCTAGTCGCAAACAATATGCGGAACTGAACAAGGAAGCGACGGGAACGGATTTGCAAAAGTTGATGACGCCCGGCCAGATCGTGGACAGTTTGAAGAACAAGAATGGCGTCCAAAAAGCCGGCGAAGAACAGATCAACGGGCGCACGGCTGAGAAATACAGTTACGCAACCGCAAAGAACACGAACACCCAGGCAGGCGAAGTTACGGCGCAAGCATTCTTCTACATCGATAAGGAAACTCGCTTACCATTGCGCGCGGAGATCGACGCGGAAAGTTCTGGCAATGTGAAGGGTGTGAACTCGGCGCGCATCGTCGCGGAAATGCGCGACATCAATACGAACATCGACACCTCAATATTCGACATTCCGGCCGGTTATGCGGCAGTGCCACCTGAAAAAGTGCGGCAACAGATCGACGCGCTCACTGGGGCGATTACCGCCATCGTAAAAGCCATGATTGCGAACATGCACGCTGAGCCAGGCACATCGCCGGCACCGACCATGAGCCCGTCTCCACAATGAAGCGCCTCCTGCTCGGCCTTGTCCTCGGACTGCTAATCGGCGGAGTGGCGGCCGTCTACTTTCTCGGTCGTCCGCGGTTTGGAAGTCTGCCGGGCGCGGCGCTGCGTCCACCTGACGCAAGTACGAGCAATACCGCCAACGTGACCGTCGCGATTGACGAAAAGTTTTTTGACGCATTGCTCGGCACGATTTTTCAACAGCTCGGTTCGCCGCAACTGAAACTGGGACAAATGCAATCATCGTCGCCAATGGAGCCGGCGATGTTTCAAGCCGGGTGCAACAACGTCGTCGTGCTTAATCAACAAAGCGGCGATGTGAAAACTTCGGTGCGTTTCACTGGCGGCAAGATCGTCGCGCCGCTCGCGTTCACCGGTAGCTATGGTCTGGTTGGCAAGTGCGTTCAGTTCAAAGGGACAGCGCGCGCGACTGTCGATCTCTCATTCGATCAATCCAAGCAGACAGTTTATGGCGCACTGAACGTTGAGGAAGTAAATCTCGAAGATGTCTCGCCGCTCATCAGCGCGCTCGTCACCGCATTCGTGCGGCAAACAATCGCCGCGCAAGTGAATCCTTTCGAAGTCCTGCGCGTGTCACAGCTCGCGTTGTCGCTGCCGATTAAACAGGCTGACGGCACACTCAAAGCCGCGATCAAAGATGTACACTCCGAAGTGCAGGACGGATCGCTTCGTCTGATTTTGACCTACGATTTCAGCGGACAAAAAAATAACGGATGATGTTATTGTGAAGTCGGTACCGGGAGCGATAGCGACCGGGTAAACGATCAGCCGAATGTTCATACGACCCGGTCGCTATCGCTCCCGGTACTGACCTCCTTGCAATCCTGCGAAAAAAGCTAACTCACACAGCTAAAACGTTTTTCATCTCAAGCGCCATTCTCATTCGAATTCAGAACCCTAACGGATTCGAAGCGCGCTTATCGCCGAACGGAAAATCTTGTTAACCCCCGGGCGGTGTCGGCGCTTCGTTCACTCCCATGCGATGTTCATAAACCAGCTTGCCGCCCAAACTGGCTGAGATAACCACCAATAGCCACCCGACAACTGAAATTACGAATGGGATTTTAAGACTAAATCCCACCAGCGGCGCGCCGTAGTGGCTCATCCGGAGGTAGAGACTGACAGCAAATAGCACCAGCGCGAGGATGTTTAAGACCAAGTGCCTGGTCGCAACCGTTTTGACGGCGGGTTGCGTAATTCCGGTCCAATCTACTAAGCCGGGAATGGCCGCCGCGATCGCCCCGACGATTCCGGCTGCGATTAGAAACTTCGAGATTACGGGAAGAGTCGCGTGCCGAGAGAAATAGTAGATTACATCTGTGATCACCGACGTAGTCCACAACGCGATCGGATAATGAACGAACATCGGGTGCATGGGTTCTCCCGCGAGGCTGGCTTTAGTCTTCATGATTTGCTCCTTTCTCTTTTGAACGCCTGAAGCGCGGGGCCCGGAAAATTGTTCTGGGCTCCAGTCGTCCATCAATTGAAATCTGCATGGTTGGGAGGCGTCATCAGTGACGCCTCAGCAATCTGCCCTGGTTTTCGGCACCCAATTCTAATCGCAGAACCCGCAAACAAGAATATTTCTGCAATTGCTGAAACATTTTGCGCCCAAACGCCATTCACCAGCGAGTTTGAGCTTCCGGAACGACTAGCGGAACCTCTGAAACTTGAGCAAAAGGAGAGTGACGAACATGACGATGAAAATCATTGCAGTGCTGGCGCTGGCTTTGCTGATCAGTGCCTGTGAATCGACTTCGCCCGACGCAACGCCGACTCCGAGTCCGACCGTCCAAGCGGTGGCTACTCCGGCAGCGACAACTTCCGCCGAAGTCGAACATCCGGCGCCGAACATCGCTTTCAAGGCCGGCGACAAAGTGAAAGTCACGATCAACGGCTCGGCGGTCGAGGCTACGATTGTCAGCTTGGACGACAAAGCGGGCAAAGCTCTGGTCAAAGTTGCAGGCGAGACAAAAGAGCGAACCGTGACCCTGTCCGAAATCGTAAAGCAATGAACCGAGCGCCGCGGATGGCGAGGGCAACGCCTTCGGGTTGTCCTCGTCATCAAAGCGCGTACGACTTTGTTCCCTCTCCCTTTGGGAGAGGGTTAGGGTGAGGGCGTAGTGGCGCGACGTAAAAACCCTCACCCCGGCCCTCTCCCAAAGGGCGAGGGAGATGCGTTGAAGCCAATGTCATCAGCGCCGAAACCTAAAGATCTCAGGCAGACTGATTTCGATCGGTTGCTATTGTGGCTCGACCTGAACCCTGAACAAGCGGGGGAACTTTACGAAAAAATTCGCTGGCGGCTTATCGCCATCCTCGCTTCGCGCGGCTGCAAAGTTCCTGAAGAACTCGCAGACGAAACCATCGATCGCGTCGCCCACCGCGTGCGAGATATTGAAGCGACCTACGTTGGCGACAAATCACTTTACTTTCTGGGCGTGATGAATAATGTCCATCATGAGTATCTGAAACGGCCGCGGCTGTCCGAACTCGCCCCACCGCCTGACGATTCAGTCGTCAAAGAACAAACGTACTTATGCCTGGACAAATGCATCGAGAAACTGACGCCGCACGCGCGCGAAATCATCGAGCAGTACTATGCCGCAGATAAACGCGCAAAGATTAACTTGCGTAAGCGGATCGCGGCGGCGTTGGGCATCAGTAATAGCAATTTACGGCTGCGCGCGTTGCGGATACGCGCGAAGTTGCAGGTCTGCATCGAGCAATGTCTCGAATCATCGCAGACTGCACGATAAGAATTGAAATGATCACGAACTTAAATCAGTCGCAGTTTGCTGACGCCGCGATTCGGCGGTTTCTTCTCGGGCAATTGGCTGCAAACAAGCAAGCGCAGTTTGAACGTGCGCTCTTTCTTGATTCTACGTTGGAGCGAAAGACGCGATTGGAGGAAATCGCGCTGGCCGACGATTACACGCTGCGCAGGCTGCGCGGTCAAGACGCCAGGGCTTTCGTCGAAAGATTTCCGCTCAGCTCGGCGCGCCGAAATCAGATCGAAGTATCGCGTGCCTTGAGCGAATGCTTCGCGCCCGCGGCGGGCGCTCAGCCCACGGTAGCGTTTTTGAAGTTCAAACATCCGGTGTGGAAGTTGGCATTCGCAACGATGATTCTGATTATGCTGTTCGCCACGATCTGGTTGGCCACAAAAGAACCACGAATCGTTCGACTACCACATCGGATTCGTCCTACCGTCGCGACGACACCTGCGCCGGAAGTTGGTCATCATGCTGAGCGCACATCCGAACCCGCGACACACCGGGGCCAGCAGCCGCCGACGCCGGGACACGAACTTTCGACTGACATGGTAGTGGTGCTCGACTCGACCATGACTGCTGGGAATGCGCCGAGTCTCACACTTGAAACAATCCGAGACAAAAATGTACGGGTGCAGCTGATACTCAACGAGGCGTGTCAATCAATTTATCGTGCGGAATTGATTAAGAGCACCGGCGAGGTTGTTTTTAGCGAAGCGGAGATACCGGTCGATGCTAACGCGAATCGTGTAAACTTCGCCGTCCCCATCGAACGTCTCGCCGCCGGAGATTTTCAAATCAAACTGACTCGAACATCAGACGGGAAACAAACGATTTACTTTTTGAGAATGAAATAGCCGAGTTATCGCACACGGGATTTCTTCCGGCGCAAGAAATCCATCAAAACAAACTGCGAAAGGTTGGACGGATTCGCAAAGTAGGCTTTGCCCTTGGTCATTGCCGTCATATCTTTCACGAATTCGACCAGTTAATAG
>CBFHBA010000012.1:0-148748 GCA_965653675.1 uncultured bacterium
CAGCAACACTCCAGAAAGTGTCGATGTGCGCGTGATTGCCGCCACTAATAAGAAACTCGACGAAGAGATTGAGAAGGGGACTTTCCGCAGCGATCTCTATTTCCGTTTGAATGTAATTCCGTTCGAAGTTCCACCGCTTCGTGAGCGGCTGGAGGATGTGCCTTTGCTCATCGAACATTTCAACCAAAGATTCGCGACAGCGTACGGCCGGACGTTGCTGCGATTCGACGCCAACGCTATTGATGCGATGCAAATCTATTCATGGCCGGGTAATGTCCGCGAACTGCGCAACACGGTCGAACGCATAGTCATCATGCACGACAACAATCACAAAGTCGGGGTGAAGGACCTGCCGGCGTTCGGCAGCGCCGAACCCCCGGCGTCATCGTATCGGTTTCCGTCATTCAAAGAAGCCAGCGACGCCTATCATCGTGAGTTCATTCAAAGAAAGTTGGAAGAAGCAGACGGGAACGTCTCGCGCGCGGCGGAACTCATGGGAATCGATCGCAGCCATCTCTATCGACGGATGCGCGCCCTGGGCATCACCGCGCGCAATTGAGTCTTGCGTGCAAGCATCAGCGGCGTATAATTGCGGCACTTATCAGGTCCTGGCTCTCCCGAGAACACAACAGTCTCGTTTCCATCCAAGGAGGCCAAAAATGAAATTTCAAGTAGTGAAACTAGGTTCTACCGTGTCAGTGTTGTTTGTGCTGGCGCTTTGTGGGCCGGCGAGTGTGCGAGCACAAGACGATCGAAAACCGGAAAGTCCTCGCAGCGAAAGTCCTCGCACCGAAAGTCCGAGAAGTGATCCGGCACCAGCGCCGCGTAATGATCCCCCGCCTAGCCCGCCCAGCAGTGGCGGCAGCAGCAGTTCGAACAATGACAACAGCAGCCGCAATAACGACAGCGGCTCACAAAATACAAATAACGACAGCGGGCGTCGAGGTCGCGACGATACCAATGCCGGCAACAACGACCGTCACGGTCGCGGCAACGATGATTCCTCGTCGCGCCGCGCGAATCCGAATCCACGATCGGGAACTGATGGCGGCAATACCCGGGCTCGCGGCACGATGGAAGGCGATGGGAGTACAAATCGGCGCGAGCGAATCATCGAGACTCGAGACGGCGAAGTAATAATTCCCGGACGCACCAACATTGGCGGAAATCCCGGCGGAAATCCTTCTGGTAATCGCACTGGCGGCAGTCCGAGCAGAGGCAATCGTACCGACGGAAAAAATCCGGATGGGAGTGGAAATCCGGGAGGAACCCACCCGGGCGGAGGCCCTCCCGGCGGAAGAGATCGCGATCGGTGCCCCGACCGTGACCATCACGGAGATCATCACGGAAGTCACCACCGGCACACTGACGTTTGCTATCGCGTGCCCACATATGATGACACGATCGTTTATTCGCAGAGCAACTATCCCGATTACGATGACAGCCTAAGTGCCTATGATATCGGTTATCAGGACGGAGTAATCACCGGCGCCAACGATGGCCGGCACGGGCAAACTTACGATCCCGAGCGTTCACACTTTTACCGCGAAGCGAAACGAGGGTATCGTTCCAGCAAAGGAAGCCGAGACGTTTATCAACAGGCTTATCGCGATGGCTTTCTCCATGGCTATCGCGAAGGCTTCGAACATTGGCAGGACCATTTTATCGGCGGTGTCTTCAGACCGTAACACCAACGAAAATTCTTTGAGAGGGGAGACAGAGAACCAAATGAAAACACGGTCGCTCGGCTTTACCGCAAGTTTACTTTTCGTTACTGCCTTGGCGCTGCTGGTGATGCCAGGCGTCGTGAGGGCACAGATGGACACGCACCATCATGCGATGACTGCGACCGATGCTTCGAACAGTCCGGAGATCGTCCAGGACTGGGCGAAAAACAAGTTGGCGCAATCGCCGCGACATCACGAGTGGGTCAAAGTGAAAAACGGCAATCGTGAAGTGAATAGCTTCGTCGTCTATCCCGAGACGAACAAGAAGGCGACTGCCGTGGTTGTCATTCACGAGATCTTTGGGATGAGCGATTGGGTGCAGCAGTTGACTGACGAACTTGCAGAAGCTGGTTACATCGCCATCGCGCCCGACTTACTTTCGGGCATGGGACCAAACGGCGGCGGCACGACGGAAATTGCCGCCACCGGAAACAACGCTGTCGGCCAGGCGATTCGGGCGTTGCCACCAGACCAAATCGCGGGGGACTTAAATGCGGTCGCTAATTATGTTGCGGCACTACCCGGTGCGAATGGCAAAGTTGCCGCTGCGGGCTTTTGCTGGGGTGGAGGCACGTCTTTCTTCTTCGCCACGCGTCGGCCAAGCTTAAAAGCGGCTTTTGTCTTCTACGGGCCAACACCAAGCAACAATGCTCAGGGCCAACCGTTCGCTGTTGATAAAGCCGCGGTTCAGAAGATCGGCGCCCCGGTTTACGGCTTTTATGCCGAGAACGACATGCGTATCGATGCGATGATCCCACCCACAGTCGATGCTATGAAGGAACTCGGGAAGAAATATGATCCGGTAACTTACGCCGGCGCGGGCCATGGATTCATGCGTGCGGGTGAACCAAACAATCCGCCGCCGGCAGCACTAGCGGCGGGCGCAGACGATGCGGCGTTGAAGAAGGCGGCGGACGCGTTGACGGCTTATAACGCTAATCGCAAGGCTCGTGACGACGCCTGGGTCAGATGGAAGGCGATTCTCGCCAAACTTTAATCGCACTCAAGAGGGAGAAGGCCGCACTCTGGGTATTACTTAAATCAACTCTCAGTGTCTCAGTGAATTCTCTGTGACTCTGTGGTGTATGTTTTCGCGCGGTATTTCCACCACAGAGACACCGAGGACTCGCAGAGACACAGAGAACAACTCAAATTGCTGTGCTAACCCACTGTTAACGGACGTACCAACAAAGTTTATGAAGAAACTCTCCATGATGATATTCGTCTGCGCGCTCGCGCTGGCGATCCTTTCGAGCTTGCCCAAAGCAGCCGCGTCGCCGAAAGCTGAAGACGACTTTCAATTAGTCCAAGTCGCCGACGGCGTCTATGCCGCCATCGCCAAGTCAGGCGGACTAGCTTCGGGCAACGCCGGCTTCGTGATCGGTGACGAGGGCGTTGTCATCTTCGACACGTTCTTCACACCGGCGGCGATTGAAGAGTTGATCGGCGAGATCCAGAAGCTCACCAACAAACCGATCAAGTACGCCGTCAATAGCCACTACCATCTCGACCATACAGGTGGTAATCAGGTGTTGGCTGCGCGCGGCGTCCCGATCATCGCTCATGACAACGTCATGCAATGGCAGACCGTGAAGAACAAACGCTTCCTGCCGTCGCCTGAAGAGTTGCAGAAGCGGAAAGCTGATGCGGAAAAGCAGTTGAGCGAGACTCCAGCGGAGCAGAACGATCGTCGGACTCAACTAGAGCGGCAGATACGCCGGCTCGATGCGATGATGGCAATCAAGCTGACGAATCCGACAAAGACTTTCAACTCTGGCACGATGGAGCTGAAGCTCGGCAAGCGCAAAGTGATTCTCGCAACCCTGCCGGGTCACACCGGGGGTGATGTGTTTGCATTTGTGCCGGACGCAAACGTCGTCTTCATGGGTGACCTCGGCTGGTCAAAGACTCTGCCGAATCTGGTGGATGCAACCGTCAACGATTGGATTCCCACACTCGACAAGATTGTGAGAGACCATCCGAACGCGAAATACGTTCCCGGCCACGGCAACGTGGCGACCGCGGCCGACATGAGAGACTTCCGAGATTACCTCGACGACTTACGCGCCCGAGTGAAACAGGGAATTGCGAATGGCCTGACAGTCGATCAAGCGAAGCAGCAACTCACACTGCCTGAGAAATACAAAAGCTTAGCTTTCCAGAACTTTGCCGTCCCGAATGTAGAAGACGTGTACAACGAACTGAAGGGCACGAAGCATGTGAACTAAGATCGTTATGTCGCGCGCCGCGCGAGTTTCCCTTCTCGTTCGGTAGCCGATTGGAAGGATCGAACAATCCACCAGATCAGAATTGCAGCTGCGATAAGTCCGACCAAAACCCAAACGAGACTTCCAAGCACATCCGCTAAAGCCTGCACACTGCCGCTAAAGAATTTTCCGAGCAGGACATAGAGAACCACCCACAGTGTCTCACCGATAACATCCCAAATCAGGAAGTGTCGCCAGCGATAGTTTGTCAATCCGCTGGTGAAATTAACCCAAGGTCCGAGCGGCGTGACAAGCCAACGCGAAAAGAAGATTCCCAAGGCACCCCATCTTTCAGTAAAGGCGTGAGCTTGATCCATTTTCCTTGCGCCGCCTTTTTTTCTTCTGAGCCATCGTGCGAGCCGAGGACCGCAGCTTTTGCCAAGTAAATATCCGAGCTGATCACCCAGGATCGCGCCGAGACTGCCGGCGAGAATGACTTGCCACAAACTCATTTCGCCGAGCGCGACGAATGAACCGGCCGCAATCAGCGCGAACGTTACTGGTAAAGGTACCCCGACGGCGGCGATCGCAATGAGCGCGAAGAAAGCCGGCACGCCGTAAGTCGAGATCGCCGACAACAGTTGATCGGTAAGACTCATGGCGATCTCGCGGGCGGCGGGCCAGACGATGGTGATTGAACTCGGGAACGCTGAATCGCGATCGCTTGCTGCAGAGTATTGATGACGTCTTCGACCGGGCGATTCTGTTCCTTCGCGATTTGCCTGATTGGGCGGCGGTCGTGCGGCGGGTGGGAAATTTTCAGCGCGTCATAAAGGACGCGCGGGGGCAATCGATACGAATGGGCAACGTATGGCAGGCTCATCCATGGACGAATGACTTCGTCCCGATGCATCCGCCAGTAGATAGCGCGACGAACTGTGCGTACGCTGAACAGACCGGTAACAGTCAGCACTAAGACGAGTGCCACAATCGCCGTCCATTGTTTCCCGCTAAGTTGTCTCACGACTTGCCGATAACACGCGCCAGTCTAATTCATCGTATGCAGGATTAGAATCCAAAAGTCTGGTCGGGATTCGTGACCAAAGTCGGTTATAAATAGGCCTTCAATGCCGAAAATCGATCATTCAGATTCTTCCGGCTCAACGGAAACACGTCGGTCGGCGTTCTCGTCTCTGCGCCACCGCGATTTTCGTCTGCTGTGGAGCGGCCAGGTCGTTTCCATAATCGGGACACAGATGCAGTCGGCGGCGATCAACTGGCACATCTATCTGCTGACCGGTTCTCCGTTGGCTTTGGGAATCGTCGGCGCGTGTCGCGCGATTCCAATCATTCTTTGTTCGCTGGCGGGTGGCGTGGTCGCCGACGTCGTCGATCGAAGGCGGCTGATGATGATGACGCAGAGCGTAATGCTCTTGTGCAGCGCGACGCTTGCGCTCATCACATTTCGCGGGCTCACGAGAATCTGGCCGATCCTTTTGCTTACGGCGATTTCTTCTGCCGCATGGGCGTTCGACACGCCGGCGCGTCAATCTTTGTTGCCGATGCTCGTGTCGCGCGACGACTTTCAAAACGCCGTCAGCCTCAGCATGTTGATGTTCCAAACGGGCATGGTCGCCGGTCCTCCGCTCGCGGGATTTGTTTTGGCGAGCCACGGCCCGGCCTTCGTTTATGCACTCAATGCCGCGTCCTTTCTCGCGATGCTGACGGGAATCGCGCTGATGCGCATAAGCGGCAAGCCGGAAAATGACGACGCAGAATCGCCCGAAGCTCCCCGAATCAGCTGGCAAGCTCTGGTCGCAGGACTTCAGTTTGTTTGGCGCACGCCGATTATCGTGCAGACAATGACGCTCGATTTCGTCGCGACTTTCTTCGCGTCTGCAAACCAGTTGCTGCCGATTTATGCAAAGGACATTCTTGACGTGGGCGCGCGTGGCTACGGATTCCTGGCGGCGGCGCCCGCGGCCGGAGCAATCATCGCGGGCCTCGTAATGGCGCGCATGGGCGCGTTCAAAAAACAGGGGCTCACTGTCATCGTTTCAGTCGCGCTTTACGGTGCGGCTACAATCGCGTTCGGTGTGTCGAAGGTGTTTTGGTTCTCGTTTCTGATGCTGGCAGCGACGGGTGCGGCGGACACAGTCAGCACGATCTTGCGTCAGACGATTCGTCAACTTGTGACTCCGAACCATCTCCGCGGCCGCATGACCAGCGTCAACATGATCTTCTTCATGGGCGGGCCGCAACTCGGCGAAGTAGAAGCGGGTACTGTCGCCCAATTGATTGGCGCGCCACTTTCGGTGGTGACTGGCGGCGTGGCCTGCGTGCTCGCGGCCCTCTTCACATTCGTCAAAGCGAAGAGTTTGAGGCAATATGAACAGTAAGCAGAAGGCAGTGAGCAGTAAGCAGTAAGCAGTAAGCAGTAAGCAGTGACGGCTAACTCGAAGCTTGGAACTTGAAACTCGAAACTTGAAACTGAACCACATGTCCTGGACTGAAGTCGAAACATCAACCCATCAAGACCATGTAATCAAACACGTCATCGGCGCGACGGTACTCGGCTGGGTGGTCGCCGGCGAAGCGGCTCACTTTCTGCTCGACATCGGATTTTTGTGGACGATTTATCTGGATGGTGAAATGAACCTTTTGCCGCAAGGCGTCGCGATTGCCGAACTCGACGGTGACGACGTGAGTGCTGCGGATCGAGCGGAGCTTGTCTTCGATGCGGATTTGTTAATGAGCGAAGGCCGTCACGCTACCGGCTTGAAGAGGTTCATCGCTGCTGACGCGGCATGCTTGATTGAATCGGTCGACTTACATGCGTTGGATGAGAAACGTCGGATCGTGATCACCGGAGAGCGCGGGAGAATTAGCGTCGAGACTTCAGTCGAGGCGGGTGAGGTGCAGGTCCGATCTCAAGCTACCTGACGCCGCAATTATTGGCGGTGCCACACTACGCCGGAAATGAGTTGCCAACGGCCGTCTCGCTTCTCGTATGTATTGCGATAGAAATTTGACTCGGTGAAAGTCTGGTGGCGTAATTGCCCTTTGCACTGCATGGTCGCCGTGAGTTCGGCTTTGCTCGAATCGGAATTCACTTCAACCTTCTCATTCGTCGACTTCATATTCTCGTAACTCATATTTCCCGTACGCATTAGCAGCAACACTTCAGCTTTGTTGAGCGTCAATCCGGCGTCGCTCACATAGCGATAATCGTCCGCCAGCAAACGCGAGAGCGCATCGGTGTCGCCATTTAGGAGCGCGATCCCAACCTGATTATTCGTGTCGATAATTACCTCCGCAGTCGATCGCATTTCGACCGCAGGAGTAGCAACGGCGGCGGCACCCCGATTCGTGTTTGACGCGGAGGAACCTCGCGACGTTGAGCCGAACCGCAACACCACGATCACCGCGCTGACCGAGATCACCCCGACTATTAACACGGCGGCAACGGCCACGAAGATTAATGCGTTGCGCCGTTTTGCCGGTGAGCTTGGAGGATTTGTCTCGCGTGGCGTCAGACGAAGCGTCGCCTGTGGATCGACGACCGTTGGTTCTGATTCACCACGCATCGACTCAAGCACCGTTCCGTCTTCGAGGCAGAACTGCAGCGAGTCGGCGTATCGTCGCTTGCAAGTGTGGCAGATCTTCATCGCCGGGCTGCGCATCGTACCACTCGAGGACGAAGGCGGAAAGCATTTTTCCGTGCCCGCGCGCTAGGCTACAATTCGGCCATGAAGAAAATCGCAATCAGCTTTTCCATGATTATCTTGGTGGCGGTTGCAGCATTCGCCGCGCCCCAAACAATGCGAGTCGATTATTTCCATACTGGCGACTCAAAGCACGAGGCGTTCAGCATGGATCGCGTGGTAATCGAGCCTTTGCCGTGGCCGGGCGACATCAGCAAATCCGTCGACAACACGAATCTCGGCAAGTATTTCTTCGAAGTGCGTGACGAGAAGACCGGGCGCGTTCTTTTCTCGCGCGGTTTCTCATCGGTGTACGGCGAGTGGGAAACCACCGATGAAGCCAACAAGATCATGCGCAGCTTCAGCGAGTCTCTGCGCTTTCCCGCGCCTGACGCGCCGGTGCAAATCCTTCTCAGCAAGCGCGACGCGAAGAACAACTGGCGCGAGATTTGGAAAACGTCAGTGGATCCGAAGGACATGTTTATCGATCGTTCCAAGCCGCGCGCGCCCGCGTTTTTGATACCGATTCAAAAGATGGGCGATCCGGCGACGAAGGTTGATCTCCTTTTGCTCGGCGATGGTTACACTGCGCGCGAGTTGAAAAAGTTCGAGGCCGATGCGCGGCGGTTGATTGCCGTGCTGTTTGCGACCTCGCCTTTCAAAGAACACCGTCGCGATTTCAATGTGTGGGGCTTGTGCCCGCCGGCGGCTGAGTCCGGCATCTCACGTCCCTCGACCGGAATTTATCGCGACTCGATCTCGACCTACGACGCGTTTGGATCGGAGCGGTACATTCTCGCGTTCGACAATCAACGGCTGCGCAGGGCGGCGCAGTTCGCGCCGTATGAATTTATCGAGATTCTCGCAAACGGCCGCACGTACGGCGGTGGCGGCATCTTCAACTTGTACAGCACCGTCGCGGTCGATAACGCATTCGCGAATTATATCTTCGTGCATGAGTTCGGCCATCACTTCGCGGGCTTGGCGGATGAGTACTACACCTCGCCGGTGGCATACGCGCCTGCGACTGAACGCGTCGAGCCATGGGAGCCGAACGCGACCGCTTTGCTCGACAAAAAGAGTTTGAAATGGAAAGAGCTCGTTGATTCGGACACGCCGATTCCCACGCCCTGGAACAAAGAAGCTTTCGAAGCATACGAGCGCGAGTACGGCGCGCGCCGTGCGCAACTGCGAAAAGAAAATCGTCCGGAACAGGAGATGGAAGATCTGTTTCGCGAAGACCGTCGCAAGGTCGACGCGATGATGCACGCCGAGAAATACTTCGGCCGGGTCGGCGCGTTCGAAGGCGCGATCTACGAAGCGCGCGGCTACTATCGCCCGCAAGTCGACTGCATCATGTTTTCCCGGACTGATTATTTCTGTAAAGTTTGTAAGCGCGCGATTGAGACGGTGATTGGTTTGTACGCGTGAGAATTTTATGCAGCAGGTTTGATAACCAAATCCGCGTGCGCAGCTCCGAGCGGCGTCACCGCAGCGATCCTCAGCAGCAAATGACGCGCGTCGTCGCCCACCCACATCCTTATCTGAAGCTTATTCTTTTCGGCGTCATCAGTTGATAGCGTCAGAAGAAGGGCCGGTATCTGTTGGCCGTTGAGTGCGATGGTCTCGCGCTGCTGTGAACTCACGAGCAAAGTGCGAGGTTGTGCGATCGCCAGAATCGAAATCGCGTTCTGTCTCTTTGGCGTGAGATCGAAGGTACGAAGCGCGTAGATCGCCGAAATCAGATCGTGCGTGCCGACAGGAATCTCAATTCTCTGATTCTTGTCGGTAGTGACCGCGCCACGATCCTGATCGACGGTGTAGACGCGTGTGTTCCGCCATTTTCCTTCGGCCAGATTCATCTCGGTGCGAAACGGTAAAAGCGTTTCAGGGTCGACATAGGAAAGAAACTTGTCGTTGACAAAAAAAATGCGCCCGCCGGCGCCGTTTGTTTGCGCCGTCACCGTGAATAATAACCCGTCGCGATTGAAATAGCGTCCGCGCGCCGTCACCGCGAACGTTAGCGAGCCAACTGGTTGCGCGTCGTTGCCAAGATACACCTGGTAGTTCAACTGTTCCCCGACTTTGAAAGGCAGATTGAGTGGCGGTCCCGAGTTAGTGCTCGGATCGGGCGTGGTGACTCTGCTTGTCGCCGGATTCGGCGCGACCGGCGTTGGAGTCGGCGTCACCACTGTCGGCGGGACTAATTCCGAAGCGGCGAGGTCGGCGCGAATCTCTCCATCGTCATGTCTCGCTGTTACAAGCACCGGAACATGCCACTCGTCATCACTCAGGTAAACGACGATGTTGTAAATCGGCGAGTCGCTGATTCTCACTTTTGCGACGATCGCATTGAATGAGCCGACATTCGTCTTGACCATCGCGTGTCCCACAACTCTTACATCAGCCTGGTAATCCTGCGATTCGGTGCGGACTGTGAAATTGTGGGTCGACCCGACGGTCAAAGGCATGGCGCGCAAACGATAAATCGCCGAGAGCAGGTCAAAGGTGCCGGTGAATTCGCCGGCGCGCTTTGCCGGAATCGCGTTGGTTCCGGCGGGCTGATTGTATTCGCTGGAAGCTTCGGTCGTGCGTCCGGCCTCGCGCACGACGTGTTGCGAGTGATATGGAAAGCCCGTAGCCGCATCGACATAAGTCGTGTAGTCATTATTAAGCGACAGCAAGGCGGCGTTTACGACGCCGGAGGTCTCGACGTGCGCCTGCAACTGAATCCCATCACGATCGAAGTAATGGCCGCGGCCGGCCACGAACAGCTCAATATGTCCAGCGCTGACAAACTGGGCGAAGGAAACGTTGTAAGTTAGTCGCTCACCAACGCGATAGGCCGCCGGATCAAACGGCGCGGAGTTGGCTTCCGACCTTTCCTGTGCGAGCACACCGGCAACGACAGGAAGTAGAACTGCTAAACACAATGGGATTAGTGAGCAGGAGAGCTTTCGATGCACGCAAGCATGATAAAGGTAAGTTGACGGGCGGCGCAATATCACTTTGATAGAACGCTCTCAAAGGATGCAGGTTCCTTGAATCACACTTGTGAGGCCCGCGCCTGAAGCGCTGTTTGAATCTCACTAACGAACTGTCCGGCCGCGGCAGTTACGTCGCCGGCGGCGATGATTGGCCGTCCGACCACGATGTAATCAGCACCCTCACGAATTGCCTCGGCCGCGGTCATGGTGCGGCGCTGGTCTTGTACTTCATCGCTTGCAGACCGAATGCCGGGAGTCACGATAAGGAAGTCTCTCTGCGGCACTGCGTGTCGGATGAGTGCGATTTCCTGAGCCGAAGCTACGACACCTTCGAGGCCGGATTCATTTGCGAGTTTCGCGAGACGACCGACCACGGTGGCTGCCCGCGCGTTGATGCCAATTTGCTCCAGAATTTCGTGGTCCACGCTGGTGAGCAGCGTTACGCCAAGCACTTTCGGCGCCGACAGGTTTTCGCGTGCGGCGGTCTGAGCCACCGCGTTCGCCGTCCGTTTCATCATTACGCTTCCGCCCGACGTGTGTATGTTGAAAAGCGAAACGCCGAGCCTGGTTGCCTCGACGCCTGCCAACGCTACTGTGTTTGGGATGTCGTGGTATTTCAGATCGAGAAACACGCGACTGCCTTGCAAGACAATTCGTCGCACAAGGTCAGGACCGGCGGCGGTGAAGAGTTGCATGCCAACCTTGAACATGCCGACTGAGTCTTTCAATTGGTCGACCAACGCGAGAGCGCGATCAGCCGTGTCAACGTCGAGGGCGACTATCAGTTTGTCTTTGGGATTCATGTAATCGGTAAGCGGCTTTGCCGCCCGATGTGCGGAAAGGCAGAGCCTTTCCGCACATCGGCGGGCAAAGCCCCGTTCGCCTCTGCGACCCCTGCGGTTCAAACTTACTTCACGCGCGAACCCACAGCTTCGTCAAGTGAAACAAATCCTTCCTTCGAAAGCACTCTCCGCAATCCTTCGTTGATTCTGCGCGCCACGCTGGGGCCTTCGTAGATGAAGCCCGTGTAGAGTTGAATTAAGCTGGCGCCCGCACAGATTTTCTCCCAGGCGTCATCGGCGGTGAACACGCCGCCTGCTCCGATAATCGGCAAAGAACCTTGAGTCAACCGATAGATTCTTCGAATCACTTCGTTTGATCGCTCGCGCAGCGGAGCACCACTCAAACCGCCTTCGCCTGCTGAAGCAACATGTGCCGGTGATGACAGCAAATTATCACGGGTCGTCGTGGTGTTCGTGGCGATAATACCTGAAATCGCTGTCTGCTGCGCGACGCGAACGATCGAGTCAATTTCTTCATCGTTCAAATCGGGCGCAATCTTAACCAGCAGCGGCCGCGGCGCACTCAGCGAATGTTCTTCGGCAAGTTCGCGATTGCGCGTCTGAAGGTTTGTCAACAAATCATGTAACACAGTC
Organism: uncultured bacterium; assembly: GCA_965653675.1. GTDB lineage: Bacteria > Acidobacteriota > Blastocatellia > Pyrinomonadales > Pyrinomonadaceae > UBA11740. The sequence continues at coordinate 12,062 of CBFHBA010000012.1, forward strand.
GCTTGCTGCAATTCGCGGAGTTGCGGCGTGTTGGGAGAGCTGACATTCACGGCGACGTAGTCGGCAGCTTCGTAGATGATGGCGAAAGTCTTCAGATAATCGGGGATTGCTCTTTCGACGGGCACACTGCGCGCCTTGCCGATGTTCACGCCCAAGACGCAATCCGGGCGATGCTGCTTGAGGTTCTTCACCAACTGCTTCGCACCGCAGTTGTTAAATCCAAGTCGATTGATCAGCGCACGATCGCGCGGCAAACGAAAGAGGCGCGGCGATGAATTGCCCGGCTGCGGTTCGCTGGTGACTGTTCCTACTTCGATGAAACCAAATCCGAGGGTAGCCAGCACATCTGCCGCGTCACCGTTCTTGTCGAAGCCCGCTGCCAAGCCGACGGGATTGCGAAACGTGAGACCAAAGCGTTTCAGATTTCCAAAAGGAACCGTTTTGTATTTCCGTTCAAGACTCTCGCGAATTGGGCCGACTTCCAAAGCTGTCGATAATGTCGAGAGTGCGAAACGATGAGCTGTCTCTGCCGGGAGGCGAAAGAGGAGTGGGCGGATGAGTGAATACAATGACAAGTTACGAGTGATCCAGTTATTGAATGAGATTCAAGTGTAACGGTTCTCTGTGTCTCTGTGAATCCTCTGTGCCTCTGTGGTGAACATCGGCTAAGGAATCCTCACCACTGAGACACGGAGATCCACCGAGACACAGAGAGACTCTCGTGACTTGTCACTGGTCACTGCTCTTGTTACTATCTCGCATCAGTGGAATTCACTGAGAAGGCCCGCATCATGGACCCGGCGCGCATCAATCGCGCGCTTGCTCGTCTTGCTTCCGAAATCGTCGAAGAAAATCACGGAATCACCGATTTAATTTTGATTGGCATTAAGCGCCGCGGTGTACCATTGGCGAACCGAATCGCCGACAAAATCGCGGATTTGGAAGGGACACGTCCGCCGGTAGGAGTGCTCGACATTACTCTGTATCGCGACGATCTCTCGACGGTGGGCGCAAAGCCAATTGTGAGCGGGACCGAGTTACCCGGGGACATCGAAGGCCGCACGATCGTGCTGGTTGACGACGTTCTCTACACGGGACGCACAGTCCGTGCGGCATTGGATCAACTGATCGATTTCGGCCGGCCGCGGCGTGTGCAGCTTGCCGTGCTGGTTGATCGCGGCAATGAGCATCGCGAGCTGCCGATTCAGGCGGACTACATCGGCAAGCACGTGCCCACGAAAAAGAGCGAAATCATCAAAGTGATGCTGACTGATTTCGACGAGGATGAAGGCGTAGTAATCGTTGAGCGACCCGCAGCCGAAGCTGCAGCATGAGGCGGCCCCAGTGGCCGCTTTTTTTATCAGAAAAACGAGCTTTGGTCTTTGATCTTTGTACTTTGACTTCTTCAGAACCTTGACAGCAATAGTTCAGAATGAGTAGCGAACAAAGTACAAAGCACGAAGAACAACGTACCAAGAAAGAATGAAGCACCTGTTAGGCATTCGCGAACTCTCGAGCGAGCAGATAGTTCATCTGCTCGATACTGCTGAGTCGTTCCGCGACATCTCGAAGCGCGAGATTAAAAAAGTGCCGGCGCTGCGCGGCCGCACCGTTATCAATCTGTTCTTCGAAGCCTCTACGCGCACGCGCACCTCATTCGAAATCGCCGCGAAACGCTTATCGGCTGACGCCGTCAACATCAGCGTTTCGACTTCGAGCGTTTCGAAAGGCGAGACACTGCTCGACACCGCCCGGAATCTTGAAGCGATGGCGCCTGACTGCATCGTGATTCGGCATTCGTCCGCGGGCGCGCCTTATCACCTCACGCGCGTGTGCAACGCGGCGATTGTGAACGCCGGGGACGGTTCGCACGAACATCCAACCCAGGCCTTGCTCGATGCGCTGACGATTCGCGAACACAAAGGACCAATTGCAGGGTTGAAGGTCGCTATCATCGGGGACATTTTGCACTCGCGCGTTGCGCGCTCGAACATTTACTTGCTTGCGAAATTAGGTGCGACCGTCAGCGTCGCTGGGCCAGGCACCCTCGTCCCGCGCGAATTCGCAGAGCTGATCGAGCAGGGCGTGCGTGTCGAACAACGGATTGACGATGCGGTCGCGGACGCGGACGTGGTCATGGTGCTGCGCATTCAACGCGAACGCCAGACGGAGGCATTCTTTCCCTCCATGCGCGAGTATGCCGTTCACTACGGATTGCATCTCGATCACCTGAATCTCGCGGCGCCGGATGCCATTGTGATGCACCCAGGCCCAATGAACCGCGGCATCGAAATCTCTTCCGAGATCGCTGACGGCGGCCGGTCGTTGATTCTCGACCAGGTGACTAACGGCGTGGCCGTACGGATGGCGGTTCTCTATTTGCTTGCGGCGGCGGATGGAGCAGAGAAGCCGGCGATTCAGGAAGAAGAATCAGAGTCGCGCGAAGTCGGCGGCGTACGCGGAAGAACTCGACATCAGAAAAGAGGCAGTCGCGAGTAAGCATGCGTCTCGTCATTAAGAATGGTTACATCATCGATCCCGCGCAGGGGACTAACGCGGGAAAGAATCTATTTATCGAAGATGGCCGCGTTGTCGGTCTGATGAGTCACAGCGACAGTACGCCCGAAGGCGCCGAGGTGATTGATGCAACTGGTTTGATCGTGGCGCCAGGTTTCATCGATATGCATGTGCACCTGCGCGAACCGGGCCACGAATACAAAGAGACAATTTCGAGTGGGGTGGCGGCCGCGGTGGCTGGGGGCTTTACCACGGTTTGCGCGATGCCGAACACGGATCCCGTTAACGACAACGCCGCCGTCACGCGTTTCATCATCGAGCAAGCCGAACGAGCAAACCTCGCGGACGTTATGCCCATCGGCGCCATCACAAAAAACACAGAAGGAACGGAGCTCGCGGAAATTGGCGAGATGAAAAGCGCGGGCATCGTCGCCGTATCCGACGATGGACGGCCAGTGCCGACCGCGGGAATGATGCGGCGCGCGATGGAATACGCTAGGGGATTTAACTTGCCGATTATCGATCACTGCGAAGACAAGTCGCTGGCGCGTGGCGGTGTTATGCATGAGGGGCACTGGTCACTTGTGCTCGGATTACGTGGAATACCGGCTGCGGCGGAAGAAGTAGACGCAATACGTGATTGTGCATTGGCCGAACTGACCGGCGCGCGCGTTCATCTTGCGCACGTTTCAACGCGGGGCGCGATCGAGGCTGTGCGGCGCGCGAAAGGCGAGGGACTTGCGGTGACCTGCGAGGTCGCACCACATCATTGGACGCTCACGGATGGGGCAGTCGCGGGAGAGCAGACGGCAATGCCTTACGACTCAAACACCAAGATGAGTCCGCCACTTCGCAGCCGCGATCATGTCGAAGCGATTCTCGAAGGCCTGCGTGATGGAACAATCGACGCGATTGCCTGCGACCACGCGCCGCATCACGCCGATGAAAAGGCGCTGGAATTCGACCAGGCGCCGTTCGGCATCATCGGCTTGGAAACGTCGGTTGGACTGGCGATGGATCTGGTCAAACAGGGAGTTATTTCGCTCGAGAGACTTGTGGAACTCTTCACGACTAATCCTGCCCACGTGCTCGAGCTCGAAGATCGCGGCTCTCTTCGCAGCGGCGGGCGCGCCGACGTAACCATCATCGATCCTGAAAATGCCTGGACTTACGATGTTGCCGCCTCAAAATCGAAGAGTCGCAACACCCCGTTCGATGGTCGACAAATGACAGGCGCTGCTGTCGCGACAATCGTGGCTGGCCGCATAGTTTTTCTGCATCCCGACTTCAGCCGTTTGACCGCCTCACGCGCCAGCGCCGCGCAGCGACGGGGCTGACCTTCCGCGATGGTAGTGGACTATTTGAGGTGGCACGCGCAACTTGCGCGTGACTCCAAGGGCGGGACGTCCGTGCTAGGCTTCAAAACTGGGCCACTACTCCCTGAAATCCGTCGTTACAAACAGGCTGAACTAGTGCTATCTTGTTCGAGCTAAGGCAAAATAATTGGACTCCGCCGTCGCTTCCCTCAAGCCTTTTCGCGGCGTAGCGGCTTAGCATTTTTGTACGGTCGAGTGTCAATTCGCCATGAAAGGATCTAGCCGTGATTAATAGAACTTGCTGCTTCGTTTTCTCGCTGTTGTTATTCATCGTATTCGCGTCGGTCAGTGCGGTCGTCGCGCAGAAAGCATGTTTCAGCGCCGATGAGCGCGATCGCGCCGAACGTACAGCGAAGGTTTGGGCGCCGCCCGATCCGGGTTATGACCCGGTCCTCGGCTACAACCCAGCAAATGGGCCGAGAAAAGGCGCACCTCCTGTTGACGACAATGGACGCGCGAGGCCAATCAACTGCGTTGCCAATAAAGACGAGTCGCCGGGTTCGGGCACGACGCCAAAGTTTCATTGCTCGGTTCCGGGTAACGTCGATGACAATGGCGATTTGATTCGTTACAAGGTCAAGCCACACTTCAAAGGACAATCGCCAGACAAACGAAACGGTGAAGTCTATGGCGAGTTTCTTTCTTCCCGATTTTCCAAGGCGCTGGGGTTCTTTGCTGACGATGAATGGGTCGCAGACGTGAATTGTCCGGATTGCGAGAAGAGTTTGACCAAGAAATTTCAAGGCACCCCGTGGAACCCGTTTCAGCCCGCGGCAGGAATCGAACTATCTCTGGCGCGCGGCATCGAAGCAGACTGCAATGGGAAAGCTTCCGCGCCGCTAGGTGAGGAGCTCGCGAAGCTCCTGCAAAATGGAGCCCCGCGCGCACAGATCGACGCGTTCAAGCTTTGGCTTGCCTTCATCGATCACGGCGACACAAAGACTGACAATCAGAAGATCTCCTGCCTGGATTCAAAGAAAAATGGGACTGCGCGGGTGTGCAAACCGGGTGAGGCCGTGTTCTATGTGAGTGACATGGGTTCGACCTTCGGTTATGCGACCGCGAGCGAGAGCAAGGCGCGGCTGGCCGGATGGAAGAAGAAGGATCCCATCAAGGTTAGCGGCGGGCAGTGCATGTCAACGGCGAAAAGCATCGGCGACGCACACGTCACTGAGGGTGGCCGGAAGTTACTCGCGGATCAATTGCAGCGACTACTGGATGCCGAAACTTCGAATGGCACGATCACCAAAGTCTTTGCCGCTTCGCGGAATGACGAACGCGATCGGCCACCGCAGGAGTGGACCGCGGAATTCATTCGCAAGGCGAGGATGATTATCGACGCGCGTTGTGGAAATTAAGTAAGTAGGCCGCCAAGCGGGATCGTCCTTTGGATTCTCTGTGTCTCTGCGTGATCTCCGTGCCTCTGTGGTGAATTCATGTCGAGAAAAGATCCACCACAGAGACACTGAGATCGCACGGTGACACTGAGAGATGCTGCGAACGGGATTCGCAAGTTCTAGCTTCCGCTGCGTCCCATAGTTCCGGGAACATCAATGACAGCTCAAAAGAATCAACGGCTCTTCGACCCCGAGCGAAAAACTACGGTCGGCAAAAAATCTAAAGGCCGATTTCTGGCGTGGTCCGTCTTTAATCGCGATCTCATGCAGATCGAATTCTTTCGCCGCTTGCTGGAAGAAGCTGCCGACAAATCTGTCCCGCTGCTCGAGCGGCTCAAATTCCTCTCCGTGTTTTCCAGCAACCTCGACGAATTCTTCATGGTGCGCGTTTCCGGATTGAAGGAAATGCTTGAAGCTGACGAACTCGAACCGATGCCCGGCGAGCTGACGCCAGAGGAACAACTCAAGGTCATTCGCGAGCGTGTCGAGCCGCTCATCGAAGAGCACAGCCGCCTGCTGCGCGATGAAATAATTGCGGGTTTGAAAGAAGCAGGCGTCGTCATCGCGCCGCACTCGTCGCTGACGAAAACAGAGAAGAAGCGGCTGGCTGAGTACTTCATGAAGAATGTCTTCCTTCTGCTCACGCCGCAATCCGTCGATCCCGCGCATCCATTCCCTTACATGTCGAACCTCAGCCTGAATATCGGACTGACCGCCGAGCGCCACGCGGACCATGAACGCACCGGCGCCCTCATCAGCGCTGAATTTACAACCGACGACACAGTGAGATTCGTTCGCATCAAGGTGCCGCCGCTCTGTCCGCGTCTGGTTCCCGTCAAAGAAGGCGAGCAAAGATTTGTACTGTTGGAAGATCTGATCGAAGCCAACATCCATCATCTGTTCGTCAGCGCGCACCTCAGCGAGGGCTACATGTTTCGCGTCACGCGCGACGCCGACGTTGAGATTCGCGACGATAAGGCCGCTGATTTATTGGGGATGATCAAAGCATCTTTGCGAGAACGACGCTTCGGCTTGCCGGTGCGTCTGGAGGTTTCCTCAAAGATGCCAAATGACATGGTCGATTACTTGACGCAATCACTCAAGATCGAGCCGGATGACGTTTACAAAGTTGACACCGTCTTGAGCTCGGGTGGCTTGATGCAGCTTTACGATCTCGATCGACCGGATCTGAAAGACAAACCAATCCAGATGATCGTGCCGCCGGCGCTGCGTCGTCGCCAAACTCCGTTCGAGGCCATCAAGGCGCAAGACGTGCTGCTTCATCATCCTTACACTTCTTACTCTACGGTCGTCGACTTCGTTCAAACCGCGGCGCGCGATCCGCATGTCGTCGCGATCAAAATCTGCCTTTATCGCACCGGCAAGAATTCGCCGATTCCGCAGGCGCTGATTGAAGCCAGCGAACGCGGAAAGCAGGTCACCGCTGTTGTCGAAATCAAAGCGCGCTTCGATGAAGAGAACAACATCGAATGGGCAACCCGGCTCGCTGAGTCAGGGGTGCACGTGGTTTACGGCCTGGTGAATTTGAAGACACACAGCAAAGTAGCGCTGGTTGTGCGCCGAGAAGATCACGGCCTCCAAACCTACACCCATGTCTCCACGGGCAACTACAATCCGACAACGTCGAAGCTGTATACCGATCTCGGGCTCGTGACGAGCGATCCAGACATTGGCGAGGACGCGACGGACCTTTTCAATTTCCTCACGGGCTTTTCTTTGCAGAAAGAGTATAAGCGTTTGCTGGTGGCTCCGGTAAATCTGCGCGAGCGGATGCTGGATTTGATCGAGCGCGAACGAAAACACGCAGAGGCCGGCCGGCCCGCGCGCATCGCCGCCAAGGTGAATCGCTTAACTGACCTGGATACGATCGATGCGTTGTATCGCGCGTCGCAAGCGGGCGTGAAGATTGATCTCCTTGTCCGCGGCGCCTGCATGTTGCGGCCGGGCGTGCCGGGTTTGTCGCAGACGGTGGAGGTGCGCAGTGTCGTCGGCCGTTTTCTGGAGCACAGCCGCATCTTTTATTTTGCCAACGGCGGAAAAGACGAGGTTTACATCGGATCCGCCGATTGGATGGCGCGTAACTTTGATCGCCGTGTCGAAGTCGTGACCCCAGTGCTCGATCCACACCTCAAGTCATATCTGAAAGACATAGTGTTGCCTGCATATTTGCGCGACAATGTGACGGCGCGAATTCTAACTGCGGACGGCATTTACAAAAAGCCGCAGCTTGGGCCCGACGAAGAACCATTCAACTGCCAACTTTTCTTTGAGGGTCGCAACAGTGCGCCGCCGACCGGCAGCGTCACCCCGATTAAGCGCAAACGGCTTTGGGCGAAAGCTCGATAGTGGCACGGGCGTCCCGTTGGTGAAGCCACGCACAAGATGCGCGTGCCACCGTCAATTCACAGGAAGTAGTGACCTGATCCAACGAGTGGCACGGGCGTCCCGTCGGTGAAGCCACGCGCAAGACGCGCGTGCCCGCTCGTAATTAGGGCACGACAAGGGGGACTGATCATGAACAAGTTGACTCTGGCCTTGCTCGGAACGTTCGTGGGAATTCTGTTGTTAAGCGGCGCGCTGGCTTATGCATTTCGTGAACAGCCGCAGGTGACGACGGCGGATACTTCAGCCACGCCGGCTGCTTCACCGTCGGCGGGCGACAAAGGCTCGAACGACGGCAAGAAGGACCAGAAGCAGAATGGCGGACACAGCGCGATTAGCGAGTTGTTCGGTCTGGAGTCTCCTTCGATTGCGCCGTCGAGTCTTACTAATTGGGAATCGATCGCTGCCAGAGTTGCGCTGCGATTTTCGCTGGCGGCCTTTCTTGCGGCGTTGCTCGCGTTCCGGCCGCGAAAAGGCATATCGTTTAGTCGGCGCAACCCGTACGTGGCAGAGACGCAGATTCTAATGGCGGTGGTCGCCGGAGCGATGATGATGGTTGTTGGTGACAGCGCCGCGCGTGCGTTTGGAATTTTTGCCGCCGCTTCGCTCGTTCGTTTCCGCACCAACATTCGCGATCCGAAAGAGATTACGGTGCTGCTGGTTTGTCTCGGCGTCGGTCTGGCGGCCGGGGTGGGTCGCTGGGACATGGCGGTCGTCCTCAGCGTGTTTGTGTTGTTGACACTCGCGATTCTTGAATACTTTGAAGAGTCCCAGGTCTTCCGTTCAATGGAGGTGAGTGTGGCGACGCGCAACACCGAAACGACGCACGAAGTGCTCAAGCGCTTGTTCAGAGAGTATCGAATCGATGCTGAACTTCGCGAACTAAACCATCCCGATAAAGCCAAACCGATGGGCAAAATCGTTTACCTGCTCAACATCAAGCCGAAGACAAGCACGGATAGCCTCAGTGACGAAATAATGTCGGCGGACAAAGAAAATGTCGATAGCGTCGAGTGGGAGCAGAAGGAAAGCAAAACTTATCTCTACAAGTGATTCGACCAGCGTTCATCCAGTCTGCGCTACGTTCGCTTTAGGCGGCAACACGTCGCGGTCGAGTGTAAGGACGAGTTGCTCGAGGAATCCGTCAGTTTGCCACTGTTCCCACCGCGCCAGCGCATCGCGGTAATGCTCCATGCGCGTCACAGAAAAATGTCTCAACAACCACATTGCGCCGGCGTGCACTTTGGCGTCATTCGGATCGGTTACGGCCCTGCGCGCGGCGTGCTTTAGTCGCGAGCCTAAATCTTCGATCCAAACATCGCAGTCGTGCAGTTCACCCAATGCCGTCTGGAGGTTCGCGACTTCCTTTGCGCTCTTCGTCGCATCTTCACCCAGGCAGTCGCTGAACAGCTCGAGCGAATAGCGCAATCTCTTCGCCAGAATCCGCAACTCGTGAAGCTCTTTCACCTCATAGGGGAGATACAGGCAGCGGCTCGCACGAGTGACCTCCCGCAACCGCTCTTTGATTACCTGAACTCCAAACGCATCAAACGAAAGCTCGCCTTCAGAGGTTTGTTGGCGGCGAGTGGGGTTTGGAAATCCGACACTGATGCCACGCAGCTTGGTTAAGAAGTCTTTGCGGAATTCATCGATTAAGGATTCGTCGAGTGCGTCCTTGAGGTCCGCTCGGGCTTGCTCGCGTCGATTTTTCCGTTCTTCAGCGATCAACTCGATTCCCTCAGCGGCTGGGCCTTTCGCTTTCGACGCCAATAGCTTGAGCGCAATCAGCGCGACGTCCTCGTCTCGTACGTCGCCGAGTTTCCTGGCGATTGCGCGCAACCTGGGGCGAGGCAGGCTTCCTTTGCGGAAATATGGCCTGAAGTCATTGATGGCGCTACGCAGTCGCCGCGAGAGGACACGCATGTCGTGAACGCCCTCAGGATCTTTCCAATCCAACGCCTTTTCGCGATGAGCGCACATTGCCTTAACTTGCGCCCGCAAGATGACAGCAATCATCTTCTCGGCCGGCGCCGCGCAATCGAGTCCGCGAATCTTAGCCTTTGCCATGGTGAATGAAGTCAGTACCGGGAGGGATAGCGACCGGGTCTCTCGCACGAGTTAGAAGCCACCCGGTCGCTACCGCTCCCGGTACTGACACGCTCACGCCCGTTTCAGCGCCGCGCGACGACTGAACATGAGGCGGCAGTCGAAGACTTCTTCAAACAGCGCGCGCCTTTGTTCAGCCGCAAAGATTTCGCGGTCGCAATTGGCCGATGTCAGCAACTCTATTTGCACAACCCGGCCGTTGCGAAAACAACGCAAGTCGCCGACGCGCGAGTCATGACGACGATCGAACGCATCGGCGATGCGCAGAATCGAGGCCAACGAACGCACGGTTTCGCGATCGGTTTCGTCAAGGGCGGCGAATTCTTCATGACGTTCTTTCGGTTCCGGGCCGCGGTGATAGCGCGCGACATTCGCGATTACATCGCGTTCCGCTTCAGAGAATCCCGTTAACTCGGAATTTTTGATGAGATAGAGTGAATGCTTATGGTGCGACTCATGCGCGATGTGATAACCCGCGTCGTGCAGTAGAGCTGCGGCTGACAATAGCGTGCGATGGTGGCGATCCAGCACTACGAGATCGGAACGCATCAAGTAGTCAAAAATTCTTTCGGCAAGACGCGCGACCTGTTGCGCGTGCGCCTCTTCGTAGCCAAAGCGGCGGCCAACTGCGTGCACGCCGCGTAATCGGTAGTCGGCAAAATCGGGCACCGGTGGATGCGCCTCGGCCTCAATTTCTCGCAGGCGATCGATGATGACGCCTTCGCGCAACGCCCAACTGCATGTGCGTAATGACTCGATCTTCAGCGCTTGCATCACTCCTTCCAGGATGTGACCGCCGGCAATGATGATTTCGGATCTTTGATTGCTGATTCCCGGCATTGTCCGACGCTCAGAAGCGGTCAATTCCAGCATGCGCGCGTTAAAGCTCATCAACTTTCCGATTTTGATTTCATCGCCCGCGGGCTTTGCGCCTTCGGCTTGACGCCCCTGGCTCAGCGCACGCAATCGCAGCGCGTTACCGATCGCCATGATGGTACCCGAGGTTCCGGTCGTGTGTTGCCAACGCACGCCCTTCAGCTCACGTGCCGGCCGTTCGAGCGCCGCTTGGACCTCCTGCTTGAGGGCTTTGACCTCTTTGTTTCTCGGCGGATCGTTCGCTAGAAATTTTTCGGTGAGTCCAACGGCGCCCAATTTGACAGACAAGAGTTGCTCAGGCATGCCATCGCGTATCACCGAGATCTCTGCCGAGCCGCCACCGATGTCGATATTGAGGAGTGATGATGCGGCGAGGCCACAACCTTGTGCGACGGCGATCCCAATTAAGCGAGCTTCTTCGATCGGCGAAAGGATTTCGAGTTCAACCCCGGATTTGCGCTCGACTTCTTTGATGAACTGTGATGCATTCTTCGCTTCGCGCACTGATGCGGTGGCGACCGCGAAGATTCGTTCGGCGCCGCGCGCTGCGGCGATCGCATGAAACCGCTTGATACATTCGACGGCGCGCGCGATCGCTTCGGGAGAAAGCCGTTCCCGCATCAACGTGTCATGGCCTAGTCGTACCGAATCCTTTTCGCGGGCCAGCACGGCAAATGAATCGCTGGCAGCCGCATCAACGACAATCAGCTTGATCGAGTTCGAACCAGCGTCGATGGCGGCGATTTTCATGCAGATTTTTCTTCGCGCAATTCAGAAAGCGGCACTACTGACTCGCCTGGCACTGGCGCGACGGATGAAACTCGCCCCTGTCGCGTTGGTGGAATGGGGCTAAGAGTTTGTGTCGCAATGGTGGCCCCGGGCTCCTCTGTGATGATTCGCGCAATTGATCTGCGCAATGCGGCAGCGGTTCGTCTTAGCGGACGCGACGCATCAAGGACGTGAAAGCCATATTCACCTATCATGCGGTCGAATTCTTTCAGCATTAACTTCTGGTAAGCAATAAAACTATCGTAGTAATCGTTGGCGAGCCCCATGTCCATACCAGACTCCCAGAAATCGAAGCCTCGACCCGAAGCCAGCACGCGGCGGGCGAGACCCTCGGCGGACGGTATGCGCAAATAGAAGACTGCGTCTGGAACAAGCGCGATCCCGTAGATACGGCGGATCCAATCGGGATCCGCGCCACGAACGACACCGCGAGCGATCGCGGAATAGATGTAACGATCAGTAAGCACGACGAATCCAGCGCGCAACGCGGGCAAAATTTGATTCTCGAGCCGATCGGCGAAATCCGTCGCATAGTAAAGTTGCATCGTCAGCCGACCCAGGGTGTGTCCGGTGCGCGCATTCTTAATGCCTCGACCGGCCAACACTGAGCGCGTCATGCCCGTATCCAACACCGCATAACCACCGGCTTCCAGCCATGTTCTCAACAAAGCTACGTGCGTCGACCTTCCCACGCCGTCGGTGCCTTCAATCACGATCAGCTTTCCGCTATAGGGTTCGATCTCGATGCCAGGCAGCGCCGTGCCGTATAGCTTCATCTCCTTCATTTTGTCGGCTCCGCCTTTTCTTTGAGTTTTTCTCTCAGATAACGACTGACTATTTCGCGCATCTGTTTTTGTTGGGTGTGAATTGGCCGGGTCGCATCGATCAGAGTCAATCCGAATTCGTTTGTCATTCGGTCGTACTCATCAAGAATCCTCCCTTGAAAAATCTTGAAGCTGTCTTCTTCGTCATCAGCCCAGCCCATGTCCATGCCCGCTTCGTAATATTTCAACTGCGGCCTCGCCGACGCGATGCGATCGATAGCGACTTCCAATGGTGCTCGAAAGAAGAATGCCGCTGTAGGTTTTACCGCAAACTTGTAAAGCTCGCGGACCCACGCGCGATCGCAGCCGCGCGCGACATCGCGTGCGAACGCTGTGTAGATATAGCGATCGGCCAAAACGATCGCCCCGGCCTTGAGCGGCGGGATGATGTCGCGTTCGGTGCGATCCGCGAAATCGGTGGCGTGTAACAATGAGAAGGTTGTGGGTGTGAACAGCCTGCGCTTCTTTGCGCGCCTGGTGGTGTCTTTGACCAGCGGTGAGGAGTTCCATTCGGAAAAAAAGACGGAATAGCCTTCGGACTTTAGCCACTGGTAAAGCAAAGCGAGTTGAGTCGATTTACCGCTTCCGTCCGTGCCTTCAACGACGAATAACCGCCCGGGGTAGCGGTGATACCCGTACGAGATCATGCGGCTGGATTGTGTCATCGTCATGTTAAATGTAGATGAATCAGAATGTGGCGCCGGAAGGCGCACCCTTTCCCAGTTTTGTAAGCGCTGCCGAACTAAGGTATTTTACTAGACCATTTTCCACGCCGAACGACGAAAAGATGAAGACCATATTACTGTTGCGACACGGCAAGTCTAGCTGGGATGAGCCGGCTTTGGAAGATTTTGACAGGCCATTGAGTGAAAGAGGCGTCAATGACACCAAACTCATAGGAAAATATTCGAAGCGCAAAAAGGTGTCGGCAGATTTGGTTTTGAGTTCGCCTGCTACGAGGGCCAGGAACACGACGGAATTGTTTCTTGCGGCCGCGGGTTTGAAAAACACTCCAGTTTACGACGAACGAATTTACGAAGCGAACGTGCAACGCCTTCTTAGAATTATCTCCGATCTCGACGACGCGAAGGACACGATTCTTCTAATAGGTCACAACCCGGGTTTCGAGGATCTGTGCGAGCACTTGACTGGTCACACGAGAAAAGTCCCCACCGCTTCACTGACATGCATTGAATTGAGCACTGACAAATGGAATGGTCCCAAAGTCGGCACCGGAAACGTGAAATGGCGCATGACGCCAAAGAAACTCAAAAGACAGGGATTTGTGGGCCGGACCCAAAGCCTGCGCGAGACACCGTAAACCCCAACGTTCCGCCTTTCACTTTTTCATTTACTGATTTATAAAACAACAGATGACTCAATCCGAACGGCGAACCATCGTAGTCGGCGACATCCACGGCTGCTACGACGAGCTGATTGCACTGCTCGACAAGGTCAAATTAAAAAAAACGGATCGGATCGTGTGTGTGGGTGATCTGATTACCAAAGGCCCCAAGAGTCGCGAAGTGTTGGATCTCTTTATGACCGACGACCGGTTCTCAACGGTGATCGGCAATCACGATTTAATTTTGCGACGACACTGGTACGGCGAAAATGTCGAGCTAAAACCCGCGCAGAAACAGGCACACAAAGAACTAAAGGGCGAGAAGGACGCCTATATGCATTTCCTTAGTTCGTTGCCATTCATCATTGATCTGGACACGCATCTGGTCGTGCATGCGGGACTGCGGCCGAACGTTGAATTGCATTCGCAGACCACTGGCGACTTGACGCGATTACGCACACTCGGTCATGACCGTGAAAGCGAGGAAGGCACGCCGTGGTATTACGTCTACAACGGGGAAAAGACTGTGCTGTGTGGGCATTGGCCTGCGAAAGAACCACGACGCGGACCAAAAGCGATCGGACTTGATACCGGATGCGTCTATGGCCATCAGTTGACGGCTTATATCATCGAAACTGACGAGTTTGTCAGTGTCGATGCCAAGAAGGCATACGACGCGGTCTGATTAGTACGACAGGCTGCCAGCCTGTCGCAACGTCTGGACAAGCTGGCAGCGTGTCCTACAAGAACAAAAAAGCCGCTGCGGTTTCCCGAGCGGCCTTTTGCATTTTCATGAACTGAAATTATTTCTTGTCTTGATGAATTGTCGCGCCTTGCGTTGAATCGGCAGTGACGGTCGCGTTTGCATGCTTTCGGTCGTAGTAGTCTTTGACGAAGTCTTTGAAAGCGCCGTGACCGAATGATGTGTAGAAGTCGTAGTCCTTCATCTCTTTGTAGACCTGATCGAAATTCCAACCGTAAAATTCATACCGATAGACAGCGCCCATGGCGCCCGTACGATGACGTCCGCCGGCGCAATGCACAAAAAACTTGCCGGTGTTTGGATCGCCAACTGTTTTGAGAAACGCCTGAGTCGCTTCCGCCGTCGGATACGCTTTGTCAACCATTGGGATGTTAACGTATCGCATCCCTAGTGATTCGACCGCCGTTTTTTCGTATGGCTTCGGATCTTCGGTTAAATCGATGACGGTCTTGATGCCGAGAGCGGCGAGATCTTTATAATCAGTTTCTTTCGGCTGTGCGCCACGATAGAACCGATCATCCATCTGACCGAAATTCTTGATCTTGACGAACGCAGCTTTCTGCGGCGTGTCCTGGGCGGATGCAATTGCGGCGAACGCGAATGTCGCGATGATGATGCCGATAAGATTTCGGATGAAGTTTCTGTGCGCAACAAACTGCATGTCGAGTCCTCGTGTGATCTAAACGGCGAATTGGGCGCGGCGCCCAGCGATGCTTCGGCCAAGATACACGGCAAGACGCAAAACCTCAATATTTTTGCGGTGTCCAAAATGTGCTGCGTTGATGAAAGCTAGATTCTGCTGATTTTCTGGGCGAATGCGACAAAATTGTGATATGAGCGGCTTATGAAAAATTTCAATTGGCAGCTTTGGGCGGGGTTTGTACTGACCCTATTCTCGTTTCTCAGCTATCCGTTCCTTTTCATCGATTATCCATTCCTTCGGGATTTTCCCTGGCTGAACCTCTTTCTGTTCGCCGTGGCCTTAGGGCTTTTATTTCTCGGTTTACGACGGGCGTTTCGACCAGAGCGGAAAGCGATTTCAAAGGTTTCAGCTGTCGTAGTGGCAACGCTCGGGGTGCTCGTGATGGCGTTCTTCATTTTCATCGCTCTCATTGAAGCGCGTCGTTTGCCGGCGTCGGCGGGCGCGCCGCAGGTCGGACAGAAGGCGCCGGAGTTCACAGTCACGGACATAAATAACAAGTCGGTGATGCTCACTGACTTGCTCACACAGCCAATCAACAACAAACCGGCGAGGGGAGTGCTGCTGATTTTCTACCGGGGCTACTGGTGACCAATCTGCAACTCCGAGTTGCGGAGCATGCAAAAGAATCTTGAAGCATTTCATCAAGCGGGCATTCAACCCGTCGCAATCAGCGTCGACAAACCCGAACAGTCACGCAAGCTGGCACAGTCCGCAGGCTACACTTTTCCGTTGCTGTCGGATCAAAAACGCGAAGCGATTACGGCCTATGACTTGGTGCACAAAAGTGGAGGCCCCGCCGGCGAAGACATCTCGCGCCCGGCAGAGTTTCTGCTCGACTCAACCGGAACGGTGCGTTGGCGGATGCTGACGGAGAATTATTGGCGGCGGGCGACGCCGGAGAAGATCATGGAAGCAGCGAAAGTTTTGCCGTGAGTATGACAGGCTGCCAGCCTGTCCGCGAATATCGCGAGAGAAACGACAGGCTGGCAGCCCGTCGTACAGCTATTCCATCTCTTCCTGCTCATCCCAATCGGCGACCAACTCAAACGCACGCGCCATCACGGGGCGTGGACGGGCGCCGTCCGCTTGGCCGATCAATCCTTCACGCTCCATCTGATCAAGCACCGCCGCCGCGCGTCCATAGCCGATGCGGAGGCGGCGCTGGAGAACCGAAGTTGAGGCGCGCTTCATCTCGACGCAAATTCGCAGCGCATCTTCGAAAAGCTCGTCGCGTTCGCCGCCGGAGTCCTCGAGGCCCATTGCCTCTTCATCCGACTGAATGATCGATTCGTCGTATTCAGGCTGCCATTGGGACTTGATGTGCGCGACGATCTTGTTGATTTCCGACTCGTCCACAAAAGCGCCATGCACACGCAACAGACGCGAAGAGCCTGGCGGCAGAAACAGCATGTCACCGCGACCCAGCAGATGTTCCGCACCATTCGTGTCCAGAATCGTGCGCGAGTCGACTTTCGAAGCGACGCGGTACGCAATGCGGGAAGGGAAGTTCGCCTTGATTAAACCAGTAATCACGTCGACGGACGGCCGCTGCGTTGCAAGCACGAGATGAATGCCGATCGCCCGCGCCATCTGGGCCAGGCGCGTGATGGACTCTTCAACTTCATGACCCGACGCCATCATTAGATCAGCGAGCTCGTCGATGATGATAACGATGTACGGCAGAGGCTTCCACGGTTCGCCGTTCTCATCAAAATCCTTCGCGGCATTGCGGCGGGCGATTTCGGCGTTGTGCCCATCGATGTTACGCACGCCCCAGCCCGCAAGCTGTTTGTAGCGCCGCTCCATCTCAGCCACCGCCCAACGTAGCGCGCGCGCGGCTTGTTTTGGATCGACGATGATCGGCGTTGCCAGATGCGGAATGTCTTCGTAAAGACCGAGTTCAAGACGCTTCGGATCGATCAGAATCAGCTTCACTTCGTCCGGTCGCGCGCGATAGAGAATCGACACGAGCAGAGAATTAACGCCGACTGATTTGCCGGAGCCCGTCGTGCCGGCGATCAGCAAGTGCGGCATGCGCGTCAGATCGGTCACATAGTTCAGTCCATCGATTGTTTTGCCGAGCGCAATCGTCAGCTTCGAAGTCGATTCGCGAAAGGCGCGTGATTCGATCACTTCGCGCAGGAAGATCGTCTCGCGGCGCGGGTTCGGGACTTCGATGCCGACGTGCGGTTTGCCCGGCATGCGATCGATGCGAATCGATTCCGCCTTCAAGGCAAGACATAGATCATCGACCAATCCGGTGACGCGCGAATACTTCACGCCGGGATCGGGTTTGAATTCGTAAGTCGTCACGACCGGGCCGGGACAAATGAACTTGATCTGACCCGTGACATTGAACTCACGGCATTTTTCGGCAAGCTTCGTGGCCATGCTGAGTAGTTCATCATCAGCCTGCTCGCTACGCATCTGCGCCTCGTTGAGAAAATCGAGCGACGGAAGTTGATAATCCGTCGGCGGCTTGCTGCTGACCTTGCGACCTTCAAACGGCAGGCTGCCGCTTTCTGATAATTCAGTTTTCCGCTTCACTGATGCTTCGCGCATCATTTCCTGCACCATCGCCGTTTCGGCCGCGGGTGTTTTGCCACGCGCCGGGAAGAGTGACTTCTTTGCGGGCGCAGTGACGGCCCCTGCGGCGGCGGCCATCGCTTTGCCACTGGTCGCGGCCGAGAATGATTCGAAGGCCGAAGCAATCTCGGCGCTGTCCGCGGCAGTCGCACGAGCGTGTGGGATCGGTTTCCCTTCGCTGTTGATGACCTGTGGCGCATCGCCGTTTCCGTTTGCCGCCGTATCGAGATCTTGTTGCCTACGCAATTCACGGTTTGCGCGGCGCGCGAGGCGCCAGCCGCTAAATCGTGCGGGAAGCGTCCGCAGCCAAGCGAACGGATTGCCCAGCGATTGACCGGCGGCGGCAAACGAGAAGTTGGTTGCGAGCAATACGCCGACAGCCGTCACTGCAACCAGCAGAATTGCGGCTCCAATTGTGTTAAGGCCACTAACGAGCGCGCGCGAAATCATCACTCCCGCCAAACCTCCAGCGTTGACGCTTGCGTCGAATACCGGGCGAAGGTGGGCGAGACTCAACAAGGCTGCGGCAGAGAAGACGACGATGATTAAACCGAGCAGTTGGTAGACAGGCGCGTTAATTCGCTGCGCGCGAAAGCGTCGCCATGCGGCCGCGAGAAACAGAACCGGTACGAGATAGGCTGCGAGTCCGATGGTCTGAAACAAAGCGGCCGCGACATTAGCGCCAATCGTGCCGATCCAGTTTTGCGCCGAGCTTTCGCCCGCGGCATTCCATGACGGATCATTCGGGTGATATGAAACCAGGCAAAGGCCGAGCAACAACGCCGCCGCTGCCAATGCGATCACAATGATTTCATTGAACCGCGAACGCTGGCGCGCCGGTTCAACGTCGATGTCAGTTGGAATTGCAGCCATGGTGTCAGTGAGCAGTCGGCAGTGAGCAGTGAGCAGAGATCCGGTGTTCGTTATTCATCACTCATCACTCATCACTTGCGTTTTTAAGCTGCTCGCTTCGAGAGCAGATACTCCTTAATGAATTCGTCTATGTCGCCGTCAAGCACCGAATCGACATCGCCCTTCTCGAGTTTCGTGCGCGCATCTTTAACTAAACGATAAGGTGCAAGTACGTAGTTCCGAATCTGTGAACCGAACGAGATATCCTGCTTGTTTGCTTCCAGCTCGGCAGTCTCGGCCTGTCGCTTTTCAAGTTCGAGTTCGTACAGACGCGAACGTAAGACCTGCATGGCCACTGCGCGGTTCTGATGTTGCGAACGCTGGTTCTGGCAAGACACGACGATTCCCGTCGGCAAGTGCGTAATGCGCACGGCTGAGTCGGTCACGTTAATGTGCTGGCCGCCGGCGCCGCTCGAACGGTAGGTGTCCACGCGCAAATCTTTCTCGTTGATTTCGACTTCGATGTCCTCGTCAACTTCCGGATAAACGAACAGCGAAGCGAATGACGTGTGCCGCCGCGCGTTTTGATCGAACGGTGAGATGCGCACCAAACGATGCACACCGGCTTCGGCAGCCAGCAAGCCGTACGCGTATTCACCTTCGACTTTAAAAGTCACACTCTTGATTCCGGCCTCTTCGCCCGGTTGATAGTCGATGATTTCAGTTTTAAAACCGCGGCGCTCGGACCATTTCAAGTACATGCGCAGAAGCATCTCAGCCCAGTCCTGCGATTCCGTGCCGCCGGCGCCCGGATGAATCGTGCAAATCGCGTTGCGCGCGTCGTTCTCACCCGACAGCAGCATTTCCGTTTCGGCTTCGCCAACTTCGTGTTCAAGGCGAGCGAGCAGTTGACCTAGCTCATTCAGCGAGCTGGCATCCTCTTCAGAGAATTCAAAGAGCACTTGCGCGTCGGAAATCTCAGTCTCGAACCTTTCCTGCCGCTGAATGACACGTTCAAGCCGGCTGCGTTTCTGCAAAAGCTTCTGCGCCTCCTCCTGATTCGACCAGAAGTCCGGCGCCGAGGCCTGTGTTTCAATCTGTCTTAACTCATTTCGTTTCGCCGGGACATCAAAGAAACCTCCCCAGCTGCTCGACGCGTTTTTTAAGATCGTCGTATGAATCGTCGTGATTTGATAGTGTTTCGACCATTGCAACCTCGCATTGTGAGGTCAGTACCCGGAGCGATAGCGACGGGGTCGCTTGCTCAACACTACCCGGTCGCTACCGCTCCCGGTACTGACGCTTCGTCATAAACGCCGCTGAAATAACTCCCAAAGTAATTAGCGCGCATCCGTCGGCGAATACGTCGCCGTGTCTGGAATAGAAAGTCGATCCGGTTCCGGCCTTACTGATCGGCCAGGTTCGCACGGCTTCCTGAAACGGCGCTGTCGTGTCGGAAACCGATCCATTCGAATTAATGTATGCCGTGATGCCGCTGTTCGTTACGCGAATAATGTCGCGATCGTTTTCGACTGCCCGGAAGACTGCATTGGCCAGATGCTGACGCATCACCGCGGTCGGTCCGAGATAACCGTCATTCGAAATATTGATCAACACGTCAGCGCCTTCGTTCGTGAAGCTGCGCGCGACTTCAGGATGCGCGGCCTCGATACAAATAAAAACCCCGGCGCGAAGCGCGCCGAGGGGCATCAGCGTATACGAACTGCCGGGCGTAAATTCGCCGACGATTCCACGCACCGAACCCGAGCCCGGTAGCCAGCGGGGCAGCGGCACGTACTCGCCAAACGGCATCAGGCGAATCTTATCATACTGCGCAACTTTCTGACCCTGCTCATTTACGAGAATCGCCGAATTGTACGAGCCGCCATTCGGCGCCGGCTCGAGCGAGTTCAGCAACACTGACGTGTGATTCGTCTGCGCAAAGTTCGCGATCGTGTTTTGTAGTTGCGGATCGCGCGAGTAGGAAAAGTTCATCGGCGACTCAGGCCAGATGACGAGACGAAGCAACGGATAGAAGGGCGGCTTCTTTTCCTGTTTATCGAGTTCAGTCTTCGACAACGATAAGTGGCGATCCAACAAGGCATTCATTTGAACCACGTCGCCGGTGAGATTCATCGGCACGTTAGGTTGAACTGCCACGACGACTCCTCTGGGAGCGAAATCGCGATTGGTAACTTGAAAACGAGAATAAGCTAAGTAACTGCCAGCCGCAGCCAGAACTACGATGCTGATGAAGATTTTCGGTGTTCGGCGGTGAAGTATCGGCAAGGTGATCGCGGCGTTGCTTAATATTACGAGAAAGCTAACCGCGTAAACACCACCCCAACGCGCTGACTGAATTGTTAACAGATGAAATGCCTGCGAATAGCCCAGCGCGTTCCAGTCCAATCCGGTGACTGCCCCACGAAGCCAATCAAACGCCACCGAAATAACAGGCGCTGCGAAGATCGCCGCGCTGCCGAATCGCTTCACGATGAACGAAATACTTGTGCAGGCCAGCGCCGGAAACACCGAAACGAAAACCACCGGCAAGACCAGCAGCGGATAGGCAAGCCACGCTGAAACGCCGCCGTAATGAATCATCGGATAGGTCAACCACCAGCAGGTTCCGTAAAAGAAGATCGTTCCCCACATAACCCCGATGACGAACGCAGTGCGTTTTCTGGAAGTCCTCGAGACCGCAAACAGCAGTGGAACTAATCCGATCCAGGCAAGCCACCAAAACTCGTAGTTGGGAAACGCGAGGATGAGGAGAATCGCTGACCCGAAAGCCATTGCCGCTTCTGACCGAGAAGGCATGCTTCTGCGAATGAATGTGAGGACAAGCGGTCGACGCGCTTCGATTGGCGCGGTGGCCGCGAGTGTTTCGCTCATGCGCCGCAGTTTAGCAGAAGGTGTGGCATAGACTTCAGTCTGTGATTGCCCGAGAGAAGTCACAACTTATGTCCGAGCCACCGACATCACAGACTGAAGTCTGGCCATCTTGGGCGTCGATTTTCTGGAACTGGTTTCTGACTTTGGAGGCCGC
Organism: uncultured bacterium; assembly: GCA_965653675.1. Lineage (GTDB taxonomy): Bacteria > Acidobacteriota > Blastocatellia > Pyrinomonadales > Pyrinomonadaceae > UBA11740. The sequence continues at coordinate 33,648 of CBFHBA010000012.1, forward strand.
GCAAAAAATTTTTTTCGATCAGTTCCAGAAGGCGAACGAATGGAGGACTTTGAGGGTCTGTTCGACAAATTGCGTCACCGTCAAAGTGACAAATTCCGTCGTGTTGACCGACCGTGAAGTAGAAGCAGCCAACACCACGCCATCGGTGTTTTAAGTTGCACGAAATGTCTGCCGGTCCGGGGAATTCCGATAAAAGACGATTTGGTTGATTGTTGCCCTAAAAATGCGGGGAGCCGGTCATTGCTGACCGGCTCTTGGTTCGGGGGGATTAACCTGATGGATCGCTCGGCGGGCGGCTGGCGCAGCGGCTTGCAGCGCTCAGAGAAGTGATGGCGGCGGGGGCACGCTTCATTTCGTGCTTGCCGTCATGGTCTTCAGCACTTGCCGTGCCAAGGGATGACGCTAGGGGCAAAGAGCGCCGCGGCTAGGGGCAAACAGCAAAGCACGAAGGGTGAGCGCGAGACATCGAGCAGACAAGCACGCCTCGATCTTCTCCAGAGAAAAAGGGCAAAGCGCTCGTCACGCTTTGCCCTTTGCTCTTAGCCCTTTGCTCTTCGCCGCTACGGCCGCCCGAGAGTCACTTGTCTTTGCAGGGCGATCGCTTCCGGATTGTTGGGATCGATCGTCATGGCACTCGCCGCATACTTGCGCGCTTCGCCGAGGTCTCCGCGCTCGAGAAAGATTCGTCCCAAGAGAATATGAGCGTCGATCAGCGGATGACCGTTCTCCCAGAAGACTGCGGTCTTCAAAGCGGCGATCGCCGCCTCCTGATCGCCGCGACGCTGATTGATTTGCCCGCTGATGAGATAGCCTTCCGCGTTCGTCGGCTCGAGAATGAGTAACTTCCGGATTTCGACCAACGCCTCGTCGTCGCGGCCTTGCTGATAAAGGTCCCTGATATGGCTCAACATCTGCTGCGTGTTGTCAGCTCTCGCTTGGTCAATCAATGTAGTGCGATTGATGTTCGCCAGGTCTACCTGATTCAAGACGTCACGCGAACGGGCGGAAAGATTCTGAATCGTCTGTGACTTCTGCCATTCGGTCTGCCACTTGGCGTAGCTGGCCTGCAGGTAAATGCGCGCCTGATTGTCGGCAGCGTTAGCAGGGTCTGCCTTGCCGGCCCGCTCCTGCGTTTTGGCGAGCAGGAAATAAGCCTGGCCGTCGCGCGGATCCGCAGCTACGACGTGCTCAAGTTTATCGGCCGCTTCAGGGTATTTCTCGTTCAGAAAGAGCGCGAAGCCGTAATTGAAAAGTACTGTGATGTCGTCGGGCGAAGAGTCAGCCGCGCGTGACAACAACGTAATCGCCTGCGATAGAAGACGCGTTCGCTCTTCCGTCTTCTTTTCGGTGCGCGCCGCCTCGATTGAAACCGCAGCTGCGTTGTTGTAGACCGCGACGAGCGGCATCACTTTCTCGTCGGCCAAAGGCACGAGCAAGTCGAGGGCTTTCTTGATGTCGCCAGTCTTCCAGTAAGCGAGGCCCGCGTAAAACTGCGCTTCGCCATAGTGCGGCTCTTTCTTTTGCACCATGGCGAAGTATTCGGCCGCCTCTTTAAGTTGTCGCTGCGCTAAATAGAACTGGCCCAGTTCGAATGCGGCCTGGGAATAAACGGCGCCGCCGTTCGCTTTCGCGTAAAGCTTCATCGCGTTCTTCAGATAAACTTCGCGGGTTGGATCATTCCCCGATGTCAGCAAGCCTTTCATGAAAGCCTCGAAGGCTTGCGGAGGAACACGCGTCGCTTCCTGCACCAACTGGTTACGCGAATACGACAGCGCCTTATCCCGCTGCGACAAAATCTGATATGCGAGGTCACCGTTCATCTTCTGCAGATCAGTTACGGTTCCTCCGAAGTCATAAACACGGGGGGCCCACGATCCATCGAAGACATCGCCCGCCATGCGGCCCTCGTTGATGCGCACCACGCGCACTTCGCCGGTGATCGTTGCCAACTTTGTTTCGCCACTTGGATTTGGTTTGTCTGCCGATGACGTAGGCAGCGTGACATTGAAGTTGCCGATCACAATCATCGAGGCTTTCAACTCACGGCCAATTTTGATCTCGGTTGCGCGAGAAGGCAGCACTGTTAGCGGCAGATGGAGTCGTTGAAAAGCGACAGCGCGTTCATCGCTATTGACGACGATCAGGCCTGGTTTATTGAGCAGGCTCGAAAGCGAGTCTGAGAAACTCTCGCCGATCCAGTTGTACTCAGGATGATTCGAAAGATTTTCAAATGGGAAGACGACAATCGTCTCAGCCGCGGGGGCTTGGGCCCGCACAGGAGAGACGAAAGCAAAGACGGCTAAGGTGGCCATCAATATAAAAAAACTTGTAAATAATTTCTTCAGCATTAATAAAAAACCTTCAAAAATCTCAGGAAATTTTCGATGCGAGTATCTTAGCAGCGGTTGGACGTTTAAGGCGAAGCCAAAAGTCCAAAGTCCAATGTTCAAAGTCCTCTCCGACATCTCAAACCTGAAATCTGACCTTGGACTTTGGACCTTGGACTTCTTTACTGCGGTGTGGCTTCTATCACGACTAGCTGATTATCAATCGACGTAACGCCCTTGATGCCGCGGATGGTCCGCGCAACTCGCTGCTTCAGCTCGGGCGACCGCACTGAGCCGACAATCGTGACTCGACCGGCTTCTACAATCGTGCTGATGTCGAGGTCTGCAACGGCGGAATCAGAGTGAAGGGCTTCCTCGATCTGTTGTTGGATTGTCGCGTCAGCAGGTGGTGGCGTTGCCACTTCGCCCGCTGAGGCTGGTGGGACGCTGGGTGTCGGATTGGCGGTCGGAGTTTGAGACGGCGAAGGCGTAGGCGTAGGCTGAATCTGCAACTGGCCCAGGGGGACAGACTGCTGCGGCTGAACCGTCGAGTTCATCGGATCGTACGGTCGACTCGTGAGAAAGAGTGCGAGGAAGGTAGCCAACGCCGCCGCGCCGATGACTACCAGTGCGAGCAACCATTCGCGCGGACCGGGCGTTTGCACGCCGCGCGGTCGAACGACGCGTCTCGCATGCTCTCCAGAAGTTGTAACCACCACTCTTCGTCTGTTGCGCTGCTCCATTTGACGCGTCAAACCTACCAATTGCGATCATAGTGCGCAAGGGAGCGAGTCAGGCCGGGAAATACGTGCGTTCTGAGATTCTGCGCAAGCGAGGGCGGCTTTATCGTTCTAATCATGCGCACCGAAATTGTGCGGCGCAACGAATATTTGGAGGCTCTTAACAATGAAATATTTTTCGAAGATTGCGCTTGTGGCGATCCTTTCTACTGCCGGAACTCAAGCAAGCGCGCAACCTTCCGAACAGACGACGACTGCACGCGATCGGCAGTCAGCTAACATTACGGTTTACAACTCAAATCTGGGACTCGTGCGCGAGACGCGGCGATTGAATTTGCCGGCGGGACGCATCGCTTTGCGATTCGCGGATGTGACCGCTCAGATTCGGCCGGAGACTGTGCACCTCGTTTCGCTTCTGTCGCCCGCGGCGCTGCGCATACTTGAACAGAATTATCAGTACGACCTGCTGAATCCGGCGAAGCTGCTCGACAAGTTTGTCGGCCGCGAAATCACGCTCGTGCTGCGACATTATCAAAATAACTCGGAGAGTTTCGAGCCCGTCCCGGCGACGCTCTTATCGAATAACGGTGGCCAGGTCTGGCGCATCAACGGCCAAATCGTCATCAATCCGACGAACATCGCTGAGATGCGGTTCCCCGACCTGCCGAAGAACCTGGTCGCGACGCCGACGTTGGTATGGGATGTGGAGAACCGAGAGGCGGGCACACAAACCGTCGAAGCGAGTTACTTGACCAATGGCATGAACTGGAAAGCCGACTATGTTTTGGTGGTGAACGCCGACGACACCAAGGGCGATTTGCAAGGTTGGGTTACGCTCGTGAATTCCAGCGGCGCCACGTTTGAAGATGCACGTTTGCAGTTGGTCGCCGGCGACGTAAATCGTGTTACCGAACGAGAAACCTACGCTCTGGCTGGCGTGATGGCCAACAAGGCGGCGAGCGACGAAGCGCAGTTCAAGGAGCAAGGTTTCTTCGAATATCACCTGTACACGCTGCAACGGCCCACGACGATTCGCGATAACGAAACCAAACAGGTGTCGTTGCTCGAAGCTGCCGGTTTCGATGTGAAGAAAGAGTTCGTCATCAACGGTCAGCGTTATTACTACCAGAGCTACAACAACCCCGGACAGCCTATAAAAGAAAAAGTCGGCGTCTACGTTCAGTTTCGCAATTCGCAGCAGAACAAACTGGGAATGCCTCTGCCGGCAGGAACCATTCGTCTCTACAAGAAAGACGACAAGGGTAATCAGCAATTCATCGGCGAAGACAGAACCGATCACACGCCGAAAGACGAAGACGTGCGCGTCAAAGTTGGCGACGCGTTCGACATCGTCGCTGAGCGCAAACAAACCGATTACAAAGTAATCGCGCGCAATGTTTACGAATACGCGTACGAGATTAAGATTCGCAATCACAAAGATGGGCCCGTCACCGTGATTGTGAACGAGCCGATCGGCGGCGATTGGGAAATGCTTTCATCGACGTTCGAAGCGAAGAAGACCGCCGCATTTGCGGCGCAGTTCAACGTGCCGGTCGCCAAAGACGGTGAAGCGACGTTGAGTTACCGCGTGAGAGTGAGGTACTAGACCGCTTGCTGGTCAGCCCCGTTAGGGGCGCAATGTTTGTAGAACTTGCCACCGTGATGCTGCTGCGGCAGAAGCGACAAGAGGTCGCTTCTGGCGCAGTATTGTTTTTTGTGCCGTGTATGACTATAAACATTCGGCCGCTACGCGGCTGACAGAATCTTTGCTCAATGACGTTATGAATCAACAAAGAGTTTGTTGCTTCCTTTCGCTGGTAATCGTGAGTTTCGTCGCGACGATTTCGCACGCGCAATCGCCGGCAAATTCACTCGACGCGCGCGTTCGCGCTGAAGTCGCCCCATTCAAAGGCAAGGTATTTCTTTACGCGAAGAATCTCGACACTGGCGAAACCTATTCCTTCAATGGCGACGAGCGCGTGCGCACTGCCAGCACGATCAAAATTGCCGTGATGATCGAAGCGTTTGCCCGCGTTGCGGAAGGTAAAGCGAAATGGACCGACGAGTTGGTGCTGACGAAGGCCGCGCGCTATGGCGGCTCAGGGATTTTGCCCGAGTTGGGTGACGGTTTGCGCCTGACTTTGCAGGACTGCGTGCGCCTGATGATGCTGCTTAGCGACAACACCGCAACTAACATGGTGCTTGATTATTTGACCACTGATGCCGTCAACGACCGGATGAACTCGCTGGGATTCAAAGCCACGCGCATCATGCGACGTGTTGGTGGCGGTGGAGAAAGCAAGGAAGGAAAGCTCGAGGATAATCTTAAGCGTTTCGGACTTGGCGCTACGAGCCCCCACGAGATGGTACAGATTATGGAGAAGCTTGAGCGCGGTGAGATCATCAACAAAGACGCCTCGAAGCAAATGATTGACTTGATGAAGCGCGAGCAGGGACGCAATTCGATCGGGCGCTCAATGCCGAATGTGCCCATCGCCAGTAAGTATGGAGCGCTCGATGCGTTGCGCAGCTGCGTGGCGATTCTCTATACGAAGCAGGGCCGGATCGCGATGGCGGTTACGGTCGACGACATGCCCGAAGTAATTTGGTCCGTTGATAATCCGGGTTATCTATTGATGTCACGGCTCTCGGACATCCTGGTCGACAGCATGCATCATTAATCCGAATCGCATTATCCGAAATTCTGAATTCACCACCAGAGTTTCGTAGGACTATCTCAGCCGCGAAATCTGGGATGCACGATTCCCGTGGTTTCTGCTAGGCCTTTCAATAGAGCGACCGCTGGAACAATAAGTGCATCCTGCAAACCGTACTGCAAACTGCCCGTCGCGATCACGGCATGCGCTATCGGGCTTCGTTAGAACTCGGAACAACCTACTGTGACTTGCCATTTGCGAGTCGAACACTACGCGCGGCGCCCACCAGTGCTCTGGGGCCTGTGTCTCGACCATTTCAGAAGGAGGACTGCCATGAAAAGGCGATCAATTTGGGGAACCTCGCTCGTAACGTTGCTTTTCGCTCTGCTAATTCCTGCGGCGATTCAAGCGCAGGAAGCCAGTGGAAAAATTATTGGGACGGTAACAGATCCTCAGGGCGCCGTCGTCTCAGGCGCGAAGGTCACGATTACGAATACGAGTACGCTGACAACACAGATTTCTCGCGATACGACTACAGACGAAAACGGTCAATACCAAGCGGTGTCGCTGCCGATTGGCAGTTACCAAATTACGGTAGAACGGCAGGGATTTAAACGATTCGTGAGCGCCGGTAGCAAGCTGGAAATCAACCAGGTATTGCGGGTCGATGTTCAACTGGAGATTGGCACAACGTCTGAGGTGGTAAACGTGGTCGGCCAGGCCGCGTCAATCGAAACCGTCAATCCGACGGTAGGTCATTCCGTCACGAGCCGGCCGATTGTGGACTTGCCGTTGAATGGTCGGAACGTCATGCAGTTGGCGTTATTGCAGCCGGGCGTAACCGAGACCAATCCCAGCGATGGCGGCGGAAGTCAAGGTTTTACAGTTGCCGGAAACCGCAGCGATGCGGTGACCTACTTACTTGACGGCGGCGTTAACAACAATCTTCTCAGCAATCGTCTGGTCTATAACCCGAACCCCGACGGCATCGCCGAGTTTCGCATCCTCGAGAGCAACTATACGGCCGAATATGGTCGCAACGGCGGCGGGGTGATCAGCGTCGTCACCAAGTCCGGAACGAACGATTTGCATTGGACACTGTTCGAGTTTCTCCGCAACAACAGCCTCAATGCGAACTCATTCTTCAATAATCTAAATGGTCTGCCGCGCGACGTTCTCAAACGGAATCAGTTTGGCGGTACCGTAGGTGGTCCGATTATGTTGCCGCGGTTCGGCGAGGGCGGGAAACGAATGTACGATTTCCGCAATCGCGCGTTCTTTTTCGTGAGTTATCAGGGCCAACGGTTGGTACAAACCCAGACGACAAGTCTGATCACCGTCTTTACGCCTGCTGAGTTGGGCGGCAACTTTTCCTTGTCCAACTCAACCCGCACAGGCCCGGATGCGCGCGTAGTAAACTTTCTCAACGCCAATCCTTCGTTTCAACCGAACGCGGCCCTGCGCGCGCAGGGCATCATTGATCCCACTCGTATCAATGCGGTTGCCAGAAATTACATTGCCGCGGGCATGATACCGACCAGCGCCAGTGGGCGGCAGATATTCTCGGGTGGCGCGCTAAATAATAGCGATGAGCTCTCGATGAAGTTCGATGTCAACGTGAGAAAGGAAGACAAACTGGGCATAACGCTCGGGCGTATTAACAATCCGACGGTCGCGCCGTTTAGCGCGGTCAACGTACCCGGTTTCCCAATTGCTACTAACCGTAAGAATTACTTCGCAAACATCGCTTACACGACGATCTTTTCGCCGCAAACCGTCAACGAATTTGTGTTCACCGCGAATCGCGACGATCAAAGGCAGGCCGTGCCACTGCGGCAATTGCCGGGAGCTTCGCAATTAGGAATCGCGATTACCCCGGACAATCCCACTGGACCACCGCGACTCGTGTTCAATAGCGGGATGCAGGTCGGCTTCAGTCCGCAGGGCCCGACAGTCCTCACCAACAACACGTTTACGTTCCTTGATACGGTGTCTTGGATCAAAGGAAATCACAACTGGAAATTTGGAGGAAGTTATTCGACTTACCAAAACAACACGGTATTCGATTTCTTCGTGAACGGCGAATTCGACTTCGATGGTGCTGCCGCCAACGGCGGAATTGGATCAGGCAATGATCTCGCGGACCTTCTGTTCGGCTTGCCGGACACCTACCTGCAATTCGGCGAGGCGCCTTCTGACATCCGCACGCGATCGGTATACGGATTTGCTCAGGATGAGTGGCGCATGCGCAAGAACCTCACCTTTACGCTCGGCGTTCGTTATGAATATAACCAGCCGAAGTACGACACTCGCGGCCGGTCATTCTCAATCGTTCAGGGCGCTCATTCGAAGCGCTTCCCGAACGCGCCGACCAGCCTGCTGTTTCCGGGCGATCCCGGCGCGCCAAGAGGCTCAAATTTTTCAGACTTCAACGATTGGGCGCCGCGTTTCGGCTTTGCTTGGGATCCGTTTAAGCATGGCAAGACGAGTATTCGCGGCGGCGCGGGGGTTTTCTATGACATTCTCAAAGGCGAGGACAATCTTCAATTCAATGGCCAGGCGCCGTTCTTTGGATTCACGCAGTTATTCATGACTCCGGCCGCGAACACCTTTAGTGATCCGTTCGCGAATACTGGCCAGCCGAACCCCTTCCCGTCGCGGCCGCCTGCGCCCAATATCGACTTCGGTGCTGCCGGCTTCTTACCCTTCGGCGGCGGTGGCGTGTTCTTCGTGGATCCGCACCTGAGAACGCCGTATGTGTATCAGTATAACCTGACTGTGCAGCACGAGCTCTTCAGGAATCTGATTGCCGAGGTCGGTTACGTCGGGAGTATGTCACACAAGTTGACCGACCTGATTGATCGGAATCCATTTGTATTGGGCACCTTCCACCGCGTTTTGAACACGCTGCCGGGTAATACCGATACTTCGTTTAGCTATCTGGACGAATTTCGAAACGTCGCGAACGCCAATTACAACAGCTTGCAAGCGAGTCTGACCAAAGGCATTTCCAATACTCGCCATCTGGGCACGACCTACTTCACCCTCGCCTACACGTGGTCACACTCAATTGACAACGCATCAGGTTTCCGTAACCGAAACAGCCGTGTGCCTACTTACAACGCATTTCAGTTCCGGGCCAATTCGGACTTTGACATTCGTCAGCGAATCTCGTTCAGCGGTGGGTGGGATGTGCCATTCGATCGCTGGTGGGAATCCGCACCGAAGGCCCTTATCGGCGGCTGGAGCATTCGTCCAATTGCCAGCTATCGTTCGGGCTTTCCGCTGGACGTCTTTGCCGGGGGCAGCCGATCGCGAACCCGGCCCGGTCCATCCGCCGCCGGTGATCCGAACTTAGTGCGCGCCGTGCTCCTGAGTCCCATCACATTGCTGGATGCGAAGAACCCGAACACGTTTAATTCGCGGACCGGGAACTTCTACTTCAATCCGGCGACCTTCGGTGGCATCGCGTTGCTCGGCGGCTCAACCTGTAATGCCTGCGTCACCAACCCGGCGCTACGCACATACGGGTCACTACCGCGAAATGCGTTCCGCGGGCCGAGCCGCACGAACCTCGATCTTGAAATTGCGAAGGTCACCCCAATGTTCGGCGAGAAGCTAAAGATGGAGTTTCGCGCTGAGTTCTTCAACATTTTGAACTCTGTTCAATTCAGAGATCCGACCACGTCGATTACCAGCGGCACGTTCGGCCAAATTTCGACAACCTATGATCCGCGCATTATCCAGTTCGGATTGAAGTTTACTTATTAGTCTTCGAGAGAATGACGAGCTTGGGCTGAGGTTTCTCACCTCAGCCCTTTCTTTTTCATCGGCGTCAGCGCGGCGTGGGCGTACAATACGCTGACGGACTTTCTCGTTTTCCGTGCGAGATATCCTGACTCTCTCATGATGGCAAGCATCTACAAAGCTGTAATTGCCCTGTTTCTCCTAATTGGATCCGCGTTCTTGGTCCAAGGCCAATCAAACTTCAGTTTGTACGGAGATCTGAAAGTAGACGAAACCAAAGTAAAAGGCCTCCAACCCAGCAGCTTTGAGATCATTCTCCAATCAGAGCGATTGACTACTGTGGGCCGCCAGACTGTTCCCAAAAACGGTCGCTACAGGTTTGAGAATTTGTCGGCCGGCAATTACTACGTGGTCGTAATGGTTGAGTCCGAGCAAATCACCAGCATTCGCGTTAGGCTCAGCGGGATTGTCGGTACAGATGTCCGCCAGGACATTAATTTGGAATGGAAGCCCAATGTGTCGGCCAGAACAGAGAGACCCGCCGTCGTATCCGCTATTCATTACTCGAGAACGGCGGAGAGACAGAGCATGTTCGAGAACGCGGAGGAAGCAACCAGCAAAAAAGAGTATGACAAGGCAAGGTCATTACTTGAACGCCTCACCAGTGCTGATGAAAGAGACTTCGAGGCGTGGACTGAGCTCGGGACCGTTGAATTCGTGCTGAAGGATGTGCGCACAGCTGAGAAGCACTACCTAAAGGCAACCGAGATTGAACCCTCATTTATGCTGGCGTGGCTTAATCTGGGAAAGATGGAAATCTCTGAGAAGAACTACAGCCGCGCAGTGGAAATTCTAACCAAAGCGGTTTCTTTGCCACCGCCGTCGGCTGAGGCCAATTACTTCCTCGGCGAGGCTTATCTGGGCACCGGCAAAGGTTCGAAGGCCGTCGCCTTCATGAATGAGGCCTTGCGCATTGAGCCCCTCGCCAGAGCAGAAATTCATCTGCGCATTGCCGCAATCTATGACAGTGTCGGTTTGAAAGACCTGGCGGCGGCTGAATACCGTCAGTTTCTACAGAAGCGTCCTGGTTACAAGGACCGCAAGAAATTAGATAAGTACATCGCCGAAAACGCGAAGCAGTGACCAATTATCGGCTGGCGTTGTTAATGTCCTTGCGCCACGCGTCGTCTTGGTAACAGCGGAATTGTGCGAAGCTGTATCGATGGAACCTGTAGCCCCCTCTGTTCGTTTGAATCAAAGAATTAGCGGGACAACCGGAGGATTCGCCATGAAACGTGTAGCAATTGTCGTGATTTTGGTTTTGGCCGCAGCCGTGCTCGGTTTCTGGCGCTCAAGTGGCGGCGTGCGACAGGGATTCAGCCGTGTTGTCGGCGCTGCCCGCGAAGAACAACAGGGCGATGCACGCGAAGAGATTCGCAAGAGTTTTGCACTGCAACCGGGCGCGCGCGTCGAAATTTCGGGAATCAATGGCAAGGTTGAGGTCCAAACTTCAGATGCGAAAACCGCCGAAGTCTATGTGCTGCGAACCGCCGGCAGTCGGGATGCCCTGAACCGTCGCGAAGTGACAGTCGAACAGACTGCAACCGGCGGTTTAGTCATTAAGGGCAGACAGGTAAGTCATGGCTTTTGGGAGCATCTGTTCGGCATCAAGGCAAACGAAGACGTCACTATCAAAGCGCCGCGCGCGATTGTTCTGGCGATTAGAGGCGTGAATGGGAGCGTGATTAGCGGCGATGTCGAGGGCGCGATTGAGGCGAAAGGAATTAATGGCAGAGTCGAATTGGGCGCCGCGAACGATTCAGCGGAAATCACCGGCATCAACGGAAACGTTTCCGTTGGTCTCAATAAACTGGGAAATACCGGCGCTCGCGTCAGCGGCGTCAACGGGAACATCGAACTGCGTCTGGGGACCGCACTAAATGCCGACCTGACTGCGAAAGGCATGAACGGCAACGTGCGTTCTGAGACTTCCGATGTCACCGTGGACAAGGATGAATACGGTTCGCATTACTCGGCGAAGATCGGAAGTGGCGGTTCACCGATTACCATAAGCGGCATCAACGGTAACGTACGGCTGACGCGAACGATGGTCGCCGCGACGACGACCGAGAAGAAGACCGGAGAAAAGACCGAAACTAAGTCCGACAGTAAGTCCGGTAGCAAGTCTTCCGAAAAATAGTTAGCAGTCAGTTCTAAAGACACGAAAGGCCGGAGTCGCCCTCCGGCCTTTTCACTTGCCCTCGCTGCCGCAGGTGGTTCTGACAATGCTGGTGCACCCAGGAGGACTCGAACCTCCGGCCTTTTGATTCGAAGTCAAACGCTCTATCCAACTGAGCTATGGGTGCACATCATCGTAAATAGTAAATCGTGAATCGTGAATAGTAAAAAAACCGATGATGGATGACGACAACCGCATTGATTGTTTCAGTCGTCCGTTGGCGGCTTTACTTGTTGGCCCGCGGTCACGCGGGCTACTTTTTCATGTCTTTCATCGGCGACTTCTCTGGTGGCGGAGTCATGTCGCCCTGAAATTCGTGCCGAACGAACTTGATCAGGTCGTCGATTTGCTGCGCCGAAAGTTTGGTCTTGAACGACGGCATACCGTCGCCACCCTCGATAATCTGTTTTCGGAAATCTGAATCGGGATGTCGCAGCGCGTGACCCTCGCGCAAGCTCGGAACCTTCAGGCGCGTGCCATCCTCAAGTTTCACCGGGCCACCCTTGCCGTCGACGCCATGGCACGACTGGCAATTTTTCGCGAACACGCCGCGCGTGGCCGCAAATGGATCAGGGGTCGCTGAAGATGCAGTCGCAGCGTTCGTATTTCTGTTCGTCATCGTCGGCCCCGTTTGTTTACTGCAACTCGCGCCGAAGATGGCAAAGAGCGCCGTTAGAAGTGCCGTTCTGCGAAACTTCATCTCCAAACTCCTGCAGCGATTTCGTGGAGCGCCGCAGTATACCACGCAAGTCGCGACTACGAACCCATCCACGGCCCAACGCATCTTACGCAGCTCCTGAAGTTGCAAAACGCCATTGACTCACCGCAGAATAGACGCGCCCTTGCTCGACGTTTGCGGTTGCTTCAAGACGCTGGTCCGTCTCAAACGATTTGATTCGTTAACATGAGCACTGAACACGAGTCTCCAAACAACTCCGCGCGCGGTGCTTTGCGTCTGGCGCCGAACGTCGAGGAATTGGAAGAGCACAAACGGAAGCTTCCGCGGCAATTCGTCAATTTCAATTTCTATCGGGCCCGGCCGGAATGGCGCATGCTCGATGATGCCGACAAAAGCCATTGCAAACAGCGGTTCGTCGAAACCGTCGACGACTTTCGCCGCGACTTACTGATCAATACATATTCAACTGTTGGCTGGCGCGCGAACGCGGACTTCATGATCTGGCGCATCGGCTATGACCTGGAACCGTTTCAGGAAATGACGGGCCTGCTCAACGGCACGCCGATGGCGAAGTACGTCGAAGCCACCGAATCATTTTTGTCGATGACCAAGCGCAGCATGTTTATCGAGAAGAATTGCTCCGATCACGAAGAAGATCGGACGCATATTGTTCCGGGCCAGGCCGAATATCTGTTTGTTTGTCCCGTGCAACGCACCCACGAATGGTACGCGCGCACCCAGGAGCAGCGGCAGGAAATGATGGACGAGTATCAGCGCATCGGCTCGAAGTATCGTTCGGTGAAGTTGCACACGACCTATTCGTTCGGTCTTGATGATCAGGAGTTTGTGGTCGTCTTTGAGACCGACAAACCATCGGATTTCCTCGACATGTTTCAGGAGTTGCGCGAAACGAAAGCCAGTTGCTTCACTTTGCGCAACACGCCAATGTTCACCTGCCGGCGTCGCAATCTGGTCGAGTGTCTCGATGCGCTCGGCTAGCGTTCGGCGACTTTCCTTCCTTGACTCGCCAATTACAAAGAAAAATTTGGCCGGCGATTCTGATTGTTCTGATTTTCGTCGCGACGGCGATTCAACTTCATCGCCAGGGACGCTCATGGTGGTGTCAGTGTCGATCGTTCTTTTGGACATCGAATGCCTGGAGTTCGCTGACTTCGCAGCCTTTCCTCGACCCCTACAGCTTCACGCATCTGCTACACGGATTCATGTTCGCGGGTCTGTTGTTGTTGCTCTTGCGATTCGTGTTCAGAAGCGATCTCTCAACCAGTTGGCGGCTCGTAATCGTCCTCGCGGCGGAAGCATTGTGGGAAATTCTCGAGAACAGTAACGCGGTCATCGATCGCTATCGGGCGACCACGGCCTTCCTGGGTTATCGCGGTGATACGGTAGCCAATTCGATGGGCGACATTTTGTGCTGTGGCATCGGCTTGCTGATTGCGCGCAAACTTGGTTGGCTGCGTTCGCTGCCGATCTTCATTGCGACGGAGATCGTTCTTCTGTTCTGGATCAGAGATAGCTTAATCCTGGAAATTATTATGCTGATTCATCCGTTTGAGTCGATCAAAACTTGGCAGCTCGGGCATTGAGTGATGGGGAGAAGGGGAGACAGGGAGACGGGGAGAAAAAACAAGAGCGAGATTTCAAATATCTAAAACAGGAGCTCTCACGATGCAGCATATTCAAAGCTACAGAGACTTGCGCGTTTACCAAGCCGCAATCGATGCGGCAATGCGCATATTCGAACTTACGAAACGGTTTCCGATTGAAGAACGGTTCTCAATGGTTGACCAGATGCGACGTTCATCGCGTTCTGTTTGTTCAAACATCGGGGAAGCTTGGCGCAAGTGACGTTATCCTGCGCATTTCAAAAGCAAATTAAGCGATTCGGAAGGCGAAGCTGAAGAAACAAGAGTCTGGGTCGACCTGGCTTTGAGATGTGGATACTTGTCAAAGTCCGAAGCTGACGAGATTGACAGGTCTTATGACATGATTTTGGGGCAGTTAGTGCGAATGATAGATCGTCCTGAGCAATGGACCATAAACAAACGAAAGCCGTAGATGGTTTGCAGCGAGCTGCGTTGCTTGTATTCGTCTGCTTCTTTTGCTTTATCGATGGATGGGGCAGTCGATTTGTCCCCCCGTCCCCCCGTCTCCCCGTCTCCGGCTCTCTGTCTCCGGAGTACCTTTGGTATGAAGCGGAGAATATGAGTGGAATCACTCCGACCGCACAAAACGAACCGCAGTTAAATCCGTCGTGGAGACAGTTGCCAGCAAGCAAAGCGTCGGGGTGGGGCATCAATGGGCCTGGTGTGTCTGCGGAGTGGACGCAAGGCGGCGAAAGCGAATGGAACTCGGTGAATGCGAGTGCCGACGAAACGCGCGGCACGATTTCGCAAGACATCGAAGTGCCACGCGCCGGTGAATACAAGATTTGGGTGCGCTACGCAGATTGGGCGAATAAGACTGAGAACTTCACCGTCGCGATTCGCCAGAACAATCGGGAGGTCTTCACGCATGAGTTTGGCGCGAAAGACATCATCGATCCGCACGATGAGATCGAGATGTATTGGCAGTGGGCGTTTGCGTGGGACAGTGCGCCTGTGACACTCATCAAAGGTCCCGCCCAGGTTGCAATCGAAATCACGAAACCCGCTCAGGCGTCGCGCCAGGTCGATTGCTTTGTAATCACGAATGACCTCACTTTCATTCCAAACGGTCGCCAGAAACCGAATTTCGAGGCTACGAATTACTTACGCGAATTCGCACGGACGCGGCCACCACTTGCGCCGCTGCTCGATCAGTCAACCGCCGTAAGCATTCCCGCATCGTGGGCGCTGCCAAAAGTTGCCGGGCGCGATTTTGTGATGCCGTGGAACATCGCGAAGGACTTTTGGCCGCTGTATGACAAACCTCAGGACCAGCGTCCGCTTTATCCATTTAATGCCGAACCAATCGACGAATTTGTAAAAGCGTATGCGGGAAAACGCGAAGTCCCGATCTTCGATTCGAAACTTGTAATCCCGGTCGTCTACTTGAACGATCTGCCAGAGCTTCTCAAAGACTCCAGCCCGTTTCGGCGATATCTGAGGGAGACGCGCGTTCCGTTTGCGGTGCTGATCAACTATGGCACAGCAAACTTCGCCTCCGAAGCTGATGCTCAAGCCGCGTCGGCATTGCTACGAGGCGAATTGCGCGGTCAATTTTTGGGCTGGATTTCTGGTGAAAGTGTCGGTTATGTATGGAACGACTCGCCCAAATATCTGCGGCTGACGCCGGACATGACGCGCACGCAGATGCTCGAAGCGCTACGCGTTTTTTACAGCGACGCGCTGGCGCGCAAGTGGGGGGCGACGTTCAAAGGCCAAGCCGATTCAATGTGGGACAAACTGATTCCCGCGCAATCGACATCGAGCACAGCAATGGCCCACGCGTTAGCCAAATGGGGCGTGCGACTTCTCGGAATCGAAACTGCCGCGGTGCAACCAATGACCGCCATGCGGATCGCTTTCACCCGCGGCGCGGTCCGCCAATTCGGCGGCGCGTTCCTTTACTATCACGCGCCGAATTTCGGCGACACCGCAACGACTTTTACGAAGGCGCAGAACTTCGCCGGGCCAGACAATTTCTTTCACTCGCGTTACGGCGCAACGATGGGCCCATCGCTTTCCTGGTACCGTAAGAGTTACTACCTTTATTACATGTCGGGCGCGTCGGCAATTTACCTCGAGCAGGGCTTCGACCAGTTCTTCAAGCCTGGACCGGGCGAACATCCCTTTCAATTGAATCCGCTGGGACGCATCACCAACGAATTCGTGCGCTTCGCTGAGAAGCATCCGGATCGCGGCACGCCGTACACACCGATAGCTTTTCTGCTCGATCCGGCGCACGGATGGGATATGACTGATTATCCGCAGTGGGCGTTCGGCGCTTCGCCACTTGGACATAACGATCGCGCTCTGCGCGAATTGTTCGGCGCTGCCTACTACCCCGGACTTGTTCGCGAGGGTGAACCTGCCAGCGGTGAGCGCCAGGCATTCGTCCCCGGAGTGTTCGGAAATATTTTTGATGTCCTCGTCGCGACGAGTGACACGGGCGTCCCGCCCGTGAGACATCACGCGCAGGATGCGCGTGCCACCTCAATTAATGCGATTGATTCGTATCGCGCGGTGGTTGTTGGCGGTGAAATCAATTGGACGCCCGCATGGGCGAAGAAACTCGAGGACTATGTTCGCAACGGCGGCGTAGTGGTGCTCAACGCCGCGCAGATGAAAGGTCTGCCGATGTCGTTGCTTGGCGTGCGCTTGAAGGGTGAGACTGGTGAGGCAGATAACGCGCGGTGCTTACTACCAAATGAATCCGCGGTGGATCTTCGTGGCGAGGTCTTTCGTTTCGAGAGGGTCGATCTAACAGCAGCGCAGCCACTGATGGTCACAACCTCGGATCAACCCGAGCCGCTGGTCACTGTCAACAAGATTGGTCGCGGTAAATTGATTTTTGTGACGGTTCACGATCTCCTCGGCGAAGATGAACGCATACCGCCGGTGGTTGCTCATCTTCTCGCGCACCTGGCCAGCGAGGCGACGCCGGTCGAGGTCAAAGGCGATGTGGAATATCTGATCAATCGAAATTCAAATGGGTGGGTGGTGACGCTTTTCAACGACAGCGGCGTCTTCAAACCACAACAGGGGATGGCCCAGGTTGATCGCGACGCGGCGGTGAACGTAACGATTCGCTTGCGAAATCAAGGAATTTCATCGGCAGTGGATTGGATCACGGACGCGAAGCTTGATGTTTCTGAAGGAGAGATGGTTCACTTGACAGTTCCCGCAGGCGGCATCGCGATTGTCGAATTGAAATAGGCCACTGCGGAGGTCGCAAGGGAATCCTACGACTAGACTAACTCTTCCATTTTTGGGTAATACTTCGTTCGGGAGTGAAGTAATATGTCAGGGAAAACGATACTGCTAATTGTAAGCGCGTTAGTCAGTCTCGGTTTTGTCAGCATGGTGCAAGCCAAAAAGCCGCGCACGATTGCGAATGGAGATTGGGGCGGGCAGCACATCCAGATGTCTGTGACCAATGGCTCAGCGAATATCGAATACGATTGCGCGAACGGAACGATTACCGGTCCCTTGAAGATTGACAGTCGCGGTCGATTCGAGCTTCGCGGTGTACACACCGTGGAACGTGGCGGTCCTGCGCGCATCGATGAAAAGGGGCCGGGGGGCGAACCGGCAAAGTACACGGGTTGGACTGACGGAAAGAAAATGAAACTGACGGTTACACTCGTTAACTCAGAAACAGAAATCGGCACGTTCGAACTTACGCGTGGCAACGCAGGGCGAGTCTTCAAATGCCGTTAAATGTCTCTTCAAATCCACGCCTGGTCGCCCGCCGCTTTTTTATTAGCGGTGACGTACAGGGAGTTGGCTACCGGTTTTTTGCCCAACGCGCCGCCGCGCGCCATCAGGTTGTCGGCTATGTAAAGAATCTCGCCGACGGCCGTGTGGAGGCATTCGCCGAAGGTGCACCATCACAAGTCGAGGCATTCAAGCACGACCTCGCCACTGGTCCACGATTCGGCCGCGTCGAGGCCGTTGAAGAGTTGAACCTCGATCCTGCGGGAACGTATTCTTCATTTCGCATCGAACACTAAAAGTCCGATCGCATCCCCCTGATGAACGACCAAAAGCCGACTCTCGTTCTCGACCACGTCACAAAGCGATTCGGCGACTTCACCGCCGTTGACGATCTCAGTTTGCAGGTGCGACCGGGCCGCGTGTTTGGACTAATTGGTCCGAACGGCGCCGGTAAGACAACCACGATTCGCATGATCGTCAACATTACGATCCCCGATTCAGGCCGCGTCGAACTGTTCGGCCAACAGATGCAGACTCGGTTGCAGGATCGCATCGGGTACTTGCCCGAAGAGCGAGGTCTGTACCGCAAGATGAAGGTCGGGGAACAATTGCGATTCTTTGCTGAGTTGAAAGATGTGCGCGGCAAGACGGCAGACCAACGAATCGACCGATGGCTGAACAAACTGCAACTGAGCGACTGGAAGAACAAACGCGCGAAAGACCTTTCGAAAGGGATGCAGCAAAAAGTTCAGTTCATCACGGCAGTCATTCACGATCCCGATCTGCTGATATTGGATGAACCGTTTTCGGGGCTCGATCCCCTCAACGTTGAATTGATGAAACAGACAATTCTGGAAAACAAAGCCGAGGGCAAGACAATCATCCTTTCGACACATCAAATGGAAATTGCCGAGCAGCTTTGCGACGACGTATGCATGATTAATCACGCGCAGAAAGTTCTGGATGGACGGCTGCGGGAAATCCGCCGCAGCTTCTCGCGAAACGCTGTCGCGTTGCAAATTGACGGCGCAGACGGTCTGTTGCAGGACAAGTCGATCATCGCGAACGTACGCCAGAATGGCGAAGATACCGAAGTTCTGCTGGCGCCTGGTATCGATGCGCAAATGCTCCTGAAGCGGTTGGTGGAAAGCGGCGCGGTCGTCAACAAATTCGAACTCGCTGAACCAAGTCTGCACGACATCTTTATTGAGAAGGTCCGCGAATCGTCATGAAGAAATTCTTTGCCGTCATCAAACGCGAATACCTTCAGCGGGTGCGCACAAAATTTTTCATCATCGCGACGGTGATGGGACCGGTGTTGCTCGGACTGTTCACCGTGCTTCCGATGTACATTGCGAACATGAATGTCGGCGGCGCGACCAGGCTCGCGGTGGTCGATCAAAGTGGAAAGATTTTCGACTCGTTTCGCAATGCCCTGACAAACGGAAACGAAGATGTCGAAAACGACAACGCGAACTCCTCGGCCTCAGCCTTTAATTCAAATCGCGAAGAGCAGATGCGGCGCAGTGCGCAAATCGGCGGGCAAAGGTTTGAGACCGAGCTGGTTTATTTGAATGGTCGCTCTCTCGACAATGTGAAGCGAGAGTTAAACGATCGCGTGCGCGCGAATGAGCTCGATGGGTATGTGATTATTCCGCCCGACATACTTGGCAATGGAAAAGCGGAATTCTATGGACGGAACACCGGCGACATCTTCACCCGCGAAACGGTTGCCGATCGGTTGAGTCGCGCCGTGCGCGAACAGAGGCTCTCTGAAAACAAAATTGACCAGCGGTTGCTGCGCGATGCGAGTCGGCGCGTGTCACTCGTCAGCACCAAAATCAGCGCGCAAGGCGAAGAAAAAGTCGGCGGCAGCGGGTTCATGTTTGTCTTCTCGTTCGGCCTGCTGATTTACATGAGCGTTTTGCTTTATGGCCAGCTCGTGCTTGGCGCCGTGATTGAAGAAAAAGAAACTCGCATTGCCGAGATTCTTTTTTCTTCGATGCGATCGTTTCCGCTAATGATGGGCAAGCTGGTAGGCGTATCTCTTGTCGCCCTGACCCAGTTGAGCATTTGGGGTTTAGCCTTTCTGGTCCTGGCCGGGGTTGGAGTCGGCTTTGCGGCGGCGCAAGGAGTGCCAATCAATCTTCCGCATGTGCCCGCGATGGTGTTTGTTTATTTCGTCCTTTTCTTCCTGCTTGGCTATTTCATTTATGCGACCATTTACGCGCTGATCGGCTCAATGGTGACGACGACGCAGGAGGGCGGACAACTGGCAATGCCGATCGTTTTGATGCTCGTCGCCGGCTTCTATTTTGTTTTTCCGATCATTCGCAGCCCGAACTCCTCGTTGGCGTTCTGGGCATCGATGTTTCCATTTCTTGCGCCCATCACCATGATGGTGCGCATCACGACCGAGACACCACCCGCGTGGCAGATAGTCTTGTCGCTCACAATCGGATTCATTACCGTCGTCGGGCTCGTGTGGTTAGCGTCGCGGATATATCGCGTTGGGATGTTGATGTACGGCAAGAAAGCAACGATTCCGGAAGTCTGGCGTTGGGTCAGACAGGAATAGCATTTTAGATTTTAGATTGATGATTTTTGATGTCGTGTATGCCGTCATTGTCGGCCGAATCGCAAATCGCAAATCTAAAATCACAAATTCCAAAATGCCGATTGAGATAGAAAAGAAATATCGACTGTCACTGAAGGATCGTCGCGGGATTGAGAAGCACTTGCGCGCGCTTGGTTCGCAACCAAAGCCGCTCGAGCATGAAGAGAACACGATCTACCGCGGCGGCAATCTCGGGTTCGGACTGCGCGCATTGCGGCTGCGGCGCGTCAATGGCGAAGCGATTTTGACCTTCAAAGAGCGCATTGCGTCCAGGTCCCCGATTAAGCATCAGAAAGAAAATGAGACGCGCGTTGAAAGCGCCAAGGCGACCGATGCGATTCTGCGTGGCATAGGTTTTACGCCCGCGCTGGTTTACGAAAAGCGCCGCACGCGCTGGGATGTCGGCAAAGCAAAAGTCGTGATCGACGAGCTTCCTTACGGCTTGTTTATGGAAATTGAAGCGCCAGTAAAAGAAATTAGGCGTGTCGAAAAACTGATTGCCGCCGAAAGACTTCCGGTCGTCTTCGAGACCTACCCTGCGATGACGGCGAAGATTGGAAAGAAAAATCGGAAGGGAATCATTGAAGCGAGATTTGCGTTAGACGTCAGAAGTCTTACGTCAGAAGTCAGACGTCAGAAGTCAGCGGTCAAACGAGGTAAGTAACGGCACACTTCTGATGTCTGATGTCCAACGTCTGACCTCTGGTTTAGTAGTTCGTATCCCGCACTTCCACTCTTTGAATCGAAAACACCACACGCATCGTCTCAGGTCGCCGGTCGATCGAGGCCGGAACAAACGCCGCGTTGTTTCTGAGCGCCGCCTGGAAGTCATCGAGCATGCGCCGATCATGCGGCGCCTGCATCACATCGGTCAGCGAAGCCGCGCCATTGCTAAAGACATCGGCGACCACAACCATTTCATCACGACTCTCATTCATGCGCGAGTGATCGTTCGCAAGATTAAGCATCGCGATGCCGCCGTCGGGATTTAGACTGGGCGACTCGGCATTGTAGGGTTTGCGCAAAGCTGCATAGTTGCTCGGGGTAATCGGTTCGTAAATGTTGTAACTGCCCAGTTCATTGCTGGCGACGGCGAAATCGTTTAGCGCGCCGGCGGCTTCGTGCAGTGCAATCATGTGCGGACGCAAAGCCAAAAAGACCAGGCTGAAAAGAAGAATCGACATTACCGAGCTGAACGCGTAACGCATCGCACGCGGCTGCAGCCAGACAGAAATGTAGTCGACAAAGATTTCGCTCTTCGGAGCTCGGCGGCGCGCGCGTCGCACAATGGCCTCGGCACGAACGGCGTTCTGGATCGTTGCAACCAGCCTCGTGGGCGCAGAGGGAGTCTGCGTCGTCGCCAAACGAAGACGAAGCGCCCGCAGTTGTGCAACTTGCGACCGGCATACCGGACACACTTCCATATGACTATCGCAACGGGTGCGCTCATCGTTGGCTAACCCGTCATCGCAATAGAGCGGAAGCAATTGCTGGATTTCGTCACAAAGCATTTTCGATTTTTGATTTGTGATTTGCGATTGGATCGTTCGGTAAAGCAATCAAAAATCGCAAATCTAAAATCCCAAATTCTTGTGAATGGCTGGCCAACCCCGGCTGCTCTTCCCTGGAGCAACGCCAGCTCGAAAAGTTGGGGCTTATGGTCCGTCCATCGTTCGGGTGAAGACGTGTTGTTGCTGGCACGTTTTTCAAACTCACTCTCGCGATTTTCTTACCGGCCTTTTCTGCCGAGCCGTCACTTCGACCCTTTTGGCACCGAGTTCTCCGTGAAGCCGGGGCAGGCCAACCATTCACTTCGATTTACAAAGAGCTTTCAAGTTTTCGCCGCAACTCCAGGCGCCCACGCGCCAGACGCGACTTCACCGTTCCAATATTGATTTGCAGCGTCGCGGCGATCTCTTCATAAGTCAGGCCTTCGATGTCGCGTAAAACCACCGCTTCTCGATACGCGCTGCGTAGTCCCTGTAGCGCTTCGCGCAACTGGCTCTGGCGTTCGCGTGCCAGCGTTTCCTGTTCTGGGTCGCTGGCGTTTGCATCTTCCAAATGCGTAGCAACCGTCTGTTCCCGTTCGCCAGCAGTTGCGTCCAGCGAAACCGTCGCATCTCGCCTGCGCCGTCGCCACCAACGCCAGCGGTTCCGCGCCTGGTTGATAGCGATGCGATACAACCACGTCTTAAGGTCAGCATCGCCTCGGAACTTTTCGATCGCTTGAAAAGCACGAAGAAAAGTTTCCTGCGCCAGGTCCCGCGCTTCCTCAGCGTCGCCGGTCAAACGGAAAAGTAGGCCATAAATATCGCTTGTGCGTTCCGCCACTAACTGTTCAAAGGCGGCCCCATCCCGGCGTTTCAGTCTTTCAAGAAACTGATCTTCGGCCCTTTCAAGGAACAGATCTTCAGCAGTCGAACGGCCACCGACTAAAGCTGCCGGGGCAACTTCGTTTAGCTCCGCCTGCGTGCGGAGGGCGATTTGCTCTCCGTAGCTCACTCTGCGCCCCCTTCGGGACGGCTTTCCACGAGAAGCTTAGAACCGTTCGACCGCGACTGCTTCTCGGGCCGACGCCGATTTAGACATTCGAGACTACCGTTTTGTTCCCGAGCAGACATAAAGAAATTCGGGCCTTCTTCAGTGACTTCGATGATCCGCGGCGGGTGTTAGTTGCGACGGCTGCCTCCTTGACATCCTTTAGACCCGCCGTTAAATTCGCTGTTTCTGCGATCATACACGATTTTGAACGCACGTCACCGTGCGTACTTGCAAAAGGATTTCCCTTGGCTAAATACAAAAAGAAACGCGCGCGTGAACTGAAGCACGACAAGTTCCGTGACGCCACGATGCTGCTGGCCGACCGCATGGCGGACCGGGTAGCTGGGCGCGGGCGGCAGATTCTCTACATCATGCTGGCGGTGGTGGTTTTGGCGGCGGCCGGATATGGCATTTATCGCTGGTGGAATAAGCGATCTGAAGAAGCTGAAGCGGCAATGGGTCGCGCCATCGCGATCGCGCGGGCGGAAATTAACGCGAACCCGCCGGCGAACTCTAAGGATCCGGTATTCAGTACCGAACAGGAGCGAGCCCAACGAACCATCGAAGAGTTTCGGAAGATTGAAGCGAAGTACGGCGATCCTTATCGCAGCGAAGCCCGTTTGTTCATCGCGCGGAGCCTGCTGGTGACCGACCATGACAAAGGGGTTGCCGAGTTGCGATCACTGAGCGGCGGCAGCGGCGAAACGGCCGTGCTTGCGAAGTTCGCACTTGCCCAAGCGAAAGAAGGTGACGGCAAGCTGGATGAGGCCGCTGCCCTCTACAGTGAGATTGCGAGGATGAATGCCAAGATTGTAACCGCTGAGAGTGCGAATCTTCGTCTTGCGAAGATTTATGAAAAGCAGGGCAAGAACAAAGAAGCCGCTGACTTGCTCTTCAACATAGTCTCCACCGCCCGCGGCGCCAAAGATAAAGACGGCAAACCGATACCTGAATCGGCCGCTTCGCGCGACGCAACTCAGGAACTCCTGAAGCTCGACCCAGCACGTCACAAGCAACTGCCGGCGCCTCCACTGGCTGAGCTTTAATCTAAGGATCCTCTTTCGTGCTAGCGTAGACTGACGTCGGACATGGATCCGTTTACGCACACGGTCGTCGGGTTGACCGCGGCCAAAGCCGGATTGGAGCGATTGTCGCCGCTTGCGATGACGGTGTGCGTGCTCGCGGCGAACAGTCCGGATTCCGACGTCGTCGTCGGTCTCACCACTGATCGCTGGAACTATCTGCATCACCATCGGGGAATCACACATTCGATTGTCGGAGTGATTGCACTCGCAGTCGTTGTTCCGACACTCGTGTGGCTGGCGGAGCGTGGTTGGGCCAAACTGCGCAAACAGCAGCCACGATCGCGTTATCGCGCGTTGTTATTGGTCTCGGCGATTGCCACGGCGACCCACCCATTGATGGATTGGACCAACAATTATGGTGTGCGACCGTTCTTACCGTGGAGCGGCCGATGGTTTTACGGCGATCTCGTCTTCATTGTCGATCCTTACATCCTGCTGCTTGTGGGCGGCGCGGCGTTTCTGGCCACGAGTAATCGCTGGCCGAAAATTGTTTTGTGGGCGTTGCTCGGTGCAGCATTTGTGACCTTGGCCTTCATCGTCGGCGGGCGGCGAGATCCAGGTTTGGAAGGTGCGAGCGTTGCGCGAATCGTTTTGTTCGCCGGCGTTATCCTCCTCGCCATTGTTCGACTCATCGGTGTTGCGCGTGGTCGCGAAAGGTTCATCGCCCTGGGAGCGCTGGCGTTTGTCATTTGTTATTGGGGTGGGTTGGCATTAGCGCATCGTAGTGTTCTAACGACGGCAGACGTGGTTGCGAACAGTTCGGCATCACAATTCGACGAAAGAGTTTTGCGCGTTGTTGCGATGCCGACGCTCGCGAATCCGGCTCGGTGGTTCTGCGTCGCGGAAACTGACCGGGCGATTTATCGGTTCTCAGTGAAACTTGGGGACGCTGCGGCGGCACACTCTTTGCGGATTGTCGACGGTTATCAAACTGACGCGGCTGAAGCAATCGAACGCTACGAGAAGCCAACTGATCAATCCGCAGCACTGACGGCTGTCGCTTCACAGGATCGACGCGCGCGCATACTGCTTGACTTCGCCAGGTTTCCGATCGCGCACGTGGCGCAGCAGGATTGTGTCAGCCAAACAATCGTGCAATTCTCTGACCTGCGCTACACTAAACCTGGTTCAGGGCGGGGAGCGTTTTCGCTCAATGTGCCGGTGGAATGTGCAGCTAAATGAGAGGGTGTTGGGGGTAGGGTTTAGGTAAATGAGGGTATTGGGAATAGGGTGTTGGGTGTAGTGATATTCTTCGTTGTGCGACTTCTAAAATGCTTGACCGCAGCTGCCTCAGATTAATCAAATCTCTCGTCATCGTGGCGTTAGTTCTTGTGACACTCGGCGGTTCGGTTGCCATCATTCCGCGTCACGTTTTATGGGGCCACTCCGACGTTGGGCGCGGTGGTGTAGGAACGGGTTATGACTGGCTCGCCATTTTTATCGTGGTCCCCTTTGTAGTCGGCGTCGCCTTGGCGACGGCGGTACTCAAGTTGTGGCTATACGATCGGGCAACGAAAACGCCGCGTCGTTTTTAGGTTTTGCTTAATGCTACACGCTGCACCCAACCTCCTACGCTCTGGTTTGTTGTGAACGAATCAACGCAAAAACAACTGTTGGAAGTATTGCGCGAGACGCCACGAGCGCGCGCCACAACCGACAAGCGCGCGCCGACGATTAGCGTTCGCGTTTCTCCCGGCGGTTACTTTGCAGTCGCCGCACTGCTGACATTCATCGCGGTAATTCTGCTTCGGACGCAAAAGGATCTCGCCGCTCTCATATTAGTCACCGCCACTTGGGTGCTGACGCCTATTCTTGTCGCCACGGATCGTCTGTCCTTTGATGGTGAGACGTTATTTCGATCCGGACTGCTTCCGTTGCTTTCGCGCTTAATTCGCGCGCGACGAACACAGTTGTCGATTGCCGATATTGAGTCTGTTGCGGTCGCGACCGTGCGCACGCTGCGTCGCGGTGGCAGCGTGAGATATCGCTACTCCGTTGAGATCACCGGCCGCGGCCACACGTTTGCGTTTGCTTCCGGTGGCAAAAAATTTCGGCGAATGGCGCACGCCCTTTTACCGCTCGTAGCCGCACAGAAATTGGATGCGCGCGCCAGTGAATTGCGCGATTATCTTTGCGACGCAAAAGAGCTCAACAAGCAATTAGCCGAGCTTGAGATTGCGACCGATGCCGTGCTCGGCGCAATGGATGATCGCGCGCGCCGGCATATTGAAAGGCGAGCCGAGAGGATCCTGTCCACACATGCGGAAGACGAAGGCCGTGCGAAGCCGTTGGCACAAGCGGCCAATCGGTTGCGGGTTGCTGGCAGATTGCGCGAATCCGGCGAGGCATTTCGGCGCGCGCTCCACTTTACACCGCGCGATCCGCGGCTGCTTTATCAGTACGCCCGCCTTTTGCGTTCGCAGGCGTCCGCTTTCGGCAATGCGCAGCTGCTTTCTCGTGCGTGTGCGGCGCTAAAATTGTCGTCGCTGCGCGGCAGCGAGGATGCGCGCCTGCTGGAACGTGTAGGAGAAAGCTTTTTTGAATTTGGTCAGCCGGCGCGTGCGACCAGGACTCTGCGTCGGACACTGGATCTCGATCGCAATTCATTTCGCGCTTCAATTGCGCTTGCTGAGATCGCGCTCAGCGAAGGAAAACTGGCGCACGTAATTCATCATTATCGCGACGCCGCGAGCGTTGCTCCTGATGCTGCGAGCGCGAGAATGGCGCGACGCGAAGCAGATTATTACGCCCGACTAAATGACGATGATGATTATTTGTCGGCTGAGTTGCGTCGCATGAACTGGCTGGAGGGCGCCGGGCGCATTCAGCAGTTTACCGCGCGGGTGAGCTTTGCCGCGCTGTTTGTGGCGCTCGTAGGTTCCTTTCTGGATCAAATCGTGGCGGGTGTCGGTTGGGCGGTAGCATCCTCGTCGATCATCGGCTGGTCTGGGTCGTTGCTCGTGCGAAAGATTCTGACGCGACGACGAGGGATGGAAAGCGCGTAAACGGACGAGGTCAGCTCCATCCGCGTAAGCGCATGGGCTAATTAGTCGAAACCAGTTAAATGCTTGACCCATCCGCTCACGCGGATGGTACTGACTCTGACGACTTACTTCTGCGCACCGCGCGACTTGCTCGCTTTTTTCTCGGACTTAGGTGAAATCGTTCGTCCCGCCTGTTCGCTGGCAGATGCCACCGCATCAAGTCGTTCCGGCAGCGGATTTAACAATCCATCCCAACGGTATTCTGGCTTGCGCGCCGTCTGGCTCAATCGTTTGAAGATGAGCCGCGTCACCGCTTCGCTCACCCAGTTGTGATAGAACTCGCCGACCGATGCCAGCTCGGCGTCAGGCGCTGGGTTCATGAAGTCGATCGCGTACGGAACGCCATCCTTGATCGCAAACTCGCACGTATTGATGTCGTATCCGAGCGCGGAACAGAGCGTGCGCACGTCGTGCGTGACGCGCGCGTTGAGTTCGGGCGAAAGATAATTCGGATCGTAGATGTACTGCTCGCCCGAGAGGTAAGGCTTGCGCGGATCATATGGCATGATCATCACGTCTTCTTGTCCGATGCAGTAACACCTGACAAACTGTTCGAATTCCACCGACGCTTGCAGCGTCATGCACAGCGTGCCCGTCTGGTCGTATTCGTGAATCAGCTCTTCCAGTGAATTCACTTTCGAAACATTCTTCCAGCCGCCGCCATCGAACGGTTTCAGGAACGCGGGAAAGCCGATGTAGTCGGCGATGGCTTTCCAGTCGAGCGGAAACTGAAGGTTGCGCAGGCTCTCGCTCACGATGCCAGGAATGTAATCCTTTTGCGGCAGCAGAACTGTCCTTGGAACCGCCACGCCAAGCTTCATCGCCAGCGAATAATTGAAGAATTTGTCGTCAGCCGACCACCAAAACGGGTTGTTGACGATGATACTGCCCTCGAGCGCCATCCGTTTGAGCGTCGCGCGATAGAAAGGCACCTCGTGCGAGATGCGATCGATTACCAGGTCGTAACGCGGCGGCTCGTCATGACGAATGCCGCCGAGCACCAGATACTCAGCCGTCACATCGCCGTTGCCACGCTCGTTGACGTTGCGGATTAACGCTTCGGGAAATGTCTTTTCCCGCCCCACCAAAATGCCTACACGTTTCATGAAATACTCGACTCCAGACTTTGAACGCGCGCTCTTCTACTGCGTATTGAGGCGAACGTTCCCTTGAATTTTCGATTTTTCGGAAGCGAATCCAAGCTATCGTCAGGCGCTTCCAAAGTCAAACGCCAGACATCCGGTGAATCCACCGTCGCATCTATTCCTTGTCTCCCATCTCTGTCCGATGAGGGCCTGTGCTACAATCCGCGCCGAAAACGGAGTACGTAGTCGCCAGAGCAAGTCGGCAGGACATTAGAAACGCCCCATGAGTGTTAAGAAGTTTTCTCGAGTAATTATCTCCAGCAGTCTAATCGCGCTGTTTGTTGGCGCGACTTTTTTTGTGCCTCAAGCGCGCGCTGAGCAGCAGAAGGAGTACACGGCCGAGCAGATCGTCGAAACCTTGATCCTCTTCTCCGGCACGCGTGCGGGCCTGACGCAAATCCGAAAAACCGGCCTGGAAAATGGGCGCATGTCGCGCATTACTGACGGAGGCCGGCCGGAAGAGGTCCGTTACCAGCTCAGATTTATGCATGGCGACAAGATTGAGAAGGACAAGATCAGGCTCGATCAGAAGACGGCACAGGCAGAATATTCCCTGATCAAAAACGAGGACCGATTGTTCGGCATCATCAACGGTTCGGCGTTCACACCGCGCGCCGACACCGTCGCGGAATTTCTTTCGCAACAGACGCACAGCATCGAAGCGCTGCTTCGCTACAAAGAAAACGACTCAAAGCTGGCATCAGCCGGCAAAGACAAACAGCAGGGAATCGATCTCTACGTCATCGATCTCACCGACAAGGCCAATCACAAGACCCGTTACTTCATTAGCGCAAAAACTTTCCGAGTCTTATGGCTTGAGTACGAAGAGACGCCGCCCGATCAAAATACCGCTGTGAAATACCTGAAGCGGTTCTACGACTATCGTTATGCGCAAAGCACGCTCGTGCCCTATCGCACAGTGCTGACGGTGGACGGCAAACAGACTCTCGAGACGCGTATTCTCACCGTTACATATGGCGTCAAGATGGAAGACGCCACCTTTCAATCACCTGATGCCGCAAGCGGGATGGAGTAGTGTCAGAAGGCCGACCGTCAGGAAGGGCTAGATTCGCGTCACGCCTATTTACGACCCACCTTCTTCATTCAGCTGAGTAAATTCGAGCGTCGCCCTCCCTTACAATCGGGCTTCCGACACGTTTTGGAACCTCAACCCCATCCCAGCGTGTCATCAGTGAGCGTCGCAGGCAGCGGTGTATAATGTCTGCTCGCGAAAATTGGGCGTAAATCAGGAATTTGCGCTACAAACCCGAAGAGCCTGCCTGCCGATGAGGGCGTTAAGTTCAGTTGAGCAATTCGATTTCGCCGCCGGGCGAGCGACGGCGGTTGTCATGCAGCCAGCAACAGACCACGCCCTGTTGGAAGGTACGTTGGCCGGTGACGAAGACGCGTTCGCTGAGCTGGTCGCGCGATATCGAAACCAGATTACGAGCTACATTTATCGGATCGTGAATGACTACGACACAGCAGTGGATTTGGCGCAGGAAACTTTCCTCAGGGTGTATCGGGCGGCAGCTCGGTATCAAACGACGCATGCTTTCTCGACTTACATCTACCGCATTGCGACGAATCTTGCGATCAGCGAGTTGCGGAAAAGAAAACGCCGCCGGTTGGTGTCTTTGACGGGTTTGTTGGGCGGGTCAGACGGTGAAGAAGCGATCGATTTCAATCCGCCGGACGGTCAGCCTTTGCAGGATGTGGCTCTCGTGGATGCTGAGCGAAGAGCCGTCGTGAAGCGCGCTATCAGCACTTTGCCGGAACGGTATCGCGCGCCTCTGGTGCTGCGCGATGTGGAAGGCAAGAGTTATGACGAGATTGCCGCGATTCTGTGCACTAGTGAGGGCACAGTTAAATCGCGGATAAATCGCGCGCGAAATTTTCTGCGCGACAAAATGCGGAATTATGTTCAGGTGGTGTAATCATGACTAATAGAGAATGCCGCAACACGCGGCGAGAAATCGACGAACTTGAATTGGGGCACCGGCCGAGCGTCCAGACTACGACGCACTTGGCCGCGTGCGTAGCTTGCCAGCAGTTTCAGGCCGAGCGGACCTCTCTGCGCGAACTGGTCGGAAGTCTTGAGCCCGTCGTCGCGCCGCCCGATTTCGACCTGCGCCTGCACGCACGTATTGCGGCTGAGAAATACGACAAGCGCCGGCAGCCTTTTTTCGCTCGCTTGATCAGCACGCCCGCTTTGGCGGCGGCCGCTCTGTTCGTGATCGTCGCCGGGTCAGTTGTGTGGATTTCACGCAGACCATCTGCGCCAGTTGTAACACCGAACAAACCTGAAGTCGCCAAGAACAATGTGCCGAATGTTTCCTCAACCGTGAATCAACCGAATTCAGTCGGGGCTACGCCGGTATCAGACGAAGGCAAGGACGTGGCGACCGTAGGCCCGACTAAAACAATTCACCGTAGTCGCGGCACACGCGCTGTCACCTCGGAAGATTTGCTATCGCGGGGTGCAGATTCAGTTCCCCAAACAGATTTGGATCAGGCTTACGTTCCGAATCGTCCCGTAGAGTTCGCTTTGCAGAACGAGAGTGGCCAGACGCGAAAGATTTCGCTGCCGCCGGTTAGCTTTGGCGCGCAAAATTTAGTTGGGACCAATCGCCGGGACGTAAATTATTCGCCGAGCAGTCGAGTTTGGTAGTACCCACAATGAGAAGTACTTTGAAATCATTGATCTTATTCACGCTGGGCGTGGCAGTGATCGTTTCCCTCGCCGCAACTGCGTCCGCGCAAACTCCGCCGGCGGTGCCGACTTCGCCGCCTCCGGTAAATGAACCGCAGACACCGGCTCAAATCGGCAAGCCGAAGCCTGAGAAGGTTGAAAAGCGACGCACGGTACCTTCGACTCGTCAAGCCCGCGTCACGATGGTCCAGGATCAGGAGCCGGTTTCGCCGCAGATTGTCACCGTGATTCATCGTTTGAACGGGCTGACGATATTGCGGAGAGTGCTTCGTGAACAGGGCGAGCCGGGGACGGTCGCGACCATCACTCCCGACGCGATCACAAAAGACGTGCACGCCAGCATTATTGCCGGTCTCGCACTGGAAGATGGGCGCACGATTCTCGCGCGTTTACCGCAAGTGTCGGCGGAGATGGAAGTTTTTCGCTCGAGCACAGTTGTGCCAAAGACCGATAAGTCCGACGATGATAGCGCGACTGCGTCCGCTCATCGCTCGGCTCCGGCGCCTCGCCCGCCGCGCATTCAACCTGACCTGACAGTGATGACGCAGGACGGCAAAACGTTCCGAGCAAGGTACATCGGCATCGATGGGCAGACCGGTCTTTCCGTTCTGCAAATAACCCAGGCGTTGACGTACATCACCGATCTGACGCCGCGGAAAGTCTCAGACGGTGAAACCGTGCGCGTATTCGCGCCGGAACAGGTTTCGTCCGAAACGCCTTACCAAATTCGCGTGCGCATTGGGAAGACTGACGCGAAGATCGCCAAACTCGCCAAGACCAAAGTCGAAGCAGATCGCGTGATGCTGCGTGGCGCGAAGCTCTCGCCCAATTTGCTCGGTGGCGTGGCGTGCAATCAAGCGGGCCAAACGGTTGGTATTGTTGATGAAATCGAAGGCACGAATGCGAAACTCGTGACGGCTGAGGCCGTCCACGCCGCCGCGCGCCGCGTCCTCGAACGACAAGCGAGCGTGCCGCGCCCACTTCTCGGAATTCGCGGCGAAGAGATCGACTCAGCGAACAGGAATTCTTTGATGTCATTCGGCTGGAACGAAAAAGAGCTGGAACGGCTGTATGAGAAGCAGATTGGCATCGTTTTGACTTACGTCATGCCGGGAACACCCGCAGCGTTCGCAAATCTACATCCCGGCGACATCATCGTGCGTGTGGGCGACAAAGATGTGAAAGGCGCCGATGAGTTCTCGCAGATGCTGCGGCAAGCGGGAATGGGCGAAGATGTGAAGTTCACCGTGGAACGGCCCAACATGAAAACGCCAATGACTTTTGAATTGAAGCTTGGTGGGGCTTTCCAGCCAGAGTTCGAATGGAAATTCGAAATGCCGGTGATGCCGAAGATAAGAATCAACGGCGGCTTGAAGGATCTCGGAGTTGAAGCCGTGCCGCTTTCGACAAAGTCGGCGACCCAGTTTGGTAGTCAGGGAGTGCTGGTCGTTTCGGTCGAGCCGGACAGCGCCTTGGGCCGCGCGGGATTGAAGGAAGGCGATGTCATCGAATCGATCGACGGCCGCCCCGTCGGACGCGGCGCCTGGACTTACGTGTTCACCTTCAACAAAAAAGAGAAGCACACACTCTCAGTCGTTCGCGCGAAAGAAAGAAAACAGATCGTCGTCGAGCCGGTGGACGACTAAAACCGTAGTTTCAAGTTTCAAGTTCCGAGTTTCAAGTTATTACTTCCGCTGAAACCCAAAACCTGACTTGAAACTTGAGACTCGGAACTTGAAACTTGGTTAGTCCTGTTTCCCCGGCAACAAACCTTCACACGTAAGCGTCTGCGGTCCATTGTCATTGCAGATCGCGAATTGCGCCTTTGATTCCTGATACATCGTCAAACCAGCGTACTCGCCTTTTGCATTCAAGATGTAAAAGTTGACGTAGAAGTTTGGCAGGCCGCGACTGTTGAACAGCCGCTTCTCGACGGTGTTCGCCTGAATGCGTTTGAGCGCAGTGAGCCCGGCGTCTTTCGGATGCACACCACGCCGCATCTCTTCGACAATGAGAAACGAGCAGAGGTTGAAAAGATTCGCTTCGCCCCGGCCAGTCGAGCCGGCGGCGCCGACGGCGCCATCGACATACAGCCCCGCGCCCAGGATTGGCGAGTCGCCCACGCGCCCGGGAATCTTCCACGATAGGCCGCTCGTCGTCGTCACGCCGCAGATCTCGCCTTTCGAGTTGAGGCCGTCGCAGTTGATTGTGCCATGGAGGTTTTCAGGGCGCAGCAAACCTTCGGCGATCATTTGCTCAGCAGCTTTGAAGCCAGCTGCGGCACGCTTTTTCGGATCGAGATAGTGCGAAGGATCGATGCGGCGTTTCCACTCAAGCCACATCTCGCGCGAATGCGGTGTGTTCAGATCATTTTCAATTTTGAAACCCATACTGCGCGCGAATTCCTGCGCGCCTTTACCGACAATCAGGTGATGGTCGGTTTGCTCCGATACGGCTTTGGCGACCAGCGAAGGAGTGCGCACGCCTTCGATCGCCGCCACGGCCCCGGCTTGTTTCTTCGGACCGTGCATCACGGATGAGTCGAGCTGGACAACGCCTTCCGCGTTCGGCAATCCACCATAGCCGACACTGTCATCCAGCGGGTCCAACTCAACGATATTCACGCCGGCAACTACTGCGTCCAAAACATCGCTGCCACTCGTGATCATCTGAAAGGCTTTCTGCACACACGTTACGTCGCCGCCGTTCTTGAACATGTTGCCGTTGGCAGACGAAATTACGAGCGGCTTGAACGCGGCGGGAATCAACATCGTCGGCGCTTTAGCTTTTACCGCGCGTTTTGAAGCCAACGCGGCACCGGCCACGGCGCTGCTAATCATGAAATCGCGACGCTTCATTTTTGTGGACCTCGCTTAGGGATGTGAACTGCCGAAGAAAATCGCGCGCATGGTATCATGACGCGCTTTTTGTCAGAACCGGCTTGAGTCTTTCCTTTGCGGTTTTTCTTTGCGACTTTGCGCCTTGGCGTGAAACTCAGCTCGCGGCATTGATTCACGCAAGGAGCTAAGACCGCAAGTTACACAAAGATGAGCTGGCCAGAATTGTGAATACCATGGACGATCTCAAAAAATTAATTCGCGAAGTTCCTGACTTTCCGAAACCGGGCATCAACTTTTACGATATCACCACGCTGTTGAAGCATCCTGAAGGTTTGCGCCAGACAGTCGATGCGCTCGCCGCGCAATACGAAGGCGCAAAGATCGACACCGTCGTCGGCATCGAAGCGCGCGGGTTTATCTTTGCACCGGCTTTGGCTTATCACCTCGGGGCCGGTTTTGTTCCGGTGCGCAAGCCGAAGAAACTACCGGCTGAGACGGCATCAATCTCTTACGATCTGGAATACGGGCAGGACACTTTGCAGATTCATCGCGACGCGATCGGCAATGGCCACCGCGTGATCATCGCTGACGATTTGTTAGCGACGGGTGGAACAGCCAAAGCTGTTTGTGACTTGGTTGAAGGACTCGGTGGCAACGTTGAAGGACTGGTTTTCGTTGTCGAACTTGAATTCTTGCCTGGCAGGACGAAGCTCGAAGGTTACGATGTTCGATCGCTCATAAAATATCAGTCATAAGAATTGGCTCATTGATCCATTGATCCATTGAATCAATGAAGCGGTGAATCAATGAACTAATCGCACATATGAAGCAATCAACGAAAAAATCCTACGAACGATTTAATCCGCCGAAGCGGTTGTTATTAGGTCCTGGGCCAAGCCCGGTCGACGACCGCGTGCTGACGGCGATGGCCGCGCCAGTGCTGGGGCATCTCGATCCGTTGTTTTTGCAGTGCATGGACGATGTGCAAGATATGCTGCGCTACGTTTTTGAAACCGAGAACCGCGTGACGATCCCAATTTCCGCGACCGGCAGTGCAGGAATGGAAGCGGCGCTCGTCAATGTGATCGAGCCGGGCGATGACGTGGTGGTCTGCATCAACGGCGTCTTTGGCGAACGCATGCGAGAGATCATCGGACGTGCAGGCGCTCACCCCGTGGTGGTCGAAGCGACCTGGGGCGAAGCGATTGACGGCAACAAAATAGAAGCCGCATTGAAGTCATTATCGAACCCTCGGGCATTGGCGCTCGTGCATGCGGAAACATCAACCGGCGTGCTCCAGAATCTTTCAGGTCTGTCGGAAATGGCGCATCAATATGGCGCATTGTTCATCGTCGACGCGGTGACGTCGCTGGGCGGACATCCGGTCGCAGTTGATCGAAACGGAATCGACATCTGCTACTCGGGAACGCAGAAGTGCATTGGGGCGCCGCCAGGTTTGTCACCGATTACGTTTAACGAGCGCGCCCTGGATCGCATTCGCTCGCGGCGATCCAAAGTGCAAAGCTGGTATCTCGACATTACGATGGTTGAGAAGTATTGGGGCGACGATCGTACTTATCATCACACGGCACCGATTTCGATGAACTATGCTTTGCGCGAAGCCTTGCGCCTGATTTACGAAGAGGGTTTGGAGGCGCGTTGGCGACGCCACGAATTAAATCATCGCGCGCTGGTTGCCGGGATTGAAGCGATGGGTTTGCAAATGGCTGTCGCGCCAGAGAATCAACTTTGGAGTTTGAATGCGGTCAGCGTGCCGAAAGGGATCGACGATGCACGCGTGCGTGCCGGATTACTCGACGAGAATATCGAAATCGGCGGCGGGCTCGGCCCATTGAAAGGAAAGATCTGGCGCATCGGCCTGATGGGATCAGGCAGCACGCGCGAGAATGTCTTGATGGTCCTCGATGCGTTGTGTCGCGCACTTAAGGCGGAAGGTTTTGTTTGCGAGTCAGGCGCGGATGCTGCGGAAGGCGTCTACAACTAGCGATATCCTCTGCGTTTCTCCGCGAAATCCTCAGCGTCCTCTGCGGTTATTCCGAACCCTTTCGTAAAACCGCGGAGGATGAACCGAGGGCCTCGCAGAGGAGCGCAGAGAGGAACTTGAAATTAGGCACTGCCTCATTCTTCAATCGCGACCTTAGCCGACCAAGCGGCAGCTTCCTTGTCGATGTTCGCAGGCTCAGTAGTCTGTTCTCTTATCATTCGCTCGACTCTCGGCTTCAACCAAAGCACTGCCAGTCCGGCGGCAATCACGTTGCAAGCAACCGCCGCCCAGAATACCGGAACCCACGATCCCGCAGCCGACATCAATAGGGCTGCGCCTGGTCCCGCCAGGATGGAACCGAGCCCCTTCGCCGTGTACTGAATTCCATAATTCGTTGTCGCGTGCCGGCTTCCGAAAATGTCGGCGATGGCGGCGGGGAATAGTGAGTAGATGTCTCCCCAGGCAAAAAACATCAGCGCCGAGGTCACGATAAACCAGAACGGTCGTGCCACGACTAACGTGAGCGCGACGATGGCGATGGCCTCCATGACAAAGACGATGGCCATCGTGTCGTAGCGCCCGATGCGGTCTGAGACCCAACCAAAAAAGGGCCGGGCTGAACCGTTCAGCACTTGATTGAGCGATAGCGTCAACGTCAAGACCGTGAGGCCCGCAAACAGTGCGTACTTGTCATATCCGTAACTAACGGCAATAGGCTTTAGTTGGGCGGACAACATGAGACCACTGGCGGTCACGAGCGTCATCATCAGATAAAGCAAGTAAAACGATCCGCTTTTGATCATTTCCCTCGGCGTGCAGTCACATTCTGATTGCACAACTTTGCGTTGCACCTTAGCTTTAATGGCTTCCCAGCCGGCGGGCAGCCAACCCGCTGCTGGCATCTTGATAAACTGCGCGGCGACTAGCACGACGATGCCCTGGATGATTCCGAAGGTGATGAATGCCGAACGATAACCGCTCGACTTGATCATGCGATCGATGGGGAGCGCGGTGAGCGCAGTGCCAAATCCATACGAGCCGGCGACAATACCGACGCACAGGCCGCGTCGATCAGGAAACCATTTCATGGCGACGCCGACGCAGCCGCCATAAACCGCGCCAGCGCCGATGCCGCCAAGCGCATACGAAAGGTAAAGAGCGGGAAGCGAATTGGCCAAACCTGCTCCGACCCAACCTATCGTGACGAAGAGACTCGCCAAAGCGACAATCAAACGCGGACCGAACCGATCGACAAAGTAGGCATTAATCGGAAACAGTGCCGTCTGCGCGATGATAAAAAAAGTCAGCGTCCACTGAACTGCATCGAGCCGCGCATGCAGACTGCCTGTGAGGTCGGTGGTAAATAGCGTCCAGGCGTATTGCAGATTTGCGATGGCCAGCATCGCGACCGCACAAGCGACAAGAATGAACCATCGGTGTGGTGTGCGAACTCTTTCGGAAGTGGCTTCCACCATTACTTCAACCTGTGCGGCTCTGCCGCTCGATATGCGGAAGGTCTCTGACCTTCCGGTCGGTCAAATCAACGAAGCGGGCTGCGCCCACGTTTTGGGCGAAACCCGGAATTTTTTGGCATTTGTCGGAAGGCCGGAGGCCTTCCGCACATCAGGCGGCAAAGCCGCCTACGCGTTGCGACTGCCTTCCAACAACTTCACGCGCTCATAAACTGATTTTGTGTTCGGCAAATCGACGCCCACCTTCTCACCCAACTCAATCACGGCGCCGACAATGGCCTCCAACTCCAGCGGCCGGCCGCTCTCGATGTCTTGAAGCATCGAAGTCTTGTGATGGCCAACTTTCTCGGCGCCCTCGAGCCGTTGTTCGATCGAGACTCCCATTTCAATGCCGAGTTTCTGCGCGACTGATTCAGCTTCACGCATGATTGCCGCCGCGAGTTCGCGCGTCTCGGGAGACTGCACAATTTCGATGAGCGTCGCGCGAGTGAGCGCGCTAATCGGGTTGTAAGCCACGTTGCCCATCAGCTTCACCCACATGTCGTGACGAATGTTAGTGCGGATCGGACAGCGCAAGTCGGCTTTGATGAAAACATCGGCGATCTCACGGCAGCGAACGCTTTTCGATCCGTCGGGCTCCCCAATGGCAAAGCGATTACCCTCGATGTGCCAAACGACGCCAGGTTCGGTAATTGACGTCGAAGGATAAACGATGCAGCCAATGACACGCGCGGAATCAATGTGTTGCGTGATGACTCCGCCGGGATCCACCGATTCGAGCTGCGTACCCTCCAGAGGGCCGCCATGACGATAGAAGTACCACCAGGGAATCCCATTCTGGGCGCTGACCACGGACGTGTGCGCGCCGATGAGCGGAGCGAGCCGCGGCGCCATCGCCGGTAGACTATGCGCTTTGAGCGTCAGCAGCACGACATCAACTTCACCGATACTGGCCGGGTCATCAGTGGCGGCAGGATGCGCCTCGAAGTCACCGATCCCGCCGCAGATGCGCACGCCACGTTGCTGCATCGCGCGCAAGTGCGAACCACGCGCGATTAGCGTGACGTCTTCGCCTGACTTCGCGAGCATTGCGCCCACGAAAGCGCCGATTGCACCCGCGCCCACGATGGCAAATTTCATGATGAGTCTTCGTGTCAGAAGCCCGACCGTAAGGGAGGGCGGCGTTAGATTTTAAAAGCCCAAAATGATCAGCGCGCTCCTTATGGTCGGGCTTCTGACAGGATTGCTGCCGCTACATTGCGCCGCTGAATCTTGCCCGTGGCCGTGCGTGGAATTGTTTCCATGATGTAAATCGTCTTTGGACATTTGAATTCCGCAAGGCGCGCACGGCAATAGTCGATCAAATCCTTTTCGGTAGCAGAATCCCTCAGGACAACGGCAGCCGCGACATCCTCGCCGTACACGCGATCCGGAATTCCGAAACAACAAGCTTCGGTCACCGATGGATGAGTCAGCAGTGCTTCATCGATTTCGCGTGGTGAGATTTTCTCGCCGCCGCGGTTGATCAATTCCTTAATCCGTCCCACCAGCGCTAAGTAGCCGTCGCTATCCAACTGACCCTGGTCGCCGGTGCGAAACCAGCCGTTAGAAAATGATTCTGCATTCGCCTCGGCATTTCCTTCGTAACCCGCGAAGATGTTTGGACCTTTGATCGAGACTTCGCCAACTGTTTGCGGTGGCAGTTGTCTTCCCGCTTCGTCCAGGATCGCGATTTCGACGTTAGTACCGCACCCCACTGAACCAGGCTTACGTGCCGCAGGTGGCAGAGGATTCGAAGCCATCTGATGAGCAGCCTCTGTCATGCCGTAAGCCTCCAGCACCGGTGCGCCAAAGGTAGCTTCCATATCGGACATCAGTTGAGGAGCAAGCGACGCGCTGCACGAACGAATGAACCGCAATTGCTCGGCGCCCGAAGGACGAGTGCCTTTGGATCTTGCGACAAGAACCTGATGAATCGTGGGCACGGCTGAATACCACGTCGCGCCATGTTCTCTGATCGTCGCCCAGAATGACAGCGGATTGAATTTCGTCGGCACGACCACAGTGCCACCCGTGGCGAACGTTGCGAGCGTCGACG
The DNA here is from genome assembly GCA_965653675.1 of uncultured bacterium. Taxonomy (GTDB): domain Bacteria; phylum Acidobacteriota; class Blastocatellia; order Pyrinomonadales; family Pyrinomonadaceae; genus UBA11740. The sequence goes on from CBFHBA010000012.1 coordinate 72,975, forward strand.
CTACCAGACCATGCACATGAAACAGCGGCATCACACAAAGCGATACATCCGAAGCAGACAGCTGATATGTGTCAGCCACGTTGCGAGCCGATGTGATCAGGTTCTGGTGCGCCAAAGGAACGCGTTTGGGACGACTGGTTGTGCCACTAGTATGAAGGATCAGCGCGATGTCCTCTCGTCCTTTGGCATCGTCGCCGGAACCCTCCTTCAAGGCTTCCTGACTGGACAATTGCAGCTGCCCGTTTTCATCAATCGCGCAGTCGATCACGGCGACGTTAATTTCGCGGGCGGCGGCACGAGCTTCGTCGGCGCCACTGCGCGGCACGATCAGACCGCGTGCAGCCGTGTCTTCGAGATAAAACTTAAACTCGTCGCGAGTGTATGCAGGATTGAGCGGCGCAGCTGTGCCCACGGTGGAGGCGGCCAGGAACGAGACGATCATTTCCAAACCATTGGGGAATGCCAAACCGATCCGATCACCTTTGCGAAAACCGAGATTTGTTAGTTGCTGTGCCGCCTGATCGACCTGTTCGACAAGCTGCTGATAAGTTGTGGCACGATCGGCGAGGATTACTGCGGCGTGATTCGGTTCACCTGTCTCGAGAAGGCTGCGAATGAGCATGCGCGCGCAGCCTATCATAAAACAGTGAGCAGTGAGCAGTGAGTGGGCAGTGGGCGGTGAGCAGTAAGCAGTAGTCGGTAGGCAGAGGGCGGTCGGCGGTGGGCAGGAGGCTTAACAAATTCTCTAATGTGCGCAACGCCCTTTTTTAAATGGCACGCATTACCGCTTAATCCCTAATGCCTACTGCCCACCGCTCACTGTTCTTTACCATTCACCATTCACCATTTACTATTCACCCGTTGCACGTGCTCCCGTAGCTCAGTTGCATAGAGCGCTCGCCTCCTAAGCGAGAGGTCGCGCGTTGGAATCGCGCCGGGGGCACCATAAAGCAGAAGGCAGTAGGCAGTAGGCAGTAAGCAGAAGGAAGTAAGCAGTATGGGACTCCATGATTAAGGTTCTTCTCACCATATTCTTATTCAGCACGTGTGCTGCCGCGCAAATCAAATTTGAAGTTAACAACGCTTCGAAGCGCTACGACGTGCTGATCGAAGTGGAAAAGTGCGCAAACACAATTTGCAAAGGTAAGGTGACCTACACGCTGTTCAAGAAGAACACCAGGAAGCTTTTTCAAACGTTCAGACTACCGGACACTGAATTCATGCTGGGCGATAATGACAAGCCGAGTGTGAATGTCACGAGGCTTTACGACGAACAAAGCGCCGTTAACTTTGCTGATTATAACTTCGACGGCATTGACGACCTGGCATTGTGCGACGGACACCACGGCGGTTACGGCATGCCGTCCTACCAGATTTATTTGTTTTCGAATCGCGTAAACCAGTTCGTGCACAACCAGCCATTCACTCAATTGTCGCAGGAAGGAAAGCTCGGCATGTTCGAAGTGGATGCGAAGAGGAAGCGACTGACTACTTTTAGCAAGTCCGGGTGTTGCTGGCATATGACTGAGGAGTTCGCCGTCGTCAACAATCGGCCAAAGAAGGTGCTGGAAGTTGTGGAAGACGCAACGATCCCCAATGAAAAGCGCGTGAAGATTACAACCAAACGACTGGTCAACGGTCGCTGGCAAAGAACCGTCAAGTACGTTCCGAGAGTCGAACAAGAGTCGCTCCGACGACGATTACTCACTTGCCTCTTAGCGGTAAATTCCAGAGCTAGAAAGGAACGAAGACATGAAACGAATCTATTTGCTTATTCTGGTGCTGTTTGTCGTCGGATTCGCGCGCGCTGATTCTCGCATTAGCCAGGACCCGCTCGTGGTGAATGCAAAAACGATTGCCCTCAAGTTCGAGAATTCAAAGGTTCGGGTGCTCGAAGCCATGCTGAAGCCCGGTGACAAAGAGAAAATGCATTCACATCCAGCGTATGTGATCTATGTGATCCAAGGCGGCAAGATACGCAGTCATGCCGCGGACGGGAACGTCACGGACGCCGAGTTCAAAACCGGCGACGTCATCTATCGCGACCCTCTGACACACTGGGCCGAGAACATTGGCGACACGACGATTAAACTTGAACTCGTCGAGTTAAAGAATTAGCGAGTGTCGCAATCGGCGTGTTAGTCCGAGTAGTGGGTAAAATTAGAATTGATTTTCTTGCGCCTTACGTTTGACTTTGCGTCTTTGCGTGAAAACTAACGCGGATAATGGGATTTCTCGCAAAGGCGCCAAGAAGTGAGCAAAGACGCAAAGGAAAAAATTGCGCCACCAGTCTTAGTCCACCCCGTGGGATAGATCCAACTTAACAATGGTCGCGCCCCAATGTCCCGCGTCAGGCGGCGCGTCAGTCCAATCAATAACAAACGGGGTTCGACTTAATATCGTTCGCACAATTTCGCGCTGAACTCCCACCCCTTTACCGTGGATGATGCGGACGACAGGGAAGCCTTTCGCATGGGCTTCGCGCAGGTATTCTTCGACAACGGCTTTGACCTGTTTCGGTGGAATCGTGTGCAGATCGAACACGTCTGTGATTTCGATCACGACGGGTTCAGGAAATGGGTTGTAGTCTTCTTCAGACAATACTTTGTATTGCAGGCTGCCAGCCTGCACGATTCATCCGCAGGCTAGCAGCCTGCGCTACACCGCGGTTTGCATTTGCGCACCATCGCTCTATAATTTGCTTTGTTATTACACAGTTTCAAATTCCCGCTGAGTCTGCTGACCTTGGTTGAGCAATTCCGGAAAGGAGATTCCCTTTGGCGATTCGTCTGAGCAGGACTTTCGTCTTGCGAAAGCTCCATCAACTGACCGGCATTATGCCACTGGGGTTCTTCCTGCTGGAGCATTTCTATACGAATTCCAAAGCTCTCTCCGGCCCGGCGGATTTCAATAACGCAGTTAAAGATCTCCAATCGATTCCGTACATTCTATTCGTGGAAATCGGCGGCATCTTTATTCCGCTGATTTATCATGCAGTGTACGGCTTAGTGATTACCGCCGAGGCGCGACCGAACAATCTCGCTTATCCGTATCCGCGCAATTGGTTTTACACGATCCAGCGTATTACGGGAATCATTCTGTTCTTCTTTATCACATTTCATGTGCTGAATTTCAGATTCGGGATGATACCGGGACTGAATACGCTTTCGGTTGCGCATCATCCTGATCAATCGTTTGCGATTGTCTCTCGCGAGTTCAGCATGTGGTGGGTGTTCATCATTTATGTGGTCGGAATCACATCGACCGTATGGCACCTGGCGAACGGCATCTGGCTGTTCATGGTTGATTGGGGAATCACAATCGGCGAACGCGCACAGCGTCTGACTGGTTACGCGTGCATCGCGATTGGTTTGCTGCTGCTGGCCGTAGGCATCAACGCCGCGGTCGCTTTCATTCGGCCGGGCGGATTGATTCCGGGGATTTTGTAGCGCAGGCTGCTAGCCTGCGCATCGAGACAGGCCGGCAGCCTGTCGTACACAAGATGGCTGCTCAAATCAAAATCGCAATCGTCGGCGGCGGTCTCGCAGGCTTGGCCGCGGCGATGAAGATCGCCGAAGCCGGTCACGAAGTCGATCTGTTCTCAGTTGTGCCGGTGAAACGTTCACACTCTGTGTGCGCGCAAGGCGGCATCAACGGCGCCGTGAATACAAAAGGCGAAGGCGATTCAACGTGGGAGCATTTCGACGACACGGTTTACGGCGGCGACTTCTTAGCGAATCAGCCACCCGCCAAAGCCATGTGTGAGATGGCGCCGTCGATCATCTATCTGTTCGATCGGATGGGCGTGCCGTTCTCGCGCACCAACGAAGGTCTGCTGGATTTTCGGCGCTTCGGCGGCACGAAGCATCACCGCACTGCATTCGCGGGCGCATCGACCGGCCAGCAACTTCTGTACGCACTCGACGAGCAAGTGCGTCGTTTCGAAGTTGGCGGCAAAGTTAAGAAGTATGAAGGCTGGGAGATGATGTCGCTCGTCCTCGACGATCATCAGGTCTGTCGCGGGCTCGTCGCGATGAACCTGCGTTCGCTCGAGCTGAAAGCGTTTCCGGCGGACGCAGTCATCATCGCTACCGGCGGACCCGGTTTGATCTTCGGCAAGTCCACGAACTCGATGGTTTGCACCGGCAGCGCGGTTTCGGCTTGCTATCAGCAGGGCGCGAAGTACGCTAACGGCGAATTCATTCAGGTCCATCCGACATCAATCCCCGGCGAAGACAAGTTGCGGTTGATGAGCGAGTCTGCGCGCGGCGAAGGCGGACGAGTTTGGGTGCCGCGCGCGAAGAAAGATAATCGCTCGCCGTCATCGATCCCCGAAAAAGAACGCCTCTATTTCCTCGAAGAGAAGTATCCGGCGTACGGCAACCTGGTGCCGCGCGACATCGCGACGCGCGAAATCTTTCAGGTGTGTCTCGACGGCCTCGGCGTGAATGGTGAGAATCAGGTCTACCTCGACCTCACTCACATTCCCGCGGAAACTCTGGAACGAAAGCTCGGCGCGATCTTAGAAATCTACGAAATGTTCGTTGGCGACGATCCTAAGCATGTGCCGATGCGCATCTTCCCCGGCGTGCATTACTCAATGGGTGGGCTATGGGTGGACTTCGATCAACGCACGAACATTTCCGGGTTGCTTGCCGCAGGTGAATGTGACTACTCGATTCACGGCGCGAATCGCCTGGGCGCGAATTCGCTCGTCAGTTGTGTCTACGGCGGGTTTATCGCAGCGCCCGCGGCAATCGAATGGGCGAAGAACGTGCAGCGCAACGGCGCAAACGGCTCGCGCCTCTACGAAGACGAAACTAAACGCCAGCAGGAAATTAACGACACGCTCATCAAACAGAGCGGCACCGAGAACCAGTACCAACTGCATGAAGAGATGGGCAAGTGGATGACCGACAACGTGACGGTGGTCCGCTACAATGAGCGTCTGAAGGCGACTGACGAAAAGCTGCTCGAGTTAATGGAGCGTTATCGTCGCATCTCGATCAACGACTCGAACCTCTGGGCGACGATGGCTCTGCCGCACGCGCGACATCTCGACAATATGCTTGAACTCGCGCGCGTAATCACGCTCGGCGCGCTCAATCGCAATGAATCACGCGGCGCGCACTACAAACCCGAGTTTCCGAATCGCGACGACGCGAACTGGCTGAAAACGACGATCGCCGAGTACTCAGGTGAAGGCCCTGTGTTTTCATACGACGCTGTCGATATCTCTTTGATTGAGCCGCGCAAACGCGATTATTCGCACGAAAAGAAAGAGATGGCGACGGAAAAAGGCGGCGCGCCTCAGATCCCGAAAAGCGAAATGCACCAGAAGCCGGCAAACCTCAGTGGAGCGTCGGGAGACGCGAAGGTTAGTTAGTGTTTGATCGTTTAGCGGCAGGCTGCCGCCCGCCATCAATTGCAAGAGAAAAAGTCGGCCAGTAGCCCGACTCTAAACAATCTGAGAATGGCTAATACAGTCGAAATCCACATCAAGCGACGCGATAATCCCGACGGGCCACAACGTTGGGAAGAGTTTGAGATTCCTTATCGTCCGAATCTCAACGTGATTTCGTGCTTGATGGAAATTCGGAAGAACCCGGTTACCAAGCAGGGAAGACAAACCACACCACCTTCGTGGGACATGAATTGTCTCGAACAGGTTTGCGGTATTTGCACGATGATCATCAACGGGCGCGTGCGCCAATCGTGCTCCGCGCTGATCGATAATCTCGAGCAGCCGGTCAAGCTCGAGCCGATGTCGAAGTTTCCTAACGTCCGCGACTTGCAAGTCGATCGCTCGCAGATGTTCAATCACCTCAAGCGCGTGCACGCCTGGATTGAACTCGACGGCAGTCACGATCTGGGGCCCGGGCCGCGTATGGACCAGGAAGACGTGATGGAGCGTTACGCTTACTCACGTTGCATGACGTGCGGATGTTGCCTCGAAGCTTGCCCGCAGTACGACGAAGATCACTACATTGGGCCGCAGGCGATCGCGCAGGTGCGTCTCTTCAACATGCACCCCAGCGGCGCGATGGACCGCGACGAGCGTCTGCAAGCTCTTATGGAAGAGGATGGCATCACGAACTGTGGCAATGCGCAAAACTGTGTGAAGGCGTGTCCCATGAATATTCCACTCACCAAAGCCATCTACGAAGAGAATCGTGAGACCGTGCTGTACGGTTTGCTTGGTTGGCTGAAAAAATAACTCTAATCCGTCCGCTTCGATAATCCTCCGAAGACAATCATGGCAAATTAACCCTTGCGGATGATAGACTGCGCGGCCAAGCGATGGAGAATCGATGGCCATTCCGCCGGGCACACGTTTTGGCCAATACGAAATCGGCACGCAGCTAGGTGTCGGAGGCATGGGTGAGGTTTATCTCGCCATTGACACTCGCCTCGATCGCCGCGTCGCATTAAAAATCCTTCCCGAAAAACTCGCTGACAATGAAGACCGCATGCGCCGCTTTGTTCAGGAAGCAAAGGCGACAGCCGCACTGAATCATCCGAATATCGCGCAAATTTACGAGATCGGAAAAGAGCGCGGACTAAATTACATCGCGCTTGAATACATCGATGGCAAGACGCTGCGTCATTGTTTTGCCGACGTGGCTCCAGAACTTCGGAAAGTTCTGCGCTGGTTCCAATATGTCGCCGAGGGCCTGGCGAAGGCCCACGCCGCCGGGATTGTTCACCGCGATCTGAAGCCCGAAAACATCATGATCGCGCGCGACGGACAAGTGAAGATTCTCGACTTTGGACTTGCGAAACTGGTCGAGCCCTCGCGCGGTTCGCTGCTCAGCAGCGCCGAACGCGAATACGACACAATGGATCTTTCCGATTCGCATTCGACGGTTGGCGTCGTGCTCGGCACTGCCGGTTACATGTCGCCGGAACAAGCGCAAGGTCGTACGTCCGCGATCGATCAGCGGTCGGATATCTTTGCATTCGGTTGCATTCTTTTTGAAGCGGTCACCGGACGAAAAGCATTCGCAGGGAAAGATCGGATTGAGCGGCTCAACAAAATTATTCGCGAGCCGGTCCCTCCTATTACCGACTTTAATCCCGAAGCACCGGTTGAATTGCAGAAGATTGTTCGGCGATGTTTGGAAAAAGATCCCGAAGACCGTTACCAATCAATAAAAGACGTCGCCATTGAGTTGAAAGAGTTGCGTCGCGATCTGGCCGAGGGTGCAACGTTGCAAACGACCGGCGTCGCTTCGACGTTTAGTGAAATCGGCCGTTACGCGTCGGACAATCCTGCGGTCTCCTCGACCGGCACCATTTCGGGCGCCGTTCCTACCCGCGGATTTTCAGCGAGTTATCTCGGTGTCGAGTTGCGCCGCCATCGATTTGCGGCGATTGGTGTCGGCCTCGCGGTGATTGCGCTGGCAGTGGTCGTCGGTTACTTCGCGTTTTACAAAAAGGCGGCGCCCCTCACCGACAAGGACACGATTCTAATCGCCGATTTTGTAAACGATACGGGCGATGGTGTGTTTGATGGTACGTTGAAGCAAGCGCTGGCGGCACAACTTGGGCAATCGCCATTCTTGAACATCTTCGGCGACCAGCGGGTTCGCGATGCTTTGCGATTTCTCGATCGCTCGCCCTCAGACCGGATTACGCGCGACCTTGCCAGGGAGATTTGTCTGCGACAGGGCCTGAAAGCATTTCTCAGTGGCGCAATTTCCAGTGTCGGCACGCACTATTTGATCACGATCGAAGCCGTGAATGCCCAAAACGGCGACGCGATCGCGCGCGAACAGATCGAAGCAGAGAGCAAAGAGCTTGTGATTAAACGCCTCGGCGAAGCCACGACGCGGCTGCGCGAGAAGCTTGGGGAGTCTCTCTCATCAATTCAGAAATTTGATGCGCCGATCGAGCAGGCGACTACTCCATCACTCGAAGCTTTCAAAGCGTACTCGATCGGGCTTGATAATCATTTAAAGGGCAGTTATTCGGACGCGATTCCGTTTTTTAAGCGCGCTATTGAGCTCGATCAGAATTTTGCCATTGCGTACGCGCGGTTGGCCACGGCGTATGCGAATACTGGTCAGCGCGACCTCGCGACAGCTGCTGCACAAAAGGCATTTGAGTTACGCGACCGTGTCAGCGAGCGAGAAAAGTTCTACATCACGGCCGTCAGCTACTACGGTTTAGTGACGCGCGAACGCGAGAAATACATCGAAACTTTGGAACTGTGGAAGCGCACTTATCCAAACGATCCGATTCCGCACATTCAATTGTCGAATCTTTACATCGCCGACGCGGGAGCGCTCAACAAGGCCATGGATGAGGCGCGCGAGGCGATCCGTCTGAATCCGAACACCGCGCCCCCGCGCGATAACCTTGCCACGGCGTTGATGGAAATGAATCGGTTCGACGAAGCAAAGCAAGTTTACCAACAAGCGCTCGATCAGAAGCTCGATTCAATTTTCTTTCGTAACAACCTTCACGCGATCGCTTTTGTGCAGAATGACGCGGCCGGGATGAAACAGCAGCTCGATTGGTGGACTGGTAAGCCGGGCGAATACAACGCAATCAATTGGCAAGCAGAGGTGGCGGCGTTTTCCGGTCAATTAAAGAAGGCGAGAGATTTGAACGAACGTGCCGCCGAAGCGGCGATAGCGCATCAGCAAAATGACGGCGCGGCTGTGGTCCTCGCGTCACAAATACAACTTGAAGCCCTGTTTGGAAATTGTGATCGCGTCAAAACGCTGGCGAGCAGAGCATTCCAAACATCGCGTGTGACCGGAGCGGTTCAGGCTATCTCGGGCGCGTTTGCAGTTTGCGGAGATGCCGCACAGACGCAGGCGCTAATGGATGAACTGACAAAGAAATTTCCGAACGACACTTTGTTGAATGTCGTGTACTGGCCGCTTAATCATGCATTATTAGCAACGCAACAGGGTGATGCAGCCCGAGCCGTGCAGTTGCTGGAAGCCGCCAATCGTTACCAAATTGTCGGTAGCTACTGGCCGCAATACTTTCGCGGACAGGCGTTCTTGAAACTGAACAAAGGAGCGGAAGCAGCGGCGGAATTCGAAGCCATCACGAATCATCGCGGTTGGGCGCCGCGCTCGCCGCTATACGCCCCGTCCTATCTTGGCCTTGCCCGCGCGCAAGTTTTGAAAGGCGACACGTCAGCCGCGCGCAACGCGTATCAAACTTTCTTTTCGCTCTGGAAAGACGCTGATACGGACATCCCATTGCTCGTGAGTGCTCGCAACGAATACGAAAAGTTAAAGTAACAAATCGTTTTCGCCCTCCATGCCTAAACGAACAAACAAGAGTCCGAATATATTTGTTGCGCTTCTGCGCGGCGTAAATGTTGGTGGCAAGAACAATCTCAGCATGAGTGCGCTCAAGACCAATCTCTCGAACGCCGGCTTCCAGGATGTCACCACCTATATCAACAGCGGCAACGTCATCTTTACTACCTCAGAGGTGGATCCCCGAAAACTGGAGATCAAGATCGAACGACTGCTAGCTACCGGACACCAGCTGGAATGCAAGGTGGTGGTGCGCAGTCTTTCTGAAATGAAAAAGTTAGTCGACAGGCTGCCGGCGAGCTGGAAAGGCGATGAGGAGTGGGCGCACAACGTGATATTTCTTCGTCACTCGGTCGATTCAAGAGATGTGCTGAAAGAGCTAGCACCAAAAACAGACATCGAAAAAGTTGTCTATCGGCCCGGCGCAGTGTTGTGGTCGGCGCGACGGAGCGAGATACAGCGCAGCAGCATGATCAAACTTTCAAGCCGCAAGATTTTTCAAGATATGACGGTGCGAAACCCGAATACAACCAGAAAGCTCTACGAGCGAATGAAGGCAATGGCTGAGGGTGCGTCGGAATGAAGCGTCGGTAAAACACAAAACAATGGGGCACGGTGATGTCGTGTCCCTATTTTATTTTTAAAGTATGCGCGGCTCTAAATGCCGAGCACGTCGACGAGCTCCTGCACCGCCGCAGCGCTTTTCTGCAAACCGATTCGCTCTTCAGCAGTCAGGGTGATTTCGATTACTTGCTCGAGACCCTTCGCGCCGAGTTTGCACGGTACGCCAACATACAAGCCGTTGACGCCGTATTCGCCTTCGAGATAAGCCGCGCACGGCAGAATCTTTTTCTTGTCCTTCAGAATTGACTCGGTCATCTCGACGGCGGCCGCAGATGGCGCATAGTACGCGGAACCGGTCTTCAGTAGCGCCACGATTTCCGCGCCACCGCCGGCAGTGCGTTTCACGATCGCGTCGATTTGTTCCTTCGAGAGCAATTCAGTCACGGGAATTCCAGCGCACGTCGAATAACGTGGCAACGGCACCATGGTGTCGCCGTGCCCGCCGAGCACAAACGCGGTGACATTCTCAACTGAAACGTCCAGCGCTTCCGCGAGGAAACATCTCATGCGCGCGGAATCCAGGACTCCGGCCATGCCGATCACGCGATGCTTCGGAAAACCCGAGCGTCGCAGTGCGACTTGGCACATCGCATCGAGTGGATTCGAGACGATAATGAGAATCGTATTTGGCGATCGTTTCACTACTTCATCAACAACCTTACCGACGATATCGGCATTCGTCTTCAGTAGATCGTCGCGACTCATTCCGGGTTTGCGAGCCAAGCCCGCAGTGATGATCACGATGTCTGAATCATTAGTATCATCGTAACTATTCGCGCCGGTGAGTCGCACATCAAACCCTTCGACTGGCGCGGCTTCAGCCAGGTCCAGAGCCTTGCCTTGCGGAACTCCTTCGACAATATCGACAAGCACGACATCGCCAAGTTCTTTCGAAGCCAGCCAATGCGCAGCCGTCGCCCCGACGTTTCCCGCGCCGACGACGGTAATCTTTTTTCGTGTTCCCATGAATACGATCCTCTCTGGTGGCACAGACTTCAGTCTGTGACGATTGTCACGTTCATTCGCAGACTAAAGTCCGCGCCACTTTGTGTGATTTTGAGCGCTGTAGGCGCTCAATGTTTATAGTTCAAACATTCCCCATTTTCAAAGTGGCCAACGTCATTGGCGCACCAGTGTTTCGCCCCAGCTGGCGTCAGTACCCGCGTGAGCGGGTGGGTCCAGGCTTCAACGTCAATTGAATCTCTAAATCATCTGCTCACGCAGATGGTACTGACCTCACGAACGAGACGCTTGCGCTCCAGTCTGCTATATATATGTTTCCCGCTCGAACTCCAGTAGGAGCCCTATCTTTTGCCTGAAGAGCTCATAACAAAATCAGCCACCGAACTGGTTGCGATGATGCGCTCGCGCGAAGTTTCGCCGGTCGAAGTTGTCGACGCGCATCTGCGCGCGATCGAGCGGTTCAATCCGGCGATCAATGCGATTGTGACCATCCCGGAAGATCTTCGCGGGCGCGCGGTTGAAGCAGAAAACGCGATCATGCAAGGCTCGGGACTCGGGTCGCTTCACGGCTTGCCGATCACGATTAAGGACACGATCGATACAGCAGGACTGCGCACAACCAGCGGCTCTCGCGTCCGGGCCCAACATATTCCTAAGCAGGATGCGGTTGCGGTCGCCCGGTTAAAAGCGGCCGGCGCCATTGTGCTCGGCAAGACCAACGTCCCCGAAATGGCAATTCCTTACGAATCGGACAATCCGCTCTTTGGCAGAACCAATAATCCTTACCAACTGGAGTGCACCGCGGGGGGCTCGAGCGGCGGTGAAGCCGCAGCGATCGCTGCATGTCTGTCACCAGCGGGGATTGGCAGTGATCTTTCCGGATCGATTCGCGTACCCGCGCATTTCTGTGGCATTAGCGGACTAAAGCCAACCGTTGGAAGCATTCCGATGGATGGCCATACGCCGTCAGCTTCAGGTGTGTTGGGACTTGGCGCGTGCATTGGGCCGATGTCACGACATGTGAAAGACCTCGCATTACTATTCCATGTCCTCGCCAATCCCGGCGACGCTGAAGTGACAGCCGATGAAAGCCTCGATGCGAACAAAGTCTCCGGTGCACGCGTTGCCTGGTATACCGAAGATGGAGTCACCCCGGTTGCAGACGAGATCAAAAAGGCGATTCAATCCGCGGCTGGCGCACTGGCCGAGGCTGGACTTGAACCGTTCGAAGCATTGCCGCCCGGCGTTTCAAAAGCGCCGCAACTGTGGATCGATCTCTTTTCCCGTGCGACAAACAGCGAAATCGCTTCGTTGTACCGTGGACACGAAGATGAAGCCGGCCCACTTGTGTCACGCATGCTTCACAATTTGACCTACGAGCCAGATGAGTTCGAAGATCGGATCGACAATGCGGAAAAGCTGGCGCGTGCCGTGGTTGAGCGCGAACGGCTGCGAGAAGAATTATTGCGGTGGATGAAAACTGCGCCGCTGATCCTTGCGCCCGTTGCCGCCACGGGTGCGTTCGATCATGGTCGTCACCGAATCGATATCGACGGCACTTACGTTAATGCCTTTCGCGCGTTCGGCTATTCGCAGGCATTCATTGTGTTTGGATTTCCGAGCGTAGCAGTGCCAGCAGGAAGAACAGCAGGCGGGCTACCGATTGGTGTGCAAATCATTGGCCGGCCGAACGAGGAATTTACGGTGTTGGCGGCTGCTTCGATAATTGAAGAAGCGCTAGACAGGTGGGAAAAACCGGCGCTGCTCGGCGAAAGCTAGATTGGCTTTTGTACAGGCGAAGGGGCGGCGGCCGTTTTTGTTTCGCGACGTCCTCCGCGAATGACCTCTGCGAAGAAGACGCGGAAGTACCCCCACATCGAATAGATCGCCGACAGCACGACGACCCAAAGCATTGCGCGGCCCATCGTGTACAGTAGCACTTGCCAGTCGGCCCAGGTCGTTGCGCCCGCACCGGTCAGATGCCCCCACGCCGTTTGCAACTCAGGCACAGTCCAAAACTTAATCGCGGGGAATGGTTTGCCGAAATTTGAGACGGGCGTGCCGCCACCATTCGGTGGCAGCGAGAGGATCAGCAAACCGACAGTGATCACCTGCGCGACCATCTTGAATTTTCCCATGCCTGAGGCAGAGATGATCACACCTTCGCTGGCCGCAACTGACCGCAATCCGGTGACGGCAAATTCACGACCGACGATGATCACCACCGCCCACGCGGGCGCCAAATGATTTTCAACCAACGCAATCAGTGCGGCGGATATCAGAAGCTTATCGGCAATTGGGTCGAGAAGCTTGCCGAGTTTTGAAACCTGTTTGCGGCTGCGCGCGATCCGTCCATCAAAAAAGTCGGTGAGCGCGGCCACCGCAAAAATCGCGACTCCTAAAATATGCGGCGGCACGCCCAGACTCTGTGACAAAGGCGTGAGCAGCACCACTACCAGCAGCGGCACGATAAAAATTCGGGAAAGCGTTAGCGTATTCGGAAGGTTCACTTCAAGCTCCGTGCAACCGTCTTTGCGCAGTCTAGGTTGCCGGTCTGGCGTCGTCAAGCGATGCCTTGCCGGTGCGTTGAACGTCAGCTACAATGTCCGGTTCTGGGCCACGTAAAATTCTCGTCTGTGGCGCTCGACTTTGTTTTCACGGCTATGGCAATTGATCGAATCAGTGTTCGCGGAGCCCGCCAGCACAACCTCAAAAACATCGACGTCGATATCCCACGCGACAAATTGACCGTGATTACAGGCCTCTCGGGGTCCGGCAAGTCTTCGCTCGCGTTCGACACGATTTACGCGGAAGGGCAACGTCGTTACGTCGAATCTCTCTCAGCCTATGCGCGGCAGTTTCTGGATCAACTGGAAAAGCCCGATGTCGATTCTGTCGAAGGCTTGTCGCCGGCGATCTCAATCGAGCAGAAGACCGTGGCCCGAAGTCCACGTTCAACGGTTGGTACAGTCACCGAAATTTACGATTACCTGCGGCTTTTGTTTTCATCAGTTGGCCTGCCGCACTGCCCGCAATGCGGCGCGCCGATTACGCGCCAGAGCGTCGATCAGATCCTTCACGACGTGCTCGAATTGCCGGAAGGCGAACGCGTGATGGTGCTCGCGCCGATTGTCCGCGGGCGGAAAGGCGAATTCAAAAAGGAACTGGCCAAGTTGGCGCGCGATGGCTTTATTCGCGCGCGCATCGATGGCGAGTTGCGAGCGCTCGACGAAGATATTCGCCTCGACAAACGGCGCAATCACACCATCGAAGCTGTCATCGATCGCCTGCTAATCAAGCCGGGTATCAACGAAAGACTGGGTGAGTCCATCCGCACCGCTTTGAAACTTACCAGCGGCGCGGTGTTGGTTTCCGTAGTGGACGGGGAAGAGAAGCTGTATTCCGAAAAGATGGCCTGCGTGAATTGCGGCATCAACGTGCCGCCGCTCGAGCCGCGCTCCTTTTCGTTCAACTCAGCCTACGGCGCCTGCCGTGACTGTCATGGCCTCGGGTCTGTGCTTGAGGTCGATCCGGCGAAACTAATTCCGAACCCGGAACTTCTGCCCGAAGAAATTCCGTTCGCGGAAGCGGACAAGTCTGGATCGGCTTATCTGCGCAGTGCCCTGCTCGCTGTCATTACGCATTTCAAAGGTGAAGCGAAACTTTCATTCAAAGATCTACCAAAAGAGATTTGCGAAGCGTTCTTTAACGGCGTGCCGGCACAGATCAAGTTTCGGCAGGGTCTCTATACCTACAAAGGTCCATGGAAAGGCGCGCTGCCCTGGTTGCGCGAACGGCTTGAGGAACCGCCGAGCGAAAAGGTTCGCATGGCATTAGAAGAAATGGTTTCGCCGGTAACGTGTTCGAGGTGCGGCGGCCGCCGCTTGCGCGCCGATTCGCTGGCAGTACGCGTGGGCGGTCGAGGCATTGCGGATTATACGAACATGACGATCGAAGATGCGATCGCCGCATTCGATCGAGTAAAGCTCGACACACGATCTGCTCAAATTGCCGGACTAGTGCTCGGAGAGATTCGCAGCCGGCTTCGCTTTTTGGAGACGGTCGGACTGGGATATCTCACGCTCGACCGCCCGTCGGCGAGTCTATCCGGTGGTGAAGGACAGCGCATTCGTCTGGCTACCCAAATTGGCTCGCAATTGCGTGGCGTGCTTTATGTTCTGGACGAACCATCGATCGGATTACATCCGCGCGACAATCGGCGTCTGCTCGACACGCTGGCCGCGCTACGCGATCTTGGAAACACAGTTCTCGTCGTCGAACATGACGAAGAAACGATTCGCCGCGCCGACTACGTCGTTGACCTGGGGCCCGGCGCCGGCACGCACGGCGGGTTTGTGGTTGCGCGAGGTACACCGGATGACGTCGCTCGCAACACCAGGTCGGTGACGGGCCTTTACATCAGCGGTGAACGGAAGATTCCGGTTCCCGACGCGCGGCGTTTGCCGAATGGCAAAGCGATCACAATCCGTGGCGCGAGGTATCACAACCTGAAAGAGATCGATGTGACTTTCCCGCTCGGTTTGCTGACGGTGGTTACGGGAGTTTCAGGTTCAGGAAAATCAACGCTGGTTGAAGATATTTTGTATCGCGCGCTGGCAAAAGAACTATACGGCTCACTGAGCGATCCCGGAGCCCACCAAACGATCGAAGGACTGGAACATCTCGATAAAGTTATCGAAATCGATCAATCGCCAATTGGCCGGACACCCCGTTCAAATCCTGCGACTTACACCGGCTTGTTCACGCCGATCCGCGAGCTGTACGCGATGTTGCCGGAATCTCGTGAACGCGGGTATAAACCGGGCCGTTTCTCTTTCAACGTAAAAGGCGGACGGTGCGAAGGCTGTGAAGGAGAAGGACTCAAGCGCATCGAGATGAATTTTCTCCCGGACGTTTACGTGCTTTGCGACGTCTGTCGCGGCGCGCGCTATAACCGCGAGACGCTTTCGGTTAAGTACAAAGGCAAATCGATTGCTGAGTTGCTGGACACCACGGTGGAAGAAGCTTTGCCGGTTCTCGAAAACCATCCGCAAATCAAACAGAAGTTGCAGACGCTACTCGACGTTGGCTTGGGTTACATCAAACTTGGTCAGTCCGCGACGACTCTCTCTGGTGGAGAAGCGCAGCGGATCAAGCTCGCGAAGGAACTCTCGAAGCGCGCGACTGGGCGCACTATTTATATCCTCGATGAACCAACGACAGGCCTTCACTTTGCTGACGTCCACAAACTACTGGACGTGCTGCAGAGATTGGTGAGCCTGGGCAATACCGTGATCGTCATCGAACACAACCTGGATATCATTAAGAGCGCGGACTTCATCATCGATCTCGGTCCCGAAGGTGGCGCGCACGGCGGACGGCTGGTCGCGTGCGGAACGCCGGAAGAAGTCGCGGCGGTGCGTCGTTCGCACACGGGTCAGGTTCTCAAACCGCTGTTGAACGGAAATGGTAAACGAAACGGCATGAAACGCTCATCTTCTGCGGATCAGATCGTCGAAGAAACAAAGAAAGTCGCGTGATATACTCGCGCAGCCCTTTGCGTGCTCATGACGAATCGCATCTCAGCCATCGTTTCTGACAGTCTGAGTCTAAAGCAAGCCTTCTTTGCAGCACACGCCGGTGATGTGGAACAGGTTGCGTCGAAGATTGTGGAAACTCTGGCAGCCGGAAAGAAGGTGTTGGTTTTCGGGAACGGCGGTTCAGCGGCCGACGCGCAACATTTCGCCGGTGAACTGGTGAATCGATTTCTGCAAGAGAGGCACGCCCTGCCGGCCATCGCATTAACGACTGACGGCGGTGTGCTGACTTGCATTGCCAACGATAGCGGGTTCGACAAAGTATTTTCCCGGCAGATCGAAGCACTCGGAAATGAAGGCGACGTCTGTCTGGCGATCTCAACATCAGGCCAGTCCCCGAACATCGTTGCAGCATGTGAACAGGCGCGCTCACAAAATCTCAAAGTGAGAGGGTTGCTAGGGCGCGATGGTGGAAAGGTCGCGCCGCTTTGCGATATTGCGTTGATCGTGCGAAGCAACGATACGCAACGAATTCAGGAAACACATAATCTGATCGGGCACATACTCTGTGAGCTGATTGAGACGGAGTTGTTTCCGCAGTAGTGCAAGCTGCGAGCTTGCACGTGCGCAGGCCAGCCAGCCTGCGGTGCACCAGCATGTCAATATACGACGCGAAGCCGATCGACCTCGACAAAGTCCGCACGTATTCGCTTGCTTCGCGTCCCAGCAAAGTCACCATTGATGATTTCGCAAGGCCTGTCAACGAGGGTTCGTCGCTCGCAGATTACCTCGCTTCACTCCCCAACATCCTCGCCGTTCAAAATCTCCGAGAGCTGGCGATCCGCATTCGTCGCGCGCGAGAACTGAGCAAACCAATAATCTGGGGAATCGGCGGCCACGTAATCAAGACGGGCCTTGCCCCACTCATCATCGATCTAATGAAGCGCGGATTTGTGAATGCGATCGCCACAAATGGATCGGTGCTTGTTCACGATGCGGAGATTGCCTTGGTCGGCTCAACTTCTGAGGACGTCGATGCGACCCTGAGTGAAGGAGTGTTTGGTGGCGCGGATGAGACCGGAAAGCTCTTGAACGACGCTGCGCGTGCAGGGGCGAGCGAAAGCATCGGACTTGGTGAAGCACTCGGGCGCGCGTTAGTTAACGCAAATCCGGCACATCGCGAACACTCGCTGCTGTGCGCCGCGTACGCCGCCAGAGTTCCGTTCACGGCGTTCATCACGATCGGTGGTGATATCGCTCATTTTCATCCGGGTGTCGATGGCGGTGCGCTGGGCGAGACTTCGCACAGGGATTTTCGTTTGTTAGCTGACATTGTGCGGCAGATGAACGGCGGTGGTGTTTATCTAAATGTCGGTTCGGCGGTGACGTTGCCCGAAGTGTTCTTAAAATGCGTCACGCTCGTACGGAACCTCGGTCATGAGTTGCGCGACATCACAACTGCAAATTTCGATTTCATTCAATCTTATCGTCCGCTGACGAATGTCGTGCGACGGCCGACGGCTGACGGCGCCGGTAAGGGTTATGCGATCACCGGTCATCATGAGCTGACGATCCCGTTACTCGCCGCAGAACTAATCAATGGAGCAAGAGAGAAATAACTTCGCCCAGAAGTTTGAGACCCGCCACTACCAGCACCACCGAAAGCCAACGACGAATTCCCGCGATCGGAAGTCGCCGCGTTCCCAAGTCAGTGCCGATAAGTCCGCCGACCAGTGCGGCCGGCCCCCAAACCAAAGCGACATGCGGCAAGTGCGACATCGCTGTCACGTGTGCGACTAATCCGTGCCCGAGCAAGCCCGCAACTGAATTCACCAAAATGAAAGTCACTGAGACCGCGGAAGTCTCTTTCGTCTTTGCCCAGTGCATCAGTAACAGCAGCGGACTAAGAAAAATGCCGCCGCCGACTCCAGTTAAGCCCGACAGCAACCCGATGGCCGCGCCGAGCAAAAGCGCAATTGTGATTGGCGGCCTGCGCGTCGGTTGATCGTCAGCAGTTTTCGCGCTGAAGAAGATCCTGACGGCGCTGTATAAGAGCACGAGTCCGACGATGGCTTTGTACACAGCCGCCGGCAGCGTCAGCCATCCCCCAACGAACGCCGCCGGAATTGAAGCCACTGCGAAGGGCCAGAACGTTCTCCACGAAAAGAATCCGGCGCGCAGAAATCTAATTGTCCCGACAGTTGCGACGATAATGTTCAAAGTCAGCGCCGTCGGCTTCATGACCGCCGGCGCCAATCCGAACAGCGCCATCGCTGCCAGATAACCTGACGCTCCCGCATGTCCGACCGTTGAATAGAGAACGGCTACGGCGAAAATCAACAAACCGATCAGCAGTGTGACGGTGAGCGTCATAAGTGATTCAGAGAAAGCACGCGATTCAAACACAGATCGCGCAACATGCGCAAAGCTACTAGTACCGTCGGATTCCTGACGTTGCGATCCTTTGCGCCTTAGCGTCTTTGCGTGAACTACCTGATCAAAAGGGTGTTGGTTCACGCAAAGCCGCCAAGTTCGCAAAGATACACAAAGCAGAAAAGTATCAAGCTGCTCATTCTTTTGCGGCGTCGCGACGTGGAGGATATAATCCGTTTTCGCCCGAACGATCGTGATCGAAAATTTACTTCACTATGGATGCAGCGAAGCTCGAACACTTCAAGCAACTCTTGCTGGCAGATCTACGACGTCATGCGCGTCAGGTGAGCGACGAGCAGGGAAATGCCGTTGAATTTGCTCGCGACGATGCGAAAGAAAGCGCCGATCTCGCGGTGCGCGATTTAATCAGCGAACTTTCTCTCAAACTTGGCGAGCGCGAATCGCAGATGGTTGCGGACATCGATCAGGCATTGCTGCGCATGAAGGAAGGCTCGTACGGTCGCTGTGTAAAGTGCAACAACCCCATCGACGAAAGACGGCTGGAGGCCGTTCCCACGGCGCGTTACGACGCCGCTTGCCAGGAGGCGATCGAAAACGACGGGCGAATTGCGCGTCCCTCACTGTAATTAGGACCATGTCAGTACCATCCGCATGAGCGGATGGGTTACGAACGCAACTCGAGTCCAAACTCTACTGCTGACGCAGGTGGTACCGACCAACGATCGACGATGACTAACTATCTTTCACTTCCGATTGGCGATGGCGCGCCGGACGAAGTGAATGCCGTCATCGAGATTCCGCGCGGGACGACGAACAAATACGAATACGACAAAGCGCTCAACGTATTTCGTCTTGATCGAAATCTGCATTCGCCGGTGCATTATCCCGGCGATTATGGCTTCATTCCGAGCACCTTGAGTCAGGATGGTGATCCGCTCGACGTGCTGGTACTGGTCGATGCGCCAAGCTTTCCCGGGTGCTTGATGTCGGTGCGGCCGCTCGGTGTCTTACAGATGATCGATCAGGGCAAGGAAGACGTGAAGGTGCTCGCGGTCGGAACCAATAATCCGATTTTTCGCGATGTGCGCGATTATCAGCAGCTATATCCGCATCTGCTGCTGGAGATTGAACACTTCTTTACGGTCTACAAGGAATTAGAAGCGAAGAGTACCCGAGTTGTTGGTTGGCAGAATGCAGAGGCGGCGCGATCGGCTGTGATCGATTGCCAAGAACGCTTTGGGAAGAGCGCCAAAAAATAAACTGTAGTTCAAACCGCAGCCGAACGCCTGCGATAGTCCTCTCCTTCGATTGCCACTGTCTTGCACATCTCGTACAGACGGGAACGCAACGCGACACCGATTCGATCTTCGAGTATCTCGCCGTCCTTCTCGGTCTTTCGTGAATCAGAATAATTCGTGGTGAAGATTGTCAAGCGCTTTTCGTTGTAGCGATTGTTGATGATCTGCATCATCGTGTCGCGGACCCAATCGGTGGGCTTCGATGCTCCCAGCTCATCGAGTACCAAAACTTCGGCATCGAAGACAGGTTGCAGCACCGCCAGTTCAGAACTCTGCGACACCGGGTTGTAAGAATCCTGAATTTGTCGTAGCAACGCACCGAACTGATAAAATAATCCGCGCACCTGATATCGTGCGATTAACTCTCGCAGAATCGCCACCGCCAAATGAGTCTTTCCCACGCCCACGGGCCCGGTGAAAAGCAGTCCGCGCCCGTCAATCGTCAGGTAATCATCGATGACGATTTGCGCTTCCATTTTGGCCGCCCACTTCGACAGCTCGTCATTCGCCGCGTCGTACCCTTGAATCGCGCAATGCTGATACCGTGGCGGGATGCGTGCGCTCTGCAAAAGACGGTCGCGCTGATCGAGAGTCTGGCAACGACATCGTCGCGCGCCTTCGCCCGGAACGACTTCCATTCCTGTCCCGAAACAACGCGGGCAGTCGGCCTCAGGACTTTGAGCGTGTCCGGATTCCGTATCGATCAGCGCCGGTGCTGAATCACCATTATGTTTTGCCGACGGAGTCATCTGCTGAAAAAGTTCAATGAGTGGCCAGATTATAACATCGGGTGACCGACGCCGAGCTTTTGCCACACCGCGCGTGATTTTTCTGTAACTTAGCCTGCGAGTTGCGACGAGGAAACGCGCCCGCCGGATTTCTCATCTGAGTATTTGAGGTTATTCAGACCGTGCCGACAAAGAGCCGCAAGTGAGCGGCCAACCTCGCTTTAGAGCTGATCGGCACCCAATAACACTCGGTTCCTCCTGTGATGGCCGCCCGGTAAGAAACGCCGGGCGGTCCTTTTATTTGCCTCCCGCCATAAACATTGCCCACGGCTGTGTCTTCATGTCCCGCAACAGCCCACGCATCCACCGATATTCGCCGTGCTCGTTCAGAAATTTGTCGGCACTGAAGTCCGGCGCGCAGGGATGACCCATCGCCGCCCAAAACTGCATTTTTTCCGTCATGCCAGCATCGACAGCCTTTGCCTGAACCGTGCCGCCGGGAAAGAATTTGCCCCAATCCCATTCCGGAAGTCCGCGCGGTGAACTGTCAACAACGCCACAAAGACTGCGTTCGTTCGGCCCGTCTTTCTTTTCGAATGCGTCGTAGCCGTCTGCTTCCATCTGCTTGACGCGTTCGACGTCGATGCTGCCTTTATGCTGCGCGACAAGCTGTTCCCAACGTGTCTTGCGCGCAAGCGGCGAACCACCAAGATTCTTGAAATCGAAGTTCGTTTCCAGCCGCGCCAGCTTTTCATCAACTGGAAAGTTTGAGCCGACATAGTAGCCATCTTTCGTGCGACGCACGCTGTGCTCTTTCAATCCAAGTTCAAACAGCGCGATCTCTCCCGTCTTGTTATCGCCGACCAACCAATCGTTCGCATAACCGCCGTTGTTTTGATCAAGCATGATGCGAACGTAATCGTCGATCGAGTTACTGTACTGAAGCGCCTTGCGCGCGCGAAAGAACTCAGGCGAGCCCGCGGGATCAAACAAGGTGAATCCGGTGATCGTGGTTTCGGTAATCATGATGCCGGCTGAGTTGATGCCGAAATCATCGTCGCTCACGATTACGCCGGGCAGCCCATCCATCAAAATTCGATAGCCTTTCTCTGGCTTGATGTCGAACACGATGTTCCAACGTTCGCCTTTAATGTAGTCGGTCCAGGTGTTGTGACCCATCACGATGCGACCGTCTTTCGTGTAACTGCCGGTGGCGATAATGGCACTGCAATTTCCCGGCGCGTGCGTCGTCGGAACGCGACCCTGTTTACGATCGAGCCAGGGCACGTAGTAGTACGGCAGTTCCTCAAGCGCATTGAGCGCAACGATGTCCCAGCGATCCGCTTTGACGCCGCTGTCATTCAGTCCGTGGACGATTCCATCGAGTTCCTGCTGAAACTCTGCGTCAATCTTGGGCCACAGAATCTCTTGTGAAGCGTTCCGATAAAAACTCCAATCCTTCTTCGTTTCATGTAGCAGAAAGGGCTTGAGAACTCGCAGCAAGTCTTCGGTTTCTTTCGCCAGAAGCTTCCCGTGCTGATAGCCGATCTGATCGGGGGAGCCTTCGAGATGCACAAAAATCCAGCCGTCACGCTCGAAACGGTAGCTGCCCTTCATTGGATCGTCTTTAGCTGATGAACGAGTAGATTCGTGACTCTTAAAACCCGCAAACAACAACGCGGCTAAGCCAAGCAATAGCATCGCACCGATCTTTTTCATGGTTTTCCTTTCGTCTCGGAATGAAAATGGTGAAAAGTCGAGCGGAAATCGTGTTCGCGGTTTCACATTTTATGCATCTTGATGCTAAAGTACAGGGTTTGTTTTGACACCCTGACCGCTGTCTGTGGATACATTGAGAGAGATTATCGCTACCGACCAGGCGCCGCGCGCGATTGGGCCGTATTCTCAAGCAATTCGCGCAGGAAATCTTTTGTTCTGCTCAGGCCAGATTCCGATCGACCCGGCCACGGGTGAGTTCGTTTCAGGTGGCGTCGCTGAACAGACCGAACAAGTGATGCGCAATCTTTCGGCAGTGCTGAGCGCCGGTCAATCCAGTTTGAGTCAGGTTGTGAAAACGACGGTTTTTCTGGCGGACATGGATGACTTTACCGCGATGAATGAAGTCTATGGGCGCTTCTTTGGCGCGTATCCGCCGGCGCGAGCGACGGTCCAGGCAGCACGACTGCCGCGCGACGCCAAGGTTGAAATCGAAGCAGTCGCCGTTATCGACTAAAAGTTTAGAGGCGGGCCGTTGCCCGCACAGTTTTTGCGGCGGCATGGCCCCGCTGATTGTTCAGAGGTAAGACAATGGCAAAAAGATGTGAGGTTTGCGGCAAGGGTCCGCAGTTTGGCAATAACGTATCACACGCTAACAACCGTACGCCCCGAAGATTTGATCCAAATCTTCAGCAGGTGCGTGTGCAACTTCCAAACGGAAGCGCGCGTCGTATGCGCGTCTGCGCGAAGTGCATCAAAGGCGGCAAGATTGCGAAGGCCGCTTGAGTCGACATTGTACGACCGGCTGCCAGCCTGTCGGCCGTGGATCTTAGAAAGAATGGACGGGCTAGTAGCCCGTCTTACGTTGAAGGAGCAACGAAGTGAATAGAATCTCTACCCCTCTTGTCCTGGCGCTGGTTGTTAGCGTCATCGCAGTTTTTGGCGTGGGCTGTTCGTCATCAAGCACAACTCCGGAAAGCACGGTCGCGGCGACGGTCAATGGCCGAAAGATCATGTCATCGGAAGTTGAGCGGATCATTCATAAGCAGGCGGAAGGCAAAGAGTCTCAAATGTCTGCTCACGACCTGGCTAACGCACGTTTGCAGGTCCTGGATGACTTGATTAAGCGGGAAGTCCTGTTCCAAAGAGCGGAACAGGAGAAGCTTTTGGCGACGGACGACGAGGTTACCAACGCTATCAACACGCAAAAGCAACAAAGCGGTATGACCGACGATGAATTCCAGCGCCAATTGAAGAGTCAGAATATGACCATGGAAGCGCTGCGCGAAGAGGCGAAGAAGGACCTTGCGATCAATAAGCTGTCCGACAAGTACTCCGGAAAAATCACGATCAGCGATCGCGAAGTTGAAGATTTCTATACAGCAAACAAAAGCTCATTTGTGAACGCCCGCGGTGCGCGCCTCGCGGTCATCATAGTGGATCCCGCGGACAATTCAGGTCAGGGAATTACCCAGAACGATGCGAAGGGCGACGCCGCCGCAAAGACAAAGATCGACGGACTGTATTCACAACTGAAAGGCGGCGCTGATTTTGCGACCGTTGCGAGAGCGCAAAGCGAAGATGCACAGAGCCTTCTGAAAGGTGGGGATATCGGATTCTTCAGCGAAGATCAGATGAAACAGTCTGGTTTTCCGAAAGAGATGATTGACGCGTTCATGGGCCCAATGGCCGTGGGCGGCATCACTGAACCAAAGCTGCTGAACAACAAGTGGTATATCTTCAAGCTTCAGGAAAGAAATCTGCAGACTGAGAACCTGACCCTCGAGAGTCAGGGCGTGCGTCAGCAAATCACTGTTGAATTGACCAATCAGCGCAAACAGATTTTGGACGGAGCATTGTTGCGGACCGCGATGGCTGAGGCGAAGATCGTGAACAATCTGGCCGCCGACATCCTCAGCAATCCGAGCAACCTCGGTTTGCGGCCGGCAGGTTATGATCCCGCGAAGGCAGCGGCCGCAAACGCGACGCCGGCGCCGAGCGCGACTGCTTCTCCAGCGGCGACTGCTTCACCCGCAAAGAAGTAACCGGTTCACTAAGAGCGTTGAAGCGGGTGTAGGCCGATAGAGCTTGCACCCGCTTCGTGTGTCTGGCCATGTTGTTTCGACTCACAGACGTTTACAAATCCTACGGCGCGCAAGACGTGCTGCGGGGCGCCAGCCTGCAAATCAATCCAGGCGAACACGCTGGCCTTGTCGGTCGCAATGGCGCCGGCAAGACGACAATTTTTCGTCTTGTGACCGGCGACGAAACAGCTGATCGAGGTGAAGTCGCTCGCGCTCGCGCCCTGAAACTCGGCCTGTTGGCCCAACACGTGCACTTCAAAGCCGGATCTACCGTTCATGAATCGGCGCTGAGCGCATTCGGCCGGCTGCAACAGATCGAACACGAGATGCATGAGCTCGAGCATCGCATGGCTGACGCGGGTGACGATCTCGAAAAGGTCCTCCACCGGTACAGCGATCTGCAGCACGAGTTCGAGCGCGAAGGTGGGTTCGAATATTCGGCGAAGGCCGAAGCCATTCTCCAGGGGCTCGGCTTCGATCGGGACACTTGGCAATCAGAAACAGACAAGCTCTCAGGTGGTCAGCAAAATCGCTTAGGCCTCGCTTGTTTGCTTCTGTCTGAGCCTGACGTTTTGCTGCTGGATGAGCCGACAAATCATCTGGACGTAGGCGCCGTCGAATGGCTTGAAGAATTTCTGCAAAGCTATGCCAGCAGCTTCGTCATCATTTCGCATGATCGCTATTTCCTCGATCGTGCGTGCAGCCGAATTATCGAAGTCGAGAACGGTCAAGCCACGAGCTACAAGGGCAATTACTCACACTATGTCGTTGAACGTGAAGAGCGCCGCGAGATTCAACAGCGCGCGTACGAAAATCAGCAAAGGCTGATCGCTAAGACCGAAGAGTTTATTCGCAAGAACCTCGCGGGCCAAAAAACTAAACAGGCAAAGTCGCGTCGCACAATGCTGCAAAGACTCGAGCGCGTTGATGCGGTGCGCGCCGATCAAGCGTCCGGTGATTTTCGTTTGCAGAATATCGAACGTGCGGGCACACATGTTTTGACCGTCACTCAGACTTCGATTGGTTATGGCGATAACGTCCTGGCGCGAGATATCTCACTGATTCTGCGTCGCGGCGAATGTCTTGGAGTCATCGGGCCGAATGGTTCCGGGAAGACGACTTTTCTAAAAACGATTCTCGGAAAAATCCGGCCGTTGTCCGGTGAACTCCGTTGGGGCAGCAAAGTCGAGATCGGATATTACGCGCAGCAGCTGGAAGATCTCGATGAGCGAAACGAAATCATCATGGAATTGCGCCGGGTGGCTCCGCCGTCCGCCACCTCAGGTGACTTGCGTTCGTTTCTCGCCAAGTTTCTTTTCTTCGGTGACGATGTTTACAAGCATGTGCGCGATTTGTCCGGCGGAGAGAAGGGAAGACTCGCCCTGGCGAAACTGATCTATTCCGGTGTGAATGTGCTGGTACTCGACGAGCCCACCAATCACCTCGATATTCCATCGCGCGAAGCTCTGGAAGCAGCGCTGGAGGCTTACGAAGGAACGATTGTAACGATCAGCCACGATCGATTTTTTCTCGATCGCGTGGCGACACAGATTCTGGCGCTCGATGGGGAGGGAAACGTCGAACACTACAACGGCGACTATACGGAGTATCACGATTGGAGGGCTGGGCGCGGCAGTGCATCAGAACCAACTGCCGGCGCGGGCGAGGCGTCCGCTGTGGCACAAGAACGACCGTCAGGACGCGCAAGTTCACGCCGCCGTTCTACCTCCGGCGAGAGGGCCGAGCGAAAGATGAAGTCAGAACCATCCGCGTCAGCGGATGGTGCCAAACGGATCAAGATCGTTAAGAAGGCTCGCGAACCGCAAGCCGTTGAAACTGAAATCGAGCAATTGGAAAAAAGACTTTCTGAACTCTCAGACGAGATGTCCAAGCCGGAAATCGCGCGAGACATCACAAAGTTAGTTGCCGTCAATCAAGAGTACGCGGGCACTCAGAAGCGGCTGGCTGACTTGTACGATGAATGGGAACGCGCCGAGCGTGCTGTAGCCACTTCGAAGCGAAGGTGATCTCGTGGCAAATTGGAAGCGGGTGAATCGTGTGAAGCTCAATTTCAGGTAATGGGTAAGTTTGAGGTGGCGCGTGCATCTTGCGCGTGATTTCTCGGGCGGGACGTCCGTGCTACTCTTCAAACTGAGCCACGATTCAATTTTGAATCTTCCTTGACACTCGATCAGGCGTTTGTTACTTTCGCGATCTCGCCAAAAGGTTCATATCTTGTGCGAGTTTGCACCTCTTTAGGCACGTAGCTCAGTTGGTAGAGCACTACCTTGACACGGTAGGGGTCAGCGGTTCGAGTCCGCTCGTGCCTACCATATCTATCGTTTGTCTTTTGAACAACTTAGCAGTCTCTCCTTCATCCAACTTTTTCAGCCAAAAACGGATTTGACGGAATTTTGCCGGAATCCAGACGGAATACGTTCTCCACCGTCGGCGCAGGCTGCTCTAATGTCTCGACTGCTCGCACCATGGCTTCCCAAGTTACGTGTGCGTAGCCGAAGCTTCTCGTCGGCAGGAACTCGTCGAAAGGCGGCAGGGAAAGTGTCTTGGGCTTCACCATAAATTTTTCATCTTCGGCATAATCTGCGATGAAATAAGACGTCGAATGGCGGAGTTGACCGCCCACGGCGCTTCGAACAGCTTAGCCCGATCAACGATAATGCGAACATACTATCGCGGCTCGCGTCCAACGATTTGTTCGGCAGCCGTTCGTCAATGGCGCCGATTTTCGTTATCCATATCCGAGACGATCAACCAACGCCCATTTCGTTTGCGCAAGATTAGAGTGAACTTCCCCTCATCAGGAGTACCCGGCGAAGAACTGTAGCCTCCCAAGATGTAGCCGAAGTTTCCATTTACCGCGTACGCAAATGCACGCAACGACAGTGGCGAGCCCGGCCCCGTATAGAGTTTTCGGATCGCCGCCCTTCCTCTGACGGGAGGCTGCCCAGGGGCAAGAACAAAACCGTCCTCTGTGAAAAGTAGCGCTAGCCCCGCTGCGTCACCAGCCTTCCACCGGTTCTCATAGTCAGTTAACACCCGACTCAAAGAGGACGGCAACGTTATTAGCTCATCGTCTGTCTTTGAGAGCTGTTGGCCGGCAAATATTTTCGCAGCGAGCATTAACAAGATGAGACTGAGTAAAGCCGATCGCATGTGAGTTTTCCTTTCATCCCAACGCGCAACTTTGGGCGCGTTTGGTTTCTCGGGTCGCGCGTCGCCATTGTACCCATGAATAACGGTGCTTGCGATTCCGATTTTGCCGTTGGCAAGAGTCAAGCAACTGTTCGGAGATACGTTAGTAAGCCAAACGCGAGCTTGCGCAGAGAACCAGAACGCAGTAATTGCCAGCGTGGCGAGTGAGAGTCCAATCAACACGAGCCGCGACGATTGGCCGTAACCAGTCAAGCGGATTGAAGACTGGTAAGCGGCTGGCATCCTACGAATTTGTGGAGACGCGCGTAAAACGCATAATGCGTTTTTGCGACTTGGCGTGTGTTGTCAGTTGATTAGGCCGAGCCGGCCTAAGATCTCTTTAAACCGAGGGTCGCTGCGCAAAGGATCATAAATCGGATCGACGGCCACGTAAGGCGTCCAGAACGTTTGCGGCTTTTCCGCGGCAATGGCCAGATACTTCAGCGCCTCTTCTTTCTCGCCGATGCGTGCGTAGTAGCGCGCGATAATTAACGAAAGCAGGCTGCGTTTATCAGGCTCTTTATTGAACGCTTTCACATGATCTCGAATGTCTTCGAGGAATACTCCTCGTAACCCTTCGCGGGCAAACAACTGCTTCACGTTGTTCACACCGTTTCCCTCAATCGAGTTGGCTTGAATTAACTCATTCAGCGCCTCGCGATCCATCCCCTTCATTTGATAAATATCGATCAGGTATGTATGGGCATCATGAAATTGCGGATCAAAAGCCAGAGCCCGATTACAGTAATCGCCCGCCAAGTCGTATTCATGGGTGAAGTAATGAAGCTGTCCGATATCGGTCATGACGATCAACGAGAGCGGATCCAACTCCAGCGCGCGGTACATTTCTGTTTTCGCTTCATTCAACCGGCCGCGAATCGACAGGTAGACTCCTTTCCAATGGTGCGCGACTGCGGAGTTCGGATTCAGTTCGATGGCGCGGTTCAGTTCCCGCTCGGCCGTCGGCCAATCCCAGTAATGAAACATCCGGATAAACGCATAAGTCGCGTGCGCATCCGCTAGACTGTCGTCCAGTTCCAGCGCCTTCTCAACCAAGGCTTGTGCTTCCGGCGACGGCATCGGCGCAGTGGCTGCCTCAACGGCGGCTAATCCGACATATGCTTCTGCAAACTTGGGATCGAGTTCTATTGCTTTACGAAAATATTCTGCTCCCTTTCGTGCCTCAGATCCGCGTTTGCTCCAAAAGTAAATTCCTTGCAGGTAAGCGGCATAGGCCTCCTTGTTCGTCGTTTGCGGTCGCGTAAGCCGCGCCTGCTCGGTGCTGGTGAGGTTCGCGTACAGAGCGTTGCCGACCTGTTGAGAGATTGAGTCCTGAAGCTTAAAAATGTCTGAATCCGCTTCATCGAAGTTGGCGGCCCATATTTGTCGGCCGCTCGCAACCTCCAGCAACCGCAGCGTGACGCGGGTTCGTCCTCCGTTGCGCTGGAGGGTTCCATCCAGAATCGCATCTACGCCGAGAGCGCTTCCCGCCTTCAACGGATCCTGATTGGTTCCGGCATAACGTGCCACCGCCTCAGTCGGACGAACGATTAATTTGTTAATACTTCCCAGCCGGTTGATCAGCGCGTCGGCTATGCCGAGGCTTAAAGTGGAGATCTCTGGTTCGTTCCCGAAGGACTTGGGAGGCAGCACAGCCAATGATTGAATATTCGCGGCGGCGAGATTGGATCCATTTGCGGTATTTGCGGTACTGCGATGGAAATAAAAGAACCACGTTGCAATAAGAATTAACGTACCCGTCGTTAATAGCAAAGCCCGCCGTGTCGTGATGGCGAGAGCAGCTTTCATCGGGAAGGCGGCGGTCTGAACGATCAAACTGTCCGCTGGGTGGGCGCGATGATCAGTTGTTAATTCCTCTTCGATTACGGTGCGAGACTGCGTACGCTTCTCGATAATCAACGGCTGCGCCTGTTCATAGCGGTCATGAACTTCGGCGACGAACCGGTATCCAACGCGCGGAATAGTCTCGATGTATTCGGCTGTCTCGCCGTTTTGGCCAAGCGCCTTGCGCAGATTTGAGATTGCTACCGTCAGGTTGGCATCCTCGACAAAGCTCTCAGCCCAAACTGCCTGCATCAATGCTTCGCGTTCCAGGAGCTTACCTGAGTTTTCCACCAGCACGATCAGTGCATCAACAGACTTGCGAGAAAGGTGAACCAATTCGCCGTCACGTAACAAACGACGTTTCTCTGGATCAAGTCGAAAAGGTCCGAATTCGTAGAAGCGCCGGTTTTTCTCGGACATCGCGGTTTTTAGAAATTCCTTTAGAACAATTTAGCGGGACGTTAAGGACTTTCACGAAGTTCGCAGAGTAACGTCCCGGCGCACGGGGATAACCGGACGTTGGGTCGAAGATGACGCGACTCATTCTAAGCCAATGCGAAAGCTGCGGCAACAGAAGTTTCGGGCTTTCCCCGTGCGATTCGAATCCCGGAGATCGGAAACGAACTATGAGAAAGAAGACCGTTATTACCAGCGAGAAGCGTGAAGTCTGGGTGATTCATCATCCGTCGGGCGAGACGACCGAGCATGAAACGAGCAGCAATGAAGCGGAAGCTGCTGCTTCGCTGATTCGTCTTCTGGATCAGGAAAAAGATTACCAGAGCTCTTCTGAAGAAACCGGTGTCGATGAAACGTCAGAAAAAACTAGAACTGCCGATGCCAAGTGAGATCTCATCTTCGGTTTGCAGCACGCGCCCTATGCGCCAGCGGATTCGATTAAGCGCTCTGATTCTACTCGCGGTTACGAGCCTCTTAGCCGTGCTTTTTACGCTTCCAGGTTTCGCTACGAATCGAATGGCTGAACGAAAGCCGACCAATGACCGGCTCACGACCACGAAGCAAAATCAGAATCGCTTCGCAAGAGTTCTGTCCGCCCTTCCGAAGCAGAATCATTTTGCATATCTCTCGCCACTGCTCTGGAGTTTCGGCCGCGGCGCCTCCAGCGATGCGACGAGACCCATCGAAACAAATACCGCAACGGGAAAGACATTCACCGTAACTTCCACGGATGATGCTGGAGGAACATGCCCTGACGGAGCAAATGGCTCATGCACTCTGCGGCAAGCAATTAATTCGTCTAATGCCAATCCGCCGCCGGTAGGGATGACGAATGCAATCGTATTCAATATTCCAAACTGCAACAGCAATACGAATGTATGCACGATCAGTCCGAACACGACGTTCCAGTCGTGGCCTCACATCACGCAACCCGTAACGATCGATGGCTACACGCAACGACCATGCGCGAGCAACGCGGCGCCCTGTTCGCACCCGAACACTTTGACGGTTGGCGATGATGCCGTCCTGCTCATTAAGATTGATGCGGCAGGTATGAACGGTAATCCGTTGTTCTTCTTCGAGAATCGGGTCTTCTTCGGCGGCACAAACAGCTCAAATTCAATCGTCAGAGGATTAGACATCGATCACCTAAGCGCCCCAGCGATCTATCTGGAAAGCGACAACAATCAGATCGTCGGGAACTTCATCGGCCTTGAACCTGACGGCGTAACGCAGCTTGACGGTGGCACCGAAGCCATCGACATCGAACCATCCGGCGCCGCCAATGGTCAGGCGTTAGCAACCGGCAACGCCATTGGCGGTACACATCCGGCAGACCGCAACATCATTGCGACCGCTACCGGAATTTTGATTAACGGCAGAGGCATTAGCGGGACCGGCACAACGACCGTGCAGGGCAACTACATTGGCACGAACGCAGCCGGGACGGTTCACCTTTCTAACGACAGAGGGATCTGGTTGACCGCAAACACCTCAAACAATTTGATTGGCGGGACGGCGGTGGGTGCCGGGAACGTCATAGTGGCAACAAACTTTGGCATTCTGTTCGACAACAGCCCGCCGGCGAATACGGTTCAAGGAAATCTGATTGGCACTGACGCCACGGGCACCGTCGGACTCGGCGGTGGTTCTGGGATAATTGGCGGATTTACCGGCGGTGCAGGCAATGGCAATGTCATTGGCGGCAGCGCGCTGGGTGCCGGAAACGTTATCTCGAGCAACGTCGTCGGCATTAAACTGGGCGCTTCCGATCCTGCGAACTCCACGGGCTGGATCATCCAGGGCAATCGCATCGGCACCGACATCACCGGCACCACGCGAATTGGGAACGGGTGCAGCGGCGTAGTGGTGAACAGCGGCACTGGAGCGATTGGCGGCACGAACCCCGGCGAGGGAAATATCATTGCCTTCAGCGGCACTCAGGGCGTGGCGCTGAGCGGCGGCACCTTTGCCATCCTCGGTAACTCAATCTTCTCTAACGGCGGCCACGGCATCGCACTTAACAATGTTCGTTGCGATCTGTTACAGGGGCCGAGCGACAACGATCACTGCGACACAGACAGCGGCGCGAACAATACGCAGAATTATCCAGTCATAACCTCCGCCACGGTCGGCGGAGGGTTCGTAATGATTTCTGGAGATCTGGATAGCGTGCCGAATACAGGATTTCGTCTCGAGTTCTTCTCGAACAGCGAGTGCGACCTATCAGGTAATAACTCTCCCAGACCCCAGGGACGGACCTTTCTCGGTTCGACGATTGTTTCGACTGGTGACTGCACAGACGATGGAAGTGCTAATGCGACTTTCGGTCCGGTGACATTCTCAATACCATCAGATCAAAATTTCATAACCGCCACGGCAAGCAGACTCGATGCTTCACTCAATCCAGTTGAAACGTCAGAATTCTCTGCTTGCGTAAGTGTGACTGCTGGCCCGACGCCGACACCAACACCGACTCCAGCCTCGACACCAACGCCCACGCCCACACCGACTCCTTGTCCGGCGATCACATTTTCTCCGAACCTATTACCAAATGGCACAGTGGGAGTGTCCTACAATCAAGTGATCACCGCGAGCGGAGGAAGCGGGCCATACCAATTTGCACTAGTGTTTGGTTCGTTGCCTACCGGACTGACACTTGGCGTCGATGGCGATCTCACGGGAATACCGACTTCGGCAGCGGCCTTTACGTTTTCGATCAAGGCAACAGACACTAATGGCTGTCAAGGCAATCAGGCCTACACGGTTATAATCAATCCTCCTCCGACACCAACGCCCACGCCCACACCGACTCCTTGTCCGGCGATCACATTTTCTCCGAACCTATTACCAAATGGCACAGTGGGAGTGTCCTACAATCAAGTGATCACCGCGAGCGGAGGAAGCGGGCCATACCAATTTGCACTAGTGTTTGGTTCGTTGCCTACCGGACTGACACTTGGCGTCGATGGCGATCTCACGGGAATACCGACTTCGGCAGCGGCCTTTACGTTTTCGATCAAGGCGACAGACACTAATGGCTGTCAAGGCGGTCAGGCCTACACGGTTATAATCAATCCTCCTCCGGCACCTACTCCCACGCCAACACCGACTCCAACACCAACGCCGACGCCGACGCCAACGCCGGGCCCGTTTGCTCCGACTCTGGAGAGTTATGTCTTCGGTTCTGGTGGCACGGCTTCAGGTGGCAGTTTCGATCTCATCAACACGATCGGTCAGCACGATGCGAGCACCAGCAGCAGCGCACTCTTCCCCTTCGTCGGGGGCTTCTTCAACGAGGCCAGCCTGGCATCGGTAACACCGTCCGGATCCAACGTGAACGTTACGTTGGCTGATGTCTCGATTAATTTTGCGAGTGTCACAACCGCCGGAACGACTACCGTCACTGCAACGTCGACGGCGCAGGCGCCGCCGATGGGTTTTAGTTTTGCGGGGCTTACTTTTGATATCACCACGACTGCGTCCTTTACCGGCCCAATTACTATTTGCTTCTCAGTTCCCGCCATTACGGATCCAACGGTCTTCTCTAACCTGCGACTGCTTCACAGTGAGAATGGCGTGCTCGTAGATCGTACGATCGGCTCCGACTTCGCCACCAAGACCGTCTGTGGTCAGGTGACTTCGCTGTCTCCCTTCGCCCTGGCGCGGCCAATCGAACCCCAAAGCACGAAACGCCAAAGGCTCGTCGATCTCATCGCGCTGCGCGCTTCGCCAAATCTCAGCCAGCTCGATGCAGTCAAGCTAGATGATGCGATCAAGCAGTTGTCCGCAGCTCTCGATCAGTCGCTGTGGATTGATGAATTCCACTTGCAGCCGAAGAGCGGCGACAAAGATTTCGATGAAGAAAAGTTGGCCGTTAATAAATTGCGCGAGTTGCTTCAAGACGAAAAGAGTTCAATCGCGCACACCACTCTCCAGCAGTTTATCGAAGCCATTACCGGTGCGGACAGAGTGCTGGCGCTGACCGCCATCAACGATGCGATCATTGCGAATGGAGATCAGACGGAGATCGCTAACGCGAAGAATGAAGTCGCCAAGGGCGATAGCGATCTCGGGAGTGCCGGGCCCGATCGCTACGAGCGCGCTATCGATCACTATCGCGAAGCGTGGATGCACGCAACCAAAGCAGTAGCCCCGAGGAACGGTTGTTTTCAAAAGATCATGATTCAAACGCCAGGAGAAAAGTGTTGGAGGAATTGAGAGCTATGTTTAGTAGTGTGCATGAGAAACAAAGAGGCATTTTCTTACTGCTGCCGCTGATCTTATTTTTCTGCGCGAGTGCGGGATTCGCACAAGGCACAGCTTTTACGTTTCAAGGTAAGCTCGGTGATTCAGGATCGCCAGTGAACGGCATGTTGGATATGCAGTTCAAGCTGTTTTCCGATCCGAACTGCACGCCAACGACACCGACAGACGGATGCCAGATCGGCACGCCCATTACGCTGAACAATCCGTTGGTGCAAGTCACGAACGGCGTCTTTACCGTGCAGCTTGATTTCGGGGCTGCCGCTTTGCCGGGCGCTGATCGATATCTGGAGATTGGACTCCGCCGCACCAACAATGATCCGTACACGTTGCTGTCGCCGCGCTCAAAAATTACTTCGTCGCCTTATGCGATTCGTAGTTTGAATGCCGCCGGCGCAGACAGTCTTTCGAATGCGTGCAGCGGGTGTGTTCTGAATTCACAGATTGGCTCGGTGGACGCGAGCAAACTGACCGGCACGCTGCCACCCAATAGTCTTCCATCGGGTAGTAGCAACTACATTCAAAACGGTCCGCTAATACAGCAGACCGCTAATTTCAACATCCTCGGTACTGGAACAGCCACCGCTTTCTATGCGCTGAGAAGTCTCGGCATCGGCACAACCACTCCTGTCGCCAAGATCGACATTGCCTTCGGGTCGGCCCGAATTCTCGTCGGCGATACGGGATGTGGAGGAGGAGGCGGCGGCGGTATCGGGTTTGGCACTTCGCTTTCCGGTTGCGCCAACTATTCAATGCGCGGCGATGGCACCAACACCTTACTCAACCGTCCAACTGGCGGAGCGATTTTCTTTCGCGAAAACAACGCCAGCCAAATGACCATCGCCACCGGCGGCAATGTTGGTGTCGGCACGACGACGCCCGCTAGCCACCTTCATGTTAAAGGCCCAGGCGATCAGGAGATCGCCATCGAGAGTTCGGACGCGTCAGGCCGGCAGTGGGCGCTACGATCCTCGCGTGGTGGTTCTCCGAATGGACGATTCGAGATCGTGGACCGAACGGCCGGAGCAAGCCGCTTCTCGATTAAGGATAACGGCAACGTGGGCATCGGGACCACTGGGCCCTTTACCAACGTCGATATTGCGGCCAACTCAGCTCACATTCTGATCGGTGATGTGGGTTGCAACCCCGGCTTCGCCGGAATCGATTTCGAAACAGACTTTCTTGGGTACGATCCCTGCAAGTCCTACTCGCTAACAGGCGATGGCGGCGGCACAACCATACTGAATGGTACTGGCCGCATCTCCTTCCGCCAGGCAAACGTTGAGTTTATGACCATCGCGCAGGGCCGCGACGCAAATCCCGGTGTCGTAACAATCAAGAGTCTTCCGGCAAGTGTTCCCGTTTGCACCGACAACCTCAAGGAATTAGTTTCTTGCTTTTCAAGCCTGCGCTACAAGACCAATATCAAACCTTACATTGGTGGTCTCGACATCATTAACCGGTTATACCCAATCAGCTACACGGTGAAGCAGGGAGGCCTGCGCGACATCGGCCTAGCCGCTGAAGATGTCGCCAAGGTCGAACCGCGATTCACTTTCACTAACGATAAAGGTGAAATTGAGGGCGTCAAATATGATCACCTCAACGTCGTGCTCATCAACGCGGTGAAGGAGCAGCAAGCGCAGATCGAATCGCAGCAGAAGCAGATTGGACAACAGGAGCAGATCATTCAGCAACAGAAAACGAAATTGATTGCCCAAGCCAAACAACTTCAGAACCAGACCGCAATCTCAAACCGCCAACAGTCTGAGCTTGTAGCCTTGAAAAAACTTGTGTGCATGCGAAACCGGAAAGCTCAATTGTGCCGAGCGACTAACTGAGAGGGTGCGAGGTTATGTCGAAGATAAATCGGTCAATGTTGGATCAGGTCAGGTTCTTCTCGGTGACGCTAATCGTTCTGCTCACGGTCACAGCCGCTTTCGCGCAGGGTCCCGCCACTGCTTTCACGTTTCAGGGTAAGCTCGGCTCGGCGGGCGCTCTGATCAACGGTGCTTACGAGATGCAGTTCAAGCTGTTCGATGGCGCGGACCCGGCCAGCAGCAATCAGGTAGGCACGACTATCACGATGAACAATCCGCTGGTCCAGGTGACTAACGGCGTCTTTACGGTGCAGCTCGATTTCGGCGCCGCCGCCTTGCCCGGCGACGAGCGGTATCTGGAAATCGGCATCCGTTCGACCAACATACAACCATACGCGGTGTTGTCGCCCCGCACGAAGATAACGTCTGCGCCATACGCAGTGCGCAGCCGCAACGCGACCACTGCGGACTCGTTATCGACGGCCGCCAGTAATAGCTTCATTCAGAACACGACTACTCAACAGCCAACTTCAAATTTCAGTATCAGCGGGGACGGCGTGATCGGGAGCAACGGTTTGATTAATCACGATCTCACGGTGGGAAACGATCTGAGTATCGGCAACAGCTCCTCTATTACCGGCAACCTGACAGTTGGCAAAGACGCTTTGTTCGAGGGCAATGCGACGATTAGCGGTAACACCAGCCTCAAGAACACGACGGTTGTCGGTGACTCGCACATCACTCACGATCTCGTGGTCAGCAACAATGCGGTAATCGGCAATCTTGCAACCGGCACTGGTGATGCAACTGTTGCCGGCAATGCAACGATCAACGGATCACTTGTTACTCAAAAGAACTCGACAGTTCTTGGCAATGAGACTGTCACCAAAGACATGAGCGTGGGCGGCAGCGCAACGATTGTTAATAACGCGTCGATCTCCGGCAGCACTTCGATCGGCGGCAGCATTACGGTTAGCAGCAACGCGTCGATCGGCGGACAGCTAACGACCGCGGGCAATTTGGGCATCGGTGGAACGGCGGGTACCGCAAGATTGACAGTCAGCGGCAGCGGAACGCTTACAGATCAGGGCGCAGCGCGATTCGATCTTATAAACACGAGTTCGAACCGTGTGTTCTCGCAATACGTTTCGAATAATGGCTTTTGGCAATTGTTCAGTGGCGGATCTGTAAGAATGCTGGTCGATCCGAATGGGAATGTTGGCATCAACACCACAAGCGTACCTAATAGACTTCAAGTCAACGGCACGATCGGCTTGAACCTTGGCGTCGGTGGATTCACCGCATTATGCCTCGGTGCTGGAGGACAAATTGCCGGGTGCTCTTCTAGTCTGCGCTACAAGTCGAATATCAATTCCTACAATTCAGGTCTTGGTTTGATCAAGAGACTTCGTCCAGTCTCATTCAATTGGAAAGTAAATAACATGCGAGACATCGGGCTGGTCGCCGAAGATGTTGCCGCGGTCGAGCCTTTGTTAATTACTCATAACGACAAAGGCGAAGTCGAAGGCGTGAAGTATGACCGCGTTGCCGTGGTCTTGATCAACGCTGTGAGGGAACAACAAACGCAGATTGAATGGCAAGCGCAACAGATTCAAAAGCAGCAGCGGATGATCGAAGCGCAGCAGAGACAAAACGAGCGCCTCACCTCCGGGATTCATCGCTTGAATCGCGCTAAGAACCGCCGGGAGCGGCGGTTTGAATAGCTACTCACTTCCGAATTACAGTCTCCTGTTTGAAAAATCTGACAGAAAAACTATCAAATGAATCGTATGTTCGCGGACTCATCCATCGAACAACTTTCCCTTGCTGTTACCGCGTGAAGGTTATTCTCACACCGACTGCATACTTCTCACAGGCAGTTTGGGGGTGACCATCGGGTGGAATGTGCTCCTGCACTCGGCTCTTTCTGTGTAGAAGTCGAGTAGCTTTTCCGCCTCCTCCAGCAGGCCCGTGTTTTCGAGTTCTTGACGCCTGCATATGCTTCTCAGGGTCTGTCCCGCGAGCTTGTTCCTAATGGTTTCGCTGTCTTCGTATTTTCCGTATTCGATTCTCAGGGAAACGATTTGGTAAACGAGCACGTGGAGTCTCAATCGGCAATCTTGGGTCATACGTAACTTCGGTATCCTCTTAGGATCTCCGAATCCTTTCTTGTTCCTTTAGGAAACGCTTAATGGCATGGGAGTCTTAGGAAAGCGACTTGGCCTGAGGATGGCTAACCAAAGTGGCAACTTGCCTTATAAAATGTGTGCCGTATTCTGTGTAACTCCGTTAAAAAGTGGCAGGGAATGGTTGTCGAGTATTCTTGCAGAGCATTCGGAATCGCCGAACGTCCACAGAAGGCCTTTTTCACAAAACAGCTACTCCGTCATGGATTCAGACTAGTTGAGAATTGACACGGTAGGGGTCAGCGGTTCGAGTCCGCTCGTGCCTACCATTCTCATCGCGAGTTTCGTGAACAACTTAGCGGTTTTCCCTTCATCCGGCTTTTTGAGCCAATAATGCATTTGCCGGAAGTCGGATTGCCAGCCAAGGCTAATCAGTCTGCTCAGATTTGCATGTACGAGGCGCAGGACTAGTCTATTGTTTCTACGACGGACAAGCGGCGGCCGTATCAACAGCAGGCCAGCAACTCGTACGGCGCTTTTCCGTTCGATACAGCGGCATCCTTAACCGCTAAAAAATAACGAAGTCTAAAACGTGGTCAGGAAAGCTGAAAACATCCTGGTAATGAGCAGAGTCGCGCCTACTACTCTTTTGCGGTGGGGCGCCGTGCTTGTCCCTGGAGCGTTACTCTACTTTCTGCCTCTTCCTGGCTTTGATGCTGGTCAACGTCACCTGCTTGCGATCTTCGCCGCGACGATTATCTCGCTTGTTGCGCGACCGGTGCCCATGGGCGTGTGTGTGGTTGTAGCGATGACGTTGCTGGTATTGACGGGGACCTTACCGGCGGCAAAGGTGCTCTCTGGTTTCAGCAATACGACCGTGTGGCTGGTGTTTACCGCCTTTCTGTTTGCGCGAGCCGTAACGACAACCGGTTTCGGACGGCGCATCGCGTATCTGTTCATTCGCCGTTTTGGGCACAGCGCGTTGACGCTCGGCTATTCTCTGGCCGCTGCCGATGTTGTCTTGGGTCCCTTTATCCCGTCTGACACGGCGAGAGGCGGCGGGGTCGTTTATCCAATCACGCGCAGTCTTTGTGAAGCTCTCGATTCTGAGCCTGGGCCAACCGCGAAGCGAATCGGATCATTTCTTACGCTCGTTAGCTTTCATGCGACCTACACCGCATCTGCGATGTTTCTCACCGGCATGGTGGCCAATCCCTTGATTGCCGATTTTGCGCGCAAGACCGCGCGCGTCGACCTCACGTGGTTGCGCTGGGCCGTGGCCGCGTCAGTGCCGGGGCTGCTTTCGCTAGTCTTCATTCCTTACGCAATCTATAAACTGAATCCGCCGGAGTTAAAGAACACCGAGCCCGCGCGCGAATTGGCGCGCGAAAATCTCCGCCACCTCGGTGGCATGAGTCGGGAAGAAATACTGCTGCTCGTCACACTTGTGGCCGTGATGATTGGCTGGATTACTTCGCCCTGGCATAGCATACCGAACGCTTTCGTCGCCCTCGCCGGACTGTCGGCCATCCTTTTGTTCCGCGTCTTGACCTGGGATGACTTACTGGCCGAAGGAAAAGCCTGGGACGCCCTGATCTGGTTCGCTCCTTTGTTGATGATGGCGGACGCGCTGAACGAAAACGGCGTGATAAAGATTTTGTCTGCCGACGTTTTGGCCCATATCAGTGGCTGGCCCTGGAAGTTGGCACTGGTGGTGTTAGTCGTCGCGTATCTCTATGCGCATTACTGCTTCGCCAGCATGACGGCTCACGTGACGGCGCTCTATCCCGGATTTCTCGCAGCAGCCGTTGCGGGCGGAGTTCCCGGAATGCTCGCCGCGCTTGCTCTCGGTTTCTTTTCGAATCTCGATGCCGGCCTTACACACTACGGCACAGGTTCAGCCCCGATTTATTTCGGCGCCGGCTACGTTTCCCAGAAGGTCTGGTGGAAGGTAGGCTTTCTGATTTCGGTTCTAAATCTGGTCTTCTGGCTGGGGGTTGGTCCATTTTGGTGGAAACTGGTGGGCCTGTGGTGACCGGACTTGAGTCAATTGTGAGTCTCGAAACAGAGGCGGAGCAGACCGGTTTGGCCCAAGCCGTTCTGCTGGGTCAGAAAGAAAACATCTTGTTTGAATTTGAGTAAGGCGGCACCCGTACCGAAGTACGGTGGAGCTAGTCTGCTGAAATTTTGCCGGAACGCGGCAAAGTTTTAGACACTTTATCGAACGGATGATGACTTCTCTAGCCGCTGAGTTTAAGATTCACGCCGGAAAAACGTTACGCGACGCCTTCGCGAAAAATTGACACGACAGGCCGAGGTGTCGTGTGTCAAAGGAAAGCACAACGCGAAGTTCGCAGTTCAGCTCTCACACAACCTTGTAACTGAGGCTTTTAATTTCTGTCCCGCCTATT
Source organism: uncultured bacterium (assembly GCA_965653675.1). GTDB lineage: Bacteria > Acidobacteriota > Blastocatellia > Pyrinomonadales > Pyrinomonadaceae > UBA11740. Next base: position 113,740 of record CBFHBA010000012.1, read on the forward strand.
TCGGATGCACTTTCCCATTAGTTGAAGCTAGCTGACCCACGTAAATCATTTCGTACAGTCGTTGCGCCAGAACCACATTCGAGCGCTTTAAAATTGCATACTGTTCGAGCGCTACGGCTCTGTTTCCCGTAGCAAGCTGGGCCAGTCCGACATTGAAATGCGCTGCCTCATGATTGGGATCGAGTTCCAACGCTTGGGCGAGAGCACTCAGAGCATTTTTGTAGTGCTTTGTCTCAATTAGCGCAGCGCCTAATACGTTATAAGCTTCTGCGAAAGCGGGAAATCGCCTCGTAGTGTCTTCCAAGGTCGCAACGGCCTCTTTGTAACGCTTAAGCCGCACCAGGGCGATCCCCAGATTGGTTTCAGCTTTATGGTCTGAGGAAGTAACCGCCAAGAGAGCTTTATAACAACCGACGGCCTCGGTGTCTTGTCCCAGACTGAGATGAAGTTCGCACAAGCCTGTACGAGCCCTTATGAGGCTTGAGTCTAGACTTATTGCTTGCTTAAAAGCGGCGATGGCCTGGACCGGACAATCTGTTTGCGTGTAAATAACTACCAAATTATAGAGAGCCAGCGCGAAGTGCGAGTTGAGTTCAAGAGCGCGTTTCATCGCCCCGATTGCCTCGTCATAACGCCCGAGATTGGCGAGCGCATTCCCAAGATTGTTATACAACCCGGCATCATTTGGAGCTAAATCCAAAGCACGGCGATAAGCATCGACGGCTTCGGCGTAACGACCGGCGCGGTCGTGCTCAAAAGCAAAAAGAGCTTGTGCGCGTGCATCTTTATTATTTTCTGTGAGTGATTGTGTCTTTAGCTCAAGATCCTGAGCCGCGGCGGTTGCACTAACGAATAAAAGAGATGTTGCAAAAAGCAACTGAAACGTTAATTCGTGAGCGCGAGTCATGCTTCAAAGTTGGAGTGGATCCGCGGCTTTCCGCCGCTGGTTCTAATAAGGCGAACTGACCTAAGGTCTCGTTCGTTGCAGGGTTCTATTCAAACCGGCACAACAAGCCAGTTTTTAATCGTGGCTCCTGATACGCGAGCCCTACACTATATTTAGCGAGAAACTTCAGCGCATTCAGTCATCGACAGGCGTTGTCAAACTGAAACTGCCGCCGCATAATTGTGCCGACAAATCTACATGGGCCATCATGACGGCTCTTACTGAAGAAATTACGCAATTGCTCAGGAACTGGAGCCACGGTGACAATGAGGCTCTGGAGGAACTAATACCGCTCGTCTACCCAGAGTTGCGACGCATTGCCAGGCGTCAAATGAGCCGCGAAAATCCCAACCATACGCTTCAGACTTCAGCCCTGATCAACGAGGCATATCTGAAGCTCGTAGATGGGCAAAGGGTGGATTGGGAGAACCGCGCACACTTTTTCGCAGCGGCGGCGCAGGTAATGCGCCACATTCTGATCGATCACGCGCGTCGCCATCTTTACATCAAGCGTGGCGCTGGCGCACAGTACGTCCCACTCGAAGAGGCGGACATCATTAGAGATGAACGAGCCGCTGACCTCGTGGCGCTGGACGAAGCCCTAAATATCATGGCTAAGTTGGACCCGCGTAGGAGTCGCATTGTCGAGTTGAAATTCTTCGGAGGATTGAATGCTGAGGAGATTGGAGAAGTAATTAGAATCTCCCCGTCGACTGTTCAACGTGAGTGGCGTGCGGCGAAGGCTTGGCTCCATCACACCATAAACATATCAAGTCATAGACTGAATTGACGCCGATTTCGCGCTAAAGATAGTAAACAGATTTGCGGATCTGGTTATTTCGCAATGACGCCTGAACGTTATCAACTGATCGATCAGATCTTTCGGACTGCGCTGGAGCTGGATCCTGATCAGCGTGCGCCTTTTCTCGATGAGGCGTGCGGCGCAGACGCCACGCTGCGCAGCGAAGTTGATTCTCTGATCGCATCTGATCGCGATGGTCTGAGTTACATCGACGACCATGCGCTTAACGTTGCGGCACGATTGCTAGCCAGTGGTGAGCCTGAATTATCGCCTGGCACACGGATCGATCATTATGACCTCATCGCTCTATTGGGTAGCGGTGGTATGGGCGAAGTCTATTTAGCGCGTGACGAAAAACTGAACCGCAAGATAGCCCTTAAGCTTTTGCCCCCCGTGTTCACCATCAATCATGAACGTTTGCGGCGCTTTCAACAGGAGGCTCGCGCGGCTTCCGCTCTCAATCATCCGAACATCATCACCATTTACGAAATAGGTCAGGTCGAGGAGCGGCACTTCATCGCTACTGAATTCGTTGATGGTAAGACGCTTCGCGAGCGTCTGAAAAATCCGCCGTTAGATTTTCACGAATCGCTGGACATCGCAATTCAGGTATGCAGTGCATTGGGTGCGGCGCACCGCAAGGGAATAGTCCATCGAGACATCAAGCCAGAAAATATCATGGTACGCCATGATGGCTATGTGAAGGTCTTAGATTTCGGCCTGGCGAAACTTGCTGTGCAGTCCGAGCAAGCAAATGAGATCAAAGATCCCGTGAGCGTGGATATCTCGTCCGGCTTGATAATGGGTACCGTCAAGTACATGTCGCCTGAGCAGGCGCTGGGTGAGCCTGTCGATCAACGCAGTGACGTATTTAGTCTAGGCGTAATGTTTTACGAGATGTTTACAGGCCACCTGCCGTTCGCGGGCGAAACCACAAACGATTTGGTTTCAGCAATAGTAAGAGAAAAACCTCGGTCACTAAAGCATGTCTCCGACGTTCCGGACGAACTAGAACGAATCGTCAACAAGTCTCTCCACAAAGATAAGGAGGCGCGATATCAGACGGCTGAGCAGATGCTAAAGGACTTGACGAGGTTGAAAGAGCAAACTGCTACTCAGAGCGCCGCTGACTTGGCAAGCCTGACGAAACAACACAAGGTTTCCGCAAGTCTAACTCTAGCAGTTCTAATCATCGCGTTTGCGGGCACGATCTTGGGAATAAATAGATTGTTCAAAGGTCAACATCGACCATTTCAGGAAAGTAAGGTAACGAACCTCACAAATTTCGACGATGCGTGGACGCCGGCGATATCTCCCGATGGTAGGCATGTAGCTTATGTCAAAGGTACCGACACTACCGGCAATCACAAGAACAGCCTCTGGCTTAAGATCGTCGGCACAAACAACGAGGTGCAACTTGTTCCGGCGACTGAAGGCACAATTAGAGTCGGAGATTTCTCGCCCGATGGCACGCATCTTTCCTTCGGCGTGTGGCCCGGTTCCACGTTTGTAATTCCAACCTCAGGAGGTGATGCAACAGCATTACCACTGCCGGGTTCTTACCTCGTGACCTTTTCTCCCGACGGCAGAAATCTCGCGTATTTGGACAACAGACTGTCTGAGGGAAAGACAGTACTTGTAGTAGCAAACGCAGACGGAACTGGTATGCGCGATGTTGTAACTCGGCAGGCGCCAAACTACTTCTGGAATGCGTTTAAGCCATCATGGTCCCCGGACGGAAAACTGATAGCGTGTATCGCGCAGAACGGCAATGAAAGCTTTGGTCGAGTCTTTCAGATTGATATCAATACGGGAATGGAGAGACCGATCACCACCCAGAGATGGACTACGATAAGAGGCGTCGCTTGGCTCCGCGACATGTCTGGCCTGCTGGTTGTAGCCGCTGAGGAAACGTCAAGCATCCTTCAAATCTGGGAGATTTCCTACCCTAACGGAGAAACACACCGTATTACGAACGACACGGTCAACTATTTCGGCATAGGTCTCAGCGCGGATGGTAAAACGATTGTGACGACGAAAGTGGAAGGTCCGACATCAATTTGGGTGATGCCCGTTGATGCTGGGCAGGCGAGTATGGACAACAAAAGTCTTTCGGTTGGTCTGAGTAAGGCGAAGCAGATCAATATTACGAATTTTACGGGAACTAGTGACTTCGAGGCTTACGCTCGCCTGTCCTGGGGAGCAGATGGTCGCATCGTTTATATGTCTGAGGAGAGCGGCAACGCTGACATTTGGTCAATGAATGCGGATGGCAGCGACCGCAGGCAACTTACAATTGACCCACATGTCGATACGCACCCCGCGGTTTCTCCGGACGGAAGATATATTGCTTTCATGTCGGATCGCGCGGGCGCGGAAAACATTTGGTTGATGGATATGGATGGTGGGCATCAACAACGACTCACGAGCAAGCTCATCGAGCGCATGCCCGTCTTTTCGGGGGACAATAAGTGGGTTTACTTTATGTCGTGGGAAACTGGCAAAAGTACAATTTGGAAAGTATCGGTAACCGGAGGACAGCCAGTGCAAGTCATAGCTGACCTTTCTTTTGCACCGGAGATTTCGCCGGATGGGAAATTGCTCGCCTACGATGGAGAAGATAGGATCCTGGTTACATCCTCTCAAGGAGGACCGCCAATCAAATCCTTTCCCGACCATGATTGGCGTGACTATAGTTGGACACCGGATGGGCGAGCGCTAATTTACGTATCGATGCGTGACAACTTGAATCTTTGGGAACAACCACTCGACGGCGGCGAGCCTAGACAATTAACCAACTTTGTTTCAGACGGGATGCGGACGTCGATGTACGCCTTATCGCCTGACGGAAAACAGCTCGTGATGGCACGGACGAAGTCCACTAGCGACATTGTCTTAATCAGTGAAGGTCAATGATTTGTGACACGAAATTGTTAGCGATGAGCGTGTGGACCCAATTGCGATACGAAGTCTTATTCTCGTAACGATCATGAACCTTGGTTACAGCCGAGCACTGGGCCTTGCCTGCACTCACTGTCACGTCGAGCAGGATTTCTCAAGAGACGACAAGCGTCCGAAGCGTGCGGCCCGCGACATGGCCAACCTGCATAAAACGATTAACGACCAGTTGCAGAAGATGGAGAATCTGGATTTGATCAACCGACTCTCGTGGCGGCGCCTGGGCCAGATCGCAGAAAGCTATGAATTGCAGTAGAACATCTTGTGAGAAGCTGTCGTATGCATGAGCAAGCCTAAGCAGGAGTAGAAGAATGTATTGCCCGCGTTGTGGATCGAACCAAAGTGACGAACTGAAATTCTGCAAAGCGTGCGGCGCCAATCTGCAAGCAGTGCGTCAGGCGGTAGACGCGCGCGAGACCGATCCGAAGTTCGATTGGAGCAAGACCTGGGTCGCTGACATGTTTATGTCCGGCGAGGAAGCCGTTAAGCGGCAAGAGGAAATCAATCGGCGACTAGGGATCACTCCGGCTACCAGGCGTTACCAGGAGATCAAAGCTGGAGTAATCACCGGCAGTGTGGGCGTGGCAGTTTCGATTTTTCTCGCCATCTTCATGGAGGGAATAATCAGGAGCGGTCAGGTATCCACGGGGGCGGCCGAAATTCTCAGTCACGTTTGGGTGGCGGGCCTGATACCTCTCTTCGTCGGACTCGCGCTGATCGTAAATGGTTACTTCGTAAGCCGAAAAATTGTGGATCTGTGGGCCAGAAATCAACAACTCGGGCAGGCACAAGATGATCGCGATTCACAAACTCATTTGCTTCGCGCTGCCGATACGAGCGAATTCGTTCCTTCACGCTTTAGTGTGACGGAGGGAACCACTCAGCACCTCGAAGCCTCGGGTCGGAAGGAACCACACTAACTTCCTCTCGTTGAGTTTCAACCAGTTCAGGATCTTCGCGCTATGACTGAGAGTAGCTAACCTCGACCAGATGTTTGCGTTCGTGTCGCGCGGCGAACGGCTCCGGCCAATACTCAACCATCCTAATGATTTTTCCATCCCGGGTTTCAAAGAATGAGAGCGCGCGTGCGACTTGCAAACCATCGCTAACCGTCACATCACTGACCGCTTCGTGATCGTTTCCCACCAGTCGATTGATAGTGAAAGTCCATCTTCCGTGTGCCGGATATTCTTCATTCATTGCAGCATAATTGTCGCGACCTCTGATCCGTTCCCCGGATTGAGGCCACTCCAGGACGAAATCGTCGGACAATATTGAGCCGACTGATTGAAAGTCGTTGCTCGCCATCAGTTCCCAAAATTTCTTTACAAGCTCAACCGCGAATTCACTCATGATCCAAATATTGTCTCGGTGATTGTAACTCAGGAGAGCTCTAAGAACCGCGACCCAGACATCTTCAGATCGAATTAACCCTGGGGTCATAAGCCGATAACGTCTCGTGCCTATATTCAGTTTTCGATTTCAACAGCCCTTTGATTGGCAGTCAGCAGGTGCGTTCAGGAGGGACTCATGCTCAGACCGATTCTAATAATTGAGGACGATCCGAACATTGCGGAAATTCTTCGCTATAGCCTCGCGGCACAGCACTTTGAAACGCGTGTGGCGGGCACGGGCAGCGAGGGGCTGGCCGCTTGTCGAGATAAACAAAATCCGCCACAACTTATTCTGCTCGATTCCTTATTGCCCGAGATAAACGGACTGGATATCTGCCGGCTCTTACGTAAGGAACCATCAACGGCGGGCGTCCCGATCATCATGGTGACGGCGAAATCTTCGCTGGCTGATGTCGAGAGCGCGAGAGCTGCCGGAGTGAATGACTACCTGATGAAACCATTTTCGATTCGCACGCTCATGGAAAGCATAGGCGCCCTGTTGAACTCGCGCGAAACCGAGCGCACGCCGAAGATTCTTTGACACCAATGGGGTGCTCTAACCTCAAGAATTTAACCATTGGTTCAGTTCACCTTAACCGAACCGTAACGTCGACCCACTACAGTCTCCTGCTTACAACTTCAATTAGGTTCGGGTTTGATGTCGGGTCGCAGCTAGATGTGCCCAATCCAGACTGGGCATTCCCATCAAACCTTCGCTCTAACGCGCGTCGCCCAAAAAACAGGAGACAGATAAATGCAATCACTGAACCGCCCTCTAGTTAGTGGTCTAGCTTTCGTCTTAGCGCTCTTATTCATTGCCTCGACTGGGGCCGTGCTAACTGTAAGAGCACAATCAGAATCAGGAAGTGCTTCAATTGAAGGCACCATTCGAGACAGCAATGGATCCGCAATCACAGGAGCAGCTATCAGGGTGCGAAACGTCGACACCGGCCAGGCACGCACGGCCAACAGCACCGCTAACGGCAATTTCAATGTGCCGGTGCTTCCCGTGGGCCACTACACCGTCAAGGTGGAAGCGAAAGGCTTTGGATCGGCAGAAAGAACGGATGTGCTTTTGCAGGTCGGCAAAGCCGCCACTGTGGATTTCAGTCTGCAACCTGCGGCAGTGAATGAAACGGTGACCGTGACCCCTGATCCTGAAGTCCTCGACCGCGAAGAGAATGCGACCAGTTCAACCATTGCGCCCCGTGCAGTTCAGGATCTGCCCGCGCGCGGCCGTAACTTCAGCGAATATGTCCTGTTAACGCCGGCCGTCATGCAAGAGTCAGATCGTCAAGGCCTGGTAATTGCGGGACAGCGATCGATCAACTCGAATGTAGCCATTGACGGCGCCGACTTCAACGATAGCCTTCAGGGGAATCAGCGGGGCGGCAATGAAGCAGTGTTCTTCTTTCCGCAAACGGCAATTCGTGAATTTCAGGTAGTGCGATCCGGAGCTACTGCGGAAGTCGGCCGCACCAACGCTGGCTTCGTTAACGCCGTCACCAAGTCAGGCACCATCGATGTTCACGGTGAGGGCTTTTATTTTAATCGCAATCGCGCGCTAACTTCGCCGGACGCCTTCGGCAACAAGCTGGACAATCAGCAGAACCAATTCGGCGGATCGATTGGCGGCCCGCTCCGGCGTGACAAAGCGTTCTTCTTCTTCGGCATAGAACAAAACTTTCTACACATTCCTTTTGTAGTTAGGTTCCTACCACCGCCGTCGGGCACTGCTGTCCCGGCCAGTCTCGCTGCCTTACAAGGCGAAAAGGCAAATGGCAACAATCCAACTGCGCTGTTCGCACGCGTCGACGTGAATCTGTCGAAGAACAACACTCTGAATTTGCAGTACACCTATTCGCACCTGCACGGTCAGAACTTTAACTTTGACAACAACACGACAATCGTCAGCAATGCGGAAGAGAACAACTATGAAAGGATCGGTTCCAGCAACGGATTCAAGGCGGCGCTGGTGTCAATAGTCAATACTAAGTTGGTTAACGAAGTACGTGGACAGATCGCGACTGACAATCGGCTCGAGCAACCTAACTCCACCGCGCCACAGACGACGATCGCGGATTTCGGTCAGATAGGTGGGGACACGGCCCGTCCAAGACTATTCAATACGCGCCGCATTGAATTTGCCGATAATGTCACCTGGAATTCTGGCATCCACCACCTGCGATTTGGGATGGACACGAACATCAATCGCGCGGCCCAACAGCGCGAATCGAACACGCAGGCACGTTGGGATTTCGAAACACGCGTAAACGGCGGCACCCTGGTGGCAGACGGCTTACAAAACTATCTCGCCGTGAGACCGCGAAGATACCGCCAGACGTTTCCGGTCGGTGGCCCAGCTGATTTGATCTATCACGGCACGCAAAAAGAGTTGGCGTTCTTTGCCAATGATCGCTTTGCGCTGAGCCGTACGTTGACACTGACGCTCGGCCTACGCTGGGAAGGACAGTGGAATCCGCAACCGCCCAAGCCGAATCCCGCGATTCCCAAGACGGCGCTGATACCGAACGACTTGAACATGTGGCAGCCACGTTTCGGTTTGGCTTGGGATGTAAATGGCAAATCAAAGACCGTCGTACGTCTGTCGGCCGGACTCTACGATGCGCGTACGCCGGCGAATCTCTTTCAGCGAGTCTTCACTGACAATGGCCTGACGACTGTCCAAATCGATATCAGCGAGCCAAGCGCTTGCCGCAACTCAACCGATCCAAATCGGGCTGGTTGTTTGTTGCGTGGACCTAATGCGGTTATTACCTACCCGAACGTCTTCACCTCAGTTCCGACAAACACCGCGCTAATCGCCAAACCACGCGTCTTTGGCTTCGATCCGACATTTCGCAACCCGCGCTCGTTCCAGGGAGCCGGAACTATCGAGCATGAGATTTCAAGAGACTTGGTGTTGACCGTGGGTTACATTCACAACTCGACTTGGGCCTTGCAAAGACGTCGCGACCGCAATCTCTTTGCGCCGACAATCAACGCGCAGGGAACCCCGATCTTTCCGACTACCCGGCCGAATCCAAACATCGGTTGGTTCTCAGTCAACGAGTCAACCGCACATTCAACCTACGATGGAATGACGCTGACCCTGAACAAGCGGTTCGCGCAACGTTACCAGTTCGTGGCGAACTACACACTGTCGCGCAGCCGCGACGACGATTCCAACGAAAGAAACTTCTCGCGTGAAGTCGAACTCAATCCCTTCGACACCTCGATCGAAGACACCTATTCCAAGCAGGACATGCGAAACATCCTGAGTTTCAATGGATTGGTTGACCTTGGTCGCGGCTTCACAATTTCAGGTATTGTTCTTACCCATTCGGCAGTTCCATTTACTCCGGTCATCGGATCTGATCAGCAGAACGATCAGAACGATGACAACGACCGCGCCATCATTAACGGCCGCGTTGCCGATCGAAACATGTTTCGGCAACCATACTTTTTCGACCTCGACCTTCGATTATTGAAAGGGTTCCGTTTTAGTGAGACGCGCCGTTTGGATTTGTCGCTCGAAGCGTTCAATGTCACGCGTAATGGGAATAAGAACTTCGGCAATGATGCGATCAGCGTCTATGGCGTGCCCCTGGCGAATGGGACGCCCTCAGTTCCAACCGCGGGTCGGCCCTTGTTCGCGCCTTCGACTGCGCGTTTCGGGGGTGCTCGACAGCTCCAGCTGGGGTTTCGATTTGTGTTCTAAGAAAAATGGGGAGCACCGTCATGAAAGGCAAAGACGTTTCGCCGCTGATTATGGTTGCCGACCGGGATGAGTTGGAACGTGCGCAACTGCGTGCGGTCTTGAAGCTCAAGGGTTTTCGAGTGATTGAGGCTGGAGACGGGTTGGACGCGCTCATACTCGCGAGCAGACACCTTCCCGATTTGTTACTGCTCGATTTGAAACTGCCGAGACTGCGCAGTTCAGAAGCTGTATGGCGCATCAGGCAGATACCGTCTCTGAACAAAATGCCGATCGTCGCGCTTTCTGGCAATCATACAGGGAAGATTCCGCTGGATCGCTTGACCGTGCAGGCGACCCGTCCGATTGAATTCACCTTACTTGATTCCTTCATTCGTCGCTTTCTCCCAAACTCGGTCAGTTCCGCAATGGCAATGAGCCGTTAGTGCACGCGTCGCTGTTATGAATTCGCGGAAGCGCATTGCCCTGGTTGCGCACGATAACAAGAAAGCTGACCTGCTGGATTGGGTGCGCTTCAATCGTGCCGTCCTAACTCAACATGAGTTATTCGCCACCGGAACGACTGGAAGCATTTTGGAAGCTGAACTCGGTATCCCAGTGGTGAAGCTACAAAGTGGCCCGCTCGGAGGTGACCAGCAGATCGGCGCCAAAATAGCAGAAGGCCTGATTGATTTCCTGATTTTCTTTTGGGACCCGCTTGAACCACACCCACACGACCCGGATGTGAAAGCATTACTGAGAATTTCGGTGGTCTGGAATACTCCCGTGGCGTGCAACCGCTCGTCGGCCGACTTTATGATTTCATCGCCATTGATGTCTGAAGTTTACGAACAGCAACTGCCCAATTATCGAGAATATTGTGGTCGCCTTGAGAGGAGTGCAGTGGGATAGTGGCTCGCACGCTTGTCTTTCCGTCTTGAAAAACCAATGCAATAACGTTTTGCGGGAATGCGGAGAATCGAGAGTTCAATCGGACCAGGAGGCCGGTTTACGGTCCCAACGATGGCGCTTTAATTCCGCCAGGAGAGCCGGCGGCAGGCTGCCCAGATCGCTCAGCGCAGTGTTTTCGAGGACATGTTGTGGTTTCCTCATCCCGACTACGGTGGTACTGACCGCAGAATGAGATAGCACGAAGCGCAACGCCATCTCCGGAAGGGACATTCCCGCTGGCAAAATTTGTTTGAGCTGGTCCACGCGGTCCATAGTGTTCGCGAGATTCTCAGGATTGAAATACCGTGACCGCCAGTCAGTTGTGGGAAATTTTGTGTCTCTTGTCATTTTTCCGCCCAGGCTCCCTTCATCGAGAGCAACCCTGACGATGACCCCGATGTTCAGTTCCTGGCAGACAGGAAATAGTTCGTCTTCGGGCGACTGATCGAATATGCTGTAAATCACCTGTACCGCATCTACTATTCCGCTGCGAATGGCCTTGATTCCGTTCTCCGGTTCCCAGCGATTCAAACTCAGACCGAAATAGCGGATAGTGCCGTCACGTTTGAGTTTTTCCACCGTCTTCCGGAAATCAGGCTCATCGGTCCAGTGGTCACTCCAGACGTGGAATTGAAGAAGATCAATGGAATCCGTTCCGAGTTGCTTGCGGATGAGGTCCGCGTACTTGAAAACGTGTTCGGGCGGAAAAACATCGTTGTATTTGTATTCTGACAGCGCGGGCCATCGCTCATTTTTTGGCGGAATTTTTGACGCCGCATAAAGCCGTTTACCTTTGTTCTTCGCGATTGTCTGTCCAAGCAAACCATCGCTCTTGCCTTCGCCATAGGCCCGCGCACTATCAAAGAAGTTGCAGCCGAGATCGACTGAGAGTTGCAGGGCGTTGAGCGACTGCTTGTCGTCTGAGCCGCTCCATCCGCCCATGCCCCAAAGTCCGGGCGCGATGTCACTGATTTCGATTCCCGTACGGCCAAAAGTGCGGTATCTCATAGGTTGTCCTAAATAAATTCAGCTCACTAATTGGGAGCGAACCGTCTACCTGGGCACGAGCATTTTTCTGGCAGCAATTCTACCATCACCGCGCGTCAGAGAAGCGCGGCGCACATCTTGAACGCGCCATCCGTCGTTTGTTCGAGTGAACCTTACCTGGTAAGAGTCGACAGTCACGACCAACTGCAATGCGTTTTGCTTCGCTTCCACTTTGCCGATGGCGGTTGCCTGTTTAGCGCGCGGTTGCAACACCGTGATCAAAGTGTGTTCGCGCACCGCAGCAGCTTTCAAGTCCAGCACTGTAACCGGCTTGATCCATCCAGCGGGAGTTTGCAGCGCGCCGCTGACTTCGACGTTTGCCGAGACTATGTCCAATGCCGCTGGGCCTTGCTCGAAGATCCAATGTCGCGGCGTTGGTTGTGACACATTGCTGTAAGTATGAAATCTTAGTTCGGCTGTTTCCGGTGCTGGAGTTTCAATCTCATCGAGTATGATCCAAAACCGTTTATCTACCAATACTGCATGGCGCCGCACTCTCGTCGTGTTGACTTCATAAGCACCATCTGCAACGCCGATTAATTCCTCATAACCACTGCCCCTGAATGGTCCCAGCAACTTGCCTTGCTTGCCGGGCGCCTGGCCTTTGCCGCCAACCATGACGGTGTTGTGACCGGCAGTGGAAATTTCGTAGTAACTATTACGCTTGGACGAAAAATAATCCGCCGGATAAGGACGACTGCCCAGCTCGACCGCGAGCATCGTATCGCCGTAAGCAACGCTAACGTGATTCAGATCGAGATGCGTGTGATTGGCCGCCAGTGAACCGTTTTTGAAAGCGAGAAAGAATGACGGGTCGGGCTGGTTTGGCGCCATCATAGCCCAACCGATTGATGGGAACACCGAGACTGGGTCGATCTGCGGTTTGTAATCGCGCTGCGCTTCGGGCAGCCAGGCTTCATTGACCGGACGCCACAGCAGCGCAAATGCTTCCCGCGGCCAACCACCAGCATTAACACGAGCTAGAGGCACTCGATCCTGAAACCAAATGAATGCCGGATCGCGAAAAACTCGCCCCAACAAATAGAAGATTGGATCGTTAGCGCGTCCATTTGAGTCCCCAAAGCTCGCGCTCAATTTCATTCCCGGGTTAAAGACAATCGGAAAGTATCCTGTGCGTCTTGCGCCCGGCAGCGCAAATCGTTCCGCGCCACCTGGCTTTGCAGCTCGTTGAAGCGCCTCTGCAGCAATAAAGGCGTAGCGAAAGCCGTAATCCCAATACCCCGTGCCTTCATCCCAACCACCATCCTCGCCCAGATGATTCCAGAAATGATCCATCGCCGGCACGGCGATCTTCAGGACTGGAGCCGATAACTCACTTTCGTCACCGAGTGCTAACGCCAGGACTGCGGCGCCGCCGTTGCAGACCGGATTCCAATTATGGTGAGCCGTAAAATAAAACGGCTGCCGTGCTGAGTTGGCAGCTTGCAGATACGCGCTCAAGCCGCGCCGTTCCACTCCTTCTTGCAGCTTCTTCCGCTCATCAGGCGTGAGGTCGTTGTAAAGCCAATCCCAGGCCAAGCCGAATGTGAGACAAGTCTCGCCATTCATAAGATCGAACGGCGGTTGATGGGCAGTGTCCACCCAGATGCGCCAATCATTGATCGCGTGCATCAACTCAGCTACCGCGGCATCGCGATATTTTCTCTGGCCGGTCAAGGTAAAAGCCATACAATAGGTCACGACTCGACCCTGCAACAGTCGCGCGCATTGCAGACCTTTCTCCTCTCCAGGCGGATCAGGCTCGCCACGTTTGGTGATAGAAGGAATGAGCGCAGGCGCCTTTAGTTGCCACTCGGCACGCTCCAGTAGGCGCTTAACGGTGGGTTGAAATATCGGCAGCGTCGCGCGCTTTCTGATCTCAGGTAGATCGCTTTGACTGAATAATAGACGCGGATGCGGCTGGTTTCTGTTGACGCTGCGGCGAGGTTCCTTATGATTGCCGGCAGCGAGGACACCGGACATTATAAGAATGCTAACAACAAGTCCGGTTGCGGCCTTCATTCTTTTCTTCTCAGCTCGACTCTCGAGAATTCAATGCGTGAAGTACACTCAGACAACCGCGGACTGGGTCCCCATCACTATCGCGCCTGCGCCGCGAGTTCGCGATAAAATCGCTGCAGCACATAGAACGCTTTCTTGCGTTCACCATTTTCCGAGATCAGTCCCTTGCGATTGAAACCGTCCTGGAGCCGCGGCAGGTTTCGATGCGGCGACCGAAAGTCCTTCAAAATCCAGGGACTAGTGCCGCGCAAAAACGGAATCTTCCGCAGCGCGGCGATTTGGTGTTTATAGATCTCTTCCTGATTTTCCTCGGTCCATCTTTGCGTAACGGGGCCGTGCAAACCGTATTTTGCTTCGCCGCCAAACTCGCTAACAATCATGGGCTTGTCGTAGGGCGTGGACCAGGTGGTGATGTCCAAGTCCTCCGGCACGCCTTCATACCAGCCGATGTATTCGTTGACTCCGAAAACGTCCAGGTCGGCGATGAGCGGATCGTCAAAGACTTTCTTGTGTGGCACAGACGAATTGGTTTGATTCGTAGCTGAGGTAATCAAACGCGTCGGATCCAAATCGCGCGCGGTCTTGATGAGCTGTTTTAGAAAAGCATTGCGTTCCGGTGATTTGGGGGTTTCGTTACTTACGGACCAGAGAATGATGGCCGCACGGTTTCGATCGCGCGTGATTTCTTCGGTCAAGTGCTGCTGCGCCTTAGCTAGCGTTTGCGGGTTCTTGAAGTCAATGCCCTGGTACACGGGAATCTCTGACCAAACCATCAAGCCCAGACGGTCGGCTTCGCGCACCATGCTTTCGTCGTGCGGGTAGTGCGCCAACCTGACGAAGTTGCAGCCAAGTTCTTTCGCAAAGCCCAGGAGGGTGCGCGCGTCGTCTTCGCCGTGAGCGCGACCCGGCCTCCCCACGGGTTCCTCGTGCATGTCAATGCCGCGCAGAAAAATCGGCTTTCCGTTCAGGAGAATATCGGTGCCGCTTGTTTCGATTGTGCGGAAGCCGATGTCTTCCGCGATTTGATCTGTGGCGGAGGCAATTTCGACGCGATACAGTTTCGGCCTCTCTGGCGACCACAGTTCCAGATTCGGCGCCTCGAACATAAACCGCAGCAGCCCTTCTTTGTCGGCGATTGCTTCGGTCGATAGTCTCAATTCAGGAATACTAACTTTGACTTTTTGCGCTGCCGGCGAGTCGGCTGTCGTCTTAATCCATCCGATAATGCGGTTTTGCCGGCCGCGATCCAGTTGCACTGAGTATTGCTGAATGGATTCATGTGGGAGTTCCACCAGCATCACGTCGCGAGTCAGCCCACCGTAGTTATACCAATCTGGCCTGACCGAAGGGATATCGTCGGGGTGCCGCGTGTCGTTCACGGAAACGATCACAACGTTTGCGCCGTCCCGCAGCGCGCCGGTTGCTTCACAATTGAACGGAGTGAATCCGCCTTCGTGCTCGCAAAGCGGTTTCTCGTTCAACCACACCCGGGCGCGATAATTTGCGGCGCCAAAATAAAGAAAGACGCTCTTATTTGCCTGGGGATGATAATCAAACGATCTTTGATACCACACAGTGCCTTCGTATAACTGCAACTCGGGTCGTTGAAAGTTCCAATCGCCGGGCACGCGCAAAGTCGGCGCGGTATTGAAATCGTATTCGACGAAGTCTCTGCTGCCGTAAGGTTTGCCGTTTAGGTAATAACGCCGGTTGGCACCGTCTTCATGGGGATCGACGATGTAATGCCAGTCGCCGTTGAGCGAAATCGTCTTGCGGTTCATGACGCCCTGAATCAGCGATGACGGCGTTTGTGACGGCGAACTGGCCGTGGAAATGAACGCCGCCCAAAGAAAAGAGGTCACGAGCCACGACCAGCGCATTCGGGGGTTCATTATTTTCATTTTAGTGTTACCAATGCGGGCCGATCAGTCAGCTTTGATTTAGAAGATGCGCAGTCAGGAACACCCAAACCCGCAGCCTCACTCACGGTCGGGCTACTGCCTCAATTTCGCGATAGTAATTCTGCATTACATAGAAGGCTTTCTTCTTTTCGCCGTGGTCGGAGATCAGTCCTTTGCGATTGTAAAAGTCCTGAATGCCGGGCAAGGGGCGACGCGGCGAGCGAAAGTCCATCAGAATCCACGGGCACGTGCCCCGCAAAAATGGAATGCGCTTGAGCATCTCCACCTGATGTTGATAGACGTTCTCCTGGTACTCTTCGGTCCAACGCGTCAACGCATCACCATGATTGCCATAAGGTGCTTCAGCGCCGAACTCGGTCATGATCAGCGGTTTCTGATATTTCATTTTCCATTCGACGCGATCGATCTTGTCCGGTAGTCCGTCGTACCAGCCGACGTATTCGTTGCAGCCAAACACATCGACAAACTCGCCCAGCGGATCGTCGATCATCTGGGTCGTGGTGCCTTGGAGGTAATGACGCTCCATGGCCGCGGATATCAACCGCGTCGGGTCCAGACTTCTTGCGTGTTCGATCAATTTTCTGAGGAACGCCTGGCGTGCATCGCCAACCGGAGTTTCATTAGCCATGGACCAGATAATGATGGCCGCACGGTTCTGGTCGCGCTCGATCATCTCTGACAACTGATTCTGAGCATTATCCAGGGTGGCCGAGTTCTCCCACAGAATAGTCCAGTAAACCGGAATCTCGGACCAAACCATGATCCCCATGCGATCGGCTTCTTTGAGCATGGCCTCGTTGTGAGGATAGTGGGCGAGCCGTACAAAGTTCACCCCCAATTCTTTGGCCCAGCCGAGCAGCGTCCGCGCATCCTCGTCGCTGTAAGCGCGGCCACTGCGGAAGGGAGCTTCTTCATGGATACAAACCCCGCGAAGAAAAATCGGCTCACCGTTGAGGAGAATCTGTGTGCCTCTGGTCTCGATACTGCGGAACCCGATTTGGTCGTGCAGGCGATCCGTCTCACTTTCGATCAGCACATCGTAAAGCTTTGGGTGCTCGGGCGACCACAAGTTCAGGTTGGCGTCGAAACTGATTTGTGCATATCCGCGGGCGTCCGTCGCGAAAGTCTTGCTGATCCGAGCTTCAGGAATTCCGATTGTGACTTTCTGATCCGACTTTGCGCCGTTGAGTTGAACCCACCCCACGATGCGATTCCGCGACCCCTTCTGCAACTGAATCGAATAATTCTGCACGAAGGTAGCTGGGGTCTCTATTAACTTTACCTGTCGAGTAAGTCCGCCGTAATTCCACCAATCGGTGATGAGAGTCGGCACCGCATCGCGACGTCTCTTATTGTCGACCTTGACGATGAGCGAATTGTTCGTGTCCCGGATGAGGTTGGTAACTTCAAAGTTGAAGGGAGTGAAGCCGCCTTCGTGCCGCCCTAACTTCTGACCGTTGAGATAGACATCTGCAAGGTAATTCGCTGCCCCAAAATAGACGAAAACGCGCGTGTCGGGTTTTCTTTGATAATCAAAACTTTTCTTGTACCAGATAGTGCCTTCGTAAAAGAGCAAGCGCTCTGCCTGACTGTTCCAGTCTCCTGGAACCTGCAACGAGCCTGACTTGTCGAAATCATATTCGATGAGATCGCTTTTCGTTTTCGGCTTGGCATCTTTGAAATAGCCATCTGCGCTGGGTTGGTAACGGTAATCGTAGTAGCCCGACTCGTAAGGATCGATGATTGTCTTCCATTGACCGTCAAGAAGGCTGGTCTGGCGCGCGTCGGTATTTGTGATGAGTGCAAGTTGCTGTGCCCGGACACACGGGACGACCAGAAACAGGGACATAAAAAGAAAGAGAGATTTCATTCTTAGGCAGCACGCGGCTGAATCGGAAAGACGGTGCTGGAGAAGCTAATGATGCCTCCGTCAGCGATCGGTGGAACTTGCCAATTTCTTGCAAATCCTTTTCACGTGGTAGCTCACCTGAATGACTTTCTCCACGTCACCGGCCGCTTGGATTGACCGATTTATGTCGACCAGTCGAGGGCTTTTGAAAACAGGATTATCGACAAGGCTTGCTATCGATGACTGGAGCACCTTGAGGGCCGCGCCCAGCTCCTCGGTGTTTTCAGCATTTCTCGAGTCGGGCACTTCGCTCTTTGCAAATCTCAGACTGGCCTGAAGTAGTCTTGCGCGCTTGTTTATCTCAGTGGCCGACCTGGCAATGAACCTGAGATTGAGAGTGCCACCTTCCGAAACCGCATGCGTTAGTTCAGAGCTGACGACTCGGATGCGCTCGATCTCGATAAGACGTGGCCCGGCAACGTGGCGGCGATACCGATGGTTTGCGTCGTGACTTTCGCCCACCCGGTTGAGTGCAGCTCTGCGCGCTTCAAAGTCCTGGTTGTCTCGCCAAACATCTTGTCCCGCAGCCCGTGTAACAAGGAGGGTCGGGCCAAGC
The DNA here is from genome assembly GCA_965653675.1 of uncultured bacterium. Classification (GTDB taxonomy): domain Bacteria; phylum Acidobacteriota; class Blastocatellia; order Pyrinomonadales; family Pyrinomonadaceae; genus UBA11740. The sequence continues at coordinate 131,944 of CBFHBA010000012.1, forward strand.
ATAAATGTCGTGACCGTAAGGAAAAACACTCTTCCTTTCAAGTCCTCACCTCCAGCCGCACAGGACGATGGAAGTCTTAATCCAACGCCGTCGCCAGATGCGCACTAATTAGCCCTTCTTACCCTCGACGCCCAACAACTCACTTTACTCAGAAGTCTAATTTGAGACCAAACTGAATGTTGCGCGCCGGTCCGGTGGCGTTAATTTTCCCGAAGGCTCCGTTTGATGGACTGCGGGCTCCGGTCGTCGGATCAATGACCAAAGTGCCGAAGCCGGTGTCGGGGTTTTTGAAGTTTGCGCGATTGAAGGCATTGAACATGTCGGCCTGAAATCGCAACTTGAACCGCTCCGAAATCGCGAACTGTTTGCGCACCGAGAAGTCCCAGAGCTGCAAGCTTGGTCCACGCACGATGCCGACGCCACTGTTTCCGCGACGGCCATCAGGGGCCGGTGCAAAGGCGGCCGGATTGATCCAACCATTCGGCCCGGGATCGCTCAAGAGCACAGGTCCGCCAAGGTAATCGGCGCGGCGAGCTCCGATCGATGTGTTGCCATTGACCGTGAGGAATTGCCCACTTTGAAAACGCGTGATGCCGCTAACTTCCCAACCCGAAAGCGCCGCCCCACCAATGCCCTTCAGCGTGCGGAAAAATGGTAACCGGTAATCATAAGTGGCCACGAAAATCTGTCGGCGATCAAAGGTCGCCGGCCCATAGCTCAGATGGCGGTTAAATGGATCGTCTCCGACATCTACGTTGTCTCCGTTGCCGCTGGTGTCTGTGAGAGCCTTTGACCACGTATACGATGCGGTCAATTCGAGATTGCCTGTGCGTTTGGCCGCGTAAAGCTGCATACCGTTGTAGTTCGAATTAGCATCCGAAAGTCGCATCCTGATTTGAGAAAAACCCTTGTAAGGCCGTAAGGCGTTAGTGGCAAGTCTCTGGGCACTTGGAAGCGCGGCGTTCGCAGCCAAGGCGGTAAAAGTCGGCATGTTGACATCCGGCTGGCGTATTAGATGGCGCCCCAGGTTGCCGACGTAACTGGCGTCGACGAAGAAGCCATGCCGCAGCTCCCTTTGCACGCCAAGGCTATAGTCCATCGAATACGATACTTTCAAATTAGGATCGATCGCGTTGATCGTGCCAAAGGGTACCAGCGCGGAAGGGGTGCCACCAGACGGATTCGCCAGGTTGCCGTTTTCAAATTGGGGAGTATTAATAAAGGGAGGAACATTCAACTGTGAGAAGATCAGGTTTCCCTCGGGCTTGTCATAGAAGATACCGAAGCCGCCGCGAATCGCAGTCTTGTTATTGTCGAAAGGGCTGTAGGCAAAGCCGACTCGGGGCGCCAGCCGGTTCGCTGGTTGGAAAAACCCGCGGGGAGCTCCGGTTGGAACGGCCAGCAGTAGCGGACTGTTCGCAACGGTTACGCGTCCGACTTCATCGGCTGGAATGCCGTCGCCGGCGCGCACCAACCCATTGAATCGATTGCCACCCTTGGTGGGATCGATGTTGCCATTAGCCAGAATGGTTACGGCTTGTGAAGGATCGTATTTGCTGGGGTCGAAGTTTGCCGCGTTGTTCGCTTGCAAATATGTCGGCGAGATGTAGTAGTAGCGCGCGCCTAATTCAAGGCTCAGTTTGCGCGTGACCTTCCAGCTATCGGTCACGTAAGCCTCGATCTGATTAAACCGGAAGAATCCAATTGGGTCGTTATCTGCCTCGTTGTAGGTGCGAAAGTTTCCCAGCAACGCATCCGCAAAAGCGTTGCCGGTGGTCCGATTGTTGCCAGAAGTGCTGAAGTTGAGCGTGCCAGTATAATTCGATCGCCCGTTCTGATCCTTGCGGTTACGCACAACCAGCACACCGGTCTTGATCGAGTGTTTACCGCGAATGATGGTTAGGTTGTCGCTCGCGGCGATGTCAGTAGTAGGCGAGAGCAACGAAGCAGACGGTCCATTGAAGCCCGCAAAGCCGGTGATGGTGGTATCTGGAATTCCATTACGAAAGCGACCGCCAGAGGAGAAGAGTTGCGGATAGGTGAAACCATAGGTCGCTCGTTTCCAAAACTCACCGACCGGAGGAATCCGTTGACCGTTCCAGGATGCATTAATCTTGGCCTCATTGATCATGCTCGGTTTTATAAGCCAGGTGTAGGAGAGCTGTATGCTGGTACCCGGACGAAGCCGATTCGTCGGAATGGTTGGCAGGGGAGAGTTGATGAACGTGCCGAATGGATCGATCAGATCGTAATGGTCGTGAAAATAGCGGCCATAGATGCTGTGCTTTTCATTGAAGCGATAATCCACCCGGACATTATCCTCGCGCCAGTTGAACGGATTAGGTTGCTGGAAAGTGGTGTTGTTCCCTGTCGGCGTGTCTGAGTATGCTGCCGCCAGCTTCTCCATTGCGTTATAGACCGCCGCAATCGCGGCGCCGTCCGTTGTGATGCCCGCCGGAGCGCCGTTCAATCTCAGGTTCGCAAGGTTGCGGCCGGGAATCGGCTGGCCGGCCGCGACTGTCGCCCCGGTGGCCGGGTTAATTGCCGTGTAACCGGTGGGCACATTCAGTGTCCCGCTGCGCCCGCTGAAGTCACCGGCTCTTTCCGCGCGCGTCGGCATGGTTACGCGCGCCGCCGCCGAAAGCTGGCGAATATATTTCCACTCCTGGCCTCCAAAAAAGAACAGCTTGTCTTTCTTGATTGGGCCGTTGAAGTTCCAGCCGAAGTTGTTGAATCGCAGGGTCGCTCTTACGGGCGCGAAGAAACGGCGCGCGTCAAGTTTGTCATTGCGAAAGAACTCAAACACACTGCCGTGATAACTGTTCCCACCACTCCGCGACACTATGTTGATCGCGGCACCCGAATTGCGCCCGTACTCGGCTGAAAAATTCGATGTTTGAATCTTCACTTCCTGAACAAAATCGATGCCGATATTGTTGATTTGGCTATTGTTGCTGCCCGAATCCATGTTGAAGCCGCCGTCGACAGTCAGATTGTTGTAGTTAGGTCGATTACCGTTGACCGCAGCCTGACTGATACTAAGGCTCGTCGTAAGCGCCAACTGGTCTTCGTCAAGGATAACCGCGCCCGGGATTAGCGTCACCAGCTGCATGTAATTGCGTCCGTTCAGTGCCAGATTCTGCACCTGTCGCTGATCGACCAGACGCGCGACTTCACCGGAAGTCGTATTAACAGTCTCACCAGTGGCAGTCGTTACTTGCACTGTCTCAGTAACCTGTCCAACTTCCAGGGTCATGTCTTGTGTCAGGCGCGCATCCGCTGCCAGCACCACGCCGGTTTGTTGAGCTCGCTTGAACCCATCGCGGGCGACCAAAATTGTATAAGTGCCCACGGGCAGATTGGTGGCCGTGTAAAAACCATCTTCATCGGTAGTCACTGTGCGGACGAGGTTAGTTGCCCCGTTCGTGATGGTGACAGTGGCGTTTGGAACTGCGGCGCCATTGCTGTCTTTCACGGTACCTGAGATCCGGCCGAATATTGTCTGACCGTTCGCGCTCGTTATGGCGCCTCCGATGACTAAGAGAAGCGTGACAAGTAGGGAAACCTGCCGGGACCTGTATGTGCTTAACATGTTCCTAACCTCCATCAATTTTCGAACCCCCAGAACCGCGGCGACCTTGGCTGCAAAATGCGATCATCGCCCAACAGCACAACCCGCCTTGTTTTTGTGTAGAGAAGGCACGACCGCGGCGCGCTTCTCTCGATGCGAATCTCTAAGCGACGCGAGGCGCGGCAAATGTCGGCGCCGCAATCAGCGCAGCAGCACCGCGCAGACGCGGATACTGTTGCGTAGATCCGACTTTGAGCGGTGTGTTCCCACCCTTCTCAGTCAAAACCCTCGCCGCCAATCCACGTGTAACCGCCGTTTGGATCAAATCCCAGGCCTCCATAATTTCACCGTCGAGATAAATGCACTCAGGGTTAATGACATTCACAATCGTTGCCAGTCCCAGGCCCAGAAAGTGCCCCGTCGCTTCGATCGCAGTAGTCGCTTTTCTGTCGCCGCCGCGTGCCCGCGCTATCAATTCAGGAACCCCAAACGAACCCTGCTTGGCATCGCGAAGCTTCTTTGGACTAAGTTTGTACAAATTCCATTCAAAATAGCGAGATAGGGTCGCGAGGTTCGAGATGTAGGCTTCCCAGCAACCCGTGGCGCCGCACATGCAACGCGGCCCATCCAGATTGAGCGGCACGTGACCAAACTCGCCGGCAATGTGATCGCTACCGCGCATAAGCTCGCCATTCACGACTACGCCGGTTCCTACGCCGTCTGAGACGCCGACGTAGACGAAGTTTTGGGGACGCGCGGCTTCGCTGCGCTCCAGCCACAGCAGTGCGAGCGTGCACGCGCGGCCAGAGTTTTCGATCTCGACTGGTAATCCGGTAGCGACTGCGAGCGGCTTGCGCAGATCCACATCTCGCCATCCCAGCGCCGGCGCATTCAGGACGCGTCCGGTGCGTTGATCCACCATGCCTGGCACGGCGACGCCCACCCCTTCAATTCCTTCACCAATTCCGTGAGTTTTTAGCATTCGGCGAATGCGATCGCGCAAGTCACGGACAAATTCACTTATCGAGAAAATCGTGTCGTAGGCTTCTATCGTCAGTTGCCGTCCGGAAAAATCGCAAATCGTCAGATATGTCTTGCTAAATCGGACATCGACGGCCACGGCCAAGCGATCGTGACTCTTAATGTGAAGCAAGGTGGGCTTGCGGCCAAACGGCGCTTCGCCGGTAGTGCCTTCGTAGATCAAGTCCTGATCGAGTAGCTCCTGAACCAACACACCAGCGACGCCACGCGTAATTTTCATACGCCGCGCCAACTCGGCCCGCGAGATCGGCTGATGCTCGTGAATCACATTGAGGGCAATGCGACGATTGATCTCCCGCGACGTGGATCGCGTCGCAACCCGGAAATCTCGAGTGTTTATTTTGCGCAAGGTCTAACTTCCGCTAGTTTGTACAGAGTGCGTACAATATGGCCAGCGGCCATCCCTGTCAAGGCTTTTTTTGCGCTTTATTTGTTCACGCGGTGGAGGGCAGATCGACTGGCTCCCTTTGTTTGCCGCCTTGCACCAACGCGAGCCTCGTCACAAGGTGGCGGTTGAACAATCGGCTGGCAAGGAAAGAGTGGTATCACGGGGTTAACTTCAGCATCACCACGCTGTGACTCGGAATGATGGCGGAATACTCACCATCTGCTGGCCACGCGACGTCCTGATGCGTCCACAAATCACGAGCCTTTCGCATGCCGTTGAGCTTCAGATCGGCGGGCCGCATGGTGACTTTCGCCTCGGAGTTCGCGCGATTGAAAAAGGCCACCGCGACGGCACCGCCTGACAAAGGTCGTGTCCATATCTCCTGCTCGCCTGATTGCCAGACGCGTTGACCCTGCTTCCCAAGTTTGTCCTGATCGACGGCAATCACATCTCCGTTCGTCAGGATTGCGAGAATTTCCGGACTCATGCTGCGCAGATCATTTCCGGCGAGCATGGGCGCGGCGAGCATCGCCCAGAGGCTCATGTGCGTTTTGTATTCATCGTTGGTCATCGCGCCGTTGCCAATTTCGAGCATGTCAGGATCGTTCCAGTGTCCCGGCTTTGCATACGGCGCGAGATCGTTTTGATTGAAGCCGATGCGCGTCATTGAATCCCAGGCGTCGCGAATGTCGCCGGTTGTGCGCCATAGATTGCCGCCGGCGTCTGCGCCCCACTTCCACACTTCCTGACGTCCGTATTGACAGAGGCTGTAGACGATCGGGCGTTTTGTCTTCAGCAAAGCATCGCCCATGATTTGATAGACGGCTTGCATTTCTTCGTCGGTGTAAAGATTGCGCGCGCCGCACCAGTCATACTTCAGATAATCGATGCCCCAGGCAGCGTAAGTGCGCGCGTCCTGTTCTTCGTGACCATAACTGCCTTCGTAGCCGGCGCAGGTATTCGGTCCTGGTGAAGAATAAATTCCGAGCTTCAATCCTTTACTGTGAACATAATCGGCGAGCGCCTTCATGTCGGGAAATTTCTTGTTTGTTTGGATGTTGCCTTGCGCGTCGCGCCCGGCTTCCCACGTATCGTCGAGATTGATGTAAGTGTAGCCCGCTTCCTTCATGCCGTTGCTGGCCATCGCATCGGCGATGCTCCGCACCGTGGCATCATCAATTCGGCCGGCAAACTTGTTCCAACTGTTCCATCCCATCGGTGGCGTGCGCGCGAGTCCGTTGTCCGCAACTTTGTGCAAAGGCGGCAGAGGATTACGCGCCGGCATGGCGCCTTCTCTAGCGGGCGCGCGCACGGCGACCATTTGCGTCGGCGGATCCTGCGGCCGGCGGCGCGTCGAGATGTGGAGTTCGTCGCCGACAAGCTTTCCTTCGTACTGGACCTTGCGTTCGCTCTTGCCATCCATCATCGATCCAGTAATGGTGAATCCGTCTGGTCCGCCGCTGCTCTCACTGATGTGATAGAAAAACTGCGTCACGCGAATGGTGCCGGTGATCTTCTGTCCTTCCTGCTTCAGATTGAGGTAAGTCGTGCGAAAAGTGCCGTCCTTCATATCCAGCCGCACAACCCAGTTGCCGGTGAGCGGATCAGGCGTCTGATTCGCAGAGACGAGTGCGGCAGCGGTTAATGCAATCACCGGGAGAGCCAGCACGAATGCGATCGCCAGTGCGCGTTGGTGACGAGATTTCATTGGGTTACCTCCATCGAATCGTAAACATCAAGGTTCCTTTTCTCTAGCCCAGCCGTTTACGGCTAGAGCTGCCGCCGTTAATTTATCCGCAGCCTCCTTGAGGAGGCTTTCGCCAATCGTCAATAAGCCTCCTGAAGGAGGCTGTGAATCGATCATTCATCTCTTCTTCCCAGCCGTGAACGGCCGGGCTAGAGAAACCTGCCAACCGGCTCACGTCACCGAAAACCTGTAAATCGTCGTGTGCCGGTATTCCTCCCCTGACTGCAACACAACCGACGGAAAACTCGGATGGTTCGGTGAATCCGGAAAATGCTGCGTTTCCAGGCAGCATCCTGAATACTTTTCATAAGCCCGGCCGCCCTTTCCAGTGATGCGGCCATCCAACCAGCTGCCGGCGTAGAACTGAAGACCCGGTTCAGTTGTGGTCACTTCCATCGTTCGTCCCGACCTTGGTTCATGCAGTCGGGCTACACTTCTTAATTCACCGCGCGGCCCTCGCAGCACAAAATTGTGATCGTAGCCGCCGCCGGCGATTCTTAATTGCTCATCTGGTTCATTGAGGTGCGCTCCGATGGCAGTGGCTGAAGTGAAGTCCATCGGAGTGTTGCGCACCGGCCGAAGTTCGCCGGTCGGAATCAAAGTCTCGTCAACGGGCGTGAACGCGTCAGCATTAATCGTTAACTCGTGATCGAGAATCGTCCCTTCACCAGCCAGGTTGAAATAGGAATGATTCGTGAGGTTGATGATCGTGTTCTGATCGGTGGTCGCAAAATATTCGATCCGCAATTCATTCGCATCGGTTAACTTGTAAGTCACGATCGCTTCCAGATTCCCAGGGTAACCTTCTTCACCATCGCAACTGCGATAAGTTAATTGCAGCCCTTCCGGAATTTTGTCCGCATCCCAAACAACTTTATCGAAACCCTTCCTGCCTCCGTGCAGATGGTTCTTGCCGTTGTTGATTGGGAGGTTGTATTCAATACCGTTCAGCGCGAACTTTCCGCGCCTGATTCGATTGCCGCAACGTCCAATAAGCGCGCCGAAGTATCTTGAGCGATGCAGATAACCGTCGAGGTTGTCATGACCCAGCACCACGTCTCCGAAAGCTCCCTCCCGGTTCGGAACGTTGAGTGCAGTAATGATGCCGCCATAATTGATTATCTTAACTTCAGTTCCCGAATTGTTCGTGAGTGTGAACAACCGCACCTCACGATTGTCCGTTGTTCCAAAATGCTCGTTTGTGATTCTCATGAATTAGATTGCCGGCCGCGGCGTCACCGATAGCGCGCTGACGGCAGCCACAGCTTTTTCCAGGCCCGGCGCGGTCGCCTCGATACGAATCTCACCCGGCTGTTTTAGACCCTGCACAATGGCCATGGCCAAGCCATTAAATGCACTTCGCTTTGCCTCGTTCGGTGGTGAAGGACGGTCGGCCTCGTGGCAACTTGGGTCGCCGTTACCTATGCCGATGATGCGACCGGGACCCTTGAGCGTGAAGGTGATTTCGTTCCCGGCGGTGGGGACCATCAAACCGCGTGCGTCCTGAACCTCAACCGCTGCGACCGTCACGTCCTCGCCGTTAGCCGAAATCTTCAAACGATCCGGTCGCAAGACCAGACGCGCTGCAGCGCCGGTGGTCTCGCGTTTTGTCGTCAATACCACGCGACCACCGGTCGATCCGCGCGCTTCGATTACGCCGGGCACATACTTCACTTTCCACTCGAGATGCGAGTTCGGCTCCATCTTCTTTGCGCCCAGCGTCTGACCATTCAGAAACAGTTCGACCTCTTCCAGATTCGAATAACACCAGACATCAACCTCCTGACGTTCGCGACCACTCCAATTCCAATGGGGAAACAGATGAAGCACCCCCTCGTTTTGCCACCACGATCGGTAGTAATAAAAAATGTCTTTGGGAAAGCCACACGTATCGAGGATTCCGAAATGCGAGCTGATACACGGCCACGGATAAGGGGAAGGTTCACCGCGATAATCGAAGCCCGTCCAATTAAATGCGCCGGACAGGAAAGCCCGCTCCGCGAAAACTTTCCACCAGCCTTCAGTGGTGGTCGTATAGCCGGGATGATTCACATCGTAAGCGCTTACGTAACCCTTCTCTTTGTCATTGGCATAAATACCGCGCGTAAAGAATTCGCTGCCCATCTCTGAACCGACTTCAGGCAACTTGGGAAACTTTGCGTGAAACGCGTCGATGTTCTTGCCGGTGTCGATGCCGCCCTGTCCGCCGCCACCGGCGTAATTGAATCCCATTACGTCGACGACGTTGGTTACTCCTCGTCCCCACGCGCCGTTCATCGCGACCGTGACGGGCCGAGTTGGATCGAGTTGCTTCGCCAGTCGTCTCATGGTCGTCACGATGCGCGCCCCGCGCTCGCTGCCTTGCTCGCGCTCTTCGTTGCCGAGCGACCAGATAATGACGCTGGGATGATTTCGATCGCGGCGAATCAGACGCTCCAGTTGACTCAATCCTTCCGGCGTCGAGTCCATCATCCGGGTTTCATCCATCACCAGCATGCCGAGTCGATCGCAGGCGTCGAGCAATTCGGGCGTCGGCGGATTGTGCGACGTACGATAGGCATTGCAACCCATCTCTTTCAGCTTTCCGACGCGAAAATATTGCAGCCTGTCGGGTAGTGCTGAACCGACCCCCGCGTGATCCTGGTGGTTGCAGGTGCCTTTGATCTTTAAAGACTCGTCGTTAAGGGAGAAGCCCTTGTCGGCGTCGAATCGAATCGTGCGAATGCCGAACAGCGTATCGTCATGATCGACGACGTGGCCGTTGCTTTCGACTGTGGTGATGAGTTGATAGCAATTCGGATGTTCGGGTGACCACAGACTGGGACGAGTCAACGGCGCCTGGATCTCGAATTTGTAGCTTGACCAAGCGGGAATTACCGACGGCTTGGTTTTGATGTCACCCGAGTAGAAGCCCGTGAAATTCACTATTCGTGACACGATGCGGCACAGCCCCTCATGGTCGGAATCGTTCTGAACTTCAATGGAAATTGATACGACCGCGCTCGAGCCGCGGACTTCCGATCTGACGAATGTGCCCCATTGAGCGATGTGCAGGGGATCGGTTTTGGTCAGCCACACATGCCGATAGATTCCCGCGCCCTCATAGAACCAGCCCTCGCCGAGGGTTGCGTCCGCGCGTACCACCAGCACGTTCTTGTCGCCGAAATTGGCGAAGTCAGTGACATCAAAGCGAAACGGCGCATAGCCACTTTGATTCTCTCCGAGGTAATGGCCATTGAACATGACGATGGCATCGCGGAAGACCCCGTCGAATTCGATTGCGATGCGTTTGCCTGCATCATCCTTCGGCAGATCGAAAATCTTGCGATACCAACCGACGCTGGTTTCGGGAAATTCGCGCCCCACCGGTTTCGCGCCTTGATGAAAGACCAGCGGCGCGTCGGTGAAGGGAAGCTCCACGGCCCAATCGTGTGGCAGATCGATTTCTCGCCAGTCGTTGTCTTTGAAGTCGGGACGAGTCACGGGAAGAAATCCTCCCGACTTCGCGAACTGAGCTTCGCGCCGGCGCAGGCCGAGGCCGAAGTCTTGCGCCGGATCGTTAGCGTGTCCTAAATGAAATCGCCAGCCGAAATCAAGGAGCAAGCGTTCGCGTGGCCCAGGCTGATCGAGAGGAGCGAGGCTTATGCTTGGAGATTCGTTACCATCTTTCGGAAGCGCTTCCGCTACGGCCGGCCATGCGTTCGCAGTGAGTGCGCCTGCAGTTGCGGCCAAACTCGTTTTCAACAAATCGCGGCGCGTGAGTTTTGACATTAGCGCTTTGGTGCAGACTACTAGGTGCTGGTTCAGTTTAATCGTGGCACGCACATCTTGCGCGTGATTCACGGGCGAGACGCCCGTGCTACTTAGTCTTCAGCTCGCGGATCGCGCGGCCGGCAGCGCGCAGATTCACAAGTTTCATCTCTGAATATTTTCGCGATAAGAGTACGCCATGGGCGCCACCTTGAAATGCCGCCTTCACCGCTTCATAGACATCGTCGGGTTGGGTCTTCTTTTCGTTGGCCCCGGTGGGAATGTCGATGTCGATGCCCGGCCAGATCTTCACGTGCGGCGCAACGCCGGCGAGCGCGCGCTTCGTCTCGCGCAGCACGTAATCCGCTGACAGTCCTTCTTTGGGAATGCGATCGAGAGACTTTTCATGATACTGCTCGACGCCGTAAGTGAAATCAAGAACCTGCTCCGGCGAAAAATCGGCAAACAAAGTCGTGTGCACGTTGCGCACGTACTGCGCCAGACGCGGACCGCCGCAGTTGTTGTACATGACGACTTTCAGGAAGTCCGAGTACTTGCTGAACTGAGCGTAGTCCTGCTCAGCTCGATATAGCGGCGAGAATGAATTGTTGTGCCAGATATGCCAGCCCATGCCTTTCGCCGGCGCGATCCGATGGGCCAGCGCATACATCTCGCGATAAGTGTCATTCAGTCCTTCATTCCAAAGTTGCTCCCATGAAAGCAATTCCGGATATTTCAAAAGCAGACGCCAAAAGGTAACGAACGCACCATCCGGTGGCTTTTCACCGGCACGCATCGCCGCAGTCCAGCGCTCGAGCTCCATAAAACCTGTTCGCGCTCGATCGCTGTTGATTCCCAGCTTCCGCGCCGCGGCTAGACAGTATTGGCAGAAGCAAGCAATGGTCCGGTCGCTCCCGCCCCCGTGACTCGCAATGAGTGCGTTGTCCAGCGGCCCCTGCCGCTCGCTGCCCCACATCAGTCCGTCAACGTCGTAAGATTGCAAATAGTCTTCGACCAGACCGAGCCAGAAATTACGCACGTTCGGATTTCTCAAGCACGCCGTCGCCGTAGGCTTTCCGTGAAGATCGATCTCTACAGCCTGGTCAAAGCCAGGCACGTCGCGACGAAACACGTCCTCAAACCAGCAGATCAATTTCAGGTTGCGACGCCGCGCCGCCGGGAGCACGTCGGCAATGATGTCGTAGTTCGGATGATCGGGCGCTCTCTCAGGAGTGATGGTGGTGTTGCGATAATACTGCGGATGCGGGGTCGCAAAATTTCCCCCGCGAAAGTTGTCGTCGTACTCCTGTTTCCCGTGATCCGGCAAGGCGCTGCCGCGAATTTGCCGGCCCGCGATGCCGCGGCCGTAGGTGAAAGTCGCGAGGAACAGCGTGTTGACGTCCGCCATTTCCTGAAAGTTGTCCAAGACTTTCTCAGTGCCTTCGTCGACAAACGAGACTGCACCAACCTGAATGCCTATCATCCTTTGTGCTGGAGCGCCGACTGCAAAAACATCACGGCTCAATAAGGCACTGCCCGCCAAGACTGTCGATGCTTGCAGAAATGTGCGTCGGTCCATGGGCACCTCCGACTACCGCATTAACTGTCCACCATTGACTTCAATCGTTTCACCGACGATGTAACTGGCAGCGTCGGACGCTAGAAACGCGACGACCTTCGCGCAGTCCTCAGGCGTACCGAGTCGGCCCATTGGAATTGTGGCAATGGCGGCCTTGAGCATTTCCTGTGTCGAAAACACTTCGTGGAACGGTGTATCGATGGTTCCGGGAGAAATCGCGTTGACGCGCACCCCCTGCGGCGCCAATTCCTTCGCCTGAGATTTTGTCAGCGCGATCAATCCCGCTTTCGCTGCCGCGTACGCACCGGCGCCCGGACCGCCGCCGTGGTGCGCGGCGATTGAGACGACGTTGATGATCGTTCCTGATTTGCGCTTGACCATCGACGGCGCGACTGCTTTGAGACAGAGCATTGCGCTCGTGAGATTCAGATTGATTACGTCATCCCATAAATCGGTCGTCATCTCGAGATTCTTTTTTCGCTCCACCAGCGAACCGGCGTTGTTCACCAGAATATCGATGGGTCCGAGTTCTTCATTTACCAGCGAAACGGTTGCCGTAATTTGATCAGGTTCGCGCACATCCGTGTGAATCGCGATTGCCCTGCGGCCGAGCCGAGTGATTTGATCGCGGACTTTTTCGGCGCCCACTTGGTTGTGGTGGTAGGTGATTGCAACATCCGCACCGAGTTCTGAAAGGACCTTCGCCGATGCGGCGCCGATCCCAGATGAAGCGCCGGTAATTAGCGCGACTTTGTTTGATAGATCGAAATAATTAGTCATGCTATATCCCCGTGTTACAGACTTCAGTCTGTGAGGGCCGCAGTTTGACCTGGCCCAGACCACACACTGAAGTCTGTGCCACCTCCGAGATTGATTGGTTTGATATGTCCGCTCAGCAGGAACAGGATCAGCGTTCCCACCAACGGTAACACGCTGGCGATTATCAGGATTGGATTGTAAGAAAAGTGATCGACAACCCAGCCCGTCGTTATCACGTAAAGAATTGATCCGATACCCGCGCCAACACCGCCGAGACCCGCAACTGCACCAACCGCTTGTTGCGGAAAGAAGTCACTCGGCAGTGTTTGCACGTTATTAATCCATGCTTGAAAGCCGAAGGTCACCAGGCTGATGAATCCCAGTGCCACGAACGCTTCGGTCGCGAAGGCCGCTGGGATTCCAGCCGTCATGCAGAGAGCGCTCGCGACGATCACGCTCTTACGCGCGCGATCGGTGCTCCAACCGACCGAGATCAAGTGACCAGACAACCAGCCACCCAGCAAACTGCCAGCGTCGGCGGTGAGGAACGGCAGCCACGCGAACATGCCAATCTTCTTTAGATCGAAACCGCGCGCGTTGTAGAGATAGAGCGGCAGCCAAGTGACATAGAGCCACCACACGGGATCTCCGAGAAAGCGCGAGAGCACAATGGCCCACGTTTGGGGAAAACGCAGCAGATGCAGCCAGGCGATTTGTTGCTGCCGCGTGGCTTTGGGCTGATCTTCTTTGATGAGCGCGTATTCTTCGGGCGTAATGGCGCGGTGCCGCTCGGGACTTTCAAAAAAGAGCAGCCAAAGCGTGAGCCAGATGAAACCCAGCGAACCGGTGAACAAAAATGTTGCCTGCCATCCGAAGGTTAACTGCAACCAGACAATCAAGGGCGGCGCGATGATCGATCCGACGCAGACTCCGCTATTGAAAATGCCCATACCGATGGCGCGTTGCCTCACCGGAAACCACTCGGCTATTACGCGGGCGGCGCCGGGCCAGTTGCCGGCTTCGCCGATCCCCAGGATGAAGCGGAAACAACTCAGGCTGAAGAGGCCGCGCGCGAAAGCATGCGCGCAAGCGGCGACCGACCAAATGAGAATCGAAATGGTGAAACCGCGCCGGGGCCCAATGCGATCGTAAACTTTTCCCGAAACTCCCTGGCTGATTGTGTAAGCAACCAGAAACCAGGTTGTCAGTTTCGCAAACTGCAGATTCGTTAAGTGAAGCTGCGTGGTAATGACCGGCGCGAGAATCGAAATCGTGAGCCGGTCGATGAAATTGATCAGAGTGGCAAAGAAGATGAGGCCCGCAATCCACCAGCGCAGCCCGTGGACGACGAATTTTGTCGCCGGCAATGCGGCTTCGACGCCACGCATGTCAGAAGTATTCAACTGTGAATTCCTCGAAAGAATAATTTGGAGTGCGCCGGCCAGAGCGTAGCGGCGACGGCGCTTTCTTCGTTCGAAACCAGGTGTCAGAACCGCGACGGTAGCGACCGGATCCAATCTAGATGTGACGTAGCGACTACATACAGCATCGGCTTTTGATTTTGTGTCTTTTGAGGTTCTACCGGCGCTGCACAACTCGCCACGATGATGGCGGCGAGAATCAGCATTTGGCGACGCTGGTTCATGAGTTCCTTCGACTGGAGCGCAAGCGTCCTCGCTTGCGTTTTACTCAGCGCCGGCAACCGGGACGGTTGCGCTCCAGTCAATTAATGGTGCGTTGCTTGGCGCTCGGCAGCCTTAAATCTTCAAGGGGATAACTGTCGTGAATCGAAAAGCGTTCAATATCTTTGAGAATGAACGTCGGCCCTCCTAAAACACCTCGCGCTTTCACATTGCGCAGTTCAATGGAGTCGCCGTCACTGATGATGAAAGGCGGTCGGGCATCATCTTTAAGGGTCATGACGCTCACGCCGTTCATCTCCAGTCGCCGCACGTGTCGAATAAAGAAGCCGTAGGCGGGAATCTCACCGAACATCGTCGGCTCCGGATAATCGTTCTCTTTCTCCTGGGGATTGAGAGCCGCCTGTTCTTTTGTGCCACCGCCTTTGTAGTAAATGCGGATGTTGTTGAGTGTGACGTCTTCGATGTCGTGACTCGGGATACCGCTGATGATCGATGCGTAGCGGGGCTCTGCGTTGTAAACGACTACGTTGCTGATTATTACTCTTCGGAGCTGCCCAACCGGCGAACCATTCGGACCACGCATGCGGCTGCCCAGTCGCAGGAAAATCGGACAGTTTGCCACGTCGCGCATTGTGATGTTGTCGATCGTCACATCTTCCAGCAACGCGCCGTCGACGCTTTCCAACGCCAGGCCGCGACAATAATCAAAAACACAGTTCGAGATCGTGATGTTCTTGAAGCCGCCGTTTGATTCAGTGCCGAACTTAATTCGGCCCGTGGGACTGAACGTGCCGTTGGCGGCTCGATAATCGCGCTTGAAAGTGCCGTCGAGCAAGGTGCCTTCGTCATAGCCGCTCACCTGACAATTCGTGATCGTAACGTTCTCAGTGGCTCGTGCGTACCCGAGGGCAAACGAACTCTTGGGACAAATGCCATCGTCAAAAGGCGAGTTGACCGTGCAGTTCGAGATGCGCACGTTCTTGCACGCATCAACGTCAATGCCGTCGCGGTTCGTGTCGACACGAATGTTGTCGATGGTGAGATTGTCAACGCCGGTGGCTAGAATCCCGAAATGGCCGCCGTGAAAAATCGTGATATCGCGAATATTCACGTTGCGGGAATTCTTCAACGCGATTGCCTTGTTGCCCCAGCCGGGCTCAACTGCATCCCGTGGATTCGGATAACCGAACGGCGTCTTCGGCTCGTTCGCGCGCGCTGCGTTCAATGCATCGTTCTGTTGCGGCGTACGAGATTGCATGCCGTTCCGCACCAATCCTTTGCCCCAAATCATTCCCGGTCCAAGAATCGAAACGTGGTTGAGGTTCTCGCCCCAAATCAAACTGTTGTGCCAATGGCTATGGCCGAAGTCCTGGTACTTGTCCGAATCGTTCGGCTCGGGCGGATCGTACTTCACCTCGTTCGAAGGGTTGGCCGCGACGATGGTCGCGCCCTGATCGAGATACAGAGCGATGTTGCTCTTCAGGTGAATCGAAACCGACAGATAGTTTCCGGCCGGAAAGTAGATAGTCCCACCACCGGCGGCCGCGGCCGCATCGATCGTTTTGTTGATGGCGGCGGTATCCAGCGTTTTGCCGTCACCAGTCGCGCCAAACGACTTGACGTTGTAGGCACCGGAATCTGCCGGCGCAGCCGAAGTCGAAAAACTCGTTTGCAGTACCGAAGAAAAAACGGCGAACGCAAGAACAAACGCGAGTGCGACGGTGAAATGTCTTCTCGTTTTCATTAGCGGACGCTGAACTCCCCGTTAAGTCGAATGTCTTCCGAACCTGATCCGATCATCACTTTGAATTTGCCCGGTTCGATCACGAAGTGCATCTGCCGATCCCAGAGCGCCAGATCGTCACGGGTCAAAGTGAAAGCCACAGTTTTGGTTTCGCCCGGCTGGAGATGAATGCGTTCGAATCCGCGCAGGTTCTTTTCGTAAGTAGTCACGCTGGTCACAAGTTCGTGGGTGTAGAGCTGCACGACCTCGTCTCCTTCACGTGAACCGGTGTTCGTGATGTCGGCGCTAATGTTGACGACAGTATTTGCCCTGGTGGCTGCCGCTTGCGGTACTGACACCGTTAGAGGATTGATTCTCAGATTGCTGTATTTGAAAGTCGTGTAGCTTAGGCCGTGGCCGAAGAAATAGAGCGCGCCGTTCACACGCGTCTTTTCACCTTCCCATTGTGCGTTTGGCTTCGTCGGGAAATTGTAAGGAATCTGCCCAACGGTCTTCGGAAACGTGACCGTGAGCTTGCCTCCCGGATTGTAGTCACCAAACAGCACGTCAGCGTTCGCGGCCCCGCCCTGAACTCCAGGGAACC